>NZ_WBWE01000009.1 GCF_008932435.1 Brucella pseudintermedia | reverse complement strand
GATCGAGCGCCGGGCGGCCGTTGTCGGCGCAGTAAAGTCCGGCAACGCGGTCGTGGATGAAGGAGAAGTCGATCACAGCATCGATCTTGCGAAGCAGGTGATCCTTCGGAACCAGACTGTCGAGCGTCACCATCTCGAGTGCCGTCTGCGACGGAGCGGGTTTCTTCAACATGGCCAATGAATCACAACCCCCTGAACAAGGCCAGGGGTTTGTCAGCAGTCTGACGGCGCGGTCAAACCGCGCCGTTTTGCTGTAAGCTGCAAATTTTTTGGCTTTTTGAACGAATCGCTTATTCTTGAATGATGGGCCTTTCCTTTCTTCGGCAAATCAGCGGCAAAGGGGCATCCGCTGGGACGACAACCGTTCGCAGCGAACGCATCCACGCGGTCGCTGGGCGGGAACTTCCCTTGCGCGTTTTCGAAAATCCCCGTGCCAAACGGCTGACCTTGCGCATCGAAACCGGCGGCAAGGGATTGCGTGTCACGGTTCCGCCCGGCCTTCCCGAACGCGAAGTGCTGAGCTTTCTCAACCGCCACGCAGGCTGGATTGAAAGCCGCATCGCAAAACTGCCCGACCAGCCGGGCGTGCGCGCCGGTATCAAAATCCCCCTGCGCGGCGTGCCGCACAAGATCGTGCACCAGCCGGGACGCGGCACCACCGAGCTTCTTGAAGGCAACATCCTGCTGGTTCATGGTGATCCGGCACATCTGCCGCGCCGCGTTGCCGACCACATCAAGCGCGAGGTGAAGCGCGAGATCGAGGCGCTTGTCGCCCGCCACACTGCCGCTGTCGGCCGCAAGGCGAAAGCGGTGCGTTTCAAGGATACGAAAAGCCGCTGGGGATCGTGCACCTCGGACGGCGTCCTTTCCTTCTCCTGGCGCATCGGCATGGCGCCTGCCCCGGTGATCAATTATCTTGTCGCCCATGAAGTGGCCCATCTCATCGAGATGAACCATGGGCCGAAATTCTGGAAACTCTGCCATGAGCTTTGCCCCGACACGGAGCGCTGCAAGGCGTGGCTGAAGCGCAATGGCAGCGCATTACAGGCTATCGACTTTACATGAACCCATCCGTACTGACCGCCGCCAAGGTGCTGTGGGATTATCACTGCATCTATGATCCGCTGGAAACCGCCGATGTCATCATCGGGCTTGGCAGCTACGATCCGCGCGTGGCCGAAAGAGCAGCCGATCTTTTTCTCGAAGGCATGGCGACCTGGCTGGTATTCACCGGCAAAAGCGGCCACTGGACGGAAAAGCTCTATAAGACCAGCGAAGCGGAAGCCTTTGCCGAAATCGCCATCAAGCGCGGCGTGCCGGAAAAAGCGATCACGATCGAGCCCAATGCCACCAATATCGGCGAAAACATAAGGTTCAGCCGCGAAAGGCTTGCGCCCGGCGCCATCAGCGCCATCCTTGTGACAAAGCCGCAGACCCAGCGCCGCGTTCTGGCGACCGTGGCGCGCCAATGGCCGGAAGCGCGCGCAAGCATCACCGCTCCCCTCACCGCCTTTGAAGACCAGCCGACGGCGGATCATCCGGTCGAAATGCTTATCCATGAGATGACTGGCGACCTGCAACGCATTCTGGAATATCCCGCCAAGGGCTACCAGATCGCGCAGGCAGTTCCCCTTGAGGTCATGGAGGCGTATGATTTTCTGATTGCACAAGGTTTTGACGGGCATCCGGTCCGATAGCAACTTGAGTAGTGCCCTGATTTGTGCGACGGGGAACCTATGGTCCTTGATATCAAAATATGCGGGTTGAAGACGCCGGAGGCTGTTGCCGCCGCCCTCGACGGCGGGGCGACGCATATCGGTTTCATCTTCTTTCCCAAAAGCCCGCGCCATATAACGCCGCAGACAGCGGCAAGCCTGCGCGATGCGGTCAAGGGACGCGCGCTTGCGGTTGCCGTTACAGTCGATGCCGACGATGAAACGCTGGACGACATCGTGAAAACGGTGAAGCCCGACATTTTGCAGCTGCATGGCCACGAGACGCCGGAACGCGTGGCCTCCATCAAGGCGCGTTATGGCCTGCCGGTCATGAAGGCTTTTTCGGTGCGCGAGGCCAGCGATCTAGCGCCGATTGCGGCCTATAAAGGCATAGCCGACCGTTTCCTGTTCGATGCCAAGCCGCCGAAGGGATCGGAGCTTCCGGGCGGCAATGGCGTGTCATTCGACTGGGAACTTCTGGCTGCGCTTGACGCGGATATCGATTACATGCTTTCCGGTGGATTGAATGCGGACAATATCGCAGAGGCGCTGCACAAGACCCATGCGCCCGGTATCGATATATCGTCTGGCGTCGAGCGCGCGCCCGGCGAAAAGGATGTGCGCCTCATCGAGAATTTTTTCCGGGCTGTCACTGACGCCCGCAGGCAGCCTGAAATGACGGAGCGAAAGCGTTGAACAAGCCGGTTGAACCCAATTCCTACAAAACAGGCCCCGATGAAGAAGGCATGTTCGGTATTTTCGGCGGACGCTTCGTTGCCGAAACGCTGATGCCGCTGATCCTCGAATTGCAGGAAGCCTATGAAACGGCCAAGAACGATCCTGAATTCAAGGCGGAGCTGAACGCGCTTTCCACCTACTATGCCGGTCGTCCTTCCAAGCTCTATTATGCCGAAGGCCTGACCAAGCATTTGGGTGGCGCGAAGATTTACTTCAAGCGCGAAGACCTCAATCACACCGGCAGTCACAAGATCAATAATTGCCTTGGCCAGATTCTGCTGGCCAAGCGCATGGGCAAGACCCGCATCATCGCCGAAACCGGCGCTGGCCAGCATGGTGTGGCTTCGGCCACCGTTGCCGCGCGTTTCGGCCTGCCCTGCGTGGTCTATATGGGCGCAACCGATGTCGAGCGCCAGAAGCCGAACGTGTTCCGCATGAAGCTGCTCGGCGCCGAAGTGAAGCCGGTTTCCGCAGGTAACGGCACGCTCAAGGATGCGATGAACGAAGCGTTGCGCGACTGGGTGACGAATGTCGAAGACACCTATTACCTGATCGGCACTGCCGCCGGTCCGCATCCCTATCCGGAACTGGTGCGCGACTTCCAGTCGGTGATCGGCAAAGAGGCACGCCAGCAAATTCTGGAACAGGAAGGACGCCTGCCGGATGTGATCGTGGCTGCGGTTGGCGGCGGCTCCAACGCCATCGGCCTGTTCCATCCGTTCCTCGACGATGCCTCCGTGAAGATCGTCGGCGTGGAAGCTGGCGGGCGCGGTCTTGACGGTGACGAACATTGCGCCTCGATGAGCGCTGGCCGTCCCGGCGTGCTGCATGGCAACCGCACCTATCTCCTCCAGAACGACGAAGGCCAGATTCTCGAAGGCCATTCGGTTTCCGCTGGTCTCGACTATCCGGGCGTCGGGCCGGAACATTCGTGGCTGAAAGACAGCGGGCGCGTCGACTATGTGCCGATCCTCGATGATGAGGCGCTGGATGCATTCCAGCTTTGCACTCGCACCGAAGGCATCATTCCCGCCCTCGAATCCGCCCATGCCATCGCGCAGGCCGTGAAAATGGCCCCGACCATGGGCAAGGATCAGGTCATGATCGTCAATCTGTCCGGTCGTGGCGACAAGGATGTCCACACGGTCGGCAAGCTTCTCGGCATGGACATCTGACATGGGCAACGACGTCGCCGAAATCTCCGTCTACAAGCCGCGCGCCGCATGGTTCGACGGCCTGACGACGTGCGGTCCGGCGACGATCAAGCTCAACATCATTGAAGCCGATCCGGCCAACCCTGTCGCGGAAGCCGCTGTTGGCCTCGCCCGCAGACAGATTGAAACCGCCGCCGAAAAGCTCGCCGCCCTGCCGCATCTGGGCGTGGGTTTCGCGATTCTGCATCAGGGTGAGGATGGCCTGTGGCTGCTCCTGCACTGGTGGCTTGAGGGCGGCATTGCCACGGAAATCCTCTGGCAGTCGGAACTCGGCGACGAGGTGGAATTCATGCCCGCACAGCCGCTCTTGATGGCCTGCGTGTGGGAACTGGGAATCATAGACTTTGAACGGCGCGCATGGATGGAAACGGCGATGGCGGGCAAGCCCGTTGCCGACTACCTGGCGCGCACTTTGCCACGGGGCACGGTATGACTACTCGCATCGACACCAAATTCGCAGAACTGAAGGCCGAGGGCCGTCCGGCGCTCGTTACCTATTTCATGGGTGGCGATCCGGATCTCGAAACCTCGCTCAAGGTGATGAAAGCCCTGCCAAAGGCCGGTGCGGACGTGATCGAGCTTGGCATGCCATTTTCCGATCCGATGGCGGATGGCCCGGCTATTCAGGCGGCAGGCCTTCGCGCCCTCAAAGCGGGCCAGACGCTTGCCAAGACGCTGCACATGGCGGCAGAATTCCGCAAGGAAGATGACACGACGCCTATCGTGATGATGGGCTATTACAACCCGATCTATATCTATGGCGTGGAGCGCTTTCTGGCCGATGCCAAGGCTTCCGGCGTGGATGGGCTGATCGTCGTCGATCTTCCCTCCGAAATGGATGCGGAGCTTTGCATCCCCGCCATGAAAGCTGGCATCAATTTCATTCGCCTCACCACGCCGACCACCGACGACAAGCGCCTGCCGAAGGTGCTGCATAATTCATCGGGCTTTGTCTATTACGTCTCGATGAACGGCATTACCGGTTCGGCCATTGCCGACACGGCAAAGGTCGGCGAAGCCGTGCGCCACATCAAGAAGAGCACCGATCTGCCGATCTGCGTCGGTTTCGGCGTCAAGACACCGGAGCAGGCCGCAGCCATCGCCGCCCATGCGGATGGCGTCGTCGTCGGCACGGCGATTGTCAACGCGATTGCCGGTGAACTGGACGAAAACGGCAAGGCGAAGGGCGATCCTGTCGCCGCCGCAACCCGGCTTGTCCACGCTCTTGCAGAGAGCGTTCGCGCTACACGCCTTGAAGCCGCCCAATAAATCGTCCATCTAAGCGGCTGAGAAGTCGTTGCCGAAGAACAAGAAACGGAACCAAACGTCATGAACTGGATCACCAACTACGTCCGTCCGAAGATCAATTCGATGCTCGGTCGCCGTGAAATGCCGGAAAACCTCTGGATCAAGGATCCGTCGACCGGTGAGATGGTGTTTCACAAGGACCTTGAGAGCAACCAGTTCGTGATCCCGTCCTCGGGCCATCACATGCGCATCAAGGCGAAGGATCGCCTGCGCTTCTTCTTCGACAATGGCGAATACACCACCCTTGAAGCGCCGAAAGTGCCGGTCGATCCGCTGAAATTCCGCGACGAGAAGAAATATATCGACCGTCTCAAGGATTATCGCACCCGCACCGGCATGGATGACGCCATCGTCAACGGCCTCGGCACCATCGAAGGCCTGCCGATTGTCGCCACCGTCCAGGATTTCGGCTTCATGGGCGGCTCGCTTGGCATGGGTGCCGGTGAAGCGATCATTCAGGGCTTTGAAAAGGCCATCGAGCTGAAGCGCCCCATGGTTCTGTTCGCCGCCTCCGGTGGCGCACGCATGCAGGAAGGCATCCTGTCGCTCATGCAGCTTCCACGCACCACAGTTGCCGTGGAAATGCTGAAAGAAGCCGGTCTGCCCTATATCGTTGTCCTGACCAATCCGACCACCGGCGGCGTGACGGCTTCCTATGCCATGCTGGGCGATATCCACATCGCTGAACCCGGCGCACTGATCGGTTTTGCCGGACCGCGCGTCATCGAACAGACGATCCGCGAAAAGCTCCCCGAGGGCTTCCAGAGCGCCGATTATCTCATGGAACATGGCATGGTCGACATGGTCGTCTCTCGCCTTGAACTAAAGAGCACGATTGCGCGCCTCCTTAAGATCATGACCAAGCAGCCTGGCAACAGCGACACTCCGGACGCCAAGAAGACGGAAGCAAACAGCAAGGCAGCCTGATCGTGACAGAAAAAGCCGCCGCCGCAATCGAGCGGCTTATGCAGTTGCATCCAAAGGGTTTTGATCTTTCCCTGGACCGCATCCGCGGTCTTCTGGAGAAGCTCGGCAATCCGCATCTGAAGCTGCCGCCGGTCATCCACATTGCCGGAACCAACGGCAAGGGATCGGCGACCGCTTTCTGCCGTGCGCTTCTGGAAGCAGGCGGCTTCGACGTTCACGTCCACACCTCGCCGCATCTTGTCCACTGGCATGAGCGCTATCGACTGGCGGCGCCCGGCGGCGGAAAGCTGGTCAGCGATGATGTTCTGGCCGATGCCATAGAACGTGTTGCAGCGGCCAATGACGGGCAGCACATCACCGTTTTCGAAATCCTGACCGCTGTGGCCTTCGTGCTCTTTTCCGAGCATCCGGCGGATGTCGTCGTCATGGAAGTGGGCCTCGGTGGGCGTTTCGACGCCACCAATGTCATTACCGATCCCGCCGTCTCGCTCATCATGCCGGTTTCCATCGACCATCAGGCCTATCTCGGTGATCGCGTGGAGCTTATTGCCGCCGAAAAGGCTGGCATCATCAAGAAGGAATGCCCGGTCGTGGTCGGCTTCCAGCCCTTCGATGCAGCGCGGGAGGTGCTTGTCTCGACAGCAGACCGGCTTGACTGTCCGGTTTCGGTCTACGGACAGGATTTTCTCGCCTTCGAGGAACATGGCCGGATGGTGTTCCAGAACGAGGATGGCCTGATCGACCTGCCTCTGCCGCGCCTGCCCGGACGCCACCAGATTTCCAATGCCGCAGCCGCAATCGAGGCCGTGCAGATGGCCGGTTTCAACCTGACCGACAAAGCTGTCGAAAAGGCGCTGATGGTGGTGGACTGGCCTGCCCGCATGCAGCGGCTGACTCATGGCACGCTTGTGGATATGGCCCCGGCAGCATCCGAAATCTGGCTTGATGGCGGTCACAATCCGGGTGCGGGTGCAGTGATCGCGGAAGCCTTCGGCGACCTTGAAGAGCGCAATGCACGCCCGCTGTTCCTCATCACCGGCATGATCAACACCAAGGACCCGGTCGGCTATTTCGAAGCCTTTTCAGGCATGGCGCGGCATGTGTTTACTGTGCCGATCCCGTCCAGCGATGCGGGCATTCCCAACGATGAGCTGGCGGTTTCCGCGCAGAAAGCCAATCTTTCGGCGGAGCCCGTGCATTCGGTTGCCAATGCGTTGAAACTTTTGCGCGACACATGGCCTCCGGATGAAGCGCCGCCGCGCATCCTGATTGGCGGATCGCTTTATCTCGCGGGCGAAGTCCTGCGAGATAACGGCACACCACCTCAATAAGCAAAAAACCCGGCTCGAAGGCCGGGTTTTTTCATCTCTTGGATGCGCTGATTACGCAGCAGAAGCCTTGATCCAGTCGGCAAGGCGGCTCTTCGGAGCAGCGCCGACCATATTGGCGGCGAGTTCGCCGTCCTTGAACATCAGAAGCGTCGGGATCGAGCGCACGCCAAACTGCGCGGCCAGTTCCGGATTCTCATCGATATTGACCTTGGCGATCTTGACCTGACCGGCCATTTCGGTCGCGATTTCGTCCAGAGCCGGAGCGATCATCTTGCAGGGACCGCACCATTCAGCCCAGAAATCCACCACGACAGGCTCACTGGACTGAAGAACGTCCGACTGAAAATTGCTGTTATCGACCTTAACGGTTGCCATAGGGCTATCCTCTTTTCTCTCCAAGAACGGCAGACATCTTTTCAGACTCACAACACATTCCGCTCTTTATTCGCTATATCATGTGGCGTGTCTGCTGCCATCCGTCAAGTTCTGGTTCGTCACCTTTACTTGAGAGTCTTTCAGGGACTGCAACGCCTCGTCCAGAATCGCATCCGGCAAGGGCATCAAAAACGGGCCTTCGGTGAACAGAAGCGCCGTTTCGACAATCCGCCCCGGATAGAGCGGCGCCAGCAATTCCCGATAGAGGGCAAGCTGCGCCCGATAGGCGAAGGGAACCGCTTCGATGGTTTTCGGCGGCGGTCGATTGGTCTTGTAGTCGATGATCAGGACACGGTCCTCGCCAACGCTGATACGGTCTATCTGGCCTGACACCGCATGATCGCGCCCGCCAAGCTCAATCGTGCCCATGATGGCCACCTCCCCGCGTGAGCCCTCCGCAAAGACAGGCGCATAGGTGGGATCATCCAGAATGGTCCGCACGCTCTGCCATGCCATCTGGCGCTCCGTTTCCGGCCAATCGGCGGCGATCCGGTCAAGATATTCATGCGCAAGCGTTTCACGGTCAGCCTGTGGCACATCGGGCAGATATTGCAGCAGCATATGGATCGCCGTACCGCGACGCAGCGCAAAGGCGGGCGTCCCGTTGCCCTGCCCCAGAACCGGTGAAAACGTATCGAGCGGCGGTTCCTCATCCGCTTCGATCAGCGCAGACGCGCCGGACGGCGCCAGGGGGCGTGGCAATCCGGTTTCCGGCTTTATCGGGCGCAGATAGTCGAGCGGCAGTGACGGCACTTTATGCTCTTCGGCTCTATCCTGATCGGCAATCTCGACCATTCCGCGCGGCGTATTGCGATAACGCCTTGCGGCAACTTTCAGCACGGGATGAACGAATGTCTCAGCCTTGGTGGCCAGCGCATCTTCGACTAGGCGATGCCATGTCTCTCCGCTTTCACGCGTGCCGCGATAGCCGCAGATGATGAGGCGATCTTCGGCCCGCGTCATGCCGACATAGAGCAGGCGGCGATATTCTTCCTCGGCCCGTGTCTTCAGCTTATCGATCTGCGCTGCCGTGAATCCGGTCTGGTATCCCGCATTGGGTTGCCAGAGATAGCCTTTCACCGGCGAATTACCGTCTGAAAAATCAAAGGGAATGAGCTTTGGCGCGCGGCAGCCGGTCCAGACAGCGCTTCCCGGATCGACAAGGAACACCACCGCCCCTTCCAGCCCCTTGGCGGCATGGACGGTCATGATGCGCACTTCATTACGCCCCTGATCGAGTTCGCGCTTGATTTCCGGCGATGCCGCTTCCAGCGTTTCAAGGAAGGCCTGCAAGCCGGGCAGACCGGCGCGCTCGGCGGAAAGCGCATAATTCTGGAATTCATCGATAATGTCGCCAGCCTCTGGCCCCAACCGGGCCAGAAGTTTTCGCCGCGCACCATCCGCACTCAATATGCGTGCATAGAATTCGAACACCGGCATGGTGTCGGCCATATTGCGCCAGCGGCTCAAGGTCTTGTGCACCTCGGCCAGCGCGGCATCGCCACGCGAGACCTGATAAAGCCGCTCGAACAATGTGAGGCTTGAACCTCGCGGATGGGCAAGATCGAAAAGCTGGTCGTCATCCCAGCCGAACAGCGGACTTTTCAGGACCGATGCCAGCGACAGATCGTCCGAAGGCTGCAACACGAAGCGCCCGAGCGCCATCAGGTCCTGAATGGCGATATGGCTGGTGAGCCGCAGGCGGTCAGCGCCTGCCACCGGAACGGACAGATTTTTCAGCGCCCGCGACAGGGCAGGCATGAACTGGTCACGCTTTCGCACCAGAACCATGATGTCACGCGGCATGATCCGCCGGTTCTGGCCCGGAATAGCTTCGCCGCTATCCAGCCAGTGGCGAATGGTAGCGGCTATCTGATCCGCCAGCCGGACAGCAGGTGCTGCCAGATGATCGACCGGCTCGCGCCAGTCGTCCGGTTCTTCCACCACTTCCGGCGTCAGCATATCCCAGATTTCCACCTCGCCCGGCGCGTCGGAACGAATGGCTTCATGCACCGTTGCGCCCGCAAGGCCGCGATTAGCTTCGGGTCTCGCAAAAACCTCGTCGACCGCCTGCAAAACATCCGGCGCGGAGCGGAACGAGAAATTGAGGCTGACTCGCTCGAATTTCAGCTCCGCATCTTCCGCCCGCAGACTGACGGAACGCCCCTGCGCCGCAAAATCCTCCGGCACTGCGCCCTGGAACGAATAGATCGATTGTTTTTCGTCACCGACGGCAAAGAGCGTGCGGCTGATATTGCGCTGGCCGAGGCCGGAGAAAAACTCTTCCGACAGCATGCGGATCACCTGCCACTGGTCGGGGCTGGTATCCTGCGCCTCGTCGACCAGAATATGGTCGATGCCGCGATCGAGCTTGTACTGCACCCACTGCCCTGCCCCGTTGCGGGCAAGTAGCGCCACGGTTCGGGTGATGAGGTCTTCGAAATCGAGCAGGCCACGCTGGCGCTTCAGGTCATGATAACGTTGCAGGA
The DNA here is from genome assembly GCF_008932435.1 of Brucella pseudintermedia. Classification (GTDB taxonomy): domain Bacteria; phylum Pseudomonadota; class Alphaproteobacteria; order Rhizobiales; family Rhizobiaceae; genus Brucella; species Brucella pseudintermedia. The sequence continues at coordinate 204,871 of NZ_WBWE01000009.1, read as the reverse complement.
GATTGTCGATCAGCGTGAGCGCAGCCAGATTGAGCCGCACCAGACGCAACTCCTTCAGCCGGTCGAGCCCCTGTTCGACACGCGCCGCCGCCGCGTCGAAATCCTCCTCAAAATCCGGCAGAAGCTTTTTCACCGCTGCCGAGCAGACATAGGAACCGGATTTGGGCTCGCCGGTACTTTTCAGGAAGGCGGCGCGCAACACGGCTTCGCGGTCGCGCTGGCTCGTCACCTTGTCGAAACGCCGGAGTTGCAGCGTAAAATCCTGCGCGCGCGACGCCCCTTTCTGGATCGACATGATGAGATCGAGCGCATCGTCGGAAAATTCCGGTATCGGCCAGAGATCGGCAACAAGATCGTCTTCGCTGGTTTGCGGATCGAAGCCGAATGCCCGGTGCAAAGCGTCGCTTCGATGCGCGGTAACGCCCAGTTCGGCGATATAGGTCTGCAAGCCATTGCGCCTGCTTACCGCTTCATCCAGCAGCGATTGCAGGCCCATCTCGCCCGCTGCCTGCAGAACATCGGCAAAGGCAGCGGCAAGCTCCATGTCTCCGCCGCCATGCGCGGTCTCCAGCAACTGGCGACGTGCTTCACCGACAAGAGCGGCCTGCATCAAGTCGTCCATCATCTCGAAATGACCGGCAATGTTCGCCTCAAGCGGGAACTGGTGCAGGATCGCTTCACAGAAAGCATGGATGGTCTGGATTTTGAGCCCGCCCGGCGTTTCCAGCGCGCGCGCGAACAGCCGTCGCGCTGCGGCAAGCCGGGCATCGCCCGGCCTGCGTCCTTCCAGCGATTTCAGGCGCTCGGCCAGTTCGATATCGGGCAAGACCGCCCATTCGGAAAGCCGCATGAACACGCGGTTCTGCATCACCGCCGCCGCCGCCTTGGTGTAGGTGAGGCAGAGAATCTTGGACGGGTCCGTACCTTCGAGCAGCAGGCGGATAACCCGTTCAGTCAGAACATGCGTCTTACCGGAACCCGCATTGGCGGAAACCCAGACGGAAGCTGACGGATCGGCGGCCCTGCCCTGCGCAAACAATGTTTCCGGCGGAATATGGAGCTTCTTCTTCATGCCTCGCCCTCCCCGCCCGCGTCGCCACCGGCAGACCATTCCAGCACCCGCGCCAGATGATCGTAATCGCCTGTCAGGTCCGTCTCGCGGAACGGCAATGCACGGGAAAGATAGCCTTTTTCCGGCTTCTGATATTCCGCCAGCAGTTGCGCCAACCGCTGCCAGGACTCCTCGCCAAGCGCCGGGGCAGTTTTTTCCGATGGCGGTCGTCCGATCTTGAGGATGGATTCCGGCTTTACCTCGCCGCCCGCCTTGAGACGGACATAGGTGAGATCCGAAGCGCGGACCGACCCCAGTTCACGAAACGCACCGCGCACCAGAAGTGCGGCTTCCAGCGCCAGCTGTGGCGACAGCAGCACATGCGCCTGTTTGGGCGATGGCGTCGAGCCGGTCTTGTAATCGATGATTTCGGCTGTCCCGTCGCGCATCAGGTCGATGCGGTCAGCGCGGCCGGAAAGCGTGACGCCAAGTCCTTCAACCTCACGCTTGTCGGAGGAAATCTCGGCAAAGCGGGTCTGGACATTATAAGCGCGCTCGCCCTCCCAGGCCAGAAACTGCGGAATGAGCGCCGTGAAGCGCGGCCACCACACGGCCTCGATTTCGGTAGGCAGGTCCATGTCGGCAAAAAGAATGCGGCCAAGCTCCATCAGGCGTTCGGCGGCATCGGGTGCCAGCGGATCGATTGCCTCTTGCGTGAAATGACCCAGAATATCGTGGAACAAAGTGCCACGTTCTGCCGCCGCCGGATCACGGATCAAAGGCTCAAGTGGCCGCAGTTTCAGTATCTTTTTCGCAAAGATCGCATAGGGATCGCGGCGCAGCGTTTCGATTTCCGTCACCGAAAAATGCTTCGGACGGGCGGCAACAGGCGGGGCCGGTTCCGGGCGCTTGACGAAAGGCACGTCAGGTGCCTGATCGATTTCCCGTGACCACTGGATGAAACGCGCCCCGCGCCTGCGCATTTGTGCGGTCACATCAGCGCCCAGCACCGTTTCGAGCCGCTGCAGCCAGCGCGAGGCAACCGTCGGCGCATTGTCGGACCGCTGCGAGCGCGTCAGCACGACATGATCCATGCCCAGCGCCATCTGGAAATCGTGGGCGGCAAGGCCGGTGCGCCGTTCAGGCGGATCGAGCGCGATCATCGACTTCATCGGGCGCGACATGAACGGATCGTTGCGGGTGCGGGCAGGCCAGCTTCCCTCATTGAGACCGCCGATCACCACCGTATCCATGGTTTGCAGGCGCGCCTCCAGCGCACCCCAGATGAAGAGGCGCGGATGACCGCCCGGATGCGGTTTGACCGTCTCACCCGCCATCAAGGCATCCAGCACGGCTGGCCATTCGGAAGCTTCAAAATCAAGCCCGGCTTCGCTTGAAACCAGTCCGCGCAAAAAGGCGGCGAGCTGTTCTCCGCGTTCGCCGGAATAAAAAGGCGCGACACTGGCCTTTTCGTTGCGCGCCAGATTTTCCAGCGCCTCGACCGTGGCGCGTGCGATTTCGCCGATCTCGGTCCTGCGGCCAGCGAGGACGAAAGGTGCGAGCGGCGCCACGGCATTCGACAGGCTTTCGCAAAGATTTCGCGCAGCGGCGATCATATCCGGCGTAACCGTGTCGTGCCATGCCGGTAGCCACGGCTGGCTGGCGCTTTCCTCCAGCCGCCGGTCGAAAAATGCCGGAAGATCGAGCACGGAAGCGCGGCCCGTGCCGCCGCGAAAGGCGATGAGTTCGAGCGTTTCGGCGGCAAGGCGGCGTTCGATGCGGGGGGCCTCCAGCCGCAGTAGCGGATGCTTGACCAACGCCAGCAAGGCAACTGGATCGCCCGGATTGAACACGGTTTCGACCAGCAGCCGCAGCAATGTCGTGGTTTCGACATCGCGCAGATGCCGTCCGCCCGAATCGTCGGCGTCGATGCCGAAACGGGCAAGTTCGCCCACCACGCGCCGCGCCAGATTACGGTCGGCGGTGACGAGGGCCGCCGCCTTGCCTTCCTCATTGATCGCATCACGCAAGGCAAGCGCGACGGCGAGCGCTTCTTCGCGTTCGTTGGCAGCTTCAATCAGGTCGATCGTCTGCGCGGCCATGTGCAGACTGTCCGCCTCTATATCGAGCTTGCCCCACGCATCGGTCGTTTCCGCCGGGCGCAGCGCCTCGCTTACCACCCGCTCGCGCAGGCGTTTGGAGACTGGCATATCGTCCAGATGTTCCACATCCTCGCGCAAGGTCTGCATAGCATCCAGAAGTTTGCGCAAACCGAACTGCGGATGACCGTAAGTCGAGGGATTGTCGGTCACCGATGCCAGCAGCTGCCAGGCCGCATCATCGAGATCGCGGTCCAGCCCCGGCAGCACCACCGCTCCATTCGGCAAGTCGGCGATGGCGGAAATCAGTTCCGCAGTCGCCGGTATGGAGCCGGTGGAACCAGCGACGATAACCGGACCGGCGGGCGGATGGGTGCGCAGCCGCTTTACCTCACTCCATATGAGATCGTTGCGATGCGCTGCGGGGTTTGAGAGCTTACGCTCCGCCAGAATATCCGGCCACAGATTGGTGACGATATTGAGAAAGCCGAGCGTGACCTGCCACCAGTCGGCGAGGTCTTCCGGGGCAATGCTCGCAAGCTCGCTCCATGCAGCTCCGTCGGTTTCAACCTGATCCATCAACCCCGCCAGATCGCGGGCAAGCCAGATCGCATCGGCAGTGGTTGCCGGAACGGAAACGTCGTCAACGCCAAACAAGGCACGCACATGGGAGGGCAGCGATTCCCGCCATGGACGGATCAATCGCGCCAGAAGCAGAAGCCGCTCCGCCGTGCCGATAGGCGGATTGATGTCGAACACGCCCGACGAACCGGCATTGAAAAAAGCGGCATCCTCATCCACATCGCCGAGCGGTTTTATCGTCGGCAATATAGCGCTTCTAGCTCGATTCTTATCTACTAAAATCGATCTTAGCGCACGCGCCGCGCGGCGCGTCGGCACGTAGATGGTTGCATTGGCCAGTACCAGCGGATCGGAAGGATTGCCGGGAAAACCTTCGACCAGCCGCCCTTCCAGAAGTGCATTGGCAAAGGCTGGCAAAAACGGTGTGCCGGGAGGAATTGAAAACAGGCGCTGTTTCCCATCTCTGGGTCTGCGTGCGCTCATGTGCTCACCTCCTTATGCAAATGCGGTCAGTGCGGCCTCCGCCTCGCCGATGGCGTCCGGCGTCCCGACGGTCAGCCAGTGCCCGGTCATTGGCATACCATAAAGGCGACCCGCCGCAATCGCTTCATCAAAATAACGGTTGAGCGAGGACACGACCGGTTCCGCGCCATCGAAAATGCGGGGATGGATGATTCCCGCACCGGCATAGATCACCGGCTCGCCGGAGATATCGCGCGCACGACGCAGATGTCCCTTCTCGTCGGCAACGAAATCGCCCTTGCCTTCATAGCCGGTTCCCTGGTCGAGACGGGCCGTCATCAGCAGAATATCCATCCGCTCCGCATCCCAGACCTCAGCCAGCGCCGTAAGGTTGGGGGCCATCTCATCACCAACCCAGAATGTATCAGCGTTCAGAATGAAAAACGGTTCCGTTCCCAGTGTTGGCAGCGCCTTCACAATGCCGCCAGCGGAATCGAGCAGCATGTCGCGTTCATCCGAGATCACGATCTCCAGATCGTTACGGTCCCGAAGATGCTCTTCAAGCTGGTCGGCCAGATAATGCACATTGACGACTGCGGTGCGGATACCGGCGCGTGCCGCCGCATCGAGCCCCCAGTCGAGCAAGGGCTTGCCCGCTACCTTGACCAGCGGTTTTGGTATGGTTTCGGTGATGGGCCGCATGCGCTTGCCAAGACCGGCAGCAAGAACCATTACCAGTTCAGGCATTTTCATTGCGCGGCCTCTTCCTGCTGCATCAACCCCAATTGCTCAAACCATGCAGCCACAGGCGCCATGACCGGATCTTTAAGCACACGTCCGAGATAGTCGTGAATGCGGGGCAGATGCTCCAGATAAGCCGGCTTACCATCACGCTCGTCAAGGCGCACGAAAAGACCGAGCAGCTTGGCATTGCGCTGTGCGCCCATTGCCGCATAGGCCTTGCGGAACAAGCTCTCATCGAACGCATGCCCGAGCGCACGGCGCTCTTCGCAATAGGCTGCGACCACAGCCTGCTCCAGCTCCGGCGAAATCGTTACGCGCGCATCGAGCGCCAGCGAGGCCACGTCATAGGCTGCTGGCCCGATCATCGCATCCTGAAAATCGATGACACCGATCCTGTCCTTGCCTTGTGCCTCCGGGAACCAGAACAGGTTCGGCGAATGATAGTCGCGCAAGAGCAGGCTTTTCTCGACATCGGCAATCCCGGCGATCACGCGATCCCAAGCTGTCTCGAAAGCTTGCTTTTCTGCCTCTGTCAACTGCCTGCCCATCATGCGCGGCGCATACCACTGGCCGATCAGGCTGACCTCGATCATCATCGCATCGCGGTCAAAACCGGCGATGATGTGGTCAGGATAGCCAGGCACCGGCGCACGGTCAGGCCAAGTGATACCGTGCAGATGCGCCAGAAAACGCCCGGCGGCTTCATAACGTTCCGCGACAGGTTCGCCGGACGTCGCACGCACGCCTTGCGTTCCAAGATTTTCGAGAATGAGAAAACCGGCATCAAGATCCGCGGCACGCATTTGCGGCACACGAAAGCCCTGCCTCGCAAGAAGCCCGTCAACGGCAGCAAAGGCAAAAATGTTTTCCGCCAGATGCGCAATCTGCCGATAGGATTTGCCGTCGCGTAGCGGCGGATCATAGGGCATCTGCGGCGCATTCATCAGAATTTCGAGACCATGGGCAGATGTGCGGATCGTCTCGTACTTGCGCGGGGACGCATCGCCCTGCAAATAGCGCCGCGTTGCATCGGAACGGCCATGGCTGTCCAGAAATGCCCGAATAGCCCGCGAACGTTCCAGACGCTGGATCGCAGCCACGGGACCGGACACGGCAATGCGTCGCCCTGCCCCTTCATGGCTCAGCCTAACGGCAAAAGACGGGTCAGGCAAAAAACCCTCGCCCTGCTCCGGCCATTCGGCCAGAACCACGCCGTCTTCCATAAATTCCGGCAGTCCCAGCTCATCCAGTTCTTCGCCGTGCGAAATACGGTAAAGGTCGGCATGGGCGACCGGAATCCGCAATTGCTCGTAGCTTTGCACCAGCGTAAACGTCGGGCTTGGAACGTCCAGCCCTTCGTCATCGGCGATTGCCCGGATGATGGCACGGGCAAGCGAGGATTTTCCCGCCCCCAGATCGCCGGAAAGCGTGACAAGATCGCCCTTTTGAAGCGCGAGGGCGAAATCTTCACCAAATCGCTGCGTTGCGGTTTCATCGGGCAAGAAATAGCTGATGCTGGATTGTGAGGCGCTCATAGGCACCCTTTATCTTATTCGGCGGCGATGCGGAAGCTGCGTGTTTCCGATGGAAAGCGGCAAATCACCGTTGTTCCGCGACCGGAACCCGTGTCGATATCCACCGATCCGCCATGCAGTTCGACAAAGCTCTTGACGATGGCAAGTCCAAGCCCGGCGCCGCGGCGGCGGCCGCCATTCGGATAGGACTGGAAGCGCTTGAAAACCGTATCGAGTACCTCGCCCGGCATGCCCGGACCGTCATCGTGGACCGCGAAGACGATTTCCGATCCTTCACGCGCCACTTGCAGCCGGATGCTGGAGCCTTCGGGCGCATAATTTGTGGCGTTGGACAGGAGGTTGAAAAGCACCTGACGGACGCGGTTGGCGTCGGCCTTGAACACATCCACATCGTCGGCAACGTCGACATCGAGACCGATATCGTGGTCGCGCATCCGCTCGCTGACGCGAGAGGCGGCAGCCGAAATCGCCTCCACGACGGAAACGTCGCCGACCTCCAGTTCCATGATGCCCGCATCGACGGTGGCAAGATCAAGAATGTCGTTGACGATGGTCAGCAATACCGATGACGAGGTGCTGATATGGTCGAGATATTCGATCTGGCGTTCGTTGAGCGATCCGAAAGTCGGCGTCTGCAACAGTTCGGTAAAGCCGATGATGTTGGTCAGCGGCGAACGCAACTCGTAGGAAACGTGCTGGACGAAATCGTTCTTGATCTGGTCGGCCAGTTCCAGCGCCTCGTTCTTTTCCTTCAGCGCCCGTTCGACGCGCACCGTGTCGGTGACGTCGATGAAGGTCAGCATGGTCTGGCCCTTGGGCAGCGGCACCACGGCAAAGGAAAGAATGGTGCCATCGTCCAGTTCCACCTGCCCCATGCGCCCGTCGCGCTTGTCGAGGAAGCCGGTGACGGTGGAAACGAAATCATCCCACAAGCCATTACCGCCGCGCTCGCTGCATATTTTGGCAATCGACGAAATATGCGTGCCTTCAACGATTAGCGGCATCGGCAGCGCCCAAAGATCGGCAAAGGATGGGTTGGAAAGCCGGATACGGCCATCGGAGCCGAACACCGCCACGGCCTCCGCCAGATGGTCAAGCGTTTCGCCCTGCACCTTGATGAGCGTATTGTAGCGGCCTTCGAGTTCGAACTTTTCGGTCATGTTCTCGAAGAACCAGGTGACGCCGCCTTGCGGATGCGGATTGGCGACGACGCGCATGGTCCGAGTATCCGGCAGATGCCACATATGTTCCTGCGGCTCGACAGCGCGATAGGCGGAAAGGACAGAATCCTTCCACTTGCGCCATTCCGGCTGTTCGGGCAGCTTGCCTTCCGAACGCAGGCGGTCGAGGATCAGCGTGTTGCTCGGCTGCGATTCCAGCCAGGCCGTATCGAGCGACCAGAGTTTGGCAAAAGCCTGGTTGAAGAATTGCAGCTTCATTTCGGGATCGAAAATCGCCACCGCAGTCGAAAGCTGGTCCAGCGTTTCGGCATGGCTCTTCAGCGTGCGGTTCAACTCCTCGCGCACGGCCTGCACTTCGGTGAGATCAACGCCGAGGCCAATGGAACCCGTGTCCGCGCTGACATCGGTCACGTTGAAAAGGCGACGATCGCCATGCACGACAGCCGTCAATTGTTCCTGTAGCACAGGTTCGGCAAAACGGTCACGCTCCAGACGCTGACGCGCCTGCGCGCCGAACAGCTCACGCCCTTCGGAAATCACCTGGCTTGCATCGGCCATATCGACCGCTCGCGCATAGGCCGCATTGACCCATTCGACGCGACCGCTGGCATCGCGTGCCCAGACCGGCTGGTCGATCCGGTCGAGAAGACGGCGGAAGAGCTCGATACGCTCGGAAAATTCGCGGTTCTGCGCCTGCAGTGCCGCGCGTTCCGCCTGTACGCCCTGGAGGCTCAGGAAACGCGCCACCGCAAAGCCGCCTGATGTGCGTCCGCGCACGTCGAGCAGGGTGCCGTTGACAGTTTCAACCGTGAGATCGAAAGACCGCGCCTGTTCGCGCAGCATCGCAATGGCACGTTCAAGCGCCACGACCGATTGCGGGCGCAGCCAGCGGCCAAAGGCCAGAAATGCCGAACGATCCTGCGGTGCCGCACTTTCGTCCGGCAGCAACCCGACAACCTCGGCGCGCGTGCTGTGGCCATCCCAGACCACGATGCGCTGATCCTTGAGGTTGAGCAGGGCCTCATTGCGCTGCGCGACCAGATTGAGGTCGGCGAATTTGGAGCGCAGTTCCTTGTTTTCTGCGGCAACACGCGACCGTTCGCGGATCAGCCAGCCGGCAGAAAGAAGCGCCGCGCCCATCACGCCGAGGAACATGGAAAACTGAATGACCTCGAAAGCGCCGACGCTGCCGCCGCCAAAGGGAAGGGCGATGCGCGCCGATTCCGCACCTTGTGCAAAAGCAGGCACGGCAGCGAAAAGCGTTGCAAGGGAAACGGAAGCCTTCATCACGGCTTTTTTCAGGGAGAGCCAGGCATGCGGCTTCGCAACATGGGCGGCAGGACGCCATTGCCTGCCAGTAACGATTGCGGAAACATTCCGCAAAATCCCTGTTGCGCCGAACTCTGGCATGTTGTCCTTTTCTCCGCCACCCGGCCATGAAACCCGCCCCAGGGCAGACTGGCCGTATTAAAACACTTCAATACACATCGAGCCTGACCATACGCACGCCGCCACAGTGCACGATAGTCAACGCGTTTTCAGGTATTCAGGGGATGAATCGTCCTCTCGCTTCCCGCCACAACGGCAAAAAACGCGCAACGCAAACACCCGCTCAAACACCTTGATTCGCCTACACAATACCCTTCCGGCGAATCCACGTGAAGCATCTTGCACGCAAAAAGAAAGACCGGGCGGCTTGTCAACCGCCCGGTCTCAACATGTAGTGCAATGCTTAATGTATGGTTAATACCTGTAGTGTTCCGACTTGAACGGCCCCTGTGGAGTGACGCCGATATAGGCGGCCTGTTCCTCAGAAAGCACAGTCAGCTTGGCGCCGAGCTTGTCGAGATGCAGGCGCGCGACCTTCTCGTCGAGATGCTTCGGCAGCACATAGACCTCATTCTTGTAGGCGTCGGTGCGGGTAAACAGCTCGATCTGGCCCAGAACCTGATTGGTGAACGAGGCCGACATGACGAAGCTCGGATGCCCGGTTGCATTGCCCAGATTGAGCAGGCGGCCTTCGGAAAGCAGGATGATGCGCTTGCCGTCCGGGAACTCAATGAGATCGACCTGCGGCTTTACATTGGTCCATTTCAGGTTGCGAAGCGCGGCCACCTGAATTTCATTGTCGAAGTGACCGATATTACCGACAATCGCCATATCCTTGAACTTGCGCATATGGTCGATGGTGATGACGTCCTTGTTGCCGGTCGTGGTCACGATGATATCGGCAGTGGAAGCGGCATCATCCAGCGTCACGACCTCGAAACCGTCCATGGCGGCCTGAAGCGCGCAGATCGGATCGACTTCGGTCACCTTGACGCGAGCGCCTGCACCGGCGAGCGACTGGGCGGAACCTTTGCCGACATCGCCATAACCGCACACGATGGCAACCTTGCCAGCCATCATGACGTCGGTGCCGCGACGAATGCCGTCAACGAGCGATTCCTTGCAGCCATACTTGTTGTCGAACTTCGACTTGGTGACGCTGTCATTGACGTTGATGGCCGGGAAGGGCAGGAGACCCTTCTTCTGCAACTGGTAAAGACGGTTGACGCCGGTGGTGGTTTCCTCGGTCACGCCCTTGATGGCGTCGCGCTGGCGCGTAAAGAAGCCCGGCGTTTCAGCCATGCGCTTTTTGATCTGCGCGAAAAGTACTTCCTCTTCTTCCGAACCGGGGTTCGAAAGAACATCCTCGCCCGCTTCGGCACGCGCGCCGATGAGGATATACATGGTGGCATCGCCGCCATCGTCGAGGATCATGTTGGACGGTTCGCCGTCCGGCCACTGGAAGATCTTGTCGGTATAGGTCCAGTATTCTTCAAGCGTTTCGCCCTTGATGGCGAAAACCGGCGTGCCGGTTGCAGCAATCGCGGCAGCAGCGTGATCCTGCGTCGAGAAAATATTGCAGGAAGCCCAGCGAACCTGTGCGCCGAGCGCCTGCAGCGTTTCGATCAGAACGGCAGTCTGGATCGTCATGTGCAGCGAGCCGGAAATGCGCGCGCCCTTCAGCGGCTGCGACTTGCCGAATTCCTCGCGGGCAGCCATCAGTCCGGGCATTTCGGTTTCTGCGATATCTAGTTCCTTGCGGCCCCAATCGGCCAGGCTAAGGTCCTTGACGACAAAATCTTGGCTTGCGGTCATCGCGTGCTCCAGTCAAAGGCAGTCCCAGCCCGACGAAAAAGCAGTCTGCGGCCGGAATTGCGTTCCAGTATGGAGCGGCTTCCCATGCGTGAAAGCGCCCCGGCTGGCGACTTGACTAGCAGATTGCAGCCAGAAGCACAACGCAATATAAAGAAATCTTTATACGTGCATATCAGTCATGTTTGCCGCGCAGGGGATCGATGACCGTCAAGGGAAGATCGACCTGCAATATTTCGAGCATGTGGCGAAAGCCGGAAACGGGATAGGTTTCGCTTTCCGTGACAAGGGCAACCGTTCGGCCCGCGCCGCCTTCGGGTTGCGGGAGCGCGGCGATCACATCGTCTGCCGGATCAAGAAACCGCCAGTTCGGACGCGCCTGCTCGAAGAATGATCTCAGCCATGGCAGGTGGGTGCTGGAGAGGGTCAGCGTGTCGATGAGCGGGTGGCTTGCGGCAATCTCATCGCAGAATGCGGCAACCTTTTGTGCGGTCCCATCCGGCTCCCGAAGAAAGGCCCCGTTTTCCACCAGCTCCACCATCGGTGAGGCATTGATCAAGGCAACATCATCCGGTCTGTCGGCCTCGGCCCGCACAAAGCGCGCAAGCTCTTCGCTCTCGATCATCGAGCGCACGCCCATGACTGCAACCTTGCCGCTGCGGCTTTTGTCAAGCGCGGCCCGAACCGGCGGCGCCACACCGTAAACCGGAACTGAAAACTCGCTTTTCAGCGTGTCGAGGACCATGACCGAGGGCGCATTGGAAGCAAGTACAATCGTTTGAGCGCCAAGGCCAGTCAGATACCGGATCGTATGACGCATGATCGACAGCAGCTGATCCCGGCTTTTGGCGCCATAGGGAAAACTGGCCCGATCGGCCAAATAGATGATGTCACGCTGCGGTTGGCTGCGCCTTATCAGTTCGACCAGAGCGTAACTGCCGATGCCTGCATCGAAAACGGCCACCGGATCGTCGAGATCACCTATCGCAACGGCTCCGTGCTTCAGCATTCTTCGCCAAACTTGTCGGCAATGAGCGCCTGGAGCGCGTCGAGTACCGCATCGGCCTGTTCGCCCGAAGCGCTCACATCAATGCAGCAGCCGGGCGATGCTGCGAGCATCATCAGGCCCATGATCGACGTGCCGCCCACTGTCATGCCGTCCTTGCTCACGCGGACATGTGCGTTGTAGCCATCGACCAGCTGCACGAACTTGGCCGAGGCGCGCGCATGAAGGCCGCGCTTGTTGACAATCTCGAAGGATCGGGAAACTGCGGTTTCGGGTTCGTATTGACCGGTAACGGGCACGCTGGAGTGCATGAATTACTTTCCTGTCAGGACCTGGCTCGCAACATTGATATATTTGCGCCCCGCATCCTGCGCTTCGCGCAGCGCTGTCTTGATGTCGCCCCCGATGCGCACGCTCGACAGCTTGATAAGCATCGGCAGATTGACGCCTGCGATGACTTCTACCTTGCCTTCTTTCATGACGGAAATGGCGAGATTGGACGGCGTACCGCCGAACATATCGGTCAGAATGATGACCCCGCTGCCGTTATCGGCCCGCTCCACAGCGTCAACGATATCCCGCCGACGCTGCTCCATATCGTCTTCGGCACCGATGCATACGGTCTCGAAATTGTCCTGCGGCCCGACCACATGCTCGACAGCATGCAAAAACTCTTCGGCCAATCTTCCGTGCGTGACAAGCACGAGTCCGATCATACTATAAAAGCTCCCGTCGCGTGCCCGCCGCATCACCCCGCCAGAGTGTCAGATGGCACTGAAACCACGCCGGAAAAACGCCGGCGAGTTGTGCATCTTGGCAGCGCAAATCTTGATAGCAAGTGAAAAATTCCCACGCTGCCATGAAAAAAGCAAAATGCCGCAGTGCGGCGAAATATTAATCGATTCGTAACGAAGCCCGCTTCAGCCTTCGTCGGAAGGCCATTTTTCGTAGAACAAACTGGCCTCGATGGCCCGCGAAAGCGCGTTGGAATCACCGTTCGAGGATAAAGCCGGCAAAAGAAGCCGGGGCAGCGAAACACCCTCGAATTCCCAGGTCTCGCCGCTTGGATAGCGTTCCGCCTCGTCACGATCCACAAGCCGGACGACGAGATAAAGCGGTGCTGCTTCCACGAAAGTGACCCTGAAAAGCCCCGCACCGCGAATCTCCACGCCCCCGGCAAGGGCCGTGGGAACACTGGCGATCAGCCTGCCGTCTTCCGCATGAAGCAATGTGCGGTCATCGGCGACCAGCGATGCCGCCTCGCCGCGCAGGAGCGCTCGTTCAACAAGCGTCAGCGCAAGCTCGGTCTTGCCCGCGCCCGAACGCCCCATGATCATGACGCCGCGCCCCCGCACCTGAAGCGTCGTCGCGTGAAGCCCGCTTTTTTCCTCTTCCGGCGTCATGCGCTTGCCGGCAGATCGACGATGAAACGCGCGCCCTTGAACTGGTCGGGCTTTGCGGGATTGACAATGTTTTCCGCCGTCAGCGTGCCGCCATGCGCTTCGATGATCTGGCGGCTGATCGAAAGGCCGAGACCGGAATTTTGTCCGAAAGCCTCGGACGCCGGACGGTCCGTATAGAAGCGCTCGAAGATGCGCTCAATATTTTCGATCGGAATGCCCGGGCCGTTATCCTCAACAAGCACGCGCAGGCGGCTGCCTTCACCGGCAAGCGTCACCACGATGCGGCCCGTATCATCGGGTACAAAAGAACGGGCATTCTCGATCAGGTTGCTCACCACCTGACCGAGGCGCAGGTCGTGACCGGCAACATAAAAGCCCTTCTTTCCGGCTGGCAGCTTGCCGGTATTGAAGACGATTTCGGTCCCGACCTTGTTGCGGCGCACTTCGCGCGCCGCCGTGACCAGATTGGTCAGGAGCGTCTTCATGTCCACGCGGTCGATATGCTCGCGCGCAAGTTCCGCGTCCAGACGCGACGCATCCGAAATATCGGTAATCAGGCGGTCAAGGCGGCGAACGTCGTGCTGGATGATATCGAGAAGCCGTTTGCGCGATTCATCGGTCTTGGCAAGCGGCAGGGTTTCAACGGCGCTGCGCAGCGAGGTGAGGGGGTTTTTCAGCTCGTGGCTGACATCCGCGGCAAAGCTCTCAATGGCTTCAATACGGGTATAGAGAGAATCGGTCATCTCGCGGATGGATGTTGAAAGATGGCCCACCTCATCCTGACGTTCGGAGAAATCGGGAATTTCCACGCGGCTTTTCACGCCATGGCGAACACGGTCGGCGGCGGCGGAAAGCTTGCGCAGCGGGCTTGCAATCGTCGAGGCGAGGAAGAGCGACAGGATGACCATGACCAGCGACACGACGCCGAACACGCGGAAAACCGCCATGCGTTCGGCCTGCACGATCTTGTCGATATCGTCGCCTTCGGTGGAGAGCAGGAGCACGCCCAAAATTGCGCGCGAACGCTGGATCGGGACAGCAACGGAGACGACCAGTTCGCCCTTTTCATTGCGCCGCTGCGCGGTTTGCGGCGAACCTGCCAGCGCCTTGACGATTTCCGGATAGGCGAGGCCGTTGCCGCCCGGCTGTTCCTGATAGACCGGCAGGCCTCCGCCATAAAACAGATGCGAGATCCACGTTCCGGCACGTTCCCAGATCGAAGGGGTCTCCTCCTCGATCGGCGGCAGGTCGTAACGCAGCACCGGCCCTGCCGAAGGGAAGCTCGGCGAATAGAGCGCGCGCGAGTCAAGCAGCATATTGGCATAGCGATCATAGATGCGCGCCCGCGTGCTTATCGGTGAGATCAGCCGGCGCAGCAGCGGAGAGACCTTTTCCGGGTTGATCGGAAATTCCCAGTTATCGGGCGAATCCGGCGAAGGTGTCAGGCTTTGGCCTGCCTGAAGCTCCAGAAGCTTTTCCGGGTCGATCATCAGCGAATTGGTGTCAACCGTCGCCGAGGCGGAGATTGCGCCTGCAATGATCTTGCCTTGGGTGAGCAGGCTTTCGATCTTCGCATCGATCAGCCCCTCGCGGAACTGATTCATATAGAGAATGCCGGAAACCAGAACCGCCAGCGCCGCCAGATTGAGAAACAGGATGCGGCGCGTCAGGCTCGAGAACAGATATTGGCCGAGAAACTTGCGCAGGGGCGCAAAAAAGCGACGCCAGAACACCGAGCGCTGCCGCCGGGCCCTGCGTTCGCGCAAATCCGATTTCTGACCGGTCAGGCCATCGTTCCGGGTCTCTGCGACCATGTCGCTCTGTCTGCTCTCACTAAGCTATCGCCAGACCTCACGGACTGGCGATATGCAATTATCTATCAGGCCTCGCGGAAGCGATAGCCGACGCCATAGAGCGTTTCGATCATTTCGAAATCATCGTCAACCGCCTTGAACTTCTTGCGCAGGCGCTTGATATGGCTGTCGATGGTGCGGTCATCCACATAGACCTGCTCATCATAAGCCGCATCCATGAGGGCGTCACGGCTTTTCACGACGCCCGGGCGCTGTGCCAGCGAATGAAGAATCAGGAATTCGGTGACCGTCAGCGTGACGGGTTCGCCCTTCCAGGTGCAGGTGTGACGCTCCTGATCCATGACAAGCTGGCCACGCTCGAGCGATTTCGCCTGCTGTCCGGTTGGCTTGGCCGTGCCATCGCGCGCAGCGACCCGGCGAAGCACCGCCTTGACGCGTTCGACCAGAAGACGTTGCGAGAACGGCTTGGTGATGAAATCGTCCGCGCCCATCTTGAGGCCGAAAAGCTCATCGATCTCGTCATCCTTGGAGGTAAGAAAGATGACGGGCAGGTCCGATTTCTGGCGCAGGCGGCGCAAAAGCTCCATACCGTCCATGCGCGGCATCTTGATATCGAAGATCGCAAGATTGGGCGGACGCGTCATCAGACCGTCCAGCGCAGACGCGCCATCGGTGTAGGTTTCAACCCGATAGCCTTCCGATTCCAGTGCGATGGACACGGAGGTCAGGATGTTGCGGTCGTCGTCGACCAGCGCAATCGTCTGCGTTGCCGAGGCTTCCTTCATGCGAACCTTTCTCCTTCAACTAAGCCGGCCGGAAAACCCGGCCAGTGACGTCTTTCAGCCGCCACAAGCTGGCGGATTTCTGGATCGAACGTCCGGTTCGGCGTCGATACTAGTATAATGCGCCTGCTTGTGCAGTACAAATTAGGTACAAAATGTGGCAGCGCCCCAAGAAGCAGTGAAACCGCCCCTCATCGAATCGCTGTTTGGTTAATGACCGCATGGTGGACAATCCCGGAATCAAAGGGCTCATAACATATAGGTTAACCGATTTAAAAAAATTTCAAAAATTTTAAATCGATTAAATATTTGAATTGCCACGATTAATCTGTTTCTGACTGCCATCCTCTGTTTTGCGTTCAATCTGGAGACGCAAAGAGGACCGATCAATTGTCAAACCACGGCGGAGACATCATGAGAGAGACCGGCATTCACAACACGGCCGCTTCCATTGCCACTTCAGGACTGAAGGAACTCTCCGCAGTCTTTTACAATCTTGGGCCCGCGCGTCTTTATGAAGAAATCGTCCGCCGGGGCGAAGCCGAGCTGTCGGCGCAAGGTGCGCTTGTCGCGCGCACCGGCCAGCACACGGGCCGTTCGCCGAAAGACAAGTTCGTGGTGCGGGACGCCGATACGGAAGATCATGTCTGGTGGGACAACAACAAACCGATGAGTCGCGAGGCCTTCGATCTGCTGCATACCGATTTCATCGAACATGCGAAGGGCAAGGAGCTTTTCGTGCAGGATCTGATCGGCGGCGCTGACGCCGACAACAAGATCAATGCCCGCGTCATTACCGAATATGCCTGGCATTCGCTGTTCATCCGCAATCTTCTGATCCGTCCGGAACAGGAAGCGCTTGCTTCCTATGTGCCGGAAATGACTATCGTCGACCTGCCGTCCTTCAAGGCCGATCCGGAACGCTATGGCGTACGCACCGAAACGGTGATCGCGGTCGACCTGACCCGCAGGATCGTGCTGATCGGCGGCACCTCTTATGCCGGTGAGATGAAGAAGTCGGTTTTCACGGCGCTTAACTACATCCTGCCCGCCAAGGGCGTGATGCCGATGCACTGCTCGGCCAATGAAGGACCGAACGGCGACACCGCCGTTTTCTTCGGCCTATCCGGCACCGGCAAGACCACGCTTTCGGCCGATCCGACCCGCACGCTGATCGGCGATGACGAGCATGGCTGGGGTGAACACGGCATCTTCAACTTCGAAGGCGGCTGCTACGCCAAGACCATCCGCCTGTCGGCCGAAGCGGAGCCGGAAATCTATGCGACCACGCAGCGATTCGGCACGGTTCTCGAAAATGTGGTTCTGGACGAACACCGCCAGCCGGATTTCGACGACGGTTCGCTGACGGAAAACACCCGTTGCGCCTATCCGCTCGACTTCATCCCGAACGCGTCGAAAACGGGGAAGGGCGGCCAGCCGAAGAACATCATCATGCTCACCGCCGACGCCTTCGGCGTGATGCCTCCGATTGCCAAGCTGACGCCTGCACAGGCCATGTACCACTTCCTGTCCGGCTACACGGCCAAGGTCGCCGGTACCGAAAAGGGCGTGACCGAACCGGAAGCGACCTTCTCGACCTGCTTCGGCGCACCTTTCATGCCGCGCCATCCATCGGAATACGGCAACCTGCTGCGCAAGCTGATCGCCGAGCACAAGGTCGATTGCTGGCTGGTCAATACCGGCTGGACCGGTGGCGCCTATGGCACTGGTAAGCGCATGCCGATCAAGGCAACCCGCGCGCTTCTGGCGGCAGCGCTCGACGGTTCGTTGAACAATGCCGAATTCCGCATCGATCCGAATTTCGGCTTTGCGGTTCCGGTCGAAGTGCCGGGCGTGGACACATCGATCCTCGATCCACGTTCGACCTGGGCCGACAAGGCCGCCTATGACGCGCAGGCCAAGAAGCTCGTTGACATGTTCGTCACGAATTTCGAGAAGTTCGAAAGCCATGTCGATCACGAGGTCAAGGACGCGGCCCCGTCGATCCGCATCGCCGCGGAATAGCTTTTTCTACGCATGTCTTTATCCAAAAACCGGTTCCCACTTTTTGGAGACATGCTTTTACCATCCTGAGGAGGAGGGAGGCCCGGCTGAAAGGCCGGGTTTTTCTTTTGTATAAGGGATACAAAGCGGTATATCTCCTTGCCATGGAAGAGAACCGGAACATCATCCGCATCAACAATCGCCTGTCGATCCGTGAAGACGATCTGGAGGAAAGCTTTATCCGTGCCTCCGGTCCCGGCGGCCAGAACGTCAACAAGGTTTCCACTGCCGTGCAACTGCGCTTTCATGCTGCCCGCTCCGGCCTGCCGGAAGACATCCTGTCGCGGCTATTCAAGCTAGCCGGGCAAAAGGGCACCAAGGACGGCGATATCCTGATCGAGGCCAATCGTTTCCGCATCCAGGAGCGTAATCGCGAAGACGCCCGCGAGCGGCTGATCGCGCTTGTCGCCAAGGCCGCCGAACCACTGCCGCCCCCGCGCAAGAAAACCAAGCCGACGAAAGGCTCCATCGAACGCCGCCTCAAGGCCAAATCCGGCCGGTCCGACATCAAGAAGGGCAGGGGAAAGGTTTCTTTCGATTGAAGATAGACCGTCTAAATTAAACCACATTATCGGGATAACTTTAGACAATTAACGGATGCGCCTGCGTGGCAATATTTTTTCACTTTAAAATAGCAAAATACTAAATTTTATTGATTATTAAAGCTACTTTAATAAATATTTTTAGAAAATTAACTCTTTGATTGCTCTTTAGCCAAATGAAAAAAAAGTATTTTATATTCGCTATCGATCACTCTTCTGACGATTTCAGCGGCGCATTCTGGAACACAAACGTGTCATATCTCGGATAAAGACGCAAAACGCATCATTGCAGCCGCTCATCAAAACCTTGGCAAAAAACCGAATCCGTTAAAGAAGATACATACGGAGGGGACCTTGCCGGGTCACGGTATTCACGACCAATCCGTCATCGCGGAAGCAGATTTTCCGCGTGTATATACTTTTGCGCTGGCTTATCAACTGACACATGATCCCGTTTATCTCAATAAGGCAATAGAATATCTGGAGGCTTGGGCAGCGCTTTATAAGCCAAGCTTCAACCCGATCGATGAAACTAATTTCGGCCCGTTCATACAAGCCTACGCTTTGCTGAAGGATGACATGCCTTCAGCGGATCGGTCTCGCATCCAACCTCTCATTCAACAATTTGCGGAAGGCTATATACAAAGCGGCGCGAACATCATGGATCGGGATCATGCGAACTGGCAGAGCCACAGAATCAAAATCGCAACGCTTGCAGCTGCGGCACTGGGGGACAGGAACCAGCTCAACGAGACCGAAAAACTGTTCAAGACACAAATATCCTACAACATTCGTTCGGATGGTTCGGTCGAGGATTTTTACAAGCGGGATGCGCTTCACTATGTAACTTATGATTTGCAGCCCTTGGTGGAGGCGTCAATCGCAGCCCATCGCTCTGGCCGCGATTGGTTTCATTATCGTTCACAGAAGGGTGGCTCTCTGACAAATGCTCTGAACTGGCTGGTTCCCTACGCTGAAGGCACGAAGCAACACATCGAATTTCTGCATTCGACTGTCCCGTTTGACAAGGCCCGACGGCAAGCCGGCGTCGAGGCTGAACAGATTGCGCCCTGGCAACCTCAGAACAGCGCTCAACTGTTCTGGTTGGCTTCGCAGCTTGACAAACGGTACCGCTCCCTGGCTTCTTTCCTGCAGCCCAATCCGCCCATATCCGTTCTGAATTGTGAAGCGGAAGCCAAGAAGTAATACCAAGGCGCAACAAAGTGGATCAAATCTTCCGCAGCGCTACTTCCTCAATCAAATGATCGCTGCCCTTGCGCAGGATCAGGTCGGCGCGGGGACGCGTCGGCAGGATGTTATCCTTGAGGTTCTTCAGGTTGATATTGTTCCACAGCCCTTCGCCGATCGAACGCGCCGCGTCTTCGGACAGCTGCGAATAACGATGGAAGAAGGATTCCGGATTGACGAAGGCGGTTTCCCGCAGCCGCATGAAGCGGTCGATATACCATTTGTGGATCAGTTCCGATTCCGCATCGATATAGATGGAGAAGTCGAAGAAATCCGAAACGAAAGGCACCATCTTGCCGTCTTCCGGCAGATCGCGCACCTGCAGCACATTGATGCCTTCAAAGATCAGGATATCCGGCTTGTCGACGATCTGATATTCGTCCGGCAACACGTCGTAGCTCAAGTGCGAATAGAGCGGCGCGCGCACCTGGCTCATGCCCGCCTTGATCGCCGACAGGAAGCGCAGGACCGCGCCGACATCATAGCTTTCGGGAAAGCCCTTGCGCTCCATCATGTTCTGCTCGCGCAGGACCGCATTGGGATAAAGAAAACCATCGGTCGTCACGAGGTCGACCTTCGGGCTTGATGGCCAGCGGGCAAGCAGCTCTTTGAGGATACGCGCGGTCGTGGATTTTCCGACCGCGACCGAACCGGCGATGCCGATGATGAAAGGCGTCTTGAACGACTCTTCCATGTTGAGGAACTGCTTGCGCTGCTCGAACAGGAGCTGGCTTGCCTCCACATGCGCCGACAGCAATCGCGACAGCGACAGATAGATGCGCCGCACCTCGTCCAGATCGATGGGGTCACCCAGCGAGCGCAGCCTCTTGACCTCGTCATAAGTCAAGGTAAGCGGCGTATCGGCGCGAAAGCCCGCCCATTCCTCAGCCGAAAAGAAACGGTAAGGCGAGTAACGCGACGGCGTTAGCTGGTCCACTTTTTCCCACATATTGTCGCTGCTCTCCCTCAACGCCCATTCTGCACTAGCAGCTTCCGGTCCTATTTTCATTTAGGCTTTCGGACGAGCGGCTTTTTCCTCAAGGCCGGTCTGCGCCGTGCGGCGTCGCAACTCTTGAAGAACCTCATCGAGCGGCACGTCGGCAATCTTGAGAACCACAAGCAGGTGATAAAGCAGATCAGCGCTTTCGGTGATCACTTCGGCGCGGTTACCTTCAACGGCAGCAATGACTGTTTCCACGGCTTCCTCGCCCAGCTTTTTCGCCGCCCGTGGCTGCCCCTTTGCCACCAGACTTGCCGTATAGGACGAGCCGTCCGTCACGCTGGCACGCTCCGCGACGATGCGTTCAAGGTCGGAAAGAGTGAACTCGGTCATCGGATTTCCCTAAATATTGTTCTCAACGGACCGGATCGAGCCGCATCGGAATGCCAGCTTCGGCCATATAGCGCTTGGCCTCACCAATCGTATAGGTGCCGAAGTGGAAGATTGACGCGGCGAGAACCGCTGCCGCATGACCATCGCGAATGCCCGCGACCATGTGGTCGAGATTTCCGACACCGCCCGAAGCGATCACCGGAACGCGCACGCTGTCAGCCACGGCGCGCGTCAGGGCCACATCGTAACCGGCCTTGGTTCCGTCCCGATCCATCGAGGTCAAAAGGATTTCGCCCGCACCGAGGCCCACCACCTTTTGCGCGAACTCCACCGCATCGATGCCAGTCGCCTGGCGACCGCCATGGGTGAAGATTTCCCAGCGATCGGCTTCGCCTTCGCCCGAAACCTTCTTGGCGTCGATGGCAACCACGATGCACTGATCGCCGAACTTGTCGGCAGCTTCGGCGACGAATTCCGGCGTCTTCACCGCAGCCGTGTTGATGGCCACCTTGTCGGCACCGGCCAGCAGAAGCTTGCGAATATCGGCAACCTGACGCACGCCGCCGCCAACGGTGAGCGGCATGAAGCACTGTTCGGCCGTTCGCGCCACCACATCGAAAATTGTCTCGCGATTGTCCGAGGACGCCGTGATGTCGAGGAAGCACAATTCGTCTGCGCCCGCCGCATCATAAGCGCGGGCGGCTTCCACCGGATCACCCGCATCGATCAGATCGACAAAGTTGACGCCTTTGACGACCCGACCGTCTTTAACGTCCAAGCATGGGATCACGCGTGCCTTGAGTGTCATGCTGAAGCCCTCAACAGGGATAATGCTTCCGCCGGATCGATGCGGCCATCGTAAAGCGCACGGCCTGAAATCGCGCCTTCCAGTTTTGCGGCATCTGGCGCAGCAAGACGCCTGATGTCGTCCATGGAAGCCAGGCCCCCGGATGCGATCACAGGAATGGAAACAGCTTCGGCAAGCGCCAGCGTCGAATCCCAGTTGATGCCGGCGAGAACGCCGTCGCGGTCAATGTCGGTATAGATGATGGCGGCAACGCCAGCGCCTTCGAACTTTTTCGCGAGTTCGACTACGCCGAGTTCGCATGCTTCCGCCCAGCCTTCGACAGCAACCTTGCCGCCCTTGGCGTCAATGCCAACGGCAACCTGTCCCGGAAATTCCTTGCAGGCCTCGATCACCAGCGCCGGATCGCGCACAGCGACCGTGCCGAGGATGACGCGGCGCAGCCCCTTGGAAAGCCAGTTCTCGATATGCTGGAGCGTGCGGATGCCGCCACCGAGCTGCACCGGATTTTTCGTGGCTTTCAGGATCGCTTCCACAGCTTTGCCGTTGACGCTTTCGCCGGCAAAGGCACCGTTGAGATCGACCACATGCAGCCATTCAAAACCCTGATCCTCGAAGGCCTTGGCCTGCGCTGCCGGGTCTTCATTATAGACGGTGGCCTGATCCATGTCGCCGAGCTTGAGGCGCACGCACTGACCGTCTTTCAAATCGATGGCGGGAAAAAGGATCATAATCTCAGGGCTTCCATTTCAGGAAATTGGCAATGAGCGAAAGGCCGAGCAGCTGGCTCTTTTCCGGGTGGAACTGCGTACCAACCATATTGTCGCGACCGACCGTTGCGGTGACATCGCCGCCGTAATCGGTCACAGCCAGCACATCAGCCTTGTTCTTCGCGTCGAACATATAGGAATGCACGAAATAGGCATGCAAGCCGTTCTCGCCGGTCTCGATCCCGTCGAAGACCGGGTGAGAATGTTTCACGTGAATCCTGTTCCAGCCAATCTGCGGAATTTTGAGCGTCGGGTCGGATGGCGTCATTTCACGCACGTCGCCGGCAATCCAGCCAAGACCTTGCGTGATTTCCTTTTCAAGCCCGCGCTCGGACATGAGCTGCATGCCGACGCAGATGCCAAGGAAAGGGTGCGCCTTTTTCAAAACCACATCTTCCAGCGCTTCCACCATGCCGGGAACGGCATGGAGGCCGCGGCGGCAATCGGCATAGGCGCCAACGCCGGGGAGCACGATGCGGTCAGCCTTCGCCACGCGGTCGGCATCCGCCGTCAGGTCGATCTGCGCCGCGATACCGCTCTCATGCGCGGCACGCTCAAAAGCCTTGGTGGCCGAGCGCAGATTGCCGGAGCCGTAATCGATGATTGCAACACGCATTTTCAGTTTTCTCCGCGATGACCCACGAATCCGATCGTTGAGCCAAATGAGGAATAAGTGGAACGAGGGGGTGCCTGAGTCCAGTCGGTGGTCCAGGCGGGGGCAGGCTGGCTCGCATCTTCGAGGCCGTGGAAATAGCGGATTTCCGCTTCTTCCAGATCGGACGCGTCTATGACCGCCTTTTCAACAAAACCCTGGCGCCTGAGCTTGGCGATCTTCCAGTCGACACCTTCCAGCGCGACGAAGAGCGACATGAACAGGGTTAGAAGAGGCACCGCGCCGTTAATGCCGAAGTGGGTCGCAACGAGACCAAGCAAGATCGTGACGCCCAACACAGCGAAGGCTTCGAACCACAGACGCTGCGCCAGCAGCCAGACGAAGGGCAACAGCAGTCCCAGAACATGGAATCCGTCGCGCACGAACACGGTTTGCTCAAGGCTTTTTTGCATCGCAGTTCCAGACGGAAAACCGGTTCCCACTTTTCCGGGAATTGCTTGAGTATCTTCCGGTTCAAGAACGACGAATTGCGCCATCACTCAGCCTTTCAGCGAGCCCTTGGTGGAGGGGATTGCATCCTTCTGGCGCGGATCGGTTTCCAGCGCCGTGCGCAGAACCCGGGCTACCGCCTTGAAGATCGACTCCGCAATATGGTGGTTGTTGGCGCCGTAATGATTGTTGATATGCAGCGTGATGCCAGCATTCATCGCGAAAGCCTGAAAGAACTCACGCACCAGCTCGGTGTCGAACGTGCCGATCTTGGCCGTGGTGAAATTGACGTTCCAGACCAGAAAGGCGCGTCCCGACACGTCGACGGCCGCGCCGGTCAGCGTATCGTCCATGGCGAGGTCCATTGAGGCATAGCGCACGATGCCGCGACGTTCGCCCAAGGCCTTGGCAATGGCCTGACCGAGCGCAATGCCGGTATCCTCGACCGTGTGGTGATCATCGATATGCAGATCGCCCTTGGCCATCACGCGCATATCGATCAGCGAATGTCGGGAAAGCTGCTCCAGCATATGATCGAAGAAGCCCACGCCAGTGGTGATGTCGAACTTGCCGACGCCATCCAGATCGACTGAAACAGCAATGCTCGTTTCCTTCGTGGAGCGTTCGATGCTTGCCTTGCGGGTGCTTTCAGCAGTCATAAGCTTTCCTCATCCTGTAGCTTGGAGGGGTTCTAGAACAGCTTGCCCACTTTGCCAATTCCTTTTGCCGGTTTCGCGAGCTGCAATTCGGCATTTGCAATTCGTCCGCACGTTCTTAAATATTCTCAGCGAAGCACGATTCATCCGCCGACGGCTGGCCGAACCTGTTTCTCTAACAGATGAAGGGGCACCTGCAATTGCCTTCCGGGATTGCATGTGTCGCCAAAGGAGCATCCATGATCGAACATCATCCCACGACAATTTACGGCACGACCATCGTTACTGTGCGCAAGGGCGGCAAGGTCGTCATCGCCGGTGACGGACAGGTCTCGCTGGGCAATACCGTGATGAAGGGCAATGCGCGCAAAGTTCGCCGCATCGGCAAGGGCAATGTGATTGCCGGTTTTGCCGGGGCCACCGCCGACGCCTTCACCCTGCTGGAACGCCTTGAAGCCAAACTGGAGCAATATCCCGACCAGTTGATGCGCGCCTCGGTCGAACTTGCCAAGGACTGGCGCACCGACCGCTACCTGCGCAAGCTGGAAGCCATGATGCTGGTTGCCGACAGCAAGGTGACGCTGGCGCTGACCGGCACCGGCGACGTGCTTGAACCCGAACATGGCGTTATGGCCATCGGTTCGGGCGGCAATTATGCGCTGGCCGCCGCCCGCGCGCTGATAGACACCGACAAGTCGGCCGAGGAAATCGCCCGCAAGGCGATGGAGATCGCCGCCGATATCTGCATCTATACCAACCACAATATCCTCGTGGAAAGCCTGGACGCAGAATGAGCTCGCTGGCGCAGGCCTCAAAACCGAATGCGCAACGCTGGGGCCTGGGCGCCCTGATCGTTCTCGCCATAGTCGCGGTACAAGCCTTCTGGCTCTATCTCGACGGGCGGATTGCCATGTGCGAATGCGGAACCATAAAATTATGGTCCGGTTCGCTGATGACCGAAAATTCGCAGCATATATCCGACTGGTATACGCTGTCGCATATCATCCATGGCTTTCTGTTCTACTGGCTGTTCACGGTCATCTCACCCAAAGCCCCGCTCGGTCTGAGGCTTGCAGCTGCGGTCGGCATAGAGGCCCTGTGGGAACTGGTCGAGAATTCGAATTTCATCATCGAACGCTATCGCGCCAATACGTCCTCGGTGGACTATTTCGGCGACAGCATCGTGAATTCGGTTTCCGATACGCTCGCCGCCGCGCTCGGCTTTCTGATCGCAGCCAGGCTGCCAACCAAAATCACCGTCGCCATCGCGCTGTTTATGGAAATTCTGGCGCTGATCGTCATCCGCGACAATCTTACGCTCAACGTGATCATGCTGCTGCATCCGTTCGAGTTCATCAAGCAGTGGCAAAGTGGGTTATAAAACATGAGTAACTTCTCCCCCCGTGAAATCGTCTCCGAACTCGACCGTTTCATCATCGGCCAGAACGACGCCAAGCGCGCCGTCGCCATCGCCTTGCGCAATCGCTGGCGCCGCCAGCAGCTTGAAGGGCAGATGCGCGAGGAGGTCATGCCGAAGAATATCCTGATGATTGGACCGACCGGCGTCGGCAAGACGGAAATTTCCCGCCGTCTCGCCAAGCTCGCCGGTGCTCCTTTCGTCAAGGTGGAAGCGACCAAGTTCACCGAAGTCGGCTATGTGGGCCGCGACGTCGAGCAGATCGTCCGCGACCTCGTCGAGGTTGCCATCACGCTGGTGCGCGAAAAGCGCCGCGAGGACGTGAAGGCCAAGGCGCATCTCAATGCAGAGGAACGCGTGCTGGATGCGCTAGTCGGCAAGACGGCAAGCCCCGCAACCCGCGACAGCTTCCGCAAGAAGCTGCGCAATAACGAGCTCGACGACAAGGAAATCGAAATCGAGGTCGCCGATACCGGCTCCGGCCCGAGCTTCGAGATTCCGGGTATGCCGGGCGCCAATATCGGCGTCATGAACCTGTCCGACATGCTGGGCAAGGCGATGGGCGGGCGCACCAAGACGCGCAAGACAACGGTGAAGGATTCCTATCCGATCCTGATCAACGACGAATCCGACAAGCTTCTGGATCAGGACCAGATCGTGCAGGAAGCGCTTCGCGTCACCGAAGACGAGGGCATCGTGTTCATCGACGAGATCGACAAGATCGCCTCGAGGGAAGGCGGCATGGGTGCGGGCGTGTCGCGGGAAGGCGTGCAGCGCGATCTTCTGCCGCTGGTTGAAGGCACCACGGTCGCGACCAAATACGGGCCGGTGAAGACGGACCACGTGCTGTTCATCGCATCAGGTGCGTTCCACGTCTCCAAGCCGTCCGATCTCCTGCCGGAGCTTCAGGGCCGCCTGCCGATCCGCGTGGAACTCAACGCGCTGACGCGTGAGGACTTCCGTCGCATCCTGACGGAGACCGAAGCAAGCCTGATCAAGCAGTATATCGCCTTGATGGCGACGGAAGAGGTGAAGCTCGAAATCACCGATGACGCCATCGACGCTCTGGCCGATATCGCCGTCGATCTGAATGCGACGGTTGAAAACATCGGCGCGCGCCGCCTGCAAACGGTGATGGAACGGGTTCTGGATGAAATCTCGTTCACCGCTCCCGACAAGACCGGTGCGGTCTTCACAATTGATGCGGCCTATGTGAAAGACAAGATCGGCGGACTTGCCAAGAATACCGATCTTTCGCGCTTCATCCTCTAAAAGCGCTTGCATTTAAGTGGCAGTAAAGCCACGGCTTCCGGCCACTTTCAACGACTGCGCAAAAACCCCTCGACTTGCATCGGGGGGTTTTCTATTTTCCGGCAAATTTACCAGATATTCACCATATTGGGGCCGTTTCCGCACAATGACCAGATCACTGAACCGCTTTGCTGGCCTTTGCCTTGCCTTCATTGTAGCCAGCCAGAGCGCGCAAGCGGCGACCCTTGTTCCACCCGGCAATCGCAATGCGGAACAGCCGCCGATCCCCGGCGCATCCGCCAAGCGCACGCGTGAATTGAGCACGACTTACGAGAAGAAATATCAGAAGATCTACGGTCTGCTGAAAAAGGATGCTGCGCTACGCTCCAAGATCCGTTCCACGGCAGCAGCCTACGGCATCGATCCCATCCACATTGTCGGCGCGATCGTCGGCGAGCACACCTATAATGTCGACGTCTATGACCGGCTGCAGACTTATTACGTCAAGGCCATGTCCTATGTGAATCAGGGAGTCAGCTTCGGCTATGATGGCGAGAGCATCGGCCAGTTCATCAAGCGGCCTGAATTTGCCGATTGCCTGAAGCACAAGGACAGCTATTCGCTGTGGTCCTGCCGCGAGAATGTGTGGAATAAAAGCTTCCGCGGCAAGTCGGTCGGCGGCAACGCCTATCCCAACAACCGCTTCAGCGCGGTGTTCTTCCAGCCTTTCTATGCGGGCCAGACATTCGGCCTTGGTCAGATCAATCCGCTGACGGCCTTGCAGATGTCGGACATGGTGAACCGTGTTTCCGGCCTACCCAAGCTTAATGCCGAAGACGGCAATGCCGTCTACAAGACCATCATGGACCCCGACCTGACGCTGCCCTACATCGCGGCAACGCTGAAACAGTCGATCAACTCCTATCGACAGATCGCCGATTTCGACATTTCGAAGAATCCGGGCCTCACCGCCACGCTCTACAATACCGGCGGCGCGGAAGCGCGCGCGCGGGCCCTGGCCAACGAAAACGCCAGGCGAAAGGCAGACGGCCAGGAACCCCTACTGCCGCAGGAAAATTACTATGGCTGGCTGGTCAATTCCAAATTGGACGAATTGCGCGGCTTATTTTAAGTAAATCAAAGATCATCCAGCCTGGACAGACGGAGAAGCGCTTCAACCTGCTGGCCTGTTTCCCCGGCGACGCTTGCGTGCCGCCTCGATTTCCTCGCTCAGGTGTTTGATCGTTTCGCGATCTATGATGCGGATATTGCGCGCCAGAAGATTGGCAAGCTCCGTCGCGTGCGGCGACAGGCCCGATGTATCGATCACCACACGCGGATGCGACACGGCGGCAAGGTTCTGCAACTCTTCCGCCTCGTCCCAGATAATGTTGAAATAGGTAATGATGCGCTGAAGCAGGTCCCAGGTCGGCTGGCCGCGCCGTCCGTGTTCCAGCGCCGACAGATAGGCCGGGGAAACGCGGAGCGCCGCAGCCATATCCTTCTGCGTCACACCACGTTCTTCCCGTAATTCCCGCAAGCGTATTCCAAATGGCGTCATCGCAGCCTGTTTCCTCCAGGCAATATCTGCTGTGCCGTGTTCTGGGTCTGGCGGCGAAGCCTGACATAAAGCGCGCCATGCCCGCCATGGTGACGCGCCGCATCCTCATAGGCGCTGACCAGAAGCCTGAACAGCGGCGTGGAAAACCAGTGCGGCACCGCCTGCCGCAAAATGCCTTCGCTGCCAAACGAACGGCCCTTGCCGGTGATGACCATGACATGACGCAGGCCGCGCGCATGGGCGCTGACCAGAAATCCGTAGAGCAGGCCGTGCGCTTCGCCCTGCGTAAGACCATGGAGGTCAATGCGGGCTTCAATATCGACGCGGCCTTTCGCTATTTTTCGATGTGTCGGCTTGTCGAGCGACTGAACCTGCATTTCGCCGAGCGCCGACAAGCCCTTCTTCGGCTTGCTCGCCTCCATCGCAGGCTGAACCTTCGCCTTGGCCGGGCGCTTTTCTTCTTCCGCCATCAATGTCTTGAAATCGGGAAGCGCGTCCGGTTTCGCCTTCGGCTTTACCAGCGGCTTTGCGGTCTTGGCGACCGTTTCCCATAAGATGCGGTCTTCGGGCCGCAGATAGTCCTTTTCCGGCTTGTCGGTCGCGCGCGCCATTTAAGTCCCCAGCAGGGTACGCGGCACCAGCGCGTAAAATTCGGCATCGTTCTTGACGCCGCCCGCAATCTCGCCCGCCGCATCGCCCGACCCGGCGAAAAGATCGCCCCGGGCAGGGCCGACGATAGCCGTACCGGTGTCCTGCGCGATCATCAGCCGTTCAAAAGGCTCGCCGTCAAAGACGGTCACAGTCGGCGCGCTGACGTGGATCGGCGTCCCGAACGTATGGAGCAATCTGTCGACGGCCAGCGAACGCCCGGCGGTCAGCGGAACTTTTGCGGCGGCAATCGGACCGGCGTCTGGGTCATCCACCGGCGCTTCCCGGAAGAAAATATAGGACCGGTTCCGCCAGATGAGGTCATCGGCCCGGTCTGGATGTCCGGCCAGCCAGCGGCGGATCGTCTGCATGGAAATTTCCGAGGCCGGAATTTCGCCATTGGCGACCAGAATGCGGCCAATGCCTGTGAACGGGTGGCCGGATTTAGCCGCATAGGTGACGCGCAGCAAGCCGCCATCGCGCAGTTTCAGGCGCGCCGCGCCCTGCACATGCGCGAAAAAAGCATCGACCCGGTCGGCGACGAAAGCGATTTCCAGCCCTCGGCCCGAAAGGCTGCCTCGTTCGATCATTCGGCGGTCGTCATATTCCGCCAGACCGTTTTCCGTCTGGCGCGCAAAGGCAAAGGACGGATTGAGGCCCATCGGGCGGTTTTCGTCCGTGACTTTCACGAGGTCGTCCGGCTGGCGCAGGAAGGGCACCTTGAACTGGTCGTCCGCCTGAAGCGAGGCCTCGATCTCCGGTTCATAGAATGCGGTCACAAAGCCGTTTCCCTGATCGGGAACGATGCGGCAGGGGAGAAAATTCTGTTCGAAAAAACCCCGCGCTTCCGCCCGGTCTGGATTGTCGAGGGCGCGCGCGGCGGCAAAGATCGGCGCCAGCGCTCCGAAACGGATGCCAAGACTCCCGCTCTTGTAGGTTTGGCGGGCAGCGTAATCGGCCGAACGGCGAAATGCGGCGAATGCAGCAGACTGATCGTCCCGGTCCCAGCCCGGACAATCCGAAAAGGCCACCGGGCGCAAAATCCTCGCCAAGCCGTTCATCGCCGTATCCGTCAATCATACACAAACAAAAAGGCCGCTGGGGTCAGCGGCCCGATTCATATGTTTTCTCTTAATCTTCCGCTTCGGTCGCTACAAGCTTCCAGTTCGGATCGCGCGACCGGGTATCGCGGGCAAAGGTCCACAAATCCTTGATTTCGAGCACGTTGTCCGCATCGCCGTCGATAAGCTTGCCTTCCTTGTCATAGGTGGAAGAAATCATCTGGCTGACGATATTGACCGTCACATGCGCTTCCGATCCCTTCATCTCGGCGCCGGTGATTTCCGCCTTGTCGATGCCGACGAAGGACGAACGCACGCTTTCGCCGCGGGCTTCGCGCTCGTCGATCGCTGAAACAAAGCCCTCGAAGACATCCTTGGAAAGAAGGTTTTTCAAAACCTTGCGATCCCCGTCAGCGAAGGACATCACAATCATTTCATAGGCGATCTTTACGCCGTCCACGAAACCGGCGGGATCGAACGACGAATCGGCAGCGTAAATCGCGCGCAGGCCGTCATTAACGGGTGTGCCAAGAGGAGCCGCCTTGTCGATAGCGGTAAAATCCTTTTCGCCCGTCCGGCGCGGAAGGGAGACGACGTTGTCCGTCTCGCTGTTCGCTGGTGCAACATCGGCACTGCGTGCCGACGTGTACGGATCGAAGGGCGGTTTTTCATTTCCGGTACGACGGCCAAGAACATTCCTCAGCTGGAGAAAGATGATCACCGCTGCGATGAAGAAGAATATCGTGCCAAAATCAAAAAATTCCATGCCGCCTGCCGCTAATTGAAGGAACCGGCGTTTCGCCTTTCCTATCCCCAGAGCGTTTCCCGTTCTGAGTGAACCATTGGAAATGCTCTATCCATTTGTCCTTACGCGCATCTTTTTCCGAAAACCGCTTCGCATTTTTCGGGATACGCTGCCATTTATATCTCATACATATAGATCGGCTTACGTCATCATTCAAATCCCGATCATGCGTACCTATTTGATATTGCATGACAGACAGTTTCAATTTCGTTCCGAACCTTAAAAAGTTACAATTCAGGCTAGACTGAACCCCGGAACCAAACAACAAAGGTCGTAACCTCCGTGTCCTCCTCTTTCGCCCCTCTCGTCCTGCTGGCGATGCCTTTCATCGAAATTGCCGGTTTCGTCATCGTCGGCAGCAAGATCGGCGTTTTCGCGACCCTCGGCCTGGTTATCCTGAGCGCGATGCTGGGCTTTTTCCTCCTGCGCGTGCAGGGCATCGGGCTTTTGCAGCGCATTCGCACCGAAACTGCGGCCGGGCGCGTTCCGGATCGCGAAGTGGTGCATGGCGCCATGCTGGTTCTGGCGGCGATCCTGCTGATCGTGCCCGGCTTTGTGAGCAGCGCCATCGGCATTCTGCTGTTCGTTCCGTTCATTCGCGATGTCATGTGGGAAAAATTCATGCGCGGCCGCATGGTCGTCGCCACGTCGGCACGCTATTCGGACGGTTACGGGCAGCAGCGCCCCGGCCACAATCCGCGCCAGGACCATGTCATTGATCTCGATCCTGAAGATTATACCGCCCGGCCCGACGATAAATCTGGCAAGTGACGATCGCTGAATGCACAAATACTAACCTAAAAAGCCTTTCTTGCCTCATGCTCGCGCACATGCTAGCCAAACACTTCGACCTTTCGGAGCAGCTTGCGCACAGGCTGCGCCGGAAGCGCAAAAATCTCAATCACCGATAGAAGGCATACCGATAATGAGCGATAAGGCCGCGGGCGAAGTAAAGAACGGCAATGGCGCGACGGCCGAGCCGTCCCTCAACATTCTGGCGCAATATGTGAAGGACCTGTCCTTTGAAAGCCCGGGCGCGCCGCTGTCGCTGCGCCCGCGCGAGAAGGCACCGTCCATCAACATCAATGTCAACGTCAACGCCAATCCGCTGTCCGAAACGGATTTCGACGTCGTGCTGACGCTGGAAGCCAAGGCCGTCGACGGCAAGGACGTCCTTTTCAACACCGAGCTGGTCTATGGCGGCGTGTTCCGCATTCAGAGCATCCCGCAGGAGCACATGCTGCCGCTTCTGTTCATCGAATGCCCGCGTCTCCTTTTCCCGTTCGCACGTCAGATCATCGCAGACGCAACGCGCAACGGCGGCTACCCGCCGCTGATGATCGACCCGATCGATTTCGCGCAGATGTTCCAGACCCGCATGGCCGAAGAACAGGCCAAAGCCGCTGTGAAAAGCTGATCGCAAACTTCATGAAGCAAAAAGCCCGGTTCGACCGGGCTTTTTTCATTCGGGCGGAATTTTTAAGACAGATATTTCTTCCAGATGGCCTTGTCGCCGAGCTTGGCCACAAGTGCCGTGTGAGCCGCGCGTTCCTCATCCGTAATGCGCGGTGCAAGCGGTCTCGGACGCGCAGCAAGGATGATGCCCGCGCCGCTATCCCCGGTATTGCTGCCGCTCGTCGTTCCCCCGATGCTGAGGCCGAGCGCCGTCTGCTTGCCGCCGATCAGTTCAATATAGACTTCCGCCAAAATCTCGGAATCGAGCAAGGCGCCGTGCAGGGTGCGGTGGCCGTTTTCGATGCCATAGCGCTTGCACAGCGCATCGAGCGAGTTCGGACCCATCGGGTGCTTGCGGCGCGCCAGCGCCAGCGTATCGATGATGCGTTCCGCCTGGATTTCAGCCTTTCCCAGCCGTGCCAGTTCCGCATTGATAAAGCCAAGGTCGAACATGGCATTATGCGCGACGAGCTTCGCGCCATCGAAAAATTCCAGAAACTCGTCCAGAATTTCCGCGAATGTCGGCTTGTCCAGCAATTGCTCATTGCTGATGCCGTGCACCGCAAGCGCCTCGGGGTGAACCTGACGTCCCTGCGGGTTGATGTATTTGTGGAATCTGCGGCCTGTGGGAAACTTGTTGATCAGTTCCACGCCGCCGATTTCGATCACACGGTCCTCAAGCCTTTCCAGACCGGTGGTTTCCGTATCGAAAACGATTTCACGCATTGAAGAACCTCTCGGGAAATATGTTGAACAGCTATAGCACAGCGGCTGCCGCTATTCGGTCGCGACCGCAGGCTTTCCACTTAATTCCGCGACGATTTCGGTAATCTGGCGGCGCAGATTGTCGAAACTCCCGCTCGTATCGATAATGAAATCCGCGCGCGCGCGCTTTTCGGCGTCCGGCGTCTGGCGGGCGAGAATGGCGTCGAGCTTTTCTTCGCTCATGCCCGGCCTTGCAAGTACGCGGGCGCGCTGCACCTCGGCGGGCGCGGAGACGACCACGATCTTGTCCACCCGCCTGTCGCCGCCGGTTTCGAAAAGCAGCGGAATGTCGATCAGCGCCAGGGCCGCGCCAGTTTCTTCCGCCTCGCGGCGAAAGGCTTCTTCTTCCTCACGCACAAGCGGATGGACGATAGCCTCCAGCTTTTTCAGGGCTTCCGGTTTTCCAATGACGGCGGCGGAAAGCTTGTCCCGGTTGACCGCACCGTTTTCCACCGCGCCCGGAAAAGCAGCCTCGATCAACGGGGCCGCGCGACCGGAATAAAGCCGATGCACGGCATCATCGGCGCTATAGATTGGCACGCCGGCTTCGGCGAACATGTTCGCCGCCGTTGTTTTTCCCATGCCGATGGAGCCGGTCAGTCCGAGCACGATCATAAAGCACCAGCCTTTTTCATATCCGCCAGAATATGCTCACGCAGGGCTTTCGTCACTTGCGGCCTTTTGCCGAACCAGCGCTCAAAACCCGGAACGGCCTGATGCAGCAGCATGCCAAGCCCGTCCACGGTTGCCAGTCCGGCTTCTTCGGCCTTTTTCAGAAACGGCGTTTGAAGCGGCACATAAACGATATCGGTAGCGACTGCCTTTGGCGACGCCTTGCCAAGATCGAGCGGGAATTTTTCCCCGTCATCATGGCCGCTCATGCCGAGCGATGTGGTGTTGACGATCAGTCCGGCATCGGAAACGAGGTCCTGTGCCGCATCCCATCCATGCGCCGCGACACGCGGTCCGAAATGGGCCGCAAGATCCTCTGCCCGGCTCACCGTGCGATTGACGATGGCGACTTTCGCAAAGCCGCGCGACAGGAGCGCATGAACGATTGCCCGGCTTGCGCCACCGGCCCCCAGGACAAGGGCGCTGTCGGCATTGTCCCAGCCGGGAGCCGACGCATCGAGATTGGCGGCAAAACCGTAGGCATCCGTATTACCGCCGTGAAGCCTGCCGCCCTCAAGCCAGAGCGTGTTGACCGCGCCGATGGCTTTGGCCGCCTCGTCCAGACTTTCCACGGCAGCAAAGGCTGCTTCCTTGTGCGGAATGGTGACATTGCCACCGGCAAAACCGTTTTCGGCCAGTGAGGAAGCGAAGGAGGCAAAGTCCTCCGGCTTTACTTCTATGGCCTCATAGGAACCGTCTATCCCGAGTTCGGCGAGCCAGAAACCGTGGATCAGCGGCGAGCGTGAGTGTTTTATCGGAAAGCCGGTGACAAATGCCTTCTTAGCCATCGATCAGTTTTTCCTTGCGCAGTTCGTCGAGCAGCGGCAGGAGCGGCAGGCCGACAATCGTGAAATAATCGCCATCAATCTTCTCAAAGAGCTGGATGCCCGGCCCCTCCACCTGATAGGCGCCGACGCTGCAAAGGGCAGTGTCCCCGACGCGGCCGAGATAACGCCCGACAAAACCGGGATCGAGATCGCGCATCGTCATGCGAGCGATCGAAACGTGACGCCACAGGGTTTTGCCATCCTTCGCCAGCACGACAGCGCTGTTCAATTGGTGGGTCATGCCGGAAAATTTCAGGAGCTGGCGGCGCGCCGCCTCCATATCGGCGGGCTTGTGGAAAATCTTGTCGCCGAGCGACAGGGTCTGGTCGCAGCCGATCACCACCGCGCCGGGGTTCTTCTCGCTCACATCGAGCGCCTTCGCCTCGGCCAGAACCTGCGCGACCTCTTCCGGCGTGGCGCCCGTTTCGTAAAGCGGGGCTTCGACAGCGCGCTCGTCGACCTCCGCGCTTGCCGTTGAAAAAGCGATGCCGGCATTTTTCAGCAAGGCCGAACGGAAAGGGCTTTTGGAGGCAAGGATAAGTTCAGTCATGGTCGAAATCCCTTCTGTTAGTCTTTTCGCGCAGCAAAGCGAGGATAGCCGCCGCGGTTTCCTCGATCGACCGGCGCGACACGTCTATGATCGGCCAGCCGTGCCGATTGCATATATTACGCGCATAAGCCAGTTCTTCCGAGATGGAAACGCGGTCCGTATAAAGCCCGGTATCCAGCGACGGCACATTGCCGAGCGGCCGGTTCTGGCGGATTTGCGAAATCCGTTCGGCGGTGGCGACCAGCCCGACGACCAGCGGCCTTTTGGTTGTGAACAGGACTTCCGGCAGTGGAATGCCAAGCACGATGGGAACATTGGTGGTCTTGATGCCGCGATTGGCGAGATAAATGCTCGTCGGCGTCTTGGATGTGCGTGAAATGCCGACCAGAATGACGTCAGCTTCCTCTATATCATAGGGTAATTGCCCGTCATCATGCTCCATCGTGAAATTGAGCGCGTCAATCCGCCGGAAATAATCGGCATTGAGGACATGCTGCGCACTGGCGCGGCGGTGCGCGGGCGCACCGAGATAGGATTGAAACGTGTTGAGCACCGGCTCCAGCACGGAAACGCTGGGGACCCCCATTTCCGCGCAGGATTCGTCAATGATCGCCGCCAGTTTCTGGTCCACGATTGTATAGAGCACGATGCCAGGCTCCGCATCGATGCCTTCGAGAACCTTGCGCAGCTGCTTTTCGGTGCGGATCAGCGGATAGATATGCTCGATGGCACGCGCATTGGCATATTGCGCCGCCGCCGCGCGGCCCGCCGCGAGGAGAGTCTCTCCGGTCGCATCAGAAATCAGATGAAGATGAAAGTAGGAAAGCGGTCTCACCACAGTTTTTTTGCCCTCCTGTTGACGGCTGTGCGTAACGGACGAACGTCTTTCACAAGCCATGGCAGGCGGTGGGAAACTTGGCAAGTCATCCACAGCGGGCGAACATGTGGTGAGCGATTATCAACAAATGTGGACAAGACTCACGAATCCGCGAAATCCCGCGGTAATTCCCAGCTTTTCCACAAATCGGCATGCACTGCGTCAATTGGTAACCCTTTATATTAAAAGAGGGAATTGAGTTTTCTTTTTATTTGGTCAGACTGTCGGTGAATAATTGCACAGGATGAGACGGCAATTTCGGAACTGTGGGGAAAACCGGGACAGAGCTTAATCCCCGATTCCAACAGACTCTAAGAATCAAAAGATTCCTGAATCATCCCTTCTTTATGAGAACCGGACTGGATAACTTTTGACCAACGCCGGATCAGGTAACCAACAAAGCGGATAAAAATCAGATGAAGCGCAAGGTCTTGAGAGTGATCGACGGCGAAACGGTGTTTCCGCCTCCAATCTGGATGATGCGACAGGCCGGACGCTATCTTCCCGAATATCGCGAGACCCGCAAAAAGGCTGGAAGCTTTCTCGATCTGTGCTACTCGCCCGATCTGGCCGTCGAGGTGACCCTTCAGCCGATCCGCCGCTTTGGCTTTGATGCAGCCATTCTCTTTTCGGACATTCTTGTCATCCCTCACGCCCTTGGACGTGACCTTCGCTTTGAAGAAGGCAAAGGACCTTTGATGACGCCGATCGATGCCGACGAGATTTTCTGGCTTGAGACGGAAGGCGTCGCCAAAAGGCTTGAGCCGGTCTACGAGACGGTTCGGCTGCTGCGCGAGCAGTTGCCCAACGAAACCACGCTGCTCGGCTTCTGCGGCGCTCCCTGGACCGTTGCGACCTACATGATTGCCGGTCACGGCACGCCGGATCAGGCGCCCGCCCGTCTTTTCGCCTATCGCTTCCCGGAAGCCTTTGAAAAGCTCCTGAACGATCTTGCCGATGTTTCCGCCGAATATCTCATCGAACAGCTCGATGCGGGCGCAGACGCGGTTCAGATTTTCGATTCCTGGTCTGGCGTTCTGGACGAGGACTGCTTTGAGCGTTTCTGCATCCAGCCCGTTGCCCGGATCGTCCAGAAGGTGAGGGCGGTTTATCCGGAGGCCCGCATCATCGGCTTCCCGAAAGGAGCCGGGATGCTTTATGCGAGCTATCGCCAGAAGACCGGTGTGGACGCGCTTGGCCTCGACTGGTCGGTTCCCCTGTCCTTTGCGGCCGCCTTGCAGGAAGAGGGCGCGGTGCAGGGCAATCTCGATCCGCTGCGCGTGGTGGCTGGCGGCAGCGCTCTGGATGAAGGCATCGATGCCGTTCTCGAACGGCTGGGCCAGGGCCCGCTGATCTTCAATCTTGGACACGGAATCACGCCACAAGCGCCAATCGAAAATGTGCAGCGCATGGTCGACCGTATTCGCGGAGGAAAATCATGAGCCAGACAGCTCCGGAAAATCGCGGATCGGCGGTTGCCATTCGCATAGTCGTTTCGCTGGTCGTGGTCGCGCTCGGCGTCTGGGCATTGTTTCACGTGAATCCAGCCGACGCCTATCTCTGGGTCAAATCGCTGCACGTGATTGCCGTCATCGCATGGATGGCGGGGATGCTCTATCTGCCACGCCTTTTCGTCTATCACACTGCCGCAAAACCCGGTTCCGAAACGTCAGAAACATTCAAGGTGATGGAGCGCCGCCTGCTGCGCTTCATCATCAATCCCGCCATGGCCGTGACCTGGATCGCCGGCCTGTGGATGGCCTGGGAAATCTTCGGATTTCAGGGCGGCTGGCTGCATGTCAAGCTGCTGCTCGTCGTGCTGATGTCCGGCCTGCATGGCTATCTGTCGAAATCCGCGCGGCTTTTTGCGGAAGACCGCAACATGCGCTCGGCAAAGCACTGGCGAATCATCAATGAAGTGCCGACGGTTCTTATGATCCTGATCGTCATACTGGTGATCGTGAAGCCGTTCTGATCTGAAAACGACTTTAAAAAGAAACCCGCTCGCCGGGTTTCTGCCATTTTTCTGTTGCAGAAATTTCCTGCTATCCCTACATGAGGCTTGCTCTACACGCTGCAAATCAGTATGTAGGAAGCCTCTTCCCTTCAAGACAGCAGGCCTTCGATGCCGGTCACGATCCAAGTGGCCACCTTTCCGAACAACTGCATTTTCTCCTTACATTTTAAAAAGAGTTCCTCATCCATGCAGGAAATGAAACTACAAGAACTGAAAAACAAGACACCGGTGGAGCTGCTGGCTTTTGCCGAAACGCTTGAGGTCGAAAACGCGAGCGCCATGCGCAAGCAGGAACTGATGTTCGCGATCCTCAAGAAACTGGCAGCCCAGGACGTCGAAATTATCGGCGAAGGCGTCGTCGAGGTGCTGCAGGATGGATTTGGCTTCCTGCGTTCCGCCGACGCTAACTATCTGCCGGGTCCTGACGATATTTATATTTCTCCCTCGCAGCTGCGTCGTTTCTCGCTCAAGACCGGCGATACGGTCGAAGGACCGATCCGCGGCCCCAAGGAAGGCGAGCGTTATTTCGCGCTGCTCAAGGTCAATACGATCAATTTCGAAGATCCGGAAAAAATCCGTCACAAGGTTCACTTCGACAATCTGACGCCGCTCTACCCGAATGAGCGCTTCAAGATGGAACTGGAAGTTCCGACCTCCAAGGATCTGTCGCCGCGCGTCATCGATCTGGTGGCACCGCTCGGCAAGGGCCAGCGCGGCCTGATCGTCGCGCCGCCGCGTACCGGTAAGACCGTTCTTCTGCAGAACATTGCCCATTCGATCACCGCAAACCATCCCGAATGCTATCTCATCGTTCTTCTGATCGATGAACGTCCGGAAGAAGTGACCGACATGCAGCGTTCGGTGAAGGGCGAAGTGATTTCGTCGACTTTCGATGAACCGGCGGCGCGTCACGTTCAGGTTGCCGAAATGGTCATCGAAAAGGCCAAGCGTCTTGTCGAACATGGCCGCGACGTTGTGATTCTGCTCGACTCGATCACCCGCCTCGGTCGCGCCTACAACACGGTTGTTCCGTCTTCCGGCAAGGTTCTGACCGGCGGTGTCGACGCCAACGCGCTTCAGCGTCCGAAGCGCTTCTTCGGTGCTGCACGCAACATCGAAGAGGGTGGCTCGCTCACCATCATCGCCACCGCGCTGATCGATACGGGCAGCCGCATGGACGAAGTGATCTTTGAAGAATTCAAGGGCACTGGCAACTCGGAAATCGTGCTCGACCGCAAGGTGGCCGACAAGCGTATCTTCCCGGCCATGGACATTCTCAAGTCCGGCACCCGCAAGGAAGACCTGCTGGTTCCGCGCGCCGATCTGCAGAAGATTTTCGTTCTGCGCCGTATTCTCGCGCCAATGGGCACGACCGACGCGATCGAATTCCTTATCGACAAGCTCAAGCAGACCAAGAGCAATGGCGAATTCTTCGATTCGATGAATACGTAATCGGCTCCATAGCGCCATTTGAAACGCCGCACGGGAAACCGTTGCGGCGTTTTTGTTTCACGATGTTTTGCCAAGCAGCAGTCGCAGCGCTTCGGCGGTTTCGACAGGCGGCAGGCAGACATGTCCCTTGCAGAACCAGGCCGACGGATGCTCCACGTCTGCGGTTCCTCCTGTCGGGAGGTCTATCGTCTTGCCGGGTTCGAAGCGCACGAATTTATCCACGCGCCGGGGATCGGGATTTCGATTCGCTGTCGAAACAAGTTCTCCGTCATCCTCGGCGGCGACGACGAGCGAAAGTGGTTCGGCCGCAAAACGCGCCACGTTCAATATTCCGATCTGCCCATATTGCTGTGCGAAGGCCCGCCCAAGCGCCTGTTCGATCAAGGTCTCGTTGCTCTGATAAAGTTCGATATTGCCCGTTGCCAGAAACAGTCTTGTCAGCGCTTCGATGATCTGGCTGGTGGCGCTCGGAATGGCTTCATCGTAATCGCCATAGGCGTGCAGAATGACGTCATCGGCGTCCAGCGCGGATAGTCGATAATTACCGGCCCCATCAAGGTGCGCATCGTCAAGCGCCTTCTTGAACTTCAATGCGTCATCAATATAAGCCTGCTCGCTCGTTGCTTCATAAAGAGCGATAGCCCCATTGATCACCGATGCATAATCGGTCGAAAGGGCAGGGTAGAGAAGCGAGTTTTCCATGCAGCAGTGCGCGATGCGGCCGTCCCGAAAGCTGCTCGTGATGGAACGATAGGCCTCAACCGCAAGATTGATCCAGTCTTGTCTGCCAAAACTGCGGCCCGCTTCGGCCAGCGCGCGGATGGCAAGTCCGTTCCAGTCGGTCAGCGCTTTCTCGTCCCGTCCGGGACGTATTCGCAATTGCCGGCGCGCAAGCAGTTTTTGCTGCGATGCTGCTATTGATGGCGGCAGGATCGCGCTGTCATTGACCGCATGAAGGCGGTTCAGAATGTTGTGGCCTTCCCAGTTTCCGCCCGCCGTGACATCATAGTAATCCTTGAAGATTTTGCTGTCGTCGCCGAGGACCTCGTCGATTTCCTGCTCGCTCCAGACGTAAAACCGTCCTTCCTCGCCTTCGCTGTCTGCATCCAGACTGGATGCAAAGCTTCCATCGGACAGGCGCATTTCCCGGATCAGCCAGTTGATTGTCTCTTCGATTCGCAGACGAAACAAATCATTCCCGGTTTCGGCAAAAGCATAGGTCGCGTGGCGGATGAGCTGGGCATTGTCGTAGAGCATTTTTTCGAAATGCGGGACCAGCCATTCGGCATCGGTGGAGTAGCGGCAAAGTCCGCCACCCAGATGATCGTAAATCCCCCCCTGCAGCATCACCTTGAGCGAGAGGAGGAAATTGTCCCGATGTGTCTCGTTGCGGCTATAGAGCCATGACAGCCACAGATTGTCCATGAAAGGCGCGTTGGGGAACTTTGGCGCTCCCTCCAAGCCGCCACGGACCGGATCAATCAGGCTGCCGATGCGGGTGGCGATCTCGTCAAATCGCTCCACTTCATTCGTTACCGGGGCGATCTGCGCGGCCAGACGACCTTCCAGATGGTCGAAAACGGCTTGCGCGTTATGGTTAATTTTCTCTTTATCCTTGTGCCAGAGGTTATTGACCGCGTGCAGCACGTCGACAAAGCCGGGCATGTTGTGACGCTTGTGCCGCGGGAAATAGGTGCCGCCCCAGAACGGCTTGCCATCGGGGCGCAGAAACATGGTGAGCGGCCATCCGCCCTGCTGTCCCATTGCTCCCAGTGCTGCCATATAAATCTGGTCGATATCGGGCCGCTCCTCGCGGTCCACCTTCACATTGACGAAAAGCGCGTTCATCACCGCCGCGACGTCAGGATCCTCGAATGACTCATGCGCCATGACGTGACACCAGTGACAGGCCGCGTAACCAATGGAAAGCAGAATGGGCCGGTCGAGCTCCTTCGCCGCATCCAGCGCCTGCCTCTCCCACGGCTGCCAGTGAACAGGATTGTCGGCATGCTGGCGCAGATAGGCGCTCGTTTCATCGGCGAGGCGATTGCTGCCAGCGAGGCGATTGCGGTCTGGTTCTGTCATAGGGCTTTTCTTTCACTGCGCGAATGAATATGCCATTCTTTCAGCAATAGTGGCTGCTTCATGCTTATAATTATAGGTCAGGAAATGGAATGAGCGAGGTCGCTTCCCTCCAAGACACGATTCTTACTTTATCGAGCGGGCGTTTGCCGTCCGGCGTGGCTGTTGTGCGCATCTCTGGCCCGCGCGTTCGATTCGTGCTCGAAACGATAGTCGGTGCCGTTCCGCCACCGCGCAACGCAGCTTACAAGCTATTTCGCTCCCGTAATGGCGATCCAATCGATCGGGGACTGGTGCTGTTTTTTCCCGGTCCGAACAGTTTTACCGGAGAGGATTGCGCCGAATTTCATTTGCACGGCGGCAAAGCGGTTGTCGAAAAGCTGCTGACCGAACTGAGCGAGCTGGCAGGGTGCCGCATAGCTGAAGCCGGCGAGTTTACGCGCCGGGCCTTCTCCAATGGTAAGATGGATTTGACCATTGCCGAAGGTCTAGCCGATCTGATCGCGGCGGAAACCGAAGGACAAAGGCGTCTTGCCTTGCAGGTGGCTTCTGGCACGCAGCACGAACTTTATACCGAATGGCGTCAACGGTTGTTGCGTGCGCGCGCCTTCATCGAGGCGGAGCTGGACTTTGCCGATGAAAGCGATGTGCCGGGTTCGGTGTCGGAGCAGGTCTGGCAATCGCTGGCGCTACTAAAGAGCGAGATCGAAAACCATATTGCAAGCGGCAAACGTGCTTCCATGCTGCGCGATGGATTGCACGTCGTTATTGTCGGCGCACCAAATGCCGGTAAATCCAGCCTCTTGAACTTTCTTGCCGGTCGCGAAGTGGCGATCATATCGGAGGAAGCGGGAACCACCCGTGATCTTCTGGAAGTCAAACTCGATCTTGGCGGCATTCCGGTTTACGTGACCGACACGGCAGGCCTGCGTGAGACGGAAAGCGTGATTGAAAAGATCGGTATTGAGCGCGCCCGCGCTCGCATGGCCAACGCCGATCTGGTGTTGGTGCTGGAAGATATGAATGATCCCATCCCGATCGCAACTGAGGAAACCTCCGCAGCTTTGTGGACGGTGGGCACAAAAGCCGACTTGAACGACACATCATCTAGCGACTGGACCTATCGAATCTCGACGAAATCCGGGGAGGGGTTGGACCGACTGCTCTCCGATCTGCAAGCATTTGCGGAAGCCCAGATCGGGCAAATCGAAGATGCGGTTCCTACGCGCCAGCGCCACATCAATCTGTTGCGCTCAACGGTGACGGAGATCGACAGAGCCCTGGCGGGCACACATCTGCCACTGGAACTTCGCGCCGAGAATATGCGTTTGGCTTCCCAGTACCTCGGACGGATTACCGGCGACGTCGATGTAGAGGAAATTCTGGACGTCATTTTCTCGCAATTCTGCATCGGTAAATGATTCACGTGAAACACGGCGCGCAATCGTTGCCAAGATTGTTTCACGTGAAACATCTGTGGAATATCGCCGTTCCGATTGACTCCCTCACGCATTCATGAGTCGAACCCGGATATTTGATCGCCCCGGGGCTCACTTTGATCTTTCGTTTCAAACCCATTCGTGGCAAAGAGACATCTTTCAGAAACGGATTCGAGTTGCGTCAGGATGAACCAAATGAGTTCGACCGAAGCTACAGCCTTTGATGTCATTGTGATCGGCGGCGGCCACGCGGGATGCGAGGCCGCTTCTGCTGCTGCGCGCGCAGGCGCCAAGACGGCGCTGGTGACGCATCGCTTTGATACGATTGGCGTCATGTCCTGCAATCCAGCTATCGGCGGATTGGGCAAGGGGCATCTTGTGCGCGAGATCGATGCGCTTGACGGCCTGATGGGTCGCGTCGCCGATGAAGCTGGCATCCAGTTTCGCTTGTTGAACCGCCGCAAGGGGCCTGCCGTCCGTGGCCCTCGAACCCAGGCCGACCGCAAGCTTTATCGGCTCGCTATGCAGAAGATGATTGCCGCGCAGGACAATCTGACTGTCGTGGAGGGCGGTGCACAAGACCTGCTGGAACAGGATGAGCGCATTGCCGGTGTTGTTCTGTCCGATGGACGGACCCTGACATGCGGTGCCGTTGTCTTGACGACAGGCACATTCCTGAACGGCTTGATCCATATTGGCGAGAAGAAAATTCCGGCTGGCCGCATGGGTGAAAAGCCAGCGCTCGGCCTGTCCGAACGCCTGACAT
Organism: Brucella pseudintermedia; assembly: GCF_008932435.1. Classification (GTDB taxonomy): domain Bacteria; phylum Pseudomonadota; class Alphaproteobacteria; order Rhizobiales; family Rhizobiaceae; genus Brucella; species Brucella pseudintermedia. Next base: position 160,906 of record NZ_WBWE01000009.1, on the reverse strand, counting down.
CGTTCGGCTTTGCGCTCGGACGTCTCAAGACGGGCACCCCGCCGCGACTGGATGGCCGCACCATTGACTGGCAAAGCCTGGACATGCAGTCTGCCGACGAAGATCCTGTGCCGTTTTCGCTGATGACGGATCGGATCACTACGCCGCAGATCGATTGTGGCATCACCCGCACAACCCCGGAAACCCACGCTATCATTCGCGCCAATTTGCATCGTTCGGCGATGTATTCAGGCTCGATTGAGGGGATTGGTCCTCGTTATTGCCCGTCCGTGGAAGACAAGATCGTCAAGTTTGGTGATCGCGATGGCCACCAGATATTTCTTGAACCGGAAGGTCTGGATGACGATACCGTTTATCCAAACGGCATATCGACGTCGCTGCCCGAGGACGTGCAGCTTGATATATTGAAGACGATACCAGGGCTTGAAAAGGCCAGTATGCTGCAACCCGGATATGCGATTGAATATGATTTCATCGATCCGCGCGAGTTGAAGCGCAGTCTTGAAACCCGGAAAGTCACCGGCTTGTTTCTGGCCGGACAGATCAATGGCACGACCGGCTATGAAGAAGCTGGCGCGCAAGGTCTTCTCGCCGGCATCAACGCCGCGCGCCGGGCGTCGGGCGGCGAACCCGTCATTATCCAGCGCACCGAGGCCTATATCGGCGTCATGGTCGATGACCTGACATCGCGCGGTGTCAGCGAGCCTTATCGCATGTTTACCTCGCGGGCCGAGTTCCGTCTGTCGTTGCGTGCGGACAATGCCGATCAGCGTCTTACGCCGCTGGCAGATAGGCTTGGCATATTGGGGCAGGCCCGCAAAGAGCGCTTTGAAGCACGCGAGGCGGCGTTGGGCGCGGCGCGGTCGCTAACCCAATCGTTGACGATCACGCCCAATCTCGCCAATCGCTACGATTTGCGGCTCAATCAGGATGGTGTCCGCCGGTCGGCCTATGATCTCCTGTCCTATCCGGAAATCGATCTCAACCGGCTGAAGTCCATCTGGCCTGAACTGGAAGCCATCGATCCGACAACGCGGGAAGCGCTGGAAATCGAGGCGCAATATGCTGTCTATATGGACCGCCAGAAAAGCGACATCGCGGTGATGGAGCGCGAGGAGCAACTGCTTATCCCGGCGGGATTGGATATTGATGGAATATCCGGTCTTTCCAATGAGTTGAAGCACAAGCTCAAGCAGCGCAAGCCGGAAACAATCGCCGAAGCGCAGCGTGTCGATGGAATGACCCCAGCGGCACTGGCGCTGCTCATCGCACAGATCAAGAAGTTCGGTTATCGCCATAAGGCGGCTGCGGGCTTCATCGAAGGGCAGGGCGCTGCATGAGCGCCGATACCCGTTTTGAGAGCCTGAAAGCAATTGTTCCCGCTGTTTCACGTGAAACAGTGGATCGTTTGATTGCCTTTGAAGAACTATTTCGCAAATGGTCGAAGGCGATCAATCTCGCATCGCCCTCGACCCTGAATGAGTTGTGGACGCGGCATATTCTGGATAGCGCCCAGCTCTTTCCGCTGGCGAGTGACGCCAAGAAATGGCTGGATATCGGCTCCGGCGGCGGGTTTCCGGGCATTGTCACGGCCTGTTTCCTCGCAGATCAACCCGGTAGCGCTATCGATCTTATCGAGAGTGCGGGGAAGAAGGCGGCGTTTCTGCGCACCGTAGCCGGCCATCTGAACATCCCGTCACGCATTCACTCAGCGCGCATAGAAGCGATGTGGCAGAAGATCGAGACCCCGCAGGTGGTTACGGCGCGCGCATTGGCATCGCTGAGCGATCTCTTTGGTCTGGCCGAGCCGTGGCTGACCAATGGTGCCAAGGCTCTCTTCCAAAAAGGTCGGGATTATCAGCGCGAGATCGATGAAAGCCGTGTCGGTTGGAGTTTCGATCTGGTACAACATCAAAGTGCTATCGATCAGGCTTCGGTTATTCTCGAAATCAGCAATCTTCGGCGCAAGACCGATTGATGGCTGAAAATTTCGAACGGGCGGGCAGCAGCAAGGCGACGGTGATGAACAGAATGTCCAGGATCATAACCATTGCAAACCAGAAGGGCGGCGTGGGCAAGACGACCACCGCCATCAATCTGGCCACGGCCTTGGCCGCTATTGGCGAAACGGTATTGATCGTCGATCTTGACCCGCAAGGCAATGCCAGCACCGGCCTTGGCATCGATCGCCGCAATCGGCCATTGTCATCCTATGACGTGCTGACGCAGGAATCGTCCGTTCCGGACGCCGCAATGCCGACCGATGTGCCGAACCTCCATATCGTGCCATCGACGCTTGACCTTCTCGGCATCGAAATGGAAATTGCGCAGTCAGCCGACCGCACGCGGCGCCTGCGCGACGCCTTGCGGTTTGATTCCGGCGTGTCCGAGCGCTTTTCCTATGTGCTGGTCGATTGTCCGCCATCGCTTAATCTTCTGACGCTGAACGCAATGGCGGCAGCCGATTCCGTTCTGGTGCCGCTGCAATGCGAGTTTTTTGCGTTGGAAGGCTTGAGCCAGCTTTTGCAGACCGTCGATCAGGTGCGGTCGTCGATCAATCCCGAGCTATCGATCCAGGGGATTGTGCTGACCATGTTCGACAGCCGTAACAATCTTGCCGCGCAAGTGGTGGATGATGTTCGCTCTTTCATGGGCGAAAAGGTCTATCGCACCGTCATTCCACGCAATGTGCGTGTGTCGGAAGCGCCGTCACATGGCAAGCCAGCCATTCTTTATGATTTGAAATGCGCTGGCAGTCAGGCCTATTTGCAACTGGCATCGGAAGTTATCCAGCGTGAGCGGCAATTGCAGGCCGCATGAGCTGATCGATTCGATGGCGAAACAATTCAGGAATAAGCCGAACGATGAATGACGATCCTTCAAAGAAGCGCCTTGGCCGCGGATTAGCGGCGCTGATCGGTGAGATCGACCGCCCTGCTGAAGAGCGGAAGGCACCGGTTCCCATCGAGCGGAATGTTCCGATTGAGTTCGTGACGCGCAATCCGCGCAATCCGCGCCGCATGTTTTCGGAAGGCGAACTGGAAGATCTGGCGCAGTCGATCAAGGAACATGGCGTTGTGCAGCCGATCGTCGTGCGCCCCGCACCGGGCCAGCCCGACCGCTTCGAGCTGATAGCCGGTGAACGCCGCTGGCGCGCGTCACAGCGCGCCGGTGTCGATACGATCCCGGTCATTGTTCGTGATGTCGATGACCGTGTGGCACTTGAAATCGCGATCATCGAAAACGTGCAGCGCGCCGACCTGAATGCGGTTGAAGAAGCGCTTGGATATCAACAGCTTATCGACAATCACGATTATACGCAGAACGATCTGGCACAGGTCATCGGCAAAAGCCGCAGCCATGTCGCCAACACGCTGCGCCTGCTGAAACTGCCGCAGCCTGTGCAGGACTTCATTGTCGATGGCGCGCTTTCGGCAGGTCATGCCCGCAGCCTCATCACGATGGAAAACCCAACCGCACTGGCGGAGCGGATCGTCAAGGAAGGCCTGTCGGTTCGTCAGGTCGAGGCGCTTGCGCAGGCGGAAGCACGGGGTGGCGCCGAAGCCAAGCCAGGCAAGGCAGGTCCGGTCGAGAAGGATGCCGACACCAAGGCGCTCGAAAAGCTGCTTTCTGATGTTACCGGCATGAAGGTCGAAATCAATCATCGCGATCGGGGCGGTGAGGTCAAGATACGCTATAGTTCTCTCGAGCAACTCGATGAGATTTGCCGTCGTCTCCAGAGCTGAACTTCGAAGAAATATATAAACTGAAAGCTCGCTGCTTATATTTGCGGCGAGCTTTTTCGTTTGTATCGAAAAAATACCAGAGGTGACTGATAGATTATTCCCTGCATCTCAAGTCGAAGTACTCTATCTATTTTCTTTTCGCATTACCCAACGCAAAACCGCTACGCTGGAAATGCTTTGCTATCGCCGGGCATTTCGAAGCGATTCTACCCCGATTGCTAGCAAGCACTGCCGGATGATCGGAATGGCAAGGCCCGCATTCTGGCGGCTTTCGAGAACGGCGCGTTGCAGGCGCTCCATCACGCGTGCAAGGCTTTCGCCGCTCCAGCGACTGACCGCATTCTCAATCAGCTTCTTGCGGTTGAAGAAGATCGGCGGGCGTGCCGCCGCCACAACCACGGAGGCGCTTTTGCGCTCCGTATCGGCGATATGGCGCAAGGTTTGCACCTGCTGGAACTGGCGCATCGCCGTGTTGAGTACGAGAAAGGGCGCGGTCCCGGATTTCACCACGCGGTCAAAGGAAACTTCGAAGCGTGCGAGATCGCCCGCCAGAACAGCGTCGATCACCTCATCGGTGGAAAGCCCGGCGACATCGCCCACCGCTTCACGCACATCGTCTATATCGATCCGTTCCTTGCCGCGGGCATAAAGGCAGAGCTTTTCAAGCTCGCCGCGCGTGGCGAGACGATCACCGCCAAGGCTGGCGCGCAGGAGCTGGCGACCGTCAAGCGTGATCTGCATCTTCCATTCGGCCAGAACGTCGTCAATGACGCCGTCGATCCCACGGCTGTCGTCGGAATAACAAGGCAGGGCCATGCCCGCAGACGCGTTCTCCACAGCGCTGCGCAAACCCGCACCCTTCTTGAGATCGCCCGCCTCGACAAGCACGAAAGTTTCCTGCGGCGGCTCGGTCGCAAGCAGCTTGATCGCTTCGACCAGCTTCTTCTGGCCAGCGGCGTTCTTGATCCAGATCAGGCGCTGGCCGCCGAACATGGAGATCGTGCGGGCTTCGTCGGCGAGCTTCGCCGGGTCGGCCTCGATCTCGTCGGCTTCCATGCGAATGACGGCAAATGGATCGTCCAGCGGCAGCTTGCTGGCTTCGGCAAAACGGCGTGCGCGTTCGCTCACCAGCCCCTTGTCGGGTCCATAAAGCAGCACGACCGGGAACGAGCTCGTCGGCCTTGCTAGAAAACTGTCGACTTCATTTGCTTTTTTCTGCGCCATATCCGGTTCTTAGAACATTTCGAGCAGAAACAAAACAGCCGCCGGTCGGGTCGACGGCGGCTGTGAAACATAGCTATTTGCGATAGCTATTCAATCAGAAGCGCATCGTCATCGAGCGTCTGGCCGCGCACCTTGCGGAACATTTCGATGAGGTCTTCAACGCCGAGCGTCTTGCGCTTGTCGCCGGTCACGTCGAGCAGGATCTTGCCGCCGTGCAGCATGATCGTGCGGTCGCCATAATCCAGCGCCTGCCGCATGGAGTGGGTGACCATCAGCGCGGTCAGCTTGTTTTCCGCTATGAGTGTGCGCGTCAGTTCCATGACGAATTCGGCCATGCCGGGATCAAGCGCTGCCGTGTGTTCGTCGAGCAGCAGGACTTCCGAACCGGAAAGCGTCGCCATGATGAGCGAGAGCGTCTGCCGCTGGCCACCGGAGAGCAGTTCCATGCGGTCGTGCATGCGGTTTTCCAGCCCCAGATTGAGGCTTGCCACGCGCTCGCGGAACCAGGCGCGACGGTTCGAATTGAGTGCGTGGGTGAGGCCGCGCGCCTTGCCGCGTGAGGCAGCCAAGGCGAGGTTTTCCTCGATGGTCAGCGTGCCGCAGCTTCCGGCCAGCGGGTCCTGGAACACGCGGGCGACCAGACCGGCGCGGTCGGCGGTGGATTTGCGGGTCACATCCTTGCCACTGATGACGACATTTCCGGCGGTGGGGATGACATCGCCTGCGAGAACGCCCAGCATTGTCGATTTGCCGGCGCCGTTCGAGCCGATGACCGTGACGAAGGAGCCCTGATCCATGGTCAGGTTGATCTTGTTCAGAACCTGTTTTTCAAGCGGAGTGCCGCGACCGAAGACGACATCGAGATTGGAAAGTTCGATCATGCGGATGCTCCTCCGCGACGCAGGCGCGGCAATATCAGGGCGAAAGTGACGAGAAGGGCGGTCGCGATGTTGAGATCGGATGCCTGCAGGCCGAATGCCGATCCTTTGGACAGCGCAAACTGGATGGCGATGCGGTAGATGATCGAACCAAGCACACAGCCAAGCAGGATGACCAGTATGAAGCGGCTGCGTAGCAGCGTTTCACCGATGATGACCGCGGCAAGGCCAACCACGATGGTGCCCGCGCCAGAAGTCACATCGGCAAAGCCGTTTGTCTGCGCGAAGAGCGCGCCTCCGAGCGCCACCAGTGCGTTGGAGAGCGCCATGCCGAGATAGATCTGCCGGTCGGTGCGAACGCCCTGGGCGCGCGCCATTCTCGGATTGGCGCCGGTCGCGCGCATGGCAAGCCCCATGTCGCTTTCCAGAAAGCGCCAGACGAGGAAGACCGCGATGGCAACCAGCACGAAGAGAAACAGCGGGCGCACATAATATTCGGGAATACCATGGCCGAAGAACGGCGTCAGCATGGTGTCCTGGCTGATGAGCGAGATATTAGGCGCCCCCATGACGCGCAGATTGACCGAGAACAGCGCGATCATGGTCAGGATGGAGGCGAGAAGATTGAGAATCTTGAAACGCACGTTCAGCGTTGCGGTCACAAGCCCGGCAGCGGCACCGGCAATCATGGCGATGGCTGCGGCGAGCCAGGGATTCATGCCTCCGAGGATCAGCACGCCGGTGACGGCTGCGCCCAGCGGGAACGAACCGTCAACCGTCAGATCGGGGAAATCGAGGACACGGAACGCCAGATAGACGCCGATGGCTACAAATGCAAAGACGAGGCCCAATTCGACCGCACCCCAGAAGGCGATCTGACTCACAATGTCATTCCTTGTTTCTCGCCGCGACCAAAACGAACGACTTCCGCTACAGGGCGGCTTTCATCGTCGGCGTTGCGAAAACCGGGAATTCCCGGATGGTCCGCTCGGCCAGATTCAGTCACGACCGGTTTGTTCTGAGTTCGCTTCCGGTGAGCCTGTCACCCGAAACATTTCCCCGGTTTATGCTTGCAAAGCCTCCCGCGTCCAGCCGGACGCGGGTACTGCAAATTCCCTTTGCCGCATTGCTTGCGGTTCCTTGCTATATCGCTTTGGCGATACAACGCAAAACGCCGCAGCACGCAAGCATTATCGCTGCAACTGCGCCAAAAAGCGCTATTGTGTGGGAGCGTTACAACGTTCGTTGAATTTCAAAGCCATGTTGTGAATCCCGTATAATTGCGGTTTATGGCGCCGGGTTATCCCTTGCGGCGATTGCATTGTTATGAAAAATAGAATATAGAACGAATTATACTTTTAAATATCGTCCATTATAATGAACAAATAAAGTAATATAAATTTATAGAGGAATATTAATGAGAAATAATTCTTCATTGTTGGACTCTGTTAATCGCTATGGATTGATAAGCCGCATATTTCACTGGTCAATGGCTGTTTTATTTATCTTGCAGTTCGGTATCGCAATTACGCTTTATCTGTCGGGAGAGGGTGCTTTAAGCGATGCGCTTTGGCCGCTGCACCAACAAGTCGGGTTCACTTTGTTTTTGTTGGCCTTTCTGCGTGGAATATGGGGAATTCTGAATATCGGTCGCCGGCACCACACGCCAGGACTGTCGGGAAAACTGGCCGCCGCCGGGCATTTGGTTATTTACGCTCTCATGCTCCTGGTGCCTTTGCTGGCGCTGATGCGGGCGGCAGGAGATCAATACGGTTTTTCGTTCCTCGGCGTAGAAATATTTACGCCTGCTGTTGTGGAAAATACGGCGCTGACGGCTCCCGGCAACGCAGCCCACAGCTTGCTGGGCTGGGTTTTGTTAGTGGTGATAGCAGGGCATGTAGTGATGGCTATGCTTCACCACTTCGTGTTGGGGGACGACACGTTTCGCAGAATGATTGGTCAAGAATCGAAGCGGTGATCAGTGATGCGCGGACAAAGCATTTCCAGCAAAAGTGCGAAGCGGTTTTGCGTCGGATATGCGGTAAAAACAAAAGGTTGGAGCGCGTCCTATCTGATCGAGCAGGAGCAGAAATCAGTCCGGCGGACTGATTTCCCTGCGTGAAGCGCTCTGCCGGTCAATCAGCGGCTGATGAGGAAATCACTTCCATTCGCGCCCTTCCACCCCAGCTTGGGCGCGTCGCAATATTCATTGAATGTCCGACTATGGTGTGTATTCGCACAGTCCGCCTGGCTAGCGCGAACATCGTTTTGCGCAGCACTCACGCATCCCGCTCCTGTTACCATTATGGCAACAAGCAACGCAGCATTGATGAACTTCATTTTTCTACAGAACCCATGTTTAAAGCAGAATGGTACGAGAAAATTTCAGTAGCTTTTCACTGAAAATTACTTATCATTCATTGTGGTTGACGATTTATACAAATTATGTGAGTGTTTACTCACATTGTCTACTCGCATTCGGAAAAATCGCGACATGGCCAAACTGCGCGCCACAAATCCCAGAAAATCCGCCTCGCAGGAGAGGTCAAGAATGACCGTCGAAGCGATACTGGATGCCACTGCTCGTGTTTTGGTGCGTGAAGGTTATGCCCGGACTAGCACAAACCGCGTCGCCGCGGTCGCCGGTGTGAGCATCGGGTCGCTCTATCAGTATTTTCCAAACAAGGAGTCGCTGGTGGCGGCGCTTGTTGCACGGCACAATCGCGAAATTCTGGCCTTGCTTGAAAATGCCATGCGGGAATGCGCCTCGGACGACCTGAACAGCGCTATGCGGGAACTCATTCGCGCCATGATCGCCGCGCATCGGGTTGATCCCGAGCTCCACCGCATCCTGAAGGAAGAAGTCCCCAGAATCGGAAAACTGGCCGAGGTGGAAGCGATCCGCAAGGATACGCTACATCTGGTTCGGCATTATCTCGAAGAATGCAGGGACGACGTTCAGCTCAAGGACCTTGATACGGCTGCGTTCATTTGCGTAACCACCGTGGAGACGCTGACCCATGCTATAGTTCTCAACGATTGCGGGCATTCCCTGTCCGATGAGGACGAGATTGTGGAACATATTACCCGGATGGTCGCGGGATATCTGGGCACGGCACCGCTGCCCATCCGCCCTATCTTGAAAGAAGCGGCCTGATCCCGGTTTTGGCGCATGGCCTCGCACATGATGGATGTGGCCCGGCATGGAGCGCGTTTCGATCCGATTGGACCAGACCGGCGCTCCAACTTCTTCTATTTCAAGCATAATCTTATCGATCCTCGTTTCACTCCGGTCGGATTATGCTCTAAAATTGGAAGTCCTCTATTTGTTTTCTCGGCATTTCCGAACGCAAAACCGTCTCACACTTTTGCTGGAAATGCTCTGTCTCTACGCATTATCCGACGCAAAACCGCTTCGCACTTTTGCTGGAAATGCTCTTAAAGCCGGTAGAAGTTTGTTCCGACATTTGCATCGACCGGCGACGCAAATGTCGGAGACGGCTCGCTGGATCAGTCGATCTTGCTGGTGGCGCGGTCGATGACGGCCTGCGGGAACTCGACGCCCATCTTCTTGGCTGCACCAAGATTGATGACGAGATCGGTACCCTTGGCGATGTCGACCGAAATGTCGCCCGGCTTTTCGCCATTCAGAATCTTGACTACGACGGCGCCGGTCTGCTTGCCGACATCGTAATAGTTGAAGCCAAGCGCAGCCACTGCGCCGCGCTTCACGGAATCCGTATCGGCGGTGAAGAGCGGCAGCTTGCTTTCCTCGGCAACGCCGACGGCGCTTTCGAGAGCCGAGACGATGGTGTTGTCGGTCGGGACATACATCGCATCCGCACGGCCAACGAGCGCACGGGCAGCGCCCTGGACTTCAGCCGACTTGGTGGCGGCCGATTCAACGATTTCGATGCCTTCGGCGGAAGCAGCTTCCTTCAGCGCCGCCAGAAGCGACACGGAATTGGTTTCGCCGGAATTGTAGAGATAGCCGAGCTTCTTGATGTTCGGCATCACTTCCTTGATGAGCTTGATATGCTCCGCCACAGGCGACATGTCGGAAAGGCCGGTGACATTGCCGCCGGGCTTTGCCATGTCCTTGACGAGCTGCGCGCCGACCGGATCGGATACGGCGGTGAAGACCACCGGAATATCGCGGGTGGCCGAAACGACGGCCTGTGCCGACGGCGTGGAGATCGGGACGATCACGTCCGGCGCTTCGCCGACGAACTGGCGGGCGATCTGCGCTGCGGTGGCCGGGTTGCCCTGTGCGGACTGGTAGACGAATTTCAGATTTTCGCCTTCCTTGAAGCCTGCTTCGGCCAGCGCGTCCTTCACGCCGTCGCGGGCGGCGTCGAGGGCCGGATGTTCAACGATGGCGGTTACGGCGACGGTGGCGTCTTTTGCCTGTGCCGAAGTGGCAATGGCCGTTGCGGCCAGCAAGGCCAGAAGCATAGAACGCATGAAAATCTCCCCTGTTTTGGTGCGTTGCTTATCGGCAAACACCTTTTCTCCAATAACCTCAGATTGAAGGTTTATCCGCCAGATTTGAGGCTTAATCGGCTCCGGATAGACTGTCAACGTATCCGAAGAAGGTGCGGTTGCTTCCCGCGTGAAAGCTGCAGGTTGCGAATACTGAACACTGTGTCCGTGTTTGGCACCCTTCCAATCGTGCCCTGCGCCGCCATATTGGACAGGAACCAAATTTTTGCCCGCAATCAGGGAACATCATCATGAAGAAAATCGGCTTTCTTTCCTTCGGCCACTGGTCGCCGTCGCCGCAATCGGGAACCCGTTCGGCAAGCGATACACTTCTGCAGTCGATCGATCTGGCCGTCGCCGCCGAGGAATTGGGGGCCGATGGCGCCTATTTCCGCGTGCACCATTTTGCGCGGCAGCTCGCTTCGCCCTTTCCGTTGCTTGCAGCCATTGGTGCCAAAACCAGCAAGATCGAGATCGGCACCGCCGTCATCGACATGCGGTATGAAAATCCGCTTTATATGGTCGAGGACGCGGGCGCTGCCGACCTGATCTCCAAGGGCCGCTTGCAGCTTGGCATCAGCCGCGGCTCGCCGGAACAAGTGATCGATGGCTGGCGTTATTTCGGCTATGCGCCGGAAGAAGGCAAGACCGATGCCGATATGGGCCGCCAGCATGGTGAGGTGTTTTTCGAGGCGCTGAAGGGGCAGGGCTTTGCCCAGCCCAATCCGCGCCCGATGTTTCCGAACCCTCCCGGTCTGCTGCGCCTCGAGCCGCACTCGGAAGGCCTTCGCGACCGGATCTGGTGGGGTGCTGCATCGGATGCTACGGCTGTGTGGGCGGCAAAGCTTGGCATGAACCTGCAAAGCTCGACCTTGAAGAAGGACGAGTCTGGCGAGCCGCTGCATATCCAGCAGGCCAAGCAGATTCGCGCCTATCGTGAAGCCTGGAAGGAAGCCGGACATACGCGCACGCCGCGTGTCTCGGTGAGCCGCAGCATCTTCGCGCTGGTCGATGATCGCGACCGGGCCTATTTCGGCAATGGCGGCAAGGAACAGGATTCCATCGGTTATATCGAGGAAGACCTGCGGGCCGTCTTCGGGCGGTCCTATGCTGCCGAGCCTGACCAGCTGATCGAGGAGCTGGCCAAGGACGAGGCGATTGCCGAAGCCGATACGCTGCTTCTCACCGTGCCGAACCAGCTTGGCGTCGAGTACAACGCGCATGTGATCGAGTCGATCCTCAAGCATGTCGCGCCGGGTCTCGGCTGGCGGTGACGAGTTGGAAACAGGCGGCGAACCCCGCCTGTTTTCACGATATGCCGTGAACGGCCAGAAGCATTCTCGTGCGGCGGATGGCCAGCTCAGACTGGTCGAGCATATTCCGCCTGGCATGGTGAAATCGGTCTGGAGGCTGTTGAACCAGGCGAGGAACACGACGCCCGGCTTGTAATATTGCATAATGCGTAGCGCTTCAAAAACCATGCGCCGACCATTCTGAAGAGCGAAGAGGGTCCGGATATTCGCGGCCTCGATCCATCCGTCGGTGGTCTTTGCATAGGAACGGAACGCACGGAGTGTGGCTCCCCCGACCGGTCGGTAGATCGGGCACCGAAGTCCGCTTCTTCTGCTTGATCACCGTCTTTGGATTGATCTCCTAGAGCTTCGAGAGAGCCTCAGGCTCTCTTTACTATTTTGTATTGCTCGACGGTTTGCCTTCGTGACGCGACGCAGCCATGTAGGATTTGTCCCACGGTCAATCCCTCCAAACGTGAGAGAAGATTGCACCAGTAAAGTCCGGTAATACCTATTCCCTTTCGATGGGCTCAAAACGCAGATACCCTACCACACCCGACCCCTTTCGGTGCGGATTGTCGGACGGGTGGTTCACGCCGTCGCTGACCGGAACGGCTCTGAAATCGAAAGGCGAAACGCCTTCGAGGCAGGCAGCGTTGATGCCGTACTGGCGCGGATTGGAGCGACGCTGGTGGAATGTGTAGATCCCGCATTTCGAGCAGAAATAATGCTTCGCCACGGCGGTATTGAACCGGTAGAGGGTCAGTGCGTCCTCGCCCTCAAGGATTTCCAGCCCGTCCAGATCGGCTGAAACGGCCACAGCGCCGCGCATCCGGCAATAGGAGCAGGTACAGCGTCGCGCGCTGTGCAGTCCATCGGAAAGTTTTACGCGGAAACGCACGGTTCCGCAGTGACATGCCCCATTGGCTTCCTTGATATCGGGATTCATTTTCTCTCCTCGCATTTGCACGAAAGCTATTTTCTTTTTTGCCGGTTTACCACCGCCGAAAACCGATTAAATTCGTTGCCGGAATTATATCCGGGAGGGAGCAGTTATGGGTGAGTTCGCAGTCGTGACGGGAGGTAGCACCGGCATCGGGCGGCATCTTGTCTCCGCCTTTGCGGAAGCGGGCTACACGGTGGCGTTCAGCTACAGGCACGATGACGAAGCTGCGCAATCGCTCGTGGAAGCCATCGAGGAGGCTGGCGGTCAGGCGCTGGGGCTTGGCTGCGATGTCGGGCGGCACGCCGAGGTTGAAGCCTTTTTCGATGAGGTTTGCGACTGGTTCGGCGATGCGCCGGATGTGCTGGTTAACAATGCGGGTATCCAAACCTGGGCTCCCTTGCTGGAGCTTTCCGAAGAGGGCTGGGACGATGTCATCCGCACCAATCTGAAAGGCTGTTTCCTCAACACCCAGGCTGCAGCCAAACGCATGGTGGAGGCCGACAAGGGCGGCGCCATTGTCAATATCGGCTCCGGCTGCAACAAGCTCGCCTTTCCAAAGCTCGTCTCTTACACGGCATCGAAGGGTGGCATAGAGCAGTTCACCAAGACTTCGGCCGTGGAGCTCGGGCCGCACGGCATTCGGGTGAACTGTGTTGCGCCCGGTGCGATCCTCAATGAGCGGACGGCGGAAGAGCAGCCCGATTATGCGGGCACCTGGGCGCGCATCACGCCGCTACGGCGGGTCGGAACGGCAGAGGACATTTCGGGTCCGGTCCTGTTTCTTGCTTCCGACGCAGCGCGGTTCGTGACTGGCCAGACGATCTGGGTCGATGGCGGTGTCTTTTCTCAGGCCAACTGGCCGTATGAGGGATAATGGTTGGGTGGTGATCCCGACAGGAATCGAACCTGTGACCTACAGATTAGGAATCTGTCGCTCTATCCTACTGAGCTACGGGACCAACCGATGCGCATTTGCCGGTGATTCCGGCATCGCGAAGGCTTTCAGACACATACTGTTTTTCATGCCGGTCGCCAACCCCGCAAAAGCGGGGCGGGCGGATTTATTCCGTTTCAGGCGGCAAGCGCCGTTTCCGCCAGAGCCACGAAATAGCTCACGCCATAAGGAATGGCATCGTCATTGAAGTCATAGGCCGGGTGGTGAAGACCGGGCGTGTCACCATTGCCGAGGAAGATGTAGGCGCCGGGACGTGCTTCCAGCATGTAGGAAAAATCTTCCGCCGCCATCATCGGCTCGACATTCTCGTCCACCTTGCCTTCACCGGCAACCGAGCTTGCGATACGGGCGACAAATTCCGTCTGCGTATCGTGGTTGAAGGTGACCGGATAATTGTTCTTGTAGCGCACGCTGATTTCCGCGCCGGTAGCGGCAGCGATACCGCTCGCCGCTTCGCGGATGCGGCGTTCGGCAAAAGCGCGGGTTTCCTTTTTGAGCGTACGGACAGTTCCGGACAAGGTCGCCCTTTCCGGGATCACATTATAGGCCTCGCCCGCCATGAACTTTGTCACCGAGATGACGAGCGAATCGAGCGGATCGGTGTTGCGCGAGACAATGCCTTGCAAGGCGATCATCAATTGGGAACCTGCAAGGATCGGATCGATGGTGCGATGCGGCTGTGCGGCGTGGCCGCCGCGCCCGGAAATGAAAAGGTCGAATTCGTCGGTCGCAGCCATGATCGGGCCTTTTCGCATCGCGAACTGGCCGACCGACAGGCCCGGCATATTGTGGACTCCGTAGACTTCCGTAATGTTATGGCGGTCCATCACGCCGTCCTCGACCATGGCGAGGCCGCCAGCGCCGCCTTCTTCGGCTGGCTGGAACAGGAGCGCGACCGAGCCGCGGAAATTGCGGGTTTCTGCGAGATATTGCGCCGCGCCCAGCAGCATGGATGTGTGCCCGTCATGGCCGCAGGAATGCGCCTTGCCGGGATTTTGCGAGGTCCATTCGACGCCGCTCGTCTCTGTAATGGGCAGTGCATCCATGTCGGCGCGCAAGCCGATGGCCGGGCCGTCGCCGTGGCGGCCCTTGATGATGCCGACCACGCCGGTGCGACCGACACCGGTTTCCACAAGATCGCAACCGAAGGATTTCAGCTTGTCTTCGACAAATTTTGCAGTTTCGTGCACGTCATAGAGCAGTTCAGGATTCTGGTGCAGTTTTCGCCGCCATGCGGCGATTTCCGCTTGCATTTCAACGGCACGATTCAACACTGGCATTTTCTGATGGCTCCCCGGATTGGGCATGATTTGAAGGGGGCAGGATATGACGTTTCGGTGAAAGCGGGCAATCCCTGTTTGCCTTTTCATCGCCACATGGCATAGATAAAGAAAACGTTAATCTCCCCATTATGTCGCGCTTCGGACCCGCAAAAGTTGCAGGCTATTTCGATTGGAACTACGGAATGATGTCGAAATCATTGAAAATCTGGTTTGCAGTTGCTGGCCTGTCCGCTGCCGCACTGGCATCCGCTGAGGCCAATCCATCGATTGCAGTGGATGTGGCGACCGGTAAGGTCTATGCGCAGCAGGAGGCATTCCAGCGCTGGTATCCAGCTTCGCTGACCAAGATGATGACGGCCTATGTGGCATTCCGTGCACTTCAGTCGGGTCAGATGACGCTGGAATCGCCGGTGCGCATGACGGTCAACGCCGCTAAGGAGCCGCCGAGCAAGATGGGCTACAAGCCCGGATCTGTCATGACGCTCGATACGGCACTGAAGATCATGCTGGTGAAGTCGGCAAATGACGTTGCGGTTGCGGTTGCCGAAGCCGTGGGCGGAACGGAATCGGCCTTCGTGCAGCGCATGAATGCGGAAGCCCAGCGTATCGGAATGGTCGGCTCGCATTTCGCCAATCCGAACGGTCTGCACGATCCGAACAATTACACGACAGCACGCGATCTGGCGGTTCTCGCCGTGCAGCTTCGCCGCGAATTTCCGCAATATGCACATTATTTCGCGACCGAAGCGATCGATCCGGGCGCAGGCAAGAAGGTGCAGGCCAATTATAACATCCTGCTTGGCCGCTATGACGGTGCGGACGGCATGAAGACCGGCTTCGTCTGCGCATCCGGCTTCAATCTTGCAAGCTCGGCCACCCGAAACGGCAGGACCGTGCTGGCAATCGTGCTTGGCGCCGACCGGCAGGAAGCGCGTGCGGTTCAGGCCGCGCAACTGATGAGCGATGCTTTCCGCGCTAGTGCGGGCGGCGGCGTGACGCTGGCGACGCTGCGTCCGACGGCGGGCGCCAATCTCAACCAGGCCACCGATATGCGCAAGGCGATCTGCAGCCAGGAAGCGATGGCCGACCGTTGGGATGGCCGCGATGTCGAGGGCAAGCTGAAAATCAATTCGCCCTATATCCATGCGATGGATCGTGATCCGGTTCCGGTTCGCGTCGGTCTGGTGTCGGAGCCGGGGCCGATCACCCGGGCGAGCCAGCTCGATATTTCGCAGATTCCCGTGCCGATGCCGCGTCCGCAGCGGGCAGCGGGTGTGACAACGGCCGTCAACTGACATGCGAAATCCCATTCCCGTTTCCGTGCTGACCGGCTTTCTCGGTTCAGGCAAGACCACGCTTCTCAACCGGCTTCTGAAAGACCCGGCGCTATGCGATACGGCGGTCATCATCAATGAATTCGGCGAGGTCAGCATCGATCATCTGCTGGTCGAGCAGGCGAGCGAGGGCGTGATCGAGCTTGCCGACGGCTGCTTGTGCTGCACGGTGCGCGGCGAGCTGGTCGATACGCTCGCTGACCTTATTGACCGCCTCCAGACCGGACGCATCAAGGCGCTGAAGCGCGTCATCATCGAAACCACCGGTCTTGCTGACCCGGCGCCGCTGCTGCATTCGATCATGGGACATCCAGTGCTCATGCAGGCTTTCAGGCTTGATGGGGTTCTGGCCACGGTGGACGCCGTCAACGGCATGGCGACGCTCGACAACCACGAGGAAGCCGTCAAGCAGGTGGCAATGGCCGACCGCATCGTGCTGACCAAAACCGATCTGCCGGAAGCGCAGGCAGGATTGGCGGCGTTGAAGGCGCGTCTCCATGCGCTCAATCCTGGCGCGGATATTCTGGAGGCGTCTGAGCAGCGCACAGGCTACGCCGCGCTTTTCGAATGCGGGCTTTATAACCCGGAAACAAAATCGGCGGATGTTCAGCGCTGGCTGAGGGCGGAAGCCTATGAGGATGAGCATCATGGTCATGACCATGTGTGCGGGCCGGATTGCGATCACGACCATCATCAACATGATCACCGTCACAATCAGGGCCACGCGCATCATCATCACCATGACGATGCGATCCGCTCCTTCTCGCTGCGTCACGACGCGCCGATCCCGCTGTCAACCTTCGAGATGTTCCTCGATCTTCTGCGTTCGACGCATGGCGAGAAGCTTTTGCGGGTGAAGGGCATTGTGCAGATTGAGGAAGACCCGGACCGTCCGGTGGTCATCCACGGGGTGCAGAAGATTTTCCACCCGCCCGCACGCCTGCCACAGTGGCCGCAGGACAAGCATGAGACGCTTCTGGTAATGATCGTAAAGGATCTGCCGGAAACCTATGTGCGTGAACTTTTCGACGCGTTTTTGGGACGCCCGGCGCTGGACAGGCCGGACCGTGCCGCGCTGACCGAAAATCCGCTGGCTATTCCCGGTTTTTCGCCCCGGAATTGATACTTACTTCTTGCGAATGAGAAAGCGTTGCAGCGTGCCTTCTCGCTGCTGCGCGATGAGGGCGTGGCCTTCCTGCGTGCAGAAATGCGGCACGTCTATGCCTGACAGCGGATCGGTCGCTTCCACCCAGAGAAGCGCTCCGCTCGGCATTTTTTCCAGACGATTGCGGGTTTTCAAAACCGGAAGGGGGCATTTAAGCCCCCTCAGGTCGTAGACAGGAATGTCCTCCTGCCGGGCTATCAATTCCCGATGATCTTCCACCACGGCTTTTTCGGTTCCGCGGCCGCGACAGGTGCCGTTTGTTCGGCATTCTGCGTCATTGTACTGGCGGTCGTCATTGGGGAGACTTGCGGAGCGGCGGCTTGTGCAGACGCTGCCGGGTTTGGCTGCGGTGCGGGCACGGGTGCGGTCTGCGTCGTCGGCTGAGCCGGAGCGGCAGACGGCTGCGGCGTTGCAGCAATGGCTGTCGGCTGTACGGATGGCGTTGCCGGGCGAATGTCCGGCGCGCCCGCCTTTTCAGCGGAAGCCGGGGAAAGCGATGGCGGCTCGCGCGTCACCTTTTCGCCGCGCGCGCGGGCGGCAGACCAGGCAGAGACGAGCTCGGCTTCGGCAATGCCCTGAATGGACGGTGCCGGTGCCTTCTGCGCAGCGCTGAAAGCGGACTGATAGGTCTTTTCGTAAGACGCATAGGACATGGCCTCGCTGCCAACAGAGGGTGGGCAGGCATCAGTCGGCGAAAGCGGCTGACCGTCGGGCGTGGATACGTTGAAGACGTAACGCTTCTCGCAGACATCGACCTTGGGTGGAACCTTGGTGGTCTCAAACGCGTCGTAGCCCTGCTTCAGCATCTTCCAGAACGAATAATTCGGATCGTTCCTGTAGCGCGCCATGTTGGCGGCGGTCATGCGGAAGGGGAACGCCTGAATCTGGAAGTCGCGCTGGCCGCCCTTGAAGGCGTCGCGTCCGAAGGCGTAAATCTCGGCGACCTGTTCGTCGGTCATCGAATAACAGCCCGATGACGAACATGCGCCATGCACCATCAGGTGCTGGCCCGTGCGGCCATTGGCGCGGTCATAAGCATTCGGAAAGCCGATGTTGAAAGCAAGATAGTAATTCGAGTTGGGGTTCATCTGGGACGGACGGACGGTGTAGAAACCTTCCGGCGCCTGGCGGTCGCCCTCGATATATTTGGGACCGAGCTTGCCCGACCATTTGCAGATTTCATAGGAAGCGATCTGGTCGTATTTGCCGTTGTTCTTCTGCTTCCAGACTTCGAGAATGCCTTCCTCTTTAAAGATGCGTACCATGATCGGCGAGGTGCGGGTCATGCCCTTCGCCTTCATCTTGGCTACGATCTTTTCCGGAAGCGGCTTTTCAGCCCTGAGGCTCAGGTCGGATACGGACGAACCCTGGCAGCCGGCGAGGAGCGCGGTTGCCAGTAAGGAGCCTAGAATTGCGGTTCTGATCTTCATGTCGCATCAAGTCTGTTAGAGCTACGCCAGAGACTTTATGAGCAAAAGTCGATTTCCTGAAGGTCCGATCCTATAAACGAAACCTTACGGTATCGTTTATAAAACCTTGCTCAGATAGCTAAAACCCGGCGCGTCGGCAATATGGCCGAATTTCCAGCATGATGCAAATCCGGAAAACGCAGAACTTTCCAGATGAACTATCGATCAGTGACGGTGAGAATCAGATGTTGCGACCGATCTCGAGGAACTTCTGGCGGCGTTCCTGCTTCAGCGTTTCGCCGTCAATATCCTTCATTGAACGCAGTGATGCGGCGATGATGTCGCCGGTGGCGTCGATCACGGCTTCCTTGCCGCGATGCGCGCCGCCCATCGGTTCGGGAATGATGCCGTCGATGATCTTGAGATCGAAGAGGTCCTGCGCGGTGATGCGCATGTTGGAGGCAGCATCCTTGGCGCGGGTCGAATCATGCCAGAGGATGGAGGCAGCGCCCTCAGGCGAGATCACCGAATAGATCGAATGCTCAAGCATGTAGACGCGGTTTGCAACGGCGATTGCAATCGCACCGCCAGAGCCGCCTTCACCGATGATGATCGAGATGACCGGGACGCGCAGCTTGAGGCACTCTGCCGTCGAGCGGGCGATGGCTTCTGCCTGGCCGCGTTCCTCGGCGCTGACGCCCGGATAGGCGCCTGCCGTATCGACAAAGGTGATGAGCGGCAGTTGGAAGCGGTCGGCCATTTCCATGATGCGGACGGCCTTGCGGTAGCCTTCCGGACGGGCCGAGCCGAAATTGTGCTTGAGGCGCGTCTTGGTATCGGAACCCTTTTCCTGTCCGATGATCGCGACTGCCTGACCGTTGAAACGGCCGAAACCGGCCTGAATGGCTTCATCATTGGCGAATTTGCGGTCACCGGCAAGCGGGGTGAATTCGGTGAATAGCCGGTCGATATATTCCAGGCAGTGCGGACGGTCTGGATGGCGGGCGATCAGCGCCTTCTGCCATGGGGTCAGCTTGCGGTAGATGTCCTTCAGCGCGTCGGCTGAACGCTTCTCGAGGCGACGAATCTCGTCGCTCATCTCGACGCTGCCCTGTTCCTGCGCGAGCTTTTTCAGCTCAAGAATCTGGCCTTCAAGGTCGGCGACGGGTTTTTCAAAGTCGAGATAGTTGTACATCGGGCCTGACTGTTCGTGCGTTTTACAAAGGGATGTGCCGCTTTAAAGGCAGCCTCAAAAAGGCTGATTTACGGCGCCTTACATATTCACTGCGGGCTCATCTTGCAAATTTTCGATTTTCTCATAGCCGCACAATGGCTAATCGGCAAGCGGATGATGCTCGCTGACAAGCTTATGCAGTCTTTCCTCAAGCACATGCGTATAAATCTGGGTGGTGGAAATGTCGGCATGGCCGAGCAATTGCTGCACGGTGCGCAGATCGGCGCCGTTCTGCAGCAGGTGGCTGGCAAAGGCATGACGAAGTACGTGCGGCGAGATGGCGGCTGCCGACAAGCCTGCTCGCGCAGCAAGCCCTTTCAACTCGCGGGCGAAAACCTGGCGCGCCAGATGGCCGCTTTCCGAAAAAGCCGGAAACAGCCATGGATTATCGTCGCTGCCGGGCAAGGAATCCCGCAAAGTCAGAAAGCGCTGCAGCGCTTCGCGCGCCTTGGGCGAAAGCGGAACCATGCGTTCCTTGGAACCCTTGCCGCGCACCAGCAGAAAACGATGGTCAGTGCGCGCGACGGTGACGGGCAGGCCCACAAGTTCCGAGACGCGAAGCCCAGTGGCATAAAGTGTTTCGAGAAGCGCATGAAGGCGCAGCGCCTTGATGCGATCAGCCGGTTCGCCGGGCTTATCGGCTTCAAGCACCGCCCGGTCGAGGAGCCGGGTAACGTTTTCGACGCTCATGATCTTGGGCAGCGGCTTTTGCTTTTTGGGCGCGTCGACGGTGCCGGTGGGGTCGTCCTGTCGATAGCCTTCCGAATAGAGAAAGCGGAAGAACTGGCGCAGCGCCGACAGGCGCCGGGCCTGCGAGGTGGCGGCAAAGCCTTCCGTCGCCATGGCATCGATGGCGCTGCGGATATGGTCCGGCCCGGCCTCCGTGAGATTGACGCCGCGGGCTGCCAGCACATCCGCCACCGCTTCAAGATCGCGCCGGTAGGATTCAAGCGTGTTTTCCGCCGCTCCGCGTTCGGCGCTCATCATTTCCAGAAAATTCTCGATCGCCAGCGATGCGCGCATCGTCACTCCTGTGATGTCTGTGACGATTGAGTGTCCGTACCGGCGGTTTCTGCCGCGGCAGGCTCGGCTGCGGGGGCTGATGGAGGCGCAATCGTGACCGGTTTCAGCTTCGAAGCCGGTATTTCGACGGTGATCTCGCGCGTGGCGGGCTCCACGAAATTGGCAAGCGCATACATCGCGCCATAGACGATGGCGATGGCAAGGGCGAGAAAGGTGACGAGGCGCGTCAGCGTTGGCATTCATCCCTTATGCTGTGGCATTTGGACGAAAGCAAGGAGGCCGACGAAAGAGGGAACAACTGTCCAATCCCGCAAAAAAAGCCGCACTTCCGGTTCTGCACGCCTTCAAAACGATCAAAGCAATTGACGTCGTCCCGTTTTTCATGTGGAACCAGAGCAAATGGACGAGGACAATGGGCAGTACGGCAAAACAAAACAATCTACATGAGAAAGCGGCGCTGATCCGCGATCTGCTCGGTTCAAAAGTCGTGGTGCTTGTGGGGCTGATGGGCGCGGGAAAATCCACCGTCGGGCGCAAGGCGGCAAGCCTTCTCGGATTGCCGTTTCGCGATGCCGATACGGAGATCGAAGCGGTTTCGCGCATGACCATTCCCGAACTGTTCGAAGCCTATGGCGAGGTCGAGTTCCGTGATCTTGAACGCCGCGTCATCATGCGACTGCTTGAAGACGGGCCGATGGTTCTGGCAACCGGCGGCGGAGCCTATATGAACGCCGAAACGCGCGCCGCAATTGCGCGTGCCGGCGTTTCTATCTGGCTCAATGCGGAAATCGATATTCTGATGGAGCGGGTCTCGCGCCGCCAGAACCGCCCGCTTTTGAAAAACAGCGATCCGCGCGGCGTCATGCTGCGACTGATGAATGAGCGTTATCCCGTCTATGCGCTGGCCGATCTCCAGCTAATGACGCGTGACGACAAGAAGGAAGTGATCGCCGCCGAACTGCTCGATGTTCTGGCCGGACATCTCGAAAGATCAGAGGCTTAAGGGCTGTCAAACCGACAGAACCGGTAATGTCCTCGCATGTATTGGAGACTACGCATGAACGCGCCTTCCATCGCCGGTGTCACCACCGTTCCCGTGTCGCTTGGCGACCGCTCCTATGATATCCTCATCGGCAAGGGACTGGTTGACCGTGCGGGCGAGGAAATAGCGAAGCGCCTCAGAGGCGTGCGCGTGGCTGTGGTGACAGACGAAAATGTCGCCAAGGCCCATCTTGAGCGCCTGACCGAAAGCTTCGTCAGGGCCGGTATCGATGTGACGCCGGTGATCGTTGCGGCGGGAGAGAAATCAAAATCCTTTTCCACGCTGGAAACCGTAACCAATGCCGTCCTGGCGGCGCGACTGGAACGCGGCGATGCGGTGGTGGCATTTGGCGGCGGCGTGGTCGGCGATCTTTCCGGCTTCGTTGCCGGGATCGTGCGGCGCGGCATGAATTTCGTACAGATGCCGACCTCGCTGCTGTCGCAGGTGGATTCCTCCGTCGGGGGCAAGACCGGCATCAACACCGCCCACGGCAAGAACCTCGTCGGCGTTTTCTATCAGCCGCAACTTGTGCTGGCCGATACGGATGTGCTCGATACGCTGAGCCCACGTGAGTTTCGCGCCGGTTATGCCGAAGTTGCGAAATATGGCCTGATCGACCGCCCGGACTTCTTCGGATGGCTGGAAAGGAACTGGCAGGAAGTTTTTTCAGGCGGCGCGGCGCGGATAGAAGCTATCGCTGAATCCTGCCGTTGCAAGGCGGCGGTCGTGGCCCGTGACGAGCGCGAAACCGGCGACCGTGCGCTTCTCAATCTCGGCCATACGTTCGGCCATGCGCTGGAAACGGCAACCGGTTACGATTCGACCCGCCTCGTGCATGGCGAGGGCGTCGCCATCGGCATGGCGCTGGCGCATCGCTTCTCGGTCAAGATGAACCTCTGCGGCATCGAGGAGGCGGAGCGCGTCGAAGCGCATCTGAAGGCTGTCGGCCTGCCCCATCGGCTGTCGGATGTGCCGGGCGGATTGCCACCGGCAGAAAAACTGATGGATTATATTGCGCAGGACAAGAAAGTGGCGCGCGGCGCGCTGACCTTCATCCTGACGCGCGGCATTGGCCAGTCCTTCATTGCAAAGGACGTACCGCCGACGGCCGTGCTGGAATTTCTGAAAGACCGTCTAGTGGATTGAATTGACGTTTGAATTCCGACTGAATTAGATGCTGTTTCAAATGTCAAATTCGAAAAATCCACTAGATACCAAATAAGAGGACAAGGCGAATGGCTTTTGGGCTCTGGGTCATGTGCGGCATCATCCTGCTCTGCGTCATTCTCTCGGCGTTTTTCTCAGGCTCCGAAACGGCGCTGACCGCCGCGTCACGGGCCCGCATGCTTACGCTCGAACATAATGGCGACGAGCGGGCCGGGCTGGTCCAACGCCTTATCAGCCGCCGCGACCGGCTGATCGGCGCGCTTCTGATCGGCAACAACCTCGCCAATATTCTGGCTTCCTCGATTGCCACCAGCATCTTTTTGAACCTATTCGGCGATGCGGGCGTCGCCTATGCCACACTGGCGATGACGATCATTCTGGTCATCTTCGCTGAAGTGCTGCCGAAATCCTGGGCGATTTCCGGTCCCGACCGTTTTTCGCTGGCGGTTGCGCGCGGCGTATCGCTTGTCGTCCTGATCCTCGGTCCGATTTCCAGTGCCGTGAACTGGATCGTGCGCGCGATTCTCAAGCTCTGCGGCGTCAATCTGGCGGCAGGCCGTTCCATGCTGAGCCCGCAGGAGGAACTGCGCGGCGCGGTGGAGGTGCTGCATCGCGACAAGTCGCTCATCAAGGAAGACCGCGACCAGCTGGGCGGCCTCCTTGACCTCAAGGAACTGGAAGTCAGCGACGTGATGGTGCACCGGACCTCGATGGGCACTGTCAATGCCGATGCCGCGGCGGAAGAGATCGTGCGCGATATCCTGGCGAGCCCGCACACGCGCATGCCGCTCTGGCGCGACGATATCGACAATATTGTCGGGATCATCCACACCAAGGACCTGCTGCGCGCGCTCTACGATGTCGACAATGATTTCACCCGCATCGACATCATGAAGGTCGCGCGCAAGCCGTGGTTCGTGCCCGACACGACGACGTTGCAGGATCAGCTCGACGCCTTCCTCCGTCGCAAGGCACATATCGCCATCGTCGTCGATGAATATGGCGACGTGCAGGGACTGGTGACGCTGGAGGACATTCTCGAAGAGATCGTCGGCGATATTGCCGACGAGCACGATATCGACATGCAGGGCGTTCGCCTGCAGCCGGACGGCTCGGTGATTGTCGACGGTTCATTGCCGATTCGCGATATCAATCGCGCGCTCGACTGGCATTTGCCGGATGAAGAAGCGACCACTATTGCCGGTCTGGTCATTCATGAGACCCAGACGATCCCAGAAGTAAAGCAGGCTTTCACCTTTTACGGGAAACGGTTTTCCGTGCTCAAGAAGGAAAAGAACCGCCTGACGCGCTTGCGCATCGTGCCGCTCGACGCCGACGGGAAACCGGCCCCGATTGTTGCGGCGCTGCCCCGCTGACAGGATAATTCAGCGACGCGTGGCTTCGCCGGGAGCCGAAGGCTCAATCGCCAGCGCGTGGACACCGCTCTCCAGCTCTTCCTTCAGCAGTGCATTGATGGAGCGGTGACGCTCGATGCGGCTCATTCCGGCAAAAGCCTCGGCAACGATGCGGATGCGGAAATGCGTTTCGCCGGTGCCGTCATAGACTTCGTGATGACCGCGATCTTCATGGTGATGCCCGGCGTGGAGATGGCTTTCATTGATGACTTCAAGCCGTTCGGGAGCAAAAGCCTTGGTCAGTTTCGCTTCCATCGCGCTTTGTTTGCTATTGTGAATGGACATTTGAGCCACTTCTCCCCATATAGACGCTGTGCCTCATATAACGTTGCTTCGGTGGCAAAAGGTGGGGCAAATCCGCACAGGAAAGCGCTCTGCTTCAAAATTTCGCCCAGTTGAAATGGCCAAAAGCCCGACCGGACGAAATGTCAATTCTTGTTCAGCAACTGATAATCCGCATAATTCGATTCGATGACAACGAACTCAAAATTTTTCGACAGTATCCGCATCAAGCCCAAGAAGACCGCTGAAGCGAAGTCTTCGGCACCCTGCTGCCAATGGGACGGTTGCGACAAACCGGGCACGCATCGCGCGCCGGTGGGGCGGATGCGTGAAGGCGAATATTTCCGCTTCTGCATCGACCATGTGCGGGAATATAATAAGAATTTCAATTATTTCTCCGGACTTTCCGATGGCGATATCGCGAAATTCCAGAAGGATGCGATAACCGGTCATCGCCCGACCTGGTCGACGGCGGCAAATTCGACGGCCAATGCACGCACCTCGCCCGACATGGCGAAGATGCGTTCCGGTTCGGCCTCCTATCACAACCGCATTCGCGACCCCTTCAACCTTTTCAAGGAAGCCAAGGGTCATGCGCCGGGCCAGAAGGCGCAGCGCAAACCGCGCACGCTGGAGATCAAGGCGCTCGCCACACTCGGTCTTGAACCAAATTCGACTGGCGATAAGATCAAGGCGCGCTATAAAGAACTGGTAAAACAGCACCACCCGGATGCGAACGGTGGTGATCGCGGATCGGAAGAGAGATTTCGCGATGTTATTCAGGCTTATCAATTGCTCAAGCAGGCAGGTTTTTGCTAAAGCCTGTTTGGGACTGAAAGGCTGGCTATGGAGTTGTCGCCGACGGCTCCGACGGACATTCTTCTGCCGCGCCGATGCGTGGATGCAAGCACGGATGCCCGCAACGAATTACGGAAGGGGCATACCGTCCGGCTCGCCGGAAAAACATGCCCGCGGATGAAAGTTGCCGGTCGGCAGCTTGCCGGTATCAATACGCGGCCGGTCGCTGCCTGCCGCTCTGGAGGCATGATGAACAAGGTTGAGCGGGATATAGCCAATTTGCCGGATACGACGGTTTCGGTACGCGAAGTGTTCGGGATCGACTCCGACATGACGGTGCCGGCCTATGCGGCGGGCGATTCCTATGTGCCGGAGCTTGATCCGGATTATCTTTTCGACCGTCAGACGACGCTCGCGATTCTCGCAGGCTTTGCCTACAACCGCCGCGTGATGGTTTCGGGCTATCACGGCACCGGCAAATCGACCCATATCGAGCAGGTCGCGGCCCGCCTCAACTGGCCTTGCGTGCGCGTCAACCTCGACAGCCATGTCAGCCGTATCGATCTCGTCGGCAAGGACGCCATCGTGGTCAAGGAAGGCGTGCAGGTTACCGAGTTCAAGGACGGCATCCTGCCCTGGGCCTATCAGCACAATGTGGCGCTGGTGTTCGACGAATACGACGCCGGCCGCCCGGACGTGATGTTCGTCATTCAGCGCGTTCTGGAATCCTCGGGCCGCCTGACGCTCCTCGACCAGAGCCGTGTTATCCGCCCGCATCCGGCCTTCCGCCTGTTCGCGACCGCCAACACCGTCGGTCTGGGCGATACGACCGGCCTCTATCACGGCACTCAGCAGATCAACCAGGCCCAGATGGACCGCTGGTCCATCGTGACGACGCTGAACTATCTGCCGCACGATAACGAGGTGGCCATCGTTCTGGCCAAGGCCAAGCATTATCAGAATGCCGAAGGCCGCGAGACCGTGAACAAGATGGTGCGCGTTGCCGACATGACCCGCCAGGCTTTCATCAACGGCGATCTTTCGACCGTCATGAGCCCGCGTACCGTCATTACCTGGGCTGAAAATGCTGCCATTTTCGGCAATGATATCGGCTTTGCCTTCCGCCTGACCTTCCTCAACAAGTGCGACGAACTGGAACGCGCGACGGTGGCTGAATTCTATCAGCGCGCTTTCGGCGTGGAACTGCCGGAATCGGCAGCCAATATCGTTCTCGCTTGATGCGGAAGAAGCCTGCCGCCTGATCAGGTCCGGCGGCAGCGCACTGTCTGATGCGGGGGCGATAGGTTTCGCCCTTGCCTGAAAGCGAAGTCAGGATGGGCATATGTCGGGCCAGAAATCAGCAATAGGCGATAATTCGCGCGAGCGGAAACCGGGACCGGTGGATTCCGAACCGTTCAAGCGCGCTCTAACGGCTTGCGTCCGCGCCATTTCCGGCGAGCATGAGCTGGAAGTGGCGTTCACCAATGATCGCCCGGCCTTGAGCGCCAATCGCGCCCGCCTTCCCGACCTGCCGAAGCGTCCGACCGCGCATGATATCGCCGTCACGCGCGGTCTTGGCGATTCCATGGCGCTGCGCCAGGCGCGCCACAATCCGCGCATTCACGCCAGCCTTGCCCCGGAAGGCAAGCAGGCGCGTGCGATCTACGACGCGGTTGAGCAGGCGCGTGTCGAAGCCATCGGCGCGCGCGCCATGGCAGGCATGGCGGATAACCTCTCCACCATGCTGGCCGACAAATATTCGAAAGCCAATTTCTCTGCCGTCACCGCCAAGGAGGACGCGCCGCTTGAGGAGGCCGTGTCGCTTCTGCTGCGGGAAAAGCTGACCGGTCGGGCCGCTCCTGCGGAAGCAGGCCAAGTGCTGGAACTGTGGCGCGACTGGATTGAGCAGAAGGCCGCCGCCGACATTGCACGGCTTGGCGATAATCTCGAAGATCAGCAGGCTTTTGCGCGCACGGTTCGTGACATGCTGGCCTCCATGGATATGGCGGAAGAGCTGTCGCAGGAAGAACCGAGCGACGAGGAAGAACAGAACGACGAGCAGACGCCGGATTCCGACGAGAACGAGGAAGGCGGCGACGAGAGCCAGGAAGGTTCCGATTCTGCTGAAAGCGAGGAATCCGACGATTCGAGCGACGAAGGCGAGCAGGGCGAAATGGATGCCGCCGATGCTTCCGCTGACGACATGGACGACAGCGAGGATATTGACGCGGAAACGCCGGGCGATACGCGCCGTCCGAACCAGCCTTTCGCCAATTTTGCCGAGCATGTCGACTACAAGGTCTTCACGCGCGAGTTCGATGAAGAGGTCGAAGCCACCGATCTTTGCGATGAGGCGGAACTCGATCGTCTGCGCGGCTTCCTCGACAAGCAACTGGCCAATCTGCAGGGCGTGGTGGGGCGTCTCGCCAACCGCTTGCAGCGCCGCCTGATGGCGCAGCAGAACCGCTCGTGGGATTTCGATCTGGAAGAGGGCTATCTCGATTCGGCGCGTCTAGTGCGCATTGTCATTGATCCGACGCAGCCCCTTTCCTACAAGCAGGAGCGCGATACGGATTTCCGCGATACGGTCGTGACGCTGGTGCTGGACAATTCCGGCTCCATGCGCGGCCGCCCGATCACGGTTGCCGCGACCTGTGCCGATATTCTCGCCCGTACGCTAGAACGCTGCGGCGTGAAGGTAGAAATTCTGGGCTTCACCACCAAGGCATGGAAGGGTGGCCAGTCGCGCGAAGCGTGGCTTGGACGCGGCAAGCCCGCCAATCCGGGCCGCCTTAACGATCTGCGCCATATCGTCTACAAGAGCGCCGATGCGCCGTGGCGGCGTTCGCGGCGCAATCTCGGCCTGATGATGCGCGAAGGGCTGTTGAAGGAAAACATCGATGGCGAGGCGCTGATCTGGGCGCATCAGCGGTTGCTGGGCCGGCCTGAGCAGCGCAAAATTCTGATGATGATTTCGGATGGTGCGCCGGTCGACGACTCGACGCTCTCCGTTAATCCCGGCAACTATCTGGAGCGGCACCTGCGCGCTGTGATCGAGGAAATCGAGACGCGTTCGCCGGTGGAACTGATCGCCATCGGCATCGGCCATGACGTCACGCGTTATTATCAGCGCGCCGTCACCATCGTCGATGCGGAGGAACTGGCGGGCGCCATGACCGAGCAGCTTGCCTCGCTGTTCGAGGAGCAGGGTGCTGCGGCTTCGGGCGAGGGCAGACGGCGCGCTGGTCGGCGATAAAATAAAAGGGGCCGCCGGACCCCTTCAGATTGATTACAAACCCCTCGATTTTGGCGGCAGTCAAAAATGAGGGGCTTGATTCCAATTTGTTCACGTTTTGAATCTGTGACGTTCCGTGAATCTGAGGTCATTTTGACCCTGCCGGGAGGTTTGTCAGCAGCCTGAAGGGGCCAGCGGGCCCATTTCTTATGGCTTCTCCGCTGTAATCCGATTTGGGGCGTAAAGCGCCGGGGCGAAGACGGCGAGGATTGCTCCATAGGGAATGAGCATCAGCGTTCCCATGATGACCTTCACGAAAAAGTCGCCGAAGGCGAGCGAAGCCCAGAGCGGCACGCCGAGGCCGAGGAAGGACGCCGGTTCGACAAGCGACGAATCGGGCATTCCCGTGAGCGTGTCGATCCACGCAAATCCGGCTGCGAAGGCAATCGAGAAGAACAGAATCGTATCGAGCACCGAGCCGAACATGGCGGCGGCAAAGGGAGCCTTCCACCAGGTCTTGCGGCGCAGGCGGTCGAAGACAGTAATGTCCATCAGCTGTGCGAAGAGGAAAGCGGAGCCCGAGGCAATCGCGATGCGCGGGGTTGCCAGCCAGATCGACATCACGACGCCCAGTACGAAACCGGCATAGACCACTTTACGCGCCGCGGCAGGGCCGAAGCGGCGATTCGTCAGGTCATTGACCAGAAAGGCGACAGGATAGGTGAAGGCACCGTAGGTCAGCACTTCCCCGAGGCCGAAATGCTGGAACGGATATTGGACAAGTATGTTCGACGCGGCAACCGCCACGCACATGGCCAGTATCGCAGGCATAAGCCGGGAATAAGAACGTGTCTCGATTGACATTTTTTTATCCTGGGTGATGGAACCAGCAAAAAAGGCCGACAGAAGCCGGCCTTTTTTGTCAAATCATTTGGCCGAAAGCTTAGGCAGCAGCTGCTTCAGCCTGCTTCTTGGCGATCTGGCGCTTCAGCAGGCGAGCGCGCTGCGAGAGTTCCTTGTCGTCAGACTTGACGAGGAACGCATCGAGACCGCCGCGATGCTCAACCGAACGCAGGGCGTTGGCGGAGACGCGCAGACGATAGCTCTGGCCGAGCGTTTCGGAGATCAGCGTAACATTGCAGAGGTTCGGCAGAAAGCGGCGACGCGTCTTGTTGTTCGCGTGGCTGACATTGTTGCCGTACTGGACCGACTTGCCGGTCAATTCACAAGCGCGGGACATTTTGGTCTCACCTTCAATTACGTTCTTTTCAGGCCCCGACCCGAATGTCCGAATTCAAGCAATCAACGCAGTTTGATGCTGCTGGCGCGCGATCTCGGACAGGCGGCCTATTGGGAAAGTCGCGTTTCTATAGTGACAGCAGCCGTTGCAGTCAAGTGAGATTCCGTATCCATCGCGCAAAGACGCGGTTTTCCGGCTTTCGCATGGTCTTCACGAAAGCTTGCAATCATAACTTCGCCGGTTTTGCCTGTTGCACAGATACTGTATCGAAGAATCCCACGCAACTTTTCGGCGTTCCAATGTGGTTGAAAACCGATATTGGAAAAGCTGGCGGAAGGAATGTCGAACATGATCGAAACGTCGCATGCGTTGAAAACTGCTCGAAACCGTCTGGCGCGTTGCATCGTCCCGACCCTTGCGGGACTCGTGATTGCCGGGTCGGCGATTGCGAGTGGACCAGCCAGAGCCGACGATCTCTACCGGACCGAGTACGATATTTCCATTTTCGGGCTTTCCATTGCACGATCCGCTATAGAAACTACGGTCAATGGCGCGAATTACAATCTCAATGGCCGGTTTCTGACTTCCGGTCTGGCGCGGGTGTTCGATGATACGGACGGCACCGTTCACGTTACCGGCAGCGCCGTCAGCGGCAAGGTCGTGCCGAAGAGCTTCGATCTGGCCTATAAGCATGGCCGCAAGAACAAGAGCACTACCATTCGCTTCGCCAATGGCAATGTGGTCTCGGCTGAAAACCAGCCTCCAGTGAAAAAGCGCGACCCCTGGGTGGAAACCTCGCCGCAGGACCTGCAGAATGTCAGCGATCCGCTGAGCGCGCTCATGATACCGGCAAAGAATGGCCGCGCAGTCTGCGATCGTTCGCTGAGCGTCTTCGACGGCCAGACCCGTGCGGAGATCAGGCTTTCCTTCAACGGTACCGAATCGTTCACGACCGATGGCTTTACCGGCGAATCGGTCATCTGCTCGGCGAAATTCATCCCGATTTCCGGTTATCAGAAGGGCAAGAAGGCCATCGATTACCTCAGCAATCGCAGCCGGATGACGATTTCCTTCGCCTCGCTTGGTAATTCCGGCATCTATGCGCCCGTGGTGGCGCGGATCGGCACGCAGATCGGCACGCTCAAGATCCAGGCTACCCGCTTTTCCAAGGTGAACTGACGGTCTGGGCTCCGTTCACAGCTCAGTGCGTGTGATGCGCGCATTCCTCGTGGTTGCCGAGGATTTCGATCACGCGGCACTGGTCGATGCGGCCATGGGCCGTGCATTCCAGCATGCGCTGCAATTCCGTCTTGAGCGAGAGCAGTTTTGCGATGCGGTGCTCCACATCGCTCAGGCGCGCGCGTGCGATGGCATCGGCTGCCGCGCATGACTGGTCGGGATTGTCCTGAAGATCGAGAAGCGTGCGGATGGCATCCACTTCGAAACCGAGATCGCGGGCGTGACGGATGAAAACGAGCCGCTGCACATCGTTGCGGTCATAAAGGCGGCGATTGCCTTCCGTGCGCGGCGGCACCGGCAGAAGGCCGATCTGCTCATAATAGCGGATTGTCGGCACCTTCACGCCGCTAGCCTTCGATGCTTCGCCGATTGCTACATTTGTGATCATTTTGCGCTTGCTCCTCTAGTCACTAGCGGATGTAGACCTTGCTCAACATAATTCAAGAGCAGTGCTGAAAAGAGCAGATCATGAGTGAAACACAGAACCAGATTCGCTTTCGCATCGACGGCATGGATTGCGCCTCCTGCGCAGCCAAGATCGATACGGCTGTGCGGCGGGTAGGCGGCATTGAGGATGTGTCGGTGTCGGTTACGACAGGCATGATGACCGTCAGCCACGATGGAACAAGCGATCCCGACAAGATCGCAGGCAAGGTCCGCAGCCTCGGATATGGCGCGGAGCTCATCGCCCCGGACAAGGCCGCAAAGGAAAAAAAACTGACGAAGCATGAGCATTCGCACGATCATTCTCACCACGACCACGACCACGACCACGACCACGACCATAGTGCGTACGGCGGCGACCACGGTCACCGTGATCACGATCATGAAGCCCACGGCAAAGAGATTGCCGTGACGGCCAACAGTTTCCGCTTTCAGGTCGACGGCATGGATTGCGCCTCCTGCGCGGCCAAGATCGATACCGCCGTGCGCCGCTTGCCGGGCGTGACGGACGTGTCTGTCTCGGTGACCAACGGTGCGATGAACGTCAATCACGACGGAACAGCGAAGAGCGATGAAATCGCGGCCAAGGTGACGGCGCTCGGCTACAAGACCACGCTTGCCGGAAAAGCCGCCGCCGCCGGTTCCGCCCCGAAGGCGAGCGCGCCGAGAAAGCCTGTGCCGTGGTGGCGCTCGAAAAAGGGCCAGATGATGCTGGCCTGTGGCGGCGGGCTGGTCGCGGCCTATATTGCCGGGCATCTCTATCCGGCGATTGAGTTATGGGCGTTTACGGCGGCAATGCTGATCGGCCTCCTGCCGATTGCCAAGCGCGCCTATATGGCTGCCATCAACGGCACGCCGTTTTCCATCGAGATGCTGATGACGATTGCCGCCATCGGCGCGATGTTCATCGGCGCGACCGAGGAAGCCGCCGCCGTTGTGTTCCTGTTCCTCGTCGGTGAGCTTCTGGAAGGCGTTGCCGCCGGTAAGGCGCGCGCCAGCATTCAATCCCTCACCGCACTGGTGCCGAAGACCGCATTCCTTGAGAAAAACGGGACGACTTCGGAAGTTGCCGCCAACAGTCTGGCTGTCGGCGACGTAATTTCAGTCCGCCCGGGCGACCGTATGCCTGCCGATGGCGAAATCCTGACGGGCGAAAGCGCTGTCGATGAAGCGCCTGTCACCGGCGAAAGCGCGCCGGTCGGCAAGGCTGAAGGCGACATGGTTTTTGCAGGCACGATCAATGGCGACGGTGTGCTGC
Source organism: Brucella pseudintermedia (assembly GCF_008932435.1). Classification (GTDB taxonomy): domain Bacteria; phylum Pseudomonadota; class Alphaproteobacteria; order Rhizobiales; family Rhizobiaceae; genus Brucella; species Brucella pseudintermedia. Next base: position 127,815 of record NZ_WBWE01000009.1, on the reverse strand, counting down.
GGGTGCGGGTCACAGCCGCCGCGCAGGACAACACCATCGCCCGGGTCGTGCGGCTGGTGGAAGAAGCGCAAGAGGCCAAGGCCCCGACCGAGCGTTTTATCAATCGTTTTTCCACCTATTACACGCCGGGCGTGGTCGTCGTGGCGGCGCTCGTCGCCATCCTGCCGCCGCTCGTTGCGGGTGCCGACTGGAATGAATGGATCTACAAGGGTCTCGCGATCCTTCTGATCGGCTGCCCTTGCGCGCTGGTCATCTCAACGCCTGCCGCCATCGCAGCGGCTCTTTCGTCGGGTGCGCGGCGCGGCCTTCTCATGAAGGGCGGCGCGGTGCTGGAAACCATCGGCAAGATTACAGCAGCCTGCTTCGACAAGACCGGGACGCTGACCGAAGGCAAGCCGAAGGTGACGGATGTGCTTGCGGGCGATCTGTCCGAGGACGAGGTGCTGCGCCTTGCCGCGTCCCTGGATGCAGGCTCGAGCCATCCGCTGGCATTGGCGATCGTCAGTGCTGCCGAACAGCGCGGCCTGAAACCTTCCCCCGTTACCAAGGGCAAGGCCCATGGCGGTAAGGGTGTATCGGGTATGGTCGGCGAGAAGGACCTCTTTTTGGGGTCGCGCCGTGCGGCCAATGATATTGCCGCCATTCCCGATGTATTGGCCGGTCGCATTGCCGCCTGCAATGACGAGGGGAAGACGGTTTCCGTGTTGGTGGCCAACGGCAAGATCGCCGGTGCAATCGCCATGCGTGACGAACCCCGCGCCGATGCCATTGTCGGTTTGCAGGAGCTGAAAAGCGCCAATATTCGCACGGTCATGCTGACCGGTGATAATCGCCGCACCGCAGAAGCTGTCGGACGCGATCTCGGGATCGAGGTGCGGGCCGAGCTTCTGCCGGAAGACAAGCAGCGTATCGTCGGCGAATTGCGCAAGGAAGGGCTGATCGTCGCCAAGATTGGCGATGGCATCAACGATGCGCCAGCGCTGGCTGCCGCCGATATCGGCATCGCCATGGGCGGCGGTACCGACGTGGCGCTGGAGACGGCTGACGCAGCAGTCCTGCACGGACGGGTTGGCGACGTGGCGGAAATGGTGGATCTTTCCAAGCGAACCATGCGCAATATCCATCAGAACATTGCCATTGCGCTTGGATTGAAGGCTGTCTTTCTGGTGACCACCGTTCTGGGCATCACCGGCCTCTGGCCTGCAATTCTGGCCGATACAGGCGCAACCGTGCTCGTGACGATCAATGCATTGCGATTGTTGAAACAGTAATCTGCCTTGCGGAAGGTAACTTGTACCAAAGCTCGACGCGGGCAATGCATCGAGCTTTGGTATTATCAAAGCTTATGCTCTATTATCATGCAATAGCGCTCTGTTTTTCAAAATATTTCTCAACCAAAGCATAAAGAATAGCTACTGTTTCAATGTCAGCTTTTCCACTATAGTCTTTTTGACGAAAATGAAGTTGAAAAGCGCGTATTAGCTTTTGATATCCATCCGGGCTTGATGCATCCTTGACATTATAGCCGTATGTTTTCAATTTAGAAACTATGTCTGACTGGTTTGGAAGACCTTGTTTGGAAAATTTATCAATATATTTTTTCTTTATACTATTGTCATACCATGCTCCGATGCCTGCTTTATAGAGGTCTTCCCAAGGGAAAGCTGCACCTGGATCGCTCTTCCGTCCGATCGCAATATCAGAATGTCCAACAATATGCGTTGGAGTGATCTCTGGATAACGCTGTATGATAATAGCACATAACTGTATCACGGCTTTAATCTGTGACGAATCATAGGGTGGGAAAGTAAACTTTCCATGTTCTTCTGAGGCAAGGTTGACGATTTCAATACCAATTGAAGTGTCATTGATATTTTCACGATTGCTCCAAGCGCTTAACCCGGCATGCCACGCTCGCTGTGCCTCATCGACAAGATTGAATATTTTAATATCTTTAAACCCTGCATCAATGTATGTTTGATCTTTTGGATCTGGAACAAGATAGTGAGAACTAACATCTTGTCCTGTTAACTCCTCAATAGAAACTTTAAAATTCTGAGCGGTGTAGTGCAATACAAGAAATCGAACGCGGGAATTAAAACTATTTATCGATCTATACGTATTATAATCAATAAAATACATAGCATTTTCCTTGTAAATGTATACTAATATATTATTTATAAACTAAGAGTTTTTATAAATAATGCAATTTGCATTATCGCTTAGAATTTGTCTATTTTATGATAGTTTATCCGTTATATTAATGAAATTATGATATTTCCAAATAAAAATTGGTAAATACATTTCAAAAATTGTAATAGTATAGTAATAAACTAAAATATATTGTGTCAATATATGCAAGAGTTTGTGATCTGACCGATGTGAAGCGAGGCTCGATAAGATATGCTTAAAAAAAATCCATATGTCCGCATCGCCGAACTTTGATGTCATTCTCCAATCAGGACGCGGATGCGCTCGCTATATTGCTTGCCGAAGGCAAGATGTTCGGGATTGATGTCCTTTAATTCGTCCACCAGCTGCGGCTCGCTCTCGGCGTCAGCCGCGGCAAGACTGCTCATAAGGGCGAAATAACCCAGAATATAGTCGGACGGCGTGATGTTCTGGGCTCTCAGCACTTCCACGACCTGGGGGCGGGTTTCGATGCTTTTCACCATCTTGTCGAAGGACGGCGTGGCATCCTGTCCTTCCTCTTCCGTCGCCGAGAGTTCCATGCCGCCGAGTTGTTCCTGCACCTTTTCCATGCGCGACAGGAAATCTTCACTGAGCTTGAAATTGTTGATTTCGGCAGGCGTCTGCTTCGGTGCGACGTCGAGCAGTAGGTCGTCGGCAAACGCGACGCCGGTTGAAACGGGCAGGGCGATAAGTGAAAGGCCGAGGAAAACGGCGCTGCCTGCAATCTTGAAACGGGAAAACACCGTCATTTTTCTATCCTCGAACTATGGAACGATTCGCGCTCTCAAATAGCAATAACATATGTCAGAACATATCCTTGCGCTTGCGGATTTCGGCGAAAACGGCCTCGTCGGGCGCATCCTGCAAGCCGAGGCGGCTGCGAATGCCGGCATCATGCCAGCGTAGGAAGGGGTTAGTCGCCATTTCCAGCGCGATGCTTGACGGCAATGTCATGCGATCGGCAGCACGCAGCCTTGCAATCTCGGCGGCGCGCTCTTTGAGAGCGGAATTGGCCGGGTCGATGGTGAGCGCAAAACGCGCATTGCTTTCGGTATATTCATGGCCGCAATAGACCGCCGTGTCGCCGGGAAGCGCAATTAGCTTCTGCAGCGACTGGAACATGGTGAGCGGCGTTCCCTCGAACAGCCGTCCGCAGCCAAGCGCGAACAGCGTGTCGCCGGTGAAGACGGCCTTTGCTTCCGGCAGATAATAGGAAACCTCGCCTGCGGTATGGCCCGGTGTCGCAATGGCCTTCACGCGGAAAAGGCCGAATGTGAACTCGTCGCCGTCCTGCACGGTCCGGTCGATGCCGGGAATCTTCGTTTCTTCGGCTTTTGGGCCGATGATGCTGACACCGTATTTCGCCTTCAGCGTTTCATTGCCCTCGACATGGTCGAGATGGTGATGGGTGGTGAAGACGAAATCGAGCGTCCAGCCGCGCCGCTGCAGCGCGGCCTCGATTGCTGCCGCGTCGGGCGCATCGATGGTGGCGGTCAGCGCACTTTGGGGATCGTGAATCAGGACGCCGTAATTATCGCTGCGGCAGATGAACTGTTCAATTTCAAGCCGTGGTGCGATCCCGTTCATGGTGCCTGTCCTCCCGTTGCTATGCAGTCTTGTTGTCTTCCGTCAGTGAATGCTTCTGGATAAGCGGCATTTGTAAAAGCGTGAAGACAATGGTGATGGGCATAATGCCCCAGACCTTGAACGATACCCAGGCATCGGTCGAGAAATTTCGCCAGACCACTTCATTGACCACGGCGAGGAAGATGAAGAACAGGCCCCAGCGCAGCGTCAGCTTTCGCCAGCCCTCGGCATCGAGGCGGAAGGCCGAATCGAACACATAGCCGAGCAGGGATTTGCCGAAGAAGAGGCCGCCGAGCAGGATTACGCCAAACAGCGTGTTGACGATGGTGGGCTTCATCTTGATGAAAGTGTCGTTGCGCAGCCAGAGCGTCAGCGCGCCGAACACCAGCACGACGATGCCGGAAACGAGCGGCATGATGGGCAGTGTGCGCGTCATCGACCATGAAATGGCAAGCGCAATCACCGTCGCGGCCATGAACAGGGCGGTGGCGAGAAAGATCGGCGCACCGATGGAGGCCAGCACCGGAAAGTGCTCGATCAGGCTTTCTCCACGCGCATTGGCGAAGAAGAAGACCAGAAGCGGTCCCAGCTCTAGCGCCAGCTTCAGGAGCGGCGGCACTTCCCGGCGCTCGGCTTCGCTTTTCTGCGACGGGTCGCGTTCGAAAACGGGATGCTCCATCAGGCAACTCCTGCGATGGCGCGGGCAAAATCCTTGGCCGCAAAGGGTTCCAGATCGTCGACGCCTTCGCCGACGCCGATGAAATAGATCGGCAATTTATGCTTGGCCGAAATCGCGACCAGAATGCCGCCGCGCGCGGTTCCGTCAAGCTTGGTCATGACGAGGCCGTTGACGCCCGCGATATTCTTGAAAATCTCGACCTGATTGAGCGCGTTCTGGCCAGTGGTGGCGTCAAGCGTCTGCAGCACCGTATGCGGCGCTTCCGGGTCGTGCTTGCCCAGCACGCGCACGATCTTGGCGAGCTCGTCCATCAGCTCGGCCTTGTTCTGCAAGCGTCCGGCCGTATCGATGATGAGAACGTCGCTGCCCGCTTCCTTGGCCTTTTCCCACGCATCATAGGCAAGGCCAGCCGCGTCGGCGCCGAGTTTGGAGGAGACAACCGGGGAGCCGGTGCGCTCGCCCCAGATATGCAACTGCTCGATGGCTGCAGCGCGGAACGTATCGCCAGCCGCCAGCATGACCTTGAGGCCGCCCGCGGTGAGCTTTGCGGCAAGCTTGCCGATTGTCGTGGTCTTGCCGGTGCCGTTGACGCCGACGACGAGGATCACATGCGGCTTGTGCGACAGGTCAAGCTCCAGCGGCTTGGCCACCGGACCCAGAACTTTCTCGATTTCCGCGCCCATGATGGCGCGCACTTCCTCACCCGTCACGTCCTTGCCGTAGCGGCCCGAGGCAAGCGCGTCGGTAACGCGCATGGCGGTTTCAAGCCCGAGATCGGCCTGAATCAGCACGTCTTCGAGATCCTGCAACGTGTCGTCATCAAGCTTGCGCTTGGTGAAAATGCCGCCGATGGATTCGCTGAGCGAACTGGATGAGCGGGCAAGCCCGCGACGCAGGCGCTCGAACCAGGAAAGCTTTGGCTCCGGTGCGATCTCGACAGGCGCTTCCTCCGCCGTTTCCTCGACCGCCTTGGTAACTTTTACCTTTTTCGGCTTCACGGGCTCTGGCTGACGTGCGGGTTCGACCGCTTCCTCCACAATGGGTGCATCAGCAGCTTTTGCGACTTCGGGCGGTTCAGGCTCGGCAACTGGTTCCGGCTCGGGCCCGACAACAGGCTCGACAATAGATTCTGGCGCAGGGGCCTCGACCACGATTGGCTCCATCACTGGAGGCTGTTCAATCGGGATTTCAATCTCGGCTACCGGATGCTCCGGCTCTGCCTTTTCTTCCGCAACCGTTTCAGAGGCAGGCTCTTCAATCGGCTCAGGCTCACTGGCGATCACGGGCGCTTCCGGTTCGGAAACGACCGCTTCAACGACAGAATTTTCGGTTTCCTTGGGCGCTTCGGCAGCTTCAGGAAGCTTTGTTTCCAAAGCCGTTTCCACGGCATCGGTCGCTGGTTGCTCGACCGGCTTTTCCTCAACCTCCTTCTTGCCGAAGGAGAACATTTTCTTGATGAAACCGATTGCCATTGTGTCGCTTCTGATTCTCTTATGCTGCCTGTGGCTCGACCTTGCGGGTGAGAAGCTTCTCACCGTCATGCCCTGTCACGATACGTTCGATGATCTCGCCCGGTGCGCCACCGTCCACCGATGCCAGCGTAAAGCCTTCCGTGCGTGCAATGCCTTCCTTCTCGACCAGCAGGCGCTGAACTGTGCCATTGAGAGAAGCGAGGTGCTTTTCATAAGCACGGTCGCCTTCAGCGCGCAGGCGGGCAGCGCGTTCCTTGACGATCTCGCGCCGCACCTGTGGCATGCGGGCGGCAGGCGTGCCTTCGCGTGCGCTGTAGGGGAAGACGTGCAAGTGGGACAGCCCGCATTCCTCAACGATCTTCAACGAGTTCTGGAACATTTCCTCGGTTTCGGTCGGGAAACCGGCGATGATATCCGCGCCGAAGACGATATCGGGACGAAGCCCACGCACCGTTTCGCAGAAGCGGATCGAATCATCGCGCAGATGGCGGCGCTTCATGCGCTTCAGGATCATGTCGTCGCCCGCCTGTAGCGACAGGTGCAGATGCGGCATCAGCCGCTTTTCAGTGGCGATGGCCTCCATCAGATCGTCATCGGCCTCGATGGAATCGATGGATGACAGGCGCAGGCGCTGCAAATCCGGCACTTGTGCCAGCACGGTTTTCACCAGCTTGCCGAGGCGAAGATTGCCGGGAAGGTCGGGACCGTAGGAAGTCATGTCCACGCCGGTCAGCACCACTTCAGCATAGCCGTTGCCGACGAGACGCTTGACCTGATCCACCACCGCGCCCATCGGCACGGAACGCGAATTGCCGCGGCCATAGGGAATGATGCAGAAGGTGCAGCGATGATCGCAGCCATTTTGCACCTGCACGAAAGCGCGTGCGCGGCCCTCGATGGCGTCGACCATATGGCTCGCGGTTTCGCGCACTTCCATGATGTCGTTGACGCGCACCTTTTCGAACTGGTTGACGCCGAAATCTGGCAGCATCCGGTAGGAATTGGATTTCAGCTTTTCCTCATTGCCGAGAATGAGGTCCACTTCGTCCATGGCGGCAAAATTGTCGGCTTCGGTCTGCGCGGCGCAGCCGGTGACGATGATGCGCGCTTCCGGATTTTCGCGGCGGGCCTTGCGGATCGCCTGACGTGCCTGGCGCACGGCTTCCGCCGTCACGGCACAGGTATTAAAGATGATTGCGCCATCCTTCAATTCGCCCAGTCCAGCGGCATCGGCCTCGCGCTTCATCACCTCGGATTCATAGGTGTTGAGACGGCATCCGAAAGTTACGACTTCCACCGACATCAGGCTGCACCCTTGTCAGTTGGCCTGTCAATTGGCTTGTCCGTCTGGGCGTCACGGCTCCATTCGCCGGTTGCGGGATCGAACGTGCCGGAAAATTCCCATTCGGCGGGGCCGGTCATCATGACATGATCGTCGTCGCGCCATTTGATCAGGAGAGGGCCGCCCGGAACATTGACGGTGACCGTGCGCCCGGTGCGGCGCGTGCGCGCTGCCGAAACGGCGGCGACGCAGGCGGCGGAGCCGCAGGCGCGGGTCAGGCCCGCACCGCGTTCCCAGGTGCGCAGGTCAATCGTCTCTGGCGAGGTGACATGGGCAATGGAGATATTGGCGCGTTCGGGGAATATCGGATGATGTTCCAGAAGAGGCCCGAATTTTTCCAGCTCATAGGACCAGATATCGCGGTCGACCCAGAAGACGGCATGCGGGTTGCCCATGGAGGCGACCGACGGCGAATGCAGCACCGGCGCGTCAATGGGACCGACCTGCAATTCGATCATGCGCGTATCGCGAAATTCTTCGGCAAGCGGAATGTCCTGCCAATCGAAGCTCGGCTTGCCCATGTCGACCGAAATCAGGCCGTCTTCATGTTCGGTTGCGGTCAGGATTCCGGCGCGGGTCTCAAAGGTGAAATGCTGCCTGCCGGTTTCGGCGGCCAGCGCCTGCACGACGCAGCGCGTGCCGTTGCCGCAAGCCTGTGCTTCCGTGCCGTCGCAATTGATGATCGCTATATAGTTGTCGGTTCCCGCGACGCGCGGATCGTGGATCGCCATGATCTGATCGAAGGCGGTTTCGCTGTCGCCCGCAAGACGGATCGCGGCTTCCGGCGTGATCCGGTCTGCGCGACCGCGCATGTCGGCAACGATGATCTGATTGCCGAGCCCGTTCATCTTGGCGAAGGCTGCCCTGGTGGCCATAACTATCGTGGTTCCGTTTTCCTGCGGCTTATGCTCATGAAGCCTATGGGACAATTAGGGTCTATATGGCGGAAAAGCCCGCAAATTGCCAGTACCCGGATGCGATTGCGAAAAGTTGCGGCCCGTACGTTTCGCCAGAACAGCTTTCAATATCGGAGAAACTGTGGCCTTCCTGTCCCAGTTTCAGGATTATTGGGTCCTTTCAAGCGATGTTGAAGGGTTTGGAGGGAAAAAATGACAGGTGCTGGTGTTGCTTTTTTAACCATATAGCCATTTTATCGGTCCAATATTGTCACATTGCAGGGCTTCGCTGGGAAGTCCGGGGCATCCCCACCCCTGATGAGAAATGCGGAAATGGAGAACCAGATGGGAATTTCGAAAGCAAGTCTGCTCAGCCTCGCGGCGGCTGGCATTGTCCTGGCCGGGTGCCAGAGCTCCCGGTTCGGCAATCTCGATACGGTTTCGCCCCCGCCCCCGCCTCCACCAGTTGCCGCCGCCCCGGCAGGCACGGTGCAAAAGGGCAATCTTTCTTCTCCCAATGCTTCGCAGTTCCCGACGGCCCCGACCACGAACCCGAATGCGCAGCCCGGCACGCAGGTTGCAAGCCTGCCGCCGGCTTCCGCGCCCGATCTGACACCCGGCTCCGTCGCCGGTGTCTGGAACGCGTCGCTCGGCGGCCAGAGCTGCAAGATCGCAACGCCGCAGACCAAATATGGTCAGGGCTACCGCGCTGGTCCGCTGCGTTGCCCCGGCGAACTCGGCAATCTTGCTTCCTGGGCCGTCAATGGCAAGCAGCTCGTTCTCTATGATGCGAATGGCGGCACTGTCGCTTCGCTCTATTCTTCGGGACAGAGCCGCTTCGACGGGCAAACCTCGGGCGGGCAGGCGGTATCGCTTTCGCGCTGATTGTTTTCACGCTCCGCCCTCGGCGGCAGCATTCTATGAGGCGGAGCGTCTTCGGGCGGCTCCGCCAATTGTTGGATAAAGGTTTCACCGGAACCTGTCATGTCTTTCGACGGTAATCTCAAGGCGTTTCCCTCCCTCCGCGAACATTACGATGCAATGGTCACGGCGGGCGATGTGGAAGCCGATCCCGCTCAACTCGAACTGACGAGCCGTTATGATCGGCTGATCGAGGAAATCTGCACCAAGCGCCTGTCACGCAAGTCGAGCGCGCTCGGCTGGCTGTTCGGCAAGCGCAAGGAGGGAACGAGCGTCATCAAGGGGCTTTACGTGCACGGCGAGGTCGGGCGCGGCAAGACCATGCTGATGGATATGTTCTTTTCGCTTCTGCCGGTCGAACGCAAGCGCCGCGCGCATTTCAATGATTTCATGGCCGATGTGCATGAGCGCATCTACGCGCATCGCCAGGCGCTGAAGCGCGGCGAGACCAAGCAGGACGATCCGATCCCGCCGGTGGCCGAAGCGTTGGCCCAGCAGGCCTGGGTGTTGTGCTTCGACGAATTTACCGTGACCGACATTGCCGATGCGATGATCCTGTCGCGCCTGTTCAGTGCACTGTTCACCCGTGGGGTGGTGCTGGTGGCGACATCCAACGTCGCGCCGGACAATCTCTATCGCGATGGTCTGAACCGGCAGCTCTTCCTGCCCTTTGTCGATATTCTCAAGAGCCATGTCGATGTGATCAATCTGGATTCGCGCACCGACTATCGCCTGGAAAAGCTCGATCGCCAGCCGGTCTATCTGTCGCCGCTCGGTGCCGAAACCACCAAGCGCATGGATGCGGCCTGGGCAGCGCAAAAGGATGGCGCGCAGGAAAAGCCGGACGTCATCCGCATCAAGGGGCGCGATATCGACGTGCCGCGCGCCATTCCGGGCGCGGCACGCTTCACCTTCGATGCATTGTGCTCGAAGCCGCTTGGTGCTGCGGACTATATTGCCATCGTGAACCGCTATCCCACGCTGTTCATTGACGACGTGCCGGTGCTGGATTATTCGCGACGCAACGAGGCCAAGCGCTTCATTCTGCTGGTCGACGTGCTTTACGATCACCATGCGCGTGTGTTCATTTCCGCCGAAGCGCAACCAGAAAAGCTGTACCTTGCCAACAAGGGCACGGAAGCCTTCGAGTTCGACCGCACCGCTTCCCGCCTCTTCGAAATGCAGAGCGCGGAATATCTGACCGAGCCGCCCGGCAAGGCTGGATAACGGTCATCTCGGTCCCATCATCAGACTGCCACAGACTGGACTTATAAGCCCGGTGGGCTATGTTGCTCATGCAATTCATGCGGAAGGCGGGGCGCGTTTGCGCGGCATTTCCGAGGCGGCACCCGGTTTGACTCCAGAACCGGTTTTGGGCGGGTGCGCAAGGCTATTGGAATTGGCAGCTTGCCGGTTGCTCCATTGCCGCTTCGCTGGGGATGGTCTGCGACGGCGGGAAGGCCGCTTTTGCCTTGAAAAGGACAGATTATCTTACGTTTACGTAAGAACCGATAAATCTAACCGATTGAAAACATTAGTCGCAAAATAATGAGTTGAGTTTCTCGTCAAAGAGTCCTATCTCGCAGTTCCAACGCTTGAGCGTTTCCGGGGAGGATTCCGGATGGGCTTGATGCGTTTCTGGATCAAAAGTGAGGAAAGAAACAATCATGGCACGCAACAAGATTGCCCTCATCGGCTCCGGCATGATCGGCGGCACGCTCGCTCATCTGGCCGGTCTGAAGGAACTCGGCGACGTCGTCCTTTTCGACATTGCGGAAGGCATCCCGCAGGGTAAGGGACTGGACATTGCCGAATCTTCGCCCGTTGACGGTTTTGATGCGAAGTACACCGGCGCCAACGACTACGCTGCAATCGAAAGCGCAGACGTTGTCATCGTGACCGCAGGCGTGCCGCGCAAGCCGGGCATGAGCCGCGACGACCTTCTGGGCATCAACCTCAAGGTGATGGAACAAGTTGGCGCGGGCATCAAGAAATATGCCCCTGAAGCTTTCGTCATCTGCATTACCAACCCGCTCGACGCCATGGTGTGGGCGCTGCAGAAGTTCTCCGGTCTTCCGGCGCACAAGGTTGTCGGCATGGCTGGCGTTCTCGACAGCGCCCGCTTCCGTTATTTCCTCTCGGAAGAATTCAACGTCTCGGTTGAAGACGTCACGGCATTCGTGCTGGGCGGCCACGGCGACAGCATGGTTCCGTTGGCTCGCTACTCGACCGTTGCGGGCATTCCGCTGCCGGACCTCGTCAAGATGGGCTGGACCAGCCAGGACAAGCTCGACAAGATCATCCAGCGCACCCGTGACGGCGGCGCGGAAATCGTCGGCCTGCTCAAGACCGGTTCGGCTTTCTACGCTCCGGCCTCGTCGGCCATCCAGATGGCTGAATCCTACCTCAAGGACAAGAAGCGCGTCCTGCCGGTCGCTGCCCAGCTTTCGGGCCAGTACGGCGTCAAGGATATGTATGTCGGCGTGCCGACCGTGATCGGCGCCAATGGCGTCGAGCGCATCATCGAAATCGATCTCGACAAGGACGAGAAGGCGCAGTTCGACAAGTCGGTGGCCTCCGTCGCCGGTCTTTGCGAAGCCTGCATCGCCATCGCTCCGTCGCTGAAGTAAAATTCCAGACAAGGCCGGATTGTCGCTTCCTTGCGGCTCCGGCCTTTTCCGGCTGTCAATCCGTACCGGTTCCGTTCAATTCCAATAAGCAACGGACCGGGAATCCGCAGAGGACAACCAGATGAATATTCACGAATACCAGGCCAAGCGCCTGCTTCACACCTACGGCGCGCCGATCGCCAATGGTGTGGCTGTCTATTCCGTCGAACAGGCGGAAGAATGGGCAAAGACGCTTCCCGGACCGCTTTATGTTGTCAAGAGCCAGATCCATGCTGGCGGACGCGGCAAGGGCAAGTTCAAGGAACTGCCAGCCGATGCAAAGGGCGGCGTGCGCCTCGCCAAGTCTGTCGAGGAAGTGGTTGCCAATGCGAAGGAAATGCTGGGCAACACGCTGGTCACCAAGCAGACCGGCCCTGCCGGCAAGCAGGTTAACCGTCTCTACATCGAAGACGGCGCCGACATTGATCGCGAGCTTTATCTCTCGATCCTGATCGACCGTACTGTTGGCCGTCCGGCTTTCGTCGTTTCGACCGAAGGCGGCATGGACATCGAAGCCGTTGCCGAAGAAACCCCTGAAAAGATCGTCACCGTCGCCATCGACCCTGCCAAGGGCGTGACGGATGAAGACGCCAACAAGCTCGCCGACGCGCTGAAGCTTGAAGGTCAGGCGCGCGAAGACGGCCTCAAGCTGTTCCCGATCCTCTACAAGGCATTCACCGAGAAGGACATGAGCCTTCTGGAGATCAACCCGCTGATCGTCATGACCGATGGCCGCGTGCGCGTTCTCGACGCCAAGGTGTCGTTCGACGGCAATGCGCTGTTCCGTCATCCTGACATTCAGGAACTGCGCGATCTGTCGGAAGAAGACGAAAAAGAGATCGAAGCGTCCAAGTACGACCTCGCTTATGTCGCCCTCGACGGCAATATCGGCTGCATGGTCAACGGCGCAGGCCTTGCCATGGCAACGATGGACATCATCAAGCTCTACGGCGCAGAACCTGCCAACTTCCTCGACGTTGGCGGCGGCGCTTCCAAGGAGAAGGTGACGGCGGCGTTCAAGATCATCACCGCCGATCCGGCTGTCCAGGGCATTCTGGTCAACATCTTCGGCGGCATCATGAAGTGCGACGTCATCGCCGAAGGCGTGATCGCCGCGGTCAAGGAAGTCGGCCTCAAGGTTCCGCTGGTTGTCCGTCTCGAAGGCACCAATGTCGAACTCGGCAAGAAGATCATCAACGAGAGCGGCCTGAACGTCATTTCGGCCGACGATCTCGACGATGCGGCGCAGAAGATCGTCGCTGCAGTGAAGGGGAATTAAGGCATGTCCATTCTCGTCAACAAGGACACCAAGGTTCTCGTACAGGGCCTGACCGGCAAGACCGGCACCTTTCACACCGAACAGGCGCTTGCCTATTACGGCACGCAGATGGTCGGCGGTATCCACCCGAAGAAGGGCGGCGAAACCTGGGAAGGCTCGAAGGGCGAAAAGCTCCCGATCTTCTCAACCGTTGCCGAAGCCAAGGAACGCACGGGCGCCGACGCATCCGTGATCTATGTTCCGCCAGCAGGCGCAGCCGATGCGATCATCGAAGCCATCGAAGCTGAGATTCCGTTCATCGTCTGCATCACCGAAGGCATTCCGGTCATGGACATGGTTCGCGTCAAGGAGCGTCTGGAACGCTCGAAGTCGCGCCTGCTCGGACCGAACTGCCCCGGCATCCTGACCCCTGAAGAATGCAAGATCGGCATCATGCCGGGCAATATCTTCAAGAAGGGTTCGGTGGGCGTTGTATCGCGCTCCGGCACGCTTACCTATGAAGCTGTGTTCCAGACCTCGAACGAAGGCCTCGGCCAGACCACCGCTGTCGGTATCGGCGGCGATCCGGTCAAGGGCACCGAGTTCATCGACGTTTTGGAAATGTTCCTGGCCGACGACGAAACCAAGTCGATCGTCATGATCGGCGAAATTGGCGGCTCGGCTGAAGAAGATGCGGCGCAGTTCCTCAAGGACGAAGCCAAGCGTGGCCGCAAGAAGCCGATGGTCGGCTTCATCGCTGGCCGCACGGCTCCTGCCGGACGCACCATGGGCCATGCTGGCGCCGTGATCTCCGGCGGCAAGGGCGGCGCGGAAGACAAGATTGCGGCCATGGAATCGGCTGGCATTCGCGTGTCGCCGTCGCCGGCGCAGCTTGGCAAGACGCTGGTCGAAGTCCTCAAGGGCTGAGATCGGTCATCGATCTGAATATCCCGGCTGCGGCGAAAGCCGCTGCCGGGTTTGGCATGATAGCCGGGCCATTCCGGCGACAAGGGAACGGATATGACCGTTCCGACGCGTAGAGTTTAGTTATGCCGGGGTCTGTAGCGGTTCCTCCCCGGCGGCGTGAGGGATGAAGGTCAAAAGCTTCCGGCCCGCGCAAGATGAGCCACTGACAAGGAGACGGAGCGCTGCTCCGGATAGGCTATGGCAAGGCAAGAACAAGCCAACGACGTTTTCGCCCTTACCTCATTCCTCTATGGCGGCAATGCCGACTATATCGAGGAGCTGTACGCCAAATATGAGGACGATCCGAATTCGGTCGATCCGCAGTGGCGCGATTTCTTCGCCAAGCTGGGCGACAATGCCGACGATGTGAAGAAAAACGCCGAAGGCGCGTCCTGGACCAGGAAGAACTGGCCGATCGCCGCCAATGGCGAACTCATTTCCGCGCTCGACGGCAACTGGGCTGAAGTCGAAAAGCATGTCACCGACAAGCTGAAGGGCAAGGCTGCGAAGGGCGAAGCCAAGGGCGCCACCGGTGCTGCCCTGACCAGCGAAGAGATCACGCAGGCTGCACGCGACAGCGTTCGCGCCATCATGATGATCCGCGCCTATCGGATGCGCGGCCATCTGCACGCCAATCTCGATCCGCTCGGCCTCTCCGAAAAGCCGAACGACTATAACGAGCTGGAACCGGAAAACTACGGTTTCACGCCTGCCGATTACAACCGCAAGATCTTCATCGACAACGTGCTCGGCCTCGAATATGCGACCGTGCCGGAAATGCTCGACATTCTGAAGCGCACCTATTGCGGCACGATCGGCGTCGAATTCATGCATATCTCCGATCCGGCTGAAAAGGCCTGGATTCAGGAACGCATCGAAGGCCCGGACAAAAAGGTTGCTTTCACGCCGGAAGGCAAGAAGGCCATCCTGTCGAAGCTGATCGAAGCGGAAGGCTTTGAGCAGTTCATCGACGTCAAGTACAAGGGCACCAAGCGTTTCGGTCTTGATGGCGGTGAATCGCTGATCCCCGCCCTTGAGCAGATCGTCAAGCGCGGCGGCGCCATGGGCGTCAAGGAAATCATTCTGGGCATGGCCCACCGTGGCCGCCTGAACGTGCTCAGCCAGGTCATGGGCAAACCGCATCGTGCCATCTTCCACGAGTTCAAGGGCGGCTCCTATGCCCCCGACGATGTGGAAGGTTCGGGCGACGTGAAGTACCATCTGGGCGCTTCGTCGGACCGCGAGTTCGACGGTAACAAGGTCCACCTGTCGCTCACCGCCAACCCGTCGCACCTTGAAATCGTCAACCCGGTCGTCATGGGCAAGGCACGCGCCAAGCAGGACCTGCTGGCCGGACGCACCCGCGACGACATGGTTCCGCTTGCAACCCGCGCCAAGGTTCTGCCGCTCCTGCTGCATGGCGATGCCGCCTTTGCCGGTCAGGGCGTTGTGGCCGAGTGTCTTGGCCTTTCGGGACTGAAGGGCCACCGCGTTGCCGGT
Organism: Brucella pseudintermedia; assembly: GCF_008932435.1. Lineage (GTDB taxonomy): Bacteria > Pseudomonadota > Alphaproteobacteria > Rhizobiales > Rhizobiaceae > Brucella > Brucella pseudintermedia. The sequence continues at coordinate 112,332 of NZ_WBWE01000009.1, read as the reverse complement.
ACGGTGCATTTCATCATCAACAACCAGATCGGTTTCACCACCAATCCGGCCTTCTCGCGTTCGTCGCCTTATCCGTCAGATGTGGCGAAGATGATCGAGGCGCCGATCTTCCACGTCAACGGCGACGATCCGGAAGCCGTGGTGTTCGCTGCCAAGGTTGCGACCGAGTTCCGCATGACCTTCCACAAGCCGGTGGTCATCGACATGTTCTGCTATCGCCGCTTCGGTCACAACGAAGGCGACGAGCCGTCCTTCACGCAGCCGCTGATGTACAAGGCGATCCGTGGGCACAAGACCACGGTGCAGCTCTACAGCGACAAGCTCATCGCGGAAGGCCTGATCAAGCAGGAAGAAATCGACCAGATGAAAGCGCAGTGGCGCGAAAATCTGGAAACCGAATTTGAAGCCGGCCAGAGCTACAAGCCGAACAAGGCCGACTGGCTGGACGGCGCGTGGGCTGGTCTGCGCACCGCCGACAATGCCGACGAGCAGCGCCGCGGCAAAACCGCCGTGCCGATGAAGACGCTCAAGGAAATCGGCAAGAAGCTCGTCGAAGTGCCGAAGGACTTCCACGTCCACCGCACGATTCAGCGCTTCCTCGACAACCGCGCCAAGATGATGGAAACGGGCGAGGGGATCGACTGGGCAACGGCTGAATCGCTGGCGTTCGGCTCGCTGGTCGCCGAAGGCAGCCCTGTTCGCCTGTCCGGCCAGGATGTCGAGCGCGGCACCTTCTCGCAGCGTCATACTGTTCTCTACGATCAGGAGAACCAGAACCGCTACATCCCGCTCAACAATATCCAGAAGGGGCAGGCGATCTACGAGGCCATCAATTCGATGCTCTCGGAAGAAGCAGTGCTTGGCTACGAATATGGCTATTCGCTGTCCGACCCGCGCGCTCTGGTTCTGTGGGAAGCCCAGTTCGGCGATTTCGCCAACGGTGCACAGGTCGTGTTCGACCAGTTCATCTCGTCGGGCGAACGCAAGTGGCTGCGCATGTCCGGCCTCGTCTGCCTTCTGCCGCACGGCTATGAAGGCCAGGGTCCGGAACACTCCTCGGCCCGTCTGGAACGTTATCTCCAGCTCTGCGCCGAAGACAACATGCAGGTCGCGAACGTCACGACGCCCGCCAACTACTTCCACATCCTGCGCCGCCAGATGAAGCGCGATTTCCGCAAGCCGCTTATCATGATGACGCCGAAGTCGCTGCTGCGTCACAAGCGCGCCGTTTCGACGCTGGCCGAAATGTCGGGCGAATCCTCGTTCCACCGCCTGCTGTGGGACGATGCGCAGTACAACAAGGACGAAGGCATCAAGCTTCAGAAGGATGCAAAGATCCGTCGCGTCGTTCTCTGCTCGGGCAAGGTCTATTACGACCTTTACGAAGAGCGCGAAAAGCGCGGCATCGACGATGTCTACCTGCTGCGTGTCGAACAGCTCTATCCGTTCCCGGCCAAGGCGCTCATCAACGAGCTGTCGCGGTTCCGTCAGGCGGAAATGGTCTGGTGTCAGGAAGAGCCGAAGAACATGGGCGCGTGGTCATTTATCGACCCGTATTTGGAGTGGGTGCTGGCGCATATCGATGCCAAGCATCAGCGCGTGCGCTATGCAGGCCGTCCGGCCGCCGCATCGCCTGCAACGGGCCTGATGTCGAAGCATCTTGCGCAGCTTGCCGCTTTCCTTGAGGATGCGCTCGGCAGCTAACCGGTTTTGGAGCCGCCTCGCGGGCGGCTCCAGCACTTGAACACAAATTCAAAATTCGAAGATCAACGGAAGAAAAAACCATGGCCACCGAAATTCGCGTTCCCACGCTTGGGGAGTCCGTTACTGAGGCAACCATCGGAAAATGGTTCAAGAAAGTCGGCGATGCTGTCGCTGCCGACGAACCGCTGGTGGAACTGGAAACCGACAAGGTGACAGTGGAAGTTCCGGCTGCTGCTGCTGGCGTACTGGCTGAAATCACGGCCAAGGAAGGCGACACGGTCGAGGTCAATGCACTTCTCGGCCAGATTTCCACCGATGGCGCTGCGGTCGCCGCTGCTCCGGCTGCGAAGAAGGAAGAAGCCAAGCCTGCTGCCGCTGCCCCTGCTCCGGTCGCATCCGCTTCGTCCGGCCCGGCCATGCAGCCAGCGCCTGCCGCTGCCAAGCTGCTTTCAGAAAACAACCTCTCCGCCGATCAGGTGGAAGGTTCGGGCAAGCGCGGTCAGGTGCTGAAGGGCGATGTGCTTGACGCTATTGCAAAGGGTGTTTCGGCTGCTCCGGCTCCAGTTGCTGCAGCCGCTGCCCGTCCGGCATCGTCGGCTGACGATGCATCGCGTGAAGAACGCGTGAAGATGACCCGCCTGCGCCAGACGATCGCCAAGCGTCTGAAGGATGCCCAGAACACAGCCGCCATGCTGACGACCTATAACGAAGTCGACATGTCTGCGGTGATGGAACTGCGCACCAAGTACAAGGACATCTTCGAGAAGAAGCATGGCGTGAAGCTCGGCTTCATGGGCTTCTTCACCAAGGCCGTGACCCATGCGCTGAAGGAAATCCCGGCGGTTAACGCCGAGATTGACGGCACCGACATCATCTACAAGAACTTCGCCCATGTCGGCATGGCCGTCGGCACGGACAAGGGCCTTGTGGTTCCTGTCATCCGTGATGCCGACAGCATGTCGATTGCGGAAATCGAAAAGGAACTGGGCCGTCTGGCCAAGGCCGCTCGCGACGGTTCGCTGTCCATGGCCGACATGCAGGGCGGCACGTTCACCATCACCAATGGCGGCGTGTACGGTTCGCTGATGTCCTCGCCGATCCTGAACGCGCCGCAGTCGGGCATTCTCGGCATGCACAAGATCCAGGAACGTCCGGTTGTCGTCGGCGGCCAGATCGTGATCCGCCCGATGATGTATCTGGCGCTTTCCTACGATCACCGCATCGTGGACGGCAAGGAAGCCGTGACCTTCCTCGTGCGCGTCAAGGAAAGCCTGGAAGATCCGGAACGTCTGGTTCTCGATCTCTAAGGAAAAACGATGGAGCCGGGCCTTTTCTCCGCATCGCCGTTTCTGCCGCTGGTCGGCTTAAGCGTTGTTCTGCTGGTGGTTCATATCCTCCTGCAGGGCTTTGCGGCGACGAGGGAACTCGGCTCCCGATGGAATGCCGGTCCGCGCGACGAGGGGCTGAAGCCCTCCGGCAAGTTTGCCGGTCGCGCGGAGAGGGCATCCGCCAATTTCCGCGAAACCTATCCGGCTTTCGTGGCGTTGGCGTTGGCGCTCGTGCTGAAAGGCGATCCGTCCGGATGGGGCATCCTCGGGGCGTGGCTCTGGTTTGTCGGTCGCATCGTCTATATCCCGCTTTATCTGGCGGGCATTCCCTACTTCCGGTCCTTTGTCTGGCTGATCAGTCTGGTGGGGCTCGGTATCATGCTTCTGGCTTTGGTTCTGTGATGACAGCCTGCGCGTGAGACACGCGCAATGAAGGAAACGCGATGCATCCCTATCTGTTCGAACTTGCATCCCTGATGGCGATCTTCGTCTTTGCCATCGTTTCCCCCGGCGCCGATCTCGCCATGGTCATAAGGCAGTCGCTGCTGCATGGCCGTCGCGAGGCGATCATCACCAGCTTCGGCATCGGCACGGCGCTGATGATGCATGTTACCTATACGGTGCTGGGTCTTGGTCTCATAATTTCCAAGTCGATCTATCTGTTCAACATCGTCAAATGGTGCGGTGTGGCCTATCTGGTCTATATCGGCGTCAAGGCGCTGCGGGCTGGAACGACGAAGATCGAGGTGGAGAGCGCGCCAAAGGAACCGCGCAAGCAGCAGAGTTTCGCCAAGGCTTTCGGCCTCGGTTTCGCCGCCAATGCGCTGAACCCCAAGGCCGTGTTCTTCTTCCTGTCGATTTTCTCCACCGTCGTTCATGCTCATACGCCGACTGAGGTGAAGCTTGGTTACGGTGTGGTGATGGCTACCGCCCTGATCTCGTGGTTCGTCGGCGTCAGCCTTTTCATGACGACGCCGAAGATGCGCGCGGCCTTCTCGCGTGCCTCGAAATGGATCGATCGGGCCAGCGGTGTTGTCTTCATCGCGCTGGGGCTTAAACTTGCCACCGAAAAGGCTATGTAGTCCTTATCTTCGGACACCGAAGATTCGCTGCCGGAAAAGCTCAGCCGGAACATTCAGGGAGAACCGACAGATGCATGCAGCAAACAAGCTTCTCAGGAGCACCGCTATTGCAGCGCTCGCGCTGACGGTTTTCTCCACCGCTGTTCAGGCCGCCTGTACGCAGAACCGCGCGATTTACCGTGATCGTGACGATGCCTATACGCTCACGTTCCGCCCCGAGCAGCCGAACGACCTGAAAATGACACCGGCGCCGACGAATGAATTCACGATCACGGCCAACGACAAGCCGGAGTTCAAGCTGAACGGCATGGTGATCTGGCCGGAGGAAGGCGTGGCGCGTCCCTATGCGCTGCTGACCTATAACTGCAAGGGCGATGGTTCCAATCCGGAGGATCTTGACGATTGCAGCATCTGGCAGAGCGTTATCTACGCGCTGAAGGAAGGCGCCGAAGCTGATGTCCTGCCCAAGGCGGGCGAACCGGCGGCGCAGGCGATCCTGCTGCCCGATCTGGTGACGGCGCTCGACGGTTATGATTTTGGAGCGGCAAAACCCGAAAAGCCGCTTCAGTGGGAGGCATTCCGCTTTCAGGGATGCTCGCCCGACGAGGAATGACCGGCCCCTCAAGGATGCCGGTTGCATGGAAATAGTTTCGAATGAGAGAACGGACCCGGATGAACCGGGCGTTCGAAAACGTTCAGGACAGAGTGAAGAAGGATAGTTCAATGTCATACGATGTGGTTGTCATCGGTACGGGTCCCGGCGGTTATGTCGCCGCGATCAAGGCTGCACAGCTTGGTCTTTCCGTTGCTGTTGTCGAGAAGCGCAAGACCTTCGGTGGCACCTGCCTGAATATTGGCTGCATTCCCTCCAAGGCGCTTCTGCATGCGTCGGAAGTGTTTGCCGAAGCCGGTCACTCCTTCGACACGCTCGGCGTGGAAGTGACGCCGAAGCTCAATCTGGGAAAGATGCTGGCGCATAAGGATGCGACCGTGAAGGCCAATGTCACGGGCGTTGAATTCCTGTTCAAGAAGAACAAGATCACGGCCTTCATCGGCACCGGCAAGATTGTCGGCAAGGGCAAGGTTTCCGTGACCGCCGAAGACGGCAAGGTCGAGGAAATCGAAGCCAAGAACATCATCATCGCCACCGGCTCGGACGTTGCTGGCATTCCGGGCGTCAAGGTCGATATTGACGAGAAAGTCATCGTTTCCTCGACCGGCGCGCTCTCCTTCGACAAGGTTCCGGGCAGCCTGATCGTGGTCGGCGGCGGCGTGATCGGTCTCGAACTCGGTTCGGTCTGGGCGCGTCTTGGCGCGAAGGTTACGGTTGTCGAATATCTCGACAAGGTGCTCGGGCCTATGGATGGCGAAGTGTCGAAGCAGTTCCAGCGCCTTCTTGAAAAGCAGGGCATTGCCTTCAAGCTTAGCGCCAAGGTTACAGGCGTCGAGAAAGCTGGCAAGGCTGATTCCGGGGGCGCGAAAGTGACCTTTGAACCGGTCAAGGGTGGCGCGGCTGAAACACTTGAAGCCGACGCGGTACTGATTGCGACCGGTCGTCGTCCTTACACGGATGGTCTTGGTCTGCAGGAAGCGGGCGTGAATGTCGATGATCGCGGCCGCGTTGCGATCGACGATCATTGGCGCACCAATGTCGAAGGCATCTATGCCATTGGCGACGTGGTGCAGGGGCCGATGCTGGCGCACAAAGCTGAGGACGAAGGCATTGCGGTTGCCGAAATCATTGCCGGTCAGGCCGGTCACGTGAATTTCGATGTTATCCCGAGCGTGGTCTACACGCAGCCGGAAGTGGCTTCCGTCGGCAAGACCGAAGAGGAACTGAAGGCCGCCGGTATCGAATACAAGGTGGGCAAATTCCCGTTCACGGCCAATGGTCGCGCGCGTGCCATGCTGCATACCGACGGTTTCGTCAAAATCCTCGCCGACAAGGTTACGGACCGCGTTCTGGGCGCGCATATTCTTGGCTACAATGCCGGTGAAATGATCCACGAACTGGCGGTTCTGATGGAATTCGGCGGATCGTCGGAAGACCTCGCCCGCACCTGCCACGCCCATCCGACCATGTCGGAAGCCGTGCGCGAATCTGCCCTGGCCACCTTTGCCAAGCCGATCCATATGTGATCGGCTGCATTTCTGCCATTGTAAAAAGGCCCGCGCGTGCGGGCCTTTTTTGATGTCTAATTCTGCGCTGGCGGGGTGGTCGGGGGAGCCGGAGCCGGTGTTGCAGGCTCGCTCTGTGTCGCCGGTGGCGGCGAAGGCGGAGCGGAAGTATCGGTCCCGCTGCCATTGCGGTAGAAGAAGTAGCCCAGAAGGATGATCGCAGCCAGAAGCACCGCGCCAAGCAGATAGCCGCTTCCGCCCCGATTGGGCGGTGGCGGGGGCATTCCGGTTTGGCCAGTCGGGTCCGAAAGGTGCGGATCTCTGGTTCGCGGGTCGAGGGGATCAACCATATCGGGTTCCTCCAATGGTTCCTTCCATCATCGAAGCGATAGCCGGGAAGCGCCGGTTGGCCGGGTATTGGGTCATTCATGAACCGCTTCAGCACCAACCGCATCATGTTGCGAAAACACACCCGGTATATAACAATGCGAAAAAGCGAGGATCGTTCCGAAAACTCCAAGATAAGAAAGGAGTATGGATTGATAGGTCTGCGGGAACGCGCGATGAATATGCTGTTAACCCGAGCGAAACTGCCTATCGCTATGTATATTCAATCACGGAAGTGGTCCGGGAAGCCGGATTATGATCGATCAACTGACTATGCAGGCTTTATCACTGTAAAGCTGGATCATCACAAGCGCTTAAAAGCCACGCCGAAATTTAAGGAAATGATATTATGCCTTCGAAAGAAAATATGAAAACCATTGAGCGCTTCGAAAAGCTCTCGTCGCTTTTGCGCGATGAACAGTTCAAGCTTCTGGATGAAGCAGCCAGAGAAGAAGCGCTTCCGGGAAAATCCATACTGAGACAGATTGCCGAACTGGAACTCAATATTACCGCCATTGAAAATAGCATCACCGATCTTAGAGCCGGTTAGAAATATTCAGGCACATGGGTTCTATAGCGGGATTACCCGATAGCCCTTTGCCCGCAGCAATTCGATTATACCGTCCTTGCCCGGCAGATGTAGCGCGCCCACGGCAATAAAAGCATTTCCCTTGTCGATAATCGGGACGGCGCGATCAGCCATGAGGTGATTACGGTCCGAAATGAGATATTTTAAGAATAAATCATAGTCATCGTCGGAAAGGCTGTCGGGAACAATCTTCCGGAGCGTCGGCATGATCATCCCGATTTCACCATCGAGATAGAGGGCAGTCGTCGTCTCCATGGCATCCTCGATCGCATCACCATAATCGATGGTGGCGACAAGGCTGCGGAGGTGGAAATCGAGCGGCATCCGGTTCATCGCGGTGAGCTGCTCTTCCGCGCTTTCAAGGCCCTGAACATCGCGGCCTTCGGCCTGTGCATCGAGGGCAAGCTTTTCATCGAGCGATTTCTCGCCTTCGCCTTGCCGCTCCCTCTCGCATTTGGGAAGGGCCAGCAAGCTGGATAGCACCCATGGTTTCATTTTGGCGACCGCGTCGAGAACAATGCCGCGTTCTGCGAGCTTCCGTTCGATTTCTTCACGCCGTTGCTCGGGGAGATGCGATTTGAGCGTGGTGCCATCGGTGAAAAGCAGCAGCTCGGGTCGTTCCAGCCTCACACGCAGGAAAAACTTCGGGTCCAGAATATCGGTCGTTTCCACGACGACGGTGCTTGCCGATCGATAGGCCTCATCGGCGGCTTTCGCCAGCGTCATGACGCGGGGATCGGAAAAATGCATCGTGCCGAAGAGAAAGGATGGCTCGACGCCCTCCTTGTCGATTTTCCAGAGAAGCCCTTTGCGGTTGGGAATCTTGTCGGCGTCTCGCTGCAACTCCTGCCAGCTTGCCGGGTCTTTCGTCTCCAGCCCCTCGACCAGATTGACGCCGTGCGGGGTGCAAGCAGCGGGTACATTGTCGGCGCGAGCGGGAATTGTGCCTGCAAGACAGGAAAGGAGAAGGGTCAGAAGCAGCTTTTTCATGAGGGCAATATAAGACCGTTTTTCCTGGATGCGAGACCAATATCAAGCGCGCGGATGCGCCTTGTCGTAAATTTCCAGAAGCCGCTCGGTATCCACGCCGGTATAGACCTGAGTAGTTGAAAGGCTTGCATGACCAAGCAGTTCCTGAATGGTCCTGAGATCGCCGCCGCGTCCCAGAAGGTGGGTGGCAAAGGAATGGCGCAGCGCATGCGGCGTCGCACTGTCGGGCAGGCCGAGACCGGCGCGCAGCTTCTGCATTTCGCGCTGGATGATCGCCGCATGAAGAATGCCGCCCTTAGCGCCGCGAAAAAGCGGCTTGTCGGCGGTAAGATGGAACGGGCAAAGCGCCCGATATTGGGCGACGGCGCGATGCACAACGGGCAGCAACGGCACGAGGCGGGCCTTGTTGCCCTTGCCGGTGATGGTGATCGAAAGGGCGGTGCCGTCGGATAAAGCGTCGCCCATGAGGCCAAGCGCTTCTGAAATGCGCAGGCCGCAGCCATAGAGCAATGTCAGAACGGCGGCGTTGCGCGCGGCGATCCATGGTTCCTCTGCCATCTGCCCGTCGGCGGCGACCACGCGGCGGGCATCTTCGGCGGTCAGGGGCTTCGGCAGGGATTTCGGCTGTCGCGGCGCGCGCATGGCACTTGCGCCCGCTGCATTGGCAAGGCCGCGTTTTTCCAGATGGCGCAGCAGCGAGCGAACACCGGCAAGACCACGCCCCAGCGTTCTGGCGCCGACGCCGTCATTGCGGCGGCTGGCCAGAAAGGAGCGCAGATCGGCGATCCGCAGATTGCCGACATCTTTCAGCGACGGCGGCTCGCCCAGATGGCCGGTCAGGAAATTGAGAAACTGGCGCGTGTCGCGTTCATAGGCTTCGAGCGTATTTTCGGACAGGCGGCGCGCATCTTTCAGCGTCTTCAGCCATTCTTCCCGCGCGGCTGCGAGGTCGGCGCGGGCAGGGATCAGAAATTCGCTGTTCGTCGTCATAATCGGGCCGATCGTTCACTCTGGATTCGCGTGCAGTCTGCCAGCGATAGGTTACCGGCTGGTTTTCGTGGGTTGAAGAGCGATTTTCTGACGAAATGACGTGAAAAAGACCGACGAAAGAGCTATTGAACGAAAAATAGTCCTCTCCGTGCAGCAGAAACAAGGTTGGCAATGCCGCGTCCAGAAAACCCGATCCAGCTCGCCGTCATCGGTGCCGCCCATGGCACGCGTGGCGAAGTGCGAGTGAAGACCTTTACCGGCGATCCGCTGGCCATCGCTGAATACGGCCTCCTTTATGACGAACAGGGCAAGAGCTACGAGATTCTGGAAGCGCGTCCTGCAAAGACCGTGGTGGTCGTGCGGTTCAAGGGCATCAATGACCGCAATGCCGCCGAAGCGCTGAACGGGATCGAGCTTTTCATCGATCGTTCGCAACTGCCGGATGACGAACTGGATGAAGACGAATTCTTCCAGACAGACCTCATCGGCCTGCTGGCGGTGGATGCCGAAGGCAAGACCTATGGCGTGGTGAGCGCGCTCTTCGATTTCGGCGGCGGCGATCTCATCGAGCTATCCGAAAAGGGCAAGCGCCCGATGCTCATTCCGTTCACGGAAGCTGCCGTGCCGGAGATCGATTTCGACAAGGGAACATTGCTGGTCGAGCCCTATGCCGCTGGATTGATCGCCGACGATGAGGACGAGCGTCCGCAAAGCGAAAAGAAAAAGCCGAAGAAGTCATGACCGAAGTTTCCAAGGTCGATGCTGAGGCCGGTTTCTTTCATGCATCCGTGCTGACGCTTTATCCGGAAATGTTTCCCGGGCCGCTTGGCGCTTCGCTTGCGGGCAAGGCGCTCGGTGAAGCCAAATGGCGGCTCGATGCGGTACAGATACGCGATTTTGCGGAAGGGCGGCATCGTATGGTGGACGATACGCCATCTGGCGGCGGCGCTGGCATGGTGATGAAGCCGGACGTTATCGCCCGCGCGCTGGATTCGGTTGCCGACGGTCAGCGTCCGATGCTTTTGATGAGTCCACGCGGAAAGCCGCTGACGCAAAAGCGCGTTCGCGAACTGGCCGAAGGGCCGGGCGCGATCATTCTCTGCGGGCGTTTCGAAGGCGTGGATGAACGTGTGATCGAGGCGCGCAATCTTGAGGAAGTATCGATTGGCGATTACATCCTGTCGGGCGGAGAGACTGCGGCCATCGTGCTGCTCGATGCCATTGTGCGGCTTTTGCCGGGCGTGATGGGCAATCGCGAATCCGGCGAGACGGAGAGTTTCGAGACCGGCCTGCTCGAACATCCGCACTACACCCGCCCGCAGGTTTGGGAAGATCGGCCCATTCCCGAAATCCTGACCTCCGGCAATCATGGCGCCATCGATAAATGGCGGCACGAACAGGCTGAGCGGATCACCAGGGAGCGGCGTCCCGATCTTTGGGACGCCTATTGCGAGGGAAAGCGCAAATGAACCTGATCCAGCGGCTCGAAAGTCTTTCCCTCGCGCTGCTGGCGCTTGGAGCCTATTGGGTCAGTGGCGCAAGCTGGTGGATCTTCGCTATCCTCATCCCTGCGCCGGATCTTTCGTTCTTCGGCTATATGAGGGGACCGCGTACAGGCGCGGTCGTCTATAATATTGCTCATAGCTGGATCGGCGTGGTGTTGGTGGCAGTGCTTGGCTGGGCCATGAACTGGCCGCTCTGCCTTGCAATTGCGCTGATCTGGGCCGTGCATATCGGCGTCGACCGTGCACTCGGCTTCGGTCTCAAATATGGATCAGGATTTCAGGATACGCATCTGGGCCGGATTGGCCGTTAGAGCGCCCATCTGATTGGATCAGATCGGCGCTCCAATGTCTTGTTAGGATGCGCTCTAAATAAAAATGCCCGGCAGATGCCGGGCATTTTCGTCTCTTTTTATCAGGCAGAATGCTGACTTGCCGGACTGCGAAGTTCTGTATGCGATCTACGCAACACGAAATAGACGCCGCCACCAATGCCCACGCCGAAGAACCAGCCATAGGTCGCCCACCAGCTCGGCAGAAGATTGGTGGCCATCGGCAGCACGGATGAGAACAAGGCACCGATTGCAAAAGCGATGAAAGCCTTGACGTGCCAGCCATTCTGGAACCGGAACTCACCGTTTTCCTGATAAAGATCAGCCACATTCAACTGTCCGCGACGCAGCAGATAGTAATCGACCATCATGATGCCGAAGATCGGGCCCATTGTGGAGCCGAGGAAGTTGACGAATTGGGCGGCGCCGGTTTCCCACGGTGCGAACGGATAGAGGAACAGTGCGATCAGCGCCGCGATGACACCGCCCCGCTTGAAGGAGATTTTCTGCGGGAATGTGCTGGAAAAGTCGAAGGCCGCGGAAACGAAGTTCGCAACCACGTTGATGCCGAGCGTGGCGACGGTGAAAGTCAGCGCGGCAAGCAGTGCAAGGAACCAGCTATCGAACTTTGCCGAAATCTGGTCGGGATGAAGCAGGACTTCGCCATAAACTGTGAAGGCAGCGGTGGTGGTGACGCCTGCGACAAGGCAGAAGGCCAGAAGATTGACCGGCAGGCCCCAAAGATTGCCGCGCCGCAAGGATGCTTCGTCCTTGGCATAGCGCGAGAAGTCGCAGAAGTTCAGGTAAAGTGCGGCAAAATAGGTGATCCACGTGGCTGCAACCGCAGCAAGGGCCGCGAAGGAACCAGGCTCGCCGGTAACGCCTGCATCTTTCGTTTTTTCGAGAAGCACATCGCGCGGAATTTCGCTGCCGAATGAGAATGTACCGGCCTTGATGACCAGATAGACAGCGAGAATAAGCATCATGATCCAGACTGCCGGACCGGCCCAGTCCTGAAACCGGCGAACGGTTTCCATGCCGCGCTGGATGATGAGAAGCTGGGCTGCCCAAACCAGAACATAGCATATGACTTCCAGCGTCGAGTGGCCGAGCAGATGGCTGTTCTGGTGGAAGGACAGCATGCTTTCGTTGCGGATAAGCAGCGCCACGATGGCGCCGGAGGCCGCGGCTGTCTGTGCGCCATACCAGAAACAGGCGACGACACCGCGCACGAGGGCTGGAAAATTGGCTCCGAACGTGCCGAAGGATGCGCGCGCGAGCACCGGGAAAGGCACGCCCGTCCGCACGCCGGCATTGCCGACCAGCGTCATCAGGAAGAAGATGACCAGCGATCCCGCACCGATCGCAATAAAGAAGTTCAGGAAACTGCCGCATAGAAGAAACAGGCTTGCGGCCAGATAATAGCCCCAGAGGCTGTGAACATCCGACGTCCACACGTTGAAAATGCTGAAGGCGCCCCATTTGCGCTCTTCGGCCGGCGCCAGATCCTCATTATATAAAGCGCGCGATGGATTCTTGATTGTCATGCTGTCCCCTTTTTTTAGCAACAACTTTGAAAGTTGATTACGATTTAAGCTTTTATTGTTGACGATAATTCTGACACAGGCTTGTGCCTGATGACTACGAAAATTTCTGACAGGGCGTGACAAAGCGGTCGTGATGCTGTATGTGCCTGCGGGTTCGGGAAATACCGACATCCAAAACCAATAAATGGTGTACCGCTCCTGCCTGAATTTGAGGGCATAGCCACAGGGCCAAGGATAGCTTGGTGGCAAGTGCAGAGCGCTCTGACTGTTTGAGAAGAATTCAGAAGGAGAAAGACGATGACCGATATCATTCGTCAGCTTGAAGCCGAACAGGCAGCAAAGATCGAAGAAAAGCGCAAGCTTCCAGATTTCCAGCCGGGCGACACGGTTCGCGTTCAGGTTCGCGTTACCGAAGGTACGCGTACCCGCGTGCAGGCCTATGAAGGCGTCTGCATCGCCCGTTCCGGCGCTGGCCTCAATGAAAACTTCACCGTTCGCAAGATTTCCTACGGCGAAGGCGTAGAGCGCGTATTCCCGGTTTACTCCCCGATCGTCGAGGGCGTTGAACTGGTTCGCCGCGGCAAGGTTCGTCGCGCGAAGCTTTACTACCTGCGTGGCCTCACGGGTAAGGCTGCCCGTATCGCTGAAAAGAAAGACAACCGCACCAAGGCCGAGCGCGAAGCCGACAAGGCTGCCGCTGCCAAGGCGGAAGCCGCCAAGGCTGCTGAATAAGCTTTATGATACCCTGTTTGAAAAGGCGGCCTTCGGGTCGCCTTTTTTATTTGCCAAAAGCAAAGACCTGCGTAACATATTGCATAATTCTGCCAGCATTTCGCAAGAATGTTACTGCGACACCCTGTTGCGGTTTCAGTTTCTTGACGAAGCGCGATGGCGGGTGCATATGACAGCCAAGTTTAAGAACTATTCAAAGGACCTCCCGCAATGAGCGCGCCGCGTACACTTTATGACAAGATCTGGGACGACCATGTAGTGGATCAGCAGGAAGACGGAACCTGCCTCCTTTATATTGATCGCCATCTTGTGCACGAAGTGACGAGCCCACAGGCTTTCGAAGGCCTGCGCATGGCTGGCCGCAAGGTGCGCCATCCTGAAAAGACGCTGGCGGTTGTCGATCACAATGTTCCGACCTCGCCGGACCGCATCAACGGTATCAAGAACGAGGAAAGCCGCATTCAGGTCGAGGCTCTGGCCAAGAATGCCGCCGATTTCGGCGTCGAATATTATTCCGAGCGTGACCGGCGTCAGGGCGTCGTACACATCGTCGGGCCGGAACAGGGCTTTACGCTGCCCGGCATGACCATCGTATGCGGCGACAGCCACACCTCCACGCACGGCGCTTTCGGTTCGCTGGCGCACGGTATCGGCACCTCCGAGGTCGAGCACGTTCTGGCAACCCAGACGCTCATCCAGAAAAAAGCGAAGAACATGCTGGTGCGCGTGAATGGCAAGCTGGCGCCTGGCGTCACTGCCAAGGACATCACGCTTGCCATCATTGGCGAGATCGGTACTGCTGGCGGTACCGGCTATGTGATCGAATATGCGGGCGATGCCATTCGCTCGCTCTCGATGGAAGGCCGCATGACGGTCTGCAACATGTCGATTGAGGGCGGTGCCCGTGCTGGCCTGATCGCGCCGGACGAAACGACCTTTGCCTATATCAAGGACAAGCCGCGCGCGCCGAAGGGCGAAGCGCTGGAACAGGCGATTTCCTACTGGAAGACGCTGCATTCGGACGAAGGCGCGCATTTTGACAAGATCGTCGAACTCGACGCTGCCAAGATTTCGCCGGTCGTGTCCTGGGGCTCCTCGCCGGAAGACGTGGTCTTCGTTACCGACATCGTTCCGAATCCAGACGAGATCAAGGACGAGACCAAGCGTGCATCGAAGTGGCGTGCTCTTGATTATATGGGCCTGAAGCCCGGCACCAAGATGACCGATATCAAGATTGACCGGGTGTTCATCGGCTCCTGCACCAATGGCCGCATTGAGGACCTTCGCGACGCTGCGCGCATGGCCGCAGGCAAGAAGGTCGCCGCCGGTGTGAGCGCGATGATCGTGCCTGGCTCCGGTCTGGTGAAGGAGCAGGCGGAAGCTGAAGGTCTCGACAAGATCTTCATCGAAGCCGGCTTCGACTGGCGCGAGCCTGGCTGTTCGATGTGCCTTGCCATGAATGATGATCGCCTGAAGCCGGGAGAACGTTGCGCTTCCACCTCGAATCGCAATTTCGAAGGCCGTCAGGGCTTCAAGGGCCGCACGCATCTCGTGTCGCCTGCCATGGCCGCCGCTGCCGCGATTGCCGGACATTTCGTCGACATTCGCGAGTGGAACTAGAGCATTCCGAACCAAAAGTGTGAAACGGTTGGAAATGCGGCAGAACAAATAGATAGAGCGGTTCCAACGATTCTGTGAAAACAGGGAACCACTCCGAGGCTCCTCGAAGACTCTCAGAAGATCAAACCGCCGGTTCATCCCGGCGGTTTTTCTTTGGCTGTAAATTAGCAGGTTTTTCACGCTTTGATTGTATGGGTGTGCCGGGGTGGCTGGCGTCCGGGAAGACTTTGACAGCCGGCAGGGGAAGAGCACAGATGAATGGAGCCGACTTTATCCTTCTGATCAACATGACCGTCTCCGGTCTGTTTGCTTTCGCGTTCCTCGGCATAGCTGTTTACGCGCGGGATAATGCGGCAGCGCCTGTCTTTGCCTTCGGATTCATTTTCGCAATGCTTTATTTCCTGACAGAGCTTGCCATGCCTTCCATTCCCAATCCCCGCATTGGCTATATGCTGGCCTTTGCGTCCTACTATCTGGCATTGGCCTGTCTGGTCATCGGTCTGGCACGCATGTATGCCCGGCCTGTACCGTGGATCGCGCTTGGGCTGCTGACCGTTGTATCCCTCGCGATAGTTTACAGCATATACGACATTGCCCGCAGCCAGATGATAGGCATGCTTCTCTATCAGGTGCCCTATTTCCTCATCCTGCTTTTGGCCGTGCGGGTGATCCTGCGGGTGGATCGCAATGGCATCGACACCTTGATGGCGGTGCTGTTCGGCATCAGCGCCATCCATTTTCTGTTCAAGCCGGTCATCGCCATGCTATCGGGAGGAACAGGCGTGGAGCCGAAAGATTATATAGATACGACCTATGCGATGTTCTCGCAGTCGATCGGGGCCGCTCTGTCCGTTGCTGGCGGCTTGCTCCTGCTTTTGAGCCTGATGCGGGAGTTGATTGCCAATATGCTGATACGCTCCGAGACGGACCAGCTATCGGGGCTGCTCAACCGGCGCGGCTTCGAGTTTCGAGCCGAAGCCGCGATAGAAAAATCGAAGCGCATGCGGCAGGCCCTGTCGCTCGTCCTTTGCGATATCGATCATTTCAAGGCGATCAACGACACGCACGGCCACGCGTTGGGAGATCGTGTTATTGCTGCTTTCTCCGCCGAATTGCGCAAGGCGGCGAACGGTAAAAACGGAATTTCGGCTCGCATCGGCGGTGAGGAATTTGCGATCATCCTGCCAGGGAACACGATCCAATCGGCATGGCGATTCGCGGAGAAGACACGGCTTGTCTGCCGCGATATCCATATTCCCGGACGAAACGGGACAATTGTTTTCACCGCGAGCTTCGGCATTGCGGAAATGGAATTCGACGATGTGTTTTCCGATCTCTATAAACGCGCGGATGGTGCGCTTTATGAAGCAAAAAAGGCTGGGCGCAACTGCGTCCGCAGCGCGCTGCCGATAATGGTGGACGAAACCGTTCTCGAATTTCGTTCAATGACAGGGCGCTGAACGGCGCGATCAGCGGCAGCCGGGATGGTCCAAAACCGGCGTTTCCCCGCGGTCGATCCCATACATGAAAGAGCGTCCGCGCATCACGACGGCACTTTCGCAATTGCTGTTGGGCTTTGCCACGATGTAGGCGATGGCTTTGTCGCGCGGCACAGAAATTATCCTGATGTGCTGCGGTGGCGTAGAAACAGGCTTTTGCGCCGCGCCGACCCGGATGATCTTCGCGCCATTATCCGGCATCTGGATCACGAGGTTTCCTGATACATCCATGGAACGTATCGCATCGTCGGCGAGTGTGGGGCTAGCCAGCGCGAGAGTTCCGATGAAACCAAGCATTGTCGGTCCGCGCTTTGCCATCATCATTCAAGCCTTGTCAGGTTTCATCAAGAGAATGATGGCTATCTTAACTCTTTCTTTACCTTTGTCATCCGTGCTGGCTACAATCGAACCGCTCTTCCGCGCGCTGCTGCTTCGCAAGGTGGCGCATCGAAGAACTGGAAACGCCAAGGAACGTCCAATGACCAAAGATCATGCCGTCGATATAGCGCTCCTCCATCTGCGGGATGCCCATGAGTTCGCGCCGCTGCTGGCAAGCTACGCGCAGGCGCTGAAGCGGGGGGCGCCACGCCGTCCCGATGATTTTTATGCCGAGCATCTGCTTCAGGACCGTGCCGCTGAAACGCTGGGAGCCCGGGTCGACGGAAACCTGGTCGGCTTCGTGATCTTCTACGACCTGCCCGAACCGGTGACCGGCCTGCGCGCGGGACAGGTCGATCATATCTATGTGCACCACGATCATCGCGGAAAAGGCATCGCCAAGGCCCTGATCGACGTGCTGGCCGACAAGGCCGAGGAGCGCAGCTGGTCCAAGCTGGTACTCAATGCGCCGCGCGTGCCGGAAGACGGGCGCAAGCTCTATGAACAGATTGCGACGGCTGCCGACTGGTCGAGCTATGTGATTCGATTCGGCAATTAAGCGACTTCCCGAAAGTTGATGAAATTACACATGTTTTTGCGGGTTGCGGTCTTCAATCGTTTGAATGCCGCAATCACGCGAATGTGTCGCCAAGGTGCGACCAATTGTTAGTCTTTTCGTGAAAAAGCTTCTTTGACGTGATGGTAAAAGAGCAGTAGAAAGCGCCACATAGGGCCGTACGCCACGGTCCAGCCATATTTTCTTGGGTCGTACCGGCGCGGGATCGTAAAGTCCGGTTCCCTGTGCCGGGGACGGCGTCGAACCAGGGTTCGGCAGAACCCGCAACCCGGCTGCCTTGCTGATCGTCGTCAGCAGAGTGGGGCCGGAGAGAAACGTCAGGGAAGCCTACAGAGCCATGACACAACCGACTGTAACGCGCCAGCGTCCTTTGTCGCCCCACCTATCCGTCTACAAGCCGGTTATTACGATGACGATGTCCATCGTTCATCGTATCACAGGCGGCGCACTTTACTTCGGCACCCTGCTGCTGGCGGCCTGGCTGATTTCGGCTGCGGTCAGCGAGGAGTGCTTCAATACCGTCAACGCATTATTCTCGTCCTGGATCGGCCGCCTGGTCCTGTTCGGCTATACTTGGGCGCTTCTGCACCATCTGGCTGGCGGTGTTCGCCACCTGATCTGGGATACGGGCGCAGGCCTTGAAAAGCACACCGCCTCCAAGATCGCTTGGACGACCGTTGTTTTCTCCGTCATCGCCACGATCCTCGTCTGGGTCGTCGCCTATTCGGTGCGCTAAGGGGAGCTGGTTTCATGAACGGTATGAACAATGATATGCGCACCCCGCTCGGCAAGGTTCGGGGTCTGGGATCGGCCAAGGAAGGTACCGGCCATTTCTGGTATCAGCGCCTGAGCGCGGTCGCCCTTGTGCCGCTGGTCATGTTTTTCATCGGTCTGGTCATTTCGCTCAATGGCGCAAGCTATGCGGAAGTCCGGGCTGCGTTGTCGCATCCATTCACCGCAATCGTGATGGCGCTGTTCGTTCTAACCGGCGTCTACCACATGCGTCTGGGGATGCAGGTCATTATCGAAGATTATGTGCATGGTGAAGGCATGAAGGTCGTGCTGGTGATGCTGAACAGCTTCTTTACCGCTGTTGTCGGCTTCGCCTGCATTTTTGCGATCCTCAAGCTGAGCTTCGGAGGTTGATAGCCCGATGGCTAGTGCAGTAAACAATGCGGCGCCTGCCGCGGCAAGCAAGTACACCTATGTCGATCACAAGTTCGACGTGGTGGTCGTCGGGGCTGGCGGTGCAGGCCTGCGCGCAACGCTCGGCATGGCCGAGCAGGGCCTGAAGACGGCTTGCATCACCAAGGTTTTCCCGACCCGTTCGCATACGGTCGCCGCACAGGGCGGCATTGCCGCTTCGCTCAAGAACATGGGCCCGGACAGCTGGCAGTGGCACATGTACGATACCGTCAAGGGATCGGACTGGCTCGGCGATACCGATGCGATGGAATATCTGGCGCGTGAAGCACCAGCCGCCGTCTATGAACTCGAGCACTACGGCGTGCCGTTCTCGCGTACCGAAGAAGGTAAGATCTATCAGCGCCCGTTCGGCGGTCACATGCAGAATTTCGGCGACGGCCCCCCGGTCCAGCGCACCTGCGCTGCCGCCGACCGTACCGGCCACGCGATCCTGCACACGCTTTACGGCCAGTCGCTGAAAAACAACGCGCAGTTCTTCATCGAATATTTCGCGCTCGATCTCATCATGACCGACGGTGTGTGCACCGGCGTTGTGGCGTGGAACCTCGATGACGGCACCATCCATCGCTTCTCTGCCAAGATGGTGGTTCTGGCAACGGGCGGTTATGGCCGCGCCTATTTCTCGGCTACCTCGGCGCACACCTGCACCGGCGACGGTGGCGGCATGGTGGCACGCGCCGGGCTGCCGCTGCAGGACATGGAATTCGTGCAGTTCCATCCGACCGGCATCTATGGCGCGGGCTGCCTCATCACGGAAGGCGCACGCGGCGAAGGCGGCTATCTGGTCAATTCCGAAGGCGAGCGCTTCATGGAACGCTATGCTCCTTCGGCCAAGGACCTTGCCTCGCGCGACGTTGTTTCGCGCTGCATGACCATGGAAATCCGTGCTGGTCGCGGCGTCGGCAAGAACAAGGATCACATCTTCTTGCATCTTGACCATCTCGATCCAGCCGTTCTGCATGAGCGCCTGCCGGGTATTTCGGAATCGGCCAAGATTTTTGCAGGCGTGGATGTGACCAAGGAACCGATCCCGGTTCTGCCGACCGTTCACTACAATATGGGCGGCATTCCGACCAATTACTGGGGCGAAGTGCTGAACCCGACCGCTGACGATCCGGACCGCGTGCAGCCGGGCCTGATGGCCGTTGGCGAAGCGGGCTGCGCTTCGGTGCACGGTGCGAACCGTCTCGGCTCCAACTCGTTGATCGATCTCGTGGTGTTCGGCCGTGCGGCTGCCATCCGCGCCGGTCAGGTCATCGACCGCAAGTCGAAGATTCCCGATCTCGACCTTGCCGCCTGCGACAAGATCATGGAGCGTTTCGACCGCCTGCGTTTTGCCAACGGCTCCCAGCCGACCGCGGAACTGCGCGAAAAGATGCAGCGCACCATGCAGGAAGATGCCGCCGTGTTCCGCACTTCGGAATCGCTCAAGCAGGGCGTCGAGCGCATGGAAAAGCTCTGGAAGGAGCTGCCGGACGTCAAGGTCACTGACCGGTCGATGATCTGGAACTCCGATCTGGTGGAAACGCTGGAACTGGAAAACTTGATGGCCAATGCGCTGACGACCGTTGTTTCGGCGGAAGCGCGTCACGAAAGCCGCGGCGCCCATGCGCATGAGGATTTCCCGGATCGCAACGATGCCGAATGGCGCAAGCATACCCTGTCCTGGCTGTCGCCGGATGGCAAGGTCAAGCTTGATTACCGTCCTGTCCATCTCGATCCGTTGACGACGGAAGAGGAAGGCGGCATCAGCCTCGCCAAGATTGCGCCGAAGAAGCGCGTTTACTAATCAAGGGAAAGAGCAATGGTTGAACTCGCACTTCCCAAGAATTCCCGTATGCAGGAGGGCAAGACCTGGCCCCGTCCTGATGGCGCAAAGCGTGTCACGGAATTCCGCATTTATCGCTGGTCGCCGGACGATGACGACAATCCGCGCATCGACACCTATTATGTCGACCGTGACGATTGCGGGCCGATGGTGCTGGATGGTCTGCTCTATATCAAGAACAAAATCGACCCGACGCTGACGCTGCGCCGGTCGTGCCGTGAGGGCATTTGCGGTTCTTGCGCTATGAATATCGATGGCGCGAATACGCTGGCCTGCACCAAGGGCATGGACGACATCAAGGGCGCCATCAAGGTCTATCCGCTGCCGCACATGCCGGTGGTGAAGGACCTCGTGCCGGACCTCAGCAATTTCTATGCCCAGCACCGTTCGATCGAGCCCTGGCTCAAGACGGTTTCGCCGGAGCCGCAGAAGGAATGGCTGCAAAGCCATGAGGATCGCCAGAAGCTTGACGGCCTCTACGAATGCATTCTGTGCGCCTGCTGCTCGACTTCGTGCCCGAGCTACTGGTGGAATGGCGACCGCTATCTCGGCCCCGCCGTGCTGCTTCAGGCCTATCGCTGGCTGATCGACAGTCGCGATGAAGCCAAGGGCGAACGCCTCGACAATCTCGAGGACCCGTTCCGGCTCTATCGCTGCCACACGATCATGAACTGCGCGCAGACCTGCCCGAAGGGCCTGAACCCGGCCAAGGCAATTGCCGAAATCAAGAAGATGATGGTCGAGCGCCGCGTGTAATTGCGAGATCGATTCCAAGAACCAAGAGGGGAAGGTCCAAACCTTCCCCCTTTTCCTTTACCTAAACTTTGGTTCACCTTCGTAGAAGGCTTGATCTTTGTAGAGGCACCGATATCTCATTAGGGCATATCCATCGGAGACAGGGCCATCATGCTCGATCATATCGGATTCAACATTTCCAGCATGCCCAAGTCGCGGGCTTTTTATGATGCGGCGCTGGCGCCGCTCGGCATAGGCCGCGCCATGGAATTCGGCGATTGGGTGGGATATGGCCGCAATGGCAAGCCGGAATTCTGGATCGGCAAGCAGAAGGGGGCGAAGCTCAAGGGCGTGCTTCATGTCGCTTTTTCGGCTGGGACCCGCTCCGAGGTGGACCGCTTTTATGAAGCAGCCATTGCCGCTGGCGGCAAGGACAATGGCAAGCCCGGCCTGCGGGCCGATTATCATCCCGACTATTATGCCGCTTTCGTTATCGACCCGGACGGCCATAATATCGAGGCTGTCTGCCACCTGCCGGAATAAAAAGCGAGCTTGCGCCCGCTTCTTATCCTCGCAACTTATATTCGTTCAAGCCAGTTTTGCGTCCAGCGTTACCTCAATAGCGCCCAACGCTTTTGAAAGCGGGCAGGACTGCTTGGCCTTGTTCGCAAGCGCCTCGAAATCTTCCGCTGAGATGCCGGGGATTGTCGCGTTAAGCGTGAGTGCGCTGCGGCTGATTTCAAAGTCGCCGCCGGCTGCGGGGCCGACAGTAACCGCGGCAGTCGCTTCCAGCTTTTCCGGCGGGGTTCCGTGTTCTGTCAGGAGGGCTGAAAGCTGCATGGCAAAACAGCCTGCATGGGCGGCGCCCAGAAG
The DNA here is from genome assembly GCF_008932435.1 of Brucella pseudintermedia. Classification (GTDB taxonomy): domain Bacteria; phylum Pseudomonadota; class Alphaproteobacteria; order Rhizobiales; family Rhizobiaceae; genus Brucella; species Brucella pseudintermedia. The sequence continues at coordinate 90,315 of NZ_WBWE01000009.1, read as the reverse complement.
CTCTTCCGGATTGGTGCCGGAGCGACCGCTTTCGTCCTGAAAACGAGCCTAGAAATCGTAAGGCAGATCCTTCAGCGCACCGCTTTGCGTGTCGAGGGTGCCTTTGCCTTCCTTCAGCGTGCCTTGCCAGACGGCGGTTGCTTTTCTGTCCATGGGAAGCTCTCCTCTCGGTTGGGATTTCTCTTCCAATATAGAGCGATCGGGGAACGGGGCCAGCACTCAGATGGACTGGCCCTTCAACAGGCGAGGGGTATCGCCTGAAAGGCCTGCAGCCTGCTTGATGAAGAAGGATTTCAGTATTGGAACCCGGTCGACGAGACCGAGGCCAATATCGCGCATCGAGCGGACGGCTGGATTGTCGTTGGAGAAAAGCCGGGTGAGGATATCTGTCGTGACACCCATCTGCACGGTGTCGAAGCGACGCCAGGACTGGTAACGCTCCAGCGCAGCAAATGAACCGATGTCGAGGCCGAGCCGGTCTGTTTCAACCACGACCTCCGCAATTGCGGCGGCGTCGCGGAAGCCGAGATTGAGGCCCTGACCGGCGATAGGATGGATACGATGCGCCGCATCGCCCACCAGCACAAAGCGCGGCTTGACAAATTCACGCGCCAGCGTCAGGCCGAGCGGGAAGGCGCGACGCGGCCCTTCGACATGCAGGGCGCCGAGGCGATGGCCGAAACGTTGCTCCAGTTCTGCTTCGAACACGAAGTCGTCTTCGCGAATGAGGCGTTCGGCATCTGATGTGCGCTCGGTCCAGACAAGCGAACTGCGATTGCCCTTCAACGGGAGGATCGCAAACGGTCCGGCCGGGAGAAAATGCTCATCGGCCCGACCGCCATGCGGCAGTTCATGCGCGACATTGCAGACGATCCCGGACTGGCCGTAGTCCCAGTTGACCGTCTTGATACCCGCCAGATCACGGAGGCGAGAGCGCGCGCCATCTGCGGCGATCAGCAGGCGCGTTTCGAGCGTGTCTCCATCGGAAAGCGTGACGGTCACGCTTTCGGGAAGCGTCGTGAAATTATCCACGCTTGTTGCTTCAAGGAAGGTGATGCCAAGCGCTTCCGCCTTGTTGTGGAGGGCGGTGTTGAGGACGCGATTTTCCACCATATGGGCAAAGGGCTCGCCTGGCTCGACTTCGCCTTCAAAAGTCAGGAACACTGGGCGCACGGGATCGGAAGTTCGCGAATCGGTGATGACCATTTCCGTTATGGGCTGCGCTTCGGGAAGGATTTCCTGCCAGCAGCCGAGCTGGTCGAGCATGCGTGAGGCGGCGGCGGCGATGGAGGAAGCGCGCGGATCGCTTTTCCAGGCGCCAGCCGGAGCGCCATCAATCACCGTCACGGAAAGATGCGGTGCTGCCGATTTGATTGCAACTGCGGTGACAAGCCCGACATAGCCGCCGCCTGCAATCACCACATCATTATTGCGTGGCGCGCCTACTTTTTTCTGGCCAGCCATTGTCGTTCCTTTCCAGAATCCGTCTTTCGCGCAGTGTTTTGGCACAGATCGCTGCGTATGAAACCCGATATTTTGCCGCGCCGCGCATCCCCAGCCCACCATTGGTGCGGGAATGCATTTCCTCCTGCGTGCCCGGTTCTTGACAGGCATGGATGGGCGGGCTCAAACATGCCTTTCGAACTTTGTAACAGCATATATGGTTGCGGAAGGCAGGCTGTCCATGTCTGAAAAAGAAAAGTCCGGGATCGAGCAGACGGCGGCAATGCGTGAGCTTCTGTCCATCCTCGATCTGGAAATGCTCGAGGTGGATCTGTTTCGAGGCAACAGTCCACAGGTAGGCTGGCAGCGGGTGTTCGGCGGACAGGTCATCGGGCAGGCACTGATTGCCGCGCAACGCACTGTCGAGCCCGAGCGCCATGTGCATTCGCTCCATGCCTATTTCGTGCGGCCCGGCGATCCGGCCATCCCCATCGTCTATGAGGTGGACCGTATCCGCGACGGCTCCAGCTTCAGCACCCGACGCGTCCTGGCCAAGCAACATGGCAAGGCAATTTTCACGCTTTCCGCTTCGTTCCAGATCGATGAAGGCGGGCTTGATCATCAGATGCCGATGCCGGAAGGGTTGCCCATGCCCGAGCAACTCGTCGGCGATCGTGACATCAAGGAACAATATCTCCATATGGCGCCGCCCAATGTTCGCAAATACTGGGAGCGGGAACGGCCCATCGAGATCAAGCCTGTCTCGCTTACCCATTATTTCTCGCGTGAGAAGCTCGAGCCTGCCCAGCATGTTTGGGTCCGGGCGAGTGGCATCGTACCGGATGACCGGGCGTTGCAGGCAGCCATTCTCGCCTATCTCTCCGACATGACGTTGCTGGACACGTCGCTTCATCCGCATGGGCGCACGATATTCGACCGGGACATGCAGGTGGCAAGCCTTGATCACGCCATGTGGTTTCATCGCCCGTGCAGGCTCGACGACTGGCTCCTCTACACGCAGGATACGCCAAGCGCTTCAGGCGCACGTGGTTTCAACCGCGGCGCGCTTTATACGCGCGACGGTGTGCTGATCGCATCGGTGGCGCAGGAAGGGCTTATCCGCGTTCATGAGAACAATTGATTAGTTTTTAATCAGGGATTAAGTGACTGGTTAAATTTAAGGCATTTCGCGAGTGGCTTGCGAGGTGCCGCGGTGTAAAACCGAATCGAATGAACCAGTTAGGCATCATTCGGTCTGGAGCTGCGTCCGTAGCAACACATTCGCAGCGGCAAATTCCCGCGTCGGGCGTACCCGACATCACAAAATTTGCAGTTAATTTATCTGTTTCTGCCAACTGGCATGAATTTTGTTTCTCTCTGTTTGAACCGGTCTTTCCAGCGCAGCCGCGTTTGAAGCCGCCCTTCGACGGAGATATTCGATGTTCATAACAGGAAGAAACAAGCAAACGGCCCTTCTGGCTACCTTGCCTGCGCTCGTCGCCATGGCGGGAACGGCAATTGCACAGGAGGCCGCACCGACACCAACCCTCGATACGGGCGATACGGCTTGGATGCTGACTTCAACCGCGCTGGTGTTGATGATGACCATACCGGGTCTGGCGCTGTTTTATGGCGGCATGGTGCGCAAGAAGAACGTGCTGTCCACGGTGATGCAGAGCTTTGCCATCACCTGTCTCATGTCCATTCTGTGGATGATCGCAGGCTATTCACTGGCCTTTACCGATGGCGGCTCACTCAATTCCTATATTGGCGGTCTTTCCAAGGCCTTCTTCTCCGGCGTCACGATGGAATCGCTGACGGGAACAATTCCCGAATATGTGTTCATCACCTTCCAGATGACTTTCGCCATCATCACGCCTGCACTTATCGCCGGATCATTTGCCGAGCGGATGAAGTTTTCGTCCATGCTGGTCTTCCTGACACTGTGGCTGTTCATCGTCTATATTCCGGTGGCGCATTGGGTCTGGGGCGGTGGCTTCATGGCTTCGGACGGCGTGCTTGATTTTGCTGGCGGCACGGTTGTCCATATCAATGCCGGCGTCGCCGGCCTGGTTGCCGCCCTCATCATCGGCAAGCGCGACGGTTACGGCCACACCAACATGGCGCCGCACAATCTTGTCCTGTCGGTTATCGGCGCCGCTCTGCTGTGGGTTGGCTGGTTCGGCTTCAATGCCGGCTCTGCTGCCGGGGCCAACGCGCTCGCTGGTGTTGCCATGCTCAACACGCAGGTTGCGACCGCAGGTGCTGCTCTGGCCTGGATGTTCGTTGAATGGGCGGTAGCGGGCAGGCCAAGCGTGCTTGGCATCGTCTCGGGTGCCGTTGCAGGCCTTGTTGCCGTCACGCCTGCCGCCGGTTTCGTCAATCCGACAGGGGCGCTTATCATCGGTATCGTCGCCGGTGCGGTCTGCTATCTGGCGGCAGTCAAGATCAAGCACGCGCTCGGCTATGACGATTCACTCGATGCATTCGGCGTCCATGGCGTAGGCGGCTTCGTGGGTGCTGTTTTGACCGGCCTTTTTGCCGATGCAGCGATCAACCCCGCTGGCGAAGGGGCCACTATCGGCAAGCAGTTCTTCGGCGCGGCCATCACCATCGTTTACACCGCGATTGCCACTGCGATCATCCTCTATGTGGTCAAGGCCATCATGGGCCTGCGGCCCAGCAAGCAGGCCGAGATCGAAGGCCTCGACATCGCTTTGCACGGCGAATCCGTTCAATAGAGCGGGATTGTCTCAAGCGGAAAAAGGCGCGGGAAACTGCGCCTTTTTCATTTCATCAATGGGATTTGTTCGCAGTTCCTGCATGGTTAATGAGGAATTAACCATCCGGCGATTAGGATCGGACCGATTCAATGTGCCCGGAGCATGTCCGCTCAGGGGCCAGCAAATATTTCGGTTCGGGACAGGCTATATGCGGCAAGGATATTCGCCCTCTTACCCGCTGCGTGACGAGCGGATTACGGAAGACAGGCTGAAACTGGCCAATCTCTTCCGCAGGCAATTCTATATCCTGTTTGGCCTGGGGCTCCTGGCGCTCACCGGCATGGCTGTCGGCGCGCTGGCGACATGGAATGTGGCCGATCCGAGCTTCAGCCACGCGACCGACAATCCGGTGACGAATGCGCTCGGTTATCCGGGCGCTGTGTTCTCCGACATTGCCATGCAGTTTTTCGGTCTGGCGAGCGTTCCCGCCCTGCTTCCACTTGCTGTCTGGTCGCTGCTGTTGATGACGCGCGGCGGCATCGGGCGTGTGGCCAAGCGCAGCTTCGCATGGTTCGGCGCCGCATTGTTGTTTGCCGCCATAGCGAGCTGCTTTGCCGTGCCGGCAAGCTGGCCGATGCCAATCGGCCTCGGTGGCGTTTTCGGCGACATGATCCTGAAATTCCCGGGCCTCTTCCTCGGCGGTTTCCCGCAAGGCGCAATCGCATCGGGCATTGCACTTGTCCTTGCAGTCCCTGCTTTCTGGCTCTGCCTTTTTGCCAGCGGCATCGTCGGGCGCGGCGCAGGTATTGTCAACCCCGGGCAAGTCTCGGCTCATCGCGGTGCCGAAGATGATTTTGTTGCTGATGACGAGGATGATGAAGCATCTGCCGGTGGCGGTTTTCAGCTTATGGGGGCTCTCACTCATCTGGCACTGACGACGACCGCCAATTTCAAGCGCCTGACCGGGCTGGGTCGACGGCGCTCGCGCGAGGACGATTTCGACGATATGCGCGTCGTGCGCCGCAACGCCGAAGCGCGCAGTGCGCCGCGCCGGGAGCCCGGTTTCGGGGCGCCTGCCGCCGTCGACGACGCGCCGCCTTTCGATATGGACGATATGGATGACGACACGCCGCTCGCCGGTCAGGAATGGCATGATGCGCCGCCGCCCCGCGCCCGCAAGGCGCGTGTGGAACAGGCCGCACCGTCGCCGAAGCCCGGCCCGCGCGCCCAGCGCGAGGCGCAGCCCTCCTTCCTCAAGGACAATGGCGTTTTTGAAATGCCGTCGCTCCATTTCCTTGCCGAACCGAAGCTCGTTCAGCGCGACCCAGCGCTTTCCAAGGACGCGCTGGAACAGAATGCGCGTCTGCTTGAAGGCGTGCTGGAAGATTTCGGCGTGCGCGGCGAAATCATCAATGTGAAGCCCGGCCCGGTGGTGACGCTTTATGAGCTTGAACCAGCTCCCGGCATCAAGTCCTCGCGCGTCATCGGCCTTGCCGACGACATTGCCCGCTCGATGAGCGCGATCGCGGCGCGCGTTGCGGTCATTCCGGGGCGCAATGCCATCGGCATCGAACTGCCGAACCCGAAGCGCGAAATGGTTTACCTGCGCGAAATGCTGGCAAGCCGCGACTTCGAGCAATCGAAGGCGAAGCTGGCGCTTGCACTCGGCAAAACCATCAATGGCGAGCCGGTCATCGCCGATATCGCCAAGATGCCGCATGTTCTCGTGGCCGGTACCACCGGCTCGGGCAAGTCGGTGGCGATCAATACCATGATCCTGTCGCTGCTTTATCGCATGACGCCGCAGGAATGCCGCCTGATCATGATCGACCCAAAGATGCTGGAACTCTCCGTCTATGACGGCATTCCGCATCTGCTGACACCTGTTGTCACCGATCCGAAGAAGGCGGTCGTCGCGCTCAAATGGACCGTGCGCGAAATGGAAGACCGCTATCGCAAGATGTCCAAGGTCGGCGTGCGCAACATCGACGGCTTCAACCAGCGTGTCGGCCTTGCGCAGAAAAAGGGTGAGCCGATTGCGCGCACCGTGCAGACCGGCTTTGACCGCAATACGGGCGAGGCGATCTACGAGACGGAAGAACTCGATCTCGAACCGATGCCCTATATCGTCGTGATCATCGACGAAATGGCCGACCTGATGATGGTCGCGGGCAAGGATATCGAAGGCGCGGTGCAGCGTCTGGCGCAGATGGCGCGTGCAGCGGGCATTCACGTCATCATGGCCACGCAGCGCCCCTCGGTCGATGTCATCACCGGAACGATCAAGGCAAATTTCCCGACCCGCATTTCGTTTCAGGTCACATCGAAGATCGACAGCCGCACCATTCTGGGCGAGCAGGGCGCCGAACAGCTTCTCGGCCAAGGCGATATGCTCTTCATGGCTGGCGGCGGACGCATCCAGCGCGTGCATGGCCCATTCGTTGGTGACGACGAGGTGGAGCGCATCGTGCAGCATCTGAAGCTTCAAGGTGTGCCGGAATATCTCGACGCCATCACCGAGGATGAAGACGAGGACGAAGGCGGCAGCGGCCCGGCCGGAACCGGCAATCTGGAGGATTCCGACGATCCGTATGATCAGGCCGTCGCCGTGGTTCTGCGCGACAAGAAGGCTTCGACGTCCTACATCCAGCGCCGTCTGGGCATCGGCTATAACCGTGCTGCGTCCATCATCGAGCGCATGGAGGAGGAAGGCATTGTAGGTCCCGCCAACCATGCGGGCAAGCGTGAAATATTGGTGCCGACCGGTGACGATGATTTCTGATGGCCATACTCGCGCCCAACTGACGGCGTAGTGAAACAGAATGACGAAAAGAGAAAGTTTGCCGATGATATTCTCCCGTTTCACCGCCTTCGCGAAAGCTGGACGCCTTGCAGCCGTGTTGGGAATGGGAGCGCTGGGGCTTGGAATGACGTCGCTGGTTCTGGCACCGGTCGCCGCGATGGCGCAGGGCGCTGGCGGCGGTGCGGCGGCGCAGCAGATTGCAGACCATTTCTCATCGGTACGCACCATGACCGGCGAGTTCGTGCAGTTCGGACCGAAGGGCGAGCAGACGGGCGGCACTTTCTATATCGAGCGTCCGGGCAGGATTCGCTTCAATTACAACAATTCCCCGATCCGGGTGATTTCGGATGGCGAATCGGTCGTCATCAACAATCGCAAGCTCGACACATGGGACCTTTATCCGCTTTCCAAGACGCCCTTGAAGCTGCTTCTGGCAGACCGCATTGATCTTGGCGGCGGCCGTCTTCAGAATGTGAAGCAGGAGCCGGACATGACCACGCTGGTGCTGGGCGACAAGTCGATCTTCGGCGATTCGAAAATCACCATGATGTTCGATCCCAAATCCTACGAGCTGAAGCAGTGGACCATCACCGACGCGCAAAAGCTCGATACCACTGTCATGATCTTCAATGTGCGCACAGGCGTGCGTTTTACCGACGATATGTTCAAGATCGACTATCAGCGCATCGCCATGAAGCGCAAAGGTCAGTAATCGTCAGTTTGTGACAGGCAATCCGTTTGCATTTGCCGGATAAATGATTAGGTTCGCAGCATCCTTTCGTTGCTGCGAGTCCTATCTTCATGGCTTTTTCCGTTGCTACCTGGAACATCAATTCCGTTCGCCTGCGCATGCCGTTGGTCGAACAGTTTCTGCGCGATTATCAGCCGGATGTTCTGTGTCTTCAGGAAACGAAATGTCCCGACAATCTGTTCCCGGCCAAAGGGTTTCGCGCGCTCGGTTATGAACATATCGCGATCAGCGGCCAGAAGGGCTATCACGGCGTGGCGACGGTTTCCAAACGTCCGCTGACAGGAGTCGAAAAGATTGGCTTCTGTGATATGGGCGATTGCCGGCATCTGAGCGCGGTGGTCGAAGCAGGCGGCAAAAAGCTTCGCATCCATAATTTCTACGTACCCGCGGGTGGTGACGAGCCGGACCCGGAAATCAATCCGAAGTTTGCGCACAAGCTGGCTTTTCTCGAGGAAATGCGCGCCATTGTCGCCGACCGGCAGGATGGGCTGTCATCTATCCTCGTCGGCGATCTCAACATCGCCCCGCTCGAAAACGATGTCTGGTCGCATAAGCAGCTATTGAAAATCGTCAGCCATACGCCGATCGAGACCGAGACGCTGGAAGATTTGCGCGTCAAGGGCGGCTGGAGCGACCTGATGCGGCATCTTATTCCGGCAGACCAGAAAATCTTCACCTGGTGGAGCTATCGCGCCAAGGACTGGGATGAATCGGATCGTGGCCGCAGGCTGGATCACATCTGGGGTTCCGCCGATCTTGAAGGGCATATGCAGGGCCTGCAAATCCTTCGCGACGCGCGTGGCTGGGACCGGCCGTCCGATCACGTGCCGGTCATTGCGACATTCAATCTGGATTGAGAGATCAGCCGCCGTTGAGCCGCGGCGCGACTTTTTCGATTTCGCCGATCAGTTCCAGCAGGTTGCGGCTGATATGGGCGTGGAGTGCTGCTGCCGCTTCCGGATATTCTTCCAGAATACGCCGAAAGATTGCGCGGCTGATGCGGATGACTTCGGTTTCGGCTTCGGCGACCGCACCGGTTAGACGCGAGGTCTGGGCGATGAGGGCCATTTCTCCAATCATGGCACCGGGGCCGACGGGGCGGATGGCTATCCGCCCCTGGTTTTGTTCGTGAAACAGGGTAATGCTGCCCGATACGACGATATAGGCGCAGTCGGCACTTTGCCCCTCACGGAAAAGCTCACGTCCGGCTCTGAGAACCAGGCGTTCGGCACCGAAGGCAAGCAACCGCAGCTGTTCGGCCGTGAAAGACTCGAACAGGCCCACCGTGCCGAGAATGCGAATATCGTCATCAAGCGCCATGGATCGTCAATACACCTGCATCGGGCGCTGTCCATCATGGGACAAGCTTGTATCCCCCGCTTTCTGTGACGAGAAGCGCCGCATTGGACGGATCTTTTTCTATTTTCTGACGCAGACGATAGACGTGGGTTTCCAGCGTGTGCGTGGTGACGCCTGAATTGTAGCCCCACACCTCTTCCAGCAGGACATCGCGGCCGATAACCTTGTCGCCAGCGCGATAAAGGTACTTGATGATCGCCGCTTCCTTTTCGGTGAGGCGAATCTTGCTGCCCTTCTCATCAATGAGCAATTTCTGGCCGGGCTTGAACGTATAGGGTCCAACGATGAAAGTAGCATCCTCGCTCTGTTCATGCTGGCGCAGCTGCGCACGCACGCGGGCCAGAAGGACCGCGAATTTGAACGGCTTGGTGACGTAATCATTGGCGCCCGATTCGAGGCCGAGAATCGTATCCGATTCTGTGTCGTGACCGGTGAGCATGATGATCGGCGCCTTGAAGCCGCCCTTGCGCAGCAGCTTTACAGCTTCCCGACCGTCCATATCTGGCAGGCCGACATCCATGATCAGGAGGTCAACAATGCCGTTTCGCGCAGTCTGGATGCCCTTGGTGGCATTGTCTTCCTGCAGGATCTGGAATTCTTCGCACAGCTCCAGCTGTTCGACGAGGATGGAACGGAGATCTTCGTCATCGTCCACAATCAGTATCGTACGGCCTGTCATGCCTGTCCTCGTTAATCTTTGATTTAAATGGCTCTTGGTGTTTTATGACATTTAATGGAGACAAGTTGAAGCGGCGAAACGCGAAACAGGTTTTTGCGTCCGCCGACAACGGTTTTAAACAAACATGTCACGGAGGCGGGGCTTGGCCAGATATGGAATCAGCCGGGGAATTGGCGTCATCGATGTTCGGGCCAAGCCGGGTCACAATACTCGCGGCTTGCTTGTTGCGGGCAATCTGGTGCTAGAATGTGCTCTTGGCAAGGGGGGCATCAGCGCTTTCAAGCGCGAAGGTGATGGCGCGACGCCTCTGGCAACCATGCGGCTGCTCTATGGATACAGGCGGGGCGACAAGGGTTTGTTGCCATCCTCACGGTTGCCGCTCAGTCGTGTCCGGCGTCTGGACGGCTGGTGCGATGCGCCGTCCGATGCCAATTACAACTGTCCCGTCAGGCTGCCTTATGCGGCAAGTCACGAGGATATGTGGCGGCGCGACGATCTCTACGACGTCTGCATCGTCATGGACTGGAACATCGCGCCGCGCCGTCGCGGATGCGGCAGCGCGATCTTTTTCCATCTGGCGCGACCGGGCTATACGCCGACCGAAGGCTGCATAGCATTGAAGCGCGCCGACATGGCGCGCCTCCTGCCTCATCTGACAAGCCGGACTGTAATCCGCGTCCTGAGATAGCTGTTTCAGTGTATGGCAGCGACCTTCACCTCGTTGCCCTTGGCATCGTACAGCTTGCCGTTCAGGAAATAATCTCCGTCATGCAATTCAGCGATGTTGTGATGGCGAATGATGCGTTCCGTACCTTCCGCAAAGACTGACATCTGGTTGCTGTTGCCGAGCTTGATCTCGTTGAACATCAGGTTGAGCGCAATAGCCATCAACGCCGCCGAACTGATGCCGGAATGGAAAATGGTTTCAAACCAAGTCGGGAAGTGGTGATAGAACTGCGGCGCGGCAATCGGGATCATGCCGAATCCGATGGAGGTTGCCACGATGATGAGATTGATATTGTTCTCATAATCCACTTTCGCAAGGGTGCGGATGCCGCTTGCAGCCACCGTGCCGAACAGGACGATGCCTGCCCCGCCCAGAACAGCCGGAGGAACGCAGGCAATTACCCGGCCCATTACCGGCAGGAGACCGAGCGTGATGAGAATCAATCCCCCCGTTGCCACGACATAGCGGCTTTTCACACCTGTCACCGCGACAAGGCCGACATTCTGCGCAAAAGCGCTTTGGGTGAATGAGCCCACAACCGGCGACAGGATGCTTGAGAGCATATCCGCACGCAGGCCATTGGCGAGACGCCGCGAATCCACTTTCGTCCCGATGATTTCACCGACAGCCAGAATATCGGCAGAGGTCTCGACCAGCGTAACCATGATCACGATGAACATCGAGAGCGTTGCCGCAAGGCTGAATACCGGCATGCCGAAATGAAAGATTTCAGGCAGTGCCACCATTGAACCTTCGCCCACCCTGGAAAAGTCCGTCATGCCGAGCGCCCAGGCAACGAAGGTCCCGATGATCATGGCAAGCAGGATCGACAGCCGGGAGATCGTGGCATTGCCCATCTTGCTGAGAATGAGAACGATAACCAGCGTGATGCCTGCGAGACCGATATTGGCCATGCTGCCGAATTCCGGACTGTTGCTGTCGCCGCCCATCGCCCAGCGCGCTGCAACGGGCATCAGTGTCAGGCCGATGGTGGTGATGACGATGCCGGTGACGAGCGGCGGAAAAAAACGCGTTATCCGCGAGAATATCGGCGTGATGATAAGGCCGATCGCGGCTGCCGCGATGACGGCCCCCAGCACGACTTGCAAGCCTGCTTCGCCCGTCTGGCTCGACGTGACGATGGCGACCATGGTGGCGACGCCCGAAAACGAGACGCCTTGAACAAGCGGAAGCTGGCAGCCGAAAAAGGGGATACCGATGGTTTGCAAGACGGTCGCAACACCGCCCGCAAACAGGGATGCGGTGATCAGCAGGCCGATTTCGGCCGGGCTGAGGCCCGCCGCCTGTCCGATGATCAGCGGAACCGCGACGATCCCTCCATACATGGTCAGCACATGCTGAAAGCCGTAAGCCAGGTTGGCAGTGACAGATAATTTTTCATCTTCGGGACGCGAAAGCGCATCCGCCCCGGACTGGTGCGTATTCAATGATACTCCCTCCCAGCAGGCGCGAACGCATCGCCAGCCTGCTCTCTCCGTTCTCCCTGTGCTGGATCGTCATGGCATTATGTCATTAGACGCTAAACCGACGATGCAACACGCGATGTCTCCTCCAAAGACATGTCGCAGGAGTATAACCGGAGCCGTCCGGATGACTGTGTCTCTTTTGCTTGAAATTGTTTTCGATGTGAGAGCGCTAATGCCGAGGCGTGTTTTCAGTTGTCGGCTTTGCTGCGGAGGTCTCGCATTGCATCGCGCAGCACCGCGAAAACGTACGGTTCCAGCGATTGCGCAACGTTGAAGCGCAGGAAACCGCCTGCCGAGCGGGAGGGGCTGAAGACGTCGCCCGGCGCGAACAGCACGCCTTTTTCCAGAGCATGCCGGGCAATCTGGCCGGAGTCCAGCCCATCCGGCAATTTTGCCCAAAGGAACATGCCGCCTTGGGGTTCGGTCCAGAGCGTGAGGCCCTCCGCTTTCAGGCGGCTGGCAGTTAGCGTCATGGCATCGGCCAGCTTGGCACGAAGGCTGTCGACATGGCGGCGGTAGGTGCCGTCCGTCAAAAGTGCATGCACGATCTGCGGCGACAATGCATTCCCGCCAAAGCTTGTTGCAAGCTTCAGGTCGGTGAGCCCGTCGATCCAGTCACGACGCCCGGCGATATAGCCGACGCGAGCCGCCGCCGATAACGTCTTGGAGAAGCTACCGATATGCAGGACACGATCGAAGCCGTCGAGTTCGGCAAGCAAGGGCGCGGGAGAGGGATGGAAATCACCAAAGATGTTGTCCTCCACGAGCGTGATGCCGTGCGCTTCCGCAAGTTTCAGCAGCCGGTGCGCAGTGGCCGGCGTCATCGAGCCGCCGGTTGGGTTATGCAGCCCCGCATTGGATATATAGAGTTTCGGCGCGTGCTCGCTCGCAGCTCTGGCAAAGGCTTCGAGGTCCGGGCCGGTGTAGGTATAGGGAACGCCGACGAGCTTTACACGGTGCGTCAGAAGCACGGCCTGAAAATTGAAATAACAGGGATCATCGACCAGCACCGTATCTCCCGGCTGCAGCAGATAGCGGCAGATAAGATCGATGGCCTGCGTGCCGGAATCGGCCAGCAATATTTCTCCGCTCGAAACGTCGATCCCCTGTTCGCCGAGCCGGTGCGCAAGATGCTGGCGTAGCGGGCGAAAGCCGAGCGGTTCGCCATAGGTGGCAAGGTTGCTTGTCTCGTCGCGGGCGACCATGCGCATGGCGCGACGGATTGCGTCCTGCGGGAGCCATGCGTCGGGAAGCCAGCCGCATCCGGGTTTAAGCGTGGTGTCGCCTGCTTCAAGCGATTGCCGCATGACCCAGAAGGGATCGATCTGACGCTCCTTGTGTGGCGTGGCAGCGGCGAGCGAAAGCGGCTGGCGCGCGCGCTCCGAAACATAGAAGCCCGCGCCCCGACGCGACTGGATGATCCCTTCAGCTACCAGTCGGTCATAGGCTTCGACGACGGTGGATTTAGACACGTTCATGGTTTCGGCGAGGCGACGGATGGAAGGCAGCCGCGCGCCGGGTGCGAGGCTCATCGCGGTAATGCGTCCGCGAATAATGCCCATCACTTTTTCCACGAGCGGTATTTTGTCGAAGGCGGCGTCTTCCTTGCCGCGCTCGATTTCCCCGCTTGCATAAGCGGCTTCTACAGCTTCGAGGCTGCGCAGCAGGCCCGTCGAGATCATCTGTACTATTCCTTGTACCAGTACAGTTTGCCAGAATTGTCCGGAAACTGTCCCTGATTAATCCGGCAGTTTCACGGCATTGTCTCGCGAATCCTTATACGATTTTAGAGAAAGCCGAAAAGACACGATGAGCAAGAATGTTGGGAATAAGACTGCGGGATGGATCAACGGGTTTTTGGGAGTATTGATTTTTTCCGGGTCGCTGCCTGCGACACGGCTGGCGGTAATCGATATCGACCCGACCTTCCTGACAATGGTGCGCGCATCGATTGCAGGCGTGCTGGGACTGGCGCTCCTGCTGGCGTTCCGGGAACCTTTTCCTCGCCGTAACGATGCCATTTCGCTGATTGTGGTGGCGCTTGGCGTGGTCGTCGGCTTTCCGCTTCTGACGGGGCTTGCGCTCCAGCATATGACCTCCGCCCATGCGATTGTCTTTATCGGATTGCTGCCGCTCGCTACCGCAATCTTCGCTGTCCTGCGCGGCGGCGAGCGCCCACGCCCGATATTCTGGCTGTTTTCGGTGGTGGGAAGCCTGATTGTCGCTTCCTATGCCTACGGACAGGGAAGCCAGTCCACGCTGCTGGGTGATGTGCTGATGCTTGCCGCTGTCATCGTTTGCGGCCTGGGCTATGCGGAAGGGGCGCAGCTTTCGCGCAGGCTCGGCGGCTGGCAGGTCATCTGCTGGGCGCTGGTGTTCTCGCTGCCGCTCATGCTGCCGTTAAGCGTGATGACGCGGCCTGAGACATGGGCAGGCATCGGCGCACCGGCCTGGATAAGTCTCGGCTATGTTTCGTTGTTCTCGATGCTGATCGGCTTTTTCTTCTGGTATCGCGGCCTGGCGCAGGGTGGAGCCGCCACTGTCGGCCAGCTGCAGCTTCTCCAGCCCTTCTTTGGGCTTATGCTGGCTGCCGGTATCGCAGGGGAATCCGTCAGCATGGGGATGGTAGCGACGGCGGCTGTTGTGGTCGTCTGCGTGGCGGGTGCCAAGCGGTTTGCCTAAATAAATGCCCAGACGGTCGTGCGCTTGACCTCCGCGTCCTCCAGGGCGCGGGTCACGGGCACCGTATAGACAGCAAGCTGTTGCAGCTTGTCCTTGGGCAGATAGGCCCGGCCCGGATCACCAACGATGATACGGGCGCCGCGTGCCGCTAAGGCTGAAAACCATGGAATGAGCCGCTCGGCGAGCGGCTTTTCATAAAAGACGTCTCCGGCCAGAATCACGTCCCAGCCGGCATCCTGCCCGATGAGGTCATCCAAAGAGGGGGCAACCGCCACGCCATTGGCCTCAGCATTGAGTTCGATGGCCGGGCCCGCGAAGGGATCAATGTCAGAAGCCAGCACGCTTGATGCGCCCGCCCGCATGGCGGCAATGGCGACAAGGCCGGAACCCGAGGCGAAATCCAGCACCGTCTTGTCCTTCACCGTTTCGGGATGATCCAGAATATAGCGCGCCACACCCTGACCGCCCGCCCATGCGAAAGCCCAGAAGGGCGGCGGAAGGCCGATCGTGGCGAGCTCTTCCTCCGTCTTGTGCCAGAGGTCGTGGGCTTCATCCGCCAGATGAAGGCGAATTTCCGGCACATGCGGTGGCGCTTGCAGACTGGTGTTAGCCAGAATGAAATCGCGCGCGCTTTTATGGGCCGGATCGAGCATCAGATATCTTTGACGTCCAGTCCGCCCATGCGGCAGACTTCGATCCATTCGTCTTCAGTCACCGGCTGTACCGAAAGACGCATCGAGGTGACGAGCGCCATTTTCTCCAGCTTCGGATTGGCCTTCACATCTTTCAGCGTCACCGGCTTCGGCATGTCGCGCACAGCCCGGATATCCACGCATTCCCAGCGCGGATCGTCCGTTGTGCTGTCATGGTGCGCCAGCGCGCAGACCTCGACGATGCCGACCACTTCCAGCCCTTCATTGGAATGGTAGAAAAAGCCCTTGTCGCCCAGTTTCATGGCGCGCATGTTGTTGCGCGCCTGATAATTGCGCACACCGTCCCACTGCTCGCCTTTTTCGCCACGGGCTTTCTGCATGTCCCATGACCATTTGAACGGTTCGGATTTGAACAGCCAGTAAGCCATCAGTCAAAAGCCTCAAGCGTTAGCCGGATTGTTGATCGCCCAGTTCCACGGACGCACGGTCACGCTGTCGAACAAGCCCGCCAGCGCATAAGGATCGTTGGCGGCGATCTTTTCTGCTGCGGCCTTGTCGGCGGCTTCGACAACGACCAGGCTGCCGTTCGGCTTGCCGTCTTCACCAAGGAAGGGGCCTGCGAATTTCAGCCTGTCGCCAAGACCCTTGAGATAGTCGAGATGCGCAGGGCGCGTATCGAGGCGCACTTGCAGGTGGTTCGGCTTGTCGTTGCACAGAAGAGCAAAAAGCATCGTCAATTATCCTTTCCGTTGAGCATGGTCTTGTCCGAAAACCGGTTCCCACTTTTCGGGATCACGCTCTAATCTTCGGTCTTGAGTGGTCGGGTGAGCAGAGCCGTCACGGCTTCGTCAATGGTGATGGTGCCATCCAGCAACGCTCCCGTCGCATCGATGATGGGGGCGGAGATGGCGTGTTTGCGGCATAATTCGGCGGCGATCGGCGCGGTGGCCACGCCTTCGGCAAGCGGGCGGTTGGTGAGGTCTTCGCCTCGTCCAAGCGCCAGCCCATAGGAATAGTTGCGCGATTGGGAGGACGAGCAGGTCAGCATCAAGTCGCCGAGGCCGGAAAGGCCCATGATGGTTTCGGGTCTGGCGCCCATGGCCTGCCCGATGCGGCGGAGTTCCGCAAATCCGCGCGTGACGAGGGCGGCTTGAGCGCTCGCGCCATAGCCGCGCCCGACGGCTGCCCCGGCGGCAATGGCCAGCACATTCTTCAGCGCGCCGCCGATCTCGACACCTTTGAGATCGGTTGTCGAATAGCAGCGGAAAGCCGGGCCGGACAGGAGTGCTGCAAGCTGGTCGGCAGTTGGGGCGTCCTCGCAGGCAACGGTCACGGCGGTCGGAAGTCCGCGCGCCACGTCGGTGGCGAAACTCGGACCGGAAAGGGCTGCGATCCGGTGGTTCGGCAGGACTTCCGCCACGACCTCCGACATCAGCCGTCCGGTGCTGCGTTCTATCCCTTTGGCGCAAAGCACCACGGGAGTGCGTTGCGCAATGAGATCAGACAACTGCGAAAGTCCGGCACGCATGGCCTGTGCTGGGATGACTGCCAGAACCGCATCAGCCCCCCCCACCACAGCCGCCGCATCCGTGCTTGCATGAATAGCGTCGGGAAGCACGATTTCGCCCAGATAACGCGTATTGCGATGTGTTCGGTTGATGGCATCGACTGTTTCGTCATCGCGGGCGTATAGCCATGTGTTATGGCCGCTGCTGCATGCCATGGCAGCAAGAGCAGTGCCCCATGCACCGCCGCCCAAAATGGCAATTTTCGTGCTCATGCCTTCGCTCCGCGTCGTCCGGTTCCGATCAGCGGCGCCGACTTTTCATCGAGCGGCCAGCGCGAGCGCGGTGCAAGGTCGAGCCTGTCGGGCGCTTCGGTCGCCGCCCGTTCGGCACCGGCCCAGGCGATCATTGCGGCATTGTCCGTGCACAGATCGAGCGGTGGAGCGACAAAGCTGAAACCATGCCGGGCGCATAGGGTTTCGAGCGCGGTGCGCAGGGTCTTATTCGCCGCAACCCCGCCAGCGACAACGAGCGCCGGTGTTTCACAATCTGGGAATTCATTCTTGAAGCGTTCAAGCGAACGACCCACCCGGTCGGACAGCGTGTCGGCGACCGCAGCCTGAAAAGAGGCGCACATATCGGCCACGTCCTGATCCGACAAGGGAACAAGTTCGGTTGCTGTCTGGCGCACTGCGGTCTTGAGACCGGAAAAGGAAAAATCGAGCCGTGCTTCGCCTTTCAATGGCCGCGGCAGGGCGAAACGCTTCGGATCGCCCTGAAGCGCCATGCGTTCGACTGCCGGGCCGCCCGGATAAGGCAGGCCCAGAAGCTTTGCGGTCTTGTCGAAAGCTTCGCCAAGTGCATCGTCAATCGTGGTGCCGAGGCGCTCATAGTCGCCAATACCGCGCACCAGCACCATCTGCGTGTGACCGCCGGAAACGAGCAACAGCAGATAGGGAAAAGACAGGCCATCGGTCAGCCGGGCCGTCAAGGCATGGCCCTCCAGATGATTGACGGCATAAAAAGGCTTTTGTGCCGCCATGGCCAGCGCCTTGGCTGTCATCAGCCCGACGATCAGCCCGCCGATCAATCCCGGCCCCGCCGTGGCGGCGACCGCATCGACGTCGGCAAGTTTCATGTCAGCGTCGTCCAGTGCGCGGACAACCAGCCGGTCGAGCGCTTCGACATGGGCGCGCGCGGCGATCTCCGGCACCACGCCGCCATAGGGTTCGTGCTCGGCGATCTGGCTCAGAACCACGTTGGACAATATCCGTCCTCCGCCCTGATCGTCCCGTTCGACGATTGCGGCGGCTGTTTCGTCGCAACTTGTTTCTATTCCAAGAATGCGCATTTGCGGTTAGACCCTGCCTGTCTCATAATTCATTTGAAAAATCCGGTACCATGGACGAAGCAATATGCAAACAGCATCCTTGAAGAATGGCACGGTGAAGATTGGCACGCGCGGCAGCAAGCTCGCTCTCGCGCAGGCCCATGAAACGCGTCGACGCCTGATGAAGGCGCATGGTCTTCCGGAAGAGGCGATAGAAATAATAGCCATGTCGACGGCGGGCGACCGCATCCAGGATCGCGCGCTTTCTGAAATCGGCGGCAAGGGGCTTTTTACCGAAGAAATCGAGCAGGCGCTGACGGACGGTCGAATCGATCTTGCCGTCCATTCGACCAAGGATATGCCGACGGTTCTGCCGGATGGTCTTCATCTTTCTGTTTTCCTTGAGCGTGAAGATCCCCGCGATGCTTTTATCGGCCGTACGGCTTCCCGGCTTCTCGATCTGCCGCAGGGCGCGACAGTCGGATCGTCATCATTGCGCCGTCAGGCCTTGATCCGCCGCCTTCGGCCCGACATACAAGTGGTAATTTTCCGCGGCAATGTCGATACCCGCTTGCGTAAGCTGGAAGCCGGGGAGGTCGACGGGACTTTTCTCGCCTGCGCGGGGTTGCGGCGTCTGGGCCTTGGTGACGTCATCACCGATCTCGTCGATCCGGAAAGCTTTCCGCCCGCGCCGGGACAAGGCGCGATCGGGATCGAAACCCGTATTGGCGATACGCGCATTGATGCGCTGCTGGCCCCGCTTGCGCACCGCGAAACAGGCATAGCGCTTGCTTGCGAACGGGCCTTTCTCGCTGCCCTTGACGGTTCCTGCCGCACGCCGATTGCCGGGCTTGCGACCGTTGACGGCGACAGGGTGTCCTTCCACGGCATGATCCTGAAGCCTGACGGGACTGAGGCGCATGAGATAAGGACCGAGGGACCGACATCGAATGCTGCCGCACTCGGCACGGACGCAGCGGAGCGGTTGCGCGCGAAGGCCGGTCCCAAATTCTTCGAGGGCTGGGAATAGATTTGGCGGGACCTGCACTCATCGCATCTCTTGGCCGGGTTTTGGTAACGCGGCCGCAACCGGCAGGCACCCGGACTGCCGCGAGACTGGCGTCAAAAGGCTATGAGGCGGTTTTGCTTCCGCTGAGCCGGACCGTTGCGCTTTCTTTTGCTGTGCCCGCCGGTCCATTTGCGGCTTTGACAGTGACAAGCGCGAATGCCTTTCACCACATGGACATGGAACAGCTGAAGCCGTTTCTTGACCTGCCGCTCTTTGCCGTGGGGCAGGGAACGGCGCAGGCAGCGCGGAAGGCCGGTTTCGGCAGCGTGATTGATGGCGGCGGCGACGCTGTTCGGCTTGCGGCGACCATGCAGCGCGAACTTCCAGAAAAAGCTCGTATCCTTTATCTCGCCGGACGGGTGCGCCAGCCGGTTTTCGAGGACCAGATGCGGGCCGCAAAACTCGATATGCATGTTGTCGATGTCTACGACACCGAGACGATTGCTTACACGGCCGCGTCCCTCCAAACTGCGCTGGGCGATGCGCCTTTTGCCGCAGTCATGCTCTATTCCGGTGTTGCGGCGACGAGCTTTGTGGATGCGATGCGCAGAGTCGAACCGCCTTTTGATAAAAAAACGCGCTTTTTGTGCATTTCCCTCCGCGTAGCTGATCGATTGCCGCCCGTCTGGCGGGCGAACGCGCTTGTTGCGGACCATCCGGATGAGGAGGGACTTTTCCGGCTGTTCGCCAAACTTTGACTCATTTTGGCGCAACCTTCCTTCATCTGGCGATTTTATCTGTTAGAGTTGAGACAACCAATTGGTACTTCGAGAGGATCCATGGCGAAATCCGGCACTCCGCGACATTCCAAACCTGCCCGCAACCCCGTGACGATTAATCTCGATCCCTCGGATGTGAAGCGGGTTGACGAACCGGCGAAGGCGACACCGGACGCGGAACCAGTAGGAACCTTTTCAAAAACCGAGAGCCTGAAGACGGAAACCGCAAAGCCGGTACCGCCGAAAGGGGAATCGTCAACCGCCGAAAAGCCCGCCAAAACTGAAAAGCCGGAAAATACAACCTATGCCGGACCGCCCTTTACATCGGGTGTGAAACCGGAAATCCAACAGCCTGCGCAAAAAAGCGGTGCGGGCGCGTCGCATCTTCTGGCTGGTATTGCCGGCGGCGTGATCGGCCTTGGCGGTCTGCTGGCGCTGCAATGGGGCAATGTCGTCCCGTCACCCGGCGCGAAAGTGACGGCGGAACAGCTGGCGCATATGGAACAGCAGATCGCCAATCTGCGCAGTAATCCGGCACCGGCTCCGCTTGACGATGCAAGCCGGGCACAGCTTGCGGCGCTGGAAAAGAATGTTCAGGCGGCTGAAATCAAGGCAGAGGCAGTCGCGGGCTCCTTCGCCGACCTCCAGCAGCAAATGGCGGCCTTGCCGAAGGAAGCCGGGCAGCAGGCCGAGGATACTACTGCCTTGTCCGCACGGCTTGATGCGCTGGAAAGCAAGCTTTCGGCGGCACAGAGCCGGGCCGACGAGGCAACAGCCGGAGTGACCGGGAACAGCGGCACGATTTCATCGCTCGAATCGAAACTGACCTCCTTGCAGGAAAAGGTCAGTGAGGCTTCACGCCAGCCCGACGCGACGGCGCTCATCGCGGCGAATGCGCTGAAAATGGCGATTGATCGTGGTGGTTCGTTCAAGGCGGAGCTCGACACCTACGCGTCTGTCGTGCCAGATGAAACGGCCATCGAACAGTTGCGCGCCCATGCCGACAAGGGCGTTCCGACTGTAGCAGATTTGAATGCATGGTTCGGCGCCGTCGCAAACCGGATTGTCGCGACCGAGAACAAACTGCCTGCCGATGCCGGAATTTGGGACCAGCTCGTCGCCAGCGCCAGAGGATTGGTAAGCGTGCGCCCGGTTGCGGGCAATGTCAGCGGAACCGGCGTTGGACCGATCACTGCCCGTATGGAAGCAGCCCTTCAGGCTGGTGATCTGGAGCGTGCGCTCACCGAGTGGGAACAGCTGCCCGCCGATGCCAAGGCGACCTCGCAGGAGTTTGCCGATCAGATGCGGGCACGGCGTGATGCCGATGCGCTTGTGCAGCAGCTCGTCGCCGACAGCTTGAAACCCAAGACGTCCGCAGATGAAACCGGTGGGGCTCCGGCCTCTTCCGGCCAATAGGAGGCGGGGCGATGTTGCGGGTCCTGTTCTATCTCGTCATCGTTGCTGCCCTTGGCTTCGGTTTTGCATGGCTTGCGGACCGTCCGGGCGAACTCGACGTCACTTTCGCGGGCAACCATTACAATGTGCCGCTGATTACCGCCGTTGCAGGGATCGTGGCGCTTGTCGCGGCCATCCTCATCCTGTGGTGGCTGGTCAAAAGCATTATCCAGTCCCCCTACACGCTGCGCCGTCATTTTCGTGCACGCAAGCGAGACCGGGGCTATCAATCGCTTTCGACCGGATTGATTGCGGCCGGTGCCGGGGATGCCGAAGCCGCGCGCCGCATGACGAAGCAGGCTGGTCAGTTGCTGAGTTCCGATCAGGAGCCGCTGATAAAGCTTCTGGAAGCACAGACCGCTATGCTCGAAGGGCGCACGGAAGATGCCCGCAAGGGTTTCGAGGCGATGGTGGACGATCCTGAGACACGGCTGCTCGGCTTGCGTGGGCTTTATATCGAAGCGCAGCGCGTTGGCGCTCGCGACGCCGCCCGTCATTATGCCGCTGAAGCCTCCGCCCAAGCTCCGCAACTTGAATGGGCCTCGTCGGCGATGATGGGCCAGCTTTGCGCGGAGGGCGATTGGGATGCGGCGTTGAAGCTCGTCGATGCACGCAAGCAGGCGCTCGCCCATGGCAAGGATGTGGTGAAGAAGGAACGTGCCGCGCTTTTGACCGCCAAGGCGATGGCGGTTGTCGATGTCGATCATGCGCAGGCACGGACGCTCGCGCTGGAGGCGAACAAGCTCGCACCCGATCTGGTGCCTGCCGCCGTGGTTGCGGCACGCGCGCTATTTTCCGATGGCGATATCCGGAAAGGCTCGAAAATTCTGGAGGCGGCCTGGAAACGGGTTCCGCATCCCGATATCGCTTCAACCTACGTCTATGCTCGATCGGGCGATACAGCCCAGGACCGCCTGAAGCGTGCAAGGCATCTCGTATCGTTGCGCTCCAACAATGCCGAAGGTAGTCTTGCTCTGGCGCGTGCGGCTTACGAGGCGGGTGATTATCGTCTTGCCCGCGACAATGCCGAGCAGGTTCTGCGCGCCTCCCCCCGCGAGAGCGCCTATCTATTGCTCGCCGACATCGAAGAGGCCGAAACCGGCGATCAGGGCAAGGTTCGCGAGTGGCTGGCGCGCGCCGTCAGGGCGCCGCGCGATCCTGCGTGGACCGCCGACGGCTATGTTTCCGAACAATGGTCGCCGGTATCGCCGGTCACGGGGCGGCTGAACAGTTTCGAGTGGAAGGTTCCGGTGGTGGAACTCGCTCCAGCCATCGAGGCGGAAAAACCCGAAATCAAGGGGCCGGTGGAAACGAAACCGGACAATCCGATTGTTCTGCCAAAGCCGAGGGAAAAGGCCGACGCGATGGCTGCAGCCGCCCGGCCTGAGCACAAGCCGGCTGTTCGCGATGTTGAGGAAGCCGAAGTCGTCGTGCCCGCAGCCGAGCCGGTCAAAGCGCGCTCGGTGCCTCCGGCGCCTCAGTTGCAAGAGATGAAGCCGCCTCTGGTCGACGACGTTGCTGGCGCAACGGATTCTGAGGATGAGCAGCGTCACGCGCATATCGTGGTGGATGATCCGGGCGTCGATAAAAGCAAAACTACGCAAAAGGCGCAGAGCGGATTGCGGCTTTTTTGATTCTGCCTTCGCTGATCGTTGCCGAAAAACAACGCAGCGCAACTCTTGGACGGTAAACGGTTGTATAGGCCGTTTACCGCCTTGCGCGACGTGCTGAGCCCGTTACCTTCAATCTTGTTGATGAAAATATGCCAACGCCGCTGATATGGCCGGCAAGCTTTGAATGTGGCAGCGAGGTTGAATGTTCGATCGTTTTCTGGATTTTCTAAAAGAGCTTCCGGCCAGCGGTTTTCGTGACCGGAATGAAAAATTTTCCAATGACGACCCGCGACTGGCTGCTGCCGCCCTGCTTTATCACATCATGGATGCCGTCGGTGAAACGCGGGAAAGCGAGCGCAAGAAGCTCTCTTCCATGTTGTCGCTGAAATATGATCTGAAAGGCGACAGTCTGAAGCAGCTGATCCGTGCTGCGGAAAAAGCCGATCAGGAAGCCATTGACCTGTCAGATTTCACGTCTGTTCTGAAGCGGCAGCTTGACTATCAGGCGCGGCTCGACCTGATCGGTCTGATGTGGGACATGGTCTATGCCGACGGCAAGGTGAGCGAAGTCGAGGCAGACGTGATGTGGCGGGTGGCCGAACTGGTTGGCATCAGTCACGATGACCGGAATGCCATACAGGATCGGATGGATAAGGCGAACCGCAGCGCGTCCACTTCCTGACGATCCGGGGTCGGTTTCAACAGTCAGGTTCGCCCCTGCAGGTGTCGTGCCTTGCGCAATTGCGGGAACATTGCAGCCCAGACGACGGCAACGGCAATCGATCCCAGTCCACCGATGACTACGGCGGGAACGGCGCCGATGGCCGCGGCCATAAGCCCGGCGCGGAATTCCCCCAACTCATTCGATGCGCCGACAAAGACCATGTTCACTGCATTGACGCGACCGCGCACGTGGTCGGGCGTCCACAATTGCATCAGGGTTTCCCGGATATAGACGCTGATCATGTCAGCGGCGCCCGCAAGCGCGAGGGCAACGACCGACAGCCATGTCAGGGTAGAAACGCCGAAAATTATATTGAAGAAGCCGAAGAGACCGACGAATAGAAACATCACGCGGCCTGCATGGTCGCGGATGGGATGTCCGGCCAGCCAGACAGCCGTCAGAACGGCGCCAATTCCGGGTGCGGAGCGCAGCAGTCCGAGTCCCCAAGGTCCGAGATCAAGGATATCGCGCGCATAAATTGGCAGGAGGGCCACTGTTCCGCCGAGGAGAACGGCGAAGAGATCCAGTGAAATCGCGCCGAGGACAATCTTTTCCTTCCAGATATAACGGAAGCCAGCCAGCATGCTCGTCAGCGAACGCCGTTCTGCAAGGGTGTGCTGCCTTGGTCTGGGGATGGAGAAGATGAGCACGGAACCGATCAGCAGGAAGACAGTTGCTACGGAATAGGCCGCCACCGGCGAAATCCCGTAAAGCAGACCGCCTGCAACCGGACCGACGATTGTTGCCACCTGCCATGCTGACGAATTCCATGAAACGGCGTTGGCGAAATCCTCTGTCGGCACCAGGTTCACCACGAGCGATGCGGAGGAGGGACCGAGAAACGCGCGCGCCACGCCGAAAAGTGTCAGTGCCGCAAAGACGGTCAGGGGCTCAAACAGGCCTGCGAGCGTCAGGCCGAGCAGCAATGCCGTCACGATGCCTTCCAGAATGAGCGAAAGACCCATGATGAAGCGTCTGCCGAAGCGGTCGGCGGCGGCACCGGTCACCAGAACGAGCAATAGGGACGGCAGAAATTGCACCAGGCCGACCATGCCCAGATTGAACGCGTCGCGTGTCAGGTCGTAGATCTGCCAGCCGACCGAGACGCTTACGATCTGGACCGCAAAAGCGCTCAGGAAACGGGCGCCCCAATATTTTTTGAAGGCAGAGTGTCGGAATGCTGCGTAACGATCAGCAGAGGAAGCGTCGGTTGCGGGAGACATTGCTCATTACATCTGAGGCATTTCCAGCAAAAGCGCGAAGCGACCTTGCGTCGGACAATGCGTGACACCAAGAAATTAGATGTTACTTACAGCATCCCTCCCATGATCGGAACCACTTTATGGAACTATTTTGTGGGGTGCTGGCAGGAATTGCGGCACAACCCTGAACGCAGGAAAGGCCGGTTTGAGCCGGCCTTTCCCTTGCTGCCATTTCGGAATCAATCCTTGCCGAGCAAGCCTTTCCAGATGATTGCGCCGATGGCGGCGCCGACAAGCGGTGCAACCCAGAACAGCCAAAGCTGGCCGAGTGCTGCCGTTTCGGCAAACAGGGCAACGCCGGTCGAGCGAGCCGGATTGACGGAGGTATTGGTGACCGGGATCGAAATCAGGTGGATCAGAGTCAAGCCAAGGCCGATGGCGATCGGAGCAAAGCCAGCCGGCGCCAGCGAAGAGGTCGATCCGAGAATGATGATGATGAAAACGCCGTGAGGACGATTTCAATAAGCAGGGCCGCCATCATGCTATAGCCGCCCGGCGAAAGCTCGGCATAACCGTTCGATGCAAATCCTCCGGGGGTGAAGCCATCCTTGCCAGAAGCGATCAGGAAAAGCACGGCCGCGGCCGCGATGGCCCCCAGGACCTGCGCAACCCAATAAGGGACAAGGTCTTTAGCCGGAAGGCGGCCTGCAACCACGAGTCCCAACGAAACGGCAGGATTGAAATGGCCACCGGAAATGCCGCCGACGGCATAGGCCATGGTCAGGACCGTCAGACCAAAGGCGAAGGCTACGCCCAGAAAGCCAATGCCCAGCTCAGGAAAGGCCGCGGCGAGGACCGCGCTGCCGCAGCCTCCGAAAACGAGCCAGAATGTGCCGAAAAATTCAGCCGACAATTTGTTCAGCATGGAAATCCCCAGGGTTGGTGTAGTGAAACTGCTGCATGCGAATCATTTAGCAAGAAGCATATAATCGCCTTTTTCTTTCTACAGCCATGTTTAACTTGCTTGTCGATGTTCGTTTCCTGTGGATTTATCCCATCGTTCCAGTAAATAGGGAGGCTATTCTTATTATATTCGGTTCTGCTTTTATATCTCTTCTAATTCGGGTTCCGGTGTGCCTTCAACGTTGTCGGACCGAGCTTTTTTTAAAGCCGGTAAACCCGTTCGGCTATATTGCGGAAAGGGAGCGCGGCACGTTATAAGCACAGATGTCGAACGGGCGACGCTCTCCATCGCAGAAGCGATTGGCGGGTGGTTCGCGGGGCAGATTGGAGTTGTCAGCCTTGAACACTCATCGTGGGACGAAAGCGCAAAGGCTCGTTTCCGGGACAGCCAAAATCGTTCCGATCGTTGCAGCCCTGTCCGGCTGTACGGCGACGGCGTGGACCGAAAAAGTGAAGATCGACAGCAGTCCCATGCCGACCGAATGCGCAGGCTGGCAGAAGATCGACCTCAAGCAGCGCACGACATTGGTCCTCCTGCGTGAAGATCCGCGCCTTGTGGTCGAGATCGACTCGCACAACCTCAAGGGTCGCAATCTCGGCTGCTGGCAGTAGCAAACAATCCACCAGCGTTTTGTGAGCCGCGCCTGCTAAGCCCGCTCCGCCAGTCGGACGTCGACTTTTTCGATGGTGCCGTGCAGCGCGGGCAGCATCGTCTCGAATTCGATATATTCGCCGGGTTTCAGCATCGTTTCTCCCGAAGCCAGACGGCGTTCCCGTTTGCTGCCGTTGCTGTAGGTGATTACGACGATCAGCGGAGGCGCAATGCGTTCTTCCGAGGTGGTGTTGCGAATGCGCCCGCCGACGCTCAGAACATCGCTATTCTCCGGCATGTTGGTTTTGAGGTCGGTCAGCTGAAGCGCTGGAACCAGTGGCAGCAGCGGCTGTCCGCGAGAAGCCGGTTTGTCGGCAAGCAGCGTATATCCGCCCGCTACCCAGAAGGCGCTTGTCGCGCAAAGAGCGACGAAGACCCAGTATCCGAAACCTGGCCATTCGCTGGTCGGACCGGTTTTGGACGCGAATTTGCGCGATGCGTACGGCTTTTGCGAAATGACGGTGAAGAAGGATTTTCGGCGAGGCGAAGCCGGGACGATAGTCTCGAATTCGGCATCCTCGACAGGACCGTGATCGACGGCAAACCACGCGGTGGGATGGTCTTCGCGCGAAGGTGTCCGCGACATCTGCGCTGTTGATGGTCGTTTCGCCATCATGACGTCATCTTCCTTTGCGTTTTCGCTCCTTCGACCGGCGTTATAGACTGGCTCATATTGGTTAATGCTTCATGGCCGCAGTCGCGATCATGCATTTTTTAAGGCTCGCTCGGGCTGAATTAACGCAACATTAACCATAGAGGATAAAGGTCGATCCGATATCGATGTCATCCGTGCGTCCTTCAGCGCGGACAATTGAAGAGAAACAGCCCGGTGATACGTTTCGAGAATGTCGGCCTGCGATATGGAATGGGTCCTGAAATCCTGCGCGATGTCAGTTTTCATATTCCGCCGCGTTCATTCCAGTTCCTGACCGGACCTTCCGGGGCGGGAAAAACCTCGCTTATGCGCCTTCTCTTCATGGCGCTGAAGCCGACGCGCGGCCTCATCAATATTTTCGGCAAGGATGTTGCCCGGCTCAATCATGCGGAAATACCGCTTCTGCGCCGCCGTATCGGCATCGTTTTTCAAGATTTTCGCCTGCTCGACCACATGACCACTTATGAAAATGTGGCGCTTCCGCTACGCGTGCGCGGGAAGGAAGAGGCGACCTATCGTCACGAGGTGGAGGAGCTTCTGCACTGGGTTGGGCTGGGCGATCGCATGAATGTGCTTCCCCCCGTCCTTTCGGGCGGTGAGAAGCAGCGCGCCGCAATTGCCCGGGCGCTGATCGACCAGCCGGAACTGCTTCTCGCAGACGAACCGACCGGTAATGTCGATCCGCCGCTCGCAAAGCGTCTCTTGCGGCTTTTTACCGAGCTGAACCGTTCGGGTACGGCTGTCATCATAGCGACCCACGACCTGTCCCTCATGGATCAGGTCGATGCGCGGCGCATGATCCTCGAACATGGGCGGCTCGACATCTATGATTGATGCAAAGAACGCCTTACAGCGTAAATTTGATGATGTCCGTCTCCGTTTGGAAGACCTGAAGGATATGCTGCTTGTCCGTATCGGCAAGCGTCGGAAGCGTCAGGGGCCAAGTCCCATCGTTCCCGATGGCAGCGTAACGGGCACCGCGCTCGTCATTGTGATTGCCATCATGACCTTTCTGGCATGTTTGACGATGGGCGGCGTTACGCTCGTTCGCGCCTCGGCCGCAGCCTGGCAGAGCCAGATCGCACGCGAAGCCACGATCCAGATCAGGCCTGTCGATGGACAGGACATGGAAAAGGCGTTGACCCAGGCGAGCGAGATCGCACGCGGTTTTGCTGGCGTCAAAGGCACGAGCATTATTGATAAGGATGCGACCGCGCGGTTGCTTGAACCATGGCTCGGCAGCGGTCTAAACATCGATGAATTGCCTGTGCCGCGTCTGGTCGTCGTCACCATCGACGAAAATGCACCGCCTGACTTTGAAACCATGCGTGCTGAAATCACACGAGCCATTCCGGCTGCAACCTTTGACGACCATCGCACCTGGGTCGACAGGCTTGTCTCGATGGCGCATACGACCGTACTCGTCGGGACGGGTGTCCTCGGGCTTGTGATCGCGGCAACAGTCCTAACTGTGATCTTTGCCACGCGCGGCGCAATGTCGGGCAACGGACACATTATCGAGGTGCTGCATTTCATCGGTGCGGAATCGAAATTCGTAGCGCGCGAGTTCGAATGGCATTTCTTCCGCACCGCCTTGAAGGGCGCACTGTGCGGCGGTGCAACGGCGATGGTCGTGTTCCTGGTCTTTTCCTGGTGGGCATCGAGCCATATGGCGACGCCCGAAGGCGATCAGGCGGCCGCCATGTTCGGCAATTTCGCTATCGGGCGCAGCGGGTATATCGGTGCCGGCGTCATCATCATTCTGGTCAGTTTCCTGACCATGCTGACCAGCCGCCTGACGGTGATCCGCCAGCTTGCAACCATGGACGGCCCGGGGGTGCGCTCCGAATGAAGACCTTTTCCGATACGGGCGCTTTCAGGACGGGATTTTCAGCCGCTTCTCCGACTTCTCGCCGCAATGCTGGCTATGATGGAAGACGAGATGACGCGCGAACCCCGCAAGCGCTATCGGGCGGGCACCGGTCGAGTGACGATGCAGTGGCACAGAGGCAGACAGCAAACGGATTGCCCAAAGATGTGGTCTGGCGCCGCAGCCGGAACCACGTCCACCTGCAATCCTTTGCACTTGCGTCCGGTAATTTCCTGTGGTCTGTCATGATCCGCATGTTCAGACGTTTCCAGCCGGTTTCCATCGTTCTGTTTATCATTCTTCTGGCGTTTCTCGTCGGCTTCGTTGCGTTCGGTGAAAAGGTCACCAGCATGCAGCCGCCGACTATCGATGAACCCGCCGATGCGATCATCGTTCTGACCGGTGGCCAGTCCAGAATTCAGGCTGCGGTCAACCTTCTGAAAGACAAGCGCGGAAAGCGGCTTCTGATCAGCGGTGTTCATCCGTCGACCAACGAAAAGGCACTGCAGCGCGCAACACATGCCGACCAGAGCCTGTTCGATTGCTGCGTCGATCTCGACCGCTCGGCGCTCAATACCATTGGCAATGCTGCGGAAAGCGAACGCTGGATTCGCACAAACAATTATCGCCGTGTGATCCTGGTCACCAACAATTATCATATTCCGCGCAGCACGCTGGAAATGTCCTATCTCATGAAGGACGTGGAATTCATCCCCTATCCGGTGGTGAACGGGGAGCATCGCGAACACAGCTGGGTGGCCGAAGGCGACACGTTACGCGTGCTCTTCATTGAATATGTGAAATATCTGGGCGCCGCAGTCCGTGTGGGTGCAAACGAGTTGTTGGGAACGCAGCCCGAACAAAGCGCGACGGCGGAGAACTGATCTCTCCTACAAATTACGATTTCCTGATGGAAATGGCCGATCTTCCTGATATATCGGTGCCGTCACTTTCCGAAGAAAGTCCAGAATTTGTGCGTGATCGTTTGCCGGAACCCGGAAACGAAAATGCTTTAGCCAGGGTCTCCGCCGACTGATGCTTCTCTACCTGCGCTCAATCCTGTTCAATGCGGCGTTTTATATCTGCACACTCGTTCAGATGATCGTCTATACCCCCTTCTATTTCCTGTTGCCTCGCAAGAAGGCGTGGATCGTGCCGAAGCTGTGGGCACGCGTCAATCTCTGGCTCCAAAAGCACATCGCTGGCACCGACTGTGTTGTCGAGGGACTGGAGAACATTCCCGAAGGTGCCTATATCTGCGCGCCAAAGCATCAATCGGCTTGGGATACCTATGCTTTCCTGCCCTATCTCGATGATCCGGTGCTGATCCTGAAGCGGGAATTGATGCGCATTCCGCTTTTCGGCTGGTATATCGCCAAGATGCAGATGATCCCGGTCGACCGGGGCTCCCGTGTCAAGGCGCTGCACTCCATCACCAAAGGAGCGGAAAAGGCGATTGCCGATGGCCGCCAGATTCTCATTTATCCCGAAGGAACGCGCAGGGCGCCGGGCGCTCCGCCGCAATATAAATACGGCATCGTTCACCTCTACGAAGCGCTCAATATTCCGGTCGTTCCGATTGCGCACAATGCGGGCCTTTACTGGCCGCGCCGCAAGTTCCTGCGTTATCCGGGAACCGTACGCGCCCGTATTCTCCCGCCCATTCCGCCGGGCCTGCCGAAAGAGGAATTCCTCAAACGGCTGATCGAAACGACCGAGATGGCTTGCGACGAATTTCTGCTCGCGGCCAGCCGCGATCCCAACCCGCCCCCGATGCCGCCGACAGCCGTTCAACGGCTGAACGAGCTCGGCGTTTAACCTTCACCCAATGTTAACGGCCTGATCACGTTCAATTGCGTTGCGAGAACGACAATTCGCCGCGTTTTCTAGAACTTTCGTTTTTCTTGCGTGCAACCTTGAAACCCGTTATCAGAGCCCGACACGAAAGGACACATCATGAATATTGATGCCATCTCCATCGGCTCCAATCCTCCTGAAGACGTCAACGTCATCATTGAAGTGCCTGTCGGCGGCCAGCCGATCAAGTACGAGATGGACAAGAAGGCCGGCGCCCTCATCGTCGACCGTTTCCTCTACACGCCAATGACCTATCCGGGCAATTACGGCTTCGTGCCGCATACGCTTTCGGAAGATGGCGATCCGATTGACGTTCTCGTCTGCAACACCCGTCCGCTGGTTCCCGGCTGCGTGATCAATGTTCGCCCCATCGGCGTGCTGGTCATGGAAGATAATTCCGGCAAGGACGAGAAGATCATCGCCGTTCCCTCGCCGCACCTGACGCGCCGTTACGAGAAGATCCACGACTATACCGATATGCCGGAGATCACTCTGAAGCAGATCGCGCACTTCTTTGAACACTACAAGGATCTGGAACCCGGCAAGTGGGTGAAGATCGGTGACTGGGGTGACGAAGATTACGCACGCAAGTTCATTGTCGAAGCTATCGAACGCGCCAAGAACAAGTAAGCGGCAGCTTCTCGATCAGTCTAAGCAAAAGCGCCCGGCGATGTCCGGGCGCTTTTGTATTTGTACTGATGGTTAGTTGCGCGTCAGCTTCCGGCCCACTTTTCGGAAGGCGTTTTTAAAGGAAAAGTGGCAGCAGTCTCGTCCACATGAACTGGCGGATGAAGAAGATGATCAGCAGCAGGATGATCGGGGAAATATCAATGCCGCCAAGATTGGGCAGAAGATTGCGGATCGGCCGCAGGACGGGTTCCGTTACCTTATAGAGAAACTCCCCGATCGAAGCCACAAACCGGTTGCCGGAATTGACGACATTGAACGCATAGAGCCATGAGAAAATGGCACTCGCAATAATGATATAGGTATAGATATCAAGCGCCAGATCAATGGTGCGGAACAATGCGATCATAGGGGCCTCCTTGGCAATTGGCGGAGATGTAGCGGTTGCACCGGGCAAGAACAAGGGCTGAGCAGCGGAGTGCCGGAATTTTTGAGAAGCGCTGCGCCTGCCTTCTGCTACTTAAATCGAATTTTGGTTGATAGTGCGGTGGATGAGATCATTAACGTGTTCCAGCCAGTGGTCGCGCACCCGCATATTGCGCAGATGCTGAAGCGTATTGGTAACATAATCCACATTGGCTCCGGAATCGCCACGGGCGGACGCAACGATTGCGGCTGCGTTCTCGGCTGAAAGCGACCCCGCATACTGGATATGGTGCCGGTCGGCGACATAAGTGACTGCATCCACACTGCGGCCGTCAGCGAGGCGCAGGCGAAGGTGCTTTTCGTGATAGACCTGGTTCGACATTTCGCGTTCGCGCAGATAGGTCATCACCTCGTCGCTCATGTCGCCGGGTACGCGAAAAGCGATGCCAAGGCAGGAGCCGCCAGCGTCCAGTCCGAGG
This sequence comes from Brucella pseudintermedia, assembly GCF_008932435.1. Lineage (GTDB taxonomy): Bacteria > Pseudomonadota > Alphaproteobacteria > Rhizobiales > Rhizobiaceae > Brucella > Brucella pseudintermedia. Next base: position 57,862 of record NZ_WBWE01000009.1, on the reverse strand, counting down.
ACTAGGCCCGGATGCTCGGGTGTTCCGCGATGGACATGGGAATAGATGCACAGGCTGCGCCTGTAGCCATAAAGACGCGCGCGAACCGTTTCCACATGTGCAAAGCCCGGTCGCCACATCAGCGAGCCGTAGCCGAAAACCCAGAAATCGTTCATTTGCCTGTCATCGTGAACCATGGCCATCACGTTGCCTATAATGATTAAAGCGCATCCCGAAAAGTGTGAAACGGCTTTCGGAAAAGATGGGCTTCAACACAAATCGAAGGAGCGTCATTTGATCCAATGTGATCGAACCGCGTTCTTGCCAATATCGATTTTCACCAGCAATCCACGGATATCCCTCGATTTTTCTTGCTCATCCCTTCACAAGGCACAATCCTGCCATAATATGGCCACCAGTCGAGAGGAGCACAATGTTAACGAGCTTTCGGATCTGGTCCGAATCCGGCGCGGGTTCCTCGAAACAACTGACTGATAAATAAGGCTTTTGAAATGGCGCATAGTGGAATGAACGCACCGAAAGCCAGAAAGCGTCCTATAACGCTCCTCGTCATTCTTGCTGTCTTGGTCGCTGGCTACACGGCAGGCTGGTTCTATGTTGCAAACAAGCTTGAAGCACGGGCCACGGCTGACATGGCCAGGCTTGCTGCGCAGGGCGTCGGGGTAAAATGCGAAGACCTCCGCATGGGCGGTTATCCGCTGCGCGTCAATGTCGTCTGCGATAGTATTTCATGGCAGCGTCCGTCCGAAGGCATGTCGTTCCGCGCCGGGCGATTTACCTCCGGGTCTCCTGTCTACGCGCCGCGTTCCCTGTCGAATGCGCTGACGGGACCTGCCTTTATCGAATTTCCCGGCCTCGCGCCGCTCGAAGTGAACTGGAGCAAATTTATCTCCAACACGCGGCTGGCGCGTCCTTTCCCGACCGAAATCGAACTGGCCGCCCGTGAGGTCGCGGTTGGTCTTCGCACGGAAACGACGACAACGGAGCCGCTCAGCACGCTGGAACAGATGGATTTCCGCATGAGCGAAGCGGACGGCACCTTGAAAATCAATGGTCGCTTCGCCGGATTGAAGCTTGCCAAGGCCGCGATAGGCAACGCTGCCAGCCCCGAGATCGATGGTCTGGCCGATATTGACGTAGCCGATGCCGCGACGTTGCTCGCAAGGAGCGACGCGCCTTTTCATCAACGGTTGCGCGGCCATTCCGGCAACATCAATCAGGCTTTCCTGTCCATGCCCAATGGAGCCATGGTTTCGGTTGCGGGACCGTTTTCCGTCGATGCGGACGGGCTGATCAATGCCGACGTGAAGCTGACGCTGGTCAATCCGCAGTCGCTGGCACAGGCTGGACAAACGGTGTTTCCGGAGCAGGGCGGCAATATAGCCACCGTGCTGTTTGCTCTTTCCGCCATGCCGAAAGACGAAAAAGGCAACCCAGTGATGGAGATCGCCATCCGCAAGGGCAAAGTCAGCGCCGGCTTCATTCCGCTGGGGCGGTTGCCCGCTCTTTAGCGGAGTAGGGGAATAAGGCAAGTAAGGGAGTAGGGCAGTATGTGCTGCCCTATGCGCGTGTCGCGGCCTGACGGCCGAAATCCGGTGCGTCCACCTCCTGTCCTGCATCGATGATGCCACGCCGCACGGCGCGCGTGCGGGTGAAAAGGTCGAACAGTGCTTCACCGTCGCCCCAGCGTATCGAGCGCTGCAGCGAGGCAAGGTCTTCCGAAAAACGCCCGAGCATTTCCAGGATGGCATCTTTGTTGTGCAGGCATACGTCGCGCCACATTGTCGGGTCGGATGCAGCCAGACGTGTAAAATCGCGGAAGCCGGAAGCGGAATATTTGATGACTTCCGATTTTGTCACCTGTTCCAGATCGCTAGCCGTGCCGACAATGTTGTAGGCGATGATATGCGGCAGATGCGAGACGATGGCCAGCACCAGGTCGTGGTGCTGCGGGTCCATGCGATCGAGCCGCGAGCCGCAGGCGGTCCAGAAGTCGCTCAGCTTTTCCAGCGCCGCTTCATCCGTATCGGGCAGGGGCGTCAGAATGCACCAGCGATTGGTGAAGAGCTCTGCAAAGCCCGCGTCGGGCCCGGAATATTCCGTGCCCGCCAGCGGGTGGCCGGGAATGAAATGAACGTTGCCGGGCAATTCCGGCTGCATCTGCGCAATCACGGAAGCCTTGGTGGAGCCAACGTCGGTTACGATGGCGCCGGTTTTGAGATTAGCCGCGATCTGGCGCGCGACCGTGCCTGACGAGCCAACCGGCACCGACACGATGACCAGATCGGCATCCTTGACGGCCTCGGCGCTGTCCGTGGTGTAGCTGTCGCCAAGCCCCAGCTCTTCGGCGCGCTTTAGCGTTTCGCTGCTGCGCGTGGCGATCGCGATGTGATCGGCCAGTTTTTCACGCCGAATGACGCGGGCTAGCGATGAACCGATAAGGCCGATACCGACCAGTGCGATCTTGTTGAAATGGACCGTGGACATCGTTCTACTTCAAAAATTCGGTCAGGGCGGAGACAACACCGCGATTGGCTTCTTCCGATCCAACCGTCATGCGCAATGCATTGGGGAAACCGTAACCGCCAACGCGACGCAGGATATAGCCGCGCTTGGAGAGCCATTCGTCAGCCTTGTCGGCCGAATGCTCGGCATCGTCCGGAAAGTGGATCAGCAGAAAATTTGTGACCGAAGGCGTTACCCGAAGTCCGAGCTTGTTGAACTCCTCGGTCAGCCAGCCAAGCCATTTTTCATTATATGCGACCGACTTCTCAACATGGGCGCGGTCCCGAATAGCGGCAGCGCCCGCTGCAATGGCAGCCGAGTTCATGTTGAACGGCCCCCGAATCCGATTGACGGCATCGACAATGTGAAGCGGAGCATACATCCAGCCGATGCGCAGGCCAGGCAGTCCATGGATCTTCGAGAAAGTGCGGGTCATGACGACGTTCTCGTTGGAAGAAACGAGTTCGAGGCCGGATTCATAATCGTTGCGACGGACATATTCCGCATAGGCTGCATCGAGAACCAGAAGCACATGCTTCGGCATTCCCGCATGAAGGCGGCGGACTTCCTCGAAAGGAAGATAGGTTCCGGTCGGATTGGCCGGATTGGCAATGAAGACGATCTTGGTGCGCGGCGACAGGCCAGCCAGAATGGCGTCTACATCGATACGCTCGTTCTTCTCCTTGACGGTGACCGGCGTCGCGCCGGCGCCCAGCGTCTGGATCTTGTAGACGGCAAAACCGTGTTCGGTGATGATGGTTTCATCGCCCGGAGCAAGATAGGTCTGGCAGAGCAGGCCGAGCAGCTCATCGGAGCCGTTGCCGCACAGGATGTTGGCCACGTTGAGCCCCTGCGTTTCGGCAATCGCCTGACGCAGGGCCAGCGCCTGCCCGTCGGGATAAAGCTCCAGTTTTTCACCTGCGCGTCGATAGGCTTCGACGGCATGCGGGCTCGGACCGATCGGCGTTTCGTTGGAGGAGAGCTTATAGACCTTGGCAACGCCTTCCACATGTTCCTTGCCGGGGACGTAAGCTGCGATGTCGAGCAGGCCGGCCTTGGGCTGGGGACGGGTAAGGTTCTGCGTATCGGTCATGATTTTGGCTCCGCCAAAAGGTCAATGTTAAAGGTATGATGCGGCATATCCCGCCAATGCGTCCAAGTCGAGAAAAACCTTGGCCGATATTAATTGTCGGCTGCGGCAACTGTACGTTTTAGCGGGGGCTGATGCGTAAATGTCCTGGCGCCCGCTGCTATGTTTTGCGATCTGGCGAATTCGGTCGCGCCGGGACTTTCCGCAATCCGCCGACAGGTGTTCCTTGCGGTGCAAGAACAGGGACGAAAACGCGGCGCGACGAGCGCTGGGCAACGGGCAGCCCCTGATAGAGTCGTTTCTGCGCTTCCACCACAAGAACGCCTGAAAAGACCGGCCACAGCCGCCGCCCCATGCCTTCGAGCGCAAGACAGGGACGCATCATCCATCGCCGTGTGGCGGGCGGGAAATGCAGGGCGTCACTTACCGTGCTGACGGTGAAGTTCGCCTCGCGCAGCAAGGTGGCAAGCTGGGTGCGGCTGTAGGGCCGCCCGCTGCCGAACGGCGTATGTTCGAAGCGGGCCCAGAGACCCCGCCTGTTCGGTACCACGATGACGAGGCGCCCGTTGGGAGCAAGGACACGCCACATTTCCTTGAGCGTTTCCGTCGGATTTTCCGCATATTCCAGCGCGTGCACCATCAGCACGCGGTCGATTGAGGAATCGGGAAGCGGCAGTTCCTCATCGAAAACGAGCGCTGTCGCGGTTTTTTCCACCGAAGGCCAGGCGACGGCTCCCTGACCGGCAGGCATGAAGGCGAAAGTTCGCTCCGTATCGGCGCTGAAACGGTCGAGATAAGGCAGGCTGTAGCCCATGCCGACGAGCCGTTCCCCCGGCACACGGTCCCAAAGTCCGGCAAGCGCCATGCGGATGGCGCGTTCCGCGAGATGACCCAATGTCGTGTCGTAAAATGATCGCAGTTCGATAATGTCTGGATGCATGAACGCCACGCTATATGAAATCTCGACGTTGGGAAATGGAGAAGCCTGAGCATCTTCAACTGGTGGGGTGCAATTTCCGTAAACCATGTTATAGAGCGTGCCTTTCCGGCGCCTTTGTGCGCCGTCCAAGTCTGCGCGAAAGCGAACGATCAGGAGAAGCAGCAGATGCCCGAAGTCGGTGGCAAGTCAATCGAAGTGCTCTTTAGCCCGGACGAGATTGCAGGCCGCAATCTTGAGCTTGCCAAGGCCATTGCCGAACGCAAGTTCCACAATCTGCTGACGATTTCGATCCTGAAAGGCTCCTTCATTTTTGCAGCCGATCTTATCCGCGCCATGCATGATGCCGGTGTGGAGCCCGATGTGGAATTCATTACGGTTTCGAGCTATGGCAAAGGGACGACCAGCACGGAAGTTCGCCTGCTGCGCGATATCGACAGTGACGTGCGCGACCGCGATGTGCTTCTGATCGATGATATCCTGGAATCGGGCAAGACATTGAAGTTCGTTCGCGAACTCATGCTGGAACGCGGCGCGCGCAGTGTTTCCATCGCTGTTCTTCTCGACAAGAGCGTGCGGCGCAAAGTCGATCTCAATGCTGATTTCGTGGCTTTCGAGTGCCCGGATTACTTTGTTGTCGGCTACGGAATGGACGTTGGGCATGCCTTCCGCCAGTTGCCTTATGTCGGTCGGGTGATGGAATAGAGCCAGTTTCTCAATCGAATTTCAGCAGGCGCTGTAGATATTCCTTTTCCATCTGCGGCGTCAGCGCATTACCGAGCTTGCGGCGGATTTCATCGAGAATTTCACGCGCGCGCTGAATGTCGATTTCGCCCGGAATTTTAACGTCATCGTTAAGACTGTCCCCCGTGCCCGGCTGACGCCCGAGCGGATCGCGCCCCTTGCTGCCATTGGCTCCGCTTTGCCCCGGCCCGCCCTGACCCATGGCCTGCTGCATCTTCTGCATCATGTCGCGCCCGCCACGACGCAGCGCGTTCAGCGCGTTGCCCTGCTGATGGCTTGCTTCCGCGCCTTCGCTGCGTCCCAGCGCATCTGTGGCATTGCCCATTGATTTTCCGGCATCCGAAAAATCCTTGCCGGGTTCTATGCCCATGCCCTTCAGATCGTCCATCAGCTTTTGCAGATCGGACTGGAGGTCCTTCTGCTGCTGTTGCAGCTTGCGCATGGCTTCCGCCATATCGGGCGGAACATCGCCCTTTCCACCCTGGCCTTGTCCGTTTTCGGCTTCACCGTTCATAGAGCCGTCATCGCCGGGGAACATGTTGTCGCCGAATTCGCCCTCGCCATCGCTGCCGCCGAATTGGCGCTGCATCTTCTGATCGAGATCGAAGGTTTCGTTCAGGGTTTTTTGCTGGCGCTGCATCAATTCGCCGAGCTTGTTCATTTGCTGCTGCATCTGGCCCTGCTGGCCTTGTCCCTGACCTTGCTGGCCCTGCTGTGCCTGTCCCATCTGCAGGTTGTCCATCAGGTTTTGCAATTGGGACAGCAGTTCCTGTGCCTGATCGCGTGAGCCCTGACGCGCCAGATTTTCGATCTGATCCATCATACGCTGGAGGTCTTTTTCCGTCAGCATCCGCGCATTGGGATCGGGGGCGGCGCGGCGTGCGTTCGGATCTTGCTGCTGGCGTTGTGCGAATTCACGCAGGAAATCCTGCATTGCCGTGCGCAACTCCGCCGAGAGCTTTTCAATTTCCTCCTGAGACGCGCCGTTCTGCAAAGCGTTCTTCAGGGCTTCCTGGGCTTGCCGCAGGCGTTTTTCGGCGGCGGACAAATTGCCGTCCTCGATGCCGAGCGCAACCTGCCACATATAATCCGCCGCACCGCGCAAGTCATCATCGCTTCTGGCGAGCCGAAGACGCGTGCCAATCGTAACAAGCCCCAGATAATGGGCGGCGTTCTTGATGGTTTCTTCCGGACGTAGCGTAATAGCCGATAGCATGTCGAGCACATGCTCACGTTGCGTTGCATCGAGCGCCAGGACACGGCGTTGCTCCGCCACGGCGCGGGCAAGCGGATTGCTGAAAGGACGCTCCGGCAGCGTGATGACCTTGGTTTCACTGCGGCCCGTTTGTCCTGCGGCATCGGTAACAACCAGCGTGAGTGCAACTTTTTCGCCTGCCCACGGGTGCTCGGTCAGGTCCTTCGACGTCGTGGCGTCCTTCACGCCGCGGCGCGGCAAGGCAAGCGGCAGTTCCGGTGCGTCGTAAAGAGGAACGGCTTCCTCGTCCTCGTCATCGTTGAGCGGGACGATCTCCCCTTCGGCCTTTACCGGCGCATAATCGTCATCAATCTGATAGGAGAGCTGCAATGTGCCGTTCAATGCACGCCCCGGCTCCTTGGTGAAACGGATCGTCGGGGGGGCGTCCGGCGTAACGGAAAACTTCCAGCGGGCCTCGGTGCCGGAAAGCGCCAGGGTCTCGTCCTGCTGAAGATCATAGCGGAAATTGCGGCTTCCATCGACGACAGCCTGTTCTGCAGGGGCCTTCTGGTCTTCCTTGGCATCTACTGGCTGGACGTCGCGGCGCTCGCCTTTCGCGTCAGTTGCAGTGAGACGTTCAGATCCCCCCCCGATAATACGGACCGAAAGAATGCTACCTTGCGGCACATTGATTGCGGTATCGCCGCCCTCATTCGTGGCGGTCAGGAAAACGGGAGCGCGGCCGGTGTAGCGCGGTGGCGTCACCCATGCATCGATGCGCGCAACGGCGGCGCCGTCGCCGGGGCGGATGCGAAACGCATCGGCAATGTGGCCGCTGTTCGGGCTGAAACTATAGGCAAAGGCGGTTACGAAAAGGAGGGCGATCACCGCTCGAATGCCAAGAGGATCGTGTTCGGGAACACGCGTATGAGGCAGGCCGGATTGCAGATTTTTCAACCGGTCGGCCATGCGGCGCTGGTGTTCCCGCCACAGGGCGATGGCAAACGGATCGTGTTCTCCTGTGGCCATATGGCCTGTCTGGACGGCCAGCGGTTCGTGAACGAGGCCGTTGATCGCCTCGATACGGCTGGTGATGTCACCTTCTGTCGGGGATCGAAAGCGGAACGGCAGGTAGATCGATAGGAGGCCAGCTAGCCCGAAAAGAGCGAGCACGCCGATATGCAGCCAACGCGGCATCATGCCGAACAGGCCAAACCAGCCCAAGCTCAGAAACAGGCCGATCAGAAGTATCAACGGTAGAATGAGTGGCCAGAACCGCTCGAAGCTGATTGAGAGAGAGGCGCGCAGACGTAAACGGCGCAGGTTCGCCCCATCGCCAGAAAATAGCCGCAGAAAAGCATCTCGCGCGCGGCGCGGCGTGTCTTTTCTGTCGTTGCTGCGATCCGTCATCTCGGCTTTCTGGCGTGTATCACGTTTTCATCTTGCAACAGGATAACACGCATCATGGCAAAGGCGAGGCTTTGCCATGATAATTATACTCGCGGGATTATAACCACTCCGGCACGGAATCGAGCGCGAGCAGTTCTTCATAAGTCCGGCGCGGGCGCACGACATGGTAGCGGTCGCCATCGACCAGCACTTCGGGAATGAGCAGGCGACTGTTGTAGGTGCTGGAAAGAACGGCGCCGTAAGCGCCGGTCGTGCAGACGGCAATCAGGTCGCCCGGAGCAGGTTTCGCCACTTCCCGATCAAGGCCGAGATAATCGCCGGTCTCGCAGACAGGACCGACGAAATCAGCGCGGATACGCGGGGCGTCATCTTTCGGCAGAGTGACCGGCTTGATATCGTGAAACGCATCGTAAAGTGTAGGGCGAATCAAATCGTTCATCGCCGCATCGATGATGACGAAGTTCTTGGCGTCGCCTTCCTTCACGAAGATCACTTCCGTCACCAGTAGTCCGGCATTGCCGACAATCAGGCGACCCGGCTCGAACACGGTTTTCAGACCCAGCGGCTTGATGTGCTTGGCGACGATTTCCGCATAGGCAACGGGCAGGGGCGGCGGCGTATTGTCGGTGCGGTAAGGAATGCCGAGCCCACCGCCCACGTCGACGTGGCGGATATTGTGGCCGTCGGCCTGCAATTCCTTGACCAGTTGCGCCATGAGGGCAAATGCATTGTCAAATGGCTCCAGGTCGATGATCTGGCTGCCGATATGCATATCGATGCCAACCACGTCGAGACCCGGCAGGCTTGCCGCACGCGCATAGGCCTCGCGCGCCTTGACGCGCGGAATGCCGAACTTGTTTTCGGATTTTCCGGTTGAAATCTTGGCATGGGTCTTCGCGTCCACATCGGGATTGATGCGCAGCGATACGGATGCGACCTTGCCTGCCTTAACCGCTCGGGCGGAAAGGATTTCCAGTTCCGGCTCGGATTCCACGTTGAAGCAGTAGATGCCTGCTTCCAGCGCGAAATCCATTTCTTGCGGTGTCTTGCCGACGCCGGAAAAGACAATCTTGTTTGCCGGGATGCCCGCAGCAAGTGCCCGGCGAATCTCGCCTTCTGAAACGGTGTCTGCGCCCGCGCCAAGCTTGGCCAGTGTCTTGAGGACAGCCTGATTGGAATTGGCCTTCAGCGCATAGGTAACGAGCGTTTCCATGCCAGCGAAGGCTTCGCTGAATACGCGGAAATGGCGCTCGACGGTTGCGCGGGAATAGACGTAAAACGGCGTGCCGACGGCCTGTGCGATTTCAGGCAGGCTGACATTTTCGGCGTGAAGGACGCCGTTGCGATATTCGAAATGGTTCACGGAAGAGGCCCTACAGCGGAAACTTACAACAGCTTGTCGAGGATGATCGGCTTGTCTTCCTTCGGTTTCGGCTTGGTGTGGCCCTGCTCGTCGGTCACGACGGCGGATGGCGGCGGCTCGAGCGGCCCCTTGCGGCCGCAAGCGGCAAGCGTGGCGCTGAGCGCGGCTATCAGAAGCACGGAAGAAATGGCGGAGCGGCCTGTCATCAGCTTTGGTTCCCGAAATATGTCTGCATGCTAGGTCTAGCGCATAATATCTGAAAGTGAAATCACCCCATTGCGAGATGATTCCACATGACATCATGTTAATTGGCCATCAGGCTTTTACGATGCGCTTCTTCCAGTAACGGATCTGACGGCGCACTTCCTGCGGAGCGGTGCCGCCGAAGGACTGACGGCTCTTCACCGACTTTTCAACCGTCAGATAGCCGAAGATGGCATCCGTGATGCCTGGATGGATCGACTGCAATTCCTCAAGCGAAAGCTTTGCCAGATCGACCTTGCGGCCTTCTGCCAGAGCGACGGCGCGACCTGTAACATGGTGGGCCTCGCGGAAGGGAAGTCCCAGTTCACGCACCAGCCAGTCGGCAAGGTCGGTCGCAGTGGAATAACCGGAGCCTGCGGCCTTTTTCATCGATGCGACATTGACCGTCAGGTCGCGCACCATGCCGGCCATGGCGGCGATGGCGAGTTCCAGATTTTCGGCGGCGTCGAAGACCTGTTCCTTGTCTTCCTGCATATCCTTGGAATAGGCGAGCGGCAGGCCCTTCATGATGGTCAGAAGAGCGATCAGCGAGCCGTTAATGCGGCCCGTCTTGGCGCGAACCAGCTCGGCGGCGTCGGGGTTCTTCTTCTGCGGCATGATCGACGAGCCGGTCGAGAAGGCATCGGAGAGGCGCACGAAGTTGAATTGCGGCGTAGACCAGATGACGATCTCTTCGGCAAGACGCGAAAGATGGCCTGCGCAGATCGCGGCAAGCGACAGAAATTCCAGCGCATAGTCGCGGTCTGAAACGCTGTCGAGCGAGTTGCGGGTCGGTTCGCGGAAGCCAAGCGCCGTGGCGGTCATATGGCGGTCGATCGGGAAGCCGGTTCCCGCAAGAGCCGCTGCACCCAAAGGCGATTCGTCCATGCGCTCGATGGCATCACGCACGCGGGACAGATCGCGACCGAACATTTCCACATAGGCCATGCAATGGTGGCCGAATGTGACGGGCTGCGCGGTCTGAAGATGGGTAAAGCCCGGCATAACGGTTGCCGCATGTTCCTCGGCACGTTCAAGGAAGGCTTCGATAAGGTTCTTGAGAGCTACGGCAGTCTTTTCCAGTTCCTGCTTGACCCAGAGGCGGAAATCGACAGCCACCTGGTCATTGCGCGAACGGGCGGTGTGAAGCCGTCCGGCGGCAGGGCCGATCAGATCGGCAAGCCGCGCTTCGATATTCATGTGAATGTCTTCGAGCTTGCGCGAGAAGGTGAACTTGCCATCCTCGATTTCCTTCAGGATGGTTCTGAGGCCGTCCTCGATTTTTCTGTGGTCTTCCGCCGCAATAATGCCTGTCTTTGCCAACATGGCTGCATGGGCAAGCGAGCCCTGAATATCCTGCGCATAGAGCTTGCGGTCGAAGCCGATCGATGCATTGATCTCTTCCATGATCGCATCGGGACCTGAGGCAAAACGGCCGCCCCACATCTGGTTGCTTGATTTTTGTTCGCTCATGCTCATATGCCCCGGGTGACGATTTGGCGGAATAATTGGAAAGAAGTGACGCGACATGGCAGAAGACAGCGAAAAGGCGAATTCCGAACAGCAGACGAAATCGGGAAATCGCAAGATCGTCCTTCTTGCCGCCCTTGCCGGTGTCATTGCCGGTATCGGGGCGGTATACGTGATGGAGCGGCCTTCTGGCAATGTCGTTGACCAGAATGTTTCAACGAATGTTGCAGCCGAAAGCGACGGAGCATCGGCGCAGTGCGCTCTTAAAGCTGATGCGCTGAAGGCGCTGGATGCAGCTGCGACCGGTGGCGTGGCAGCCATGCGCGCTGCCGAAAAACCGATTTCCGTCTCGCATATCGCCTTTACCGGCCCGGACGGCAAGCAGATGACGCTGGGCGACTACAAGGGCAAGACGCTGCTGGTCAATCTCTGGGCGACATGGTGTGCTCCCTGCCGTGAGGAAATGCCGGCGCTCGACAAGCTGCAAGGGAAAGAAGGCGGCAGCGATTTCGACGTTGTTGCTATCAATATCGATACCGGCTCCGACGACAAGCCCAAGGGCTTTCTCGGCGAAATCGGCGTCAAGAACCTGACCCTGCACCGGGATGCTTCCATGTCGAGCTTCAATGAATTGAAGCGCAAGAACCTGGCGTTCGGCCTTCCGGTGACACTGCTTGTCGACAAGGAAGGGTGCCAGATTGCGGCCATGAACGGTCCTGCGCCGTGGGACAGTCCCGAAGCGAAAAAACTCATCGAAGCGGCGCAGAAGTTTTAATACTCGACAAAGTCGGGAATCAGTGGCTTGTTTCCTCTTCAAAAGAGGGAGCAATCTATGAGTTTTGAAGTCTGGCTTGCATTTTCCGCCGCATCCATCGTGCTTCTGGTCATTCCGGGGCCAACCGTTCTGCTCGTTGTCTCCTATGCTTTGGGGCAAGGCTGGAAGGCGGCTTTTCCGATGGCTGTCGGCGTCGCGCTCGGCGATTTTACCGCAATGACGCTGTCCATGCTCGGTGTGGGCGCACTGCTGGCGGCATCGGCAACCGTGTTCACCGCAGTCAAATGGGCGGGTGCGGCCTATCTGGTCTGGCTTGGCATAAAACTGTTTCGCGCTGGCGGCGCATTTCAAGCCAGTGCGCGGCACGATAAGGCGCATCCGATGCGGATGCTGGTTCATGCATGGCTGGTGACCGCGCTCAATCCGAAGAGCATTACATTTTTTGTGGCTTTTCTCCCGCAGTTTCTCAGCCCGCACCGGGATTTCCTGACCCAGATGCTGGTTTTTGAAAGCACTTTCCTTGCGCTCGCTTTCCTCAATGCCTTTGCCTATGCGCTTCTGGCAACCCGCGCACGCCGCTTCTTTTCAAGCGAACGGGCGCTCAGCATCTTCAATCGGGCTGGCGGGACATTGCTGATTGGTGCGGGTGTAGCAACCGCATCGATGCGGTCAACCTGAGACGAAACCGGCGCGCTTCAGCCGAACGATAGCGAGATCGAGCGCCGAGAGGAACGCAGAGCGGTCCCTGGGCGAAAAGGGAGCAGGCCCGCCTGTAATTTCGCCCGCGGAACGCAAGCTATCCATCAGATTGCGTGTCGCCAGCGTATTGCCGATGGTGCTTTGGGTGTGAACGCGCCCATTCGGGGCGATCACCGACGCGCCTTTTTCGAGCGAGCGGCTGGCCAAAGGAATGTCGGCAGTAATCACGATTGCGCCTGGCCGTGAATTTTCAGCGATCCAGTCATCCGCGGCATCGAGCTTGCCCGATACGATAACCCGTTCCACGCGCTCCGCATCGCGTGGGATGGCCATGAAACTGTTGGCTACCAGCACGACCGGCAGATTGTGCCGTTCTGCCACGCGATAGATTTCAGATTTCACCGGGCAGGCGTCGGCATCGACGAGAATGCGGATTGTTTCGGTTCCCATATTCATGCCGCTTCATAAAATGCGGGCAGCTGTTTGGCAAATTCAACGCTGCAATCAGTATTATGCGATAGGTGATCGGCGCAAAACAGTATAAGGCGAGCTGCAAAAATGAGAGTTCCGCCATGGCTGCCCGTTTCTTCCCCATCATGTTTGTCCTGCTGTGGGCCACAGGGTTCATCGGCGCGGGACTTTCCATGCCTTATGCAGAGCCGTTCACTTTCATGGCGGTGCGTTTTTCCATTGCGGCTGTCATCATGACGCTTTGGGCGCTGGCCAGCCGAAGCATCTGGCCGAAAGGCGATGTGCTTCTTCATGCGGCGATTGCCGGGTGTCTCATCCACGGCGTCTATCTTTCTGCCTTGTTTTGGGCGGTTCACCACGGCTTGCCAGCGGGCATGTCGGGTCTGGTGGCTGGTCTACAGCCGATGCTCACCACGCTGATCGCCGCTGTCCTTTTGGGGGAACGAGCGAGCGGGCGGCAATGGGCAGGGCTGCTGATCGGTTTCTGTGGTGTCACCATGGTGGTATGGCCAAAGTTTTCGGCGGGCAGCGGCGTCGATCCGAAAAGCCTTGCGGCGGCTTTCGTGGCGGTGCTGGCAATCAGTACCGGCACGGTCTGGCAGAAACGGTTCGGCACGGCTGGCGATCTCAAGGCCGGAACGGCGGTGCAGTATGTTGCCGCCGCTATTCTGACGGCTATCTGTGCTTTTGCCTTTGAAACACGCGTGATAATCTGGTCGCCGTCACTGATCTTCGCGCTGGTCTGGCTGACGCTTGCCATTTCCATCGGTGCCATTCTGGCTCTTTTGGTGATGATCCGTGAAGGAGCAATGTCGAAAGTCGCGTCGCTGTTTTACCTGGTGCCCGGAACGGCTGCGATCATGGCCTATCTGATTTTCGGTGAGACACTGACGGCAATCCAGATTGCAGGCATGGCGGTGACGACACTTGGCGTGGCGCTGACTACTTTGCGCCGGGCATGATCCTGAAAAGCGGGAACCGGTTTTCGGACGGGATCATGCGTTATTTTTATGAGTTAAGTTCGGGTTGCTGTTCTCGCTTGCGAAAAATCATGATGGCGGCGTTTATTTCCGCACCGATGATGAAAATTGCCGACAGCATGTAGAGAAAGACGATCGCCACCATGATCGAGGCCAGACCTGCATAGGTTGTCACATAAGTGGCGAAGGTTTCGAGATATTTGGCAAAGGCCATCGCGGCAGCAAGCCAGGCGATGAGCGTGATCAATATGCCCGGCAGGATGTCACCCAGACTGCGCCGCCCGGCGGGAAGCCAGATGTGCACCATGAACAGCGCCAGAACCAGAACTGCTACAGCCACCGTATAGCGCCAGAAGGAAATCGTGCCCGTGAACGGCGCTATATCGGGAAACCATTGTTCGGCAAGCCGCACGGCAAGCGGCGCCAGAACCAGCAGAAAGCTGATTGCCATCAGGCTCAGCGTGCCGACGAGAACGAAGCCCAGGCTTTGCAGGCGGCAGAAAATGATCGAGCGCTGGTCGGTGACGCGATAGGCGCGGTTGAGGGCGATGCGCAGTGCCTCTACGCCGTTTGAGGCAAAATAGGCGGCCGCGATGACGCTGAGGGTCAGAAGCCCGCTGCGCTGCACGGTCAGCACGTTCATGACTTCGTTGGCGATGGGGGCGGCGATGTTCGATGGCCACATGTCGAAAATGACATGCACTGCCGTGTCGGCAAATTCCTTGGTGCCGAGAAAGCTCGCAAGCGTCGTGGCGAAAATGAGGAATGGGAACAGCGCCATCAGACCGGAAAGCGCAATATGGCTGGCGAAAGCCCAACCGTCGTCCGAACTGAAATGGCCAATGACGTCCCAGGTGATCTGACGGAGAAAACGTCTGATTTTTCGCATCCGCAGATTTGTCCCCAAAGTCGCGATTGGCGTCCGATACGTATTCGGCCCGTGTTTCAGGGGTCTTAAATCGAGCATCGGTCCGCGAATTGCAAGGGCAGGACCGTTTTAAACTGCACCCGAATCAAGCAAGTTTGGCGAAATGGCAGTGGGACACAGACAGATGATCTCGACAAAAACCGGTCAGGAGCGACAGCGCAGTATCATCATCACCGGCTGCTCCTCCGGTATTGGCGCCTATTGCGCCGAAGCGCTTCAAAGCCAGGGCTGGCGCGTTTTCGCGACCGCCCGCAAGGATGCGGATATTGCGGCGCTCCGGGCAAAGGGCATGGAAGCGCATTATCTCGACTATACTGAACCGCAGTCGATTGCTGCTCTTGCCGATGAGGTGTTGCGTCAGACTAACGGCACGCTTGATGCGCTGTTCAACAATGGCGCTTATGCCCAACCCGGCGCGATAGAGGACTTGCCGGTCGAAGCCTTGCGCCAGCAGTTCGAGGCCAATTTCTTTGGCTGGCATGATCTCACCCGGCGCGTGGTTCCCGTCATGCGCCGGCAAGGGCACGGGCGCATTGTGCATTGCTCATCGATTCTGGGGCTGGTGCCAATGAAATGGCGCGGCGCTTATGTGGCGTCCAAATTCGCGCTTGAAGGGCTGATGCTCGCGCAACGCATGGAGCTGGAAGGTTCCGGTATCGATGTGTCGCTGATTGAGCCCGGCCCTATTGCCTCGCGCTTTACCTATAATGCCGCCAGCCATGCGGAAGCCAATATCGACATGGAGGCATCTGTCCATCGCGAGCTTTATCAACGCCAGATGGCGAAATTGAAAAGCGGAGGCACAAAATCCAAGAACAAGCTTGGACCGGAAGCCGTCTATGCTGTACTGCTTCATGCATTGGAGGCGCCGCGTCCCCGCCCGCATTATGTGGTGACGAGACCGGCGAAACTTGGGTCAATGGCACGGCGCCTGATGCCTGCACGCTGGCTCTACCGGATGCTGTCCGACCAGTCGTGAGGTCCGGAACAGTGCGCATGGGAAGGAAATGAAATGGACGTTCTGTTCAAGGGCGCAGCAATGGTGGCCATGTTTGCGGTGGCTGTCGTTCTGATTATCGGCCTGCGCAACATGATGCGCGGCGGTGATGGCAATTTCTCGAACAAGATGATGCAGCTGCGCGTCTTCCTGCAGTTCATTGCCATAGTCCTGATCGTCGGGGCGATCTATTACGCCCGCGTGAAAAACGGTCAGTAAGGCATGGTCAAGCTCAACAAGATCTATACCCGCACAGGCGACAAGGGCACGACCGGACTTGCCAGCGGGCCGCGGCGGCTGAAGTCGGACCTGCGCGTCGAAGCCTACGGCACGGTGGACGAAACCAATGCCTGCATCGGCATGGCGCGTCTTCACACCGGCGGCGACGACAATCCCCATGCGCTGATCGATGCGATGCTGGGCCGTATCCAGAACGATCTTTTCGACCTGGGAGCCGATCTTTCCACGCCGGATGACGGGAAGCCGCTCGCCTATGAGCCGCTGCGCATCGTCGCATCCCAAGTCGCACGTGTGGAAGCCGATATCGACCTCCTCAATGCCGATCTACAGCCGTTGCGGTCGTTTATCCTTCCCGGCGGTTCGGCCGCATCTGCTGCGTTGCATCTCGCTCGCACGGTTTCACGGCGGGCTGAGCGGCTGATGGTTGCGCTTTCCCGCATCGAAGGGGAAGTCGTTTCGGCGGAGGCACTGCAATATATCAACCGCCTTTCCGATTTCCTGTTTGTGGCATCGCGAACCGTCAACGCTAATGGCGCGCAGGATGTGCTATGGGTTCCCGGTCAAAACAGATAATCAGACGCCGCGTCTGTTGCCCCAGATCAGCACGTGAAGCTGGGGTAGGACGTGCGCTTCATACCAGCCATCCGCAATCGCCTTTTCCACCAGCCATTCCATCCGCCGCATGATGCCGTCGATGTCGATCGCGGCATCATGCGCTTCGGGCGGCGGCGGTGTGTGATTGCCGGGCTGCAGATAAACGGCCAGGCTGGAATGTCGTCTCGCTACTTCTTTGGCGAATGCATAATCCTCATCATCGAAAATCACGAATTTCAATACTGTTCGCGGCGCATTGCTTGCAGCCTCAACACAAGCCCCCAGCGCATCGAAATCAGTGCTCATGCCGCTTGAGGGCGGCTTCGGACTCAGTACCAGCGTATCGAGCGCAGAAAACCAGTCTTGTGCGATCGATCCTTGGGTTTCCAGCGCGAAACGATAGCCTTCGGTCTTTCCATGCTCGATCAACGGTCCCAGCGGCTGAATGGCGGGATTGCCCCCGGAAAGTGACACCGTTAGCGGCTTGTTTCGGGAAAGTGCCGTCACTTCGTCCCAAATCGCCTCGACGCTCATTGGCTTCCACTCGTGGCGAAAGCGGCTTTCGACGGCATGCAGACTGTCGCACCAGGAGCAGCGGTAATCGCATCCCCCGGTTCGCACGAAAACCGTGGGCTGGCCGATCAGCACGCCTTCGCCCTGAATCGTGGGCCCGAAAATTTCCGCGATGCGTATCTGTGTCACGGTCTGTACTCGGCCCATGTCTTGGGCGTTTCACTGACCCGCACGGCGGAAATTTCCGGCCAGCGTGCATGGCACCATTCGAAAAAATGCCGGGCCAGTGTTTCAGCCGTGCTTTGGTCGTGGCCCAGAACATCATTGAGATGGCGATGGTCAAAACAATCATCGATATAGCGCTTGAACGGTGCCAGCTCATGATAATCACGGACAAAACCGTGCTGGTTCAGCTCTGGCGCGGAAAGCTCGACTTCCACGATATAGTTGTGGCCGTGCAGCCGCGCGCATTGATGATCGGCTGGCAGGCCGGTCAGTTGATGCGAGGCGGAAAAGTGAAATTCCTTAGTGATACGAAACATCAGACGTTCCTCCGTGCTACGGCATCGCGCCAGAAATCCGGGTCCTCATAGAGGGTCGGGTCTTCGATACCGGCAAGATGAAAAGCTTCGCGCCGCTCGACGCAGGTGCCGCAGCGCCCGCAATGATGCTCGCCGCCCTTGTAGCAGGACCATGTCGCGGCAAAGGGCGTGCCATATTTTGCGCCGTCGATAACGATGTCGGCTTTCGATGCATGCACATAGGGCGCGAGCAGCTTTATGTCGGCGTAGCCATCCAACGCATGGTTCTGCATGGTCTGAAAAGCATCGATAAAGCCGGGGCGGCAGTCGGGATAGATGAAGTGATCGCCGCCATGGACGGCAAGCGCTACCGCTTCGGCCTTTTGCGCCGCCGCGACGCCGAATGCGATCGCCAGCATGATTGCATTGCGGTTCGGGACGACGGTGATCTTCATTGTTTCTTCGGCATAGTGTCCGTCGGGGACATCGACGTCATCGGTAAGTGCCGAGCCGGTCAGGCTCGCGCCGATATTGGTAATATCGATGACCTGATGGTGGACGCCCAGCCTTTCGGCACAGGCTCTGGCCGAATCCAGTTCCTTTTTGTGGCGCTGGCCGTAGTCGAAGGAGAGCAGGGCGGTGAGTTGGTGTTCGGCTGCTATTCTGTAAGCAAGCGAAACGGAATCGAGTCCGCCAGAGCAGACGACGAGCGTTTTCATAAGTCAGGGTTCCTTGTTTTGACCGGGTAGGCTGCGACCGGATTGCGGAGCGTTACCTAAAGCATGGCGCGCTGCTTGTAAACGACATGAAAAAGGGAGGTGCCGGGTTGCCCATATTCGGAATGACCTGTTGTCAGAATAAATTGATTTTAATCGATATAGCGGCCCATGCCTGATTGACGTGCACGTCAACCGTCTTTAGGTTTCGTGCCGGTTCCCGGCGGCTAGGCAGCGCATTTGCGTCATCATCCAAGTTGCGCCGGTGCCGCTTTCATGTCGGATTTTGACATGCGGGTGGGAGTTCACGGCGGCATAGTCGTGCTGCAGAAGTCATTGAAGAGGTAATCGCGGATGAAAGTCCTTGTCGCAGTGAAACGGGTTGTCGATTACAACGTAAAGATCCGTGTGAAGGGTGATGGTTCGGGGGTTGAGCTTTCGAACGTTAAGATGTCGATGAACCCTTTTGACGAGATCGCGGTTGAAGAGGCGATCCGTCTGAAAGAAGCGGGCAAGGTGACGGAAATCGTCGCGGTTTCGGTTGGCCCGGCGCAGGCGCAGGAAACGCTGCGCACGGCCCTTGCCATGGGCGCGGATCGGGCGCTCCTGGTCAAGACCGACGAGACGGTCGAGCCGCTTGGCGTCGCCAAGGTTTTGAAGGGCGTGGTCGAGGCGGAAAAGCCGGATATGGTTTTCCTCGGCAAGCAGGCTATTGACGACGATTCCAACCAGACCGGCCAGATGCTGTCCGCATTGCTTGGCTGGAGCCAGGCAACCTTTGCCTCCAAGGTGGAGCTTGCCGACGGTTCGGCCAAGGTCACGCGTGAAGTCGACGGCGGACTGCAGACCATCGACGTGAAGCTTCCAGCGATCGTCACGGTTGATCTGCGTTTGAACCAGCCGCGCTATGCGTCGCTGCCCAATATCATGAAGGCCAAGAAGAAGCCGCTCGATGAAAAGTCGCCTGCCGATTTCGGCGCTGATATTGCACCGCGTTTGAAGGTTCTGAAGACCGAAGAGCCAGGTGGCCGCAAGGCGGGCGTCAAGGTCGGCTCTGTCGCAGAACTGGTCGAGAAGCTGAAAGCTGACGGCGTACTGTAAAGAAATCGGAAGGGACGAGACAAATGGCTATTCTTCTTATTGCCGAACATGACAATGCAACCCTTTCCGACCAGACGGCCAAGGCGCTGACGGCAGCGGCCCAGATCGGCGGCGATGTCGATATTCTGGTGGCTGGCAAGGGTGCAAAATCTGCCGCCGATGCGGCGGCAAAGCTCAAAGGCGTGCGCAAGGTTCTGCTTGCTGAAAGCGATGGGCTGGAAAACCGTCTGGCTGAGCCAACGGCAGCACTCATTGTGGATATTGCCGCGAATTACGACACGATCATCGCGCCTGCGACGACCTCGGCCAAGAACATCCTGCCGCGCGTGGCAGCGCTTCTCGATGTGATGCAGCTGTCCGAAATCATGGAAGTCGTATCGGCTGATACGTTCAAGCGTCCGATCTATGCGGGCAATGCGATCCAGACCGTTCAGTCCACGGATGCCAAGAAGGTAATCACGGTGCGCACCGCTTCCTTCTCCGCCACGGGCGAGGGCGGTTCGGCTGCGGTTGAAAGCGTCAATGCAGCTGCCGATCCGGCACTGTCGAGCTTCGTCGGCAATGCGCTTTCGGAATCGGATCGTCCGGAACTGACCTCGGCGAAGATCATCATCTCGGGTGGCCGTGCGCTTGGTTCGGCGGAAAAGTTCCAGGAAGTGATCCTGCCGGTTGCCGACAAGCTGGGTGCTGCGGTTGGCGCCAGCCGTGCGGCCGTCGATGCGGGCTATGCACCGAATGACTGGCAGGTTGGCCAGACGGGCAAGGTGGTTGCACCGGAGCTTTACATCGCCGTCGGCATCTCCGGCGCGATCCAGCATCTGGCGGGCATGAAGGACTCACGCGTCATCGTCGCCATCAACAAGGACGAGGAAGCGCCGATCTTCCAGGTCGCCGATTACGGCCTCGTCGGTGATCTCTTTACCGTGCTGCCGGAACTGCAAAAAGCGCTTTAATCGATCAGAAAGCGGCGGGCTGGTCCCGCCGCTTTTTGTTTGAGGATATTTCGGCACGAAGCAGATTTTGCTTTCGCTGAATGAGGCTGTATCTGTCTTGGACAGAATTGGTATACTCAAGCATTTCCGGCAAAAGTGCGAAGCGGTTTTGCGTTGGATAATGCGTAAGAACAAAAGTTAGAGCATATGCTCTCGGCGTCGGCTCCGTTGCGGGGCGGCTGAATGAAGGAGTTGTGATCGTGGCAATCAAGACGGTAGGGGTGGTCGGCGCGGGGCAGATGGGCAGCGGGATTGCTCACGTATGCGCGCTGGCCGGGTTCGATGTTCTTCTTCACGATGCGGCAGCGGACCGGCTGGAAAAGGGCATTGCCACCATCAATGGCAACATGGCGCGCCAGGTTGCGTCGGGCAAATTGCTGGAAGATCAGCGCGCAGCCGCGATGAAGCTCATTCGTCCGGCAAATTCCATGGAGGATCTGGCAGGCGTCGATCTGGCTATCGAAGCAGCAACCGAAGACGAAACCGTCAAGCGCAAGATTTTCGCGCAGCTTTGTTCGGTTCTGAACCCGGAAGCGATCCTCGCGACCAACACGTCATCAATCTCGATCACGCGCCTTGCATCCACAACAGATCGCCCGGAGCGTTTCATCGGTATTCATTTCATGAATCCTGTTCCGGTGATGAAGCTTGTCGAACTGGTGCGCGGCATTGCCACGGACGAGGAAACCTTCCGCAAGTCGAACGATTTCGTTACCGCGCTTGGCAAGACGATAACCGTTGCCGAGGATTTTCCGGCCTTTATCGTCAACCGTATCCTGTTGCCGATGATCAACGAGGCCATCTACACGCTTTATGAAGGCGTTGGCAGCGTCGAGGCCATCGATACGGCCATGAAGCTCGGCGCCAATCATCCAATGGGGCCGTTGCAGCTTGCCGACTTTATCGGTCTGGATACTTGTCTCTCCATCATGCAGGTCCTGCACGACGGGCTGGCGGATTCCAAGTATCGCCCATGCCCGCTTCTGGTCAAATATGTTGAAGCTGGCTGGCTGGGTCGCAAGGCGGGCCGAGGCTTTTACGATTATCGCGGCGAGCATCCGGTCCCGACGCGGTAAGTCGCTCCTTCTTCTGCGCATGAAAGGCCGGATCGAACCGGCCTTTTTCAATTGTGGCGACAATTCGCGGGCTGTGGAAAAGCTTGAGCATCCTTACCATTAACTTACCCTTAACCATATGAGTTCAGGGCTTATTCATCTTTGATTGTTAAAGTTTTCATTAAGATGTTCGGAAATGAAAAACGTTTCATCGTCCCGGCTGGACGAGCACGACGGGCATCCATTCCGAATAGCGTGTTTTTGACGAAGGTTAAGACGATGAGCATTCTTGTTCAGCTGCGTGACAGCGTTAATGTCATCCGTGAGTTCGTCGCACCGAGCTACAGGCCCGAGCGCCATTATATGCGTGGGCCAGGTCCTGCTTGCGCTGCGCGTACGCACCATTAATATATGCGTGCCTGAAATTCCGTTTGCCCAGCGAGCGGATCGGCATCGGAAAAGTAAAGCCAGAACGGTTGTCCGCTCCGGCTTTTGTTTTTGGTCGTCAACTTGGGTGCGGATTATTCCAAGCCTTCGAACAGTGCCGTTGAAAGGTAGCGTTCGGCAAAGGATGGAATGATGATGACGATGTTCTTGCCGGCATTCTCAGGACGCTTGCCGATTTCGACCGCGGCCGTCAGCGCCGCGCCGGAAGAAATGCCGACCGGGATACCTTCAAGGCGGGCAAGGAGGCGGGCGTTGGCGAAAGCATCTTCGTTGGAAACCTGGACGACCTCATCATAGATGCTGGTGTCGAGCGTTTTCGGCGCAAAGCCAGCGCCAATGCCCTGAATCTTGTGTGGGCCGGGTGTGCCGCCGGAGAGAACGGGTGAATCTTTCGGCTCCACCGCGATTACCTTGAAGGATGGCTTGCGCCCCTTGATAACCTGTCCCACACCGGTAATCGTGCCGCCGGTACCAATGCCGGAGATCAGGATGTCGGCTTCGCCATTGGTGTCGTTCCAGATTTCCTCTGCGGTCGTGAGGCGGTGGATTTCCGGATTGGCGGGATTTTCGAACTGCTGCGGGATGATCGCGTTAGGGTTGCCTTCTGCAATGGCTTCGGCTTCCGCGATAGCGCCCTTCATGCCTTTTGCACCTTCGGTGAGCACCAGTTCTGCACCGAGCAGCTTGAGAAGCTTGCGGCGTTCCACCGACATGGTCTCCGGCATGGTGAGAATGAGGCGATAGCCCTTTGCGGCCGCCGCAAAGGCAAGCGCAATGCCGGTATTGCCGGAAGTCGGCTCCACGAAGACCGTCTTGCCCGGAACGGCCCTGCCGTCGCGTTCAAGCGCTTCGATCAGCGCCAGCCCGATACGGTCCTTCACGCTTGCCAGCGGGTTGAAGAACTCCAGCTTGGCCAGAAGGTTCGCTTTCACGCCCTTTTCCTCGGCAAACTTGTCGATGCGCACCAGAGGCGTATTGCCGATCGTATCGAGGATTGAATCGTAAATGCGGCCACGGCCTGCGGTTTTCCGGCCTTGTGGTTCGTTCAGGGGCTTGTTCATGGCGTGATCTCCCTTTTTGTCACGCGAAGTTTAAGAGGAAACTGCGCAAAAGCATAGTTGGACATGTGCGCTTCATCAGACAAGTTTGGAAATTTATTCTATATAATCATGAAAATTAGGAGTAAATTCCATCATAATTGGGAGGACGCGTATTAGCCTTGAAGAAATCTCGATTGATCCGCGTCAATGCGCCCAGGCGGATACGCGCGCATCTTCGGGTCTCAGGCAGCCAGGAGAGCAGGAATGTACAAGAACATATTGATCGCGACCGACGGATCGGAACTTGCAGAAAAGGGCGTTGACCAGGGCGTAGCGCTTGCAAAGGAAATAGGGGCGAAGGTAACCTTCGTTTCCGTGACTGAGTTGCTGCCTTCCTACGGCATCGTCGTTGCGGCGGAATGGGCGTCCAGCCCGGCGGCGTTTCAGGAATATCGCGAGGCTATCACCAAAGCGGCGACGGAAATCCTGTCGAAAGCCAAAACGAAGGCGACGGAACTCGGTGTCAGTGCGGAGGCTGTCCATATCGAGAACCAATCTCCGGCGCAGGGCATTGTGGAGGCTGCGAAAGCCAGAGATGCCGATCTGATTGTCATTGCATCGCATGGCCGTCGCGGTGTGAACAAACTGCTGCTGGGAAGTCAGGCAGCGGAGGTTCTGTCCCTCAGCACAGTGCCGGTCTTGGTCATCAAGTAATCGAAGGCATTTCTATCAGGTATCTTCCAGCATTGCGCCGATTTCACGGAAGCGCGAAACTACGCAAGAAGATTCCCGGAAACCTCTGTTAAGCTCTTCCTGTCCGAACGCGGACGGGAGGATTTTCTCAAGGAGGTATTCATGACTGCGCCACGGCCTTCAAAAACCATGTTGGGCAATCATCCGCTGCATCCTGAAACACAGATGCTCAATTATGGCTACGACCCGGAACTTTCGGAGGGAGCGGTCAAGCCGCCGGTATTCCTGACGTCGACTTTCGTCTTCAAGACCGCAGAGGACGGGCGCGATTTCTTCGATTTCGTTTCCGGCCGCAAGGAACCGCCCGCTGGCGTCGGCGCCGGTCTTGTCTATTCCCGTTTCAATCACCCCAACAGCGAGATCGTCGAAGACCGCCTGGCTGTCTATGAGGGCACCGAGAGCTGCGCGCTATTTTCATCCGGCATGTCGGCTATCGCCACGACGCTGTTTGCGTTTGTGCGCCCCGGCGATGTCATTTTGCATTCGCAACCGCTTTACGGCGGCACGGAAACACTTCTCGCCAAGACGTTTCTCAACTTCGGCGTCGAAGCCGTTGCATTCGCCGATGGCGTGCATGAGGCCTCGATAGAGCAGGCAGCCGAAGAAGCCGTTCGCAAGGGCCGTGTTTCGGTGATCCTGATCGAAACGCCTGCCAACCCCACCAACAGCATTGTCGATATTGCCGTGATCCGGCGCGTCGCGGAAAAAATCGAACAAAAGCAGGGGCATCGCCCGATCATTGCCTGCGATAATACCTTGCTCGGGCCGGTTTACCAAAAGCCGCTCGACCATGGCGCGGATCTTTCGGTCTATTCGCTGACCAAATATGTCGGCGGGCATTCGGACCTGATCGCCGGGGCCGTGCTGGGCGCCAAGGCCGTTGTGAGGCAAGTCAAGGCACTGCGCGGTGCCATCGGCACGCAACTTGATCCGCACTCGTGCTGGATGCTGGGGCGCTCGCTTGAAACGCTTGGTCTTCGCATGGAGCGGGCCAACAGCAACGCCCACGCTATCGCGGAATTCCTGCGCGATCATCCGAAGGTGGAGAAGTTGCACTATCTTCCATTCGAGGATGAGAATTCGGACGTTGGTACGCTGTTCAAGCGCCAATGCACGGGGGCAGGATCGACGTTCTCGTTCGATATCAAGGGCGGACAGGCGGCGGCTTTCCGTTTCCTGAACGCGCTGCAGATATTGAAGCTTGCCGTCAGTCTCGGCGGCACGGAATCGCTTGCGAGCCACCCTGCTGCGATGACCCATTCCGGCGTGCCCATCGATGTGCGAGAGCGCATCGGTGTGCTGGACTCGACGATCCGGCTTTCCATCGGCATCGAGCATCCCGACGATCTGATCGCCGACCTCGCGCAGGCACTCGAAGCGGCTTGAAAACCTTATGCGACAGAAAGCAGCGACGGGTTGTCGCTGCTTTGCCGGAGTGTGTCTTGATGCTAAGTCCAATAGGTCTTTGAAGATATATTGGAGTTATAATGGCGGGCAAATCTACATTTGGCGTGGTAATTCTACTGGCACTTACAGCTTGTACGACCAATCGCATTCCAGAGCAGTTCAGAACCGATCATCATATGGGAGAAGCGGGATATTTTCAGTCTCGCTGTCCTCAATATAAGGCGGTTGACGCGGAGCGCGCAGTGTTCGTGTATTGTATGGCAAACAAGGCTTACAACAAGGAGTGTAATTCAGAGCGAACTGCGAAGAGCTTCATCGAGGGCTCGCTGGACGGCTATAAGAGCGCAAAGCTGCGCTATCAGAACGTACCGGATAAGAAGGTCTGCTCCATCGCCGAGAGCAAATATGGCGTGAATGGCAGTGAAATGAAGCAATTGCTAAAGCGCTGAAACGGCCTGCTGCGGAGGTGCGCTGATTACCTTCGCAGTTTTTCTGCCTGATTGATTGACAAGAATGGTGCGGGTGGTCGGAATCGAACCGACACTCCTTTCGGAACCGGATTTTGAGTCCGGCGCGTCTACCAGTTCCACCACACCCGCACGCTGCTGCCGAAGCAGTTCGATATGGTCCAAAGGGACAGCGAGTTGGGATATACCGGCTAAACGAAACAAGGTCAATTGCTCAAAAGTGCAGCTTTCACCGGTCTCGACGCAGATGGCTATCAAGGCGTGGAAGTAGCGGCAAACCAACCTTCTGACCGCCGTCGCATGTGACCGCGCTCGCTCAAAAACTTCGCTCCCGCAGCGTGAGGCGCAACGGGCCTTATGCGGCAGGCGCGGCTTCGAGACAGTCAGCCGCTATTTATCTGCGCAGGCTCGCCTCGATCAAATTCCAGAAGACCAGCAAGGCAATGAACCCCAGCAGGATATAATCCAGCGTGCTGATATAGTGAAAATATTCCATGGCGCATCTCCTTCCCCGGGAGGGCGCGACAGCGTTTGAGCCAGACGGAAGCTTATTATTTTATCCGGGCTTCAGGCACTTGCTCGAAGTGCCGGATTGCACCGGTGCGGACCTCCTCTTCCGCCTGTCCATGCGCTCTCCCAAGACGAAGTGTATCACGCTTTGCCGTATGGCTCAAATCCTTGGTCTGGCTGGCATAATCGACAGTATTTGTGTGACCCTAACTAGTTCGACGTCGCGACATTGGCTTTCCGGCAACTGGCAAAGCGGTCGAGCGCCTGATCATAGGCCGAGGTCTTCACGCCCATCATGCCGATGACCGTGTGGAACAGATTGTCGTGAGTGGCGGGCGCGGCAGCGTCCTGTTTGACGCAGGCCGTATCGAGCCCGGTGGCGCTCGCATAGTCTGGAGAGAACCACGCGACGAACGGGATATGGGTCTGGACGTCAGGGGCGATGAAATAGGGTGCTGCGTGCAGATAAAGACCATCCTCACCCAGCGATTCGCCATGATCGGACATATAGATCATGGCCGGAGCAAAACGGTCCTCGCTTGCTTTCAGCACATTGATGATCTCCGACAATATGTGATCGGTATAGAGGATCGAATTATCGTAGGCATTGACGATCTCGTCCGTGGTGCAGTCTGAAAATTCGCTCGTGCGGCATTCCGGTTTGAACTTCGCGAATTCCGCCGGATAGCGGCGATAATAGGATGGCCCGTGACTGCCCGTCATATGGAGGACGATCGTGGCATTGCCGCTTACGTCCTTCAGGTGATCGCGCAGTTGATCGACCAGAATCTGGTCGAGACATTCGCCGCCTTCGCAATATTGCGCATTGTTCGAATTCTGCAGATCTGCCGTCGGTATGCGGTCTGAAACGCCCTTGCTGCCGGTGTTGTTTTCATACCACGAAACCTGCACGCCCGCATGATTGAGCAAATCCATCAGATTTTCCGAACCATGGAACTTTGAGCTCGAATATTCCTTGCGCGGAAAGGGCGAAAACATGCATGGCACGGAAACGGAAGTGTCTGTGCCGCAACTCGTCGTATTCGTGAAGGTGACGATATCCTGCTGCTTGAGCTCGGGATTGGTTTCCCGCGGATAGCCGTAAAGGCTAAAATTCTTCGCGCGGGCCGTTTCACCCACTACGATGACCGTCAGGAGCTTTTTGCCGGAGGCCGCTGGTGGCAGCGCCTGTCGGGCGTCAAGGCCCAGCGGCTGCATCACGATCTGCCTATCGTTCAGGTCGTGGGCTATATACTGCACCGTGCTCTTGATCGGCGTTCCGGGCATCAATCGTTCCATGATGTCGGAGCGATGTTCGCGGTACATCGACGAAAAGCTGCCATAATCGGAGCCGATCAGCGCTATAGCGCTGGCAAGGCAGGCGATGATCGAAACGGTATTGACCATAAGCTTCTGCAGCAAGGGCCGGTGTTTCACGCGGACCCAGACGATGAGAAGCGAGGGAATGACGGCATAAAGCAGCATATGCAGCAGAAAGCCCGTCGTTATCAGATGGCCCGACTCGGCTTTTGTCGTCGTAAACGTTGCCTCGACTACAT
The DNA here is from genome assembly GCF_008932435.1 of Brucella pseudintermedia. Classification (GTDB taxonomy): domain Bacteria; phylum Pseudomonadota; class Alphaproteobacteria; order Rhizobiales; family Rhizobiaceae; genus Brucella; species Brucella pseudintermedia. The sequence goes on along the minus strand of NZ_WBWE01000009.1, from coordinate 30,140 downwards.
TCCGGTCGATGATCGTACCGAAAGTATCCGTAAAATAGGACCCGCCGGCGGCGACCCATACGGCGAAAATGAGAACCGGCTTGATGACATATTTCGCGGAAAAAGCCATCAGAACGGCTATATGGATGAGGAGGATGGCTGCTGCAGCAACGACAAGCTTTAGCGGGTGATCGGAAAAATAGGCGATAAGCCGCTGCCAGAAAGAAGTGTTCGTGAAGGCCAGAAGATAGATCGCGGTCAGAACGCAAAGCGTACCGCTGGCGATGGACGGGCGTGGAAATCGCATTCCTGAACCTTCAAATCCGATTTGGCCGCTACCGGCCGATGGGAGCCGTCATAGATGAGCTTCGCAGGGCTTCCGCAAAAGCTGCAACCGCACATCTATTGCCCGGTAAATTCGGGGATCGGAAATTCAGGACAGCGAATTCTGGGCTTTTTTAAGGTTACTTTAATCCGGCTCTATTTTCTTTCAGCGATACTGCGGATGCGATTGCGCAGAATCCGGGCCAGATTGCGCGTCCGCTGATAAAGGTGGATCTGCGATGCGGCCTGGCGAACCAGCTTGTCGGTAGCCGGATTGAGCCCGATGACCAGAGTTTCGATCGTTTGGCGCGAATCAAATAGCCGCGTCATAACTGGATGGTCAGGCACCGCACAGGAATCGGTGCGGTTGATGTTTGGATCGTTGAGATGGTTCTTTACGACTTCAATCATCAGAAGCACGCCGGGCGACCAGGCGTTCAGGCTCTCGTCATAGGCCGTCTTCCAGGTCCAGGCTTCCCCTGAAACCGTGAAGACGATCAGGATGGCAATGACCCGTCCGTCAAGTTCAAGCGTGTGTACGCGCACGCAGTCACGTTCGGCAAGATTGTTTACTGCCTCGCGGGCAAAGGCGGCGCGAAACCGGTCAACGGCCATGGCGGTGCCACGCTTGCCTTTCCAGCCACCTGCCTCGAGCGTCAGGAAATGTTCGAAGGCGTGGCGCACTTCGTCGGGCGTGCGGGCGACGCGATAGGCAAGTTCGCCCTTTTCCGCCAGCCTGCGCCACAGGCGATTATAGTCTCGCCGATGGTGTGCGCCGATGGCTTGCCGGATATAGGCGTCGCCGTCCAGATCGCTGTCGAGAAAGGGGCGCTCCTTCTGTTCTATGGCGACCAAAGGCAATTGCCGCCCGACCGCGACCGAACGGATCAGTCGTGCCGCCGGGCCGTCGGCCCGCATCTCCGGCAGGACAAGTACGTCGGGCATCTTGAGGTGCCTGCGTGCAAGAATATCGAACAGATCTTCCAATACGCCGACAGGATCGTCCTGGTCGATGAGCGGTGTACCCTGTGGTCCGAAAGGTGTCGACCAGGCACGAATAACGGGCGTTGAAAGCGGCAGGCCGGGGCGCTCGATCGTATAGGGCATGACGAAGCGCAGGCGGCTGCGGATTTCGTTCTCGTCGCGCATGACCATGAAGCGAACTTCGCGATCTTCGAGGCGCGGCATGGCCGGCGCCAGAAACCGCGCATTGAAGAACACGTTCGGTTCGACGGTACGGTTGCTCAGATGATCAAGCTCGTCGCGCAATTCAAAGCCCGCCGCCGCGCCATAGATCGCCAGCTTGCGCGGTATGTCGCCACTGTGCAGGCTCTCCTCAAGCTTCTTGAGGGCTTCATGCGCCAGGCCGCTCTCGGATAGTTCCGAAACGATGTGGGCAGCATTTCCGCCTGCCGATTCTTCGAGCAAAGGTTTCGCGGCCATTACGAAGTTCCCTCCGAGGTCTTGGCACGTGGAATGAGAATGAACATGGTTATGTGCAAGGTGCCTGACACGGCGGTCGAGAGAAGTGCGGCCTCCATCAGCATGGCGATGGCGGTCGAGACGGCAGCGCCCGTCAGGCCGAACTGCGGTATCAGCACCAGATTGAGAATAACATTGACGGCGAGTGTTGCTGCATAGAGAAGCGCACAGATGTTCTGCTTCCCCGACATATTGAGAAGGCTTTCCGCCGGGCCAACGCTGGCGCGCGCGACTACCCCGATGATAAGGATGAACAGAAGCGGATAGCCGGCTGTGAAGGCCGGACCGAAAAGCCGTAGCAACGGATACCCAGTCAGCAAAATGACGGCACCGAGGAACAATGTGGGCCAGAATGTCCAACGAACGGATGCTTCCGCAAAGCTTGCAAACTCGGCGCGGTCGCCACTGTGGAGCAAGTCGGAATAACGCTGGGCGACGCTGGCCTTCACCGCAAAATAGACGAAATGGGCCAATGCCATGATCTTCGTTGCGGCAAAATAGATCGCCACATGCTCGGGATCGAGCGCGTGGCCGACCATAAGAACATCGACATTGATGAGCAGGAAGAAAAAACCTTCCACGAGAAAAATCGGCAGGGAGACTTTGATCCACTCGCCAAAACGCCGGTCAGTCGCTGCGGCGGGGATATCCGCTTTCAACGAACGGTCAACTGTCAAAAACTGGCCCGCTGTGGTGATCCAGGTCGCTGCGATCGACAGAGCTAGCGCAACGTTTGCAGTTGAAGGCAATCCCGCCTTATGCGCGATGATCATGAACAGGAGAACCAGGATTGGGCGGACGATATAGCTTGGCGTCAGCGCCATCATGACCCAGGTGCGCGAGCGCGCGATGCCATCCAGCATATTGCCGAGTGCGATCATCGGCAGGCATATAAAGCCAAGGATGAATGGCGCGAGATAATAGCTCGCGACATGGTCCTTGAGCAGAAGCAACAGGCTCGTCCCCAGAAGCGCGAGCAATGTGGCGGCTGTGAAAGCAAAAATGCGTCCGGTCGCAATGATGCCTCGTACAAGGCCGAATGACTGGCGCTGCACATATTCCGGCACGAAGCGGATGATCGTCGTATGCAGTCCGAAACAGGCCAGATCGCCCATGATAATCATGGCCAGCCAGACGAGAACGAAAACGCCGTATTCAAATTCACCCATCCAGCGCGCCAGAATGACCTGAGACAGAAGAGCGATACCAGCGCTTGCCACACGGACTGAAAAGGCTGCGAGAGAAGAGCGCTGTGCGCTCGCCTGCGGTCCGTTGTCCATAAGCACGGCATCCAGCCGCTCCGTCACGGGACGAAGCCTGACCGCGATCCTGCCGGGTAAAAACCGGCTCGCCGTTTCAGCTGCCGAAAACCGCACTGTTTGCCAACCCTGTCTTTGCAGGCCTCTTCGGGCCTGTTCATTTTATACCGGGCAACCCGGCTTTTCGCATCCGCGCTTTGTTGCTCGTCCGCATGGAGACCTTAGGCAAGAGTTCTTTATAAAGAGGAAAAGAAAAAGTCTAATCTTTCCAAGATCGCGAGACATCAAGGAATAGTGAGTATTTTCTAAACGCCATCTATATTTGAGTCATCTAAATTAAAGCGAACATAGAGTTGGTTCCATCTGTCAGCGCAGATCGCTGGCTGAACGAGAAACCCCGGCAAATTGCTTGCCGGGGTTCGTTCATTGAAACGATGGTCGAGCTTGGCTCACATCACTCGAAGGCGCCGTGGCAATGCTTGTACTTCTTGCCGGAGCCACATGGGCAGGCTTCGTTGCGGCTGATCTTGCCCCAGGTGCGCGGATCGGTGGGATCGCGTTCGGCGGGAGGCACGCTGCGATTGTCATGCTGGTGCTCCGACCAGGCCGCTTCGTCGAAATCGTTTTCACCGGTCGTGCCATCGATATGACGGCCGGTCATCGGTGGCAATTCCGGTTCGGGCGGCGCTTCGCGAACGATCTCTACGCGCATCAACTGCGAGATAACGACCTCGCGCAGGTTGGCAAGCATCGACTGGAACAGTTCAAATGCTTCGGTCTTGTATTCGTTCAGCGGGTCGCGCTGTGCATAGCCGCGGAAACCGACAACCGAACGCAGATGGTCGAGATTGACCAGATGCTCACGCCAGAGATTGTCCAGCGACTGCATGATGACCGACTTTTCGACATAGGTCATGATCTGCGGGCCAAAACGTTCGGCCTTTTCGGCAGCAGCCTTGTCGGCGGCTTCCTTGATGCGGTTCTCGAACTCTTCTTCCGCGATACCTTCTTCCTTGGCCCATTCCTCGACCGGCAGGTCGAGATTGAGCTTGGAGATGATGTCTTCCTTCAGTCCGGCGATATCCCACTTTTCCGCATAAGCGTCTTTCGGAATGCGGAGCGCAACCATGTCCTCGATGACCTCATGGCGCATTTCGCCGACGGTCTCGGTCAGGTCTTCCTCATCCATCATTTCCAGACGCTGTTCAAAGATCACCTTGCGCTGATCGTTCATCACGTCATCGTATTTCAGAAGGTTCTTGCGGATTTCGAAGTTGCGGGCTTCGACCTTCTTCTGTGCCTTTTCAAGCGCCTTGTTGATCCAGGGGTGGACGATGGCTTCGTCTTCCTTGAGGCCGAGCTTCTGCAGCATGCTGTCCATACGGTCGGAACCGAAGATGCGCATCAGGTCATCCTGCAACGACAGGAAGAATTTTGAGCGACCCGGATCGCCCTGACGGCCCGAACGGCCGCGCAACTGATTGTCGATGCGGCGGCTTTCATGGCGCTCGGTGGCGAGAACGTAAAGCCCGCCTGCGGCGAGGGCCTTTTCCTTCAACTGGGCGATGTCAGCCTTGATCGCCGCAATTCTGGCATCGCGTTCCGGACCTTCCGGCACATCGGCAAGTTCCTGCCGGACGCGCATTTCCAAGTTGCCGCCGAGCTGAATGTCGGTGCCGCGACCGGCCATGTTGGTGGCAATCGTGATGGCACCCGGCACACCGGCCTGAGCGATGATGTAGGCTTCCTGCTCGTGGTAGCGAGCATTCAGAACCTGAAATTCCTTGATACCTTCCTTGCGAAGGCGTTCGGCCAGTTGTTCCGACTTTTCGATCGAGGTCGTACCGACGAGGATCGGCTGGCCCTTTTCGTGGGAAGCGCGGATATCGCGCACAATGGCGCGGTATTTTTCTTCGACGGTGCGATAGACTTCATCGTCTTCGTCGATGCGCTGCACCGGCAGGTTGGTCGGGATCTCGAGCACTTCGAGGCCGTAAATATTGCCGAATTCTTCCGCTTCCGTCGCCGCCGTACCGGTCATGCCCGACAGCTTGTTGTACATGCGGAAGTAGTTCTGGAAGGTGATCGAGGCCAGCGTCTGGTTTTCCGGCTGGATGGTCACATGTTCCTTGGCTTCCAGCGCCTGGTGCAGGCCTTCCGAATAACGGCGGCCCGGCATCATGCGGCCGGTAAATTCGTCGATGATGACGATTTCGTCATTGCGGACGATATAGTCCTTGTCGCGCTGGAACAGCTTGTGGGCACGCAGCGCGTTGTTGAGGTGGTGAACGACCGCGACATTCTCGATGTCGTACAGGCTTTCACCCTTGAGGTGGCCCGCAGCTTCCAGAAGCTGCTCGACCTTCTCGGTACCGACTTCGGTGAAGATGGCGGTCTTCTGCTTCTCGTCGATTTCAAAATCTTCCGGCTCAAGGGCAGGAATGAAGGTGTCGATGAGATTGTAGAAATCCGAGCGATCTTCCAGCGGGCCGGAAATGATGAGCGGCGTGCGGGCCTCGTCGATGAGGATCGAATCCACTTCGTCGACAATGGCGTAATTGTGCGGGCGCTGCACCATCTGGGCGCGCTCATATTTCATGTTGTCGCGCAGATAGTCGAAGCCCAACTCGTTGTTGGTGCCATAGGTGATGTCGCAGGCATAGGCGGCGCGGCGCTCATCGTCGTCGAGGCCGTGCTTGATGACGCCCACAGTCAGGCCGAGGAAGTTGTAGAGCCTGCCCATGGTTTCGGCGTCGCGGCTGGCGAGATAGTCGTTGACCGTCACCACATGCACGCCCTTGCCCTCAAGCGCGTTGAGGTAGACCGGCAGCGTCGCCATGAGGGTCTTGCCTTCACCGGTGCGCATTTCGGCGATGCCGCGCTCGTGCAGAACCATGCCGCCGATCAGCTGCACGTCGAACGGGCGCATACCCAGCACACGCTTTGCGGCTTCGCGCGCCGTTGCGAAAGCATCAGGCAGAAGAGAGTCGAGCGTTTTGCCTTCAGCCAGCGCCGCACGGAATTCGGCGGTCTTGGCCTGCAATTGCTCATCGGTAAGATTTTCGTAATTCTTCTCGATAGCAGTAATTTGATTAGCCCGCTGGCGCAGGGTTTTCACGCGGCGGTCGTTGGATGAACCGAATATCTTGCGGGCGAGGCCGCCAAAGCTGACCATCACTGGTCCTTTCCTGTCCGTTCAGCCGGAAGCGCTTCCGGCAATGTCGAATGCTTTATTCACGCGTATTGAAACAATTGCAAGAAAACTGCGCTGCGAAAGCTGCCAGATACGGCGCATTTCCGGCGCAATTCCCCCGCCCCTTACTGGACGTAAAGCCGAAGGACAGATAAGAGGGGCTTCGGGCGATGTCAACGTTGCTCTAAAGGCTCGAAATCCTTTCCTTTGTTGCAATATTGAAGGTATCCGGGCCAAATTCCGCCGCATTCATCGGGCCGGTAAGCGGTCACGAAGGGGAGAATTCCATATGAAAGCCATTCTGAAAGTCCCTTATCGCAAGGCTCTCGCTGCTGTCGGCATGTCTCTGGCGGCCTCGGTGGCACTGGCAGGCTACACAGGCGCCGCATTCGCACAGGATGCCGGAAAGCCTGCTGCTGCACCGGCTGCAGCGCCCGCAGAAAAGGAAGACCCATCGAAGGTTCTGGCGACCGTCAACGGCAAGGACATCACCGTTGGTGAGGTCGATCAGGCTGCTGGCGATCTCGATCCGCAGTTCTCTCGCCTTCCTGCCGAGCAGCGCCGCCTGGCCGCGCTCGCTGCCCTGATTGACATCAAGGCAATGGCTGGCGAAGCGGAAAAGGAAAAGCTCGATCAGTCGAAGGAATTCAAGGATCGCATGGAGTTCCTCCGTGAACGTGCGCTCCATAACGAATATTTCAAGGATGCCGTTGTCGACAAGATCAGCGATGACGACGTTCGTGCGCGCTACGACAAGGAAATTGCAGCCATGCCGCCGCAGGTGGAAGTGCGGGCGCGTCACATCCTCGTGAAGACCAAGGAAGAAGCCGAAGCCATCATCAAGAAGCTTGAAGGCGGCGCCAAGTTCGAGGACCTTGCCAAGGAAAGCTCGACCGACGGCACGGCTTCCAACGGCGGCGACCTCGGCTATTTCACCGAAGGCCAGATGGTGCCGGAATTTGAAAAGGCTGCCTTTGCGCTGAAGCCCGGCGAATACACCAAGGAACCGGTACAGTCCCAGTTCGGCTTCCATGTCATCCAGCTGGAAGACCGTCGCACAAAGCAGCCTCCGGCATTCGATCAGGTCAAGGACCAGATCCGCTCGATCATCATGCGCGAGCGTTATGTCGAAACCGTCAAGAAGCTGCGTGACGGCATGAAGATTGACTACAAGGACCCGGCCGTCGAGAAGGCCATGAAGGATGCTGCCGCTGCCCAGGAAGGCGCGGACACGGATGACGGGCCGGAAGACGCTGCTCCGCAGCAGTAAAATCACGCTTCAAGCATCGACGCCCCGGCTCGCCGGGGCGTTTTTTATTTCCATCTTGCGTTTCCCGCTTGATTTTAGACCGCAAACCTTTCCAATGCGCGCGTCAGGCTTTTGAATCCGAAAACACGTAACAGCCATTTGATGGCATTGCGATTTCCGGATTTTCTACGAAACCGCATCCCATTGAGGCACATATGTCCGCGTCAGTTTCTCCGCTCGCACCAAAACACTATCCCACCATGCCGGTTGTCCATGGCGTGCGCATTGCCACTGCCGCCGCCGGGATCAAGTATAAGGGGCGAACGGATGTGATGTTGATGGTCTTCGACCGGCCAGCCGAAGCCGCCGGCGTCTTCACGCGTTCGCTTTGCCCGTCGGCGCCGGTCGATTTTTGCCGCCGCAATCTCGTGCACGGAAAAGCCCGCGCCGTCGTCGTCAACTCCGGCAATGCCAATGCCTTTACCGGCATCAAGGGTCGCGCGGCGACGGAGGCAACGGCTGAAGCCGCCGCCGAAGCGGTCGGTTGCGCCACGACTGATGTGTTTCTCGCTTCAACCGGCGTGATCGGCGAACCGCTCGATGCTGCCAAGTTCGCCCATCTGCTTGGCGACATGAACAAGGATGCGGTCGAGGATTTCTGGATCGAAGCCGCCAAGGCAATCATGACCACCGATACCTATCCGAAAGTTGCGACCGAAACGGTGCTGCTCGGTCAGGTCCCGGTCACCATCAACGGTATCGCCAAGGGCGCAGGCATGATTGCGCCGGATATGGCGACGATGCTGTCCTTTGTTGTCACCGATGCGCCGATCAAGGCGCATGTGCTGCAAAGCCTTCTGTCGAAGGGGGTCGGCTCGACCTTCAATGCCGTGACGGTGGATAGCGACACATCCACATCGGATACGCTGATGCTGTTTGCCACCGGCACGGCGGCGGAGCGTGGTGCCCCGGAAATCACCGATCCTGCCGACAAGCGGCTCGGAGAGTTCAAGAAGGCGCTCGGCCGCCTCCTGAAATCGCTGGCGTTGCAGGTCGTGCGCGACGGCGAAGGCGCGCGCAAGATGGTGGAAGTGGAAGTGACAGGCGCAAAGTCTGCGGGTTCCGCCAAGAAGATCGCGCTTTCCATCGCCAATTCGCCGCTGGTCAAGACGGCCGTCGCCGGAGAGGACGCAAATTGGGGGCGCGTGGTCATGGCTGTCGGCAAGGCTGGCGAACCTGCCGACCGTGACCGGCTCGCGATCTGGTTCGGCGATATTCGCGTTGCGCATCAGGGCGAGCGAGATCCGGCCTATTCGGAAGAAGCGACCTCCGCCTATATGCAGGGCGAGGATATTCGCATTCGTGTCGATCTGGGTATAGGCAAGGGCAAGGCAACCGTCTGGACCTGCGATCTCACCAAGGAATATGTAGCGATCAACGGCGATTACAGAAGTTGATCGAACCGATGGAACAAAACAGCACTCCAAGCCTCGCCATCGTTCGCCAGCTGGAAGCCGTCGGCTTCCGTGCCTGGCCCGCCACATCGGTCCATTATGACGGCACATGGGCGATACGCATGACCGCTGCGCATCCGTCCCGGCGTCTCAACTCGGTCAATCCGCTCGATCCCGGCGACACACGCGATATTCCAACGCGTGTTGAACTGGCGGCGCAGCGTTTTCGCGCCTATGGCCGGGTTCCCTGCTTCCGGCTTTCGCCGCTCGCACCGCGCGAGCTCGAGGATTATCTCGAAGGGCTCGGCTGGAAGCGGCGGGACGAAACCATCGTGATGACCGCAAATCTCGAGGAACTCGATCTGTCGAACGCCGTTGACCAGATTCCCCTGAAAGACATTGGCCGTTTCGTGGATGCCTCGCTTTCCATCCACGAAAGGCCCGAGGATATGCGCCCCGGTTTTTCCGAGCTTCTTACCAATGTTCGTCCGAACAAGGGCATGTTCGTGCTGGAAGAAGGCGGGCGGGCCGTATCCAACCTGCTTTGCGTGCAGGACGGCGTGATGGCGGGTCTGTTCGATGTCGGAACGCTGCCGGGCGCAAGACGTCGCGGCCACGGGCATGCGATTGTCGGTTCTGCGCTCAAATGGGCGGCAAAGCTTGGCGCGAAGACGGCGTGGCTGCAAATCGAGGCGGACAATGTGGCCGGGCTTGCGCTTTACGGGAGCTTCGGCTTTCAGGAAGCCTATCGCTATGCCTATCGGGAGAGCAGCGAGAAATGACCGAGGTGAAGGAACGCCGCATTCTACTGGTCGCGGCTTGCGCGCTGGTCGATTCGGATGGGCGGGTTTTGCTCACGCAACGCCCGGAAGGCAAGCAGCTTGCCGGGCTGTGGGAATTTCCCGGTGGCAAGGTGGAGCCGGGCGAGACGCCCGAAGAAACGCTGATCCGCGAACTGCAGGAGGAAATCGGCATTACCACGAAAGCGGCCTGCCTTGCGCCGCTGACCTTCGCGAGCCACACCTATGATGATTTTCATCTGCTCATGCCGCTCTATGTCTGCCGCCGTTATGAAGGCATTGCGAGGGGGCTCGAAGGGCAGGCGCTGAAATGGGTTCGCCCGAAGGATATGCGCGACTATCCGATGCCGCCCGCCGACGAACCGCTGATCCCCTTCCTGCTTGATCTTCTGTGAGCCGGCTGCCTGCGCCAGCTGTGGAAAAAGGTTGGCAATATCTTACGATTTCGCTGGCCGGTTAATCTATGATTCACTCCGTTGAGGCATTCTCGTTTGCGAGTTGCCCCGGAGTCTTGAAGCATGAGTTTCGACAACAATTATTTTAGCGCCGACCACAACGAATATACGGCCAAGCCGCTAACCAAGGCCGGTCGTGGAATCCTGCGCGTTGTTCTGTTGTTCGGCTCTGCCGTTGTCGCTCTGGCTCTTATTATCGTGCCGGTTCTCAACGATCAGGCAAACAAGGTTGCAGCCCAATCAGTGCTTCCAGCCGGGATCGACCGCACCATGACCGGTTCGATCAAGCGTAGTGTCGACACCCAGCCGCACGCAGCAGGCCAGACCTATACGGTGCGCAAGAGCGTGCTTCAACCTAACCCCAATTCCGTCTGCATCATTGAGGCCGACGGCAGCCATCGCGGCGATTGCTAACTTTCTTTCGCATGTCTTACTCCCAAAACCGGTTCCCGCGTTTGGGAGACATGCTTTATTTTTCTTCCGCCTTTTTAAGCGCTTCCGCCAGCGATGTCTTTGCGGAGCCCGGCTTCAACGGTTTTTGCTGCGATTCATGCGGCGCCCAGCCTGACAGCCAGATGATGGAGAAGGTGGCGCGGATGCGACCGTCCGGGTCAGAGAACCGTTCTGCATAGATTTCGGCGGCGCGCAGGAACAGACGTTTTGAAACCGGCTTCCGGGACCGGTCGCGCAGGATGTTCTGCATGCCCATGGCGCGCAAGTCGGCCATCAGGTTGAACAGCGAATCATAGCGCACAGTGATATTGTCGACGTCCGTTACGGGCAGGGCGAAGCCCGCGCGTTGCAGAAGGCCACCCACATCGCGCACGTCCGGGAACGGAAAAATGCGCGGCGAGGCACCGCCGGTTAGTTCGATTTCGGCCTGAAGAAGGCTTTCGCGGAGTTCTCCCAGCGTTCCGCTGCCGCTCAAGGCCGCCAGAAAAAGCCCGTCCGGTTTCAGCGCGCGGGCGACCTGCACCATGGTGCCTGGTGTATCGTTCGTCGCATGCAGTGCCATCAGCGATACCACAAGATCGGCACTGCCGGGCTTCAGCGGAAGTATCTCCTCATCACCGACAATAGCCAGGAATGGACCTTGCAAAAAATCCCTGTCGCGTTCGAGGCGGACAATCAGGTCGGCCTTGCCCGACTGCGCAATGGCCGCAGCCGCCGCGCCGGTATGGCCAGCGAGATCGACGGCGATGGAAAAATGGCGCTCCACCGCGTCAAGGCGGTCGGCGAGATCGTCGGCGATGCGCTGCAACAGGAAATCCGCGCCGGGTTCGGCGCGCGCGAAAGCGCGGCGACGAAACGAGAGCAGGAGATCGCGATCGAAAATCGCGCTATCATCGGTCGACGCAGGCATGGATTCCGTCTTCTCTTTCGAGCAAGGTTCAGTACAATCGTTGCGGGGATAGATGCATTCGAACGGGGGCGAATGCAATGGCGGATGACGACAGAACGCATCAAACCTTTTTGCGCAGTACCGGCGAAGAGCTTAGACGGCTGGCCGGAAGAGCCGTTCGCTCGTCGGCTGACATGCTGTTTCCGCCAACATGTATCGGCTGCCGGACGCATGTGTCCGAACCGGGGACGCTATGCCCCAAGTGTTGGCCGGAACTGCGCTTTATAGAAAAGCCCTATTGTCTCGTGCTCGGCATACCGTTCAGTCATGATTTCGGGGAGAATTTCATGAGCGCGGAGGCGATTGCCGATCCGCCGCCTTTCCGGCGGCTCCGCTCCGCGGTTCTGCATCGGGGAGCGGCGCAACGCATGGCGGTTTCGCTCAAGTTTCATGACCGGACCGATCTGGCGCCGTGGATGGCGCGCTGGATGCAGCGTGCTGGCCGCGAATTACTGGATGAATGCGATGTGATCCTGCCTGTTCCTTTGCATCGCTGGCGGTTCTGGCAGCGCCGTTTCAACCAGTCGGCGGAACTTGCCCGCGCGCTCGCGAAACTGGAGCAGAAACCTTTTGCACCGCAAGGCGTGAAGCGTGTGCGCAGGACCGAGCAGCAGATCGGCCTTGGCATCAAGGAACGAAAGCGCAATGTGGACGGCGCGTTCCGCGTGCCGCTGGAACACGAGATTCATGTTCGCGGGCGCCGGGTCCTGCTGATCGATGATGTCTATACCACTGGTGCGACGGTCAAGGCGGTGACGCGAGCCTTGCTGCGTGGCGGCGCGAGAAGCGTTGACGTGCTGACGTTCAGCCGCGTTCTGCCGGATTAAGCTTCGCAACACAGGCTCGTGAAAAGCTTCGGGACTTCCAGATAGCAGCTTTGCTGCTTATATAGGGGACAAAGAATGGAGTTTTTCATGGTTGACGTTACCATCTACACGCGCCCCGGTTGCCCTTATTGCACTAGGGCCAAGGAATTGCTGGCCCGCAAGGGCGTGGAATTCAACGAAATCAATGCGGGCGCAACACCGGAATTGCGCGCCGAAATGCAGCAGCGTTCGGGCCGCAATACGTTCCCCCAGATTTTCGTCGGTTCGGTTCACGTTGGCGGTTGCGATGATCTTTACGCGCTGGAAGATCAGGGCAAACTGGATGGCCTGCTCAAGACTGGTCAACTGAACTGAGGTTATAGGAGAAACCGATGAGCACGTTCCGCGCTGCCGCAATACAGATGCGTTCGGGCACCGACGTCGTGCGCAACGTCGAGGCCCTTGAGAAATTTGTCGCCGAGGCAGCGGCAAAGGGCGCGGCTTATGTGCAATCGCCGGAGATGACCGGCGCCATGATGCGCGATCGGGTTGCCTTCAAGGCGAGCCTTCGCGATGAAGCCAACGACCTTGTTTTCAGGGCGGCTTCGGCGTTGGCGGCGAAGCACGGCATCTTCCTGCACATCGGTTCGACGGCTATTGACGCGGGGGATGGCAAGATCGCCAATCGCGCTGGAATTTTCACGCCCTCAGGTGAAAAGCTCGTAACCTATGACAAGATCCACATGTTCGATGTCGATCTGGACAATGGCGAAAGCTGGCGCGAATCGGCGACCTATGAGCCGGGCAGGGAAACCGTTGTTGCCCAATTGCCTTTTGCAAATCTGGGCATGGCGATCTGTTACGATATCCGTTTTCCGCAATTGTTCCGCGCGCAGGCACTGGCCGGCGCCAATGTGATCACCGGTCCAGCCGCATTTACGAAGCAGACCGGCGAGGCACACTGGCACGTTTTGCAGCGTGCGCGGGCTATCGAAAATGGCGCATTCCTGATCTCGGCCGCGCAAGGCGGCCTGCATGAGGACGGGCGCGAAACCTATGGTCATTCGATCATCGTCTCGCCGTGGGGCAAGGTGCTGGCCGAAGCCAATCATGACGAACCGGCTCTGATCGTTGCCGATATCGATGTGGCCGAAAGTGCTGCGGCGCGCGGCAAGGTGCCGAATTTGAAGAATGCTCGCGAGTTCACCGTGAAGACGGTAACCGCCAAACAGAATGAGGATGCATAAGTCCATGATCCGCTTTTCGCTTCATTGCGATCAGGGCCATGAATTCGAGGGCTGGTTTCGCGACAATGCCGATTTCGACCGGCAGTCGAAAATGAAGCTTGTCGCTTGCCCGGTATGCGATTCGCAAGCTGTCCAGAAATCGCTGATGGCGCCGGCTGTTTCGACAAGCCGCAGCAAGGAAAAGATTGCCATGGCGCTGGGTGACAAGCAGAAGCAGATATTGGATGAAATGCGGGAATTGAGCCGGAAGGTTCGCGAGAATGCGGACTATGTCGGCGATAAATTTGCCGAGGAAGCCCGGAAGATTCATTTCGGCGAAACCGAAACGCGTGGCATATACGGCGAAGCCTCCCGCGAAGATGTGCATTCGCTGCTTGAAGACGGTGTCGACGTCCTGCCGCTGCCGGTGTTCCCTGAAGACAAGAACTGATTGCCGCACGGAGACGAGGCGCATGAAACTGATGGATTCTGCGCCTTTTTTGCTGATCGCAACCGGCACTTTGCTTGGTCTCATTCTGCCGCTTGGCAAGATCGCGGCGCAGGCGGGTATCCCGCCCGCAATCTGGACCTTTCTGTTCTCGGCAAGTGCCGGAATTATTCTGTTCGCCGTTCTTCGTTTGCAGCGAAAGAAGATCGGCTTTTCAGGCGGGCGGCTGCGTTATTATATCTGCACCGCCTTCATCTCCTATGCCCTGCCCAACCTCCTCATTCTTTCCGCTATTCCGCGGCTTGGCGCAGGTTTTACCGGCATCATGTATACGCTCTCGCCGGTGATCACGCTTGTCCTGTCGATGGGGTTCGGGTTGCGGCGCCCCAATGCGCTGGGGATCGGCGGTATAGCTATGGGCTTTATCGGCGCGGTGATGGTGGCGATGACGCGCGGTGAAGTGGGAAAGCCTGCCGATCCGCTATGGATCGCCGCCGCATTGCTCATTCCGGTGTTTCTGGCGATTGGCAATGTCTATCGCACGCTCGACTGGCCGAAAAATTCCGACCCGACCGAGCTTGCCGCCGGAAGCCATCTGGCGTCTGCGCTGATGCTTTGTGCCGGTATAGTCCTGCTCACAGGCCAGTTTCCGATCGAAACACTCACTTTTGCGCCGTGGGCTGCCCTTGTTCAGTCGATTGCATCGGCGGGCATGTTCGCCCTGTTCTTCCGGCTACAGGCGGTTGGTGGGCCGGTCTATCTCAGCCAGATCGGCTATGTCGCGGCCGCATTGGGACTGATTTCCGGAACCCTGTTCCTGGGCGAACACTATCCGCCGCTGACCTGGATCGGTGCGCTGGTCATCTGTGCAGGCGTTGCCATGACAACGCGCGCGCAAAGAGGCTGAGAGCAAGACAGATCAAACGGGCCGTTCGGCCAGAACCATATAGTTCACATCGGTATCGCGGGAGCGGTTCCAGCTGTCGGCCAGCGGATTATAGGTCACGCCAAGCTTGTCGATGAGCCGCAGGCCGCCTTTCGCAAGGGCAGCTTCCAGCTCTTCCGGGCGCACCAGTTTCTCATATTGGTGCGTGCCGCGCGGCAGCCAGCGCAGGACATATTCCGCGCCGATGATGGCGAGGCCATAGGCTTTCAGCGTGCGGTTGATGGTGGCGACGAACATCAGTCCGCCGGGCTTCACCATTTCGCTCGTTGCCGACATGAACAGGTCGACATCGGAAACATGCTCGACCACTTCCATGTTCAGCACCACATCGAATTTTTCACCGGCTTCGGCCAGCGCTTCCGCTGTCGTTGCGCGGTAGTCCACCTCGACGCCGCTTTGTGCCGCGTGGATTTTCGCCACCTCAATGTTCGTGGTGGAGGCATCCGCTCCGATCACGGTTGCGCCAAGACGCGCCATCGGTTCGCAGAGAAGCCCGCCGCCGCACCCAATATCGAGCAGGCGCAGGCCTTTAAAGGGGCGCGGCGCATTGGGATCGCGATTGAACTTGGCGCAGATCTTTTCCTTGATATAGGCAAGCCGCGTCGGGTTGAACTTGTGCAAGGGGCGAAACTTGCCCTGCGGGTTCCACCACTCCGCAGCGATGCGCGAAAAATGCTCGATTTCCGAAGCGTCGATGGTGGTGCGGGCTGTCTCGGTCATTTCATTCTCCAGCGGCGGAAGCGTGCAGTTCTGCTTTCAAGGTAGTACTCCAAAGTCGGGGAACAAATCAAATTCACTCTCGAAAGCTCCGATGCGAATCGCGGCCTTGCGGAACTACCGTATTTTAGCTATGTGACCCCGGGTTTGCCTGTCGCAACAATATAAGGTTTGGGCAGGCAAGAGTGTAATTTTTCTAAACAGCGGGACGTAACCTTAAATGGCGCGCATCGTGATGAAATTCGGCGGCACCTCGGTGGCCGATCTGGAACGCATCTATAATGTGGCGCGCCACGTCAAACGCGAGGTCGAGGCGGGCAACCAGGTTGCCGTCGTCGTTTCGGCCATGTCCGGCAAGACCAACGAGCTGGTCGGCTGGGTGCAGAACATGCCGAAAGTCTGCGGCGCAAGCTCTCCCTTTTATGATGCCCGCGAATACGACACCATCGTCGCTTCCGGTGAGCAGGTGACGAGCGGTCTTCTGGCGATTGCGCTTCAGTCCATCGGCGTCGATGCGCGTTCGTGGCAGGGCTGGCAGATTCCGATCAAGACCGACAACGCCCACGGCGCCGCCCGTATTCAGGAAATCGACGGTACGGAAATCATCCGCCGCATGGAAATGGGACAGGTTGCAGTTGTCGCCGGTTTCCAGGGGCTCGGCCCGGACAATCGCGTGGCAACGCTTGGACGCGGCGGTTCGGATACGTCTGCCGTCGCCATTGCGGCCGGTGTGAAGGCTGATCGCTGCGATATCTATACGGATGTGGATGGCGTCTACACCACCGATCCGCGCCTGGAGCCGAAGGCGAAGCGTCTTTCGAAGATTTCCTTCGAGGAAATGCTGGAAATGGCGTCGCTCGGCGCCAAGGTCTTGCAGGTGCGTTCGGTCGAACTCGCCATGGTGCACAAAGTACGCACTTTCGTGCGCTCGAGCTTTACGGACCCAGATGCGCCGGGCATGGGTGATCCGATCAACCCGCCCGGAACCCTTATTTGCGACGAGGATGAAATCGTGGAACAGCAGGTCGTCACAGGTATCGCCTTTGCGAAGGATGAAGCTCAGATTTCGCTGCGGCGCGTGGCCGACCGGCCGGGCGTATCGGCGGCAATTTTCGGACCGCTCGCCGAAGAGCACATCAATGTCGACATGATCGTGCAGAACGTGTCGGAAGACGGCTCCAAGACCGACATGACCTTCACCATTCCGACCGGCGACATCGACAAGGCGCTGAAGGTGCTGGACAAGGTCAAGGGCGAGATCGGCTTTGACAATATCCAGTCGGAAACCGGCCTCGCCAAGATTTCCGTCATCGGCATCGGTATGCGCAGCCATGCCGGCGTTGCTGCGACCGCCTTCAAGGCGCTTGCCGAAAAAGGCATCAATATTCGCGCCATCACGACGTCTGAAATCAAGATTTCGATCCTGATCGACGGTCCATATGCGGAACTCGCCGTTCGCACACTGCACGCGGTCTACGGTCTCGACAAATAATCAACAGGATTAGCATCCGCTTTTGAGCAATGCCGCGCAGCCGAAAGGGTGCGCGGCATTGCAACATTTTGCCATGCGCGACTATTTGTTCTGGACGCGGGTGTCAAAAATGCTCACAAAGGGATTGGCGTAACGCATCGCGGGCAGGTATTGGGAATCGGCTGGCGAAGGCGTGCCAGCAAGCTGAAAGGAGCCCCCGACGATCATGCGTGAGCTGACAACCGGTCCCCGCGTACTGCTCAAGCGGCTGCGCGAATTGATGGCGGAGCCGCTGGAACCGCAGGCGCGCCTCGACCGGATCGTCCGTGAAATCGCGCAGAACATGGTCGCGGAAGTCTGCTCCTTCTATATATTGCGCGCCGATGGCGTTCTCGAACTCTATGCTACCGAGGGTCTCAATCCGCAGGCTGTTCACCTCGCCCAACTTCGTCTCGGCCAGGGTCTCGTCGGCACGATTGCCGCAAGCGCCCGTCCGCTCAACCTGACCGATGCGCAAAGCCATCCGGCCTTCGCCTATCTGCCGGAAACAGGTGAAGAGGCCTATAATTCCTTCCTTGGCGTCCCCGTCCTTCGCGCTGGCCGCACTTTGGGCGTTCTTGTCGTCCAGAACAAGACCAAGCGGGCGTATCGGGAAGACGAGGTTGAAGCACTTGAAACCACCGCCATGGTCCTTGCCGAAATCATCGCGACCGGCGACGGTCTGCGTCTGGCTCGCCCGGGCATAGAGCTCGATCTCGGTCGCCCGATGAGCGTGACAGGACATGCTTTCAACGACGGCATCGGCCTTGGCCATGTGGTGTTGCATGAGCCGCGCATCGTCGTCACCAATCTTTTCAACGAGGACAGCCAGGCGGAACTGAACCGGCTGGACGAAGCGCTCGGCTCGTTGCGCATATCCATCGATGACATGCTCTCGCGCCGCGACGTGGCGGTGGAAGGCGAGCATCGCGAAGTGCTGGAAGCCTATCGCATGTTTGCCCATGACCGCGGCTGGGTGCGGCGGCTGGAAGAAGCCATCCATAACGGCCTGACCGCCGAGGCGGCGGTCGAAAAGGTACAGAGCGACACGCGCGCGCGCATGGTGCACCTGACCGATCCCTATATGCGCGAGCGCCTGTCGGATTTCGACGATCTTGCGAACCGTCTGCTGCGCCAGCTTATGGGCCATGACATCAAGACCATCGCCGAATCACTGGTCAAGGACGCGATCATCGTCGCCCGGTCCATGGGAGCCGCCGAACTTCTGGACTATCCGCGCGAGCGCTTGCGCGGTGTTGTTCTTGAAGATGGCGCGGCCACGAGCCATGTGGTGATCGTTGCCCGCGCCATGGGCATCCCCGTCGTCGGTCAGGCCAAGGGCGTTGTGTCCATGGCTGAAAACAACGATGCGGCCATTGTCGACGGCGATGAAGGCATCATGCATCTGCGCCCGCAAGCCGATCTGGAAACGGCTTATGCCGAAAAGGTTCGCTTCCGGGCACGGCGTCAGGCCCATTATCGCGAATTGCGGGACAAGCCCTCCGTCACGAAGGACGGCGTCGACATCTCGCTCCTGATGAATGCAGGGCTTCTCGTCGATCTGCCGCAGCTGTCGGCATCGGGTGCGGCGGGTATCGGCCTGTTTCGCACCGAGCTTCAGTTCATGGTGGCTTCCACTTTCCCGCGCGCCGAGCAGCAGGAACGCCTCTATCGCTCGGTCATCGAGGCGGCAGGCGACAAGCCGGTGACTTTCCGGACGCTGGATATCGGCGGAGACAAGGTTCTTCCCTATTTCAGTTCGACCGTGCAGGAAGAAAATCCGGCGCTTGGCTGGCGCGCCATTCGCCTGACGCTTGATCGTCCGGGCCTGCTGCGCACCCAGATTAGGGCGCTTTTGAAGGCGGCGGGCGGGCGCGAGCTGAAAATTCTGCTGCCGATGATCACGGAAGTGAGCGAGGTGAAGGCCGCGCGCGAGATCATCGACCGGGAGGTCCGTCACCTGTCGCGTTTTGCTCATCAGTTGCCGATGTGCCTGAAGCTCGGGGCGATGGTCGAGGTGCCGTCGCTGCTCTGGCAGCTTGAGGAACTGATGTCGCTTGTCGATTTCATTTCCGTCGGCTCGAACGATCTGTTCCAGTTCCTGATGGCGACGGATCGCGGCAATTCGCTGATGTCAGGTCGCTTTGACCAGCTTTCGCCCGCATTCCTGCGCGCGCTGCGCCACATCGTCGAGACCGGCAATCGCCATGGCAAGCCGGTGACCCTGTGCGGTGAAATGGCCAGCAGGCCGCTTCCCGCCATGGCGCTGGTCGGTATCGGCTTCCGGTCGATTTCTATGTCGGCAGCGGCGATCGGTCCGGTCAAGGCCATGCTTGGCGCGCTGGATGCGGACAAGCTCACCGCCTTGCTGAAGGAAGAGCTGGACAAGCCCAACAGCGCGCATTCGCTCCGCGAACTGCTGATGAGATTTGCCGAAGACAACGATATTCCGTTATAGCGAAGCAGATTGACCTGACCAAACGGTCGCGGTGCAGGATAGCACGGCGTTTCGTTCTGCATTCTCGCAGGCTGCTGACAATTTTTAGGACATAACATGATCGCATTGCCGCAGGACCGGATGGACCAGCTCTTGAAGCGGTTCTCCATGATCGAAAGCCAGATGGCCAACAATCCGGATTCGGAAACCTATGTGAAGCTTGCATCGGAATATTCCGAATTGCAGGAGGTGGTCGGCAAGATTCGCGAGCTGACCGACGTCCGCAGGGAAGCAGTTGATCTGGCGGCGATGCGTGACGATGCGGCCACGGATGCAGAGATGCGCGCGCTGGCGCTGGAAGAGCTGCCGGAAGTCGAAAAGCGCATTGAGACATTGGAGCAGGAAGTCCAGATACTGCTTCTGCCCAAGGATGCTGCCGACGAGAAGAATGCGATCCTCGAAATTCGCGCCGGCACCGGCGGTCTGGAAGCCGCGCTCTTTGCTGGTGACCTGTTCCGCATGTACGAGCGCTATGCCGCCGAAAAGGGCTGGCGGGTTGAATTGGTCTCGGCCAGCGAAGGCGATGCCGGGGGCTACAAGGAAATCATTGCTACCGTTTCGGGCAAGGGCGTGTTCTCCAAGCTCAAGTTCGAATCAGGCGTGCACCGCGTGCAGCGCGTGCCCGAAACGGAAGCTGGCGAGCGCATCCATACCTCTGCCGCGACGGTCGCGGTTTTGCCGGAAGCAGAAGACATCGATATCGAAATCCGCAATGAGGATATCCGTATCGATACGATGCGTGCATCAGGTGCGGGCGGCCAGCACGTCAACACGACCGACTCGGCCGTGCGCATTACGCATATTCCGACCGGCATCATGGTGGTGCAGGCTGAAAAATCGCAGCATCAGAACCGCGCCCGCGCCATGCAGATCCTGCGCGCGCGCCTTTATGACATGGAGCGTCAGAAGGCCGAAACCGAACGGTCGGAATCGCGGCGCAGCCAGGTTGGTTCGGGCGATCGTTCCGAGCGTATCCGCACCTATAATTTCCCGCAGGGTCGCGTTACCGATCACCGTATCAACCTGACGCTCTACAAGCTCGACAGGGTCATGGAAGGCGATCTGGATGAACTGGTCGATGCGCTGATCTCCGATCACCAGACTGCACTTCTTACCGAACTGGGCCAGTAAGGTGAGCGAGATGCGCCTCGACAGCCTGATGGCCGATGCCCGGACAAGGCTTCGTGCGGCGGACCTTGACACACCGGACATCGACGCGCGGCTTCTGGTCGAATGGGCGACAGGCAAGACGCGGCTCGATCTGATATCCGCGCCTGAGCAACTGGTGGATGCCGCCGCCATTGCGACGCTTTCCGATGCGCTGGATCGGCGCGCAAAGGGCGAGCCGGTTCATCGGATCATGGGCGTGCGCGAATTTTTCGGGCTGCCTTTTCGGCTTTCGCCTGAAACGCTGGAACCGCGTCCCGATACGGAAGCGCTGGTGGAACTGGTCATTCCGGCTCTGGAAGTGCTTGCGGAGCAGGAGGGTACGCTTGAGCTCCTCGACATGGGAACCGGAACGGGCGCGATCATCGTCTCGCTTCTGCACCGCTTCGAGTGTGCGCGTGGCATCGGTCTCGATATGGCGGAAGGCGCGCTGGCGATGGCGCGAATCAATGCTATTGCCAATGGGGTGGGCGACTGCTTCGCAGCGCTTAAAAGCGACTGGTTCCAGAATGTAAGCGGCCGATTTCATCTCATCGTCTCAAATCCGCCCTATATTCCGCATGACGACATCGCGGGACTGTCGCGTGAAGTGCGTGAACATGATCCGCTTGCAGCGCTCGATGGCGGCGCCGATGGGCTGAATTTCTACCGGGCCCTTGCACAGAAGGCGGCAGATCACCTATATAGGGATGGAATGGTTGCCGTAGAGATCGGCGCCGGACAATTCCAGGATGTTGAAGCGCTGTTCGAAAGCGCAGGTTTTTCACTCGCAGGACATGCAAGTGATCTCGGTGGCCATAGAAGGGCCATGCTTTTCGCGCTCGGATCGATTACGCAATTTTGATGCGGCGAACCGCTAAAAAACACTTGGAATTTGCGGCGAAGCCGTTTAGTTTCCGGCCACCGTATACAGCCAGATTGGTTTTGCCCGCTGATGGGCGGTGGCGGAAATGCTCCATGACGATTTTTGGTCATGCTCCCTGGAGGGTTCTTTGGGGATGGCTTGTACGGAAGTACACGACTTTCAAGCATAATCTCGAAGAGCACGGCTTTTCGGAATGGTTATGCATTAATGCAACCGCGGAGTTTCGGTGACCTTCAAAGGGTGTGCCAAACTCAGGAGCAGTCGATTTGTGGGAAGTTTTTAGGGCGTACTTCCTCCATGGCTCGATAGCGTGAAACCGGCAGCTTTTATGGCTGTGGAGTTTCTACGCCCTTTAATCTGAAAAGAGATGAATATGAGGCCAGCACAGCAGAACAGGCGCATGCGCGGACGGGGGAATAACAATAATAACAATAACCGCAAGGGCCCCAATCCTCTGTCGCGCAACTATGAAAGCAATGGTCCGGATGTGAAGATCCGCGGCAATGCGCAACATATTGCAGAAAAATACTCGGCACTTGCCCGCGACGCACAGGCATCTGGCGATCGCGTGATGGCAGAAAACTATCTTCAGCACGCTGAACATTACAATCGCATCATCATGGCTGCCATGGCGCAGAATCCGGTGCCGTTCCAGCGCGAAGAAACCTTCGACGATGACGGCGCGGACGACGAGGAAGCAGGTTTCACGCCTGCCGCCGTGCAGCAGCCCGTCAACGGTTCCG
Organism: Brucella pseudintermedia; assembly: GCF_008932435.1. GTDB lineage: Bacteria > Pseudomonadota > Alphaproteobacteria > Rhizobiales > Rhizobiaceae > Brucella > Brucella pseudintermedia. The sequence continues at coordinate 7,618 of NZ_WBWE01000009.1, read as the reverse complement.
GCCCGCAGCCGGTTATCGAAGGCACGCCAGCTGAGGTTGTCTACGGTGAAGAGAGCGGCGAACCGGTAAAATCCGGCGAAGGTCGCCAGCAGCCGCGTGAACGCGACAATCGCGACCGTCGTCTCGGTCGCGGTCGCCGTCCGCAGCGTGAGCGTTTCAACGCTGACGAGCGTTCCGGCGAACAGCCGCAGGAAACGCAGGCTCAGCCAGCGGCTGAAGAGGCTCCGGCTCCGGTTGAAGCCGTTGCCGAGCAGGCAGCGCCGGTTGTCGCCGAGGCTGCTCCTGCTGCCGATGCAGCACCGGCGGAAGAAGCAGCACCGCGCCGCGCCACGCGCCGTCCGGGCCGTCCGCGCCGTGCCGCAAAGGATAGCGGTGACGAAACGCCGGTAACGGAAACGGCGAATTCCGACGCTTGATTGCTTCTTCGGATTGAATTCAAAATGGCGCGGTTTCCGCGCCATTTTTATTTGGTTTTGCAAGTGCCTGTAACCCTTGCCGAAACCCGGGCCTCGTCCCATATCTGTCTTGGAAAGAAGCTCGCCCAATGTGGGGGCTTCGTCACCATAAATCTTCTGGTGCCGCATGACGGGCCGGAAGGCAAAGGAGACATCATGAATATCGAAAAATACACGGAACGCGTTCGCGGTTTCATTCAGTCTGCACAAACATTCGCGCTGTCGTCCGGCAACCAGCAGTTTACGCCGGAACATGTGCTGAAAGTTCTTGTCGATGATGACGAGGGACTTGCCGCGTCGCTGATCGAGCGTGCAGGCGGACGGATTGCCGATGTGCGCATCGGCTTGCAGGCCGCGCTCGAAAAGCTGCCCAAAGTGTCGGGCGGCAACGATCAGCTTTATCTTTCGCAGCCCCTTGCCAAGGTCTTCTCGCTTGCCGAGGAGCTTGCCAGCAAGGCCGGTGACAGTTTCGTCACTGTCGAGCGCCTTCTTACGGCGCTGGCGATGGAAAAATCCGCAAAGACGTCTGAAATTCTTTCCGCTGCCGGTGTGACGCCGACGGCGCTCAACAAGGTCATAAACGACATGCGCAAAGGCCGCACCGCCGATTCGGCGTCTGCTGAAAGCAATTATGATGCGTTGAAGAAATATGCCCGCGATCTGACCGAGGATGCGCGCTCGGGCAAGCTCGACCCGGTGATCGGCCGCGACGAGGAAATCCGCCGCACGATCCAGGTTCTGTCGCGCCGCACCAAGAACAATCCGGTTCTGATCGGCGAGCCGGGCGTCGGCAAGACCGCAATCGCGGAAGGTCTGGCGCTGCGCATCGTCAATGGCGACGTGCCGGAATCGCTCAAGGACAAGCAGTTGATGGCGCTCGACATGGGCGCGCTGATTGCCGGTGCCAAATATCGTGGCGAGTTTGAGGAACGTCTGAAAGCAGTGCTTTCGGAAGTGCAGACGGCTGCCGGACAGATCATCCTGTTCATCGATGAAATGCATACGCTCGTCGGTGCGGGCAAGTCCGATGGCGCGATGGATGCGTCGAACCTGTTGAAGCCTGCCCTTGCGCGTGGCGAGCTGCACTGCGTCGGCGCGACGACGCTGGAAGAATACCGCAAATATGTCGAGAAGGATGCAGCGCTTGCTCGCCGCTTCCAGCCGGTATTCGTGGACGAACCGACCATTGAGGATACGATTTCGATCCTGCGCGGCCTGAAGGAAAAATACGAGCAGCATCACAAGGTGCGCGTTTCGGATTCGGCTCTGGTTGCAGCGGCAACCTTGTCGAACCGCTACATCACCGACCGCTTCCTGCCGGACAAGGCCATCGATCTTGTCGATGAGGCGGCGTCGCGCCTGCGCATGCAGGTCGATTCCAAGCCGGAAGAGCTCGATGAAATTGATCGCCGCATCATGCAGCTGAAGATCGAGCGTGAAGCGCTGAAAGTTGAAACCGATGCGGCTTCCAAGGATCGTTTCCAGCGCCTGGAAAAGGAGCTGACCGATCTGGAAGAAGAATCGGCGGAACTGACCTCGAAATGGCAGGCGGAGAAGCAGAAGCTCGGGCTTGCCGCCGATCTCAAGCGCCAGCTTGAAGAGGCGCGCAACGCTCTTGCCATTGCGCAGCGCAACGGGGAATTCCAGAAGGCGGGTGAGCTTGCCTATGGCACAATTCCGCAACTGGAAAAGCAGCTCGTCGAAGCGGAAAGTCAGGAGAACAAAGGCTCCCTGCTTGAGGAAACCGTTACGCCTGATCACGTTGCGCAGATCATTTCTCGCTGGACGGGCATTCCGGTTGACCGAATGCTGGAAGGCGAGCGTGAAAAGCTGCTGCGCATGGAAGACGAGCTTGCAAAACGCGTCGTCGGACAGGGCGAAGCCGTGCAGGCCATCTCGAAGGCTGTTCGCCGTGCGCGTGCCGGACTTCAGGACCCGAACCGTCCGATCGGTTCGTTCATCTTCCTCGGCCCCACAGGCGTCGGCAAGACGGAACTGACCAAGGCGCTCGCCGCGTTCCTTTTCCAGGACGACACGGCCATGGTTCGTATCGACATGTCGGAATTCATGGAAAAGCATTCCGTGAGCCGGCTGATCGGTGCGCCTCCCGGCTATGTCGGCTATGAGGAAGGCGGCGTTCTGACGGAGTCCGTGCGCCGCAGGCCCTATCAGGTGATCCTGTTCGACGAGATCGAAAAGGCGCATCCAGATGTGTTCAACGTGCTGTTGCAGGTGCTGGATGACGGACGCCTGACCGACGGGCAGGGCCGCACGGTCGATTTCCGCAATACGGTCATCATCATGACCTCCAATCTCGGTGCTGAATATCTCGTCAATCTTGGCGAGAAGGACGATGTCGAATCGGTGCGTGAAGAAGTGATGGGCGTGGTGCGGGCAGCCTTCCGTCCGGAATTCCTGAACCGCGTCGATGAAATCATCCTGTTCCACCGGCTGCGCCGCGAGGACATGGGTGCGATTGTCGATATCCAGATGCAGCGTCTCCAGATGCTTCTGAGCGATCGCAAGATCGTGCTGCAACTCGAGGAGGATGCACGCGAGTGGCTGGCGAATAAGGGTTACGACCCGGCCTATGGCGCGCGTCCGTTGAAGCGCGTCATCCAGAAGGAAGTTCAGGACCCACTGGCCGAGCGCATTCTTCTGGGCGATATTCTGGATGGTTCCATCGTCAAGATCACGGCGGGTTCGGACAGGCTCAACTTCCGTCCGATCCGTGGCGCGCAAGCAGATGAAAGCCACAAGGTCAGCGAGAACGCCTGAACGTTCATGAGTTGAAAGACAGGGGCGTCGCAACCGGACAGGTTGCGGCGCCTTTTTCACATAAGCCCTGACAAGTTTTCCGGTTTTCCGCCGATCTCGGCCATTTTCATGTCCAGTTCATCTGGCATCTGCTTTATCAGCTAATCAGTTATTAACCATATTCGCGGCATCCATGATCTCTCGATCACCCAGGGCATTCTTCATGGCGCATTACATACGCATGCTTCGTTTCGCTTTGTTTGGTTCCGTTGCGGCAACTGCCGTCAATGGTCCTGCGCACGCTGATGAAAGCAGGTCTGCAATGGTCACTGAGCGCCCGGTACAGCTTGCGCAGCTTTATGATCCCGGTGAAGAAATCTATCACGATCGCCGCGTGCGGGTGTTCATCGACCAGTATGGTCGTCGCATCACCATGGATCGTCGCGGGCGTATCCTCAGTGTCGAGGACGCCAACAATTACGATCCGAATGCCTACGACCGCCGGGTTCGTCGCGCGCCGCCACCGGACGACAACTGGACGCTGGATGGCCCGGTCGATGGTGGTGCGCCCTATGATGGTTTCGGCAATGTGCCCGAAGATCCGAACTATTATCCTGATGCTCCGGCGGCGCCGCAATATCGCGGCAACCGGGATGGACAGGTGCAGCGGTCGGAACTGCCACCGGCGGGCGATCAGTATCCGGACAATACCAACTCAGCCAGTGTCGACCCCCGCTATGACGGCCAGCAGGATTACGGCCAGCCCGGTTATGAGCAGCCGCGCGGTGTGCCCAATCCGAGCGATATGGCTCCTGCCATCGAAATGCCGAAAGGGCAGGGCGCAAAAGCAAAGATTGCAGCCTATCAGGTGCTTCTCGACCGTGCTGGCGCATCGCCCGGCGTCATCGACGGTCGTTCGGGAAGCAATGTCGACAAGGCCGCGGCTGCCTATGGCGAGCTGACCGGCAAGTCGATCAATCCTACGGACGAAGCAGCGGTCAACGCGGAGCTTGAAGCCACGGGCGGACCGGCTTTCACCGAGTACACCATCACCAACGAAGATGTCGGGCGCCAATACGTCGCCTCCATTCCGGAAGATTACGCCCACAAGGCGCAGCTTCCTGCGATGGCCTACACATCGGTCGCAGAAATGCTGGGCGAGAAGTTTCATATCGACGAGGCCTATCTGAAAGAGATCAATCCCGGCGTCAACTTCAACCAGCCCGGCTCGGTCGTGAAGGTTCCCAATCTCGGCAAGCCGGTTCGGACCAAAGTGGCTCGCATCATTGCCGACAAGGGGCGCAAGCAGGTTCGCGGCTATGACGAAACCGGCAAGCTGGTCGTTGCCTATCCTTCGACCATCGGTTCGTCGGACAACCCGTCACCGTCCGGCACCGTTCAGGTCGAACGTATCGCTATCAATCCGAATTACACCTATAATCCGAAGATCAACTTCAAGCAGGGTAACAACGACAAGGTTCTGACCATTCCGCCCGGACCGAACGGCCCGGTTGGCACGGTCTGGATTGCGCTTTCCAAGCCGACCTACGGCATTCACGGCACGCCTGAGCCGTCGAGGATCGGCAAGACGTCGAGCCATGGCTGTGTGCGATTGACCAACTGGGATGCGGAAGAACTGGCAAAGCTGGTGAAGCCCGGCGTGACGGTCGAATTTACCGAATAAGTATTACAGAAAAAGCCGGGCACCGCCCCGGCTTTTATCAGCTCTTGGTCGATCCGTTCGAAGCCAGCTTGGTGCTGTTCTCATCGCTGTTCAAAAGTGCGTCGATGCGGTCACGTTCCTGCTTGAACGCTTCGAGTTCCTTGCCGGAAAGCGCTTTGTTGTCCGGCAGGCGAATGCGCAGCGGATCGACCTTGGTATCGTTCACAATCAGTTCGTAGTGAAGATGGGGACCGGTCGAAAGGCCCGTCGAGCCCACATAGCCGATCACCTGTCCCTGCCGCACGCGTGCGCCAGCCGTAACGCCGCGGGCTATCGCATTCTGGTGGCTGTAGCTGCTCACATAGCCATTGGCATGGCGAATGAGGGTTTGGTTGCCGTAGCCATTGGTCCAGCCTGCTTTTTCCACAACACCATTGCCGGCGGCAATGATCGGCGTGCCGCGCGGCGCGGCCCAGTCCACGCCGGTATGCATGCGACTGTAGCCGAGAATCGGATGTCGGCGCATGCCGAATGGCGAGCGGAAGACGCCATTGGGAACCGGATTGCGCAACAGGAACTGCTTCGCGCTTTTTCCGTCGCCGTTAAAATAATCGACGCTGCCGTCCGGAGCCTGGTAGCGATAGAATTTGCGGGTTGTCCCGCCAAAATTGGCCGCCACATAGAGGAGCTGCGAATCGGCTTCGGGCTTATCCGGATCGTCCGGCAGTGAGAAGAATGCGTCTATCTGGTCGCTCGGCGACAGACGTGATTGCAGGTCGACATCGCTTGCAAGCATCTTGATGAGCTGCTCGCGCATCGTTTCCGACATGCCATAGGCCAGCGCCGCCCGGCTGATCCCGTCATAGACACTGGGCAGGTTGCCACGAATTGCCGTTGGCAATGCATTGCCGTCGAAAGCCGTCTGCAGGAGCGGGGTCTGTTCCGGTTCGTCCGACGGTATATATTGTCCGCGGTCGTTGAGGGCGACTGTTACCAGATGGGTGGTGCGGTTATAGATGCTGGCACGCACGATCCGGTCCACGCCGTCACGGGATTCTGTGCCTACCCGCAGGACACTGCCTTCCTTCAACCGGGGGGAATTCATCAGCTTGGCAAGCGAATCGGCCATGTTTCCGGCTTCGTCGCCGGTATAGCCCGCATCTTCGAGCGCCTGCGTAATTTCGGCGGTCTGGCGGAAAGGAATCAGTTCTTCTGAAAAACCTTCGCTGACCGTATCCTGATCGCCGCGCTGTGCGACGCTGACATTCTCCTGCGTAATCTTCACGCCAAGCGCGGGTCCGAGCGCGAAGGGAGAGTCCGAACCGCCAAAACGGGCGGGGTCGACATAATGAAGTGAGGCGACCTGCACGTCGCCGTCCGTCAGGAGGCCGCCGGTATCGCGCACGACCTTTTCGACCTCGTCGACGGTAAGGTCGCTGGAAGCGTCAAAAGTCGTGCTGTTCATCGGGAAATCAACGACGTGCAGGCTGACTTCGCTTTCGACCTTTGCGCCGTAAATCTGGCCGGCATCGGCGGGTTGTGGGGTCGTCGGGCCTTCCGAGAATACGGTCAATGCGTCGAAGGCCGGATATTTGCGGTTCGTCGGATGATCGACGGCGAGGGCCATGCGGACGAATTCGAATGGCCGGCTTCGTATAACCTCGCGCTCGCCCACCTTCTGCATCGTGGAAAGATCGAAACGGCGCCGGTCGCGCGGTTTTTGCTGGGAAACGGCGCTGACCAGACGCCCGCCCTTAGTAATGTCAATGTCGTCGGTTGCGCCCGGCATATCGTTTCGGGCAAGGATTTCGGGCGGGGTGGCCAACTGTTCGCGCCCATCCAGAGCTGCGAACAACGCGACACCGATCAGCATGCATGACGTCACACCGGTCAGGAAGGTTCCGGCGAGCCAGCGGGCAGAAACTTCACGACGATCCGGGGGACGACGCCGTCCACCCACGCTGAGCGGGGGCTCGTCACCCGGATCGAGATTGTTCGGCCCCATCTCTTTCATACCGCTGTAGCCGGTCCTTCTTTACAACTGACAGCACAAAATGTGCTTGAAATCGTTTGCCGGAGAAGCGGAGAAGCCGCCAATCCGGTATCAAGGTGTCTTCCAATCTGCCGGAAGGCTCCCAAACGGGTCCCTAAAGGGTAAACGAGTTTTGCCTGCCGAAGAAACGTAAGTCAACGACAAGCCTGCCGGACTACGATATCCACAATCGCCCGGGAGGGCCTGTCGATTGCCAGTCACCAGATTTGGGCAGAAGCTATTCAGGCAATAAGGCCGGTTTAAGGCCCTCCCACGTACTGGCGGGGCAATGAGGGCCCTATAATATAAGTCCAATACGTGGAAATCCGACGGCTTGTGGAAAGCTGTCAAAAAAACATCAAAAAACTTCTTCGATGCTGTTGACAGATAGGAGAGGTCACCCCTATATACGCCTCCACAACGAGGGCGGCGGCGCCGCAAGCGGCAGGCTGATGCGTCCTTGGAGTTGGTTGAAAGAGTTGGGCAGCGATGTTTGATTTGAGTAGGCTGGCGACGTTGACGGGGCGGAAGTTCTGTTGATGTTGGAAGAAAAGAGCTTCGATTAAGTTTGTGATTTTCTTCTAAAAAAAGTGGTTGACAGGTTGGTTTGACTGATCTAGAAGCCCGGCACCGCAGACGAGGCGCTGATGAGGATTTGACCTTCGGGTTGAGTGATGATCGCGGGTTTGTTGAGCGGGTGAGATTTTTGAC
>NZ_WBWE01000008.1 GCF_008932435.1 Brucella pseudintermedia | reverse complement strand
CCAAAACCGGTCAGCGCATGAGCCGGATACACCCTTCTCAATCTGCGTCAAAACTCTGCCGCCCAAAACAGCATACTTCCCAGAACAAAACCCGTCGAAAATATCGATGGGTTTGTCAGCGGTCTGAGGCCGGTTCAACCGGCCTTTTTGCTGCCTCAGAAGACGAGCTTTGCCGCCAGAGCCGCAAGATAAAGCCCAGCTCCGAACCATAAATGCATCACGACACTCCAGCCTCTGGCAACCCATGGCTGCGGCGTCTTTCGCGCGGCGATCCCCGCGCCCATCGCCGGCTGCATGATGAAAAACGGGGCGGCGACGGTCAGCAATCCGAAGGCAAGTGCTGGCAGGAACTGCGGCGACTGCATCCACTCAACCCCACTAACGGCAACCAGAATAGCTGCAAACAGCACACCGATCACATAATGAAGGCCCCAGCCGAGAAGCTTCTCTGCGTGAAGTGGTGCGCTGGCAATGATGCGTTCATGCACGAAGCGCCCCTGCAGCATATGGCCGAACCAGCGCCCCACCAGCCCATAATCCAGGCTCGCAAGACCGAATAGCCGTTCTCTCGTCATTGCCCATATATCGGTTACGAGTGTCGCTCCCACCCCGATGAAAACGATCTGAAAAACAAGCATTTACCTTTCCTTTCCACTTGCGCGGATCATTGAAAAGGCGGACCATACAAGTTAAAGTCGACTTGAGGTCAATATGAAAGACATGGATATTGCAGAGGTTGCGAAAGTCACGGGCATTCCCGCCTCAACCCTGCGCTATTATGAAGAAAGGGGACTGATTGCGTCGCACAGCCGGCGGGGTTTGCGTCGCGTTTTTGATCCCGGCGTCGTAACCAAGCTGTCCCTGATCGCTCTCGGACAGGCGGCTGGTTTTTCGCTCGATGATATTGCGGGCATGTTCGGGCCAGACGGCCAGGTTTCTATAAGCCGTGAAACCCTGTCAGCGAAAGCGGATGATCTCGACCGTACGATAACGCATCTGGCAGCACTGCGAGACGGGTTGCGTCACGCAGCGACCTGTCCCGCTAAAAGCCATATGGAGTGCCCGACCTTCCAGCGTTTGATGAAGGTTGCAGCAAGCCGGAGTCCCCGTCCCCATTCAGCAGGGAAGCGATAAGCTCAAAGCTGCTCGATCCAGCGTACCAACCGCGATGCGGCTTCATCCACCTGCTGTGGATCGCGGCAGAAACAAAGGCGGAAGAAGCCCTCGCCGCCAAGGCCGAATGCGCCGCCCGGCGCCAGGCCCACCTCGGCATTGTCCACCATATCAATAGCTGCCTTGACGGAATCCCCGACCCCATCCACGCCGAAGAAAAGATAAAATGCTCCCTGTGGCGGGGTCAGGCGAACTTTTCCCGTAGACAATAGCGAAGCACACAAGCGATCACGTGTCGAACGCGCGCGTTCGACCTGCATCGAAATAAAGTCGTCCCCTTCATCAAGTGCGGCAACGGCGCCACGCTGCATGAATTGTGCGACGCCCGAATTCGAATATTGGATCAGGTTTTCAATAACCGGCCCCAAAGATGGGTGCACAGTCATCCAGCCGATACGCCATCCGGTCATAGCCCAATTCTTGGAGAAGGAATTGACGAAGATGATGCGGTCATCCGGCTCCATGATGTCCATGAAGGATGGAGCGCGACCGCCGCCATAATAAAAATGGGTATAAATCTCGTCAGCGATGATCCAGAGGCCCTGCTTGCGCGCCAGATCAAGAACGAATTGCAAGGTTTCCCGATCCGCGGTCCAACCGGTGGGGTTGGATGGGGTATTGATGAAAAGTGCTTTCGTGCGCGGCGTGATGGCCGCTGCGATCTTCTCCGGATCAAGCATCCAGCCATTGGCGCCGAATTCCAATTCAACCGGAACCGGCATAACGCCAGCCAGACCAGCCGCGCCAACAAAATTGGGCCAGGCGGGAGAAAGATAAATCGCTTCCTCACCCGGTCCAACGGTTGCTGTAAGCGCCATTTCGATGGCATGCATGCCGGAACCCGTGACATAGAAATTCTCTGGCTTTAAAGGCAGCGGAAAATGCCGCGCATGATAGCGCGCCAGTGCTTCCCGCAACTCCGGTATGCCTGCCTGCCAGGTATAGAAGGTTTCCCCGTCAGAAATCCCTTTTTGCGCCGCTGCGCGAATGAAATCGGGGGTAGAAAGATCGCCCTCACCCACCCAGAGCGGAATAAGTCCCTCCCGTCCGCGCCCGTGATTGGCAACGGCCACAATACCGCTTTCCGGTGAAAGAGCTGCTTCCCGACGAAGACTGGCGATGAGCGTCATGATTTCCCCGCGTTGGACTTTGATTTTGACTTCGTGCTTATCAAGGCCCGGTAGCGAAATCACGCGGCTTTTTGTGATGGTCCGATCAAACGCATTTATGGATCAAAAGAAAACGGGACCGAAAGGCCCCGCTTTTCATCAGTTCTTGATTGGTCAGGCTTTTTGCTTTGCCAGAAGATCGCGGATTTCAGTCAGCAGAACCTCTTCGCGCGGTGCTTCCGGTTCCGGCTTTGCTTCTTCCTTCTTCTTCAGGCGATTCATTCCTTTCACCACAAGGAACAATACCCATGCGATGATGAGGAAGTTGATGAGAAGCGTGATGAAGTTGCCATAGGCGACGGTCGCACCGGCTTCGCGGGCAGCTGCCAGCGTGGTCTTGGGTTCACCTGCCAGCTGTATGAACATGTTCGAAAAGTCCACGCCATTTGTCAAAAGACCGATGATTGGCATGATGATGTCGTTCACGATGGAGTTGACGAGGCCGCCGAACGCCCCGCCGATGATGACACCGATGGCCAGATCGACCATATTGCCCTTCAGGGCGAATTCCTTGAATTCCTTTAACATTGCTGTCTCCCTCACGAACGCGGGCCGCATGGGCCGTCCTGCGGCGGCGCTCGCCAAATCAACCTGGGCACCAGATAAACTGGCAGCGGATGCAAAGCCGTTTTCCAGAAGCGAAACCGAAAAGCGCCTTGTCATTTCAAAAGCGGTCCTGAAAAGGGCCCTGCACTTTCAGGATCACATTGTCAGTGTGTAGACGAAAATTACCAATGAAAAGATAAAGCGGTGAAAGCGCACTGTTTTTGATCAATAACCTTGCACGAGCGCACTGAAAGTGCTTGCGTCATTTCTGTTGAGGAGTGAGGGAACAAGCCGGCTATGCAGGGCTGGGGTATTATTGGCGTCGCCTTTTTGTATCTGCTGCTGCTCTTTGCAGTAGCCAGCATCGGCGACCGGCGCACGTCGCGCTGGAACAGTGCCCCGCGTCCATATATCTACGCGCTCAGCCTGGCGGTTTACTGCACCTCATGGACGTTTTTCGGTTCTGTCGGCTTATCGGCACAGCGCGGCCTCGAGTTCCTCGGAATCTATATCGGGCCGATTCTCGTCTTCACGCTCGGCAACCGTTTGCTGCGGCATATCGTTCGACTGGCGAAATCCGAACACATCACATCAATTGCCGATTTTCTGGCTGCCCGTTACGGTAAGAGCTTTGGCGTCGCATCGCTTGCGACCTGCATCGCAGCCGTCGGTTCGATCCCCTATATCGCGCTGCAACTCAAAGCCGTTTCCGGAAGCGTCGGGCTCGTCATGGAACATTACGGATCGGCCGTCGATCCGTCAGTATTCCTGTTCGGCGATATTTCCTTGCCCGTCGCAGCCGTGCTTGCCGTCTTTGCCATCCTCTTCGGCACGCGCCATACCGACGCCACCGAGCACCAGAACGGCCTCATTCTGGCGGTGGCTCTGGAATCCGTCATCAAGCTCTGCGCCTTCCTGACCGTTGGTTTTGCCTGCACTTTCTTTCTGTTCGGCGCTCCGTCGCAACTCATCAACCAGATATCCCGGTCGCCGGAGGCGCTGGAAGCGTTCCACTATCAAACGTCCATCGGCACATGGATCGTGCAAAGCGCCCTCAGTGCTGCCGCCATCATCATGCTGCCGCGCCAATTCCACGTAACCGTGGTGGAAAGCCGGAGTGAAAAGGAACTGCGAACCGCCTCGTGGCTCTTCCCGGTTTATCTGGTGCTCATCAATATCTTCGTGTTTCCCATCGCGCTGATCGGCGTGATGACACTCGGGGGCAATGTCAGCGGAGACCTGTATGTTCTGGCCCTGCCACTCGCGGCAGGAGCACACTGGCTCGCACTTGTGGCCTTTCTCGGCGGGTTGTCGGCAGCAACCGCAATGGTCATCGTCGCCTGCGTCGCGCTTTCGATCATGATTTCCAATCACCTGGTGCTGCCGCTTTTCATACGGCGGCTGGCGAAACAGCAGGCAGCAGAACAGCGCGACCTCACCAAAATCATTCTCAACACGCGCCGTCTCACCATTGTTGGCATTCTGGCGCTGGCATTCGCCTATTATCGCTTCACCTCCAACAATATCCATCTGGCTTCGATCGGCTTCGTTTCCTTTGCGGCGATCGCCCAATTCGTGCCAGCCTTCATCGGAGGTCTATTCTGGCGCAATGCCAATGGGCGCGGCGCCATGCTGGGTCTTTCGGCAGGGTTTCTGGTCTGGGCCTACACATTGCTGCTACCCACCATGGCGCCGGAAAATGCCGCCATTTTGCGCGAGGGCTTTCTGGGCTTTACCGCATTGCGCCCGGAAGCGCTTTTCGGAACCAATGCTCTTCCCCTCACCAACGGTGTGGTGTGGAGCCTTGCGGCCAATACGCTGTTCTACGTCCTTGGTTCGCTCTCGCGCGCCTCGACGCCGCTGGAGCGTATTCAGGCCAGCATCTTCCTGCCGCGCTATGTGATCGGTACACCGACGCTGAAACGCTTTCGCACGACCGTTACTGTCGCCGAGTTGAAAGCTACCATGGCCCGCTATCTCGGCGCTGAACGCGTGGAGCGCGCTTTTCTTCGCTTTGAAGGACGGGAACAGCGGCGGCTCGATCCCGGCATGACCGTCGATACGCCTTTGATCCGCCATGCCGAGCAATTGCTCGGCACGGCAGTCGGCTCTGCATCCGCGCGGCTTGTTCTGTCACTGCTGTTGCAAAAGGGCGATGCGTCCGGACGCGATGCGCGACAGCTCCTGGACGATGCTTCGACGGCCTTGCAGCAAAACCGTGACCTGCTGCAAACCGCGCTCGACCAGATGGAACAGGGCATCACCGTGTTCGACAAGGACTTGCGGCTCACCTGCTGGAACCGGCAATTCCGCAAGCTTTTCGACCTCCCCGATGAGGTGATGCAAGTTGGGATACCCGTTTCGGAAATCGTGGAACAGCTGCACCGCCGCGGCGATATATCGTTCAACGGCCAGAACAGCGCCATACGCTCGCTCGCGACCGTGCGCCAGCCATGGCGCATCAACATGAAATCGACCGGCAAGGTGCTGGAAATCCAGTCCAATCCCATGCCGGATGGCGGCATCGTCGCAACCTATACCGACATCACGGCTGCGGTCGAAGCGGATGTCACGCGCCAGAAGGCGGCTGAGATGCTGGAGCAGCGCGTGGCGGATCGCACGGCGGAACTGACCCGTGTCAACCAGCAGCTCGCCAAGGCGCAAGCCGCAGCGGAAGAAGCCAATCAGGGGAAGACACGGTTTCTTGCGGCTGCCGGTCACGACATTCTGCAACCGCTCAACGCGGCCAGACTGTACAGTACCGCACTTGCCGAAAGACTGGGGCGTTCCGAAACCAGCGAATTCGCCCGCAATATCGATTCCTCGCTGGAAGCCGTGGAAGCCATTCTCGGCATGGTGCTGGATATTTCACGGCTGGACACCGGATCGCTCAAACCCGAACTCTCGGTGTTTCGCCTCGACAAGCTGATGAGCCAGATTGCAACCGACTTCACGCCGCTTGCCGCCGCCAAGGGGCTGAAACTGCGCGTTGTGCCATCGAGCATTGTCGTCAGGACCGACCGCAACATGCTGCGGCGCCTTATCCAGAACCTCGTTTCCAATTCGATCAAGTATAGCCGCAAGGGCGGCATTTTGCTCGGCGTGCGCCGCCGGGGGGCCTTTGTGGAATTGCAAGTGCTCGATACCGGCATAGGCATCCCTCCGCAAAAGCTCAAACTCGTCTTCCGCGAGTTCACTCGGCTGGATGAGGGAATGCGGGAAGCCGAAGGTCTTGGTCTCGGCCTTTCCATCGTCGACCGCATCGCAAGGCTCCTGTCGCTGCCGCTCGCCCTGGCTTCAACGCCCGGCAAGGGCACAATGTTCACCCTGCGCATTCCTGTCTCGCAGGAAAAGGTGCCCGTTGACGAAGTGAAGAGTCGCCGCGGCTTGCAACGGACTCTGGAGCTGACGGGGCTCGATGTTCTGTGCATCGACAACGACGCGAGCATATTGTCGGGAATGGAAACGCTGCTTCGTGGCTGGGGATGCCGGGTCACGACGCTGCGCAGCGGCGCTGCATTGAAAAGCTATTGTGCGGGCCACTCCGTCCCGCCCGACGTGATTGTCGCCGATTATCACCTCTTGAACGAAAACGGTCTCGATATGATCGGTTTTGCCCGCGAAACGTTTCAGACGGAGATACCGGCCATCCTCCTGACAGCCGATCGCTCCAAGGAAGTGCGCCAGCGCGCCGAGGATGAAAACGTCACGGTCCTGCACAAGCCGCTTCGTCCCGCCGCGCTCCGTTCCCTGTTATCGCATTTTCATCATGCGCGGCAGGACAACGCATCGGCGCAGAACGCTGCCCAGTAGCAGGGCAATGTCTAATCCGTGCTCAGCGCATCATTGCCGATACGCGATAGAAGAATGACCGCCTGTGTGCGGCTGTCGACGCCGAGCTTCTGCAGCACCGCCGAAACATGTGCCTTGACGGTCGCTTCCGACACGCCAAGCTCATAGGCGATCTGCTTGTTCAACAGACCTTCCGCCAACATGGTCAGCACGCGCGTTTGCTGCGGCGTCAACGTGCGCAGCCGCGCAATGAGCGCCTCAATTTCGGGGTCGTGCGGATGATCCAGCTCAATATCGGCTGGCGTCCAGATATCACCAGCAAGAACGCTGCGCACGGCTTCGCCAATGGTTTCCATGCTGGCAGATTTAGAGATGAAGCCGGAAGCGCCAAGCTCAACCGCGTGACGGATCGTTGCCGCATCGTCAGTTGCCGAAACGATAATGATCGGGAGTGCAGGCTGCAAGGCCTTCAACGTCACCAAGCCTGACAGCCCGGTACCGCCCGGCATCGTCAGGTCCAACAACAGAAGATCGATATCCTCTCGCTCACCGACCAGCTTCTTGACGGCGTCGAAATCGCCGACTTCGATAATTTCCACGCTTTGTGACTGTCCTGAGAGAACCTGTCTCAGTGCTCCCCGGAAAAGCGGATGATCGTCAGCGATGATAAAATGCATGTGCCTCGCGCGCCATTGTTTCAGGTTTCCTCCCCTCGCGGTGCAGGCCAATCAGCCAATCATTCCGTTTTATGCCGTTTTTTGGCTCGGGCAACCAAAATTCACGTTGCTAATCCCTTTTCGCATGACTCATTGCCGCCATCTGGCCTCATTGTATGTTAGGTTGTGAGCGGAAAGTAACATAAGAGCGGCCCGACCAGCCAAATGGGAGGGAACCAAAAGGCATTTCATGACGCGCAATACGCTTTATCCCGAAATCCAACCGTTCAAGGAAGAGATGCTGCAGGTCTCTCCGCTGCATCGAATCCACGTGGAGCAATGCGGCAACCCGGACGGAAAGCCGGTCATCATGATCCACGGCGGCCCCGGCGGCGGAATCACGCCGACGATGCGTCGGCTGCATGACCCGGAGCGCTATCGCATCATCCTGTTCGACCAGCGCGGATGCGGCCGTTCGACCCCCCACGCGGAACTGCGCGAAAACACGACCTGGGATCTGGTGGCGGATATGGAGCACATTCGCGCGCATCTCGGCATCGACAAGTGGCAGGTGTTCGGCGGCTCGTGGGGATCGACCCTTGGCCTTGCCTATGCGCAATCGCATCCCGATCGCGTCGCAGAGCTTGTCCTGCGCGGCATCTTCATGGTGCGCCGTTTTGAAGTCGACTGGATGTATTCCAACGGCGCAAGCATTCTCTTTCCCGATCAATTCGAGGCCTATCAGGAGCATATTCCGGAAGCCGAGCGCGGCGACATGATCGCCGCCTATTACAAGCGCCTCACCGATCGTGACCCGCAGGTGCAGCTTGAAGCGGCACGGCGCTGGGCGCGATGGGAAGGCTCGGTCATTTCGCTTCTGCCCGATCCGGCTCGCGTCGATGCTTTCGGTGAAGACCAGTACGCCATCGCTTTTGCGCGTATCGAATGCCATTATTTCCAGAATCGCGGCTTCCTCGATTCCGACGATCAGCTTCTGCGCAATGTGGACCGCATCCGGCATATTCCGGGCGTGATCGTGCATGGCCGCTACGACGTCTGCACGCCGTTTATCAATGCCTGGCAGCTGAAAAAGATGTGGCCCGAAGCCGACCTCAAGATCGTTGAGGATGCGGGGCACGCCGTCACGGAACCCGGCATCACCCACGAACTGATCGAAGCGACAAAACGTTTCGCTCAATAGAGCGGAAAGCACTCACCTTCGTTCGTGCTTCCGCTCCATCTGGCTCGAAAATGCCCCAATGAAAAGGCGCCGCGTGGCGCCTTTTTGCTTGTCGTCACGTCCGACCGCCGGGAGGCGGTTCGTTGTTCGGCTTCTCCGGCTCACTGTCGAAACTTTTCGCTATGTCCATAAAGCGCCGCATGAACCGCTCCATATAACTCATGGATTGCTCAAACTCCTGCTCGGTGGGCAGGCCCGAAGCAGCGCTTCCGCCCTTTCCTTCAAGAGCGGCAACCTTGTCCTCAAGCTTCTTCACACGGTCCTGCAAGCTGGCAATATCGTTCTCATACGCCTCGCGATCTTCGGTCGCCATCTTGCAGACAAGTTGTCCCTGCTGCTCCGCACAGGTAGAGAGCGCGCCCGTTCGCGTGTCCAGCCGGACATAGCCGTTTTCCGTGCCTTCCAGCCGATAGCGCCCGTTTTCCTGCGCAAGCGCATTAACCGGGGCGAGCGCTGAACCAAGAAGGGCAACAGCAGCCAGATTACGAACCATCAGTGTCTTTCTGTTGAACATAACGCCATTCCCTTCAGCTTCTCTTTGAGGTGTCCCCATCATATGGGAGGTTTACGACGAAAATCGAACATGCGGGACTTTGATTTCCGAAGAAATTCGGTCTAGAGAGCAGCCATGACCAACGAGATCATCTATAAGATCGCTCCGCGCGAGCTTTGGGCTCAGGCAGAAGAGGCTGGCAGTTTTACCGGCGCTCCAGTTGATATTGCCGATGGCTATATCCATTTCTCTACTGCAACACAGGTGCGGGAAACGGCGGCCAAGCATTTTGCGGGCCAAGAGGATTTGCTTCTGATCAGCGTCAACGCCGCCGCGCTTGGCGCAGCATTGAAGTTTGAAGTTTCACGCGGCGGAGCCCTGTTTCCCCATCTGTATGGACAGCTGCCGCTTGCGGCTGTTTTGAAGGTTGAAACCCTGCCACTGGGCGATGATGGTCTTCACATTTTTCCGGAGCTGGAAGATTAATGAGCGGGATTTTTGAAACTCTCGGGCGACGCGCCCTTTTTGCCTTCGACGCGGAACAGGCGCATGGCCTTTCCATCGCGGGGCTGAAGACGGGCCTTGTGACCTGCGGCGCGCCAAACGATCCGGCTCTTTCCGTCAAGGTTGCGGGGCTGCAGTTTCCAAATCCGCTCGGTATGGCCGCGGGTTACGACAAGAATGCTGAAGTGCCCGATGCGCTGTTGAAGCTGGGCTTCGGCTTTACCGAAATCGGCACCATCACACCACGCCCGCAGAGCGGCAATCCGCGTCCGCGCATTTTCCGCCTCTTGGATGACAGAGCCGTCATCAATCGCCTCGGCTTCAACAATGAAGGTCATGATGCCGCATTCAAGCGCCTGTCGCAACGCGCAGGCAAAAGCGGCATTGTGGGCGTCAATATAGGCGCCAACAAGGATGCCGAAGATCGCGTCACCGATTATGTCGCCGGTATTCGGCGTTTCTACCAGCTGGCGCGCTATTTCACGGTTAACATCTCTTCGCCCAACACGCCGGGGCTGCGCAACCTTCAGGCTCGCGAAGCCTTGCATGAGTTGTTGAGCCGCGTGCTGGAAGCCCGCAACGAAGAAGGCAAGATGTGCACGCTGAAGCGTCCGGTATTTCTCAAGATCGCGCCCGATCTCGCGGATGAAGAGCTGGACGATATCGCTGCAGAGGCAACGGAACAGAAGCTGGACGGCATTATCGTATCCAATACGACCCTTTCACGCGCAGGACTGAAAAGTGCCGACAACCGCAATGAAGCGGGCGGACTTTCCGGCGCACCGCTTTTCGACCGTTCCACCATTGTCCTCGCCCGGATGCGCGAGCGCGTGGGTCCCGACATGCCGCTGATCGGGGTCGGCGGCGTGGATAGCGCTGAAACAGCGCTGGCAAAGATCAAGGCTGGCGCCGATCTGGTCCAGCTTTATACGGGCCTGATTTATCGCGGGCCGAACCTGCCTGCAGAGATCTTGCGCGGGCTGTCTGCTGCTGTGAAGCGCGAGGGCGTCGCCAACATCGCCGCACTGCGCGACCGGGACACCAGCGACTGGGCGAAGCGCGCACTGCCTGCCTGAGAGCCTGATCAAACAGTGAATTCTGTACGATAACGCCGCGGCAGGATCGCCAGAAGCAAAACTCCGCGAATTGACAGAAACAGGTTGAGAGCCAGCCAAAGCCCGTGATTACCAATTACGGGCTTTGCCGCATAGAGAACTGCCAGAAAGAAGCCGAGCGACAGGAACATCATGTTGCGCATGTCGCGCGACCATGTGGCGCCGATATATACCCCGTCCATATGGAAGGCCAGCAGCCCGGTCATGCCTGTCAGCGCCGCCCAGGGCAGATATTTCAAGGCTTCGGCGTGGACATCTTCCGCCTTGGATAGAAGCCCGATGATCGCATCGCCGAACACCAGCAGGAAAAAGGCGATGATACTCGCCATGACCAGCCCCCAGACGAAAGTGAGCTTGGCGCCGCGCACGAACGCAGGACTGTAGCGCGCCCCGATAGACCGACCCACGATCTGTTCAGCCGCCGCCGCCATACCGTCCAGGAAAAACCCGGCGATGAGGAAGAAGTTCATCAAGACGGCATTGGCCGCAAGTGTGACCGGTCCGAGATCGGACCCAGCTCGCGTGAAGAATGCGAAGGCCGTGAGAAGCAGGAAAGAGCGGATCATGATGTCGCGATTGATCGCGACCATGCGCAAGATTCCTTGCTTCTGGAATATCCGCGCCCGGTCTGGTCGCAGTGACGCATCCTTGCGGAAATGCCGCAGCACAATGAACATGCCGACGAGAGCCGCGACGGTCTCGCCGGTCACGGTCGCCCAAGCAACGCCGGTGACGCCCCAGCCCAATTCGAGCCCAAGGATAATACACAGCACGATATTGATGCCGTTGAGCAGCACCTGAAGGCCGAGGCCGACAATGCCCTGTCCGCGCCCGAGCACCAGCCCAAGGATAGAATAGTTGATGAGCGCAACCGGCGCCGACAGCATGCGGATCGACACATAGGTCGCCATCGCTTCCTGTGTGGCAGAAGTCGGGTGCATGAAGGTGGAAGAGACAGCGATGATAACCGGCAGGCACAGGATCATCAGGCCGCCGGCAACCACCGCGATGATGATTGCGCGCCAGAAAATAGCCTGCTCTTCCACCGCGTCTTCCGCACCCACGGCCTGCGCGACCAGTCCGGTCGTGCCTGAACGCAGGAAATTGAACATCGACAGCAGGAAATCGAAGACGAGCGCGCCAATCGCCAATCCGCCGATCAACTCGGCCTGCCCCATCTGGCCGACAACGCCCATATCGACAAGACCCAGAAGCGGCGTGGTGATGGCGGCAAGCGTCATGGGAATGGCGATCAGCATCACCATCCTGTGTGTGACCTCAAACGGCCTTGTTACGCCACCACGTTGCAGCGACTGATCCATAATGCTTGTCCCGAATATTCCCCTCAGATCAGAACGATCTACTCTGGAATCGATCGGAACGACAGATAATTCGGCCACCCTATTGTCGCAGTTCCTGACAGCCGACTGTCAGGAGAAATCAGGCATCAGAGCCCGAGCATCATGGCCCAATATATATAGGTTGGCTTGTTTTCCGGCGTTGCCCAGGCGAGGCCATAATGCTCGAAAGTCGGGTCGAGCATGTTCTTGCGATGGCCGGGCGATTTCATCCAGGCATCGAACACGGCTTGTGTACTGCGCTGCCCCGACGCCACATTCTCTGCTGCTGGCCCACGGATACCAGCTTGCCGCAACCGCGCGACGAAACCGTTACCCCAGCCGACGCTGTGACCGATCTTGCCATAACTCGCCATGCGCTTTGCCTGATAGAGCGCGGCTTGCTCGAGCTTGGAATCCGTCGCCATCAAAGGCAGTCCGTTTGCCTTGCGAATAGCATTGAAAATCGCGGTGGGATCGTCGTCACCTGCTGCCAACGCCGCCTTCCACGGCATTGCCGTCACCGCCAGCGCTCCTCCGGCAAGGACAAGAAAGCCACGCCGGTTAAGTATAAGTCCTTGTTTTTGCTGCATTGCCTGCCTGAACTATCCAATTATTGAATTGAGTTCATTTCCGGTAGCTGAGGATGCGGAGCAAAATAAAGGCAGGGATGACGACAGCCGCGCCAAGGACCAGATAGTCGACAAAACCTGAGATTGCCGAAAAGCCCATATTCCAGAGGCGGAGGAAGAAATCCCGGATGCCGTACAAGATGTCATAGGGCGTCCAGTGAAACGCGCTCATGACCACGCCAACCACCAGCGAAATCAGCACCAGCTTGATCAGAACGCGGGCCGGGGTATCGCCAAGAAAACGGTTTACACCATCCGACATGCAAATCTCCTGTAAGGTTATCGGCCAAAACGACAGATTCTTCGCGCAAGAAATAGGCTCTCCATGCAGCCCGCGCAAGTTCTGCCCTCGCTCACCGCTGCTTGCGGTACTCGCGCGGGGCTTTCTGCTTTTGCCGCGAGAACGAGCGGTTCATGCTGCGCGTATCGGTAAAGCCGCTGGCAACAGCCACTTCCAGCAGCGACAAGCTTGTCTCCGACAGGAGTTCCTTGGCCTTCTTAACCCGAAGCTCTTCACGAACCTCGAACGCCGTTCTCTCAAGTGCAAGCTTGAAGCCACGCTCCATCTGGCGGACGGAAATTCCCAGTCGCCGCGCGACGTCGATCATCGGCACCGGATCTTCCAGTGTTTCCTCAAAAATGCGGATTGCCTTGCGGATCATCGGCGAGCGCACTCCGTTGAAGCTTAGCGCCGGTTGTTCGGAACGGACAAGCTCATAGGGGATCATGAGGATGGACGCACTCTTGCGCGCCAGTTCCTCCGAAATCTCATTCTGAATGATTGAAAGCGCCAGCGATGCCGTGCCAAGTCCGCCGGCACAGGTAAAATGCCTTCCGCTACGATGAAACAGGCTCGTCGTATCGGCTGTATAACCGTCGAAAAGCTCCAGAAAATCGTCGCGATGGAACCAGCTGACACAGCAATTGCGGTCCGGCAGAAGGCCAGCTTCCGCCAGTAGAAAGGCGGCCGTGCAAAGGCCCACGACCGTCTTGCCGCGCCGGTCGGCACGCTTGATGAGATCCACCAGCGCCTGCTGTCTCGGCCGATATTGCGCCAGCAATCCTCCGACCACCGCCACATAATCGCAATCGTCGAGCTCGCCAATCGGAGCGGTCGGCTCGATCACCATGCCGGAACTGGAGGTAACAGGGTCTCCTGAAAGCGTGCAGATTTTCCACGCACAACGTATCTGGCGGCTCTTGTCGCGATCATCGGCAGCAAGGCGGAAGGGATCAAGGAAAAGACTGAGCGCACTCAGCGTAAAACCGGGCAAGGCAACAATGCCGACCGACAGCCTGCGTTGCGGGGCATCGGTTGCGGCTTGCAGCTTGTTGTCTCGATCGCGTTCAGTTCCGTTCGTCACGTCGATCTTGCTCCTCCACCAGAATTATATTTGCTTGGAGGAGGCTATTATAGTCAACGAAAATGCTTGGAAAGCTTCAACTGCTGCGCCTGATAGTTGGAGCCGAGATCAATCCCATAAAGCGCAGACGGGCGATGCAGCATATGTTCGTAAACCAGACGCCCGACAATTTGCCCGTGTTCCAGAATGAACGGAACCTCGTGGCTACGGACTTCCAGAACCGCGCGACTGCCGGTTCCGCCCGCGGCACTGTGCCCGAAGCCCGGATCGAAGAAGCCTGCGTAATGAACCCGGAACTCACCGACCAGCGGATCGAATGGCGTCATTTCGGCTGCATAAAGCGGTGGCACATGCACAGCCTCGCGCGAAACGAGGATATAGAATTCATCCGGATCGAGCACGAGTTCGCGCGCGCCCCGATCATAGATCGGCTCCCAGAAATCAAGGATGTCGTGCGCCGCACGCTTGTCCACATCCACCACAGCCGTATGGTGCTTTCCGCGATAGCCGATCAGCCGGTCAGGCCCGCCTGAAAGATCGACCGACAGCGCAATGCCACCGCCGGAGATATTCGGCATTTCCGATGCGACCAGCGTTTCAGCCTTATGCAATGCAGCAAGCTCAGCCTCGTCAAGCTGTGCACGGCCCTTGCGGAAACGTATCTGCGACAGGCGGGAACCTGTACGCACGACGATTGGGAACGTACGCGGGCTGACTTCCAGATAGAGCGGACCTTTATATCCGGCAGGCACTTTATCGAATTCCTGTGCTCCGTCGGCAATGACGCGGGTGAAGATGTCCAGACGACCCGTCGAACTCTTCGGATTTGCCGACGCGGAAAGGTCAGGCGACAGCGCCAGGCTTTCGAGAAGCGGAACGATGTAAACGCAGCCCGTTTCCAGAACGGCTCCTGCGGTCAGGTCGATCTCGTGCAATTTCAACCGTTCGAGCTTCTCGATGACCGGCGTCCCCGGCCCCGGCATGAAAGAGGCGCGAACGCGATAGGCTTTCGCGCCAAGCCTCAAATCAAGGCTCGCAGGCTGTATCTGGTCGGGATCAAGAGGGCGCGGCGACGCCAGCAAACCGCTTTCAAACAGCGCGGAGATATCCGCATCCGCCAGAATTCCAGCATCTTTCTGCATCATCAACCCGATACTCCGTAGCCTAAAACATGTCGTACTTTATCAAGCGACATGTTTTATTCTCTTGTTTCACGCACATCTATCCCGAAACCCGCGCCCCGGTTTCGAGAGACGTGCTCTAGGCATTGCTTGACAAAGACCATTGACCGCTCGGGGCCTCGATGCCAACCCTTCCAACCGCTAGAAACCGGGTTTTCCGCAGGAATCAGAGTATTTTCATGGCGCCCGGGATGCGCTTTTCGAGAAATGAGTTGGTTTCGGCATTGACGGCTTCACGCAACAGGCATAATGGAAAACTGTTCCGTGGTGATTTGGCCGGCCGGCTTGCAGCCACGTTAAAGAATTCGCTAAAAAAGGCCGCGGTTCGTTACCGGCCTTTTGCGTTTTCGCAAGGCCGGTTTTTTATTGGCCGCCGAGGCTCGTGCCCCGGCCGACCAGCTTTTCGACAGGTTGGAAAAATGACGACTGAGAATACCCGCAAGTTTCGCCCTGCAACCGAACTCGTGCATGCCGGATCGCTGCGCTCCGGATTCGCCGAAATGTCGGAAGCGATGTTTCTGACGCAGGGCTTCCTTTATCCTAATGCCGAAGCCGCCGAAGCGCGTTTCAAGGGTGAGGACCCGGGTTTCATCTATTCACGTTATGCCAACCCAACCACGGACATGTTTGAAAAACGCATGTGCGCGCTGGAAGGCGCTGAAGAAGCGCGCGCCACCGCATCCGGCATGGCTGCGGTGGCAGCCGCCATTCTTTGTCAGGTACAGGCTGGCGATCACGTGATCTCGGCTCGCGCCGTCTTCGGCTCCTGTCGCTACATCGTCGAGACGCTTCTGCCGAAATATGGCGTCGAAATCTCGATCATCGATGGTTCCGACATCGAAAACTGGAAAGCGGCCGTTCGCCCGAACACCAAGGTTATGTTCCTTGAAAGCCCGTCCAACCCGACGCTCGAAATTATCGATATCGCTGCCGTCGCGCAGGTCGCCAATGAAGCGGGCGCTAAGCTTATCGTCGACAATGTTTTCGCAACCCCGCTTTTCCAGAAGCCGCTGGAGCTCGGTGCGCATATCGTCGTTTATTCTGCGACAAAGCATATTGACGGTCAGGGGCGCTGCCTTGGTGGCGTGGTCCTCTCCGACCGCGAATGGATTGAAAACACCCTGCAGGATTACTTCCGCCACACCGGTCCGGGCCTCAGCCCCTTCAATGCGTGGATCATGCTGAAAGGTCTTGAAACATTGTCCGTGCGCGTGCGCCAGCAAACGCATTCGGCGGCTGCGGTGGCCGATTTCCTCGCGGGCAAGCCCGGCGTGAAGCGCGTGATCTATCCGGGGCGGGCTGACCATCCGCAGGCCGACATTATCGCGAAGCAGATGACCGGCGGCTCGACCCTCATCGCCCTTGAGCTGGAAGGCGGCAAGGAGGCAGCGTTCAGGTTCCAGAATGCCTTGCAGGTCTTCAGCATCTCCAACAATCTGGGTGACGCAAAAAGCCTTATCACCCACCCTGCGACCACGACGCACAAGAACCTTACCGACGAGGCGAAGGCCGAACTTGGTATCTCTGACGGACTGCTACGGATATCGGTCGGCCTTGAAGATACGGATGACCTCGTGGAAGACGTGGAAGCAGCATTGAAGGTCACTCGCTGAACAACTGTCCCGCATATTGTGGCTTTTAGGCTGCAAACCGAGGCCTAAACGATGCAATTGCCGGAGATTCCGGCGATTGCATCGTATTTGCTGCCCCGACATTGTTGACCTCTCCCGCAACTTTGGCGATAGGAGGGGCGAGCAGCGGTGTCCGTAAACCGAACCGGCGAACCGTGAGTAGACAAGCATTATTGCAATCCGGATTGCAGGATGTCAGGGCCGATGTGAATGTGGGGCGGTGCGCATGTATAGAGCGGTAACGCGGGGGATCGAGGTTTCTGTCGAGCCTTTCTATCTGGAAGAACAGTCGGACCCCGACGAAAACCGTTACGTCTGGGGCTACCGTATAACGATCGCCAACAATTCGACGGAAACCGTGCAACTTCGCTCCCGTTACTGGCAGATTACCGACGCAAACGGACACGTGGAGGAAGTGCGCGGCGCGGGCGTGGTCGGCGAACAGCCGACATTGGAGCCCGGCGATTCATTTCAGTATTCCTCGGGCTGCCCTCTAACCACTACCTCCGGGGTCATGGTAGGCAGGTACCAGATGCAGGGCAACGGCGGCAGCATGTTCGAAGTCGATATCCCCGCCTTCTCGCTTGATATGCCGGACCTGCGACGTACATTGAATTGATATTCAACAGGGCGCGCAATCCGGCGCCCGGTGAGAAGATTTTTAAAGGCGTTCGATCAGAAAATAAGTCGTTGGTCCGGGCGGGTTCGGCAGAACAGAAACATTGTTCCAAAGCTCGACATTCAGTCCATCCGATCCGTTACCCGTAATGGCCGGAGGCTGCACCACGCCATCCAGTCCGACCGGGGATATGCGCCAAGCCGTGTTGATCGGCATCTTGAACCAGACATGCCCAACTTTGATCTGCACCGGCAAGGTTCCAAAGCTGCTGACGGTCTTTTCTTCGCTATCGCTGAAGACCATGTCGGTATTGCGTGCATCCGTGGTGAAGATCAGCAATAGCTTACTGCTGTCCGCTACCGACTGGCCATCAAGCGAGGAAACCGCCAGCATACCCGCACCGGATGCCGAACCGACCCAAAGCTGCCCGAGTTGCACCGGCTGGGTGATCGATGAGAATGCCAGTGCTTCCGTATGCTGCGTGACGACCCGCATCTGTTTTGCCGCGCTATCAAGCCTGATCTCTCCGGTATCGCTGACATATATCCCCGACGCCGCATCGCTTGGATTTGTTGCAGCCAGAACTCCATTGCTGCGCAGGAATGTGACAGCATCCGCACGGGTTCCAATCTGGCGAGGAGAGCCGACCGGCACAGCGTCTGACGGGAGCGGGGCATCGCCTTGTGCGAAACGCGACATCAGTGACATGATCGTCACCGCATCCGGTTCCTGCATATCCAGTCCGACAAGATTTCCGACATCCTGTATCTGCGCCACCACCTGATGGAGCGCCTTCGCTACGTCTCCACGCCGGAACAGCAGCGCCGACAAGGTTTCACCGGCACGGGCAACAGGATCTAACGCCGTTCTGTACGGACGGATATACTGTTCGTTAAAATCGCTGCCGCCATAACCAAGGATAAGCGCTCCGTTGCTGTGGCGGCACAGAATATCCCAGTCTTGCAGGGAGGCATAAGCCGGCATTGCAAGCCCCGCCTCATAGCGATGCCTGTTCCAGAAAACATGATCGTATTCTGTCAAGACGAATGGCTTGCCCACCAGACGTGTCGCAGCCGCATCCCGCACATAGGCCACCGCACCGTCAAACGAACTGGTCTGGAATATCGGCCCTGTAATATTATCGTTGGGATCATGATAGGTATTCATCGCCACGGCCTGTTGAGTGCGGCGGGTCAGGATGGTCTGGATACCATATCCGTTGTTATATGGTGCGATGATGCCCTTGAAGCCCATCGCACGAATGCAGTCGCTCATTTTCTTTGCCGTCTCGGTTTCAACCGACACGCAAAGACGTGTAAAGTCGCGTAGCCGTCTGGACGCGACATAGCGGTCGGCAGGTGGCATGACAGCGGCGTTTTCAATTTGCTCGCTCACCAGCAACTCACCGCCCCAAGCAGCCTGCAAGGCAGCTGTGGTACCATATTGCTCCTTCAGCCAAGCATTGAACAGCCGCTTCAATTCCGGCAACGCCTGGAGGTCGCCGTTGGCATAAACCCACGAATTGAACGACAGTCCATTTTCGTTGAACGGCACGACAACCGCCATCGCCGGATCTTCGAAAGGCACAAGCCCGGTGTAGGGATTGACCGTCCCGAATATATCGACTTGAAAGCGCAGCCAGTGCCCGAAAGCCGCATTTTCAACATGCGTCTTGAGTTTCAGCCTGCCTTCCGTTCCCCAGCGGTCCGCTACACCGCCCAACGCACCGGCATTGGATGTGAGACCATCCACGATCCAGTAGATGCCGTTCTGCTTCAATGCAGCCATGTAGTAGCGAAACCGATCAAGAATATCCTGCCGGTAGTCGAAATCCTGAAGCTGCCCCTCCATCAAGGCAATGTCGAGAAAATGAAATCGTACGCAATTATAGCCATGGCGACGCAACTGGACAGCCATCTTGTCCGCTGTCGCATTGTCGGGAATGCTGCTGATGGCTCCGCACAGCAGCCGATATGGAACGGCCGGATTGCTCTGCAAGGCAATGTGACCGTCCGGATTGACGATGAGTCGTCGCTCCTCGGTAATGGCCGGATTTAATAGAAATGTCGAAAAATCGAGCGGACTGCCAGCCGCAATCTCGAGATTTTGCTGAGTAACCGGTAACCAAAGGTCAGGCATATCGTATTCTCCACTGTTGACCAGCGGAGAACTAACCGATAGTCCGCATGTGGGGATAAATTCCTACCAACTTTATATCTTGCGGTTCCGATAAAACGAAGTCACCGGAACCGTTCTATCCATTTGTCTTAAGGCGCATCCTGCTCCGAACACCGCTTCGCGTCAGTTCCCGAACTCCGCCGGATCAAACGCATAGATCTTCGAGCAAAATTCGCATGTTACGGAAATCTTGCCGTTTTCTGCGCTTTCTGCGATTTCCTCAGCGGTGAAGCCCGACAGCACGCCGGAAATTTTCTCTCGCGAGCATGAGCATTCGTCCAGCACGGGCACAGATTCGAACACACGCACACCGCGTTCATGGAACAGCCGGTAAAGAAGCCGCTCCGAACCAACTTGTGGGTCTGTCAGCTCCGAACTCTCAATCGTGCCCACCAGCGAGCGAGCCTCGTCCCATGCGTCATCTTCCGGATGGAACGCGGGCTCGTCGCCGCCCGGCAGGTCGGGGATGCGCGCGCGCAATTCAGATTCAGGCAGGAACTGAATAATCAGACCGCCAGCACGCCACTGTTCGACAGGTTTCCCGTCGGCACCACGTTCGACAAGCTTTGCGACGCTCAACTTGAGGTCGGTTGGAATCTGTTCCGACTGACGGAAATAGGTCGTGGCGATTTCCTCCAGCGTCGAACCATCAAGCGCAACGATGCCTTGATAACGCTGGGTGTAGGCGCCCTGATCGACCGTGAAGGCAAGCGTGCCCCGTCCCAGCAGTTCCTCAGGCTTGGTTCTGTTTGCGGCAATCGCGTCCTTCAGGCGTTCCGCGTCGTAACGCGCATAGGCGCGAACCGAACGCGGCGTGCGGAAATCGACCACCAGCATATCCACAGGACCGTCGGACTGCGTCTGGAAGATAAACTTGCCTTCGAATTTGAGCGAAGTGCCAAGCAATACGGTCAGCACCGTTGCTTCCCCCAGCAAGCGGGCCACTTCTTCGGGATAGTTGTGGCGCTTCAGAATGCCGTCGATGCTCGGGCCAAGCTGAACCGCGCGACCGCGCACGTCGAGCCCTTCCACCTGGAAGGGCACAACGGCGTCATCGCCTGCGAAGTCGAAATCGCCCAGATTGACGCGGATGTTCTCGACTTCGATATGCTCGTTGCTGGTC
Source organism: Brucella pseudintermedia (assembly GCF_008932435.1). Classification (GTDB taxonomy): domain Bacteria; phylum Pseudomonadota; class Alphaproteobacteria; order Rhizobiales; family Rhizobiaceae; genus Brucella; species Brucella pseudintermedia. Next base: position 200,435 of record NZ_WBWE01000008.1, on the reverse strand, counting down.
TTGTCAGCCAAATTATGCTCCTTGCAGGCACCACGCCAGAATGGCTTTCTGAGCATGGAGCCTGTTTTCCGCTTCGTCGAATACGACCGATTGCGGTCCATCGATCACTTCATCCGTCACTTCCTCGCCGCGGTGGGCGGGCAGGCAGTGCATGAAAAGCGCCTCAGGATCAGCTTTTGCCATCAGTCGCGCATTGACCTGATAGGGCATGAAAACGTTGTGGCCGCGGGCATGATCTTCCTGCCCCATCGAAACCCAGGTATCGGTCACGATGCAATCCGCACCGGTCGCCGCCCTATCCGGATCTGTGGTGGACATGATGCTCGCGCCGTTCGCTTTCGCCCAATCGATATATTGCGACTTGGGTTCGCTGCCTTCCGGCGTTGCGATATTGACGTTGAAATCAAAACGCGCCGCGGCTTCGACCAGCGAGTGGAGGACATTGTTGCCATCCCCCATCCAGGCAAAGGTCTTGCCTTTGATCGGGCCGCGATGTTCCTCATATGTAAGAACGTCGGCCATGATTTGACAAGGGTGCGTGTCGTCCGTCAGTGCGTTGATGACCGGAACGGTCGCATATTCGGCAAGTTCCAGCATACGGTCATGGGATGTGGTACGGATCATGATTGCATCGACGTAGCGCGACAAAACCTTTGCCGTGTCGGCAATGGTTTCGCTGCGTCCGAGCTGCATTTCCGAGCCGGTGAGCATGATCGTCTCGCCGCCGAGCTGGCGCATGCCGACATCGAAGGATACGCGCGTACGGGTTGAAGGCTTTTCGAAGATCATCGCAAGCACCTTGCCTGCGAATGGCTTCTCCATTTCTCCGGCCTTCAGGCGCGCCTTGCGCGCCTTGGCATCTTCCATAATCGCACGAAGCTCCGAAGCCGGCACAGCGGAGAGGTCGATAAAGTGTTTGATTCCGTTATCGTTGGCCATGATATCACGCTGTCTTGCTGGTCGGATTTGCAGTTGCGAGCCGTTCGACCGCCGTTTCGATGCGCTTCAATGCTTCGCGCGCTTCTTCAGGCGTCGTGATCAGCGGCGGAAGCAGGCGGACGACACTGTCACCGGCCCCGACGCTCAAGAAATGCTCATCGCGAAGAGCCTGGATGAGACTGGTATTCGGCACAACGCACTTGATACCGATCAGCAGGCCGCGGCCACGGACTTCCGAAACAACGTCGGGGTAACGGTCAATGATGGAGGCGAGGCCCTGTTTCATGACCAGAGCGGTAGCCTGGACATTTTCAAGGAAGCCATCGGCCAGAACAACATCAAGAACCGCATTCCCCACGGCCATGGCCAGCGGATTGCCGCCATAGGTCGTGCCGTGAACACCCGCCGTCATGCCTTTGGCAGCTTCGGCGGTTGCAAGGCAGGCACCCATCGGGAAGCCGCCGCCGATACCCTTGGCGACCGCCATGATGTCCGGTTTGATACCGGCCCATTCATGCGCGAACAGCTTGCCGGTGCGGCCAACGCCGGTCTGCACTTCATCAAGGATCAGCAGAAGGCCCTTTTCATCGCAAAGCTGGCGCAGCATGCGCAGGAATTCTTCCGGGAACCCGCGCAGGCCGCCTTCACCCTGAACGGGTTCAAGCAGGATGCCAGCGGTCTCATCGGTAATGGCGGCGCGCAATGCCGCCTCGTCACCGAACGGCACCTGATCGAAACCATCGACCTTTGGTCCAAAACCTTCGAGATATTTCGCCTGACCGCCAGCGGCAATTGTGGCCAGCGTGCGGCCATGAAAGGCGCCTTCAAATGTCACAATGCGGAAGCGTTCCGGATGGCCATTTACATAATGATAGCGGCGCGCGGTCTTGATCGCGCACTCAAGCGCCTCAGCGCCGGAATTGGTGAAAAAGACCTTATCGGCGAACGTGTTCTCGACAAGACGCCGCCCCAGCTTTTCCTGCGCCGGAATTTCGTAAACGTTGGACAGATGCCAGAGCTTGTCCGCCTGCGTCTTCAGCGTTTCCACCAGATGCGGATGCGAATGACCAAGCGAGTTCACAGCAATGCCAGCCGCGAAATCGAGATAGCGTTCACCGCTTTCGGTAATAAGCCAGATGCCCTCACCTCGCTCGAAGCGCAAAGCCGCACGATTATAGGTGTCGTAAAGCGGTTGCACGGTCGTAGCGTCGGTCATAGCGTCAGGCCTCCAAAGCCTATATTGGCAGCTTGCCCGGCTGCACCGGCAAAGCTGTGTTTTCCCATAAACAGTCCTCAGGCACCCGACACGGTTCCCGCTTTTCGACGAGCGCCCGACACCCATTCCAAACCGTCACGAAACTGCGATGAGACACGAGAGGAACGGGCCTGATGACTCATGCTTCTCGCACGAGCCTTCGACAGAAATAAAAAACCGCCCTCCGGGCGGCATATTTATCTCGCGCGTATATTGGCGTTCACAGAAAAAATGTCAATCAAAGCCAGCGAGGTTTGAAGGCCATCTTTCAGCATGAGTTCATGCATTTTCGCACTCCTGTAACATCCAGACATCGAAGGTGGCTTTACGCGGACAGCGACACTATATAGAGAATGACCTTTCCTCGACTGAGACAGCCAGACGACGTGCTCGTTAGTCCGCGATGTTCCAACCTGAAACAATCCGGGTTTTCAGTTCAGAAGCAATTGCGTGCAAAATTTCGGGCGGATCAAATAAAAACCGTCTTTGGCACCCAAGTTGGGGAAAACCGTAAAAATGGAATCCGCCTGACAAGGCTATCTCTTGTCATGGAGTCGTTGGATATTGTAGTTTCATTTTAGAGATTAAAGCTACATTTCGTGCGGCGGACCTAGTCACCCGGATAGATATGGTGTTTTTGCTCGGAGCGATCCGAGAACACTGCCGGATTCCGGATAACGAAAATGATTGGAGCCCAGGGCGATGAACTGGACAGACGAACGCGTCGAACTACTGAAGAAACTGTGGAGCGAGGGCTTGAGCGCAAGCCAGATCGCCGCGCAGCTTGGCGGCGTCAGCCGTAATGCAGTGATCGGCAAAGTGCACCGTTTGAAGCTTTCGGGTCGTGGCAAGACCACGACCGCTGCCCCGCGCAGCAAGAAAGTCAATACGGTTGCCGCAGCGCCACGTCCTGCAGCACAACATTCAACCGGCGTGCATACGACGACGATGCGCACCGCCACAGTCACCAAGACGGTCGGTGCCACCGCCCTCCAGGTAGACTATGCCGTAGATGTCGTGGCGGAGACCGTGGTCAAGCCCGCTTCGGACGTGGTTGTGCCTATTTCACGCCGTCTTTCGCTATTGCAGTTGAGCGAACGCACCTGCAAATGGCCGATCGGCGATCCGTTGAACGAAGACTTCCATTTCTGCGGTCATGAATCCGGTGAATCGAGCCCATATTGCAGCTACCATTCGCGGCTGGCCTTCCAGCCGACGGCAGAGCGTCGCCGGGCACGCTGATCTAAGGGAATAGGTGAATAAGGGAGTATGTCGAACATGTTCGGCAGCTCCCTTTTTATTTTCGCATTTCCTCAGGGCCTGAACCCAGAAGCGGCACACGACACAGCGGGACTTTTGGAACAAGCGCTTCTGCCCATATTCCCTTACTCCCCTACTCCCCTACTCCCTTCCTCATAGACCATCAGCGTGCGGTCTGCGATCCCGCTCCAGCTATAATCCCGTGCGATCCAGTCGATCAATTGCTGCGACTGCTCGCTGGTTAGAGGCTTATCGACTTTTTGCCGCAAGGCATCCTTCAATGCATCCACATCGCCAAGTGAAAAGTAGCTGTCCTTCGAAAGCCCGACTTCCACATTTGCAGTGATATCGCTTGCAAGCACATTCAAGCCGTATCCCATCGCTTCGAGAAGCGCGATCGGCATGCCCTCATGGCTGGAAGGCAACACGAATAATGCCGCCTGACTGAACAAGGCCGAGAGTTCGTCCCCCTGAAGCGCGCCCGTCAGCACGACACCGGGTACAGCCAAAGCCCTCTTACGGACGGCTGCGGCATATTCAGCGGTATATTCCGCCGAACCGATCAGGGCCAGCTTGAGAGAAGGATCGGAAAGCTTCGCGAAGGCCTCGATGAGGTCAAGCTGACGTTTTTCCGGCACGATCCGCGCCACAAGCGCGATGTAGCGTTTCGGAGCAAGGCCGTGCTTTTCCAACCACGTCGTATCTGTGCAGGCCGGGCGAAGCGTGACGCCATTGGGGATAAAGGTGATCGGCACGTGATAATGCTGCTGCATGGTTTTAGCGATATCGTTGGACACCGCGATGCGCGCATTTGCAAAGCGCATGCCGCACCATTCGCCAAGCTTCAGCATTGCGCGCGCAAGCCGTCCCCACTTCTGGCGATTATAATCAAAACCGTGATGCGTCACGACCGTACGCAGTCCGAAAAGGCGTGCCAGCGGAACGGCAAGAGCCGGACCGATTGCGTGAATGTGCAAGATATCAGGACGGCTGAAACCGGCTCTCAGCACGCCCAACACCGTGTGCACAATTGCCTCGAACTTCATGGAGGTCGGCGCCCAGCTTGGCGTCACCTGGACACCCTCCCAGACATAAGGCTGCTTCTTTTCAAGATAAGGACGGCGTCCGACGACCTCGACATCCCAGCCTTTCGTCACATACAGCCGGGCGAGCTCTTCGACATGCTTTTCCACGCCTCCCTGCACATTCGGAACGCCGCGAAGTCCCAGCATCATGACGCGAGGCCGCTTGTCGTTTCGAACCATCAAAGTGCTCCCAACTGGGAATAGAGTTCCAGCGTGCGGTTTCTGTATGCCTGTGGCGAGAATTCATTACCCGCCCAGAGGCGGCCTGCCTCTCCCATCTTGCGCCGTGCCTGTGCGGTCAATCGCGCAAAAGCGCCCAAAACGCGGGCGAGATCGTCAATATCGCCCGTACGCGAAACCATCCCGGTCTCGCCTTCGATAATCATTTCGGGAATTCCGCCAATGTCCGCGCCGATCACCGGTACCCCAAGTGCATAAGCCTCCAGAATACTGATGGGGGCGTTCTCATACCATTCAGACGGCAGAACAAGCGCTTTCGCCTCACCGATCAGCCGATGCAGTCTTTCGCCCGAGACATAACCTGCAAAGGTGACATCGCCACCCGTCTCGGTCGCAAGCGCCTTCAGTGATTGTTCCTCCGGTCCCGTGCCAGCAATGACCAGTTTCTGTCCGGCAAGAGCCGCGGCGCGAATGAGCGTACCGATCCCCTTTTCCGGCGCCAGCCGTCCGACATAAGCGAAATAATCGCCCTCATCCGCATAGGGTTTCAGATTGTCCGTGTGGGCGAAGTTGGGAATATAGACCAGCTTTTCTTCCGGCCAGCCCCATACGGCGAGCTTTGCGATATAAAAGCGGCTCGGCACGACGATACGGTCGAGCGTGTTGCGGTAGAGGCCCAGCATGCGATGAATTGCCGTCTCAACGAGCACCAGACCGCTCAACGCCGTGGAATCCTTGATGCATTTGTGGAGGGCCACATTATAGATGCGCCCGCCCTTGCAGCGCTCGCAGATCTGGTTGTGTGAGAGCATCTTATAGGCCGGACACGCCAGTTTCAGGTCGTGGGCCGTCATGACTGTCGGAATACCAGCGGCTTTCAGAACGGGAAAAATCGATGGCGACAGATGATGATAGATATTATGTGCATGCGCGACATTGGGGCGAAATTGTTCGATCAGCGCCTTGATCCGGTCTCGCGCCTCCCATGAATAGATGATCTTGCCCGCCTGCACGACTTTGGTAAGCGGGCTGCTTTCCCGTCCATACTCTATTTCGGACACGAAATAGGAAGACCAATCCGAAGGAAAATTGTCCGGATGCTGCATGGCAAAGGGTGCCGTTTGCCAGCCGATTTCGGAAAAGAGTTTGATGTGATCGAGAAAAACTGTTTCGGCGCCACCGCGCCGATAAAAGTAATTGTTGATCGCCAGCAGGCGATATTCCCTGTCATTTACATGCGTCAAGCAGCACCTCGTTGTACGCCAAGGCGCGCCAGCGCCTCGCGGACGGAAAGAACAGCCGCTCCGCTCTTCGCCGCATGGGATACGAGGCGTTCAAAGGTCTCCGGCCTGCACCCGAATTCAGTCGGCGTATCGCTGATATCATGCGTATAAAAGACGAGCCAGCCAGGATTGGCACTAAGATCATCGATCCAGCGGGTCTGGCGCGCAGCCCCGTCGTCTGGCTGTCTTATTTCCACTGCCTGCAAAAAGGCAAGATCAATCATACCGCGATTGATGCGATTGCCGCCGCCGCGACAGGTTGCAAAACGATCGGCAAAAAGCTGCCGTGTCATCATGGAAGACGCGCAATAAGGATAAGCGAAATTGCGTGGAAGGACGCGATCGGGCTCGAACTCATCGAGATAGGCCGTGTTGCGATCAAGGTCAGCCGTTATTTCCCCGGCGCCGCAGTAAGGAATCTTGAGGTGGTTATAGGTATGGCAACCCAGCTCATGTCCGCGTGCAACCAGCTTCCGGCAACCTTCCTGCGTAATCAGATTCCTCTCACGTTCTTTCGTGCCGACCATGTTGCCAGCAATATAAAAGGTGCCGTGGACGCCGTACTTGTCAAGGATCGCAGCTCCGGCGCTTTCCGCCGTATCAGGTACATCATCAAACGTAAAAGTAATGATCCGTTCGTTCGCTGGCAAACAAAACGGGCGCAAGGGAAGCCGGCGACTGATGCTGTCGTTCAACCGAATGGCGTACCATTCCAGACGTCTGCGCGCCCTCTCGAGACTATCCATTTCCGCCATTGCCCAAGTTCCCCAAAGCTGTTTCAAGCCTTGCCTTGGCCTGCAAGCGCAATCCGAAAACAGCAACCATGATACAGAACCATAGTGCCCCACCGTTCTGAAAGAACGTACTTTCCATACAAGACATATATAATCCGTAAAGCCAAAGGCGAATGTAAAGCAGCGTTAATATAGGGTCATTATCTGTTCTTTCCGCTTCCCTAATATATCGAAGCGGCAAAATCATTATCCAGAAAAGTGTCAAGGCCAGACCGATCACGCCGGCATTGATCATCATATCCAGAAATGAATTATGCGCATTGAAGGCGGCGACAGCCCAGCTTGCACCGCCGCCGCCTGCATAGACCATTTCAGGCGTCTTCCAGAACGAGTCCAGTCCGTAGCCGAAAATCGGCTTGGCCGAGATCGCCGCGAATGCAAGTTTCCAGATATCTGAGCGATTGGTGAAGCTGGCGTCAACTCCCAAACTTTGTACAAGCTCGCGCAATGGATCGAATACAGCGGCACCGACGGCGATAATATTAAAGGCCGCGATTCCGCCAATCGCAATGAAAACACGCGTCCATTTCCACCGCACGAATACGAGCGACATCAGCACGATAAAGGGCAACATGGCCGTCGATGTCTTGCCGCCTGTATGCAGCACGAAATAAACGCAAAGGGCGACAATTAGAAGACCGGTTTTCGGCAAACCGCGTTTGCGAATGTAAAGCCCAAAAAAACTCATCAGCACAAGAGAGGCGGCGGCGGCATTCTTGTGCGGATAGTGACCGCGCCAAGCACCGGCGAGCATAGGCTCAATGATGTCAGTAGCCTGATGAATCGCGCGTTGCGGCATAAAAATTACGCCGAAATAGGCAAATGCCAGTGTTATTAGTGAGCCAATCGCCAGCAACCGCGTCATCTGGCGTTCTGATTGCGGCAACAGAAGAAAGATGCTCGCGTTCAGCGCGGTCAGGACAGACAACACGACTTTCTTGCTGGCGATCATAGGATGAGCTGACAGCAAGGCCGTCAGGAACAACCAGAAGAATACCAGCCCCATCAGAATGCGCGGTTGCATGATGGCACTGCGCATCGAGCTGTTCAGCCCGTACAGCAGAAAGCTGCCCGTCAGGAAGAGGGTGACGAGCTGATTGAACGAACTGGAATCGGCTGCTTTGGCTGTAATGCCGGTAACGGCACCAGTATCGGGATAGGGACTGGTACCTATCCACATAAACAGGAACATGCACAGAAAAAGGCCAGCTCCGACAGATGACGACACTCGGGGCTGAATTTCCTCACGGGAATGGACCGATAGCTCAGCCAAGTCAGATGACGCTTTCCCTGTTGCGGCGCCACGCACCAAGATAGCCGAGGCCGAGCGCCAGCACGATACCAAGGCCCATTCCGGCGATGCCGCCCCCGGCGCCGAGCACCAGCGTCTTGGGCGGCCAGCTCCGGCTGATCGGCGGGATGGCCGTCGAAATGATCCGGATATTGGTGGCGTCCAGTTGCTGGCGCTGGCTCGTCTCCGACGAGCGGGTCAGAAAAGTGTTGTAGATCGACACTTTCGCGGCCATGTCGCGCTCGAGGTCCGAAAGCTGGACTTGAGCGTCATTATCGAGCGCGACAGCTGAACGGGCAGAAGCAGCCTGGGCGTTAAGCAACGCGACAACGGCGTTTGCCTGATCCAGATCGACCTTCGCGGATTGCAGGATACGGGCCCGTTCCTGCACCATTTGCTGCTCCAGACCGGCAAGCTGCCGCTCCGTATTCATCAATTCGGGGTAACGTGGGCCATAGGTCATCGCGAGGGCGTCGTAGCGCTGTTTAAGCGATGCATATTGTCCGCGCAAATTTGTCATCGTAGGCGACTGCAATGTGCTTGCAGGGCTAATGGCGCTTCCAGTGTCCCTGGTCAGTTCCTCGTAGCGCGTGCTTGCATCGGCAGCTCGCGCCTTGGCGTCGACCAGCTTGGAGTTGATCTGCGTCATCGATTGGGTGCTGACAAGTTCGCCGCCTGCGGTCTGCAAGCCGTGTGCCCTGCGAAACGCGGCGACTTTTTCTTCCGCGTCCGTCGCCGCCTTCTGCAAGGAGGCGAGACGTTCGGACAGAGCCGCAGCAGCCCGACCCGCTCCATCGGCATCCGCTTGGGCAACTTCTTCCTGGAAGGCATTTGCGAGGGAATCCGCCACCTTTACCGATTTTTCCGGATTATCCGTCCAGACGGCAATGGTAACGAGATAGGACCGTTCAGGCCGTGTAACAGTAATGCGCTGCGAGAGGGCGCGAACCGCTGTCAGCGTGTCATCCGTCGGACCCGCCGGTTTGGCGAGGCCAAGCATGGCCCGGAGATCGAAGGCAGGTGGAGGAGGAACAAACTCCTCATCTTCATTCAGTTTCAAATCCGTTACGACCCGCCGGAGTACGTTTCCGGAAGTCAGGACGCGCATCTTGCTTTCAATGTCGAGAATCTGGCTATCTGCCTGCAGGCTCTGGGCGTAGACGTCGTTCGGCAGTAATTGAAGACCGGACGGCGGCACCAGCAAATCCGTATAGGCTGTATATCGAGGCTTTGCCGTCATGCCATAGGCAAGCCCCGCCAGGCCGCCGATGATCGCGAGCGCTGCTATCAAAATCCACCGAGCCCGCATCCAGGCGAGCGCATCCAACAGGTCGATTTCAGGCAACATCAGTCCCTTGGGAGCAGATGCGACCGTTTCCGTGATCTTTTCTTCTTCGCGGACAATATGCGCTTCGCGCCCGACTGCGCGCAACCGCTCATCCACGAGCACCGGGTTTTCACCAGCGGTCTCCGTTACTCGTGCTTTCGAAGCGAGGTCACGCAACGTATACATTAGTTGCCTCTAAAATCCATTCGACAGCGCAAAAATGCCGTCGTCGTCTTCCTTAGACTTAAAGATTAAAAAATTCGGTTAATGAAAGGCAATCATCCGCGATGGTGTCACCAAAATGCATATCAGGCCCATTTAGTCTTGCAGTTTCTGTCAAATTTTCGTTGACCTGCTTGGCACCTTGTATTTTTCGGGATTAAGAGAAAACGGAGCATATGCTGCATCGCCAGAAACTCTACAAAAAGCAATCCGCTTCACTACGGTCCGGACCGGCCCGAAAATTCGGTATAAAAATTTGAAACGCCATTGGTCGACATTCCTGTCCTACGCAGCTTCAAGCGGCAGCCTCTTTGCAGCAAACATCGCCCAGCTTTTAACATTTGCGCTGCTAGCGCGATATCTCGGTTCTCACGAGTTTGGCCTGTTCGTGACCATAATGGCTGTCACCAACATCGCTACCTTCATCTGCGGCCTGGGCGGAGCAGAATGCCTCGTGCGTCGCGTAGCGCAGGACCGCACGATCTACCCCGCGATGCTCGGCCACAATCTCATTCTCATTGCGATTACCGGTGTTGTCCTTGTCGCCGCCGGAATGATCATATTACCGTTTTGGCTGTACAATTCTCCTGAATTTGCAGGAAACCTGTTCGGGCTTTTCCTGCTGCTCGTTACCAACATTGTGCTTGTGCGCCTCATCCTGCTGGTTGAGCAGATTTATATCGCACATACCGACTTCCTGTCCGCCAATCTCTCTGTCGTGGGGTTTGCCGTTGCCCGGACCATTGCGGCAGCGACCGCCTGCCTTCTATTCGGCGTCTCCACCGTCGTCGGATGGGCCTATTGGCAGTTTGGTGTCCATGTCCTGGTTGCCGTGGTTTACGCCCTGTTTCTGCGCAGGCTGGGCCGACCGCAATACACGATCGTGCGTGACGAAATACGGCTCGGCGTGATGTTTGCTTCGCAATTCATCTTCAAGGCAGTGCGCCAGAATGCGGACCTCCTGCTCCTCGGCACATTGATGTCGCCAAGCGTCGTCGGCAGTTACGGCGTCACACGACGTATCATCGATAGCAGCACCCTGACTGTCGAAGCGATGAACCGTCTGGTTTATCCTCATCTGGCCCGCGCCAGCGCAAAAGGAATCCATCATGCCCTGCCGATCACGATGCGCCTGCTTGGTGCCGCATTTGCAATCGGCATATCAACCTCGCTGGCCGTGTTCATCATCGCGCCCTATCTGCCTTATCTGTTTGGCCACGAGTATGACATGCTGGTTTCCTTCTGCCGCACGCTTTGCTGGACCACCGTGTTTGTCGCCCTTTGGTCGATAGCCGTGGATCTGCTGGGTGCAGCCAGCCAGCACAGCTATCGCACCGCCGTCCTCAACACAGGCAATATTCTCGGCGCCCCCTTCCTGGCGCTGGCAACCTGGTACGCGCCGATCACAGGAACTTTCGCCGCCATTTACGCAATTGAAATCAGTATTGTGCTGGCATCATGGGGATGCGTTATCTACCTCGTTCGCCGGAGTCGTGACGCAGAAGTAAAGAAAGCGGTTTCAACAGTGGGGGCTTAGATGGCGGGGATCCCGATCTCGGCAAACGACGTCAAGTCGCGGCGCGTTCGCGCAATGAAGATTGATGATATCCCTGCCATTCGCACCCTCTTCCAGCGCGTTTTTCGTCCGCATTCAAAGTCGTGCCGCGAGACTTTTGATCAGTATTTTCAAAAGTTCTTTTTTGAGAACCCTTATTACGACCCGGCGATTGGCAGCGTGGTCCATGAGAACGAGCGCGGTGAGATTGACAGTGCGATCTCGGTCCTGCCCATTCCTTACAGGGTTAACGGCCAATCGGTCATGGGACGCTTGCTTTGCGCTTTCATGATGAAGCCGGAAATGTCGCCACGTGGTGCCGCCGAACTGACACTCACCTTGCGTCCGAGCGAAAAGATCCTCAACTTCACCGACAGTGCGGCCCCCGTAAGTCTCAAGCACTCCGAAGCGATCGGCGGGATAACACTCGGCACACACGGGCTCGGATGGACACGGGTATTCCAAGCCGCCAGCTATGTGGCCAATTACGTTGCCGAACGGCGTCCCGTTCTCGGCGGATGGGCAGCCAGTTCGGTGGGCAAAGTGCTCAACCCGCTCTTTCCAGTTCCCGCGATCAGGAGAGCAGCCAAATCCACGGCGGATGTGAGGGAAATTACGCAAGAAGAAGCCATATCTCTTGTTCCCGGCTATCTGCAAAGCTATTTGGCGCATCCAGCCTGGACAGAAAGCGACATTGGCTGGCTCTTCCAGATGGCGTCGGACAATCATGCTGCCGGTGCCTTGCGGTTCTGCGCGATCAATGACCGCGGCGGCAGCCCCGGCGGCTTCTTCTGTTACTATAGGCGCCCCAATGGCATCGCAGAAGTTCTGAACATCATCACGAAAGCCGGAATGGAAAAACATGCCGTCGATGCGATGCTGCTCCACCTGCAGGATGAAGGGCACATCGCGGCACAAGGAAGGGTTGACCCGCGTTATCTTAATGCGCTTTCACAGCAGTCGATCATGTTCTTCCGCCTGAAGGCCAATGTCTGCGTTGCTACGGCAAACGCCGACATGCTGAATGCAATTCAGCGCGGCGATATCTTTATCGGCGGACTTGCTGGCGAAAGCTGGAGCAGGTTGTCGACCGATTTCTATTGAACGGCGAGCTTCCTTTCCAAAAGAAAGAAAGTAGTCGGCCCCGCTTTGCCTGCACCATTATCCAGCCGGAAAGCGATCGGTCCAGATCCGGCAGCTATTTTTTCGTGGACCTTGCCGTCAAGACCGATCGGCGACAGCGTCCATGAAACGGCGTTTCCTGCCAGATTCACATCCACGCGGTTGCGCAGCAAAGTAACCGGCAGACGCCCCCAATCCTCGATAATCTTCTGCGCCTTGTCACGGAAACGCATGTCGGAATTCCGCGCATCGCTGGCGAAAATTACAAGCAGCCTTTCGCTGTCCTTCAGCCCTTTTCCGTCAATTGCCGAAACTGCAAACAGCCCCCTCGCCTCCGCATTGCCGAGGGACAATTCCTTCAAGGTCACGTGATCTCTCAGTTCGGCAAAGGCAATGGCCTCGGTCCGGGGCGTAACAACCTGCATCCGCTGTTTATTGCGGTCGAGCATGACCTGGCCCGTGGCGCTTTCAAACAAGCCTTGCGACGGGTCAGTGACGTTATCGTGCGATAGAAGTTCTGCGGCCTTCAAGCGCTGCAATACATTGTCGAGTGATGCACTCCGATAGCCGACCGCAACCGATTTCTGCAGGCCATGCGGCCACGCCTGCCCTTTCGTCGCAAGACCGATCCCACCGACAAGCGCCAATGGCTTCAGTCGCGCCGGTTCCCGGAACTCAAGCGATTCACCAAGGCTCGCCTCTCCCTGCATCATGAACGGTACATTGAAAGCCGCCGTTTCAACGTCGCCCCTGCGAAACAGCAGCGACGCCAGTGTTTCTCCGGCACGAGCAACGGGATCTGCAGCGAAGGTATACGGGACGATGCGCTGGCGGAACGGAGCCGCCTCGTCGAATGCAAGCGTCAAAGGCCCTTGCCCGTGGCGGCAGATACCATCCCAGCCCTGCAAGGCCGCATAGGCCGGCATCACTATTCCAGCTTCGTACCGATAACGGTTCCAGAACAGGTGCTCGTATTCTGTCGCGAGGAAAGGCCGTCCGAGCCAACGCCCGGCAGCGATTTCACTGACGTAGGACGCGGTATCGGCAATCGAACTCGTATCCTTGATTTCGGTGCCCGGACTGAGCGTTCCGATCCAGTCATGATAGGTATTGGCAACAACCGCTTGCTGGTTCTGTCGCGAAAGAGCCGTTTGGACCGTAAACCAGTTGTTATAGGGTGCGACGAGGCCACGATAACCGAGAACGCGCAGCGCCTGCTCAAGACGCTGGGTCAACAGGCGTTCTCTCTCAACGAGAAAAACCTGGAAATCCCGGAGCCGTCCACCGCCTCCGCTGCGGCTTTCCGGCAAGTGGATAGTTTGCTGCTCCAGATTTTCGCCGGGTGCCAAACCGCCCCAGGCTCGTGACAAGGCACGGGTATCGGCATAGCGCTTTTTCAGAAAAGCATTGAATGCCGGACGATAGCCGGTCCAAAATATTGTCCCGTCACCGGGCTCGTGCACAAAGCTCGTGAACTGGATGCCGTTTTCGTTGAACGGAATGACCAGCGCCAGCGCAGGGTCGCGCAAAGGTGCAAGTCCCGTATAGGGATTGACCGTGGCGTAGACTTCTTTCTGAAAACGCAGCCAGTGATCGAATGCCGCATCGTCCACATAGATCCGGCGTTTCAGATTGCCGTCCGGTCCCCATCGATCAGTGTCCTTGCCGCCCAAAGCGCCGCTTTCGGAAGTAAGTCCGTCGATAATCCAGTAGATACCCTCGCGCTTGAGCGCAGCCATCAGATAGCGCATCCGGTCGAGGGCTTCCGGGCGGAAATCGAAATCACGCGCCTGCCCGAGCATCAGGTCGGCATCAACGAAGTGAAACCGGGCTATATTGTAACCGTGCAGACGGAGCTGCCGCACATATCGATCAATAAAGGCGTGATCCACCGCCCGCGACGATGGCGGTCCCCAGGCAATCGACGCACATTGCAGCCGCAGTGCCTCGCTTGGCTTGTCAGCGCGGGCGAAATGCCCGTCGGCATTTGCGATCAGGCGATTTTTCTCTTCGATTGGCGTATTGGCCAGAAATCCCGAAAAGTCGAGAGGGCTGCCCGCGGAGATTTCGAGATTGTTTTCCTTGACCGGAAGCCATTCTTCGGCACCGGCACCAGACATTGCGAGGCCAATAAACCAAGCCGAGAGGACCAGTCGCCGGATGTCCATCAGGGCTCCCTTATAACCTTGCTCTCAATCCAGTCGGTCGGTTTGCGGCGCGGCTGAAAAAAGCCAAGGGGCAGTGCTGCTGCGTGAAATATCCACGCAACCACCGCGTAGACGCCAAGTTCGATATTGCGCGTGCGAATACACATTGCGACGAACGGAATTGCGGCAATGATGACAGCCACGACAATTGCGGGAAGCCATCTCGGCACGAAAACCAGAGCAGCTATAATGGCCAGCCACCAGATATAAACCGCGCCCCACAGCCGCAATTCCGGCAGTTCGCGGAACAGGTTTTTTTGATGCGGTTGTCCCATCGCCGCACGCAACACTTCTCCTGTGCCGCGCAGGTATTTGCTTTTCCAGCGGCGGACCAGAAGTTTGTAGGCATTCATCGTATAGCCAAAATGCTGCACGAACGGCCGGTCCAGACGATGGAGTTTCCATCCATGGCTGCGCAGGCGAACACCGGCATCAAACTCTTCGTGACCGTGCAGATTGCGATCGGAGAAATAACCGGCCTGCTCGATGGCGCTGCGCCTGTAAAGCCCGCCGCCGTTCATGCGATCGATATCGCCTATGCGTGCTTCGGGCGAATGCCGCTTTGAACGGCGCTGAAATTCCAGGCTTTCCAAGATCTGATCCACGACATGGCCGGTCACGCCGCCAACATCCGGGTGGCTGTCGAGATAAGCAAGGGCGGCGGGAAGAAAATCCGGCTCGAGTATCATATCGCCATCGATCAGGCAGATAAAAGGCTGTGTCGAATATTGAAAACCGAGCTGTGGACCCAGCCCGCAACTGGCCTGAGCGGGCGGCTCGATCTGCACGATCCTGATCGGATATGCCCGAGCGATCTCGATTGTACGGTCGGTCGATCCACTATCCGCCACGATGACTTCGACTTTACCGCCGGGCAAGGCTTTCAAGGCGCTTTCAATGGCTCCGGCGATACGCTTTTCCTCGTTCAAAGTCTTGATGATAATCGAAACAGACATCTTTGCCCTATTTGTGAAAAGCACATGCGAAGCAGTTTGCCGGTTCGCACCAGCCGAGCCGCTATTCATGATTTTCTTTGGTTTCAAATCTATTAGAATCTTGCAACTAGAAAATGAGATTCGACGCGCAAACCGTGAAAGAGATTTATGCTCACCAATGATTTTGACATCCAAGTCTACAAGAATACGGAACGGTTATCCAGTGACTGGCCGGATGCCGACGACAAGACCGGCAGCGCATTTTTTGTTTTCCAGTCCAAATCCTTCATCCGAGCATGGGAAGCGAGCTATGGACAGAAATCCGGCACGGAACTGTGCCTGACCGAAGTTCGCCAGAGCAATGGAACCCCTCTTCTTTTTCTGCCGCTTTTCATCAAGCTGACCTATGGAACGTGCGTGCTTTCATTTATCGACGACGGTGTTAGCGATTATAACGGTCCCATTATATTTCCGGCCGCAGCGCAGCTTTCGCAGGAGGCTGCCGCGCGCCTTTTTGAAGCTGTCTTGGCGGCGGTTCCCCCTCACGACGTGATTGCGCTTTGCAAGATGCCGCAGCACGTCGAAGGCATCGCAAATCCTTTGTGGCCGTTGACAAATCTGTTCTCCGAAGCGTCAACGCACGCAATTTCCCTGACACGTCGGCTGGAAGAGATCGAGCAGTCCATACAGGGCATAAAGACTGTCAAAAAGCGGGACCGGGCACTTCAAAAACTGGACGGTTTCCGTTTTTACGTGCCACAGACGGAACCCCAGCGGCGGGCTCTGCTCGAAACCATGTTGCGCCAGAAACAGCGCCGTTTCGAGGAAACAATGGTTCCCGGTTTCGATGTCCATCCCGAAAAGCGACGCTTTTTTGAAGAGGCGACCGAACGGCTCGCCCGACGCGATGCTCTCCATTTTTCCGCGCTTGCGGTGGGTGAGACGATATTGGCCACGATGTGGAGTGTCGTCCGCAATGGCCATTACTGCGCGATGATTACGACTTTTGAAGACGGCGAATGGAGTAAATTCTCCCCCGGCAAGGTGATAATTCTGCATCTTCTGCACACGCTCAAAGCGGAGGGATACCAATGTTTCGATCTGGGCTATGGCGACGAGCCGTGGAAGCAGGGCTTGCGTGACCGGACTGTCCCCATGCGTGACCTTGTCAGGGCGGTCACTCTTCGGGGAAGTATATCATTGGCTCTCGACCGGTCGCTGGAACGGATACGCGCCACAGCGCTTTATCAGAAGTTACGTCCGTTGAAATGGCGATTGCTGCGCAAGCTTCGATAGAAATCATGCTGCCCGCTTCGGCAACCGCACCGTGAATGTCGACCCTTCGCCCAACTGCGAGCGAACGACCAGACGTCCGCGATGACGGGCGAGAATGTGTTTGACAATGGCAAGGCCAAGCCCTGTGCCCTTTTGGGCGCGGCTGGTTTCCACGTTGATCCGATAGAAGCGTTCGGTGAGACGCGGCAAATGCTCGGCGGCAATGCCCGGACCAAAATCCTGAACGGACGCGACGACCTCCGGCGAACTGCCGCTATCGTCTTCATCCAGTTTGACAATCACCCGCTTTCCAGCCTGTCCGTATTTGCAGGCATTCTCCACGAGATTCTGGAAAACCTGGATAAGCTCGTCGCGCGCGCCGGTAACCATCACGGAATGATCGGGCAGTAGCCGCTCGATATTGATGTCGAGACCGGCTGCCAGCGGCGCCAGCGTATCGGCAACGTGATTGAGAACGGAAGTCATGTCGACGCATTCATTGACGGTCAGATGTGCCCGCATTTCAAGTCGCGACAGGGACAAAAGATCATCAATCAGGCGCGACATGCGTTCAGCCTGTTTCTGCATGATATCCAGAAACCGATCGCGGGCGGCCGCATCGTTTCGCGCCGGTCCTTGCAGCGTTTCGATGAATCCGCGCAGCGAAGCGAGCGGCGTGCGCAACTCATGGCTTGCGTTGGCGATGAAATCCGAACGCATCCGATCAATGCGGCGCGTTTCGCTCTGATCACGAAAAAGCAGGACAAAAAGTTCCGGCCTGCCGTCATTGCCCGGCAATGCCTTGACCATGGCCTTGAACCAGCGATCAATCGGCACACGTTCGAAATATTCTATGCTTCGTGCTTCGCCATCCGCGATCACTCCCTGAATCAAGGCGTGCATTTCCGGCGCGCGGAAACGCAGATAAAGCGCCGTGCCCGTTTCCAGCGACTGGAACGCTTCGACAGCCGCCGAATTGGTGAACAGCACCGTGCCACCGTGATCGAAGACAATCATCGGATCGGTCAGAAGGTCAGCGAGGCGCTCGCCGGACACGCCGGCCATATCGTTGGGCGCTATGCTTTTCACTGGAATTTCATCCGGTTCGCTGCCCGCAACCTCGCTCGCAAGCCAGACGGCGCCAAGAACAACCAAGGCCAGCAGGCCAGCGCGAAACCAAAATGGGAGATCCAGAGCCAGAACACAAACCGCCAGAACAATGCTGGCGAGCACAACGCCCTTGACCCGCAGAAGAGGCTCGAAAATCGACTTCGCGGCTGCTGGATCTGGATCGGTGCGGTTGCCTGCCTCGCTCATACTGCTTCCTTCTGCGGTTGTGGCCTCGGCTCTATCCGAAAATGCCGGAACACCTTTACGCGGCTTCCAAACAGCCCATATCATGCCTTGATATAAACGAAAGGGAATTGCCGTGGGTGACAGTTCGAAGACAGCTAACAAAAAGAAAGACAAAAAAGACGAGGCAAAGTCGGGCGACAAGCCAATCAAGCTGAAAATTGGAGGTGAGACGCGGACGTTCGACATAAGCGATCCGAAGCTGCCGAAATGGATTGACGACAATGCGTTGCGCTCAGGCGGATATCCCTATCCATCCAAGATGAAGTCGGAGGAATATGAAGAAACGCTCGAGCGGCTTCAGATCGAACTCGTCAAACTTCAATACTGGCTTCAGGACACCGGGGGCCGCGTCATCAGCGTCTTTGAAGGCCGGGACGCTGCCGGGAAGGGCGGCACCATCTTTACGATCCGCGAGTTCATGAACCCCCGAACGGCTCGCAATGTCGCCTTGCCGAAACCAACCGAAACCGAACAGGGTCAATGGTATTTCCAGCGCTACGTCGCGCATTTTCCAACGGCGGGAGAGTTCGTCACATTTGACCGTTCATGGTACAACCGGGCGGGCGTCGAGCGCGTCATGGGTTTCTGCACGCCCGCGCAGCTTGAAACATTCCTGACCGAAACGCCCGATTTCGAGCGCATGATCGTGACGGATGGCATCCACCTTTTCAAATTCTGGCTGGATATCGGGCAGGAAATGCAGCTCAAGCGCTTTCATGAGCGCCGCCACAGCCCGCTCAAGAACTGGAAATTCTCCCCGGTGGACGTGGCCGGCATTTCGCGCTGGAATGATTATTCCGATGCATTGCACACCATGCTCGAAAGGACAGATACGGGCTACGCTCCCTGGACAATCATTCGTTCAAACGACAAGAGGCGCGCCAGACTGGCTGCAATCCGGCGCATCCTTTTGACCCTGCCTTATGAAGGAAGAGACCTTCAGGCAATTGGCGCCGAGGATCAATCGATCATCGGACGCGGCTCCACATTCCTCACCTCGTCACCGGCGGAGATGTAAAACAGGCTTGGCTGGTGCGGTGTCTTTTCCCACAGATGCGGGACATGCACCAGCTGCCATAATGCGCGCCAGGCGGCAATTGAAATCAATACCCAATATACCGGGATCGAGAAGAGGTACGCATATCCTCCCAGTTCCGTTGGTTCCATCGTTCTCGCACCGAGAAGATAGAAACTGAGATAGGCCAGCAGGATGTTCGTCACATCGATCCCCAACAGCCAGACACCGTGCGTTGTCAGTGGCCCGAAAAGCATGCTGATCAAAAGGAGGGCGAACATGACGAGCATCAGGGGATGCAGAAGCGCCGAACCGATTATTCCCAAGGTATAAATCTGATTGACCAAAAACCTGAACCAGCCCAGCTCGCGCCAGGTATTGTGCGGCTGGCGCCCATGCACGAGCCATGTCTGCATCCAGCCCTTGAGCCAGCGTGTCCGCTGCTTGCGCCAGATATCGTAATTGATGGGCGCATCTTCAATCGTGCCTCGCGTGATCACGCCGATGCGGTAACCGAAACGAGCAAGCCTGACGCCAAGATCGGCATCTTCCGTGACGTTGTAGGCGTCCCAGCCGCCAACCTCTTCCAGGCAGGATCGCCGAAAATGGTTGGAAGTTCCTCCAAGCGGAATGACAAGCCCTTGGGAAGCAAGCCAGGGCAGCAGTCCGCGGAAAAGCGCGGCATATTCGAACGCGAACATGCGCGTCAGCAAATTATGGCGAAAGTTCCCGATTATCAGCGGTGCCTGCACGCAGGCCAGCCTGTCGCCCTCGACCTGAAAGGTCTGCCATGCTTCAAGCAACTGGTCAGGATGCGGACGGTCTTCGGCATCGAAGACCGCGACAATCTCACCCCGGGCAAACTGCAATGCGTAATTCAACGCCTTGGGTTTCGTCTTGGGTCCGCCAGAGGGCACGAGAACCAGTTCAAAATTCGACGGCAGCCGCACACGGCGTATCGCCGTTATCGTATCGAAGTCGTCCTTCTCGCAGACAAGCTTGATATCGAGCTTGCTGGCAGGCCAGTTCAGACGTTTCAAGCTCGTAACAAGCTGGCCTATAACTTCCTGTTCCCGATATAGCGGCACCAGCACGGAATAGACCGGGAGATCGCGCGGCCTGCCTTTCCTGATTTCCGTGAATTTCAGCCGCCTGCCAGCGACCGCTGCGAACAAGCGGATGATCACGCAGCCGAAGAAGAATAATGACAGCGCGACGTGGAGAACAAGGAGAGTGGCCGCGGGCCAATTGAACATGCAGGCGAACAACGCATAAACCGCCATGGCAATGACAAATGCCTGGGGCGTATCGAGAACGCGCGAGGCGGACAGCGATTCCGGCGTCATTTCATAGGCTCTGGCGATCAGGTCCTTTTGATGCCGTTGCCGCATGACCTGCTTCAAGAGCGTCGGCGTGCATATCCGTATTCGATTTTTCAATTGCGGTGTCGCAAGGATATAATCCCGAAGCGTTCTGATGCGATTTTCCGCGGGCGCTATATAGAGATAGCTGCTTCCGTCCGCGCCGAGCACCATGACCTGCCCGACATCGATGAATGCCGACGGCTTTTCTTCACCCGATACGAAAATACGCGACGGCAAGGCTTCGTTTGTGAACTCCAAGGTCAAAAGATCAGCGATAGCTGCATAAAGGACCGATTCCGCAACGTCGCCTCGCTGAACCAGTTCCACGCAAAATGATGTTCCGTGGCGAGTAGCCGCGCTATATGCCCCCAGCAACGCTTCTCTTGACACGCCGCATTGTTCCAATCTGGCTGATATGGCGCTGCATATCTCCAGATCGAACGCAGTCGATACACTACTCATAGTACCCCCGCACTACTGAATATTTGTGTTTTTATTTTATATATATGCTTATATACTAATTTTACCGAAGGCTTTATTAGTTACTTATTTCGGTAAAATTACAATCAAAACGTAATATACTCAAAAAGAATTGCAACCTTTATTTTCTTCAAACCTTCAGTGAATATGGAAGGGCAATCGATGCGCAGTTAACGCGAAATTATAATAAGGAGAGCAGAAAGGGGTCATGAAACGCCACCTTCCAAGACTGCTGATCGCGCTGGCATCCGCATGTGGTATTCATAGCGCGCAGGCTTCAGACACAGAGCCCCAGGCTCCGTCCTTCATCAACCAGAAGGAGCGTCTGCCGTTGCCGTCCTTGCAAGCACTGACACGGTTGAGATTCATTACAACCGTCGACTTTCCCCCGTTTAATATGCTCGGCGATCAGGGACAGCTTTCCGGCTATAATGTCGATCTTGCCAAGGCTCTTTGCCGCCAATTGGGTGTCGACGATATATGCCAGATCGAAGCTGTGCCATGGAATGAACTGGAAGAACGTCTGCTCGGCGGCCAGGCTGAAGCCATTCTGGCGGGATGGAAGCCGACCGAAGCAAATCGCGAACAATTTGCCTATTCGCGGTCCTATATGCGGCTGCCTGCGCGTTTTGCGACAACCATTGCCGGCGCCTTTAATGACGATCCGGTCACAGCCACGAAGGGCAAGAACGTGGGCGTGATTGCAGGCACGGCCCATGAACAATTGTTGAAAAGCTATTTTCCCCAGGCCGTTGCAAAGACTTACCCCGATGAAGCACTCATGCTTGCCGATCTCAAAAGCGGCAAGATTGGCACCGTCTTTCACGACGGCATGTCGCTTTCCGTGTGGCTTAACAGTCCCGAAGGCCACGCGTGCTGCACTTTTGCAGGAGGCCCTTATCTTGCGCCGCAATATCTGGGCTCCGGCCTTAGCATTGCCGTTGCACAGAAAAACACGCCCCTTGTCAGCGCCTTCGACAACGCACTGCAAGCCTTGCAGCAGAAGGGGACACTGACGGAGCTTTACCTGCGCTACTTCCCCAACAGCTTCTATTGATCCGGACATCAGGCGGGGGACCGTTCAATCCGGTCGTCCATTGCGTGCCATTTTGACGCAGGACGAGGTCGCCGCCAACCGCGTTTTCAGATATTTTTGAAATTTCCGATATATCGATACTTACAGTACAAAAGTAAAGTTGTTTTCTATCAAATAAATAACGCGAAAAATACGTTTTAATATCGACATAAAAGCTGGCAAATCAGGGTAAGTTGCGCAGCTTTTAGCATAAAAGGACCGACAAATACATCCATTTATTTTGACTTGAACAATTCCGCCTTCGAACAATAATCAAAGGAAGGGAGAAGGAGGAGATATACAATGTTCGATGGCGTACCTGCTCAATGGCACAAGGTTCCGGAACAAACAAAACGCTCGCCGAATGAAGCCGCCTACGTGTTTCTGGGCATCATGCTCGCAGCACTCAGCGTACCGGCGACATTTCTGGGCTGGGCAATCGTTCAAAGTATCGCATCGCTTTTCTAGAACCGGGCGGTTTTTCGGAAGGCCCGTCACAGGCTATTTTCCGGCCTTGGCAGGAAGTGTGGCACAGGATGCAAAAAGCCCCGCCTTTCGACGGGGCTTTTGTTTGCAGTTTGAACCTGACTAGATCTGATTATCAGCCTGCGTGTTCGGGCTGGAAGTCTCATTCAGGTCTTCATCCTCCGGCCTCTTCGGAGGCTTGCGTGCGATCAGGCTGTAGAACATCGGAATGAAGAATGTGGCGATGAACGTTGCAGCCAACATGCCGCCGATAACGCCCGTACCGATCGAGTGACGGCTTGCCGAACCGGCACCCGTGCTGATGGCCAGCGGCACCACGCCGAGAATGAAGGCCAGCGAGGTCATCACGATCGGACGGAAGCGCAGGCGGGCTGCCGACGCTGCCGCCTCGATGGCGGATTTGCCGGTCTCCCGTTCAAGCACCGCGAATTCCACGATCAGGATCGCGTTCTTCGCCGCCAGACCTATGAGCGTCACCAGACCAATCTGGAAATAGACGTCATTGGTCAGCCCGCGCAGATCGGTCGCCAGCAACGCACCGAAGATTGCGAACGGTACTGCCGTGATGACGGCGAGCGGCAGGCTCCAGCGTTCATACTGCGCGGCAAGGATCAGGAACACCATGACAAGACCGAAGATCATGGCCTGCGTGCCCGTGCCGCTGGTGGTCACTTCCTGATAGGCCGAGCCTGTCCATGCGATCTGGTAGCCTTGCGGGAGGACTTCCGCAGCGACTTCCTGCATCGCCTTGATCGCATCACCGGAAGTGAAACCCGGCGCCGGATTACCGGTGATCTTGGCCGCGTTGAAGGCATTGAAGCGTTCGAGCTGATCCGGACCAACGATACGCTTGACGGTCACGAGAGCATCGAGCGGGATCATGCTGCCGGAATTGGCCCGTACGAAGACATGCTTGAGATCGCTTGGATCGCGGCGGAACTCGGCTTCCGACTGGAGGTTGACCTGGTAGTTGCGGCCAAACAGCGTGAAGTCGTTGACGTAGAGGCTGCCGAAGGTTGCCTGCATTGCGGTGAATACAGAATCGATCGGCACACCCATGGCCTTCGCCTTTTCGCGATCAAGCTGGATGTCGTACTGCGGAACGTTCGGATCGAACGTCGTGCGCACGCCCTGCAACTCGGGCCGCTTGACTGCAGCCTCGGTAATGAGCTGGGTCGCCCGCGTCAGCGAATCCACACCGCCGCCCGTACGATCCTGAACGTAGAGTTCAAAGCCGCCGGTCGTGCTGAGACCCATGATCGGAGGCGGGTTGAACGCAAGAACAAGGCCGTCCTTGATCCCCGCATTCATCCCCATGATGGCGCCGGGGAGATTGCGCGCGTCGGTTTCAGGCGTCGTGCGTTCCTTCCAGTCCTTGAGCATGATGAACATCGTGCCCGCACTGGTTTTCAGACCGCCCGACAGAAGGTCAAAGCCGGATACCGCAAAGACGCTCTCGACAGCAGGGTTTTTCCGGATATTCGCGCTCGCCTGATCCAGAACCGCCGTTGTGCGCTCCAGAGAGGCGGCGGGAGGAAGCACCGCAACGCTGAACAGGAAGCCCTGATCCTCATCCGGCAACAGCGATCCCGGCACCCTTTCGAAAAGATAATAGGTGGCGCCCAGAAGACCCGCAAAAATGACCAGTCCGATTGCAGCGCGCTTCAGGAAGAAGCGAACGCCGCGGGAATAGCCGTCCGTCACCCGCTCGAAGAAGCGGTTGAAGATGCGGAACGGCAGCATCGGCTCATGATGGCCCGGCTTCAGGATCAGCGCGCAGAGCGCGGGCGTCAGTGTCAGAGCCACGAGACCTGACAGCGTCACCGAGATCGCGATGGTCACGGCGAACTGCTTGTACATTTCGCCAACGAGACCGCCCATGAAGGCGACCGGAATGAACACCGCGCACAGCACGAGAACAATCGCGACCACCGGCCCTGTCACCTCGCCCATGGCCTTGATGGCGGCCTTGCGCGGCGACAGTTTTTCCGTGGTCATGATACGTTCGACGTTTTCCAGCACCACGATAGCGTCGTCGACCACGATACCGATTGCCAGCACCAGACCGAAGAGCGTCAGGAGGTTGATGGAGAAGCCCAGCACATACATGCCAGCGAAAGTACCGATAATCGAGATCGGCACCGCGATGATGGGGATAAGCGTCGCCCGCCAGTTCTGCAGAAAGATGAACACCACCAGCACGACGAGAATGATCGCCTCGATGAAGGTGTGAACCACTTCCTCGATGGAAACCTTGATGAACTTCGTCGTATCGAACGGGATCGAATAATCGATACCCGCCGGGAAGCTTGCCTTCAGCTCATTCATTCGGTTCTGAATGAGTTCCATCGTGTTGAGCGCGTTGGCGCCCGGCTGCAGATAGATCGCAATCGGGACGGCTGACGTGCCGTTCAGATTACTGTCGACGAGATAGCTTTCCGTACCGAGTTCGACACGCGCGACGTCCTTGAGACGGAGCGTTGCCGCATTGGAGCTCGAACGGAGGATAATGTTCTCGAATGCCGCGGCGTCAGGCAGGCGTCCCTGCGTGGTCGCCGTATAGGTGAACGGCCCGGCTTGCGGATCTGGCTGGTCGCCGAAGCGGCCTGCCGCAAACTGCGCGTTCTGCTCCTGGATAGCCGCCGAGACGTCGCTTGGCGTCAGATTATACTGCGCCAGCTTGTCAGGCCGCAGCCAGATGCGCATCGAATAATCGATGTTGCCGAGCAGCTGCACGTCACCGACGCCCTGCAGACGCTTGAGATCGTCGACCACATTGAGGAGCGCATAGTTACCGACATAGGTGCGGTCGTAGCGATCGCTGTCGGAGAACATGGCGACCATGCCCAGAATTGTGGTGGAACGCTTGTCCACAGTCACGCCAAGGCGCTGCACTTCCTGCGGAAGCGAGGAAGTCGCACGCTGCACGCGGTTATTGACGTTGATGGTGGCCTGATCCGGGTCAGTGCCCAGGGCAAAGGTCACGGTCAGCTGCATCGTGCCGCTGCCGAGGCTCGAGGACTGCATATAGAGCATGTTCTCGACGCCGTTGATCTGCTGTTCCAACGGCGCGGCAACGGTCTGCGCCACTGTTTCGGCACTTGCACCGGGATAGGTTGCACTGACGACGACCTGCGGCGGCGTCAGTTCGGGATACTGGGCAATCGGCAAAATCCGGATACAGATCAGGCCGGCCAGCACGAGCACAATGGAGATGACCGCCGCGAAAACGGGGCGGTCGACGAAAAATCTGTTCATTGCTTGCCTGCCGCCTGTTCTTTGCCAGCTTCAGCACCCGCCGCCTTGTCCGGCGAGGTGCGATTGCCTGCTTCAGTCGCTGCGTCGACCGGATTAACGGGCTTGCCGGGCGCTGCCTTGACAAGTCCTTCGGAAATCACCCGGTCGCCTGCATTGAGGCCCTCGGAAACCAGCCATGCGTCGCTCAACTCGCGCGCGACGGTGATCGGCCGGACTTCGACAATATTGTCCTTGTTGACCACATAGACGAACTGCGTTTGCGGCCCCTGAAGCAATGCAGCCTTCGGGATCGTGATGGCGTTCTTCACCTGAATGCCAAGAATGACAGCGCGGACGAACTGGCCGGGGATCAGGCGTCGATTGGGATTCTCAACCACCGCGCGGGCGCCAAGCGTACCTGTTTCCGTATCGAGCGACGAAGAGGTGAAATCGATCGTTCCCTCGTGATCGTAAACCTGTCCGTCACCGAACAGAACCTTGATCTTCAGGCGGTCCGCATCCTCACCCGTCGCGCCGCGCTCAGCGCGCAAACGGTCGATTTCAGCCGCTTCCGTGTCCGTAAACGAGAAGTTCACATAGACCGGATCGAGCTGCGTGATCGAAGTCAGGAGACTGGAAGATGCATCGGTGCCGATAAGGCTGCCCTCATTGACCTGTTCGAGGCTGGTGATGCCGCTGATCGGTGCAGTCACCTTGGTGTAGCTCAGATTAAGCTCAGCCGTGCGAAGCTGCGCCTTGGCCGCCGCAACCGAAGCCTTGTTCAGGTCTCGCGTCGCGAAAGCCGAATCACGAACGGCTGTGCTCTGCACCTTCTGCTGGACGAGTTGTTCGGCGCGTTCAGCATCGCGGATGGACTGCTGATACTGCGCTTCGGCCTGGGCCACTTGTGCCTGAGCCTTTTCAAGCTCGGCCTGATAAGGCGCCGGATCAATCTCGAACAACACGTCGCCGGCCTTGACTTCCGTGCCTTCGATGAAATTGCGGTGAAGCAATATTCCGCCCACACGCGCACGCACCTGCACGTCGCGATAGGCGCTGATACGCGCCGCATATTCGTAGGTAACAGGCACATCATGCGGCTCTACCACGGTAACGGATACCTGTGGCGGCGGCGGCGTTGCCCCGCCGGGTGCCTGTGCCAGAACGGGTTGCCCCGCAAAGACAAGAAAAGCGGCCCCTGCCGCAAAAAGCCGAATGGAACGGTTCAAAGTCATGGTGGGAGTGCCCTTGCTGTCGCGCGGTGCTGCCAATTTAACATACACGAGTGTTTGTAAATACGAACTACCGTGTTATAGTCAATCACTCAATATTACAGATCACGAATGAGTTACCCAATTCAATGGCGAATTGAGCCCACAAGCCTGCCTGCATTCACCCGAGAGAAGTCATGCGAAGAACGAAAGCCGAGGCAGCCGAAACCCGGGAAGCGATTCTGATAGCTGCCGAGCAGGTTTTCCTCGAGCGTGGTGTAAATCAGTCTACACTGATGGAAATCGCCTGTCATGCCGGAGTGACGCGGGGGGCGATTTATTTCCACTTCCGCGACAAGGTGGAGATTCTTCGCACCATCATCGGCAATGTCCGGTTTCCGCAAGAAGAAATCATGCTGCAGGCAGCGGCTGTCAACCATCCCAATCCGATGCATGTGCTGGAACAATCGATTATCCAGGCACTGCAGCTTTTCTCCAAGGATGAGCGTCAGCAGAATATCTTCATCATTATCAACCAGCGATGCGAGTTCGTCGGCGAGATGGCCCCGCTTGAAGAGCGCCTTAGGGAAGCGCGCGCCAATGTTCTCTCCCTTTTCGCCGGATTGCTGGACGTGGCCGCAAGACGCGGGGAGCTTTCAAAGGAATGGACCGCTGACACCGCAGCACCGATCCTGCTTTCCATGCTAAGCGGGCTTCTCAACGAATGGTTGCGAGGCGACAGGAACTATGATCTTGTCATTTACGGCGGCAGGGCAATCTCGATACTCGTTCAATCTCTTAGAAATC
Organism: Brucella pseudintermedia; assembly: GCF_008932435.1. Lineage (GTDB taxonomy): Bacteria > Pseudomonadota > Alphaproteobacteria > Rhizobiales > Rhizobiaceae > Brucella > Brucella pseudintermedia. Next base: position 172,674 of record NZ_WBWE01000008.1, on the reverse strand, counting down.
AGGCATTAGAAGCCCAATAAAACGGTCGCCGGGCACAGTTCCGATATTCTCGACCCGCCGGACAGGCTATTTTGCCCGTGGCGGGTTTCAACCGATCGTGAATGCCAGACTTCAAAATTGGGAGAGACACTCGACTCTTTTTTAATTTACGCTTACGTCAATGTAACTCTTGCGAAGAGAGCAAAACTCGACCACATTTATCAATGAGGGAGCCGTCCGTGGGGCGGATGGCTTGGGAGACGGCGGGCGCACAGGCTGCCCAATACAGGACGGAGCAATCCGGGGAGAAGAAATGGCAAAAAAAGCGACTGGGCAAAGTGCATCCGTAGTCGAATCCATCACCGCAGGATCGCCAGCCAATGGCGCGCCAGTGCCGGAAAAGATCTGGTTCAAGTCTTATCCCGCTGGCGTTCCGCACGAGATCGACCTGAGCAAGGCAACTTCCATCGGCGATATGATTCTGGCATCGTGCCGACAATTCGCCTCCAGCCCTGCCTTCACCTGTATGGGCAAGGATCTGTCCTACAAGGAACTCGATGAACATTCGCGCGCGCTTGCTGCTTTTCTACAGTCGCGGGGCCTCGTAAAAGGCGACCGTGTCGCGGTGATGATGCCGAATATCCTGCATTATCCGATTGCCTTCACGGCGATCCTCCGCGCAGGTTTCGTTGTCGTGAATGTCAATCCGCTATATACGCCGCGAGAGCTGGAGCACCAGTTGAAGGATTCCGGCGCCAAAGCGTTGATTGTTCTGGAGAACTTTGCCGCGACGGTAGAAAAGACCCTTAGCTCTGTCGACGTTCCCAATATCATCGTCGCCTCGATGGGCGACATGCACGGCCTAAAGGGCCATATCATCAATCTCGTTGTGCGCCGCGTGAAAAAAATGGTGCCGGCTTGGAACATTCCGGGGCATACCTCCTTCAAGGATGCACTGGCTCAAGGCCGCGCCCAATCCTTCAACCCAATTCCCGTACAGGGTTCCGACCTTGCTTTCCTGCAATATACCGGAGGCACGACCGGCATATCGAAAGGTGCCATGCTGACCCACAGCAATATTCTTGCGAATGTGGAGCAGATGCGTATCTGGATGGAGGTTGCGTTCCGCAACAAGGGCAAGCCCAAGGCCCTGAATTTTGTGTGCGCCCTGCCGCTTTACCACATTTTCGCGCTTACCGTGAATGCGATGATCGGCGTTAAACTCGGGGCGCGCAATGTCCTCATCCCCAATCCACGCGATATTCCCGGTTTCGTGAAAGAATTGAAGAAATATCCGTTCCATATCTTCCCGGGCCTCAATACGCTGTTCAATGGCCTCATGAACAATCCCGATTTCCAGGCGCTGGATTTCAAACCCCTGATCCTCACTCTCGGCGGCGGCATGGCCGTGCAGCGCCCGGTTGCCGAGCGCTGGCAGAAAATGACCGGCTGCCATATCACGGAAGGCTACGGCCTTTCGGAAACCTCGCCGGTCGCCTGCGCCAATGCACTTGACGCAACGGAGTTTTCCGGCACCATCGGCTTGCCGATGCCGTCAACCGACGTCGCAATCCGTGATGATGACGGAACAGACCTCGCGCTCGGTGAAGTCGGCGAAATCTGCGTGCGCGGGCCGCAGGTGATGGCCGGATACTGGAACCGTCCCGACGAAACCAAGCGTGCGATCATGCCCGACGGTTTTTTCCGCACCGGCGACATGGGCTTCATGGATGAACGAGGCTACACCAAGATCGTTGACCGCAAGAAGGACATGATTCTTGTTTCCGGCTTCAATGTTTATCCGAACGAGATCGAGGAAGTAGCCGCGGGTCATCCGGGGATCGTGGAATCGGCTGCCATCGGCATACCGAACGAACATTCCGGCGAGGTCGTGAAACTGTTCGTCGTGCGCAGCGACCTCAACCTGACCGCAGATGACGTCAAAGCCTATTGCGCTGAACGGCTCACCAATTACAAGCGCCCGCGCGAAGTCGAGTTTCGCGAGAGTCTACCGAAAAGCAATGTCGGCAAGATTTTGCGGCGAGAACTGCGCGACTAGAGCATTTCCAGCAAAAGTGTGAAACGGTTTTGCGTTCGGAAATGCGGCAAAAACAAATAGATAGAGCGGTTCCAACGATTCCGTCAAAACAGGAACCGCTCTAGGGCATCGGCCCGAAAATCGGAATCGATTTTCTAAAAGCACGACGCTTGGATTCAATAGGTTAGAGTATTGAACAGGATGTGATTGCGGTCGGATATCTTATCCGGCCGCAATTGTTTCAGAGCGTTTTCATACAGAGGGCGGCGCCAGCAGTTCAGGCAATCCGGCAACGCTGTCCAGCACCACATCGGCATGTGGCTCGAGCGCCTCGCGCGGACTGTTGCCCGACAGGACGCCCACTGCCAGCCCTGCCCCCGCCGCGTGGGCTGTTTCAAGATCATGAAGATTATCGCCAACCATGGCGATCTCGTGCGGAGCCAGCCCCAGCTTTTCAGCAAAATAAAGCAGCGGATCGGGATAGGGTTTCGGGCGTGCCGCCGTGTTGTAGCCGATCACTACGTCGAAAAACCCGTCGATGCCCAGCGCCTTGGCCGTGGCATGGGCACCCGCCTCGGAATCGTTGGTGGCAATGCCCAGCCGGAAGCCCATTGCACGAAGCGCATCAAGGGTTTCATGCAAGGCTTCTATGGCAACTGCCGAGCGTGCGCCTTCAGTGACGCAGTAAGCGTCATATTCTTCGACAAGCTCGCGCAATTGCCTGGGCATCACATCCGGGTGCCAAAGCGAAACGATGTCTTCGACCGTACCGGCAGCGATAACCGAATTGGCGCGGAAGCGCTCGGTCAGCCAGTCATAACCGCCGGCATCGAGCAAGGCGCGCGCCCGCAGCTCGTCGCCTTTCGCGGCGCGCTGCGCAAGATGCCATGAGATCGAAAACCAGGTGCGGTCGAAATCGATCAAGGTGCCGTCCTTGTCGAAGAGGACGGCACGGATTGATTTGATGCGTTCTGTGGAAAGCTTTTCGCTCATGCTTCCAACGCGCCGGCACGCTTCTTGACTGCTGAAGGCTTCAGCCCAAGCAATTTGAGGAGATCATCGCCGCGACGCACATAGCGCAGCGAACGACGGGTCAGGATGCGCCCGTCCTGCGGCGCGGTCAGCGTAATGTCGCCTTCCGGTTCACCCGGTCTGGTTACGACTGTGACGAGCTTCGCGCCCGCTTTTACTTCATCGCCGGGTGCTACATGATAGAGCACCATGCCGCCTTCCGGCGCTCGCAGCATCTCGACATGCGAAAGCGGCGTGACAAGCCCCTTATATTCGGTTGCGAGCCGCACATCGTCGTCGCGAACGACACCGCGATGCACGAGGAATTTATACAAGCCTTCGGCGTCGCCCTTGCCCATATCGGCATAAACATCGCTCAAGCCGCGAAATTCGACTGTCGTAACCGCCCGGCGCTTCATGTTGCGCTTGTCCGCTGGCAGTTGCAAAACAGGATGCGCGCAGGCTTCCTCAAAAGCCGCATCGGCGGTCGTATCCCATGCGAGGATCGCCGTCGAATTGAGCGCGATGGCCAAATCTTTCATGTCCTCGGCAAATTCTTCAGCGATATAGACGTAGTTTTCGCTCTCGTCGTCGCAATGCAGATCGAGAACGATGTCATTCGGCAGGGCCAGCTTTAAAAGCGTCGCCTTGAGGCGCTGTGCCAAAGCGACTGGCGCATCCGGCTCCGGAAGCTCCGACGTGTCGAAATCCGGCAGCAGCGGGAAAGCGCGGTTGAAATTGGTCAGCGAGAAGGTCTCGAAACGACCGAGATGCTGATGGGCCTGCCACTGATTGGAGCCGATCGGGTTGGCTTGCGGAACAACGGTAATATTGCCAAGAACGCGGCCTTCCTCCGCCGCCTTCTTCAACATCGGAACCAGAAAATGAAGAGCCGCTTGCCCCGGAAGTTCGGCACCGTGAAGCGACGATTGCAAATAGGCGGAAGGCGCATCGCTGTCCTTGCCGGCAAAGCGCAGCACACGCAGCTCGATGGCATTTCCCGGTACATCGCCGGCAAATTTTACAATCTCGGTTTTCATTTCATGCCCCATTTTCATTCCTCATGAAGAGAGCCGGGTTACGAACCCGGCTCTCCTTTATTTCTAGCTGTGCAGAGAATGCCGTCAAGCTTTCCTTCGCGCATGCAGATGGGCGACAAGCCCTTGCGTGGATGCGTCGCGGCCGTCGCTCGCTTCCTGCCCCGACACCACCGGCAGAAGTTCGGTGGCCAACTCCTTGCCAAGCTCGACGCCCCACTGATCAAATGCATTGATGCCGAAAATCTGCGCCTCGACGAAAACACGATGCTCGTAGAGCGCGACCAGACGCCCGAACGCGAACGGATCGAGCTTGTCGTGTATGAGGGTCAGTGACGGGCGATTGCCGGAGAAGACCCGATGCGGCGCAATGCGTTCGACTTCGCTTTCCGGGAGATTCTTCGCCTGCAACTGCGCGCGCGCTTCGTCCAGCGTGCGCCCCTTCATCAAGGCTTCCGACTGCGCGAGGCAATTTGCGAGCAGCATTTCATGCTGGTGATCGAGGTGCTTTTCATGGCCCTTTGCCGCAACGATGAATTCCAGCGGGATGGTGTCGGTGCCCTGATGCAGAAGCTGGAAGAAGGCGTGCTGGCCGTTCGTGCCGGGCTCGCCCCAGACGACCGGGCCGGTGGGGCCGGAAACCGGCTTGCCGTCGATCGTGACGCTCTTTCCGTTCGATTCCATGTCCAGCTGCTGCAGATAGGCCGGGAGACGGGCAAGGCGCTGATCATAGGGAATGATCGCACGGCTGCCATAGCCGCAGATCGCGCGGTGCCAGTAACCGATGAGGCCGAGCCAGATGGGCAGGTTCTTTTCCAGCGGCGCGTCGCGGAAATGCACATCCATCGAATGTGCGCCTGCGAGGAACTTGCGGAAGTTATCGGGTCCAATCGCGATCATCACCGGCAGGCCGATGGCTGACCAGACTGAATAGCGTCCGCCGACCCAATCCCAGAAGCCGAAGACGCGTTCTTCGCCGATCCCGAAAGCGGCGACCTTGTCGAGCGCGGTGGAGACGGCGGCGAAATGGGCGCCAACGGCTGCTTCGCCCAGCGCCTCTGCAACCCATTTGCGCGCGGTCTGCGCATTGGTCATGGTTTCGATGGTCGTGAACGTCTTGGATGCGATGATGACAAGCGTCGTCGCGGGATCGAGAACGCCAAGCGTATCGGCAATATGAGCGCCGTCGATATTGGACACGAAATGCGCGCGCGGGCCGTCATGATAAGGAGAAAGAGCCAGCGTTGCCATGACGGGTCCGAGGTCGGAGCCGCCAATGCCGATATTGACGATATCGGTGATTTTCTTGCCCGTCGCGCCTTTTATGGCACCAGACCGGATGCCGTCCGAAAATGCCGCCATACGGTCGAGCACTTCCTTCACATCCGGCAGAACATTGTGTCCGTCGACGAGTACTTCCTTCGAGGAGGTGTCACGCAGCGCGACATGGAGAACGGCGCGGTCCTCGGTATTGTTGATATGCTCGCCCGCAAACATCGCGGCGCGACGGCCTTCAACATCGGCAGCAACCGCCAGTTCCTTGAGAAGCGCGATCGTTTCGTCGTTGACCCGGCATTTCGACCAGTCAAACAAAAGGTCATCCAGAGATAACGAATACCGCTCGAACCGGCCCGGATCCGATTTGAACGCTGCCCGCATGTCCTGCGGAGCCGAATCTGCCCAATGCCTTTTCAGCTTTGCGACCGTTGCTTCAAGCTTCGTCGCGTCTCTTGCCATGATGCTACTCCCGAATCAAATCGATTTAATTGCGGACATTAAGCGCTTTAGAGAGGATTTGCGGCAAATAAATTACCGAACTTCCAATTTGGACAGAGTGTCATATACACCATATTGATCAATTTAGGGTGATCCATCCAGAGCGCGTTTCGATCCGGCCCATTCAGATCGGCGCATTTCTGCTAGTTGTTTTGGCGCATTTGATCCGAAAACGGTTTCACTTTTCGGAATGCGCTCCAGGAGTGAAGCATGGACCTGACCGGAGAAGAGCGGATTGCCGCACCAAGACAAGCCGTCTGGGACGCGCTGAACGACATTGAAACGCTGAAATCCTGCATTCCCGGCTGTGAAGATATTGAGCGAATTTCAGAAACGGAAATACGCGCCGCGCTCAAGGTGAGTTTCGGAATCCTGAAGGTTCGCTTTCATGGCATTCTGGAATTGTCGAACATGAGACCGCCGGTCTCCTACACAATTTCGGGCCACGGCGAAGGCTCCATAGCGGGATTTGCCCATGGGGCGACTGATGTGCGTCTGGATGAAGATGGCGACGACACGATATTGTCCTACGCCATCCGCGGCGATGCGGGCGGCAAGGTAGCGCAGATCGGTACGAAACTGCTGGGCTCGGTCGCGCGGAAGATCGCCGACCGGTTCTTCGCCAATATCGCAGAAGCGGCGTCGAACGCCGCCGCAAAAACGACCTGATCAGGCTTCAATCTTGTAAAGCTGCAACGTGTTCCCTAACAATTCAGTATTCGACGTTTCGAAATACTTCCTGAAAGCCCGCTGGCATGAAACCCAGAGATATCGCGACCTATGTTTTTCTTGCCGTAGCATGGGGATTATCGTTCCTCGTAGTTTTGCGCGTCGTCGAAGCCTTTGGCTGGGTTGGCGCGGTGGCGTTCCGCTCCTTCATTGCGGCGGGGACGCTCTTTGCAATTGCGAAACTCTCCGGACGCAAGCTTGATTTTCATGCTGGCTGGAAACCTTTTGCCGTTGTTGGCGCAACCACCGTTGCGGGCCAGTTGATCGGCCTTTCCTACGGCACGCCGCTGATCGGGACAGCGATGGCCGCAATCTGCGTTGCATCCATTCCGCTGTTCTCGATGATCATCAGCCAGTTATGGGGGCTTGAGCGCATCACCTCGCGCGGTCTTGTCGGCCTGCTGCTCGGCGTCACCGGCATCGTGCTGCTGGTCGGCTTTCCGGCTGTTGCCGTTACGCCCGCCTTCGTCATGGGCTGTGTTGCCGTGCTTTTCTCCTGCTTTTCAGCAGCTTTTGGCAGCAACTATGCCAGCCGTCGCCTTTCCGGCACCGGCTCGTGGGAAACCACCATCGGCGCATTCGTTTTTGGCGGCATCCTCACCTTGCCGCTCATCTTCGCGGTACCCGTGCCAGCCATGCCGGGACTGGTCGATTTTCTTTATCTGCTTATCTCGGCCTGCGTGATGAGCGCCCTCACCTATGTGCTTTATTTCAGGCTGGTCGGAAATGTCGGACCGACAAAAGCCATCAGCGTCGAATTTGTCGTGACTGTCATCGCGGTTCTCGTGGGTGCTGTCTTCCTGAAAGAACAGCTTTCCCTCATCCAGTTCGTCGGCGCCGCCGTCATTATCGGCGGGTGCGCTCTGGTGCTGAGCTCCCGCCCCGCGCTGCCGGAGGAAGCTGAAACTTTCTCGAATACAGAAGCGACAGCACAATCCGCCCCGCATAAGCTCAAGTCCGATCCGCTCTAACTCTTTCTGATAGATGCATATCAATACCGGATATCAGGACCTGCGCTGCCCAAGCCGGGTCCTTTCGGCATTTGTGGTGGCCGATTGTCATAAATTGACCAGATGATAAAAAATTTGACCTTCCGAGAAAATCTGTCATCCTGTCCTTAACGGGCATCATGCGGCGGTAAAGATCGCAGCCCGGGACATAGTTGCGGCGCGCAAAGGGAACCCGCGCCGAACGCAAGCAAAAATGGGAGATGCGATCCATGAATCTTTTGAATCAGGGAGCAGCAGAGAATCCACCTGTTGATGCAGTCGACAATCCGGGGCACGCAAACGGGCCGGACATCCGCGGTGCGCGGCTTCCGAAGGCCGATTATGCGCATGTTTTCGATGATCTGCATCCACCGCTTACCAGGCATGAAGCCTTGGTTGAGTCCGATCGCTGCTATTTCTGCTACGACGCTCCGTGCATGAATGCCTGCCCGACAGGCATCGACATTCCGATGTTCATTCGGCAGATCAATGCTGGCAATCCTGTTGGGGCTGCGAAGACCATCCTTTCGGAAAACATTCTCGGCGGCATGTGCGCTCGTGTTTGCCCGACAGAAACGCTCTGCGAAGAAGTGTGCGTTCGCGAGATTTCGGAAGGCAAGCCGGTCAAGATCGGTGAATTGCAGCGCTACGCCACCGACGTTCTGATGGAAACCGGCAATCATCCATTCAAGCGCGCGCCTGAAACCGGCAAACACATTGCCGTGGTGGGCGCGGGTCCAGCCGGTATCTCGGCTGCTCACCGCCTTGCGATGCATGGCCATAAGGTGACTGTCTTCGAAGCCCGGCCCAAGGGCGGCGGACTTAATGAATATGGTATCGCCGCCTACAAGACGGTCAATAATTTCGCGCAGCGCGAACTGGAATTCGTGCTCAAGATCGGTGCGATCAATATCGAATATAACCAGACGCTCGGTCAGGATATCACCATCGAAGCGCTGAAAGCCGGCTATGATGCTGTTTTTCTCGGCATGGGCATGCCGGGCGTCAACGGCCTGGGTCTTGCTGGCGAGGATGCGCCTAACGTTATCGATGCGGTCGACTACATCGCCAATCTGCGCCAGACAAAGGATCTTTCATCCCTGCCCGTAGGCCGCAATATCGTGGTTATCGGCGGCGGCATGACCGCAGTGGACGTTGCCATCCAGACCAAGAAGCTCGGCGCTGAAAACGTGACCATCGTTTATCGCCGCGGGCAGGAAAACATGAATGCCAGCGCCTATGAGCAGGAACTGGCACAGATCCACGGCGTGGTCATCCGCCACTGGCTGCAGCCGCACGCCCTTGAACGGAACCAAGACGGCACCGTCAATGCCGTGGTCTTTGAATATACCGCTGTCGAAGGCGGCAAGCTTTCCGGCACCGGGGAATATCTCGTTCTGAAATCCGATCAGGTCTTCAAGGCTATCGGCCAGACGTTCGAGCCGGAACCGCTGGCCGGTTCAGGCATTGGGCTCTCCAAGGGCCGCATCAGCGTCGATGACGAACGCCGCACATCGGTCGAGGGCATATGGGCAGGCGGCGATTGCGTCGCGGGCGGCAAGGACCTGACCGTCGCATCGGTGGAAGACGGCAAGATTGCCGCTGAATCGATCCATGCAACTTTGATGAAACGTCCAGAAGCGATCGAGGGCTTTGCGGATGCGGTGCTTTCAGGGAGCGCGCTCCATGCCCCGGCTCCGGCTTTGCGGGACCGCGGCGTTCATCTGGGCCAGGAACAGGGCTGAGGAGATAGAGAAATGGCTGATCTTTCAACGAATTTCCTCGGTATCAAGTCTCCAAATCCGTTCTGGCTGGCTTCGGCTCCGCCGACCGACAAAGCTTACAATGTCGAGCGGGCCTTCAAGGCTGGCTGGGGCGGCGTGGTCTGGAAGACGCTTGGCGCGGAAGGCCCGCCGGTGGTCAACGTCAACGGGCCGCGCTATGGCGCGATCCATGGCGCCGACCGCCGCCTGCTTGGCCTCAACAATATCGAGCTGATCACCGACAGGCCGCTCGAAGTGAATCTGCGTGAAATGAAGGAAGTGAAGATGCGCTGGCCTGACCGCGCATTGATCGCCTCGATCATGGTGCCATGCGAAGAAGAGGCCTGGAAAGCCATCCTGCCTCTGGTGGAAGAAACCGGCGCTGACGGCATTGAGCTGAACTTCGGCTGTCCGCATGGCATGAGCGAACGCGGCATGGGCGCGGCTGTCGGCCAGGTGCCGGAATATGTCGCCATGGTCGTCAAATGGTGCAAGCAATATAGCCGTATGCCGGTGATCACCAAGCTGACGCCCAATATCACCGATATCCGCAAGCCCGCTCGTGGCGCGCACGCGGCGGGCACGGATGCCGTATCGCTTATCAACACGATCAATTCCATCATCTCAGTCGATCTCGACAGCATGTCGCCGGTTCCCTCCATTGACGGGCGCGGCAGTCACGGAGGCTATTGCGGTCCGGCAGTGAAGCCGATTGCGCTCAACATGGTCGCGGAAATCGCCCGCGATCCTGAAACGCACGGCCTGCCGATTTCAGGCATAGGCGGCATCACTACGTGGCGGGATGCGGCAGAGTTTATCGCGCTTGGCTGCGGCACGGTGCAGGTCTGCACGGCTGCGATGACCTATGGCTTCAAGGTCGTTCAGGAAATGATCGACGGTCTTTCCGACTGGATGGACAGCAAAGGCTATCAGACGCTGGATGACTTCCGTGGCATGGCCGTGGGCCACGTCAGCGACTGGCAATATCTCAACCTCAATTATGTCACCAAGGCGCGGATCAATCAGGACCTCTGCATCAAGTGCGGACGTTGCCATATTGCCTGCGAGGACACGTCGCATCAGGCGATCACCAATCTGGTCAATGGCGCGCGCCACTTCGAGGTGATCGACGAGGAATGCGTTGGCTGCAATCTCTGCGTCAATGTCTGCCCGGTCGAGGACTGCATCACCATGGAGCAGATCGGCGGTTTCGATCCGCGCACCAGGGAACCGATCCCGGCGCAATATGCCAACTGGACGACCCATCCCAATAACCCGATGGCCGTCAAGGAAGCCGCCGAATAAAACATAGACGCCGGGCAATGCCCGGCGTTTTTTATGCGCTGATGCGGGTGCCCTTTTCCGGCTCGAACACGTGGCTGGTTGCCGGATCGATCGCAATGGTCAGCACATCGCCGGGGCGCACGGTCAGGCGCTCGCGGAACAGGCACGTAACCGGCTGGTCGCCGAGCCTGCCCATGACCATGATTTCCGAGCCGGTCGGCTCAACGATCTCCACCGTAACCGGCACACCGCTATCGGCAATCTTCATATGCTCAGGGCGCATGCCATATACGGCCTTGCCTGACAGGCTTGCATAATCGCCCTGAGGAAGCGGCATACGGAAGCCGCCTTCGGCCACGAACGAGCCTTCTTCGATCTTGCCGTTGATGAAGTTCATCGATGGAGACCCGATGAAGCCCGCGACGAATATATTGGCCGGACGGTCATAAAGATCGAGCGGCGCACCGATCTGTTCCACCAGACCATCCCGCATGACGACGATCTTGTCGGCCATGGTCATGGCCTCGATCTGATCGTGGGTCACGTAGATCGTGGTGGTCTTCAGGCGCTGATGCAGCCCCTTGATTTCGCCGCGCATCTGCACACGCAGCTTGGCGTCGAGATTGGACAGCGGCTCATCGAACAGGAACACTTGCGGATCGCGGACAATCGCACGGCCCATGGCCACACGCTGGCGCTGGCCGCCGGAAAGCTGGCGCGGAAAACGGTCGAGCAGCTTGTTGAGGCCGAGGATTTCAGCGGCGCGCGCCACACGGCTGTCGCGCTCTTCCTTCGGGGCATTTTTCAGCATGAGCGCAAAGCCCATATTGTCGGCCACAGTCATATGCGGGTAGAGCGCATAATTCTGGAACACCATGGCGATATCGCGTTCCTTGGCGCGCAGGTCGTTGACCACGCGCGGCCCGATGGCAATTTCGCCGTCGCTGATTTCCTCAAGTCCTGCGATCATGCGCAGAAGCGTCGACTTTCCGCAGCCCGACGGGCCGACCAGCACGACAAATTCACCGTCCTGAATATCCACGGACACGCCATGCAACACGCCGACATTGCCATATTTCTTGATTGCATTTCGGATGGATACAGATGCCATCTTGACCTCAATTCCTATTTGACGGCGCCTGCGGTCAGACCGGCAACGATCTGGCGCTGTGCGAATACGGTTAGCAGCAGGACCGGCAATGTGACCACGAGGGCTGCGGCTGCAAGCGGACCCCAGCTGACCTGCTCGAAGGACAGCATGTTGTAGACCGCGACCGGCAAGGTTCGCGTCTCGCGGCTTGCAAGCACGATGCCGAATACGAAATTGTTCCACGAGAAGATCACCGCAAGGATGAGCGAAACGACGATGCCGGGCTTGGCAATCGGCAGAGCGACTTTCATGAACACCTGCCACGAGGAGGCACCGTCGATAATGGCGGCTTCTTCCAGTTCCAGCGGCGTTGTCTCGAAATAGCCGATCATGATCCAGATCACGATAGGAACGGTGACGACCAGATGGATGATGATCTGCGGCCAGAGCGTGCCGAGCAGGCCCAACGTCTGGAACAGAAGGAACAGCGGGATCAGGTAGGACAGGCCCGGCGTCATGCGGGCGATCATGATTACGATTGCCGACTTGTGCGCCTTGAGCCGCGCAATGCCATAGCCCGCCGGAACACCGACCAGCAGCGCAAGCAAGGTCGCCATGCCGGTCACAAGCAGGCTGTTCCAGAAGTAGAGCAGAAAGTCGTTGGCCGCGAAAATCTCGGTATAGTTCGACCAGGCGAAACGCTCCGGGATCAGGATTGGCGGGTAAGCGCCATTGTCGATTTCATATTTCAGCGAAAGCGACAGCATCCAGACGAAGAAGAAGATCGCAGGCGACACGATGATGAAGACCAGGAGTGCCGTGCCAAGCTTCGAAAGAATTGATTTGCGTGCCATGGTCGGTCCTCAGGCGTTCCACTTGGTCCGCTGACGAAGAGCCAGGAGAACCAGCGACATGGCGATAATGACAACGAAGAACACCACGGCAATCGCCGATGCATAGCCAATGTCGTAATAGGAAAACGCCACATTATAGAGATAGATATTGATGGTTTCCGATGCGGTTCCCGGCCCGCCCTGCGTCATCGCATAGATGATGTCGAAGCTTTTCAGCGCATCGATCGAACGAATAATGACGGCCACCATGATGAACGGCAGGATCATCGGCAACGTGATGTAGCGGAACTTCTGCCAGCCATTGGCGCCATCAATTTCCGCGCTTTCAAACGGATCGCGCGGCATGGAGGCAAGCCCGCCAAGCACGATCAGCATGACAAGCGGCGTCCACTGCCAGGTTTCCACAAGCACCAGCGACGGGATTACCGTGTTCTGGTTGAATATCCATTCCTGCGGCGGAATGCCGACCAGTGACAGAAGATAGTTCAGAACGCCGAGCTGCGGATGATACATCATCGTCCAGACCAGCGCGACAGCCACCGGCGTCGCCATCATCGGCATGACGAAGATGCCGCGCAGCAGTCCGCGCATCGGCAGCTTGCTGTCAAAGACCAGTGCTGCGACCGTCCCCAGAATCATCGGGGCCACGACCGACAGAACCGTATAGACAACCGTATGCCACATGGATTCCCAGAAGCGCATGTCGGCGGCAAGACGCAGATAATTGTCGAAGCCGACAAAGCTTTGCTCGCCGCCAAGCTGCCACTGGTTGGCACTCATCCAGAGCGTAAACACCCATGGGAAGACGATCACCGCCCCGACGGTGATCAAGGCTGGAAGAACAAACGGCCAGTAGCTTGGCCGCAAGCGGCTCTTGCCTGTCTTTGTGAAGGAAGCTGCGGCGGCAGCTTCCGTTTTTGCTCCAGTCGGGGCGGCAGATGTCATTTTCCTTCGCTCCGTGCGAGGACCGGACGGAATTCTTCCGTCGCGCGTTTCATTTCAGCTTCCGCGTCGGCGCCGTTCAGCAGATTGGTGAGGCCAACACCGATGATGTCGCGGAATTCCGTGACAGGCACGATGACCGGCAGGCAGAGCTGGCTGATCGGAGCCGACTTCGACAAGGCTTCCACCCAGCCTTCCGGCATGGTGACGCCCTTGCGCACAGCCTCGTCATCAATGACGGACTTGCGGAACGGAACGCCCGATCCCGACTGCAACAGGCGGGCGCCCATCTCCTTGGAAATGGCCCACTGGCAATAGAGGTAAGCAGCTTCCTTGTTCTTGGATGCTTCGGTCACGCCGATGCCGTCGCCTGTCGTCGGTGCTGCCTGTGCATTCGGGCCTGCCGGCATGACGCCATAACCGACCTTGCCGACGACGCGCGACTTGTTCGGGTCTTCGAGCGGCGGCGCAAAACCGATGCCGTCGAGCCACATGCCGACGCGGCCTTGCAGGAAGTTCGACTGGCATTCGGCCCAGTTGAAGCCCGCAACGCCGGGAGGCGCCGATTTGGTCATAAGGCGCTGGTAGAGCTTTGCGGCTTCAATGCCTTCCGGCGAATCCGTCTGGAGGTTGCCATCGGCATCAACCGACTGCTTGCCATAGCCGAGCAAGAGGCTGGTATAGACCGGCGCATTGGCATTCTTCATGCCGCGCGCGACGAAACCATAGGTGTTGGTCGACGGGTCGGTGAGCGCTTCGGCGGCAGCGACCAGTTCCTCAAAGGTCTTCGGGAATTCGATGCCCTTGGCGGCAAAGAGTTCCTTGTTCCAGTAGATGATCCAGTAATCGACCGAGAATGGCAGCGCGCCGAAACGGCCATTGGCGTCCTTGGCGAAGGTCAGGCCAGCGCTTGCGAAATCATCTTCCGTGAGCGATGCATCCGTCAGCGTCGGGTCTTTCAGGAACGGGTTCAGGTCGGCAAGCCAGCCGCCCTTCTCAAACTGGCGCTTCTGAACGTGATAGCTGATATGGATGACGTCGAAGCTCGGGCGGCCGGACGTCAGCTCGATCACCGCCTTCTGGCGCTGCTGCTGTTCCGGCATCTGCTCGGAATGCACCTTGATGCCGGTGAGTTCCTCGAATTCCTTCTGGTATTTCTGAAGGATTTCACCACGCGGGCTCTTGATGAGGTTTACTTCAAGCGTGGTTCCGGCAAATTTCTTCCAGTCGACTTTCGACTGGGCGAAAGACGGGCTGATGCCGGTCATGCCCGATGCGGCGATTGCCGCCGATCCAGCCAGGAATTGCCGGCGTGTTGGACGTAATAGGTTCATTGCTTACTCCTCCCCAAATATTCCGTCGGTCCGGCAACTCCTCTTGCCGGGCCTTGGTTGTCAAATCTGCAAAGCCAGTTTCCGCGCATTGTTGATGTGAACGGCGATCGCATCCATGGCGGTTTGCGGATCGCGTGTCTCGATTGCAGCGAGGACGGCCAGATGTTCCTGCATGACCGGTATAACGCGGCCAGTGATGCGGAAACGCTCCTGATTGATCAGGCGCATCTTGATCGTGTTCGTCTGATAGGCGCGCCAGATGATCTCATTATCGAGCGAGCCGACAATCGTATCGTGCAGGCTCCAGTCGATAGTCTGCGCCCGCGCTTCGAGTTCCGGCGTCTCACCTTCCGCCATCGCGCGTTCCAGAGTTTCCTCATGTTCCGCGCGCAATGCGCGCAGCAATTCGTCGGAGGCCGATTGGCAAAAGATCGCAACCGATTCTTTCTCGATGAAAAGGCGGAACTGAAACGCTTCGCGGATCAGATTGAGGTCGATATGGGCGATCTGGAGCCCCCGCTGCGGCACGGTCTTGATAAGGCCTTCCGCTTCAAGGCGGGGGATGAGTTCGCGGATCGCGCCGAGCGGCAAGCCCGTCATGGTGACGAGCTGGCGCTGCGAAACGAACTGGCCCGGATGAAAATCACGCGCCAGCAAATGCTGGGTGAAGCTCTGGTAAGCCTTATCCCGCAGTTTCACCGGCTCGTTGTGATCTTCCGCCAAATCCGTTCCCCCTCTATCCTTTCCGGCTTATGCCGCCTTCAGGCCGCTTTTGCCATATGCAAACGGTCGAATACACTGCCAATTGCATCGAAGTCCGCATCATTGAGTGAAATCAGGGGCGCGCGCACACGGCGCCATTCCTTGTCGCCCGTATGGCGCGCCACCATGGCCTTCACCGCTGGCGTCACCGGATAGTTCAGCAATTGCCGTACCGCGGCCACCAGTTCGGCATCGTCCTTCCCCTCATTGATCATGCGCAGAAGACGGTCGGGGAACAGGTTGGCCATGCCGGAAATCGCGCCCTGCCCGCCGAGACGAACACCTGCGGCCAGATCACGCTCGTCGCCGATCAGGATCGCGATGTCCTTGTGCGCCGCGAGCAGTTTTTCGGTATAGGCCCAGTTGCCAGAAGAGTCCTTCACGCCAATGATGACGTCGCCAAGGGCTGCGCGCAAGCGGCTGATCAGATCGACCGAAAGCTCGACCGCTGTAACCGAGGGAATATTGTAGAGAATGATGCCGCGAGCATCTTCACCCAAGCCTTTGAAGACAGACGAGAACCAGTTGAACAGGCCTTCATCGGACAGGTTCTTGAAATAGGAAGGGGGCGCCAGAAGAATGGCCTTGCAGCCGCGGCGCAGCCCATCGCCAGCTTGAAGAACGGCGTCGGCAACCGAATTTTCCATCACACCGACGACGATGCTGGACGCCGGAAAACCGTCTGCAACAAATGCATCGAGCAGAGCGGCGCGTTCGGCATCGGCAATCGACGAACCTTCGCCCGTGGTGCCGAACAGGGTTACGCTCGAGCAGCCATTATCGAGCCGCGCATGTGCGTGCTTCAGCGCACGGCTGACATCGATCTTGCCATCCGCATCGAATGGCGTGGTGAGCGCTGCAGAGAGACCGAAACGCTCCTGCCCCGAATGATCATGTGCCAAAACTGGCTCCTCCCATATTTGAACTTTAAGCTCGCACATACTAACATGTTAGTAAAGAGTCAATTCGAGTTCAGTGGGTAACTACATGATTTTCGGAGAATGGAGAGGAAGAAAATTACCTGAAATGCGAGCCAGTTCAGCGCGCTGACAATCTCCCTCTCCCATCCTGAGGAGCTGTTGAAAAAGCGCCTCGAAGGACGAGGGGGGCAAAGTCTGGAGACAATCAGCTTATCGGTTTGGTACAATACCTGTTTCGATGAAGGAAAGAACTTCCGCCCGGCTTGGCGAACCGGCCCGCCCGCCGAAGCGGGCGCATTTGATGGCGGCTGCGGCACTGGCAAAGCGGATCATGTCGGCGATATCCTTGCCTTCCACCAGACCATGCGCGAAAGCGCCATGGAAGACGTCGCCCGCCGCCAGCGTGTCCACAGCATCCACCTTGAAACCGGGCATATGCGAAACCGGCTCGCCAGCGCCTTCCGCCCAGTAGCAGCCTTCCGCCCCAGCGGTGACCGCTGTGAACACATCATAGCGACGGCTCAGGATCC
This sequence comes from Brucella pseudintermedia, assembly GCF_008932435.1. Classification (GTDB taxonomy): domain Bacteria; phylum Pseudomonadota; class Alphaproteobacteria; order Rhizobiales; family Rhizobiaceae; genus Brucella; species Brucella pseudintermedia. The sequence goes on along the minus strand of NZ_WBWE01000008.1, from coordinate 155,636 downwards.
GGACGCACTCGCGCAAATCCGTCGCGCCCGCGACGCTGCTTGCGGCGGGTTCCGATGCGACGATATGGGTTGCAAGCGGAAGCAGCGTCTCGAGCAGTTTGACGGGCGCGGTATCGGCATCCAATATGGCCGGAATGCCCGCTTCGCGGGCAGCACGCAGCGCGGTTTCAGCCGCCCACGGCCAGCGAACATCGACCATTACGGCAGCATAGGCTCCCGCTGCAATCGGCGGCGCCACATCGGACGGGCTTGCAAGCCTGCGATCATAAAAAGGCACGATGATACGCTCGCCGCCCGCATCAACGAGGATCGACGAAAACGCCGTGCGTACACCTTGCAGCCGCCGGATATAGGCACAATCGATGCCTTCGGCTTGAAGCTCCGCGACGGCGCGATCACCCACCGGGTCAATTCCCGCGGAAGCCCATAGCGCCACATCGCCGCCCAGCCGGGCAATCGCCGCGGCTGCGCTCGAAGCCATGCCTGCCGCGATTTCCACGGCCTCGCGCGGCAGATATTTGCCCGCCGCGTGAGGGAGCGCGTCAAGGCGCAAGATGGTGTCCATGGTGAGGGCACCGACGCAGAGGATTCTGGAGGCCATGGTTACGAAATAAGGCCTTCGGAACGCAATTTCGCCCAGAATTCATCCGGGATCGATTGCTCGAACCAGACCACATTCTGCCTGATCTGTTCCGGCGAGCGGACACCGATCAGAATGGAGCTGACGGCCTCATGCCTCATCGGGAACTGCATGGCTGCAGCGGCAAGCGGAACATGATACTCGTCGCAAATATCATGCAAGCGATTGGTGCGCGCAACGATTTCAGCAGGCGCGTCGGCATAGTCGAACTTCTGTTCGCCGCCGCGCGGCGCAGCCAGAATCCCCGAATTGAACACACCCGCGATGACCAGCGCCATGCCGCGCTTTTGCGCCAATGGCAGGAATTCCTTTTCCGACACCTGATCAAGCAGCGAATAGCGGCCAGCCAGAAGCGAGCAATCAAGATCAGCTTCTTCCAGCGCATCGCGAATGACCTGCCATTCGTTCACGCCGAGACCGAAACCCTTGATATTTCCGGCCTCGCGCAATTCGGCCAGCGCCCGAAATCCGCCGCCCCTGGTCAGCGCGTTCCAGTGATGCTCGTGCCTTTCGGCATGGGTCACGCGGCCAATGTCGTGGACATAAAGCAGGTCGATTTCAGGAAAGCCGAGACGCTGCTGGCTGTCATCGAAACTGCGCATGATGCCGTCATAGCTGTAATCAAAAACCTCGCGAAAATTGAGGCCATTGTGCCAGCCGGAATCGAACGGGTTTTTCGGCAGCGGCGGCGGCAAGGTCCGGCCTGCACGCTCATTGGCCATCAGGCGCCCGACCTTGGTTGAAACAACGGCGCGCTCGCTCTTTTCACGCAGCATATCGCCGAGAAGATGCTCGCTGCGGCCATAGCCATACATCGGTGCACTGTCGTAATACCGGATACCGCTGGCCCAAGCAGCTTCCAGCAAAGCATCGGCGTCGGCGCGGGAAACAGGCGCATAAAGCCCGCCCAAAGGCGCGGTTCCCAGACCAAGCGCGGTGACGGTCAAGCCGGTACGGCCAAGCGTTCGCTTTTCGGATGCCTTCAAATGCATGGATATCTCCTCAACAACGGCGATCGCCGCACTCCTCATTTGGCGATTGATAGAAGCCGGACCGTCGAAGCGCAATTGAAATATATGCACATGCGAACAGATTATTCATGCGCGAATAAAATTACCGCAACAACGGCTATTTTTCTGCAAAACGCGCCTGGATGCTCTGCGACAGCAGGGCGACCGGGCGCGTCGTATCGCCCGGCGGGTTCCAGAGAAGTTCCTCGATCTCGCTGGAGGCAACGGGAACCTGACCGTCCTTCAAAGTCAGGTGAAACAATTCCGCCTCGACCGTCGCATCGGCTTCATTGGCGGCAGGCGCTGCCATTTTCGCGGCATAGCGGAGCTGGCTCTCGTCAATGAGAATGCCGAGCTCTTCCTCGATCTCGCGGATGAGCGCCACTTCAGGCTGCTCCCCCGCATCGATCTTGCCGCCCGGCTGGAAGAAAATCTCGCTGCCGCGCTTGCGCACGAGAAGGAAACGGCCCGCTTCATCGCGGACAATGGCTGCCGAAATTCGAATCGTCTTCATGAGGCCGGACTTTCGTCCCGCGGGCGAATGCCGTCAAGAATGATGGCGCTCACCGCCCGGGCCGTTTCGTCATAAAATCCGGCCTCCTCCGAACGGCGGCCGAGAACGGCTGCGACCTGAACGGAAAAATCCGAATAGTGCTGCGTTACCGCCCATATGGTGAAAATCAGGTGATAAGGATCGACCGGGGCCAGGCGCTTTTCAGCGATCCATCGATGAATGACCGCCGCCTTTTCATCGACCAGTTGCTTCAGATGCCCCTTCAGGAAATCGGAAATCGCCGGTGCGCCGTGCAATATCTCATTGGCAAAGAGGCGCGAAGCCTCCGGTTTCTTCGCCGACATTTCGAGCTTCAACCGGATATAGCGACGCAATTCCTCCAGCGGATCGCCGTCCGGGTCGATATGCTCGAAAGGCTCCAGCCAGCTGGCGAGCGTGTCTTCCAGCACGGTCACATAGATATTCTGCTTGCGCGGGAAATAATAAAGCAGGTTTGGCTTCGACATGCCCGCCTTCTCGGCGATCTGGTCGATGGTCGACCCGCGAAAACCGTAAGCGGAAAAAACCTCCAGCGCTGCATCGAGGATAAGCCTGCGATTGATGCCCTGAATGCGTGTCGCACCTTCCGACCTGTCATTCGACGTCCTGTCGCTTTCGACCGTCTCGGTCCGTGAGTCTGAAGGAGCTGTGGCCATTTGACACCTTTCAGCAGCATAGAATTTTTCAAAAGCGCTTGACCATGTTCAAAGGCTCTTCTAGCCTGCAATTTGACCAACTAGTCAAGTTTTTGCGCAAGGCAAGAATATTGTGGCCAAAGAGCCGGGTCACGGGAACATATATTGGCGGGTGAATGTGGGCCAGAAATATAATGGCCCGGATTTGAACGCCCATACAGAATGCGGAGGCAGAGCGCATGGTGCTCACCAGCAATCTTAGAGTCAACGGCGATCGTCTGTGGGACAGTCTGATGGACATGGCCCGCATCGGCCCCGGTTTGCGCGGTGGCAACAATCGCCAGACCCTGACCAATGAGGATGGCGATGGCCGCAAGCTGTTTCAAAGCTGGTGTGAAAAAGCCGGGCTTTCGATGGGCGTGGACACGATGGGGAACATGTTCTTCACCCGCCCCGGCGAAGATGCGGATGCCGATCCGGTCTATATGGGCAGCCATCTGGACACGCAGCCGACCGGCGGAAAATTCGATGGCGTGCTGGGCGTGCTCGGCGGCCTCGAAGTCATGCGCACGCTCAACGACTTGAACATCAAGACAAAGCGCCCCATCGTCGTCGTCAACTGGACGAATGAGGAAGGCACGCGCTTTGCGCCCGCCATGCTTTCATCGGGTGTTTTTGCCGGTGTCCACGAACAGGAATGGGCTTATCAGCGCACCGACGCCAAGGGCAAGAAATTCGGCGATGAGCTGAAGCGCATCGGCTGGAAAGGTGATGAGCCGGTCGGGCAGCGCAAGATCCATGCGATGTTCGAGCTTCACATCGAACAGGGACCAATCCTCGAAGCGGAACACAAGGATATTGGCGTCGTCACCCACGGCCAGGGGCTGTGGTGGCTGCAAGTGACCCTGACCGGCAAGGAAGCGCATACCGGCTCCACGCCGATGAAGATGCGCAAGAATGCAAGCCTTGGCCTTGGCCGCATGCTGCAGCTTGTCAACGAGATCGCCATGGCGCACCAGCCGGACGCGGTGGGCGGGGTCGGCCATATCGACGTATCGCCCAATTCGCGCAATGTGCTTCCCGGCCAGATCGTTTTTACCGTCGATTTCCGTTCGCCCAACCAGGCTGTGCTGGACGATATGAAAGCGCGTTTTGAAAAGGAAGCGCCGAAGATCGCCGCGGAACTTGGCATCGGCATCGAGATCGAAGTGGCGGGTCATTTCGACCCGGTGACTTTCGATAATGGCTGCGTGGAGGCGATCCGCAATGCGGCGGAACGGCTCGGCTACAGCCACCGCAATATCGTTTCGGGCGCTGGCCATGATGCCTGCTGGATCAACCGCGTCGCGCCGACGGCCATGGTCATGTGTCCTTGCGTGGACGGCCTTAGCCATAATGAAGACGAGGACATTTCGAAAGAATGGGCGTCGGCGGGAACCGACGTGCTTCTGCATGCAGTATTGGAGACCGCTGAAATTGTGAGTTGATTTCGGACCTCTCCGATACTGCTACTGTTCGCAACAAAACCAAAAGGGGAACGACGAACAATGGCAAAGGTCATCAAAGGCGGAACCGTCATCACGGCTGACCGCACCTTTAAAGCCGATGTTCTCATCGAAGGCGAGAAGATCGTTGCCGTCGGCGACAATCTCTCCGGCGATGAAGTGATCGATGCATCCGGCTGCTATATCATGCCCGGCGGCATCGACCCGCACACCCATTTGCAGATGCCCTTCATGGGCACCTATTCCTCCGACGATTTCGATACGGGGACTTCTGCCGCGCTTGCGGGCGGCACGACGATGGTGGTCGATTTCGTCCTCCCCGGCTCGGAAGGCAATCTTCTGGAAGCCTTGCAGGAATGGTTTCAGAAAGCGGGCAAGGCGCGCACCGACTATTCGTTCCACATGGCCATCACCGGCTGGAACGAGCGAACCTTCAATGAAATGGCCGAAGTGGTGAAGCGCGGCATCAATACCTTCAAGCATTTCATGGCCTATAAGGGCGCGCTGATGGTGAATGATGACGAGATGTTCGCCTCGTTCCAGCGCTGCGCGGAACTAGGCGCCATGCCGCTCGTCCATGCCGAAAACGGCGATATCGTCGCGCAGTTGCAGGCGAAACTGCTGGCGGAAGGCAATGACGGGCCGGAGGCGCATGCCTATTCCCGTCCGCCGGAAGTGGAAGGCGAAGCCACCAACCGCGCCATCATGATCGCCGATCAGGCGGGCGTGCCGCTTTATGTCGTGCATGTTTCCTGCGAGCAGAGCCATGAGGCGATCCGCCGTGCCCGCCAGAAGGGGATGCGTGTTTTCGGCGAACCGCTGATCCAGCATCTGACGCTCGATGAGAGCGAATATCACAATCGGGATTGGGACTATGCGGCGCGCCGCGTGATGTCGCCGCCATTCCGCGACAAGGTCAATCAGGACAGTCTGTGGGCCGGCCTTGCAGCGGGAAGCCTGCAATGCGTGGCCACCGACCATTGCGCCTTCACCACCGAACAGAAGCGCTACGGCATCGGCAATTTCACCAAGATTCCCAACGGTACGGGTGGGCTGGAAGAACGCATGCCGGTGCTGTGGACACGCGGCGTGCGCACCGGGCGCCTCACGCCAAATGAATTTGTGGCTGTCACTTCGACCAACATTGCCAAGATCTTGAACATCTATCCGCAGAAAGGCGCGGTGCTGCCGGGTGCGGATGCCGATCTTGTCATCTGGGACCCGGAGGCGACCCGGAAGGTCTCTGCAAAGACCCAGCATTCCTCCATCGACTACAACGTGTTTGAAGGCTTCGAGCTCAAGGGCCTGCCGAAGATGACGCTTTCCCGCGGGCGCATTGCTTTCGACAAGGGCCATGTCACGGCACAGCCGGGCGACGGGCGCTTCATCGAGCGCGAGCCGAATGGCGCCGCCAATCGGGCGCTGTCGCAATGGAAGGAAATCGTCGCGCCGCGCAAGGTGGAGCGCAGCGCCGAACATATGCCGATAGGGGTCTGATACATGGCCATCGTCCAGCTTCGGGAACCGCGCATGAGTTTGAATGACAGCATGGCCCCGGAGAGGGGCGAGGCAAATGCGCAGACCGTGATCGACATCAAAGACCTGTCGCTTGTCTTCGAGACCAATGACGGGCCGGTCCACGCGCTTTCCAATATAGACCTCGCCGTCAAGCGCGGCGAGTTCGTCTCCTTCATCGGGCCTTCGGGATGCGGCAAGACCACGCTGATGCGCGTGGTCGCCGATCTGGAACAGCCCACTTCCGGCTCCGTAACCGTGAACGGAAAAACACCGGAACAGGCCCGCCTCGACCGGTCCTACGGTTATGTCTTTCAGGCGGCGGCGCTGTTTCCCTGGCGCACCATCGAAGACAATATCAGCCTACCGCTGGAGATCATGGGGTTCTCCAAGGCAGACCGGCGCGAGCGGATCGAAAAGAACCTCGCGCTCGTCAATCTTTCGGGCTTCGGCAAGAAATATCCATGGCAGCTTTCAGGCGGCATGCAGCAGCGCGCATCGATTGCCCGTGCGCTGTCCTTCGACCCGGACATGCTGCTGATGGACGAACCTTTCGGCGCGCTGGACGAGATCGTGCGCGACCATCTCAACGAACAGCTCCTCAAGCTATGGGCAGCGACCCGCAAGACCGTGATTTTCGTCACGCATTCGATCCCGGAAGCCGTGTTTCTCTCGACCAAGATTGTCGTCATGAGCCCGCGTCCGGGCCGGATTCATGAAATCATCGATTGCGACCTTGGCCCCGACAGGCCGCTGGAAATCCGGGAATCGGAAGCCTTTCTCAAGATCGCCCATCGCGTTCGCGAAGGGCTTCGGCTGGGGCATATCCATGACTGAGGCCCCCTTCCAGCGCGACAAGCTGATCCCGGTTACGACGATCCTCATCGTCATCATCGCGCTCTGGTATGGGCTTGCGGCGTTTCTCAATGCGCCGTTCGAGCGTGATCAGGCTGCGCGCGCGGGGAGGGAAATCACCTTCTCCACGCTCGTCGCCAACACGATGCATCAGGAGCGGCCGGTGCTGCCTGCGCCGCATCAGGTGGCCGAAGAAATCTGGAAGACCGTCTTCGGGGTCAAGCCCAGCTCCAAGCGCAGCCTCGTCTATCACGGCTGGGTGACGTTATCCTCCACCTTGCTGGGTTTCGTGCTTGGATCGGCGCTCGGCGTTCTCCTTGCTGTCGGCATCGTGCACTCCCGCACGCTCGACAAAAGCCTGATGCCGTGGATCATCACATCGCAGACGATCCCGATCCTCGCCATCGCGCCAATGATTATCGTGGTGCTGAACGCCATCGGCATATCGGGCCTGCTGCCCAAGGCGATCATTTCGACCTATCTCTCCTTCTTCCCGGTCGCTGTCGGCATGGTGAAGGGGCTGAGGTCGCCTGACGTCATGCATCTCGACCTTATGCGCACCTATAATGCATCGAGATCGCAGATATTCTGGAAATTGCGCTGGCCTGCGGCCATGCCGTTTCTCTTCACCTCCATGCAGATCGCGGTCGCTATCAGCCTCGTCGGCGCGATTGTGGGCGAGTTGCCAACCGGCGCGGTCGCCGGTCTCGGCGCGCGCCTGCTTGCAGGTTCTTACTACGGACAGACCGTGCAGATATGGGCGGCACTCGTTGCAGCCGCATTGATGGCCGCTGTTCTCGTGGCCCTGATCGGCATTGCCGCAGGGATCGTCAACCGGCGCATGGGCGCGAAGCCGGAAAGGGCAGCCGCATGATGACAGGCATTCTTTCCGTCGTAGCGCTGATCGCCCTCTCATGGCTGGTCGTGGGTTGGGTGGCAAGCCTGAAGACCCGCAATCCACTCGGCCAGAAGATGCTGGATATCGCGGTGCCCGCGCTGTTCGGCATCGCAATGCTGTTGCTGTGGGAGGTAACGGTCCGGCTCTTCGCCATTCCGCAGGTTCTCCTGCCAGCGCCTTCGGCAATCTGGGCGCGTATCGCGGCGTCCGTGCCGATCCTCTGGGCGGATTTCAGGCAGACATTTCTCAAGGCCGTCATCATCGGCTATGTCGCCGGGTGCGGCCTTGGCTTCATCACCGCCATTATCGCAGACCGTATTCCTTTCCTGCGCAAAGGGCTGCTGCCGCTCGGCAATCTGGCCGCAGCGCTTCCCATTGTCGGCGTCGCGCCGATCATGGTGATGTGGTTCGGCTTCGACTGGCAGTCAAAGGCGGCGGTCGTCATCATCATGACCTTCTTCCCGATGCTGGTGAACACGGTTGCGGGCCTTGCCAGCACCGGGGCGATGGAACGGGACATGATGGAAACCTACGGCTCGAACTACTGGCAGACATTGTTCAAGCTGCGTCTGCCAGCCGCCATGCCCTTCATCTTCAACGCTCTCAAGATCAATTCCACCCTGGCGCTGATCGGCGCGATCGTGGCGGAATTTTTCGGCACGCCGATTGTCGGCATGGGCTTCCGCATCTCCGCCGAAATCGGGCGGATGAATGTGGATATGGTCTGGGCGGAAATCTTTGTGGCTGCGCTTGCCGGATCGCTTTCTTACGGGCTGATCGCGCTGATCGAGCGCAAAGTGACATTCTGGCACCCTTCATACAGGAGGGCATAAGCCTGAATATTTGGCATCCGCAAAAATAAGGTGGACCAAAGTGCATTCCGAAAAGTGGGAACCGGTTTTCGGGCCAAATGCACGTAATAAAAAAAGAACCAGAGGAGAACTGAAAATGAAAAAGGCAATTTCCTTATGCCTTGGCACTGCGGGGCTGGCGCTCGCTCTGATGAGCAGTTCGGCAATGGCTGCCGACAAGCTGACCTTGCAGCTCAAATGGGTGACGCAGGGGCAGTTCGCCGGCTACTACGTGGCCAAGGACAAGGGCTTCTACGAGGAAGAAAATCTGGACGTCGATATCAAGCCGGGCGGGCCTGACGTGGCGCCGCCGCAGGTTATCGCAGGCGGCGGGGCGGATGTCGTGGTCGACTGGATGCCGTCGGCGCTCGCCACCCGCGAAAAAGGCGTCCCGCTCGTCAACATCGCCCAGCCCTTCAAGAAGTCCGGCATGATGCTGACCTGCCGCAAGGACACCAACATCACCAAGCCGGAAGATTTTCGGGGCCGCACGCTTGGCGTGTGGTTTGGCGGCAATGAATATCCTTTCCTGTCCTGGATGAACCACCTGAAAATCCCGACCGAGGGCGGCAAGGACGGCGTGACCGTGCTGAAGCAGGGCTTCAATGTCGACCCGCTGATCCAGAAGCAGGCCGATTGCATTTCCACCATGACCTATAATGAATATTGGCAGGTGATCGATGCAGGCATTCCGGCAGATCAGCTTGTCGTCTTCCCGTATGAGGAACAGGGCGTAGCCACGCTGGAAGACGGGCTTTACGTGCTGGAAAAGAGCCTTGACGATCCGGCAATGGTCGACAAGCTGGCCCGTTTTGTCCGCGCCTCGATGAAGGGCTGGAAATACGCTTCTGAAAATCCGGGCGAGGCAGCGGATATCGTGCTCGACAATGATGCTTCCGGCGCGCAAACCAAGGAGGTTCAGGAGCGTATGGTCAAGGAAATCGGCAAGCTGGTCGACGGTTCCGATGGCACCCTTGACGTGGCAGCCGCTGACCGCACGGTGGAAACCCTTCTCGGCGGCGGTTCCGATCCTGTCATCACCAAGAAACCGGAAGGCGCGTGGACCGCGAAGATCACCGACGCCATGAAGAAGTGATCAAGCTCAAAATGAAAAGAAACCGGCCCAAAAGGCCGGTTTCTTCTTCCAAGTTTACTCCGCGGGTTCAGCAGCGCCGCCGCCTCGCGGCCTTTCCTTGAGCGCCTGGTCGAGTTCCCGCTCAAGCCGCGCTTCTTCCTCTGCCTTGGGCTGCGTGAAGCGCCCGAGCAGGAGGTAGGCGACCGGCGTCACATAGAGCGTCGCGATGGTTGCCAGACCAAGGCCGCCAACGATGACCCAGCCCAGAGCCACGCGGGCTTCCGCACCGGCGCCGCTCGCCAGAATCAGCGGCACGCCGCCAAGAACAGCGCAGATCATCGTCATGCAGACGGGGCGAAGACGAATGTTGGATGCTTCCTCGATTGCCTCGCGCACGCTCAAGCCCTTGTCACGCAATTGATCCGCGAACTCGACGATCAGGATACCGTTCTTGGCCATGATGCCGACCAGAAGCACAAGGCCGATCTGGCTATAGACGTTGAGGCTGGTGCCGGTCAGCAGCATGGCGAAAACCGCGCAACCGAGCCCCAAGGGAACTGTCGCCATCACGATCAGCGCACTGACAAAGCTTTCAAACTGCGCTGCCAGCACCAGAAGAATGATGACGATGGCAAAGCCGAACACCATGGCGAGACCGCTTGACGTTTCGCTGAGCGTTGAAGCTTCCGCCAGCGGAATGATGTGGCTTCCCGGCGGCAACAGGGGCGCTGCGATTTCCTGCGCGGCCTTATAGGCATCGCCCAGGGCGAAATCGTTGCGCAGGTTTGTGGTGATCGAGACCGAACGCTGGCGCGTTTCGCGATCAAGCTGCGGCGGAACCGCTTTTTCGACGACCGAGGCGATGGATGACATCGGCACATAACGGCCGTCCGACGTCTTCATGAAGATGTTTTCAAGATCGGTCGGATCGTTGATCGGATTGGTGGTGGCAACGAGTTTCACATCGAAGCTGCGATCCCCGACATAAACCGATCCGATCTTGCGGCCATCGAGCACCGATTGCACCGCATTGGCGAGGCCGGTGATGTCGATGCCGAGATCAGAGGCCCGCTCGCGATTGATCTCAACGGACAATTGCGGCTGGGTCGCTTCCACGGAAAGGCGCGGCTGCACGAAGCGCGGGTCCTTTTCCAGCGCGGCGACGACCGCCTGCGCCGCAGGCTGCAGCTTGGCATAGTCGCTGCCGACGATGGCAAATTGCAAGCCGTTGCCCGCGCCGCGAATACCAAGGCTGTTGGGCTGGGTGGTAAAGATACGCACCGCCGTTATGCCCTTAATACGCTGGGTGATGTCAGCCATGATTTCCTGCTGGCTGCGCGCGCGTTCCTTCCACGGCGCCAGCGTCAGGACCACAAAGCCGTTATTGGAGGCTCCACCCGAACCCGCAATGGCATAGGTGGTGGTGATTTCACCACTGTCGCGCAGGGGCTGGATCGCCTCCTCGATCTTGTCGAGCTGCGACTGAAGGAACTCGACGCTGATGCCCTGGGGTCCGTTGACCCGCAGCAGCGCAACGGCGCGGTCTTCCGATGGCGTCAGTTCCTGACGGATCAGGCCATAGCCGACATAGGATGCGCCCGCGAAAAGCAAAGCGACGAGCACGACGACAAAAGGCGCTGAAAGACAGATATGCAGCGTCTTTCGGTAAAAGGCAGCAAGTCCCCCGCCGATCCGGCGCAGGAAAAGCGGACCATGGCCGCTGTCCTCGCCATTGCCTTCCTTGAGAAAGCGGGAGGCGAGCATCGGGCAGAGCGTCAGCGCAACCACGGACGACAGGAGGACGGCAATCGCCAGAACGAAACCGAACTCGCGAAACAGGCCGCCTGCCTGACCCGGCAAGAATGAAATCGGCACAAAGACGGCGGCCAATGTGAGCGTGGTGGCGATAACGGCGAAGAAGACTTCCTGCGTGCCGAGCACGGCAGCGGCGCGCGGCCCCATGCCCTGATTGCGGCGCCGGACAACGTTTTCCAGCACCACAATGGCATCGTCCACCACCAGACCCGTGGCGAGCACCAGCGCCAGAAGGGTAAGAATATTGACCGAGAAGCCCGCCAGATAGATGGCTGCAATTGTGCCGATCAGGGCAACGGGCATGGACAGGGCCGGAATGAGCGTGGCGCGTATGTCCCACAGGAACATGAAGATGATGGCAACGACGATGATCACCGACGCGATCAGCGCGATTTCCACCTCGTGGATAGCGCCATTGATGAAGTTCGCGTCGTCACTGGTGACAGCAATATTGACGCCCGCGGGCAAGGTCGTTTGCAGATTGGCGACCGCTGCGCGAATGCCTTGCGAAATGTCGAGCGTATTCGACTGCGCCTGACGGACGATGCCGAGACCGATCGCGGTCTTGCCGTTGGAGCGGACGGCCGAACTTTCGATATCCGGCCCCAGCGTGACGGTCGCGACATCGCGGATCTGCGTGTGTCCGTTGATGTAGACGTTCTCGAAATCCTCCGGCTTTTCCAGATTGGCCGTCGCCCGGACCACGATGGACTGATCGGCGCTGCGCAGCGAGCCCGCCGGCGCATCCAGCCCCATGGAAGATAGCGCGCTGGTTATATCGGCAATGGTCAGACCGTAGCTTGCAAGGCGCGCCTGATTGATGTCGATGCGAAAAATCTTGTCGCGGTCACCATTGACCTGAACGTCCGCAACGCCCGGCACGGCTGACAGGATATCCTGTATCTGGTCTTCCACCAGCACCGTCATGTCGTCGACGGACATGGTGTCCGAGGTCACCGCCAGACGCATCACCGCATCGGCATTGGAGTCTGCCTTGATGATGCGTGAAGGGTCCGCCTCCTCCGGCACGTCATTGGCAACGCGGGAGATCGCATCCCGCATGTCGGCGGCTGCGACATTGAGGTCCACGCCGTCATTGAACTCCACCGTGACGCGGCTTCGTTCAAAGGACGAGGTGGAGGAAATGGATTTCACGCCGGAGACGCGCGCCACGGCGTTTTCGAGAACCTGCGTCAGCTGGCGGTCGATGGTTTCGGCGGACGCGCCCTTGAAGTCCGTGCTGATCGTCACGACGGGCCGGTCGACGTCCGGCAGTTCGCGGATATCGACGCCCGTGAAGGCCGCCAGACCCGCGACAACGATCAGAACGTTGATAACGAATGCAAAGACCGGACGGCGAATGAACAGCGCCGTTGACCCGCCCTTGTCGGATGAAGAATTGTGACCGGTCACGTTGGCATCCTCATCCTGCGGTCCGCTTTGCCGACGCAGGGTCAGCCAATGCCGTGCCCTGTTCGTCCTTCACGCGAACAGGCGCGTCGTCCCGCACGGTCTGGACGCCCTGCGTGACGATCATGTCGCCCTGCTTCACCGGGCCGTCTATGAGGATGTTGGTGGAATTGCGCTGAACGATACGGGCCTCGATTTTCTTGGCCACGCCGTTTTCAACCCGCCAGACATAGGAACCGTCGGCGCCCCACTGAATGGCCAGCGGATCGACCGAAGGATAGCGGTCGCCCGGGAAAAGAACCGTGACGGAGAACGACATGCCTGCACGCAGGCGATCCTCCGTGTTGGGGACTTCTGCGCGCACGTGCAATGTCCGGCTGGCTTCATCCAGCATATTGTCAACAGCGTTGATTTCTCCGCTATAGGTCTCGCCGGGGAAAGCGGTCGATTCCGCGGTCAAAGGCTGGCCTGCCCTGATCTGCGGCGCGAACCGTTCCGGCACCCAGATATCGATCAGAACTTTCGACCGGTCGTCGATGCGGCCGATGGCAGTCTGCGCGGTAATATAGTTGCCCACATTGACGGGAAGGATGCCGACGATGCCGGAAATCGGCGCGCGGACCGTGCGGCGGCTCAAGGCGAGCTGCGCGTCCTGCAAGGCAAGCTGCGCATTGGCAACCGCCAGTTCCGCTTCGACCACCTGGACTTCCGTCGCGGTGTTCGTCGCCCGCAATTTTGCGATGCGCTGGCGGGTCGTCTGCGCATCCTTGAGCGCGGTCTCTGCCTTGGCGACCGCGATCTTCTCGGTCTCGGCATCCAGTTCGGCAATCGGATCGCCTTCGTTCACCATGTCGCCAGCCTTGACGTAAAGCTTCGTCATGTAGCCGCTGGAATATGGCGTTATCGATACGGTGCTGAGAGCCCGTGCCGAACCGATAGCCGTCAACCGGTTGTTGATGGTCTCTTCGCCCGCTGCCTCAACGACGACCAGCGGCGCAGACCGCGCTCCGCCGTTTCTGGGCGCTTCTCCGCCGGTTGCGGCGGCTCCCACAACATCGGACTGGTTCTTGTATGCATACCAGCCACCGGCGGCGGCAGCGGCGATGAGCAGGCACAGGGCAATCTGCTTCCAGGATTTCATTCAGCTCTCCGGCGAGGTTTGCCGTCGCCCTGACGGACCTCGTATTCGAAACCATTATGTCGGGCGCGGAAAATGCCAGCAAATAGTATCAGAATGATGATTGCCTTCACATTGCGCAAATCATGCATCCTCTGGCCGGCGACCTGAGGACACCCAGATTTTTCCTCCCAAGATTTCGCACAGAGCCCCCGGGCCGTCGAGTTAAATTTCGGTAATGCAACGCATGAAGTTCGCGGAAAACGGGTGCGTTTTTAACCGTTTAAACAAAGGTTGTTGGATTTATCGGCCCGCTCCATGTATAGGAGGCTACTTTTATGAATTGCGTTTCGACGGCAGACCGGTTTAGGCACCGCGGCAATTGGGCCGGTTCGCCTTGAATTGGAAGCAGGCTATGGCGGTTGTTGAAAAGACCTCAGACACGGGCGCGCCTTCCCCTGAAGCGGCCTCGCAGACTGCGACCGTCGAGCGGCTCTCTCCAACCCAGTTCACGCGGCTGCCCTGGCGCAACCGGCTTTCAAACAAGCTGCTGCTCCTCACCGCACTCGCCGTGCTGATCACCGAAGTTCTGATTTTCGTCCCCTCCGTGGCCAGCATGCGCGTGCGCTGGATGAGTTCCCGGCTCGACACGGTGGGCGCCGTCAGCGAGGTGCTGGCTGCCAGCGGCAATATGGACGTGCCGCGCGAAATCCAGAACAAGGTGCTTCTGGCCACCGGCACCAAGGCCATTGCCATGCGGGAAGCGGGCGCATCGCGCCTGCTCGCCATGTCAGAAGTTCCCGGCAAGATCGATCAGGTCATCGATCTCAACAATATCAGCGAAGCGGCGGCCATATGGGACGCATTCGGCACATTGTTCAATGGCGGGGACAGAACGCTGCGAATCTTCGGTTCGGTTTCGTCCGGTTCTCCCGACCGCATCATTGAAATTGTAACCTCCGATGCGCCGCTTCGTCATGCCATGCTCGTCTATGCGCGCAACGTGACTTTCATATCCCTCATCATTTCCGTGATAGCGGCCAGCCTGATCTACCTGATCATTCATGAAATGCTGTTGCGGCCGGTGCGCATCATGCATCGCAACATGATCGACTTCGCGTCGTCACCCGACAACCCCGCGCTCATTCTCGTTCCGGAAAACCGCAAGGATGAATTCGGCATCGCCCAGCGCCAGATATCCCATATCCAGAGCGACCTTCAACGCACGCTGAAGGAACAGAAGCATCTGGCCGACCTCGGCCTCGCCGTTTCCAAGATCAACCACGACATGCGCAATATCCTGGCGTCGGCGCAGTTGATGTCGGACAGGCTTGCCGACACCGAAGACCCGATGGTGCAGCGGTTCGCGCCCAAGCTCATTCGCACGCTCAGCCGCGCGATCAGCTATTCCGAAAGCGTGATGGCCTATGGCCGCTCGCAGGAAGCGCCCCCGCGTCCGCGCCGCGTTCTGCTGCACGCAATCATCGCGGATGTGCAGGAAACGCTCAGCCTCCGCTCGGAAAGCAACATAGAGTTCGAAAACCTTGTCCCCGAAGATTTCGAGCTGAATGTCGATTCGGAGCAGCTATTTCGCGTCCTGAGCAATCTGTGCCGAAATTCCGTTCAGGCAATGGAGCGTGACCAGACGAGCGATGTCGCCACGGTCAAGCGACTCACGATTTCCGCGGGAAGAATCGGCACAACGACCATTATCGGCGTCGAGGATACCGGCCCCGGTCTGCCGCAAAAGGCGCGCGACAACCTTTTCACGGCGTTCCGCGGCTCGACGCGCAGCGACGGCACCGGCCTGGGGCTTGCCATCGCGCAGGAACTGGTCCGCGCCCATGGCGGCACGATCGAGCTTCGGGAAGACCGGCCCGTTGGCGCGCATTTCGAGATTCGCATCCCTGATTTGCAGATGCGCTACGAAGACCGCAGCAACCAGCGCACCGAAGAGAATGCCTAGACGCCCGCCGTGGTGCCGGCTCTGGCCGAAAAGCCCGGAAATGCAAGGCCTGACAAGAAATCTTCACAGAACCACATTTTTTTCTAAGAAGACGCTTGCATTTAGCGATTTGTCCGATTATCAACCGCCCATCGCCGCAGCGAGCGGCACCAAGGCAAGCACCCGTAGCTCAGCTGGATAGAGCACCAGACTACGAATCTGGGGGTCAGAGGTTCGAATCCTTTCGGGTGCGCCATTCTTTTCTCCATAAGTATTTGAATTATTTGGCTATTTCCGACAAGGAAGTTTGCCCCCTTCCATTGTTACTCTGGCAACGTGCCCCTTCCCGACTCGACATAGTGTCGTATTTTCCTCATAGTTATGAATGTGGGTTGGGGAGAACAATATGATTTCAAGACGTGCTTTATTCATCGGACTTTTAGGAACGCTAGCGACCAGAACGGCTGAAGCAACCCCCGGAGCAGTCAACAGGCAGGGATGCCATGGCCGGCCGCGCCATTGTCATGCGCCGTCCGAGATCAGAAAATCACGCAAACGTCGGTTCGTTCCGGGAAACTTTTTCAAACCAGCCAAACGGAAGCGGCGCTCAAAGCGTTAGCCTCGCATATGCGACCGTCTTTCGATAAAGATGCCATGTTGCATGTCCAAGGATGGGCAGCACCACCGCCAGTCCGGCAAACATGGTGGCAAAGCCCACGACCAGCATGACGGTTACAATTGCCGCCCAAAGCAGCGACTCCGCCGGGTTGCGCCAGACCACGCGCAACGATGTCGCGATGGCCGCCGCCGCACCGCAATCCTGATCAAGCAGCATCGGGAAGGTGACGATCGTCAGGCACAGGACAGCGATTGCAAAAAGCAAGCCGATGCCGCAGCCAGCGAAAATCAGACTGCGTCCCTCTTCCGTTGACAATACCTGGTTCATCAGCACCGAGAAGCTTTCGGGCGGCATGGGGCCGAAATAGTGAACATAGAGATTTTGGGCGACCAACAGCCACGCAATGAATATTGCGAAAAGGAAGGAACCGACGGCCACAATAGACGGCAATGCCGGGGAATGGCTGACATCGAAAGCCCGCCTCCAGCTCGCATCCAGTTTTTCCTCGCGGCGCCTGCTCATTTCATAAAGCGGCAAGGCCGCAACCGGCCCGATCAAGGCGAAGCCGGACATCAGCGGAAACAGAAGCGGCAGCGCATTTGCGTTCGTGCTCCAATAGGTGATGAACAACCCCGCCAGCGGATATATGAGACAAAGAAAAACGTAATGCGACGGCTTCGCCCAGAAGTCGTCGAATCCCATACGCAGGGCATCGAATACATCCGCCATCTGGATGCGTTTGACGTCCGGGTAAAAGTCTGACTGGTCTCGACCTGCAATAACATGAAACTGTGCCATGACGCTCCTCCTGCGGGTTGGGCAGTCCTGACGGCAAGGGCGGCGGTCAGGACATGGCCTGCACCCAATTTCGGGCTTTCACATGATCAGCGGATAATCCGCGTGAAGCCCTGACAATCAGGCAACCAGTATACATCGAAAAGACCGGCTGCGAAAGAAAAGCCGCGTGACAGCCGGATGCTCGTCCAACTGAGCAAATGGACGGTTTCACCCGGATCAACCAAATATGATCTGTTCATTGAGCCACACTGTGCTAGTGCCATTCACGGGAAATAGCAGCGCGGGAATGCGATTAAATGGAATGGATTCCTATAGGCTTGATGGCCTTCAAGGTTATCGTGTTGGGCGTGGCCATGTTCTTCGCCATCAAGTTTCATTATGACGAGGGCAAGAAGAAGAAAAACAAGGAAGGCGGGACGTAAGAGCCCGTATCGATCCCCTTCGATTTGATCGACAGGCTGGAGCAAACCGGCATTTCAGAACGGGATAAGAAAAGGCAGTGCCAGATTTGTGCCGCACCCGTGTAAGCCGGTGCGCATCTGTTCTTCATCCCTCGACAGGGTGGAACCAAATTTGCCTTGAATGTCCGGGGAATAATGGTGCTGCGAGAGAGGATTGAACTCTCGACCTCTCCCTTACCAAGGGAGTGCTCTACCACTGAGCTACCGCAGCAATCTCTTGAGTGCGGCGGACTTCTGCCACATCATTACGCAAATCGCAAGCAAGCAATTGCATTTCTTTTCACATAATGTGGAAATCTGCAGGACACGCATCTGAAAGCCGCTTTTCCGGCCCTTTTTCACGTAGTAGAAGACCGTCATGAGCGAAAATACGACCAACAAAGAGAAACAAATCCAGTCCGACCAGCGCAAAAAGCGCCGTGCCGAGGAGCTGCGTGCGAATCTGATGCGCCGGAAAGCGCAGTTGAGATCGCGGCGCGCCGGCGAAGCCGACGAACGAAACGACGGCATTACCGCCGCCTCCGGCGATACTGAGTGAGAATCACAGCAGCAAAGCCTTCCTTGAAGATAGGGAGGCTCTGCGGTAAAAGCTCATTTCTGTTCCTGGCCGCTATATCGTCCTCTCGTGATTCGTAATCGACGTAATTTGGCCGCAAGACTCGTAATTTCATGATGCAACGCCTCCGCGCCGCGACGGCCGCCGGATTTGGTGCAAATATATCGGGCAAGGTATCGGCCCAGAAGGTGACACAGCATGGATCGCATCAAAATCGTCGGTGGCAACAAGCTCAACGGCATCATTCCGATCTCCGGCGCAAAAAATGCCGCTCTCCCCTTGATGATCGCCTCGCTTCTGACCGACGATACGCTGACGCTTGAGAATGTGCCGCATCTGGCCGACGTCGAGCAGTTGATCCGCATCCTCAGCAATCACGGTGTCGACTATTCGGTGAACGGACGCCGCGAGCACCAGAACGGCGCCTATTCGCGCACCATCCACTTCACCGCCCGCAACATCGTCGACACGACCGCGCCTTATGAACTGGTGTCGAAAATGCGGGCGAGCTTCTGGGTCATCGGCCCGCTTCTGGCGCGCACCGGCGAGGCAACCGTGTCGCTGCCGGGCGGCTGCGCCATCGGCACCCGCCCCGTGGATTTGCTGCTGGAATCGCTCCAGGCGCTGGGCGCGGAAATCGACATTGAAAACGGCTACGCCAAGGCGCGCGCGCCGAAGGGCGGCCTTGTCGGCGCACGCTACCGCTTTCCGAAAGTCTCCGTCGGCGCAACCCATGTCATGCTGATGGCTGCGGCTCTCGCCAAGGGTGAGACCATCATCGAAAATGCGGCCCGCGAGCCGGAAGTCGTCAATCTTGCCGACTGCCTCAATGCGATGGGCGCAAAGATCAGCGGCGCGGGCACCAGCACCATCCATGTGGAAGGCGTGACCAGCCTTTCGGGCGCACGCGTTCGCGTCATTCCCGACCGTATCGAAACCGGCACCTATGCAATGGCAGTCGCCATGACGGGCGGCGACGTGCTTCTGGAAGGCGCGCAGGAAAGCCTGCTGTCGTCGGCGCTGGACACGCTGCGTCAGGCGGGTGCCGAGATCACCGAGACCAATAGCGGCCTGCGCGTGGTGCGCAACGGCCACGGCATCCAGCCGGTCGATGTCACCACCGACCCCTTCCCCGGCTTCCCGACCGATTTGCAGGCGCAGTTCATGGGCCTGATGACCAAGGCGAAGGGAACGTCGCGCATCACGGAAACGATTTTTGAAAATCGCTTCATGCACGTGCAGGAGCTGGCGCGTCTCGGCGCAAAAATCTCCCTGTCCGGGCAGACGGCAACCGTCGAAGGCGTGGAGCGCCTGAAGGGTGCGCAGGTGATGGCGACGGATCTGCGCGCATCGGTTTCTCTGGTGATCGCGGGCCTCGCCGCCGAGGGCGAAACCATGGTCAATCGCGTCTATCATCTGGATCGCGGCTTCGAGCGACTGGAAGAAAAGCTGTCGCGCTGCGGCGCGTCGGTCGAACGCATCAGCGGTTGATGTGAGCAGCCGGAGCGACATTCGTTGCTCCGGCTTTTTTCTGGCTGGCGTTATCGGAACAGCGACAGGCTTGAAAAGCCTGTCGATTTTTTTGTTTCGGCGTGCCAAGTTGATAATCGACCGGGTGGGTGCAGGACCTGTGGCAGACAGATGGTTGATTTCCCTGCTGCCGGGAACAGTTATTATAACCGATAACGGGAAAGTGGTGTTGGAGTATGGATATGCTGAAGCTCGTGGCGCTGGATGAGGAGGATTTACAGGTCCTGTCGGCTCATCTTCAGGACGCGGTTTTGAAAGTATCCGACCTTCAATATCTCGCCAAAGAAAAGCGCTTCGTCCTGACGGCAAACCGTTTCGTCTGGGAAGAAAGCAAACCGAGGTTCCTGCGCAAGCCGCAATATCAGCGCCGCCGCACCGCCTTGCACTTCAACCGCGTCATTGCAGCCAAGGCAACCGGGATAGACCGCCAGAAGCCCGAAGACGTGCTTTCCCTGATGGCCGTTCAGTTCGCTGCCGGCGAAACGCCCGCGGGTACAATAGAACTGACTTTTTCGGCAAATGCGGCTATCCGTCTTGAAGTGGAATGCATTGAGGCGCAAATGACGGACCTTGGCGCGGCATGGGAAACGGAATCGCTTCCCCGCCATAACGTCTGAGAGCAGGTTCTGCACAACCGTCATTCGTCAGCCGGACACCAGGTCCGGCAAGCAGATTTGGCAGATTTGAAGGAATAGAAGCGTGGTCAAGACGCTCAGACAAACCGATCCCGATTTCGAGAACAATTTCGCGACATTTCTGGCAGGCAAGCGCGAAGCCTCCGAAGATGTTGATCGGGCGGCGCGGGAAATTGTCGACCGCGTGCGCCGCGAAGGCGACAGCGCCCTCATTGATTATTCCCGCCGCTTCGACCGGATCGATCTTGAAAAAACCGGCATTGCTGTCACCGAAGCCGAAATAGATGCAGCTTTCGAGACCGCGCCTGCCTCCACAATCGAGGCGCTGAAACTTGCGCATGAGCGCATCGAAAAGCACCATGCGCGGCAATTGCCGAAAGATGACCGTTATACCGATGCGCTGGGCGTCGAGCTCGGCTCGCGCTGGACGGCTATCGAGGCCGTTGGGCTTTATGTTCCGGGCGGCACGGCGAGCTATCCAAGTTCCGTGCTGATGAACGCCGTTCCCGCCAAGGTGGCGGGCGTGGAGCGCATCGTCATGGTGGTTCCCGCCCCCGATGGCATTCTCAACCCGCTGGTTCTGGTGGCAGCACGTCTGGCTGGCGTTTCCGAGATCTATCGTGTCGGCGGGGCGCAGGCTGTCGCTGCCCTTGCCTATGGCACCGAAACGATCAAGCCCGTCGCCAAGATCGTCGGCCCCGGCAATGCCTATGTTGCCGCCGCCAAGCGCATCGTCTTCGGCACGGTCGGCATCGACATGATCGCAGGCCCGTCCGAGGTTCTGGTCATTGCCGACAAGGACAACAATCCAGACTGGATCGCCGCTGACCTGCTCGCCCAGGCGGAGCACGATACCGCCGCGCAGTCGATCCTCATGACCAATGACGAAGCGCTGGCGATAGCGGTGGAGGAGGCCGTCGAACGCCAGCTCCGCAACCTGCCGCGCGCAGAAACCGCCGCCGCAAGCTGGCGCGATTTCGGCGCTGTCATCCTGTTCGAGGATTTCGAGGCAGCCATTCCGCTTGCCAATCGCATTGCAGCCGAGCATCTGGAAATCGCGACAGCCGACCCGGAAGCCTTGCTGCCAAAAATCCGCAATGCCGGATCGATCTTCATCGGCGGCTATACGCCGGAAGTGATCGGCGATTATGTCGGCGGCTGCAACCACGTTCTGCCGACGGCACGTTCGGCGCGTTTTTCTTCGGGCCTGTCCGTTCTCGACTACATGAAGCGCACATCGCTTCTCAAACTCGGCCCCGATCAGCTGCGCGTGCTTGGGCCTGCGGCAATCGAAATTGCGCGCGCCGAAGGCCTTGATGCCCATGCGCAGTCCGTCGCCATCCGGCTGAACCTATGAGGTGACATGACCGCCGGTGTTCCAAATGCGCGCCTTATTGACGTCGAGCTCGATGAATCCATCGGGCGTTCGACGCCTGACGTCGAGCATGAACGCGCGGTCGCCATTTTTGACCTCATCGAGGAAAACTCCTTCCACCCGATCGGAGACGATACGGGCGGGCCTTATCGCCTGAAACTTTCGCTGATGGAATCACGGCTGATTTTCGCCATCGCACGGGAAACCGGCGAGGATGTCGCGACCCATATTCTCTCGCTCACGCCGCTGCGCCGCGTGGTGCGCGATTATTTCATGATTTGCGAAAGCTATTATCAGGCGATCCGCTCGGCCACGCCAAGCAAGATCGAGGCAATCGACATGGGGCGGCGCGGCCTGCACAATGAGGGATCGCAAACGCTGCAAGCGCGGCTAAAGGGCAAGATCGAGGTTGATTTCAACACGGCCCGACGGCTTTTCACCCTTGTCTGCGTTTTGCACTGGAGGGGCTGATCATCGATGATCGTCACCGATGTACCTCCCGTAACGCTTAGCGAAACAGACAGGGAAGATCATAAACGACGCCTGCCCACGTCGCTGCTTTTCGTCTGCGGCAAGAATGCAATCCGCTCGCCGATTGCGGAATTGCTTGCAAGAAAGGCCTTGCCACCCAATATTTATGTGGCGTCCGCAGGCGTGAAGCGGGGCGAGCGCGATCCGTTTGTCGATGCCGTGCTTCAGGAAGAGGGTCTCTCGCTCGACAACCGGCAGCCACGTGGCCTCGAGGAACTCGCGGATGGCTATTTCGACCTGATCGTAACGCTGACGCCCCTTGCCCACCATACCGTTCTGGAACGCATGCGCGGCTTCTCGGTTGACGTGGAATATTGGCCGACGCCGGACCCGACATTGGTAACCGGCAGCAGAAGCCAGATCATGGCGGCCTATCGCGATGTGCGCGACCGCCTGAAGCGCCAGATCATGCTGCGTTTTGGCGAGCAATAAGTTCGCCGAATTCCGTTGTTCACAAATGCCGCCTAATCATATAGGTTCCGCGCAAATTCAGACCGAAAGACCGCTCGAGAGCGGCATTTTACCGAAGAAAGAAACAGGTATCGCATGGCGAAAGAAGAAGTCCTAGAATTTCCGGGTGTTGTTACGGAACTGCTGCCCAATGCTATGTTCCGCGTAAAGCTCGAGAACGAACATGAAATCATCGCCCATACGGCTGGCCGTATGCGCAAGAATCGCATTCGCGTTCTGGCCGGTGACAAGGTGCTGGTTGAAATGACCCCTTACGACCTGACCAAGGGCCGCATCACCTACCGCTTCAAGTAAGCAATCCGTTCCGGGACATGTCTATTCGATGAGCGCGCAACACAAGCTGGTTCTTGCCTCCGGTTCTCCACGCAGGATCGAGCTTCTGGGGCAGGCAGGCATCGAACCGGATCATATTTATCCGGCCGATATAGATGAGACGCCGCAGCGCGCGGAACACCCGCGCTCGCTGGCGCGACGTCTGTCGCGGGAAAAGGCGCGCAAGGCACAGGAATTGTTGAAGGACGATGCGAATTTCGCACATGCCTTCATTCTTGCAGCCGACACGGTTGTGGCGGTTGGCCGGCGCATTCTGCCCAAGGCCGAGATCGCCGACGAAGCGCGGGAATGCCTGCGCCTGCTTTCGGGCCGCACGCACAAGGTATTCACCGGCGTGAGCCTCGTCTTGCCAAACGGCAATCTGCGCCACACACTGGTTGAAACGCGGCTTCGCTTCCAGCGCCTTTCCCGCCAGCAGATGGATGCCTATCTTTCATCGGGCGAATGGCGCGGGAAAGCGGGCGGCTACGCTATCCAGGGACTGGCTGGCAGCTTCGTCGTGAAACTGGTTGGGTCCTATACGAATGTGGTGGGTTTGCCGCTTCAGGAAACCGTAGGCCTGCTGAACGATGTCGATTATCCGGTTTACGCCAACTGGGGCAGCGGGAAAGTCTGAGAACGGACACGGGTGACAAGGACACGGTGACAAGGACATGGGTGACAAGAAGGACATATCGGCAGCAGCAGGCGCACGGGTGACGCCCTTGCGTCCGACGCGCCCCTGCCCGGAATGCGGAAAACCTTCAACGCGCGAATCCTATCCCTTCTGTTCGCCGCGGTGCAAAAGCATCGACCTCAATCGCTGGCTGTCGGGCAGCTATGTGCTGCCGGGAAAGCCAATCGACGAAGAGGAAGAAGAAGGGAACTAAACCTCTTCCAAACGATCTTACTCCAATAAAATCAGCTATTTATCGAAACTGTGAGAAAAGCTGATAAAAATTGCGATACGGTGCTGGACAGCGCGAAATTTAATGCTATAACCCACCCACTTCCGGCGGGAACCAACACCGCCCTGAACGAGCAAATCGCTTGTTACGTATGCCCGGATAGCTCAGTTGGTAGAGCAGCGGATTGAAAATCCGCGTGTCGGTGGTTCGAATCCGCCTCCGGGCACCACTCCAAAATCAAATAAATTTAAAGAGCTATTCCAGATCAAGGCTCATATTTGCCCGGAATATAGGTTGCAACATTGTCCATGCGACATCGTGCAACACGTTGGCAGGTGATTCCTGCCGTGCGTCAGGTAACCTACAAATCACGTTTATATTGACCAGATTAGCGATGTGATCTATAGATTACGCATGATCGAAGTCCGCCAAACCACCTCTTTCGCCAAGTGGCTTGATGAGCTTCGTGATACCAATGCACGATTGCGGATTGTCGCTCGGATCCGCCGCATGGAACTGGGCAATCCCGGCGATGTGAAATCTGTCGGCGAAGGCGTGAGCGAAATGCGCATTACGTACGGCCCGGCTATCGGGTTTATTTCGTATCTATGGGAACAACTATCGTTGTTCTGCTGTGTGGCGGCGACAAGTCATCACAGGGCCGGGATATTGCGCTGGCGAAACAAATGGCGAAGGAGATTTAGAATGGTCCTTGAAACCACCCGTTTTGATGTTCTCGATCACCTCAAGACGCCGGAAGAGCGTGTTGCCTATCTGGAAGCGGCCTTTGAAGATGGCGACCCTTCCCTTGTTGCGCATGCTCTTGGTGACGTAGCCCGTTCCATCGGCATGACTACTGTCGCTAAAGAAGCCGGAATTACCCGTGAAGCCCTTTACCGCTCCCTAAGCGAGAACGGCGATCCAAAGCTATCGACCTTGCTCGGCGTCATGAAGGCCCTTGGCCTGCACCTGTCTGTCACAGCAACTGATAAACGCGCCGCTTGACACTACGGTTGCAAAGTCGTCACGCCGTGGCGAAAAGAGTGATTTTCACACACCAGAAGCTTTGCGTAATCCCGAAAAGTTGCAGGCTTTTCAGGATTATGCGAATGCAAATTGCTCTTTGCAGTCCTGCATCACGAAGAATGCAACTGTAGTGCCAAGTTTCAGCCGGTTCTCCATATAAGGAAATTTCCATGCTCTGGACGTTGTTCGGCATCCTTTCCGGTGCCTGTATTGCCATTCAGGCACCCATCAATGCAGCCTTGGCGCGCGGTCTGGGCTCACCGGTAACGGCTGCCGCGATTTCATTTCTGGCGGGTGCCGTCATACTTGCCATCATCGCGGGCATTACCGCGCGCGCGACAGGCACCATGCCCGCCTTCAACGTGCCTGCGGGCTGGCTGTTCGTGGCGGGCGGTGCGCTTGGCTGCATCTATGTGACCGCATCGGTGCTGCTCACGCCGCGCATTGGGGCCGCCGCCGTGATGGGTCTCGCGGTCGCCGGACAGTTGATGGCCGGGCTTGCTGCCGACCGCATCGGCTTCATGGGCGTTGCCGTGCGCGAAATCACCGCCGGGCGCATTGCCGGCGCCCTCCTGCTTCTGACCGGCGCGCTGATGATCCGCTTTCTATAAGCGAAAAAGCCGCGCTTTCCGGCGCGGCTTTTCTGCATTCAAGAATGATGGCGTTCAGCCCTTGAACGTATATTCCGCAATCGATTGCGGCTTCATCTCGATGGAGAAACCCGGCAGCGACGGCGGCATATAGGCCGCGTTCCTGATGACGCACGGATCGATGAAGTGTTCGTGCAGATGATCGACATATTCGATCACGCGGCCTTCCTTTGTGCCTGAAACGGCCACATAGTCGATCATCGACAGGTGCTGCACATATTCGCACAAGCCGACGCCGCCCGCATGCGGCCAGACCGGCTTGCCAAACTTGGCGGCAATCAGCAACACCGCCAGAACTTCGTTCAGGCCACCCATGCGGCACGAATCGATCTGCACGATGTCGATGGCGCCTTCCGCGATGAACTGCTTGAACATGATGCGGTTCTGGCACATTTCGCCGGTCGCGACCTTCACGTCGCCAATGGCTTCGCGAATCTTGCGGTGGCCAGCAACATCATCCGGGCTGGTCGGCTCTTCGATGAAGAACGGCTTGGAGAAGGCCAGCTTGTTGACCCACTCGATTGCCTGATCGACTTCCCACACCTGATTGGCGTCGATCATCAGGTAACGGTCGGGGCCGATCACTTCGCGGGCAATGGTGAGGCGGCGAATATCGTCCTCGAGATCGCGGCCGACCTTCATCTTGACGTGGTTGAAGCCCTCATCGATGGCTTCCTGGCACAGACGGCGCAGCTTGTCGTCGTCATAGCCGAGCCAGCCAGCCGAGGTCGTGTAACAGGCATAGCCTTCCGCCTCCAGCGTGGCGATACGTTCTGCCTTGCCGCTCTGCGCTTTACGCAGAATTTCGACAGCCTCGTCGCGCGTCAGCGCATCGGTGAGGTAGCGATAGTCGACGATGTCGGCGATTTCTTCCGGCGACATGTCGGCCACAAGCCGCCATACGGGCTTGCCCGCCTGCTTGGCCAGCAGATCCCAGAACGCATTGACGACCGCGCCGGTGGCCAGATGCATCGCGCCCTTGTCCGGGCCGATCCAGCGCAGCTGGCTGTCGCCGGTCAGATAGCGCCAGAACTTGCCGGGGGCCGCGCGGAAGTCTTCCAGCGAGGCGCCGACCACCAGATGCCGCATGGCGAGAATCGCCTGGCAGCAAATATCGTTGCCGCGACCGATGGTGAAAGTGAGGCCGTGCCCCTTCAGCGCCTCGTCATCCGTATCGAGAATGACATAGGCCGCGGAGTAATCCGGGTCCGGGTTCATCGCGTCGGAACCGTCCAGACTTTGCGAAGTCGGGAAGCGCAGATCGAAGACACGCAGGTCAGTGATTTTCGTCATGATTTATCCGTGATCAGGGCATGATCCCAAAACATCGGAACAGTTTCGGGACCATGCTTCAACAAAAGCCTAGATGTCAGCGCGCACGTTCTGCTTCTGCGAGCCGAGGCCTTCGATGCCGAGTTCCACGACATCGCCAGCCTTGAGATAGCGAGGCGGCTTCATGCCCATGCCGACGCCGGGAGGCGTGCCGGTGGAGATGATATCGCCCGGCTGCAAGGACATGAACTGCGACAGGTAGGAAACGAGGTGGCGAATGCCGTAGATCATCGTCTTCGACGAACCGTTCTGCATGGTCTCGCCATTGACCTTCAGCCACATGCCGAGGTTTTCCGGGTCTTCGATCTCATCCTTCGTCACCAGCCACGGACCGGTCGGGCCGAACGTGTCGCAGGACTTGCCCTTCGTCCACTGGCCCTGGCGCTCGATCTGGAAGGCGCGTTCCGACACATCATGGATGGTGCAATAGCCAGCCACGTAGTCGAGGGCGTCTTCTTCCGAGACATATTTCGCGGTCTTGCCGATGACGATGCCAAGTTCGACTTCCCAGTCGGTCTTTTCCGAACCGCGCGGGATGACGAGATCGTCATTCGGGCCGACGATTGCGGAAGTGGCCTTCATGAAGATGATCGGTTCGGACGGAACCGCCGCTCCGGTTTCGGCGGCATGGTCGGAATAGTTGAGGCCGATGCAGATGAATTTGCCGGTGCCAGCGACACAGGGACCAAGGCGCGGATTGCCTTCGACCTTCGGCAGCGAATTGACGTCGATCGCGCCGAGCTTGGCCAGTGCGTCCGGGGCAAGCGCCGCGCCGGAGAGGTCGCCTACATGGGCGGAGAGATCGCGGATCGCGCCATCGGCATCGAGAATGCCCGGCTTTTCCTGACCGGCTTCACCGTAACGAAGAAATTTCATGAGGTTACTCCTTTGAGGGGATGAAAGAGAGGGCGTCAGGGTGGTCGACGCTCTGGCTGCGCCATTTGCAGGCCGCCAGAGACTGAATATCGGCCGCCCTAGATCGTCCAGCCTCCGTCAATGTTGTAGGCTTGGCCGGTGGTGTAGGTCGCGCCAGCGAGATAAACGGCAAGATCAGCGATTTCTTCCGGCTGGCCGATGCGGCCAATCGGCTGGCGGGCGATGAAGGCGGCACGCTGCTCTTCATAATCGCCTTGCGCGCGCAGGCGCTCCTGCAAGGATGGGCTTTCCACCGTGCCGGGGCAGATGGCGTTGCAGCGGATGCCCTTGGCAACGTAGTCAGCCGCGACCGCCTTGGTGAGGCCGATAACGGCCGCCTTGGTGACGCCATAGGCAAAGCGGTTCGGCACGCCCTTCACGCTCGACGCGACAGAAGCCATGTTGACGATGGCGCCGTCCTTGCGTTCCAGCATGCCCGGCAGCACGGCGCGGATGGTGCGGATCATCGAACGGATGTTGAGATTGACCGCAAAATCGAGGTCTTCGTCCTTCATTTCGAGGATCGAGCCGCCATGGACGACACCGGCGCAGTTGAACAGGATATCCACCTGCCCGATTTCGGCGACAAGCGCCTTCACCTGCTCATCGTCAAGCACGTTGAGCTTGCGTGTGATGATGCCGTTGACGCCTTCGATTTCCTTGAGGGCATCGGTGTTGATGTCGGTCGCGTAAACCTTCGCGCCTGCCTCCGCAAAGGCCAGCGCGCTTGCACGGCCGATCCCTTGCGCTGCGGCTGTTACCAGCGCGGTTTTTCCATCAAAACGTATCGTCATTTTCAAGCCTTCCGTTCGACAAGCAGAATGTGGTCATCCCGCTGATTAAGCGTATTCCGATATGAATCGCAGACGATCATAACCGTGGGAAAAAGCAACCGGGTTGATTGGCATGATGCTGATTGCAAGGATCGTAGGCGCCCTCAAACTCGCCCTGAAACTCGTCTTGCACCTTCTTCCTCCCGGCGGGCGGCTCCCGGACCGCCCCCAATTGTAAATTGATTATTTATATGCAAACATATTATGCAAATCTGGTCAAGGCTCTCTCTGCCTGTTTGCACCTTTCGAATCCGCGGCTCTTCGTATATGAAGAATGATATTCACAAGGGGAGTTCACTTGGAAACAGAGGATCGCTATCGCGCCCCGGCGCTGGACAAGGGGCTGGATATTCTGGAACTGCTTGCAAGCGTGGATGGCGGGCTGACGCAGGCGGAAATCGCCAAGCATCTCGACCGCAGCCCCAATGAATTTTACCGGATGCTGGACCGGCTGGTGAAGCGCGGATACGTGACCAAGCTGGAAGGCGACCGCTATTCGCTGACGCTCAAGCTGTTCGGTCTGGCGCATCTCCATGCCCCGGTGCGCAGGCTCGCTTCCTTTGCCACGCCCTTCATGCGCGAACTGGCGGACCGCTCGAGACAGGCCAACCAGCTTGCCGTGTTCGACCGCGGGTCTGTCGTGGTCATCGCACAGCAGGAAGCTCCGGATTACTGGGGCATTTCTATCCGCGTCGGCTCGCATATCAGCCTGTTCGACACCGGTTCCGGCCATGTGCTTCTCGCCTTCCGTTCTCCCGAAGAACGCCGGATGATGATTGCCGAATATGCAAAGGACGTCGAAAGCGTAAAGCTCGATCAAGACTTCTACGAGCGCCTCGACCAGATCCGCGAGCGCGGTTATGAAATGATGCCGAGCGCGCAGGTGGCAGGCGTCTATAACCTTTCCGCGCCCATTCTCGGCCCGGACGGCACCTGCATAGCCTCGCTGACCTGCCCCTATGTGACGCTCGTCAACTCGGCTTCCGCCCCCGACATTACGCAGACCATCGGCCTGCTGCAAAAGACGGTCAAGGACCTGTCAAAACTGGTCGGCTCCGATATCGGAGCCATGGAGTAGCGGATTGCCAGTAATTCTTATTTGAAAACTCTCTTCTTTTTTGAAACTATGCGGGAGGAGGACGTTTTTCATGATTATCGATACCCATCTGCATCTGATCGACAAAGGCGCGTTGAATTATCCATGGCTGGACGGCGTTCCGGCGCTCAACCGCGACTTTCTGTTCGAGACCTATCGGATGCAGGCAGAGCGCTGCGGCATCGCGGCGGCGCTGCATATGGAAGTGGATGTGGCAGCCGACGCCATTCAGTCTGAAACGGACCATATTCAGGAGATTTCCGGACACTCGGGCGGCTTCATCAAGGGCGCAATCGCCTCCTGCCGCCCGGAAGCACCGGGCTTTGCCGAATATCTCGAACAGAGCCGCGGCAATCCCTTCATCAAGGGCTTTCGCCGCGTGCTGCATGTGGTGCCGGACGATGTTTCCGAGGGCGCCCTTTTCCGCGAGAATATCAAGCGGCTGGAAGGCACCGGCCTGACCTTCGATCTCTGCACATTGCCGCATCAGATCGACAAGGTGCTGGCGCTCGCCGACCTCGCGCCCGGCGTGCAATTCGTGCTCGATCACTGCGGCGTGCCGGACATCAAATCAGGCGCGCTGGAAAGCTGGCAGAAGGGCATTGCCACGATTTCGCAACGCGAAAATGTGGTCGCCAAGATTTCCGGCGTGGTCGCCTATGCAGACGCGGCAAACTGGACCGTCGATACCGTCCGCCCCTATGTCGAACATGTTATCCAGTCGTTCGGCTGGGACCGTGTTGTCTGGGGAAGCGACTGGCCGGTCTGTACACTAGCGAGCAATGTCGATGCCGGGCTTTCGACATGGGTTGCCACCACCCACGCGCTTCTCGAAGGATGCAGCAATGACGAAAAAGCCCGCCTCTTGTCCGGGAATGCAACGCGTCTCTGGAAGCTTTAGGGCCCTCATGGTGAGGGAAGGAGAAGTCGCATAACGCAAAAACGCCGCCCGGTCGGGCGGCGTTTTTTCGATCAGATTGCGAGTTCGACCTCGTTGCTGGCCAGTTCCAGCAAGGTCCAGACATGATCGGCGAATGAGTTCCACACTTCGATACGGTAATGATCCGCATCCCATTTCAGCAGGATGATCTGGGCATGGTCGAAGATGGTGCGGGCCGCGCCCGGCGCCTGCATTTCAGCCAGATTGAGCGGCGATGCGGCATTGAGCAGCCATTCGGCCTTGGGGCCTGTAATGTCGATGCCCGTCTCGCGATGGCTCACTTCCGTCAGGCTGTGCGGCTCACTTTCATAAAGCTTGGCGAAAGCCGCAACAATGGCCGTCCCCTTGCTCTCATCCGCCCAGATATACCATTCGTCCGGTCCGATACAGGCAACGGCGATATCGCCGGTGCGGACAAGATCGCCGATCTTGGCGGGGATTTTTGCACCCAGCGCCTTTTCAGCCAGCGGCAGTTTTGCCGGGGCAATGCGCAGGATAAAGCGAGCCGCATCATCGGCTGCGTGGATTTCCAGACGGCCGGGAATGACCACCTTGCGGTTCGAATAAGGTTTGGTTTCAACGAGCATGGTTCGATCCTTATCCGTTGCCATTCAACTTCTTGCCTTCGGGATCATAGAAGACCATGCCCGACACGGTGGCTTCATGCACGCTGCCATCCGGCATCGGCATATAGAGCGTTTCACCCATGCGATCCTTGCCGCCTGACACCAGCGCCATGGCGATGGAGCGGCCAAGCGTTTCGCTCCAATAGGACGAGGTGACATGACCGAGCATGGTCATGGGCAGCGGCTGTTTCGGATCGGCGACAATCTGCGCGCCTTCTTCCAGAACCAGCTTCGGGTCTCTGGTCAGCAGGCCAACCAGATGCTTGCGGTCCTTTTTCAGCATGTCGGGGCGCGACAGCGAGCGCTTGCCGACGAAATCGGGCTTCTGCTTGCCGATGGCCCAGCCAAGGCTTGCATCATCCGGCGTCACGGTGCCATCCGTATCCTGACCGACAATGATATAGCCTTTTTCGGCACGCAGAACGTGCATGGTTTCGG
Organism: Brucella pseudintermedia; assembly: GCF_008932435.1. Classification (GTDB taxonomy): domain Bacteria; phylum Pseudomonadota; class Alphaproteobacteria; order Rhizobiales; family Rhizobiaceae; genus Brucella; species Brucella pseudintermedia. Next base: position 123,760 of record NZ_WBWE01000008.1, on the reverse strand, counting down.
TGCCGTAAGGCGTGATGTCATATTGCTGGCCGGCCTCATAAAGCGCCTTCCACAGCGACAGGCCGTAACGGGCAGGCACGTTGATTTCATAGCCCAGCTCGCCCGTGAAGCTCATGCGGAACAGACGCGCAGGCACACCGAGGAATGTGCATTCGGCGACCGACATATGCGGGAAGGCTTCGTCCGAAATGTCCAGGCCCTCGACCATCGGCTCGATGAGCTTGCGCGCATTCGGACCGTTGATCGCCACCACGGCCCACTGTTCGGTGGTGGAGGTGAGCGAGACTTTCAGCTCCGGCCATTCGGTCTGGAGATAGTCTTCCATCATGTTGAGAACGCGTGCGGCACCGCCGGTCGTGGTCGTCACATGGAAGCGATCCTGCGTCAGACGCCCGACAACACCGTCATCGCGGATGAAGCCGTCCTCACCGAGCAGCAGGCCATAGCGGCAGCGCCCCACGCCAAGCTTGGTCCATGGATTGGTGTACATGCGGTTCATGAATTCCGCTGCATCCGGGCCAACCACTTCGATCTTGCCAAGGGTGGAAGCGTCGAACATGCCGAGCGACTGGCGGGTCGCCTTGCATTCGCGCGCCACGGCCTGATGCATGTCTTCACCCGCTTTCGGGAAGTACCATGCGCGCCGCCACAGCGAGACCGGCTCGAAAGCCGCGCCATGCTGTTCGGCCCAGCTATCGATTGGCGTCTTGCGCGTCACATCGAACAGTTTTCCGCGATTATAGCCGCAGAACGCACCGAAGGTCGTCGGCGTATAAGGCGGGCGGAAGGTGGTGAGGCCAACCTGCGGCGTCGGGCGCTTGAGCGCATCGGCGGCAACAGCCAGACCGTTGATGTTGGACGTCTTGCCCTGATCGGTCGCCATGCCGTTGGTGGTATAGCGCTTGACGTGCTCGATGGAGTGGAAGCCCTCACGCACGGCCAGACGAATATCCTTGGCGGTCACATCGTTCTGGAAATCGATGAAAGCCTTGGCCTTGCCCGGATCGCGATCCGTCGGCAGTTCGCGGCAGCTTATGCCATCGCAGATGAAATCACCGGCCACGGCATAATCGGCGGCCTTCGCCTTGTGGCCCGCATCGCGGGCGGCGGCGGCACCCGCTTCCGCGCCTTCGCGAAGCGCGGAAGCAAGGTCGAAATTGCCATTGCCCGCACCGGCACAGCGGCTTTCCTCGGTGCGTTCGCCCGGCAGATAAATCTGGCGAGTCTCATCCCAGACCAGCGAGCCTTTCGTGTGCGAGAACAGATGCACGCTCGGATTCCAGCCGCCGGACATCAGCAATACGTCGCAGGCAATCGTGCGCGCGGCACCAACTTTGCCATTGGAAACCGGATTGGCGCGCACGGACGAAACGCGATGGCGTCCGCCTGTGTCCGTCACAGTCCAGCCGGTGAGTATCTCGATGCCGAGCATTTTTGCGCGGTTGAGGAGGCTGTCGGCAACGCTTGAACGCACATCGATGATGGCCGGAACCTTGACGCCTGCGACCGCGAGATCGAAAGCGGCAAGCCATGCGCTGTCATGCGAGGTGACGACGACAGCCTGATTGCCGACCTTGACCCCATAGCGGTTGAGATAGGTTCGCGCGGCGGAGGCCAGCATCACGCCCGGACGGTCATTGCCTGCAAAGACCAGCGGCTTTTCAATCGCGCCCTGCGCCAACACCACCTGCTTGGCGCGCACGCGCCACATGCGTTCACGCGGCGCGTTGGAGGCGGGCTTGGCCTGATGGTCGGTCAGGCGCTCGCAAAGGCCGACCATGTTCTGATGGTAATAGCCGATGGCCGTGGTGCGCGGCAAAAGCGTGACGTTCGGATTGGCCTTGAGCGCAGCAACGGTTTCGCTGAGCCAGTCCCAGCTTGCGCGACCATTGATGACCGGCTCCGGCTCGGAGAGAAGCGAGCCGCCCATTTCCGCCTGCTCGTCGCAGATGATCACTTTCGCACCGCTTTTCGCGGCCTCAAGTGCTGCGGCAAGACCGGCAGGCCCGCCACCGGCAACCAGCACGTCGCAATAGGCATAGCGGCTGGCATAAGTGTCCGGATCGGGCTCGGAGGGCGATTTGCCAAGACCGGCAGCACCCCGGATGAAAGGCTCATAGACCTTGTTCCAGAAGCTCTTCGGCCACATGAATGTCTTGTAGTAAAAGCCTGCCGAGAAGAACATGTAGAACGCATCATTGATCGCGCCGACATCGTGCTTCAGCGACGGCCAGTGGTTCTGGGTTTCGGCTTTCAGGCCGTCATAGAGTTCCAGCACCGTGGCGCGGGTGTTCGGCTCGAAACGGCCCGGCCCGCGTGAAACGCCCATCAGCGCATTCGGCTCTTCGGAACCGGCGGAAAGAATGCCGCGCGGACGGTGATATTTGAACGAACGACCGGCCAGATGCTCGCCGTTGGCCAGAAGCGCGGAAGCGAGCGTATCGCCTTCAAAGCCGGAATAGGCCTTGCCGTTGAAGGTGAACCGCACGGACTTGGCCTTGTTGACGCGGCCTTTGTTGTGAATGCGCATATCGGTCATTATTTCGTCTCCGCAGCCGGAGTTTCTGCCAAAGCAGGACGGGGTTCACCGGCCTTGTAGGTCATCGCGAACTTGTCGCTCACCGTGTCGCGCACCGCATTGAAGAAGCGGCCGCAGCCATTGATATGCCGCCAGCGCTCAAAATGGGTGCCGCGTGGATTGGAGCGCGTGAACAGGAAATCGCGCCATTCATCATCGGAAAGCTGTGACGGGTCGGCAGGGCGCGCAATATGCGCTTCGCCCGCATAGGCAAATTCCAGCTCCGGGCGTTCCATCTCGCAATAAGGGCAACGGATAAGAAGCATGTGTGTGGTTCCCTTACTCTTTAATGCGCAACCGCCGCGGCGGCGGCTTCATCGATCAGGCGACCGGTGGTGAAGCGTTCCAGCGTGAAGGGTGCATTGATCCAGTGCGGCTCATCGCGGGCAATCGTGTGGGCGAAGACATGCGCCGAACCCGGCGTCGCCTTGAAGCCGCCCGTGCCCCAGCCGCAATTGACATAAAGCCCCGGCACCGGCGTCTTGCCGATGATCGGCGAACGATCCGGCGTGACATCGACGATGCCGCCCCATTTGCGCAGCATCCTCATGCGGGTGAAGATCGGGAAGACTTCGCAGATGGCGGCAAGCGTATGCTCGATCAGCGGCAGGCCGCCGCGCTGGCTGTAGGACACATATTGGTCGGTGCCAGAGCCGATCACCAGCTCGCCCTTGTCGGACTGGCTGATATAGGCGTGCACCGTGTTGGACATGACCACGCAGGGGAAGATCGGCTTGACCGGCTCGGACACCAGCGCCTGCAGCGGGAAGCTTTCAAGCGGCATGCGAACGCCTGCCGTGTCCATGACAATCGACGTGCTGCCCGCAGCCGATACCGCCACTTTCTTGGCCTTGATGAAACCGCGTGGCGTATCGACGCCGGTGACGCGGCCCGACGCGTCGCGGCGGATGGCCGTGACCGGGCAGTTCTGGATGATATCGACGCCGCGCTCGGTCGCGCCGCGCGCATAGCCCCAGGCAACCGCGTCATGACGGGCGACGCCGCCGCGCCGCTGCAGGGTGGCGCCCACCACCGGATAGCGGGCATTGGGCGAAATATCGAGCGGCGGGCAATATTCCTTCGCCTGCTCCTTGGTCAGCCATTCATTGTCGATGCCGTTGAGGCGGTTGGCGTGAATATGGCGCTTGAAGCTCTGCACGTCATGCACCGTATGCGCCAGCATCATGACGCCGCGCTGCGAGAACATGACGTTATAGTTCAGGTCCTGGCTCAGACCCTCCCACAGCTTCATCGCATGTTCGTAGAGATGCGCGCTCTCGTCATAGAGATAGTTGGAGCGGATAATGGTGGTGTTGCGGCCCGTATTGCCGCCGCCGAGCCAGCCTTTTTCGATGACCGCGACATTGGTGATGCCGTGTTCCTTGGCCAGATAATAGGCGGCCCCCAGACCATGCCCGCCAGCGCCGACAATGATCACATCATATTCGGCCTTGGGTTCGGCATTCGGCCATTGCGGCTTCCAGTTCTTGTTGCCGGAAAGCGCATTCTTGATAATCGAAGCTGCAGAAAAACGGGACATGGACACCAACCAGTTTCGCGGGCCGCAAGCACCCTTCCGGCACAAGCGAAGCCTTTGATGATATTTCTATTGTGTCCGTTTCCAACCCGACAGCAGGCTTGCGTCAAAAGACGCCACAAATACGACATGGCCACCATTTCGCGACATCATCCCGCGCCTGATCCGGAGCCTGCGGCGCCAGCCGGGTTCTGTGACGCCGCGGCAAAGCAGTTTCAAAAATGCCCCCTGTAAAATAGGACAACATTATTGTCCTTTTTCCTTTTCTTTTGTTGCGCAAAGGTCTACGCATTCTTTCGTAAAATCGCGTCCAAAATAAAAGAAACGCAAGAAAGGTGATTCCGTGACTAAGGAGAATCTACTCGAAAGTGCACTCGTCCGTCTGGATGAGGCGGCAAGCCACATCAACATCGATGCGGATGTTATCGAGAAGCTGAAATATGCACGTGAGACCATGAAAGTGCGACTGATGATTCGCATGGATGACGGCTCGCGAAAATCCTTTCTTGCGTGGCGCTGCCGCTATGACGACACGCGCGGACCGACCAAGGGCGGCATCCGCTACCATCCCGAATCAACCGCCGAAGAAGTCGAGACGCTGGCCTTCTGGATGACCTTCAAATGCGCCGTGATGAACCTGCCTTATGGCGGCGGCAAGGGCGCTATCCAGGTCGACCCGCGCCAGCTTTCCAAGGCCGAGCTGGAGCGCCTTTCGCGCGCCTATATCCAGGCTTTCTCCGGCATTATCGGCCCGGACCGCGACATTCCGGCACCGGACGTCTACACCAATTCCATGATCATGGGCTGGATGGCGGATGAATATTCGCAGATCGTCGGCCAGTCCTCGCCCGCCGTCATCACCGGCAAGCCGCTGGCGCTCGGCGGCTCGCTCGGCCGCAACGATGCGACGGCGCGCGGCGGCTTCTATCTCGTGCGTCACCTGTCGCAGGATCTGGGCCTTGCCGCGCAGCTTCGCGTCACGGTTCAGGGTTTCGGCAATGCCGGCCAGTTCATTGCCAAGCTGATGGCGAGCGACGGTCACAAGATCGTCGCCGTGTCGGATTCGGCTGGCGCGGTTTACTGCGCAAACGGCCTCGATCTCGACGCGCTTCTGGAAGCGAAGGCACAGAACAAGTCGGTCGTTTCGACCGCCGGCGCCAACGGCCATGAAGCGATCACCGCCGATGAGCTGCTTGCCGCCGAATGCGATGTTCTGGTGCCGAGCGCCATGGAAAACATGATCCATGCGGACAATGCGGCATCCATCAAGGCCAAGCTGATTGTCGAGCTTGCAAACGGTCCCGTTACGCCGGAAGCCGACAAGATACTGGAAGAAAAGGGCATCGTCGTTCTGCCGGATATTCTGGCCAATGCCGGCGGCGTGACGGTTTCCTATTTCGAATGGGTGCAGAACCGTCAGGGCTATTACTGGACGCTTGAGGAAATCCATGAGCGCCTCAAGACCATCATGGAACGCGAAGGCCGCGCCATCTGGAACCATGCGAGAGAGCACAAGGTGACGGTCCGCTCGGCGGCCTATGTCCATGCGCTGCAGCGCCTCGCGCAGGCCATTGAAGCACACGGCACGCAGAGCGATTTCATCGCCTGATCCGGCCCTTTGACATAACCCCTCCTGCCAGCCTGCTGTCAGGAGGGGTGACGGGCGGCGGTTTCCTTTTGCCGCCCGCGCTATAGTTTACCGTCACAAGGCAAAACCAGCGTGACGGGATGAAGAGCATGTCGTACAGGAACTTGTTCAAGGGAGGTGCCGTCGCACTTGCCCTTCTTGCAGGCGCAACCCAGTTTTCCAGCGTCGCCCAGGCACAGGTGGTCGTTTCTTCCAAGATCGACACCGAGGGCGGCGTCCTTGGCAATATCATTCTGGCCGTTCTCAATGCGAATGGCATCCAGACCACGGACCGCATCCAGCTTGGTGCGACGCCAGTGGTGCGCAAGGCGATCACCGCCGGCGAGATCGACATTTATCCCGAATATACCGGCAATGCGGCCTTCTTCTTCAACAAGGCGGATGACCCGCTGTGGAAAGACGCGGCCAAGGCGTTCGAGACAGCAAAACAGCTTGATTACGATGCCAACAAGATCGTGTGGCTCGCCCCCTCTCCCGCCAACAACACATGGGGCATCGCGGTGCGCAAGGACGTGGCCGACGAAAGCAAGCTCGCGAGCCTCAGCGATTTCGGCAAATATGTTGCAGGCGGCGGCAAGGTGGTTCTGGCGGCTTCGTCCGAATTCGTGAATTCTGCCGCGGCCCTGCCCGCCTTCCAGACCGCCTATGGCTTCACCCTGAAACCCGACCAGCTCATCACGCTTTCAGGCGGCGATACGGCGGCGACAATTGCTGCCGCCGCCAACCAGACCAACGGCGCCAATGCAGCCATGGTCTACGGCACCGATGGCGGCATCGCGCCCTCCGGGCTTGTCGTGCTTGAGGACGACAAGCATGTGCAGCCGGTCTACCAGCCCGCCCCGATCATCCGTGAGGAAGTCCTGAAGAAGAACCCGAAAATCGAGGAATTGCTGAAGCCGGTTTTCGCCAGGCTCGACCTCACCACCTTGCAGGAACTCAATGGCCGCGTGCAGCTCGGCGGCGAACCGGCAAAAGCGGTCGCCGAGGATTTTCTTAAAGCCAACGGCTTTCTGCAATAGGTTTTTGCCGGGCATGGGCGCAGCACACGAGACGATGCGGGCAAATGGCGCGAAGGGCCTGTTTGCCTATATCGACAAGCTTGGACTGGTCGTTGCGGCAATCGGCTTATCGGGATTGTTCCTGCCTTTTGCGAATTTTCGGGCAAACCGCATCGTTCAGGGCGAGCCTCGTTCCCTGTTCGATGCCCTGCCCGGCGAACCGGCTCTGGTGCTTGCAGCAATCGTGGCCGGAGGGCTGCTGATCGGCCTTGTCCGCAGCAACAACCTGTTGCGGCTTGGGGCTGCTCTGGCCTGCCTCGCATCCGTCATGGTGGCGATCGGCGTGGCCGCGTCATTCCTGTCGCCAGAGGGAAACAATTATGCGCGTGTCTCCCCAGCGTCCGGCTTCTGGCTCCTGTTCTTCGCGAGCGCCCTTTATGTCGCCGATGGGCTGGTCCGATTGCAGGCCGGTCCGCTCTTGCGCATCGGCCTGCTGGTCATGGCAGGCGTGCTGCTCGCCGTGCTGCTTTCCTCCGGCCTCTGGGACGATATTTCCTTCATGAAGGAATATCAAAGCCGGGCCGAAAGCTTCTGGAATGAAGCAGAACGGCATATAGCGCTGGCCCTGGGCTCGCTCCTGGCGGCCACGGCGGCGGGCATTCCGCTCGGGCTTGTCTGCCATCGCTTGGCCGGGTTGCGCGCCTTCGTGCTGAACAGCCTCAACATCGTGCAGACCATTCCGTCCATGGCGCTGTTCGGCCTGTTGATCGCGCCGCTCGGCTGGCTTGCGGCGCAATTTCCGTGGGCGGCGAGCCTCGGCATACGCGGCATCGGCGCGGCGCCTGCCTTCGTTGCGCTGTTTCTCTATTCGCTGCTGCCAATCGTCGCCAACACCGTGGCCGGGCTGGCGCAGGTGCCCGAACCCGTGACCGACGCCGCGCGCGGCATGGGCATGACGCGGCTGCAACGGCTTTTCAGGACCGAGTTTCCGCTGGCCTTTCCGGTCATTCTCACCGGCATACGCATCGTCATGGTGCAGAATATCGGCCTGACGACCATCGCCGCGCTGATCGGCGGCGGCGGGTTTGGAACATTCGTCTTTCAGGGCATCGGCCAGACGGCGATGGACCTCGTGCTGCTTGGCGCGCTGCCGACCGTGCTTCTGGCCTTTGCCGCCGCCGTCATCCTCGATGGGGCAATCGAAATCGCCGAAGGAAGGAGAACCGCATGATCGAGTTCGACCGGATCACCAAGCGCTACAACGGGCGGGCGGCGGTCGATGCGGTAAGCTTCACGGTCGAGCCGCACAGCATCGCGGCAATCGTCGGCACGTCCGGTTCGGGCAAGACGACGCTGCTGCGGATGGTGAACCGCCTTGTCGAACCGACGGAAGGCGAAATCCGCATCGATGGGCGCAGCATCATGGACGAACCCGGCCATGTTCTGCGGCGACGGATCGGCTATGTCATCCAGCAGAACGGCCTGTTCCCGCATCGAACCGTCGCGGAGAATATCGCGACGGTTCCGCTTCTGCTTGGCTGGGATAAACAGCGCATCGATACGCGCGTCGATGAACTGCTCGACCTTTTCCAGCTCGAACCCGCTCACTATCGCGACCGCTATCCGCACGAACTTTCCGGCGGGCAGCAGCAGCGCGTCGGCGTGGCGCGGGCGCTTGCCGCCGGGCCGAACATCCTTTTGATGGATGAGCCGTTCGGGGCGCTCGATCCGGTGATCCGCGCCAAGGCGCAGGAAGACCTGAAGGCGATTCAGAAGCGGCTCGGCACGACCATAATCCTTGTCACGCACGACATGGAGGAAGCGATCTCGCTCGGCGACCGCATCGCCGTGATGGATGACGGCAAGCTTTTGCAATATGGCCCGCCCGCCGAAATCCTCGCCCGACCGGCAACCGATTTCGTCGAACGGCTGGTGGGAACCGGGGAAAGGCCGTTCCGTCTTCTGTCGCTCACCGATCTGAAAACCGTGCTGCAACCGGGGGATGCCAGCGGCGAGGCGCTGCCCGTCACCGCCTCGCAGCGCGATGCGCTCGCCGCACTTTTATGGTCGGGGCGCAAGGCGCTTCCCGTGCTTGACGGCGAAGGAAGGCCGCTTGGCCGGGTGACGCTGGAAAAGCTGCTTCATCAGGCAGAGCGCCCGGCATGAAATTGCTCATGTCCCTCGTGCCCCGCGCTGTGCTTCTGGCGGTGCTGCTCCTGTTTCTGGCGCGGCCCCATCTTTTCGAGCCGCTGTTTCGTCCGCTCGTCAATGAAGGCGCGCCCGCCATCTACGATCGCGCCAGCTTCGTGACGCTGACCTTGCAGCATCTGGGTCTCGTGGCGCTCGCAACGCTGGCCGCGACTATCATGGCTGTCTCGATGGCGATTTTCGTCACCAGAAAGCAGGGCGCGGAATTCCTGCCGCTCTCGCGCAGCCTCGTGAATATAGGCCAGACATTTCCTCCCGTCGCGGTGCTGGCGCTGGCCGTTCCCATCTTTGGTTTCGGGGACAAGCCGACGCTGATCGCCCTCTTCCTCTATGGCCTGCTTCCAATTTTCGAGAACACGCTGACGGGACTGACGACATTGCCGCCGCCGGTTGTCGAAGCCGCGCGCGGCATGGGGATGACCGGCGCGCAAAGGCTTGTGAAAATCGAGGTTCCGCTGGCCATGCCGGTCATTCTGGCAGGCATCAGGCTTTCCGCCGTGATCAGCCTTGCCACTGCCACCATCGGTTCGACCGTCGCGGCCAGAACGCTCGGCGAAGTCATCATAGCCGGACTGATCTCCAACAATCTTGCCTTCGTCTTGCAAGGCGGTCTCGTCGTCGCCGCGCTCGCCATCCTCATCTTCGACGGGTTTCAGGCCATCGAGCATTATCTCCTGAAACGTTCCGGACGAGCCGTCTGAAAGCATAAATCCTCTTTGAAAGGTGCTCCGGCATTCCTATATCCTTGCTGGAACCAGTCAGCGAGGAACGGGATGAATATCGGGCAGGCCGCCGCAGCATCGGGCATATCGGCGAAGATGATCCGCCATTATGAAACCATCGGGCTCATCGAAGCTGCCGAAAGAACCGGCTCGGGCTATCGCGTCTATACGCAGAAAGACGTCGAGACCTTGCGCTTCATCCGCCGCAGCCGCGATCTCGGTTTTCAGGTCGATCAGATCAAGGAACTGCTGGCGCTCTGGCGCGATCGCAACCGCGCTTCGGCCGATGTCAAGAAGGTGGCGCTCGGCCATGTCGAGGAGCTGGAAGCCAAGATGCGCCAGTTGCAGGAAATGGCCGATACGCTGCGCCATCTCGCCAAAAACTGCCACGGCGACAACCGGCCCGATTGCCCCATCATCCATCAGCTTGCCGAAAGCGGCACGGAGAGCCGCAAACGCCCGGCACCGCGCAAAGGCGAATTGCTGCACGGCAAAGTCTGAGACCGTCAAATGAAAAACGCCGGGATTGCTCCCGGCGTTTTTCATTCATATCAGTGCCTCAGCCCTTCGGCAGCGTATAGGCGATCACATAATCGCCGGGCTTGGTGCCGACCGAGCCGTGGCCGCCCGCAACCATCAACACGAATTGCTGGTCGCCGACCGTATAGGTCATCGGCGTCGACTGGCCGCCAGCCGGAAGCCGGGCCTCCCAGAGCTGCTTGCCCGAAGTCAGGTCATAGGCGCGCAGATAGTCGTCCACCGCCGCACCCAGGAAGACGACGCCGCCAGCCGTGATCATCGGCCCGCCGATGCCTGGAACGCCGACTTTCAGCGGAAGCGGAACCGGCGACATGTCGCGGATCGTTCCGTTGCGATGCTTGTAGGCGATCTTGCCGGTGCGCAGGTCCACGCCCGCCACATAGCCCCATGGCGGCGTCTGGCAAGGAATGCCGAGCGGACCGAGGAACGGACCCATGAAGACGCCGTAGGGCGCGCCGTCATTGCGGTTGAGCCCCTGTTCGCTGCCCTTTTCATCCTGTCCCTTCGGCGGAATATCGGCACGCGGCACGAGGCGGGACGTGAAGGCGAGATAGGTCGGCATGCCGAACATGACCTGCCGCACCGGATCGACCGCCACGCTGCCCCAGTTGAACACACCGAAATTGCCCGGATAGACAATGGTTCCGCGCAGCGAGGGCGGCGTGTAGCGGCCTTCGTAAAACAACTGGTGGAACTTGATGCGGCAGGCAAGCTGATCGAACATCGTCACGCCCCACATGTCGCTTTCGCGCAAGGGCGGCGGGCTGAAGGTCAGATCGGAGATCGGCTGCGTCGGAGCCGTATGATCTTCCGGGATCGCGCCGGTCGGCGCCGGGATTTCCTTGACCGGAATGATCGGCTCGCCGGTGCGCCGGTCGAGAACATAGAGATCGCCCTGTTTGGTCGGGCCAACCAGCGCCGGAGCGCCATTGATATCCAGCAGGACCGGCTGGGCCGGAACGTCCATGTCCCACAGGTCGTGGTGCACCGTCTGGCGCACCCAGCGAACCTGTCCGGTGTTCACATCGAGGGCAACGATGGATGAGGAATATTTCTCCACATTCTCGCTGCGATCCATGCCGAGCTGGTCCGGCACCTTGTTGCCGAGCGGCACGAAAATCAGGCCCAGTTTTTCGTCGATGCTGGAAACCGACCAGCTATTGGGCGAGTTGGTCGTATAGAACTGGCCTTCCGGCAGCGGCGTGGTCACGTCCGGATTGCCGGAATCCCAGTTCCACAACAATTGCCCGGTGCGGATATCGAAGGCGCGGATGACGCCCGACTGTTCTTCGGTCGAGTAATTGTCGTTGACGGCACCGCCGACGATGATCTTGTCGCCGACCACCGCCGGGGGCGAGGTCGAGTAATAATAGCCAGCGGGGTTGTATTTCATGCCGTGGCTGAGGTCGAGCGTGCCGCCATTGGCGAAATCCGTGCAGATTTCCCCGGTCGCCGTGTCGAGCGCGATCAGGCGCGCATCGGATGTCGGCAGATAGACGCGCTCGGCGCATTTCGCGCCCGCCGTGGCGGTCGCATCCTTCCAGTAGCTGACGCCGCGGCAAGTCTGGTGCTGGCGGTCGGTGTTGAAGCCGACCTTGGGGTCGAACTTCCACTTTTCCTTGCCGGTCGCCGCATCGAGCGCAATCGCCCAGTTATGCGGCGTGCACAGATAGAGCGAATCGCCGATCTTGAGCGGCGTCACCTGATAGGTGGTTTCGCCCACATCCTGCGGCTGCTTCACATCGCCTGTCTGATATTGCCAGGCGACTTGCAGTTTGGCGACGTTTTCCGGCGTGACCTGCGTCAGCGGCGAATAGCGCTGGCCGTAGGGCGTGCGACCATATTGATGCCATTCGCCATCCGGTACATTGCCGCCGAGATCGGGCGTTGCGGCCATTTTTTCCGTCGGCAGGTCGCCTGCGATATTGTAGGGGTCCTGCGTCATGGAATAGCCCGCGACCACAAGCGCGACCAGCGATGCCACGCCCAGCGGCAAGCCCCCTCCGCCAGCGCCGCCATTGAGCGGCTTCCTGATCCATGGCGTCAGCAGCCAGAACCCGAGCAGCACTATGAGACCGCCGCGCGCGCCAAGCTGCCACCAGTCGAAGCCGACTTCATAAACGGCCCAGCCAAGCGAGCCGAGAATGACCAGAGCGTAAACCCACAGCGCGGCGGCGTTGCGCCGGAAAAGCAAAACGGCGGTGAGCAGAAAGCCAATCGCCGCGAGTATATAATACCAGCTGCCGCCCAGCGCGGCGAGCCAGATGCCGCCTGCGCCGAGCGCAAACCCGATCAAAAGAAGTACGAGAGAAGTTAACCAGATAAACAAGACATTACCCCCTTCCAGTACAACCGGCCTCCCGCTCCCTGCGGGAAAAACCGCGCGGACCAACCGCTCAACAATTTCGAAGGCATTCCTGATTTGGCCCGATATGGCCTGATATGGTCGCAAGTCTCGCAGCATTCCGTTTGCCGCACAACTCCATGCTGCCTGCCTATCCACATAGGCGAGCATGGAAAAAATCCAGAGAGCGGAAAGCTGTTTCTTTCGGCACGAAGGCTCGACGGCGGTGCGCTGCCCCTAAATTAAGGCAAAGCGAACGCAGAAGCGGTTTCAGCGCCTAAACGGCGCAAAACGCTGCGCGAATATGCAAATTTTCGCCAGTCAATTGCGGCGAACGTATGGCAAATTTGTGTATATTGTGGCTTTTTGCGGTCTTTTTTAAGATTTCAGGCGGAGCCGCGCATGATGAGATGGCTATCCAGACGGCGGATTTCCTTCTCGACTGCTGCCCCGCTTTCCTGCGCATTGATCCGCGAGAAAAGCATGTCGAGACCCAGTTGGGCGATTTGCCGATAGTCCTGCGCGACCGTCGTCAGCGGCGGACAGGTGAAGCGGCTGAGCGGATGGTCGTCGTGACCGGCGACGCGAAGATCACAGCCTTCCTCGCGCCCGACATGCCGCCGCCGTTCGAAAGCCGCGGAGATAACGCCGAAGGCCAGACGATCATTGGCGCAAAGAACCGTGCGCGTCGGAAACCCGCCGCGATCCAGAATCCGGCCTGCCTCCTGATAGCCCAGTTCCTCGAAATTCCAGTTCTTTGCAGCGATGGGAAGCACGATGGGTTCGACCCCCAGCCGCTCCATGGTTTCGATATAGGCCGAGCGCCGTTCCAGCGCATTCTGGTTGACAGCCGGCATTTCGAGGAAGCACGGGTGTTCGCCCGTTCGATAAAGATATTCGGTAATGTTGCCAATGCTTTGGCGATTATCGGTGCCGACAAAAGGCTGATCGTCGCCGATACGGCTGTCGAGGAAAACCGCAGGCGTCGAATCCGACAGGCTGGAAAGCAGCTTCGCATCCGTCTCGAAACCGAGCGGAGCCATCAGGACGCCAGCGATCTTGAGAGACATGAGCGTGCGCATCGCCCGCGCCTCGAGTTTCCTCTCGCCGTGCGATGACAGAACGATCGGCCAGTAGCCTTCCGCCAGACAGCGCATTTCGATCTGGCGGATGATTTCCGCATAGAACGGATCGGAGATATGGGGGACGATGACGCCGATATTCTTCGGCTTTTTGCGGTTGAGGCTGACCGCGAAGATGTTGGGCTGATAATTGTAATCCTTCAGCGCCTTCTCGATACGAAGGCGCGTCGAGGGCTTTACGCTTTCAGGATTGTCGAAATATTTCGAGACCGTGGGACGGGACAATCCGCTTGCGGATGCGAACTCTTCCATCGTCCTGATCTTCTGTTCGGTCATGCCCTCGTTTTCCCTCGGGTATCATAGCGGTTTTGCAGCGCCATTCACTTTTCTTTCCATGCGTAAATTTTTTTCCGCCCCAACGCAACAAATTTCAATGCGTTGCCAGTGGACGTTCCACGCTTTCCTGCTTCCATGGCGTCCCATCCGGGCGCATCATGCCCAAATTCAATCGTTATAATTTTTACACGTGAAAAATTTTATGTTGACACATTGAACAAGCTCTAGCATGTCTAGGGAAGCTCGATCAGAGCTGAAGGCCCTGCCCTTCGGGAGGTTTGAAGTTGGCGACAACGGATGAACCTGCAGGAAAAACCATTGTTCATGTCCCTATAGAAGGACGCCCCGGCGAGCGCCGGTCATTCGGAGGAAATCATGTTTCGCAAATCGCTCAGCCGCATTCTCTTTTCCGGCGTTGCGCTCGCCATGATGGCAGGCGCGGCATCTGCCGAAGGCATCGGCGCATCGCTTCTCACCCAGCAGCATCCGTTCTACATCTCGCTCGCAGACGCGATGAAGAAGGAAGCGCAGGCGGAGAATGTGCCGCTGGAAATCGCCATCGCCAATCAGGACCTGAGCAAGCAGCTCGCCGATGTGGAAGATTTCATTACCAAGGGCGTCGACGTCATCGTCATCTCGCCGGTTGACAGCAAGGGCGTTCGCTCGGCCATCAACAAGGCCCAGAAGGCAGGCATCAAGGTCATCACCGTCGATGTTCCGGCCAACAATGTCGATGTGACCTCCTTCGTCGGCACGGACAATTTCGCGGGCGGCGAAAAGGCCGCCGAACTGATGGCGAAGTCCATCGGTGAAAAGGGCAATGTCGCCGTTATCGATTACCCGACGGTTCAGTCGGTCGTGGATCGCATCGAAGGCTTCAAGAAGGGCATTGCAAAATATCCGGATATCAAGATCGTGGCGATCCAGCCGGGCATCACCCGTCCGGAAGCGCTTTCGGCTGCACAGAACATCCTGCAGGCCAACCCGGATATCGTCGGCATTTTTGGCTTCGGCGACGACGCCGCGCTGGCCGCGGCCTCGGCGGTTAAGTCGGCCAAGCTTGAAAACCAGGTCAAGGTGATCGGTTTCGACGGCATGGAAGAAGCCCGCAACGCCGTGAAGAACGATCCGGTCATGGTCGGCGTTATCGCCCAGTATCCGGACCAGATGGGCAAGGTTGCGGTTGAAACCGCGGCCAAGGTCATCAAGGGCGAGGAAGTCCCGGCCAAGCAGCCGATCGTTCCGGGCGTCGTCACCAAGGACGGCGAAACCAAGTAAGACCGCGTGAAACAGCGACACTCCTCCCAGTCGCTGTTTCCTTTCTGCGTGCGGCGGCCCGGCGAACACCACGCGCCTGCCGCCGCCGCATCCCTTTTGATCGCGGATTTCGTTCGGGCGAAGTCCTGCCGATAGTCTGAACAACGGAGAATGGAGGCCCCAAGAGTGACAGATACTGTGACAGCCGCCAAATCCGAACGAAAAGCCGTTTCGGACACCGTTCTCGAGATTCGCGATGTGGCAAAATCCTTCGGCCCGGTGGTCGCGCTGAAGCGCATGAACCTGACCGTGCGTCGCGGCCGGGTGCATACGCTGCTTGGCGAAAACGGCGCTGGCAAATCCACGCTGATGAAGATCCTGGCTGGCGTTTTCAAGCCGACCTCCGGCACCATCCTGCTGAAAGGCGCGACCTATACGCCGAAAGATCCGCGCGATGCACGCGCCAACGGCATTGCCATCGTCTTTCAGGAACTGAGCCTGTCGCGCAATCTCAGCGTTGCCGAAAACATCTTCGCCAATCATGAGCCGAGCCGTTTCGGTTTTATCCGGGAGCGCGAACTGAACGCCGCTGCCGAAAAGCTGATCGGCGAGCTTGGCCTGCCGGTCGATGCGCGCGCCAAGGTCGGCGACCTGTCGATTGCCCAGCGCCAGCTCGTCGAAATCGCCAAGGGCCTGAGCCAGCCTGCCGACGTGGTTATTCTGGACGAGCCGACCTCATCGCTTTCCGACAGCGAAGCGGAAATCCTGTTCTCGATCATCGAGCGCCTGAAAGCACGCGGCACGGCAGTCATCTACATCTCGCATCGCATGGAAGAAATCATGCGGCTTTCCGACGACATTACGGTCGTGCGGGACGGCGAATATGTCACCACCACGGAAAAGGGCGAGACCACCATCGAACGGCTGATCGCCCTGATGGTTGGCCGCGAGATGAACGACATCTATCCGCCGCGCGAAGCACCGCGCCCTGCGGACACAGTTGCGCCAATTCTCGAAACGAAGAACCTGTCCGTTCCGGGCAAATTTCACGAGGTTTCCATCGGCGTGAAGCCCGGTGAGGTTCTGGGCCTTTTCGGGCTGGTCGGGTCTGGCCGTTCGGACGTCATGAAGGCGCTGTTCGGGATGCTGCGGCCAACGGGTGAAATCCGCCTCGACGGAAAGCCTGTCACGCTCTCCTCACCGACCGACGCCATTCGCAACGGCATCGCCTTCGTGACAGAAAACCGCAAGGAAGAGGGCCTCGTTCTTCCGCACAGCGTGGAACGCAACATCAATATGGTCGGGCTCGGCCAGCTCGCAGGCCCGCTCGGGCTCATGCGGTCGAGGGCGGAGCGTTCCGCCGCCAAGGCGGAAGTGCTGCGGCTTGCCATCAAGACAGCTTCGCTCGACACGGTTGCCGGATCGCTCAGCGGCGGCAACCAGCAGAAGATCGTGCTGGCAAAGTGGCTGCAGACAAAGCCGCGCATCCTCATTCTCGATGAGCCGACACGCGGCGTCGATGTGGGCGCGAAATTCGAAATCTACCGCATCATCCGTGAACTTGCCGCCAATGGCGCGGCGATCCTGATGGTTTCCTCCGAACTGCCGGAAGTGCTGGGCCTCAGCGACCGCGTGGCAATCATGCATAACAAGCATGTCGCCGCCATTGTCGATGCCGATGGCCTCACGCCGGAAACCGTCATGAGCTACGCAGCAGGAATGCATCAATGAGCAACGCAGACATTCAGAAGAAAGCCGTGGACGCCGAAGTCCGCCGTTCGCTTTTCTCCTCCCCGCTGGTACGCCAATATGGCGGCATCATCATTTCGCTGGCCGTGCTCTGCGTGGTCTTCGCGGTGCTGAACCCGCGCTTTCTCGCCTTCAACAACTTCATGAACATCATGCAGCAGGTGGCGGTGATTGCCGTTGCCGCCTATGGCATGACCTATGTGATCCTGCTCGGCGAAATCGATCTTTCCATCGGCTCCATCATCGCCGTTTCCGGCATGGTGGCGGCGCAAGCCTTCGCCATGGGGTTCGGCTTCGTGCCAACCATAGTCTTCACGCTTGCGGCGGGCGCGATCATGGGCGGGCTGAACGGCGTGCTTTCGGCAAAACTGATGCTGCCCTCCTTCATCGTCACGGTCGCGACCATGGGCATCTATCGCGGCATGGTCAGCCTGCCGACCAATGGCGCGCCCGAGATCATTGAGAACGATGCATGGCTTGCCATCGGTTCTGAAAGCTGGCTCGGCCTGCCGATCATCATCTGGATCGTCGGCGTCCTGTTCATCTTCAACTATATCCTTCTGTCGAAGACGGTCTTCGGCCGCCGCATCTATCTGTCGGGCGGCAACAAGGAAGCAGCGATCTATTCCGGCATCCGCGTGGACCGCATCAAGATCATCGTCTTCATGCTCTCCGGCGTGATGGCGGCGATCAGCGGCATCCTGCTTTCCTCGCGCCTGTCCTCCGCGCAGACCAATGCGGGCATGGGCTATGAACTCGACGCCATTGCGGCGGTGGTGCTTGGCGGCACCTCGCTTGCCGGCGGCGTCGGCACTATGGTCGGCACCATTCTGGGCGCGCTCATCATCGGCGTCATCAACAACGGCATGAACATGCTGTCTGTGCCCTATTTCTACCAGCTCATCGTCAAGGGCGTGGTCATTCTGGTCGCCGTCTGGCTCGACGTGCGCTCGAAATCCATGCGCACGTAATCGCGGTACCACACATGAAAAAGATCATCACCATCGGCGAGATCGTCGTCGAAATCATGGCCGTGGAAACCGGCAACGGCTTCAAGTCCGCCATTCCGTTGATCGGTCCGTTCGCTTCCGGCGCGCCTGCGATCTTTATCGATCAGGTAGCCAAGATGGACCAGCCCTGCGGCATGGTCAGCGCCGTCGGCAATGACGATTTCGGCGCGCTCAATGTCGAGCGCCTGCAAAGAGACGGCGTGGACGTATCGGCCATCGGCGTGCATCCGACAGCCGCCACCGGCAGCGCCTTCGTGCGCTATCGCCCGGACGGCAACCGCGATTTCATCTTCAACATCAAGCACAGCGCATGCAGCGCCATCGGCCTGACGCCGGAAGCCGAAAAGCTGATCGAGACCGCCGATCACCTGCATATCATGGGTTCGGCGCTGTTCTCCGACGGCATTGTTTCGGCAATCCACGAGGCGACGATCCGCATCAAGGCGAAGGGCGGCACCGTGTCCTTCGACCCGAATATCCGCAAGGAAATGCTGGAACTGCCGGGCATGCGCCAGGCATTGGCCCATGCGCTGGAGAACACTGACCTGTTCATGCCGAGCGGCCCGGAAATCTTTCTCTTCACCAAGGCGACCGAGGAAAAGGCAGCGGTGGAAGAACTTCTGGCGCGCGGCATCAAGGCCGTGGTGGTCAAGCGCGGCGCGGAAGGCGCCAGCTATTTCGACAAGTCCGGCGAAGTTTTCGCGCCTGCCTTCAAGGTGGAGGAAATCGACCCGACCGGCGCAGGCGACAGTTTTGGCGCGGCATTCGTCACCTGCTGGCTGCGCGGCATGGCGCCGAAGGACGCTCTCGTCATCGCCAATGCCACCGGCGCGCGCGCCGTCGGCGTCAAGGGACCGATGGAGGGCACCTCGACCATGGCTGAAATCGATGCCTTCCTTCAGAAATACGGAGTTCCAGCATGAGCAGCACGAAAGTCTTGAGCGCACTTCCCGCACGTTACGCCAGCGGCGTTCGCGGCGGCATCACCTCGATCTGCTCCGCGCATCCTCTGGTCATTGAAGCCGCCCTTCTGGAAGGCGTTGCGACCAATACGGACGTCCTGATCGAGGCCACCTGCAATCAGGTCAATCAGGATGGCGGCTATACGGGCATGACGCCTGCCGATTTCCGCCATTTCGTGGAAGAAATCGCGGCCCGCGTCGGCTTCGACACCAAGCGGCTCATTCTGGGCGGCGACCATCTTGGCCCCAACCCGTGGAAGCACCTGCCCGCCGAGGAAGCCCTTGCGAAATCGGACGTGATGATCGACGCATTCGTGCGCGCAGGCTTCACCAAGATCCATCTCGACACGTCGATGGGTTGCGCCGGCGAGCCGGTCGCGCTGCCGGATGCCGTGACCGCCGAGCGCGCGGCGCGTCTTGCCAAGGTTGCCGAAGCAGCGGCCCGTGAAGCCGGATATGACCTGCCGGTCTACATCATCGGCACCGAAGTACCGATCCCCGGCGGCGCGATGGAAGAAATCGAGGAGCTGGAACTGACCAAGCCGGATGCGGCGGTTGAAACCGTCTCCATTCACCGCAAGGCTTTCGCGGCGCTGGGACTGGAAGACGCCTTTGCCCGCGCCATCGGCGTCGTGGTGCAGCCAGGCGTCGAGTTCGGCAACGAGAACGTGGTCTTCTACAACAGCGACAAGGCAACCGCGTTGAGCGGCGTTCTCGGCGAAATGCCGCAATTCGTGTTCGAGGCGCATTCGACCGACTACCAGCCGGTGGAAGCGCTTTCCGATCTCGTGCACGATGGTTTTGCTATTTTGAAAGTCGGTCCCGGCCTGACTTTCGCGCTGCGCGAGGCGCTCTATGGTCTCGACCAGATTGCCGCCTTCCTCGACAAGCTGCCGGAAGAGGAAACCCTGCGCGGCAAGATGGAAGCGCTGCTTCTGGCCGAGCCGAAGAACTGGGAAAAATACTACCATGGCGACGCGGAAGAACTGCGGCTGCAACGCCATTTTTCCTATAGCGACCGCATTCGCTATTACTGGCCGCATCCGGTCGCAACGGCTGCTGTCAATGCGCTTTTGAAGCGTCTCGAAGGCCGCAAGATACCGGAAACGCTGATCAGCCAGTATCTCGGCACGCTCTATCCGGCTGTGGCCTCAGGTGCGGTGGAAGCAACGCCCCACGCCTTGATGGTAGAGGCCGTGCGCAATGTTGTGCGGACTTACGGCAAGGCTGTCGGCACTCATTGATCATTGTTTGTATGCATTATCCGACGCAAAACCGCTTCGCACTTTTGCTGGAAATGCCCTGAAACAGAAAGGCGCGGTCAAAACCCCAGCCGCTCACGTAAATGTGGAATCGGGTCAGCAGTAGTCCTTAAGTAGTCCTTCAAACGGAGGTTGGTGGGGTTGTTGCTTATGGCGCACTTTTCTTCGGGGGGGCGAAAAGGCAAACAAGCTCGCCCCTTCTATTATTCGTTCAAATCGCGGATAATAGAAGGGGCGATCTTATGGGACAAATCGGTGCACATGAAGCGATTTGAAATCTATGCAAATGACGTTTTGGTCGGCAGCAGTTCTCTTGAGAGCGGCGATCCGCCTATGGGCGTTGCCTTTGGCAACCTGCTGACGACACCCTCCTTCCATACTGATCTGATCGATAGGGGCGTTCTGACTGTCATGCTCGATGGAGTATCGATTCCGTCAAGCGGAGGCGTTGTTATCGAAGACTATTCCAAGGAAGCGAATGAAATTCTCGTCGCTATCCTCGGAATAGATCATCAGCTTTATGAAGAATTGTTCCCGGAGCATGTAGCGGCCTACCAGGCACAATTCTAGTTGAAAAGGCGTAACCATCGTTTCCCGCGCGAACAGTGCTCAGCTGGATCTTCTTTGCGGCGAATATTCGAAATTGACGCAATCTTATCGATTCCAGATTTACGCAAGTGGCTGGGGTTAAAAGCGCGCCTTTCTTTTGCTCAGACCTCTATCGGGCTTTTAAAAGCCTTGAGCCGCAAGGCATTGCTCAGAACAAAAATGCTTGAGAATGCCATGGCGCCCGCCGCCAGAACCGGCGACAACAGCGTGCCGGTGAAGGGATAGAGGACACCGGCTGCGACCGGGATCAGCGCCACGTTATAGGCGAAGGCCCAGAACAGGTTTTCACCGATATTGCGGATCGTCGCCTTGGATATGGCGATGGCATTGACCACGCCGCGCAGGTCGCCAGACATCAGCACCACATCCGCACTTTCAATCGCAATATCCGTTCCGGTGCCAATGGCGATACCGACATCGGCGGCAGCGAGAGCAGGCGCATCGTTGATGCCGTCGCCGACAAAGGCAATCCGCTTGCCGCCCGCCGAAAGACGCTTCAGCGCCTCGACCTTGCCGTCCGGCAGCACTTCCGCAACCACTTCATCGATGCCCAGACGTTTTGCGATGGCCTCAGCCGTGCGGCGATTATCGCCGGTAATCATCGCGACCTTCAGCCCCTGCTCGTGAAGGGCCGCAATCGCCGCTGGCGTGGTTTCCTTCATCGGGTCGGCGACCGTCAGGATTGCCGCCAACTTGCCATCAATGGCCGCATAAAGCGGAGACTGTCCTTCATCGCCAAGACGCTTCGCATCATGGGCAAACGCAGCCACATCGTGTCCAAGCTTTGCCATGTAACGGTCAGCACCGATGGCGACCTCATGGCCGGAAACCTGCGCCTTCAAGCCGAAACCGGGCACGGCCTCGAAAGCGGAAACCTCCGCGAGCTTCAATCCCTTGGCCTTTGCCGCTTCCACGATCGCGTCGGCAATCGGGTGTTCGGAACGGGCTTCCACAGCGGCGACCAGCGCCAGAAGCTCGTCCTTGTCGAAGCCCTCGACGGTTGCAAAGTGCGCCAGTGCAGGCTTGCCCTGTGTCAGCGTTCCGGTCTTGTCGACGGCAATGACGGAAGCATCGCGCAAGGTTTGCAAGGCGTCACCGCGGCGGAACAGGACGCCGAACTCGGCTGCGCGACCGGTGCCGACCATGATCGAGGTCGGCGTGGCCAAGCCCATGGCGCACGGGCAGGCGATGATGAGAACCGCGATGGCGTTCACCAGCGCGTAGCCCAGCATGGCCGTGCCGCCAATCGCCAGCCACAGGGCGAAGGTCAGGGCGGCGGCGGCCATCACCGCAGGCACGAACCAGCCGGTCACCTTGTCGACCATGGCCTGAATGGGCAGCTTGTCGGCCTGCGCATCCTCCACCATGCGGATGATCTGCGAGATCACCATGTCGCGGCCAACGTTGGTGGCGCGGAAGGTGAAGGCGCCGGTCTTGTTGATCGTGCCGCCGACCACTTCCGCGCCTTTTTCCTTGGCGACGGGCACGGGTTCGCCGGTGATCATCGATTCATCGACATAAGAGGAACCTTCGGTCACTTCGCCGTCGACCGGCACTTTTTCGCCGGGACGCACCTGCACGATATCGCCTGCGCGAACATCTTCGAGCGGCACATCGACCGTTTCGCCATCACGCACGACCCGCGCCGACTTCGCCTGCAAGCCGACGAGACGGCTGATCGCCGCGCTGGTGCGCCCCTTGGCGCGCGCTTCCAGATAGCGGCCTATCAGGATGAGCGTCACGATCACCGCCGCCGCCTCGAAATAGACATTGACGGTTCCTTCCGGCAGGAGGCCGGGGAAGAAGGTGGCGACGATGGAAAAGCCCCAGGCGGCCAGCGTGCCGACAACGACAAGCGAATTCATGTCCGGCGTGCCGCGCAACAGGGTCGGGACGCCCTTTTTGAAAAAGCGCAGGCCCGGCCCGAACAGGACGAGCGTGGTCAGCACGAATTGCAGATACCAGCTGTTCTGCATCCCGATGCGGTCGGCGACGAACATGTGAATGGCCGGAATGAGGTGTGACCCCATTTCCATGATAAACACCGGCAGGGTCAGCACGGCGGCAAGGATGACGCTTTTCTTCAGCTCCGCCGCTTCCGCATCCCGCTTTTCGGCCTGTGTCTCGGGCCTTGCATCGGATACGTCCTCGGCCAGCGAGCGGGCTTCATAGCCCGCCTGCTCAACCGCCTTGACGAGATCGGAAGTCTGGACCGGACCCGCCAGTTCCACATGGGCGCGTTCGGTCGCGAGGTTGACGCTGGCGCGCGTCACGCCCGGCACGGCGTTGAGGGCTTTTTCCACCTTGCTGACGCAAGACGCGCAGCTCATACCTTCGATGGCAAGATCGACGCTGCCCGCCGGCACATCGTAGCCCGCCTTGCGGATGGCCTCGACCACCGATGGCAAATCCGGCGCGCCCTTGAACGTCACGTCGGCGCGCTCCGTGGCGAGATTGACGGAAACCTTGTCGACACCCGGAACTTTCGCCACGGCCTTTTCCACGGACGACACGCATGATGCGCAGGTCATCCCCTCGACCGGCACGGGAAAACTGATGGTTTCGTGATTAACTGGCTTGTTCATGGCAATCCCTTTCACTGCCCCGGGAAGGGCAAAATTCGAGAATTGCTCTTTAAATAGTCCTTCCAACCGTTGGAAGGTCAAGCCCTTTTGAAACAAGGTCCGCTATATATTACGGCATCCGCTCACGCAGGTTGGGCAGAGGGCTCTAAATCGGCAATGTGTTATGCGCCGCGACCAGCCCCAGCCCTGCATTGCTGCGATTCTGGATGAAGGACTGCACGTCGCCAGCGGGCATCGGACGGCCTGTGAGGAAACCCTGCACCTCACCGAAACGTTCGGTCTTCAGACGCTCGAGCTGTTGCGCGGTTTCCACGCCTTCTGCCGTGGTGACAATGTTGAAGCCCGCACCGAGCGTCGCGACCGCCTGAATGATGGCCAGATCGCGCGTATCGACCTCGATCCCCGAAACGAAACTGCGATCGATCTTGATCTTGTCGAAGGGGAATGAACGCAGATAGCTCAGCGACGAATAACCGGTTCCAAAATCATCCATCGCAATACGAACACCCAGCCGCCGCAGCTCGAACAGCAGCTCGATATTGTTCTTGGAGTTGGAGAGAAAGACCGATTCCGTGATTTCAAGCTCAAGCCTGTCTGGCGAAAGCCGCGCCGCTTCCAGCGCGTCCTTGACCGATTGCAGGAGCGTCGTCTGGCTGAACTGGACCGGCGAAAGATTGACGGAGACCTTGATGTCCTCCGGCCACAGTGCCGCTTCCCGACATGCCGCCCGCAAGACCCAGTCGCCAATCGGCCCGATCAGCCCGGTTTCTTCCGCCAGGGGGATGAATTCGGCAGGTGAAACCATGCCGCGATCCGGATGACGCCAGCGGATCAGCGCCTCGAAGCCGGAAATCCTGCCGCTTTCGAGGTTGAATATCGGCTGGTAGTGAAGCTCGAACTGCTCGTCCAGAAGCGCCTGCCGAAGCTCGCCGGTCATGACGTGACGCTTCTCGGCTGCCAGACGCAAGGAGTGCTGATAGAAACGGAATGTGCGGCGTCCGCCGGATTTCGACGCGTAAAGCGCGAGATCGGCGTTGCGCATCAACGCATCGGGATTGTCGCCGTGCAGCGGCGCTTGGGCAATGCCCATGCTGCAGGTGACAAATTCCGAATTGCCGACCAGTTTGAACGCGTCCTGAAAAGCGGAAAGCACGCGGTCGGCAAACATCGCGATCTGCCCCAGCGTTCCGCTGCGATAAACGATTGCGAACTCGTCGCCGCCCAGCCGCGCAATGAATTCGTCCGGCGTCGTAATCTGTTTCAGCCGACGCGCCACTTCCTGCAAAAGCTGATCGCCCGCCTGATGCCCGATACTGTCGTTGATGTTCTTGAAATGATCGATGTCGAGATAGAACAATGCGAAAGGCTCGCAATCCCCGCCCTTCTTCAGCAGGCTCTCGACATGGTGGGCAAAATAGGCCCGGTTCGGCAGTCCGGTCAGGCTGTCATGCATGGCGATATGCGCCATGCGTTCCTCGATTTCGCGCCGCTCGGTAATGTCCTCGAGAAGCCCGATCAAATAACGAGGCTCGCCACCTTCGACCGGCGGAATGGAGCATCTTATGATCCGCATCGTGCGTGACGTGCCGTCCTTGCGCTCGACCTTGCGTTCGACGCTCAGCACATCCCGGCGTCGCATCGCCATGCGGTCCTGCTCGATGATGACGGCTGCCTCGCCCTTTGGGAAAAGATCGAGGTCGGTCGCGCCGATGGCTTCTTCTACCGGCTGCCCGCTCGCGACCGACGCGGCCTGATTGAACAGCACGTAACGGCCATCATCCTGCATGTCCTTGACGAACACGCCAAGCGGCAGGTTATTGACGAGGCTGTCCAGCAAGGTCTGCGCGTGACTTGCCTGACGATTGGCCTCCGTCAGTTCGGTCCTGTCCTGAACAATGGCGAGAATCGCCTCCTTGCCGTCGAACAGCACCTGGCGTCCGTAGGTCAGAACGTCGATGATTTCACCATTGGCGCGCAGATGCTGCCACCGCTCCGGGCGCTCAAGGTCGCTGCGATCGCGAATGGCGGCCAGCATCCGGTCCCGCTCGGTTTGCGGGCGAATATCGAGCACGGTCATGGCCGGGATTTCGTCGGCTGTATATCCGTACAGCCGGTACGCGGCATCATTCATCACGATAAAGCGCAGCGTCTCCGGGTCATAGACCCACATGGGTGTCGGATGTGTCGTGAAAAGGATGCGGAAGTCCTGTTCGGACGTGCGCGCCATCGTACCTTCCGCCGAAGCCGAAGCGCCCCCCCGCTTCTTCATCGCATTCCCCTCATCCTACTGATCCTACAGGATTATACAGATCCGCTCCCCGAGCAGACCGTCTCGTTTGTTGGCACTATGAGCAACCCGATTCAGATGCACCCCGAGCATAGATTAAAACCGATAATTTTAATAAACCATATACAAATTGGGGATCGGTTTAAGGAATTTCTTTAAAATCGGACTTTTTCCATCGCTTGACCGCCTTCAACTTCCGGCCTATGCCTATAGGCGCAAAATTCGTTGGGGTGCCTTCGAAGCAATATCCGGAAAAGCGCTCGGCGGTTTTCCGTTCCATATTGCGACACAAGAGGCTGAGAGGCGCGTTCTCGCGTCAACCCATTGAACCTGATCCGGGTAATACCTGCGTAGGGAACGGAGTTTGGCGCGTCGCGGACGGGGCAATAGCCCCAATGGGGTCTCGGCTCCGACAAGGTTCATGACGTCTCATCTTCCGTTCGGAATGAGAGACGGCATGATGGACCAAAAGAACAGTTTCTCCCGAACCAATTCAACGAGCGACCCGTCGCGGTCCGTGCCCATATGCGTGACCATTGCCGGTTCCGACAGCGGCGGCGGCGCGGGCATACAGGCCGACCTCAAGACATTTTCCGCACTTGGCGTTTATGGCGCGAGCGTCATTGCCGCCGTTACCGTGCAGAACACCTGCACGGTAAGCGCCGTGCACGATATACCGCCCGCCATCGTCGCCGGGCAGATCGACGCCGTTTTCAGCGATCTCGACGTGGCGGCTGTGAAGATCGGCATGGTTTCCGTGCCCGAAACAATCGAGGCCATCGCGCGCGGCCTCGCGCATTTTTCCGGTCCGGTCGTTGTCGATCCGGTGATGGTGGCAAAATCCGGCGACCGGCTTTTGAGCGAAAACGCCATTGCGCTTCTGCGCCGGAAACTCATCCCGCTGGCGACGCTTTTGACGCCCAACCGGCCGGAAGCGGCGTGCCTCCTCGGCTGCGGTCTGGCAGCGGACGATACGGGCGCCGAGGAACAAGGACGCGCCTTGCTCGACCTCGGCGCGAAGGCCGTTCTGATGAAAGGCGGCCATGCGGAAGGCGACACCTGCGTCGATCTGCTGGTGCGCCGCGACTTGCCGACGCTGCGCCTTGAGGCCCCCCGTATCCTGACCGCCAATACCCATGGAACAGGCTGCACGCTTTCTTCGGCCATTGCCGCAGAACTGGCCCGGAACCTGCCGCTGGAAAAGGCTGTGCTTTCCGCCCATGCCTATCTGCAAGGGGCGATCCGCGCAGCCGACCGCCTGAAGGTCGGGCACGGCCATGGCCCGGTGCATCATTTTCATGACCTCTGGAAAACCCGAACCGGGGAGATTGCGTGATGCGCGTCACCATCATCGGAGCGGGTGTGGCCGGTCTTGCCACTGCCGCCGAGTTTACAGATCAGGGCCATGCCGTCACCGTCATCGCCAAAAGTGCCGAGATCGGCTCCGACAGCTGCTCGTGGTTTGCGGGCGGAATGCTGGCTCCCTGGTGCGAGGGCGAAAGCGCCGAAGAACCCGTGGTGCGCCTCGGGCAGGATGCCATCGGCTGGTGGGAGCGCCACGTCTCGACCGTCAGGCGCAAGGGAACGCTCGTGCTCTCCCACACGCGGGACATGAGCGAGTTGCGCCGCTTCGCCCGCCGGACGGAAGCCTTCGATACAATCGATCAGGACAGCATCGATGCGCTGGAACCCGATCTCGCCGGGCGGTTCAGGCAGGGCCTGTTCTTTGCCGGCGAAGGCCATCTCGATCCGCGCAAGACGCTGATCGAACTGGCCGAAAGGCTGCGGCAACAGGGCGTGGTCTTTCATCTTGGCGTCGACGCCAAAGACATATCCATCGCGGCGGATATCACCGTCGATGCGCGCGGCCTTGCCGCCCGCGACACCTTGCAGGACCTGCGCGGCGTCAAAGGCGAGATGCTGATCGTGCGCTCGCGCGACATCAATCTTTCGCGGCCCGTGCGCCTCCTGCATCCGCGCATCCCGCTTTACATCGTGCCGCGCGGCGACGGCATTCACATGATCGGCGCCACCATGATCGAAAGCGACGACCGCCACGGCATCAGCGTGCGCTCCACGCTGGAACTCCTGAGTGCGGCCTACGCGCTGCACCCGGCCTTCGGCGAGGCGGAAATACTGGAAGTGGGCGTCGATGCGCGTCCCGCCTTTGCCGACAACCTGCCGCGCGTGCGCAGGCGCGGCGACACCGTCTATGTCAACGGCCTTTACCGGCACGGTTTCCTGCTTTCGCCCGCGGTCGCCCGCATGGCGGTCGCGGTTGCAACCGACGCCGAGGCTGAGCCCGACTTCGTGGAGGACTATGCATGACTATCGTTTTGAACGGCGAGGCGCACGAAACCGCCTCGGCCACGCTCGCCGCCCTTCTCAAGGAAATCGCGCTTGATGAAGCCGTGGTCGCAACCGCGCTCAACGGCGAATTCATACCCGCCGACGCGCGGGAAGACGCAAACATTTCCGAAGGTGACCGCATCGAAGTGCTCGCTCCGATGCAGGGAGGCTAAGATGCTGGAATTTTACGGAAAACAATTCGAAAGCCGCCTGCTGCTCGGCACGGCGCAATATCCCTCGCCCGCTATTCTTGCCGATGCGGTGCGCGCCTCCGGGGCCGGTATCGTTACCGTGTCACTGCGCCGCGAAAGCGGCAACATGCGTGCCGGTCAGGACTTCTGGACGCTGATCCGGGAACTGGGCGTGCAGGTTCTGCCCAATACGGCTGGCTGTCATACGGCCCGTGAAGCAGTCACCACGGCAAAAATGGCGCGGGAAATCTTCGGCACCAACTGGATCAAGCTGGAAGTCATCGGCGACCATGACACATTGCAGCCCGACCCGTTCGGTCTTGTGGAAGCGGCAGGCACGCTCTGCGACGATGGTTTCGAGGTCTTTCCCTATATGAATGACGATCTGGTCGTCGCGGAAAAACTCCTTGAAGCCGGTTGCAAGGTGCTGATGCCGTGGGGGGCACCCATCGGCTCGGGCCGCGGCCTCAATAATCCTTACGCGCTGAAAACCATGCGCGCGCATTTCCCCGATGTTCCGCTGGTAGTCGATGCAGGCATCGGCGTGCCATCCCATGCGGCGGCGGCGATGGAGCTGGGCTATGACGCCGTGCTCATCAACACTGCCGTCGCCAAGGCTGGCGATCCGGTCGCCATGGCGCGCGGCTTCGCACTGGCGGTCGAGGCCGGACGGCTCGCTTTTGAGGCGGACGCCATCGAAGCACGCGATATGGCCGCCCCCTCCACTCCCCTTATCGGAAAGGCGTTTTTGTGATGGCCCTCGATCCGTTCTACCCGATCTTCGACAGCGCAAAATGGCTGGAGCGCATGGTGCCGCTCGGCGTCAGGCTGGTGCAGTTGCGCATCAAGGACAAGAGCGAGCCGGAACTGCGCGCTGAAATCCGTGCGGCTCGCGACATATGCATTGGCCATGACTGCCAGCTGATCGTCAACGACTATTGGAAACTGGCGCTCGAGGAAGGCTGCGATTTCATCCATCTGGGTCAAGAAGATCTTGATGAAGCCGATCTCGATGCCATTCGCGCCGGTGGCCTGAAGCTCGGCGTTTCAAGCCATGACAAGGCGGAACTTGGCCGCGCCCTGTCGGTAAAGCCTGACTATATCGCGCTCGGCCCCGTCTATCCCACCATTCTCAAGAAAATGAAATGGCACGAACAGGGACTGGATCGCGTGCGCGAGTGGAAAGCGGCGCTTGGCGATATTCCGCTTGTCGGCATCGGCGGCATGAATGTGGACCGCGCGCCCGGCGTTTTTGATGCCGGAGCCGATATCGTGTCCGTCGTCACCGACATTACCCTCAATGCCGATCCGGAGGCCCGCCTGCGGCAATGGATCGAAATTACACGGCCTCATGTAATGTAGTTTCTGGAGGAAACATTGAAAAAACTGGTTTTTGCAGCGCTCTTCAGCGCCACGGCTTCGTTCGCCCTGATTTCGGCTCAGGCCGCGCAGGCGAACGATAAATTCAAGCTCATCCTTGACTGGTATGTGAACCCCGATCACGGCCCGATCATCGTTGCCGACAAGCTCGGCTACTTCAAGGATGCGGGGCTGGACGTCGAAATCGTCGCGCCTGCCGATGCCTCGACGCCGACCAAGATGGTGGCGGCAGGTCAGGCCGATCTTGCGATTTCCTATCAGCAGCAGGTGCACCTTCAGGTGCATGAGGGCCTGCCGCTCATTCGCGTCGGCACATTGATCGACTCGCCGCTCAACTGCCTGATGACCCGCGACGACGGATCGGTGAATGCAATCGCCGACCTCAAGGGCAAGAAGATCGGCTATTCGGTTGCAGGCGTAGAGGAGACCCTGCTCGGCACCATTCTCGGCCAGCACGGCGTCAAGCTTTCCGATGTCGAGCTTATCAATGTGAATTTCTCCCTCGCGCCGTCGCTGATGTCGAAGCAGGTCGATGCGGTGATGGGCGCCTATCGCAATGTCGAACTGAACCAGATGGCCGTCGAAGGCGTGCCGGGTAAATGCTTCTTCGTCGAGGAAGAGGGCGTGCCGGTCTATGACGAGCTGGTCTATGTCGCCAATTCCGCCAGGCTCGACGCCGCCGAAAAAGAACGGATTTCGCGCTTCCTCGCCGCAACCGAGAAGGCCGCGCAATATATCGTCAACCACCCGGACAAGGGTTATGAGGCATTTTCCGCCTACAGCACCGAACTCAAGGACGACCTGAACCAGCGCGCATGGAAAGACACCGTCGCCCGTTTTTCGCGCGCTCCTGCCAGCCTCGATCATGGCCGCTGGAGCCGTTACGAAGCCTATCTCAAGGAACACGGCCTCGTGCCTTCCATCTTGCCGGTCGAAAAATTCGCCATTGATGTCAATGCCCAAGGGAGCAAGTCATGAGCCAGCCACAGCCGCATTATTCTTCCGAACTTTTCACACGCCTGCGCGCGGAAACGCTCGATGACTGGAAGCCCTATATCGACCACCCGTTCGTGCGCAGGCTTGGCGACGGAACGTTGCCGAAATCGGCTTTTCTGCACTATCTCCGGCAGGATTATGTCTATCTGCATCACTATGCCCGCGCCTTCGCGCTCGGCGTCGTGAAGGCCAATACATTGCAGGAAACCCGGCTCTGCGCCGATATCATGCACGGTCTTGCCCATATGGAACTGCCTTTGCATGTCAGCATCTGCGCGCGGGAAGGCATCAGCGAGGACGAGCTTTACGCAACGAAGGAAGAGCCGGAAAACCTCGCCTATACGCGCTATGTACTCGACTGCGGACAAGCGGGCGATTTCCTCGATCTCTTGACCGCGCTGGTGCCCTGCGCGCACGGCTATGGCGAGATCGGCCTCAATCTTGCCGCCACGGCCACGGCGGGAACACCCTATCAGGAGTGGATCGATACCTATGCCGG
Organism: Brucella pseudintermedia; assembly: GCF_008932435.1. Lineage (GTDB taxonomy): Bacteria > Pseudomonadota > Alphaproteobacteria > Rhizobiales > Rhizobiaceae > Brucella > Brucella pseudintermedia. The sequence goes on along the minus strand of NZ_WBWE01000008.1, from coordinate 92,631 downwards.
GCGCGAATATCAGGAGATGTGCCACACGGTCGGCAAGCTGTTCGATCAGGCAGCGAAGGACCGCATCGGTGACGATTTCGAGAAAAGCCCGCGCTGGCCAAAACTCTGCCAGATCTTTGCGACGGCAAGCAGGCTCGAAGCCGATTTCTGGTCGATGGGCCTGAAGGCTGGATCGTGAACGAAACGCTTTTGAACCGAAGCCGAAAAAAGCGCGCTGCCGATGGCCTCCTGTCGGCGGCTGCGGCGCTCGCCATCTGGCAGACGGTGGTGAGCATCGGCCAGATGCCGCGCTTCATCCTGCCGGGACCGCTCGATGTCATGCAGGCGCTCGTGACGAATGCGTGGCTGATCGCGGAAAACGCGGCGGCCACCATTGGCGAGGTGCTGGGAGGGCTGGTGCTGGGCTGCGCGGTCGGGATCGCGACCGCAATCGGACTGATGATGTCGCCGCTGGCGCAGCGCCTTGTCATGCCCGCCATGGTGTTCAGTCAGGCAATCCCCATCTTCGCGCTCGCCCCCATTTTGACATTGTGGCTCGGCTACGGCCCCGCATCGAAGATCGCGGTCACGGTGCTGATGATCTTCTTTCCCGTCGTTTCCACCTTCCTCGATGGAATGCAGCGCACCGAAACGAGCCTGATCGACGCGGCGGAAATTCTGGGGGCGGGGCGGATGGCCATCCTGTTTCGCATCCGTGTCCCTTCCGCCTTTCCGTCGCTGGCGTCGGGCCTCAGCCTTGCCGCCGTCTATGCCCCGATCGGGGTCGTGGTCGGCGAATGGGTCGGCGCATCGAAAGGGCTCGGCTATCTGATGCTGCTCGCCAATGGCCGCGCCAAGGTGGACCTCATGTTCGCAAGCCTTTTCGTGCTCGCGGCCTTCACCATGCTCTTACATGCGACGGTTTCCTATTTTGCGCGCAAGCTCGCCGCATGGCCGCGCAAAGCCGCATGAAAAAACCGGCGGTCGCCCGCCGGTTTTCGCATTCATCGCGGTCTTCAGGCCAGAATCATCAGGCCAGCGTATAGGCCGTCTTGACCGTGGTGTAGAACTCGGCTGCGTAGCGGCCCTGCTCGCGCGGACCGTAGCTCGAACCCTTGCGCCCGCCGAACGGCACGTGGAAATCGACACCAGCCGTCGGCAGATTGACCATCACCATGCCCGCTTCCGAATTGCGCTTGAAGTGGGTCGCATATTTCAGGCTCGTCGTGCAGATGCCCGACGACAGGCCGAAATTCGTATCATTGGCAGTGGCAAGCGCTTCTTCGTAATCCTTGACGCGGATGACCGAGGCGACAGGGCCGAAGATTTCCTCGCGGCTGATGCGCATCTGGTTGGTGGCTTCCGTGAACAGCGCCGGCTGGAGGTAGAAGCCCGGCGTTTCACGGTTGAGGCGCTCCCCGCCAAAGGCAAGCTTCGCGCCTTCCTTGCGGCCGATCTCGATATAATCCATGTCCTGCTTGAGCTGGCTCTCATCGACCACCGGGCCGATATGGGTGCCCTGCTTCAGCGCATTGTCGACCGTCACGGTCTTCAGCTTTTCGATTGCCGCGGCGACGAACTTGTCGTGGATGCCTTCCGTCACGATGATGCGCGAAGACGCCGTGCAGCGCTGGCCGGTGGAGAAGAAAGCCGAATTGACGACGGATTCCACAGCCACATTGAGATCGGCGTCATCCAGAACCACGACCGGGTTCTTGCCGCCCATTTCGAGCTGGAAGCGACGATTGTGCTCGATGGAAGCCGCCGCAACACGCTTGCCCGTCCCGGTCGAGCCGGTGAAGGTCACGGCATTGACGTCAGCGCTGTCGAGGATGGTCTGGCCGACCACCGAACCCTTGCCCATGACGAGATTGAGAACGCCCTTCGGAAGACCGGCGCGATGCAGGATATCGACAATCGCCCAAGAGCAGCCCGGTACGAGGTCAGCCGGCTTGAAGACGATGGTGTTGCCATAGCAGAGCGCTGGCGCGATTTTCCAGGCCGGGATGGCGATCGGGAAATTCCATGGCGTGATGATGCCGACGACGCCGACAGGCTCGCGGGTGATTTCCACGCCGATGCCCGGACGCGCAGAAGGCAGAACCTCGCCCGCCAGACGCAGGGCCTCGCCAGCAAAGAAATCGAAAATCTGGCTGGCGCGGATGGTTTCGCCGATGCCTTCGGCTAGCGTCTTGCCTTCCTCGCGCGACAAAAGACGGCCAAGCTCGTCCTTGCGGGCAAGGATTTCATCGGCGGTTTTACGCAGGATCGCATGGCGTTCCAGAATGCCGGAACGCGACCATGCCGGAAAAGTTTCCTTCGCGGCGGCAATCGCGGCCTTGGTGTCCTCAACCGTTGCCCGCGCATAGGTTCCCACAACATCATTGGTGTCCGAAGGATTGATGTTGGCGATTCCGTCACCGCCGACCCATTCGCCCGCAATCAGATTTTGATGTACTGTCATGGAACTCTCCCTGTGCGCCGCAAGGCTCTGATATATCTCAGAACGACCCTTCACCCATGAGCGGCGGAATTGCAAGACCGGAGCCGTCCTGTAACGAAAAAAGTGAAAATAAGTCTCGCGACCCGGCCCGGAAAGGCGCATCTTGCAAAATTGTCACAGTCAACGACCAGTTGGCAAAATCGTCATTTTGCGGCTTGGCAAATATTTTTGCTCATTTATTGTGCACCCATCTGCAACACTGGCAAGAGGTATGAGATGCGTGTCCATTACCCATTCCCGATGGTGCCCAGTGTTCGCGCGGGCGCTTCCAAGCTTTAAGTCCTTGGTCCGCGATGCAGGCTAAGGCCTGAACGCCCTCCCTAAAGGGGCACATTCCAAAACTTCCAGATTTGCCGCAGCCATCACCGGCTGCTTGTTTCATCTTGTTTTCACGCATTGTCCGGGGCCAAGCCGCTTCGCACTTTTGCTGAAAATGCTTTTAAAGGAACCAGAATCCGCTCAAACGCGGCCTGGTATTGTAGATATGACTCGGTTTCGCATAGATTTCCGGGGACCTGCCTTCCGCAACGTCCTCGGCTACACATTCGGCCACTGGCGAAGTCAGCCCTTGCGGCTGACGCTGATGTTAATCGGCATGCTGCTCGCAACAGCCGCAGATGTCTTGACCCCGCTCTATTCGGGCCGGCTGGTCGATGCGCTCTCATTGGGTAGTGACGGCGCATGGGATGCAGCCATTCACGCGCTGATTGTCCTGCTTGCGCTGGGTGCGCTGGCGCTGATCACGCGGCAACTGACCTTCTATGTCATCACGGACTTCACCTTGAAGATCATGAGCGACATGGCGGCAAGCTCGTTCCGCAAGCTGCAACGGTTTTCGACCGACTGGCACGCCAATGCCTTTGCCGGATCGACGGTCCGCAAGGTTTCGCGCGCCATGTGGGCGCTCGACCTGCTCAACGATACGCTGATCGTGGCCTTGCTGCCATCGATCCTGATGCTGCTCGGCTCGGTCGCGCTTCTGTCGTGGTACTGGCCGCTGATGGGCTTGCTGGTCGCTATCGGCTCGGTGCTGTTCATCGTCTGCACCATCGTGATCTCGCTCGGCTTCGTCGCGCCTGCCGCGACGCTCGCCAATAGCTGGGACACGCGGATGGGCGGCGCTTTGGCCGATGCGATTTCGTGCAATGCCGTCGTCAAGGCATTCGGCGCGGAAGCCCGCGAGGATGTGCGTCTTGCCAAGGTCGTGACCAAGTGGCGCGGCCGCACGCGCCGCACATGGCTGATCGGTACGCTGAACGGCTTCATTCAGGGGGCGAACCTTCTGGTGATGCGCGGCGTGGTCATTGCCTTTGCGCTCTATCTGTGGAGCCAGGGCAAGGCGACGGCGGGCGATATCACCTTCGTCCTGACCGCCTTCTTCATGCTGCAAGGCTATCTGCGCGATGTGGGCATGCATATCCGCAACCTGCAGCGCTCCGTCAACGACATGGAGGAACTGGTCGATATCGAAGCACAGCCTTACGGCATCGCCGACAAGCCGAATGCACCGGCGATAAAGATCGGAAATGGCGAGATCACTTTCGATCACATCACCTTCCATTACGGCAAGCACGATGCGGCTCTCTATCGCGACTTCTCGGTCAAGATCGAGGCTGGCGAGCGTGTAGGTCTGGTCGGTCATTCGGGTTCGGGCAAGACGACATTCGTCAAGCTGATCCAGCGGCTTTACGATGTCAGCGGCGGCGCGATCCGGATTGACGGGCAGAACATCGCCGATGTCACGCAGGCCTCGCTCAGATCGCAGATCGCCATCGTGCAGCAGGAGCCGATCCTGTTTCACCGGACGCTGGCCGAGAACATCGCCTATGCCCGCCCCGGCGCGACACAGGCGGAGATCGAGGAGGCCGCAAAGCTCGCAAGCGCGCACGACTTCATCAGCCGTCTGCCGAAGGGCTATGCAACGCTTGTCGGCGAACGCGGCGTGAAGCTGTCGGGTGGCGAGCGCCAGCGTGTGGCGATAGCGCGCGCATTTCTGGCGGACGCCCCGATCCTCATTCTGGATGAGGCCACATCGAGCCTTGATTCAGAATCGGAAGTGCTGATCCAGCAGGCGATGGAAAGGCTGATGGTTGGCCGCACGACGCTTGTCATCGCACACCGGCTTTCGACGGTTCGCGCGCTCGACCGGCTGCTGGTTTTCGACAAGGGCAAGATCCTTGAAGAAGGCGATCACGACGCGCTTATCCGCAAGCCGGGCGGCATCTATCGCCGCCTGTTTGAACGGCAGGCGCTGGAACTGACCAAGGGACTGGAAGACGTCATTTCGTAATCCAGTCTCCCATATCGCCACGCACAGGGCCGGACGATTCCGGCCCTGTCTTCATTTCATATTCCCTATCTCTTTGTTTTTCCTCATATCTTCGATCCGAAACCGCTTTCCGCTTTCGGGCGACATGCTCCATTCATCATCCGTTCAGATCACGGTGCGTATCACTCGCAGCCCAAGCGTGGCTTGACATTTCCATGACAGAAATGTGACAGGCTTTTTGTGAAATATTGGGAGTGAGTGAGTAGAACATGCCGGGTGTGATGGAAAATGCTGCTGCGCGCCGTTCGAGCGATGCCGCGATTTTCGGGGCTGCCCCTATTGCCTGGCCGCTGCGTCTGGCTGCCATCGCGCTTGCTTCCGTTGTGCTGTCGACGCTGCTCGTTTTCGCCATCGAATGGATCGTGCGCGGCTCGTTCACCGAAACGATGCAGTTCTTCCGCACGCCGCACAAGCCTGCATGGACGACCGTGGCGCTTTTCGTCGTGGTGCTCACCGCGAGCGACGCCATTTTCGGGCGCATCCATTACGGCTTTTTCGTCATCGGCCCGCTGGCGCTGATTGCGGCCACGACCGCCCGTGAAAAAAGCCTTTATCTGGGCGACCCGCTCTATCCGAGCGATTTTCTCTATGCCCGCCAGATCGTCGACCTGCTGCCGCTTCTGGTGCGCGACCGTCCATGGAGCGCTCTGGGCATAGCGCTACTTCTCATCGCTTCCGCAGCCTTGATGATTGGCGTGACGCTGTTCTGGTGGCGGCGGTTCGATCCGATCCCGTGGAAGGGGCGGATGCTGCGCCTTGCCTTCGCGCTGCCGCTGCTTGCCTGGTTCGCGGTGATTTCCGACTATGCGAGTTTTTCGCTGGCGCGCGACCGCCTGCGCATCCTGCCCATCATGTGGGACCAGAAGGAAAATTACGCGCATAACGGCTTTACCATGGCCTTCATCCTCAACGTGCCGATGGCAACCGTCTTCGCCCCTGACGGCTATTCCCCGGAGGCGATTGCCGCCATCGAGCCGCCCGCGCAGCTGATCCCTGCCGCCTTCGACAGCAGCAAGCCCGACGTCATCATGGTGATGAGTGAATCCTTCTGGGACCCGACGCGCCTTCCGGGCGTGGCTTTCAGCGCCGACCCGATCCCGACAGTGCGCGCGGAACAGTCGGGGCATGTTTTCTCGCCGGAATTTGGCGGCATGACCGCCAATGTCGAGTTCGAGGCCCTGACCGGATTTTCCAAGGCGTTCCTGCCTTCGGGCAGCATTCCCTATCAGCAATATATTCGCCGCCCGCTTCCCTCCCTTGCAAACTTTTTCAAGGATCAGGGTTATGCGACGCGCGCCATCCACCCCTATCGCCAGTGGTTCTGGAATCGCGGTTCCGTTTATGAAAGCATGGGCTTCGACAAGTTCATGTCGGAAGAAAACATGCCGCCGCTGGAAAAGCGCGGCGCGCTCGCTTCCGACGCGGCCTTGACCGACGAAATCATCCGGGAGGCTGACGCCACCGACGCGCCATTCTTCTTCTTCGCCGTTTCCCTGCAAGGACATGGCCCATACGAGGCCAACCGTTATCCGGATTCCGAACTTGAGGTTCAGACCGACGCCAGCGAGCCCACGCGCCAGTCGATCCGCTCCTATTCGCAAGGCGCCATGGATGCCGATGCGAGCCTTGCGCGGCTGATGGAATGGGCGTCCAAGCGTGAGCGCGAAACCATTCTGGTCTTCTTCGGCGACCATCTGCCGCCACTTGGCCCCGTTTATGTCGAGACCGGGTTCATGGCAAACCGCGTCGCAAGCCGCACGGCGCCCGCCGCCGACTTGATGCTGCAGCATGAAACCCCGCTGGTCCTATGGTCAAACAAGCGTGGGGCCGAGCGGGGAACGGGCACGATCAGCCCCGCCTTCCTGCCGCTGCACATTCTGGACATGGCCGGGATGCAGCATCCCTATTACACCGGCTTCCTGCGCCAGTTGCACGAGCAATACCGGGTTGTCGATAATCATGCGGTTTTCGACCGGTCGGAAAACGCCGAGGAAGGCTGGCAGCAACGGCCGCCCTTCCCGCCGCTGCTCCGCGATTATCAGATGCTGCAATATGACATGATCTTCGGCAGCAATTATGCGCGGGAACGGTTCTTCCCCGCGCAGCCCGCACAGAGCTAATCCGGCGCCTTGCCGGATGACTGGCGGATGACAAGCTTATAATCAATCTGTCGCGAAGCCGATATGCGACCGGTTTCGATCTGGTTCAAAAGCATGTCCGCGGCGTCGCGGGTCATCTCGAAAATCGGCTGGCGAACGGTGGTGATCTGCGGCGAGACCATGCTGGCAATGGCGCTGTCATCGAAGCCGACCACGGTGAGTTGATCCGGTATTGCAATGTCATGATCGTAGGCCACCTGCATGACAGCAGCCGCCATATCGTCGTTTGACGCAAATATCGCGGTCGGCGGCTCATCGAGCGAGAGCAGCTTCTTGCCCGCAGCAAGGCCACTCGCGAAACTGAAGCCGCCCTGTACTTCATAAGCCGGATTGCGCTCGATCCCCGCCTGTTCCAGCGCGCGCCGATAGCCGGCAAGGCGCAATTCAGCCGAACGGTGCGTCGGATCACCGATGACGATGGCGATCCGGCGGTGGCCGAGTTTGAGAAGATATTCCATGAGATCGAATGCAGCCGCCTCGTCATCGATGGTTACGCTGTCGGTCGGGTGGACATTGACATCGCCCGCAACCCGGGCAAACGGCATTGCCGAGGCGCTCAATTCGGCAAGAATTTCGGGATCGTCCGACATGGGCGGGGTCACGATAATGCCGTCGAGACCGGAAGCATGCGCCGTTTCGATCAGCGCGCCGCGAATATCGTCACGATTTTCGACCGGGAAGATCAGCAGGCGGTATCGTGTATCGCGCAGCCGTTCCAGCGCACCCATCTGCAATTCGGTGACATAGCTGGCGCTCGGATTTTCAAAGAAAAGCCCGATCAGGTGAGAACGACGTTCGACAAGGTTGCGGGCAGCGGCATTGGGGCGGTAACGCAGCTCGCTTCCCGCCTGGCGAACCTTTTCGCGAATGGCCTCGCGCACATTCGGTTCGTCATTATAGACACGCGAAACTGTCTTGATCGACACGCCGGCAAGGCGCGCCACATCATGAATGGTTGCTCGTTTTCCTGCAGCGGCCATATTGGATCGTCTCCCTCCCCTCCGATCTAACTAACCGCTTCGCCACGAAACGAAAAGAGAAATCAGGGAATTGAGCAAACCCGCGAGCGCGTCAGAAACCGGACTTCGCGCCCATTGTCGAGGGAAAACATGCCGCCGCGTCCGGGAACGACATCGATGATGAGTTCGGTATGTTTCCAGGCTTCATATTGCGGACCGCTGATATAGACCGGAGCACCACCGATTTCTCCGAGTTTCACGTCCGTATCGCCCACGATGAATTCGCCTTGCGGATAACACATCGGCGATGACCCGTCGCAGCAACCGCCCGACTGGTGGAACATGATCGGCCCATATTCGGCCTGCAACGCGCGGATCAGATCAAGCGCCGCCTGCGTGGCGCTCACCTGTCCCTTGCCGTCGCCGGAAGCTGCCTCACCCATATCCTCCTCCATGGTACGAAGCGGCGGAAATTCACCGCCCCGTCGCATATTAGCGCAACTTGCCTATTGAGTCAGATCCATGACCACGCGGCCTTCGATATTGCCCTGCCGCATATCGTCAAAGATGGAGTTGATATCTTCCAGCTTTTCCGTGCGGATGGTGGCTCGCACCTTACCGTCACCGGCAAAATCGAGCGACTCCTGCAAATCAAGCCGCGTCCCGACAATCGATCCGCGCACGGTGACGCCGTTCAGCACCATGTTGAAGATGGAGAGGGGGAAGTCACCGGGCGGCAGGCCGTTCAGCGAGACAGTGCCGCCGCGCGACACCATGCCCAGCGCCTGTTCAAAGGCAATCGGCGAAACCGCCGTAACCAGCACGCCCTGCGCGCCGCCATCGGTTTCCTTTTTGATGTAAGCTGCCGGATCGTTATGCGTCTTGGCATTGACGGTTACAGTGGCGCCGAGCTTGCGCGCCAGATCAAGCTTCCTGTCGTCGATGTCGACCGCAGCAACGTTGAGCCCCATCGCCTTGGCATACTGCACCGCCATATGGCCGAGCCCGCCCACGCCGGAGATCACCACCCAGTCGCCCGGCTTGGTGTCGGTAACCTTCAGCCCCTTATAGACCGTTACGCCCGCACAAAGGACCGGCGCGATTTCGTTGAAATCGATGTTCTTCGGCAGATGACCGACAAAATTGGGGTCGGCAAGCACATATTCGGCAAAGCCGCCATTGACCGAATAGCCTGTATTCTCCTGTTCCTCGCAGAGGGTTTCCCAGCCGCCCAGGCAATGACGGCAGTGTCCGCATGCCGTGTAAAGCCAGGGCACGCCGACCCGGTCGCCTTCCTTCACGTGTTTGACGCCGCTACCCACGGCAGACACATAACCGACGCCCTCATGGCCCGGAATGAATGGCGGGTTGGGCTTAACCGGCCAATCGCCTTCGGCTGCATGCAGATCGGTATGGCAAACACCGGACGCCTGAATAGCGACCTGTATCTGGCCGGGGCCGGGTTCGGGGACCGGCACTTCTTCAATCGTCAGCGGTTTGCCGAAGGCACGCACGACTGCGGCTTTCATCGTCTTTGCCATGAATTTCTCCTTCGTTGTCGAACTTCGTCGGGGAATCCGAAAGAACATGCATGAGGGACACGAAGATCGCCCGGGCGTCTCCGCCCAGGCACCCTTGGGAGGGTAATCGAAACCATTACGTCTGCACGCATAATGGCAGAGGTAATTCATCCCTTCCTTGATTAGGCGCAATGCGGAGACAAGATTTTCCGCATTGCGTTTGCAGGTTTCAGTTTTAGAAGAAACCCAGCTTCTTCGGGCTGTAGCTCACCAGCATGTTCTTGGTGTTCTGATAGTGGTCCAGCATCTTCAGATGATTTTCGCGTCCGATACCCGACTGCTTGTAACCGCCGAAAGCCGCATGGGCCGGATAGGCATGGTAGCAGTTGGTCCAGACGCGGCCCGCCTGAATGGCACGCCCGAAGCGATAGGCGCGCGTTCCGTCACGGGTCCATATGCCGGCGCCCAGCCCGTAAAGCGTGTCGTTGGCAATCGACAGCGCTTCCGCATCATCCTTGAAGGTGGCGACCGACACGACCGGCCCGAAGATTTCCTCCTGGAAAATGCGCATCTTGTTGTTGCCCTTGAACACGGTCGGCTTGACGTAATAGCCGCCGGCGAGATCGCCCGACAGGATGTTGCGCTCGCCGCCCGCCAGCACTTCGGCGCCTTCCTGACGGCCTATATCGAGATAGCTCAGGATTTTTTCGAGCTGCTCGCTGGAGGCCTGCGCGCCGATCATCGTGGCCGGGTCGAGCGGATCGCCCTGCACGATGGCCTCGACACGCTTCAGCGCCTTTTCCATGAACCTGTCATAGATCGACTCATGAATGAGAGCGCGGCTCGGGCAGGTGCACACCTCGCCCTGATTGAGCGCGAACATCACAAAGCCTTCAATGGCCTTGTCGAGGAAATCGTCATCTTCCGCGGCGACATCCTTGAAGAAGATATTCGGCGATTTGCCGCCCAGTTCCAGCGTGACGGGAATGAGGTTCTGGCTGGCATATTGCATGATCAGGCGACCCGTCGTGGTTTCGCCGGTGAAGGCGATTTTCGCGATGCGCGGGCTCGACGCGAGCGGTTTGCCTGCCTCAAGGCCGAAGCCGTTGACGACATTGACCACGCCCGGCGGCAGCAGATCGCCGATCAGTTCCATCAGAACTAGGATGGAAGCCGGTGTCTGTTCGGCCGGTTTCAAAACCACGCAATTGCCTGCGGCAAGCGCGGGCGCAAGCTTCCACGTCGCCATGAGAATCGGGAAATTCCACGGGATGATCTGGCCGACGACGCCAAGCGGTTCATGAAAATGATAGGCAACCGTGTCGTGATCGATTTCCGAAATGCCGCCTTCCTGAGCGCGAATGACGCCTGCGAAATAGCGGAAGTGATCGACCGCCAGCGGCAGGTCGGCATTGGTGGTTTCGCGGATCGGCTTGCCGTTGTCCCACGTTTCGGCAGCCGCCAGCGCAGGCAGGTTTTCCTCAATCCGGTCGGCTATGCGATTGAGAATGAGCGCGCGTTCAGCCGCGCTCGTCCTGCCCCATGCATCCTTGGCGGCATGCGCTGCGTCGAGCGCCGCTTCAATGTCAGCGGCATCCGAACGGGCTATTTCGCAAAGCACCTGTCCATTGACCGGCGATGTGTTGTCGAAATAGCGCCCTGATTTGGGCTCGACCCATTTGCCGCCGATGAAGTTTCCATAACGCTTTGCAAAAGCCGGCTTCACGGTCCGGCTGAATTCAACCTTGTTCATGACATCCTCCCAGAAACAACGCTGCTCCTACAGCGCTTCATGGTTGAGGATCGCGCGGCAGAGGGGAAGAGTCATCCCACGCATTCACGCTCGCAACATCATGTGTCGCAATATTGAGACAGTTTCGCCCGCCTATTTCAGCCTAGTCCGTCAGTGCGAGCGGATGATCTTCAGGCGGTTCAGCTTGCGATGCAGCGTCGCCCGGCTGATGCCCAAAAGCTGTGCCGCGGAGGAAATGTTGCCTTCCGCACGGGCAAGCGCCCGCAGGATCACGCCGCGCTCCGATTCCGCCATATCCTCGCGCGGATCGGCGGGCGTTCCCAGAAGATCGGCGGCAGGCAGCGGACCTGCCAGCGCGTCATCGTCAAGTTCCAGCGCAAGACGCGCCGCGCGCGTTGCGCCGATAACGAGGTCGTCCTTGTCGACGGCAATCAGCGCGCCGCCGGTACGATCGGGGCTTGGAGCCAGCATGATGCGGGCGTCTGGAAATGCCTGACGGAAATTTTCAGCCTCGATGCGCCGCGCAGCATCAATGACAGCCACCGATATGAGCTGCGCGAAACCCTCTGTCAGATCGGCGCGGCATGAGGAGACATCGAGTGCCGCCATCAAGCGCCCCTGATGGTCATGGATCGGAGCGACCGTGCAGGAAAGCCCGATATTGCGCGTATGAAAATGCTGGTCGCGATGGATCGTCAGCGGGCGCTGTTCGACGATGCAGGTGCCGATGCCGTTCGTCCCTTCGCTCTGTTCGCTCCAGACAGCGCCCGTCCAGAGCCCCCAGCGATAGAAAGTATCGTCATCGCCCGGTGCGCCGCGCCGTTCGACCGGCACGCCCTCGCTATCGGCCAGCAGCACACAGCAGCCAACGCCACCGACAGCCAGATAAAGGCGGTCCATACTGGCTTGCGCTATGCGGACAAGGCGTTCGATACGCTGATGAGCGGTTCGGAATTCCCCGTCGGAGAGCGTGCGCACCGATCCCGGCTCGGCAGGGTCGAGCCCGTGCAGTTCCGCCGAGCGACGCCACGAGGCGACCAGAGCGGACCGCGCGGCCCCGCCCGCCGTCATGATCGCGGACTGGATTCGGTCAGCATGTGTTCGGTCTTGCGGTGTGCCCATCTTTTCCTCCCAGGAAGGCTGGAACCCGCTTTATGGAAGGATAATGACCGCTCAGAACACAACTGGCAAGTGCGGCTAAAGATTGAGAGGGATCAGGCGACGCGTGCCGGCTTCAGATACTCCTCAAGCGAGGAAACATCCGCCGCATTGAGGCGAAGACCAAGCTTGGTACGCCGCCACAGGATATCCTCGGCGCTGACGGCCCACTCGTTTTCCTGAAGATACCGCACTTCGGCTTCATAAAGATCGGCCCCGAAATGCTGCCCGAGATCGGCGAGCGAAGCGGCATCTCCAAGCAGGACATGAATACGCGTTCCATATTGCCGGAACAGCCGCCGCCCATGAGCAGGCGTCACGAAGGAATAGGCGGCATTCACCTTTTGCAGCTCGTGCTCGAACTCGACATCCGCGAAATCCCCGCCGGGCAGCGGTGCGGCATGGGTCCATGGCGCTCCCTTTTGCCCCAGCCGCTCCTCGATCTTTTCCAGCATATGTTCGGCAAGCCGGCGCGCCGTGGTCAGCTTGCCGCCGAACACGTTGATCAGGGGAGCAAGCCCATCGGGCGCATCCTCTTTCAGCACGTAATCGCGGGTCGCTTCCTGCGCCTTGCTCGCGCCGTCATCATAAAGCGGCCGCACACCGGAATAGGTCCAGACGATATCCCCGCGACTGACGGGTTCCTTGAAATATTCGCTGGCTGCCGCGCAAAGATAATCGGTCTCGCCATCGGTGATCGCGACCTTGGCCGGATCGCCCTCATAGTCCTGATCGGTCGTGCCGATCAGGGTAAAATCGTCTTCATAAGGAATGGCGAATATGATGCGCCCGTCATTATTCTGGAAAAAATAGGAGCGAGGATCGGAGAATTTCTTGCGCACCACGATATGGCTGCCCTGGACAAGCCGGACATTGTGAAGCTGGCGGTCTCCCTCGACACCTTGCAGAACCCTGTCGGCCCATGGTCCGGCAGCATTGACCAGCAGGCGGGCGCGAACGTCCTCGCGCTCACGCGTGCCAGTATCTTCCAGTGTGATCGTCCAGCATTCGCGATCACGGCGGGCTGCCACGACCTTGGTCCGGGTGCGGATCATCGCGCCGCGATCCGCAGCATCGCGGGCGGTCAAGGCAACGAAACGCGCATCGTCAACCCAGCAGTCCGAATATTCAAATGCCTTGGCGAAAAGCGGCTTCAAGGGTTCAGCCGCCGGATCGGTGCGCATGTCGAGCGTGCGCGTGGGTGGAAGCTTTTTGCGCCCGCCAAGGTGGTCATAAAGGAACAGCCCCAGCCGCAGCAGCCAGGCAGGGCGCACCCCGCCCTTGTGATAAGGCAGCACGAACCGCATCGGATGAATGATGTGCGGTGCATTGGCCCACAGCACCTCGCGCTCCATGAGCGCCTCGCGCACCAGACGAAATTCATAATGCTCAAGATAGCGCAAACCGCCGTGAATGAGCTTGGTTGCCCGCGAGGAGGTGCCGCTTGCCAGATCGTTCATCTCGGCAAGGCCAACCGAAAATCCCCGGCCAGTCGCATCACGCGCAATGCCGCATCCGTTGATGCCGCCGCCGATTACAAAAATGTCGAATAATTTCTCTTGCGCCATGGCGAACCCCGAAGACCGCTCTCCGAAAACCAAAGCGAATATAATTCATTTAATACGAAAGCAAATCGAAAACAAACGAAACTAAGACTCTTTTTCCGCCGCAGGGCTTTCGCCAAGGGTTTCAATCAATTCGACGTCATTGTCCCGGCACAGGCTTCGCAACTGCTCCGACGGGCAGCGATCGGTAATGAAGGTGTCGATCTGCGATATATGGCCGATGCGCACCGGGGCTGTTCGCTCCAGCTTTGTGGCGTCGGTCACGAGAATGACGTGCCGGGCATTGGCGATGATTGCCTGCGCCACCTTCACTTCGCGGAAATCGAAATCGAGAAGCGCCCCGTCTTCGTCCATGGCGGAAGCACCGATGATTGCATAGTCGACCTTGAACTGCCGGATGAAATCGACGGCGGCTTCGCCGACGATCCCCCCGTCCGAAGGACGCACGACGCCGCCTGCGACCACGACCTCAATCGAGGCGTGAACACGCAATGTATTGGCGACATTGATGTTGTTGGTGATGACCATCAGATTATTGTGATCGACCAGCGCTTGGGCGACCGCTTCGGTGGTGGTGCCGATATTGATGAACAATGAAGCGCCGTCGGGAATGATTTCTGCGGCGGCGCGCCCGATCGCTTCCTTTTCATGCGCCGCGATGCGGCGCCGGGCCTCGTATTCCATGTTCTCGACGCCGGATGGATAAAGCGCCCCGCCATGGATACGGCGCAGCATTCGGGCGCGGCAGAGGTCGTTCAGATCCTTGCGCACCGTTTGCGGCGTCACCTCGAAAGCCGCGGCAAGATCGTCCACCAAAACCTGCCCCTGTTTGCGAGCGAGCTCTAGAATTGCATTGTGACGGGGAGTGAGCTGCATTGTTATCCTGAGGCTGGTTTCATTCCGTTGCTCTCGGATAATTTCGCGGTTTTTCAATAGAAAGCAACCACTTCTGGCGGAACAATTGTCAACATCCGCCGCCTTTTCTCAACAGGCGAAGCAGGATGGCTGTTTTGCCCGGGTCGAAAAGGCAATCTAGTCGAGGTTGAATTTTTCGCCATACATCCGGTGCAGCTTGCAGGCTACTTCCGTACGGTTGGCGGCTCCGATCTTCTTCATGATGTTATGGACGTGAGCCTTCACGGTACCTTCGCTCATGCCAAGCTCAAAAGCGATAATCTTGTTCGATTTGCCCAGCCGGATCGCATGGACAACCTCGATCTCGCGTGCGGTGAGCAATTCTCCCAGAACGTCGTCGTCAATATCTGCGGGCGCGGTCTGAAAAACCATGGAAGCGGGCACGTACATGCCGCCCGCGGTAGCAAGATGAATAGCCTCGACACAGACTTTTATATCGACCGAGGTAGGAATATAGCCGCGAGCGCCGATTTCCATGGCGCGCACGACCTGCGCCCACTCCTCGCGTTCAGCGAGGAAAACCACCGGCACCGGACGCCAAAGCTCGATCACAGCCTGCAATTTTTCCGAGAAAAAAGGGTCCGCCAGCCGTTTGGACCCAATATTGATGAGAACAACGGCAATATCCTCCGTTGGATCTGCGAGTTCAATCGCCGCCTGTGTCTCCACGGGAAGCTTGAGCCCGTTCAGCACAAGCCCGTTATAAAGACACTGCCGCTCAAGGTTGCTCTTGCATATGAGCAACATGCGCCGTTCCTTTGCGGCTTCAATACCCGGAGCATGTCCCCTGTCCCCCTGCTCCGAAGCAGTCCAAATGCTATCCCCTCTTGTTTCCAACATGTGATGCTCCCGGCATACTCATCTTGCTCTATGTTTATGCATCCTACTATTACTTTCGTCAGAGACGTGTTTTTTCCAATGCTTGCATGGATAGAGCTCTAACCATGACCAGCGCGAATATTGCTATCGGGAAATAATCGTGTCATTAACTTATGTTAGCAATGCATAAAATTTATGACCAATTGTAAGAAAGACTTGAACGGCAGGAGATATAGCCTCTACATCTTTCGTTTAGTTGACTTCCGCCTTTACTGAAAGTCGAAAACATAAAGGCGGCGTTCGCTTAATTCTTTCTGCAAATAATCAGGCTCCCGACGGAAACATCCGATCGATTGGTCATAGGTTTTTCAAGGCGGAATACGCCATTTGATTGCTCCTGACATGCTTAGAGCGCATTTCGATTTGCTTGGATGAATCAGCGCCCTAACTGTTCGCCTTAATGCGCATTCTTGCCGAAAGGCTGCTTTACACATATCGAAATACGCTCCAACGGGTTCAAAATGCACAGTGGCAGGCAGACCACAGACCCAACGACTGAAGCGCTCATTGGTTTATTGGAGGCCTCTCCAATTTACGCCAAGCTCGGAGCGCGGGAAACAGACGCGCTTTCTTCCCTCACGATTATCGAAAACGACTTTGCCGCCGACGCCGCGATCATCCGGCAGGGCGAACAAATCAGAAGCCTCCATCTCGTGCGTTCCGGCTGGGGATGCGTCTATCGCGATCTGGAAAGCGGCGAGAGGCAGATTATCGACTTCCCCATGCGGAGCGATTTTCTCGGGTTTCGAACCGCCAATGGCTATAGCTACAATACGATCACGGCAGTCACGCCCATGTCGGTGTTCGAAATTCCGCTTGTCTCGCTTGAAGCCTCGCTTGAGCACGCACCGCGCCTCAGCCTGATCTTCATAGAGCTTCTCGCCCGCCAGCGATCCATGCTCATCGAGCATCTTACCAATATCGGATGCCGCGCTGCCTTCGTCCGCACCGCGCATCTGTTTCTCGAACTTTCCGACCGCGTGCAATCCTCCGGAATGGGCGACGCAAATTCCTTCCATTGCCCGCTGACACAATATCAGCTTGCCGATGCGCTGGGGCTGACGCCGATCCATCTCAACCGGATGCTGCGCGACTTGCGGGAAGAAGGGCTGATCCTGTTCCGTTCAAACAGGGTGGAGATCCTGGACCGCAAGCGCGTGGCAGCCCTCGCCCAGTACGACGGAGAATTCATGCGCATGTCGGTTTTCGGGAAAGATTAAGCGGTCGATTCCAATCCCGACTGCTGTCAGGGCGACCGGCATATAAGAGACTTGCGAGATACAAATGGTCGGAGTGAGAGGATTCGAACCTCCGACCCCCTCGTCCCGAACGAGGTGCGCTACCAGGCTGCGCTACACTCCGTGACCATGTGGCCGTGACCATTGAGGCGGCTTATAACGCTCCAGATTTCAAGCCGCAAGAGCATCTTGTCGTTTTTTTGAATGCCGAACCCGAAAAGCTCGAAAGAGCTTCAAACGGCTTGGAAAACAGGCAGCGTCCCGCCTCCGAAAGCCACAAAATTGGGGTTGGCAAAACCGGCGACGCCCTGGCTGGCGCGCTGTCCATAGGAGAGCGGTATCCCGTCGAAAGTGGTGGTCATACCGCCTGCGGCGCGCAAAACAGCATCGCCCGCCGCCGTATCCCATTCCATCGTCGGGCCAAAGCGCGGATAGATGTCGGCCTCTCCGCTGGCAATCAGGCAAAACTTCAGCGACGAGCCGATGGAAACGCAGTCGCTGATCCTGTTGTCGCTCAGGAATTTTTCCGTTTCGGAGTTGCTGTGCGAGCGGCTGCAGACAGCGACCCGCTCCGGCCCGTGGACACGCACCGCTATTTTACGCCGTGATCCGATCGCGTGATCGCCGGTCGTCGTTATTTCTTCGGCACCGCTGCCGGTTCCGATGAACAAGCGATTGCGAACCGGGGCATAAACGAGGCCCAGAACCGGAGCACCATCTTCGATCAGGCCGATGTTCACCGTGAAATCGCCGTTGCGCAGCAGGAATTCCCGCGTTCCGTCAAGGGGATCGACCAGCAGAAATTGCCGTCCCAGTTGCGCAGGCAGGCGACCCGCCGCCACTTCCTCTTCGGCCACAACAGGAATATCGGGGGCGACCGAAGCCAATGCTGAAAGGATGACAGCCTCCGCATCGCGGTCTGCTTCCGTGACCGGGGAGGAATCCTTCTTGCTGTGAACCGCGCAGCCATTAGCATAGTGCTTCATGATGACGCGACCTGCCTCCAGTGCGGCTTCCTGCAGCACGGCAAGCATTGCTTCGCCGTTCGGATCGGCTTTCGGGGAGGCGGAAATCTTCATTCTTCAGATCGACCAGGAATCGCTGCCATAACTGCCGATGATACCACGTTCGGCAAGATACTTTTCCACTTCCGCGACGAGTTCGTCAACGTCCCGGCCCGTCGTGTCCAGACGAAGCTCCGGCGATACCGGCGGTTCATACGGAGAATCGATCCCGGTAAAGGCCTTTATCTCGCCGCGCAGGGCCTGCGCGTAAAGCCCTTTCGGATCGCGGGCGATGCATTCCTCTATCGGCGTATCCACGAATATCTCGACAAACTCCCCTTCAGGGAGGCGGGAACGAATGCGATCTCGCTCAGCCCGAAACGGCGAGATGAAGGAAACCAGCACCACGAGGCCCGCATCGGTCATCAAACGGGCGACTTCACCGACGCGGCGGATATTTTCCGCCCTGTCCTCCTCGGAAAAACCGAGATCGCTGTTGAGGCCATGACGGACATTGTCACCGTCCAGCAGGTAGGTGTGCTTGCCCAGCGCATGGAGCCGCTGCTCCAGCCTGTTTGCAATGGTGGATTTGCCGGAGCCGGACAGGCCCGTAAACCAAAGTACCGCCGGTTTCTGGAACTTCTGTGCCGCGCGAGCATGCTTGTCGAGATCGAAGGATTGCAGATGCACATTCGTCGCCTGACGAAGCGCGCCGTCGATCATGCCAGCCCCAACTGTCGCGTTGGTCAGCCGGTCGATCAATATGAACGCACCCGTTACGCGGTTGTCGGCGTAAGGATCGAATGCGATCTGGTCCACGGTCTGAAGATGGCAAAGGCCGATCTCGTTGAGGTCGAGGCGGGATGCTTCCTGACGGGTGAAACTGTCGACATCGGTCCTGTAGACGATCTCGCTGATCGTTACCGGCGTCTGGTCCGTCTCCGTGCGCAGCAGATAGGACCGGCCGGGATGCAAGGCCTCCTCACCGAACCAGACGATATTGGCGGAGAAGCGATCCGCCACTTCAGGCCGGGCTTCCGTTCCCACCAGCATGTTGCCGCGTGAGACCTCGACTTCATCCTCCAGCACCAATGTGACAGCTTGGCCTTCGGAAGCGCGCGGCAGGTCGCCGTCATAGGTGGCAATGCGCTTCACGCGGGAAGTCTTGCCGGATTTGGCAACTACGATCGCATCACCGGCGCTGATCGAACCTGACGCCACAGTGCCGGAGAAACCGCGAAAATCGAGATTGGGCCGGTTCACATATTGCACCGGGAACCGAAAGGGCTTTGCCACCGCATCTGTATCGATGCGCACGGTTTCGAGATGTTCGAGCAAATGCGGCCCGTCATACCAGCCCATGCGGGGAGACGGCAGGGTCACGTTGTCGCCGAAACGCGCCGAGAGTGGGATCGGCTGGATGCTGGCAAAGCCAAGCTCCTTGGCGAAGCTCATATAGTCGGCAACGATCCGCTCAAAGGCTTCTTGCGAAAAATCGACCAGATCGATCTTGTTCACGGCCAGAACGATGTGGCGGATACCGAGCGTCGACGCAATGAAGGAATGGCGGCGGGTCTGGGTCAAGATGCCCTGCCGGGCGTCGACCAGCACAATGGCAAGATCGGCAGTCGAAGCGCCGGTCGCCATATTGCGCGTATATTGCGCATGACCCGGCGTGTCCGCGACGATGAACTTGCGGCGGGGCGTGGAAAAAAAGCGATAGGCGACATCGATGGTGATGCCCTGCTCCCGCTCGGCTTCGAGACCATCAACCAGCAATGCGAAGTCGAAATCGTCATCGGTCGTTCCGAACTTGCGGCTGTCGTTCTTCAACGAAGCAAGCTGGTCCTCGAAGATCAGTTTGGTGTCATAAAGCAGGCGCCCGATGAGCGTCGATTTGCCATCATCCACCGAGCCGCACGTAAGAAAGCGCAGCAGCGTCTTGCGCTCCTGGTCGGCCAGAAAATCGCTGACTGCGGCATTGGTCGCAACAGGCTTGGTTATCGCATTCATCAGAAATAGCCCTCGCGCTTCTTCTTCTCCATCGACCCGGCCTCGTCGCGATCAATGGCGCGGCCTTGCCGCTCGGATGTTCGGGCGATCAACATCTCCTCGACAATCGCAGGGAGGTCGGCCGCACTGGATTCAATTGCGCCGGTCAACGGATAGCAGCCGAGGGTACGGAACCGCACCAGCCGGTTTTCCACCCTTTCGCCCGGACGCAGTTTCATGCGGTCGTCATCAACCATGATCAACATGCCGTCGCGTTCGACCACCGGACGATGCGCTGCAAAATAAAGCGGGACGATGGGGATATTTTCTTGCAGGATATATTGCCAGATATCGAGCTCGGTCCAGTTCGACAGCGGGAAGACGCGGATCGATTCCCCGGCGGAAACGCGCGTATTGTAGATCTTCCACATTTCCGGGCGCTGGTTCTTCGGGTCCCATCCGTGCTGCGCATTGCGGAAGGAGAAAATGCGCTCCTTGGCGCGTGATTTTTCTTCGTCGCGTCGGGCGCCTCCGAACGCAGCATCGAACTTGTACTTGTCGAGCGCCTGCCGCAAGGCTACCGTTTTCATCACATGGGTGTGGACATTCGACCCATGACTAAAGGGCCCGATGCCCTCGCGCACACCATCCTCATTGATATGCACGAGCAGCTCGAAACCCTTTTCACGGGCCTGCGCATCGCGAAATTCGATCATCTCGCGGAACTTCCATGTCGTATCGACATGCAGAAAGGGAAAGGGCGGCGGCGCCGGATAGAATGCCTTCATCGCCAGATGCAGCATCACCGACGAATCCTTGCCGACCGAGTAGAGCATCACCGGATTGGAAAAGGTGGCCGCAACCTCTCGAAAAATATGGATGGCTTCCGCTTCAAGGCGCTGCAGATGCGTCAGGTTCTTGATCAGGGATGCATGATGCACGACTACTTACTCCCGGCAACCGGATGGATCTTGATGCTGGCGGGGGGACGGCCCAAGGACAGGGGACAGGCCTTCATCCGGCGCAGATGCGGCAAAAGCCACAGTGCGCGCATTGTCGTGAAATGATGCGGAAAAGGGAAAGAAACCTATCGCGTATTGCAACTGGCTTGCGCGAAAAACTTACCGTATTTGAAAGCCGGGCAGGAACAAACTTGCGCGCACTAAGAAAACCCGATTTTCCGTCAAGATACGGAAAATCCTACAATTTTTGTGATATTAAACAGGTTTTCCGATCCGGAGCTGCCCGTCATTCGGACAGCTCCGGAGCAAATTATTACTCGGTGAGTATTACTTGGCGAGTACTGCTTGGGCGAGGCTCGCCTGAACATCGTTGAGCGCCGCTTCCAGTGCCGACACCATCGTATCGATCTGCTGATCGTCGATGATGAGCGGCGGGCAGAAGGCCAGCGTGTCGCCCATTGCGCGGGAAATCACGCCGCGTTCCTGAAGCGCCGCGTTTGCCTGCGCGCCCAGCGCACCAGCTTGTTCAAGGCCTGTCTTTGCCTGTTTGTCTGTGACAAGCTCGACACCGGCAATGAGACCCACGCCGCGCACTTCGCCGACCAGCGGGTGATCCTGCAACGCACGCAGACGCTTCTGCATATAGGCGCCGCGCTCGCGTGCGTTGGCAACCAGATCGCGCTCTTCGATGATCGCGAGATTTTCCAACGCCACAGCCGCCGCCACCGGATGTCCGGATGCCGTAAAGCCCGTGCCAAGCGTGCCGATCTTGTGGCTTTCCTCGGCAATCGGCGCGTAGACGCGCTCGTTGATCAGAAACGCCGAGATTGGCAGATAGGATGACGAAAGCTGCTTGGACATGACCAGAATGTCCGGCTTGATGTCGAATGTCTGACTGCCGAACAGGTTGCCTGTCCGTCCGAAACCGCAGATGACTTCGTCGGCGACCAGCAGAATATTGTAGCGATTGAGAACGGCTTGCACCTTTTCCCAATAGGTTTTGGGCGGAACGACCACGCCGCCGGCACCCATCACCGGCTCGCCGATGAACGCGGCAATGGTATGCGGACCTTCTGCGAGAATCAGTTGTTCCAGCTCGTCCGCCAGCCGCGTCGCGAACTGCTCCTCGGTCTCTCCCGGCAGCGCATCGCGATAATGGTGCGGGCAACCCGTATGCAGGATGCGATCGATCGGCAGGTCGAAGGAACGGTGATTGTTGGGCAGGCCCGTCAGGCTGGCGGAGGCAATCGTGACGCCGTGGTAGCCGCGCTTGCGCGAAATGATTTTCTTGCGCTCCGGCTCGCCCAGCGCGTTGGAGCGATACCAGATCAGCTTGATGACCGTATCGTTGGCTTCGGAGCCTGAATTGGTGAAATAGGCCTTGCTCATCGGCACAGGCGCCATCGAAACGAGCTTTTCAGCGAGATCGATGACGGGACCATGCGAGCGATAGGAGAACGTATGGTAGAAAGGCAGCTTTTTCATCTGCCGCGCGGCTGCTTCGGCCAGGCGCGGCTCGGAAAAACCGACACCGACGCTCCAAAGTCCCGACATCGCCTCAATGTAGCGCTTGCCCGTTACATCCTCGACGTAAATGCCGTCGCCGCGCTCGATGACAAGCGGACCTTCCGCCTCGAGGCGGACAGCATCGGTATAGGAATGGAGATGATAACGGATATCGCGGGCTTCAAGAGAGTTTGGCTGAGCAGTCATTCATTGATCCTCCGGAAAGATAATGAATTTGTAGCCCGTTTCGGAAAAAGCGCAAACCGGAAGCTGCTGAAAAATGCCCTTCGGAACAAACCGCCGAGGGACCTTGGAAATATCTAGAGAAGTCCGAACGTACGGGCTTTGGCGACCGCTTGAACCTTGTTGACGGCAACCAGCTTTGTAAGCACGTTGCTGATGTGAAAATTCACCGTGCGCGTGGAAATATTGAGGATCGTGCCGATGATTTCGGCAGTCTTTCCTTCACTCGTCCAGCGCAGGATCTCCCGCTCACGCATCGTCAGGTTCACTTCCGACACGCAATTCATGGTCGGAACATCGAGATGTTCATACATGGCGAGATGCAGCAGGTTGGATGTGATCTGCAACTGACGCCGCAACATGGAAATCTCGCCGGAAGACAGGGCCGGGCCGCTTCTCAGAAAAGACAGCATTCCAAAAACGCCTTGCGCCGCCCAGCACGGTTGCGAAATGCCGACCCTGAGGCCGAAGCGCTGGGCATCCGCCCATATCTGCGGAGCCTCGGCAAACAGCTTCGATGACCAGACCAACGGCTCGACGCTGTTCAACGCCTTGCGAACCAATGGGTCTATATCCGCGTATTTTTTGTCGGCATAAAGATCGGTCCATTCCTGCGGCAATGTGCCAAAACTCAGCCATTTAACCACGCCGTTCAGCAATGGAATGCGCATGATATAAGCCGTATGTGCAAAGCCGCACTGTTTGGCATAGGTGTTTATGTATTCAAGGAGCTGTCCGGCATCGTCAGCAGATTGCATGGATTCATAAATTTGTTCCCATTTCATTGCAGACATCCCAATCAAAGTCTAATTTTGAATTTATTAAAATGTGGCGCCCTTACATAAAACAGTTGCGCAATTAATTCGTAACACAACCATCAGTTTTTGACTATATAGCAAAATGCTTTCATCTGAATACAAATCGATAATTTGTGAATATTTTTGCTAACAGCAACTAATTACTAAATTAGTCTTTAGTAAAACATAAAAAAGCTAATGCTTTAGCTTTCCATTCCAGAAACGGGCGTCGCAAGCTCCCGCTACCGGAACGGCCAAAAACCTCTCCAACTGTTTTATTGCAAGCACTTCCGAATGGAACCCGTTTCATACTTCGCTGGAAATGCTCATGCACCGCCGAACCTGAAACCGATTTGCATCCATGAACACTAAAGCCCTCTGACAGGTTCGGCAAACCTGTCAGAATGACGAGTATTTCAGATATGATTAATAAACGCTGGCAAGCGCGGGTACGCAGCGACCGGTCAGGCCGCTGCGTCTTCGTCTATTTCGGCACCCGGCAGATAATTGAGGATAGGCCCCAGCCAGCGTTCCACTTCCTCGACCGGCATGCCCTTGCGCGCCGCATAATCCTCGACCTGATCGCGCTCCACCTTGGCCACGCCGAAATAATAGCTTTCCGGATGGCCGATATAGAGACCCGAGACGGAGGAGCCGGGCCACATGGCGTAGCTTTCGGTCAGTTCCACGCCCGTCTTCGCGGTCGCGTCCAGAAGACGGAAAAGCGTCGTCTTTTCGGTATGATCGGGCTGCGCGGGATAGCCGGGAGCCGGACGAATGCCCTTGTAAGGCTCGCCGATCAGTTCTTCCGGCGTAAAGGCCTCGTCGGGAGCATAGGCCCAGAACTCCTTGCGCACCCGCTCGTGCATCAATTCGGCAAAGGCTTCCGCGAAGCGGTCGGCCAGTGCTTTGACAAGAATGGCCGAGTAATCGTCGTTGGCGCGTTCGAAACGTTCGGCTATCGCCACTTCGCCAATACCCGCCGTCACGACAAAGCCGCCAACATAGTCCTGCTTTCCGCTCTCGGCAGGCGCCACGAAATCGGACATGGCCACGTTCGGACGGCCATCGCGCTTGCTCAATTGCTGGCGCAGCGTGAAGAAAGTTGCCAGTTCTTGCTTCCGGCTTTCATCGGTGAAAAGACGGATATCGTCCCCTACCGCATTCGCCGGCCAGAAGCCGACGACAGCCTTGGGCGCGAACCATTTTTCGTCGATGATCTTTTTCAGCATCGCCTGCGCATCGGCCCAGAGCTGGCGAGCCGCCTCGCCCTGCTTTTCATCCTCAAGGATGGCCGGATAACGCCCCTTCAATTCCCACGTCTGGAAGAACGGCGTCCAGTCGATGTAGCGAGCGATCTCCGTCAGATCGTAATCATCGAAGGTTCTGGTGCCGGTGAAGGTGGGCTTTACCGGCACAAAATTATCCCAGTCGAGCTTATGCGCGTTGGCGCGGGCGCGAGCGAGCGGCAGGCGCTGCTTTTCCGCTTCGTTGCGCGCATGGGCTGCCGCCACCTTGGCATATTCGCCGCGCAGGCCATCGATATAGGCCTGCTTGCCTTCCGGCGACAGCAGGCTGGATACCACGCCGACGGCGCGGCTGGCGTCGATAACATAAACGGCCTGCCCGCGTTCATAGCGCGGATGAATTTTTACAGCCGTATGAACGCGGCTTGTCGTTGCGCCGCCAATGAGAAGCGGGATGTCGAAACCTTCACGCTCCATTTCCGCGGCCACATGCACCATTTCATCCAGTGACGGCGTGATGAGACCGGAAAGGCCGATGACATCCACCTTCTCGTCGCGCGCCACCTGCAAAATCTTTTGCGTCGGCACCATCACGCCCAGATCGATGATTTCGTAATTGTTGCAGGCCAGCACGACGCCGACGATATTCTTGCCGATATCGTGCACATCGCCTTTCACGGTTGCCATCAACACCTTGCCGGCGCTCTGGCGTTCACCGCCTCCGATACCGTTTTCGGCATTCAGGCGCTTTTCCTCTTCCATGTAGGGCAGAAGAACAGCCACAGCCTGTTTCATGACGCGGGCGGACTTGACTACCTGCGGCAGGAACATCTTGCCCGCGCCGAACAGATCGCCAACCACATTCATGCCCGCCATCAGCGGGCCTTCAATGACGTGCAGGGGGCGCTCGGCAGCCTGACGCGCTTCTTCCGTATCGGCTTCGATATATTCGGTAATGCCGTTGACCAGCGCATGTTCGAGACGCTTTTCAACCGGCCATTCGCGCCATGTCAGATCCTGTGCCTTGGCTTCCTTCGAGCCGGAGTCGCGGAAACGCTCGGCGATTTCCAGCAGGCGTTCGGTCGCATCGGAGCGGCGATTGAGCACCACATCCTCGCAAGCCTCGCGCAGTTCCGGATCGATCGTGTCGTAAACAGCGAGCTGCCCGGCATTGACGATGCCCATATCCATGCCCGCCTGGATGGCATGGTAGAGGAACACGGCATGCATCGCCTCGCGCACCGGCTCATTGCCGCGGAACGAGAAGGAGAGGTTCGACACGCCGCCCGACACATGGACATGCGGCAGCGTGGCAATGATCTGCCGCGTGGCTTCGATGAAGTCGACACCGTAATTATTGTGTTCCTCGATACCTGTCGCCACCGCAAAGATGTTCGGATCGAAGATAATGTCTTCCGGCGCAAAACCGACCTGCTCGGTCAGGATCTTGTAGGCGCGGGTACAGATTTCGATCTTGCGAGCTTCCGTGTCGGCCTGCCCGGTTTCATCGAAAGCCATGACCACCACAGCCGCGCCATAGGCGCGAACAAGCTTCGCATGATGGATAAAGGCTTCCTCGCCTTCCTTCATAGAAATCGAATTGACCACCGCCTTGCCCTGAACGCATTTCAGGCCAGCCTCGATCACCTCCCATTTGGAGCTGTCGATCATGATCGGCACCCGGGCGATATCCGGCTCGGCGGCGATCAGATTGAGGAACTCGACCATCGCCTTTTGCGAATCGATCAGGCCCTCATCCATGTTGATGTCGATGATCTGAGCGCCGTTGGCGACCTGATCGCGCGCCACATCAAGGGCGGCGGCGAAATCGCCGGCCTTGATCAGCTTGCGGAACCGGGCGGAACCCGTGACATTGGTGCGCTCGCCGACATTGACGAAGGGAATGTCCTCGGTCAGCGTGAAGGGCTCAAGACCCGACAGGCGCATCAGCGGCGCAACCTTGGCAGGCTTGCGCGGCGGATGTTTGGCGACCGCCTCGGCAATGGCGCGGATATGTTCCGGCGTAGAGCCGCAGCAGCCGCCCACCACATTGACCAGACCGTCACGGGCAAAGCCTTCAATCTGGGCGGCCATTGCTTCCGGTGTCTCGTCATACTGGCCAAACTCGTTCGGCAGGCCCGCATTCGGATAGGCACAGACGAATGTGTCGGCAATCGACGACAATTCATCCAGATGCGCGCGCATGGCATTGGCGCCGAGCGCGCAATTGAGGCCGATGGTGAACGGCTTGGCGTGACGCAGCGAATGCCAGAAAGCCGTCGGCGTCTGGCCGGACAAGGTGCGTCCGGAAAGATCGGTGATCGTGCCGGAAATCATCACCGGCAGGCGGACGCCCTTTTCCGCGAACACTTCTTCCGAGGCAAAGACCGCCGCCTTCGCATTGAGCGTATCGAAGATGGTCTCGATGAGGATAATGTCAGAGCCGCCGTCTATCAGCCCCCTGATCTGCTCGGCATAGGCAATGCGCAGATCGTCGAAGGTAACGGCACGAAAACCGGGATTGTTGACATCCGGCGACAGCGAAGCGGTGCGGTTGGTCGGCCCGAGAGCGCCCGCCACGAAGCGGCGGCGACCGTCCTTCTGCTCGGCACGCAAGGCGGCGCGGCGGGCAAGACGCGCGCCATCGCGGTTCAGTTCATAGACCTGATCCTCCATGCCGTAATCGGCCTGTGCAATGCTGGTGGAGGAGAAGGTGTTGGTTTCAAGAATATCCGCGCCCGCAATGGCGTAGGCGTAGTGGATTTCCTCAATAGCCTTGGGCTGGGTCAGCGTGAGCAGGTCGTTATTGCCCTGAAGCTGGCAGTCGCAACCGCCGAAGCGTTCGCCACGAAAATGCTCTTCGTGGAAGCCAAGCCCCTGAATCTGGGTTCCCATCGCGCCATCGAGGATCAGGATGCGCTCACGCGCTGCCCTGGTGAGAGCTGCCAGCACTTCGGAGCCATCCGGCTGCGCTGCCGTTGCACCGAAAAGACCATCGAGGGGAGAGGCCATAAAACACCGCCTGTATTCTATCTGTTATCAGGCAGCAAGTCTGTTCGCGACGCACAAACCTCAATTGCCTGCCATACGCATACCGTGAAACTCGCTTAATGACATAAACATATCTTTATGTCAATTCGAGCCTTCTGTTTTCCGTGCCTCATCCGGCATCACCCGTCTATTGCCCGAGGGAAGAAATCGTGACTGCGCCGGGCCACCGCCCCGCCACAATGTGCGGGCAAAAATGGCCGCAGGGACAATATGTGTTGTTTGTTTTTGCGCGCATTTTTCCGAAGCGGTTCAGACTTTGGGATGCGCTGTGAGGAGAGACCAATGAAAAGGTTTGCTTATTCCCTGTTTGCCGCATTTCTGTCACTGGGCATGGGGCTATCCGCAGCCGCCGGGACCGCGAACGCGGCACCGCCGTCTCTGATGACGACACCATCCGCCCAGACCTCGGCACCGACCCTGCACCCGGTTCAGTATTACGATTATCGCGACGACCGGCGCTATTGGCGGGAACATCGCCGTCACTGGCGGCATGACTACCCGCGTTATCGTCCGCACTATCGCTATGACCGCCGTTACTGGGGACCGCCGCCCGCTTATCGCTACCGTGCGGCGCCGGTCTATCGCGGCGGCAATCCGCATGTGCGCTGGTGCTACAATCGTTATCGCTCCTATCGAGCTTATGACAACACGTTCCAGCCCAATTACGGGCCTCGCCGCCAGTGCTATTCGCCATATCTCTGAAACGACAAAGCCCCGCTCACACGGGGCTTTTTCCATGACCGAGCGATCTGCCGATCAGGTGACATAGGCACCGATCGAAGCCGCGACCAGCCCGATGGCAACCGCAATCATCACGCCATAGACGCGCGGCTTGTCAAACAGGACGGCAAAAGCCGCAAACCAGCTGACAACCGCGGCACCCAGCGCGAATAAAAAGCCCGGCTTGTCGCCGTGATACAGGTTGGCCGCCATAAGACCGCCGATAATCAGCGCGCCAAAAACGATCATCAACCCTGTGGCATATCGCTCGTAATCGTCCATTTAAATTCCTCGGTTCCGCGCCCGCAGTGACGGGTGCCGGAAACTTTCGTCAATCCATTTGGCCATTTAAGGGCATTGGCCGGTCGCCTTCACACAATCATTATTCGTGTCGTTCTTCAACCATTTCGCTGTGCCATTTTCGGCAATTGTTGCGACTTTTCACGCGAACGTTCCTGTAGCCATCCGATAACCGGCATTTTTCGCGATCGAAACCGTGCTAACATCACCCATATGGAATCGTCAGGCGTCACCCTATTCGAAACAGAAATTGGACCGTGCGGCATTGCCTGGCGCGGCCAGAAGATCGTTGGCGTCGAAATTGGAGAGGCAGACGAAAAGGAAACCCGGTATCGTCTGCGCGAGCGGTTTCCCGGAGCCGACGATACCGAGGTGCCGGCTTTTGTTATCCGGGCAGTCGAAGGCGTGCGTGCGCTTCTGACCGGAGCCGATGTCGATTTTTCGGGCACGCCGCTGGCGCTCGATACCCAGCCCGATCTCAACCGGCAGGTTTATGAAATCATCCTCCAATTGAAAGCTGGCGAGACCACGACCTATGGCGCAATCGCCAGACGGCTGGGAGATGTCAGCCTTTCGCAGGCTGTCGGCTATGCGCTGGGTAAAAACCCGTTTCCTATCATCGTGCCATGCCACCGGGTTCTCGGTTCCAACGGCAAGGTCGGCGGTTTTTCCGCCGCCGGCGGAACGGCGACAAAGCTCAAGCTTCTCAATATCGAACGGGCGAAAACGTCGAGCGAGCCCGATCTGTTTGGCGGTCTGCCATTGCAGGAGCGACCGCAGGCGGACTGGTGATCACCCCTTGTCCGTCACCACATCGGCGGAAAAGCGCAGTTCGCGCATGGGACGCACAAGCTGTGTCGTGGCGTCGTAAGTCGGATGCTTCTTGAAGGCAAAGAGCGCTTCCTCATCCTTGAATTCGGCATAAACCACCAGGTCGATGCGATCGCACATCGGGTCGACCTTGGAATTGGGCAGAACTTCAAAAAGGTCAGCGTGGGGAATGGTGCCAAGCTGTTCCAGTCCCTTTTTGACGGTTTCGATATCCTGATCTTGCCTGACGCTGAAGAAAACAATGTGCCGGATCACGCCGCAACTCCCTGAAATTGGTGAGGCGTGTCTAGCGCATCGCGGCGCGCAGAAAAACGGCAAATATGAGCGATGCGCCTAACTTGCCTTGACGCGACGCCAGGCGAACCCACCCTCATCTGGAACGGAACCGCGACCGGGCTGATAATAGCCGGGCGTATCGACCAGCCGGTTTTCGCCAAGACGGCTCTGGGCAACCTTGTTCGTCACCTGCAAGGTGTCAAAGCCGGTGCGCAGCATCAGGGCGGCCTGATCGATCAGCACGTCGCCAACGGCGCGCAATTCGCCTGTAAAACCTTCACGACGCAGGATCTCGGCCTTGGAATAGGAGCGACCGTCATTGAAAGCGGGGAATTGCAGCGCAATCAGCGATACGCTGCCCAGTTCGTTCAAAAGCGGTTCGATCGCTTCGCCGGGCGCTACCGAAACACCGATGCGGCGATTGGAGGCGCGGCGGCGCTCTTCATCCAGCCCAAGCCAGACGGCCAGCGGAATGATGATCGCCGGGGCATCGCCCGCAGCTTCAAGATCGTCGGCAAAGATATAATCATCCTCGCGAAAGCCATCGGCAGACCAGAGTTTTGTTTCGTTGATATCGCTCATTTCCGGTCTACGGCTCCCAATGTTTTCAGGCTGTCGGCAAGGCCAGTCAGATGGATGC
This sequence comes from Brucella pseudintermedia, assembly GCF_008932435.1. GTDB lineage: Bacteria > Pseudomonadota > Alphaproteobacteria > Rhizobiales > Rhizobiaceae > Brucella > Brucella pseudintermedia. The sequence continues at coordinate 62,105 of NZ_WBWE01000008.1, read as the reverse complement.
CGCATTCTGTCTTTTCCGATCCAGCCCACCGGCCTGCCCGCTGGTCTTCGCCATCGCTCACGGGGCGCGTGCAGGGCATGCAGCCGATGGAGCGATAGCCCTGCGAGACCAGAGGATGCGGCGGCAGATCGTGCTTCTCGGCGTAAGCCTTCAAATCCGCCGCCTGCCAGCGCGCCAGCGGATTGATGCGGATGCGCGGCCCCACGGCCTCAAAAACCGGCAGGCTCTCGCGGGTCGAAGCCTGAAACTGCTTGCGGCCCGTCATCCACGCGCGATAGGGCGCAACGGCGCGCGCCATCGGCTCGACCTTGCGGATGAAGCAGCAGCGGTCCTTGTCGGTCATCGACAGGGCGCCGAACGGGTCTTCGCTTTTAAGGCTTTCCTCGACGGGTAGAATATCGTGCACATCGGTCAGGCCAAGCCGGTCGGCCAGTTCGTGACGATAATCGAGCGTCGCCCGAAAATGCTTGCCCGTATCGAGGAAAAGAACCGGGGTCGCGGGATCGATTTGCGAAATCATGTGCAGAAGCACCGCCGATTCCGCCCCGAAGGAAGACACGACCGCGATCTGCCCCCCATAGAGTTCCTGCGTGGCAAGCGCGATCACTTCCTGCGGGGAAGATGCGCCGTGGCTAGCCTCCAGAAGGCGGGCTTCGGCGGCAGCACTTTCTTCTGCATCAAGCTGCACGGCTGATTTCTCCATATAGCGCGCGTTTGAACGGCTCCATGCCGACGCGGCGATAGGCGGCGAGGAAGGTCTCGTCCGGGCTTTCGCGCAAGGCGAGATAGGTATCGACCACCGTTTCAATGGCGTCCACCACATCTTCCGAAGAGAAGCCGCGACCGGTGATTTCGCCAATAGCCGACTGTTCATCCGCCGAACCGCCAAGCGTGATCTGATAAAGTTCCTCCCCCTTCTTCTCGACGCCCAGAATGCCGATATGGCCGACATGATGGTGGCCGCAGGCATTGATGCAGCCGGAAATCTTGATCTTGAGATCGCCGATTTCAAGCTGGCGCTGCTGATCGCCAAAGCGCTCGGAAATGCGCTGCGCCACCGGGATGGAGCGCGCATTGGCAAGGGCGCAATAGTCGAGGCCGGGGCAAGCGATGATGTCGGTGATGAGACCGGCATTGGGCGTCGCCAGACCATCCGATTGCAAGAGATCGTAGACGGCTGCGAGATCGGCCTTGGCCACATGCGGCAGAACCAGATTCTGCTCGTGGCTGACGCGGATTTCATCGAAGGAATAGGTTGCCGCAATATCGGCCACCAGCTCCATCTGTTCCGCGCTCGCATCGCCCGGAATGCCGCCAATGGGTTTGAGCGAAATGGTGACGACGGCATAATCGGGATGCTTGTGCGGCGTGACGTTGCGCGCCACCCAGCTTGCAAATTCCGCATCGGCCTTTTGCGTCACCGCCAGCACTTCCCAGCCTTCCGGCCTTTGCGGCAGGTTCGGCATCCGGAAATAGCTTTCGATGGCGTCGATATCGCGCTGCGGCAGCTTCAGCTCGCCATGGCGGATTTCTTCCCACTCGGCATCGATCTCGCGGGTCAGTTCCTCGACACCGGTTTCATGGACGAGGATCTTGATGCGTGCCTTATACTTGTTGTCGCGACGGCCATGCAGATTATAGACGCGGACAATCGCCGTCACATAGGTCAGCATGTCCTCGATAGGCAGGAAGTCGCGGATTTTCTTGGCCACCATCGGCGTGCGGCCCTGACCGCCGCCAATATAGACGGCGAGACCCAGATCGCCCGCCTCGTTCTTCTTCAACTGCAAGCCGATGTCATGCACCTGAATGGCGGCGCGGTCATGCTCCGAGCCGACAATGGCGATCTTGAACTTGCGCGGCAGATAGGAAAATTCCGGATGCAGCGACGACCACTGGCGCAGGATTTCGGCGAAGGGGCGCGGGTCGGCCACTTCGTCGGCGGCTGCGCCTGCGAAATGATCGGCGGTCACGTTGCGAATGCAATTGCCGGAGGTCTGGATGGCATGCATTTCGACTTCCGCCAGCTCTTCCAGAATGCGCGGCACGTCCTTCAGCGCAGGCCAGTTATACTGGATGTTCTGGCGGGTGGTGAAATGGCCAAAGCCGCGATCATAGACGCGCGCAATGTGGCCGAGCTTGCGCAGCTGGCGGCTCGACAGCGTGCCATAGGGAATAGCCACGCGCAGCATATAGGCGTGCAATTGAAGGTAAAGACCATTCATCAGGCGCAACGGACGGAACTGTTCTTCCGTCAGCTCTCCAGTCAGGCGGCGCTCGACCTGATCCTTGAACTGGGCAACGCGGGCCGCAACAAAATCGCGGTCGAATTCATCGTAACGGTACATGGTTTAATCCAAATTCAGGAAGCGCGCTTCAATTCAGGCTTGTCGAGGGGCAGATCGCCGAAGGTGACGATGGTGGGGCCGGAAAGGCGGATACGTTCACGCAGGCGGATGGGGTAAAGTCCCTCGGCGCGTTCCTCCACATCGATCACATTCACATCGACGACCAGATTGGCTTTCGCAGCAACCTTGCCAGCATCTTCAAGCGCTTCGACGGCCTCCGCGTGACGGGCCACCAGCGCGCCGTCGATGGTCTCCTGCCACGAACCGTCGGCACCGAGCCACACAGCCTGTCCGTCGATCAGCCGGTTTGCAGTGAGAACTTTTACAACCATTTCCAAACTCCAAACTTTTGTTGCCCGCATCGACGGGTTCAGGCTGCGACGGAAACCGGCTTGAGGGCCAGCGCTTCGGCTTTGTCGATTGCGGCACCGGCGACCGCGTCGCCAATGATCACCATGACCGGGCCGGAAAGCTCCTTGCGGCTTTCCAGATCCGGCAAATCCTTGAGCGTGCCGTGAAACAGGCGCTTGTCTTGACGGCTTGCGTTTTCCACCACCGCCACGGCAGTATCTTCATGCAAGCCCGCCGCAATCAGGCGCGCGGCAACCGATGCAGCAACCGTCGAGCCCATATAGACGGCGATAGTCGCGCCGGAGACGGCAAGCTTTGCCCAGCCCGGCAGCACGTCGCCCGTCATGTCATGGCCGGTCGTGAACACAAGCGACGACGCGACACCGCGCAGCGTCAGCGGCAGTTCCATATCGGCGGCGGCAGCAAAGGCAGACGTAATGCCCGGCACGATCTCAAAACCGATACCGGCGGAACGCAATGCCGCCATTTCCTCGCCTGCGCGTCCGAACACCAGCGGATCGCCGGATTTCAACCGAACGACGCGCTTGCCTTCCCGCCCCAGCGAGACCAGCAGGCGGTTGATCTCTTCCTGGCTCTTGGAGTGGCAGCCCTTGCGCTTGCCAACGGCAAGACGCTCGGCATCGCGTCGTCCCATGGCAATGACGCCTTCCGGCACCAGCGCATCGTGCACGATGACATCGGCTTCCATCAAAGCGCGGTGCGCGCGAAGCGTCAGCAGGTCTTCCGCGCCCGGCCCGGCACCGACCAGCCAGACATAACCGGCGGCATTGTCGCGCTGTTCGATCAGGTCGCTCGCGGCCCGGGATGCTTGCGCGTGGTCGCCATTTTCGATGGCCTTGGCAACGCGGCCCGAAAAGAACCCGCGCCAGAAACTGCGGCGCGCCAGACCTTTCGGCAGCGCACGCTCGACCCGTGGTCGCCAGCTTTCGGCAAAATGCGCAAGCTCGCCAAGGCGCGGCGAAAAGGCGGCGTCGATACGTGCGCGAACCATCTGCGCCAGCACCGGAGCGCTTCCTTCCGAACCGATGGCAATCGTAAGCGGCGCACGGTTGACGATGGCAGGCGTCAGGAAATCGCAAAGTGCCGGACGGTCAACGACATTGACCGGGACCTTTTGTGCCTTGACCACAGCGGCAACGGCGCGATCCTGCGCTTCATCGCCGGTTGCCACGAAAACAAGCTTTGCGCCTTCAACATGTTCCGATGCGAAAGGTGCTGCTATATGCTCCACATCATGGCTTGCGATGAACTCGGCCAGATGATCTTCCGTTTCCTCGGCCACGATGCGAAGGCGTGCGGACGTCTGCGCCACAAGGCGCGCCTTGTTGAGTGCTTCCTCGCCGCCGCCGACGACGACAACCACCTCTTCCGACACCCGGAAGAAGGCAGGAAAATCAGCCAGCAGACGCTTCTGCGAAAAAGACATGAGCACCATCCTTTTAAGATGGCGCCATTATCCTTTGAGCGGCGCAATTTTATAAGAAACGGGCTTGCGTGCGAAAATCTCGCCGCGCATCACTTTTTCTCAAATCAGGCAATTGCAGGATTTTCATTCCCGGAAGCAGGGCAAATATACCCCACAATTTTTATAGGATTTACATAAGCTTATAAGTAATTGCCGCTCGTGAAAAATGCAGGGACATGCTTCGGCCACCGCCCCGGCAAGACGGCGATCAGATCGAAACGCAGCGAGAGGCGAGCATGATCGGGCTGGCGTTGCAGCCAGAGATCGGCGGCGGCTTCGATGCGGTGCATGGCCTCAGGCGTGACCGCCAGTTGCGCCGCTTCCAGACTGTCCCGGGCCTTGACCTCGACGATGAGCACCAGATCGCCGCGCCGGGCAATCAGATCGATTTCGCCGAGCCGCGTGCGATAGCGCCGCGCGACAATGCGAAAGCCTTTGAGAAGAAGCGCCACCGAAGCAAAACGTTCGGCGCTGTGTCCGCGAAAGAAAGCCGTTCGCTTTTTCTCGCGGAAGTCCGTCATCGCTGGTCCGATTTCAGCTGCATGAGACGCTGATAGAGAACCGATTTCTGTCCGCCGGTCATGCGCGCCGCCTCGCCTGCGGCCTTCGATGGCGGCAGTTCAGCGGCAAGCGACAGAAGCAGCCTGTCGATATCTTCCTCACTTTGCGGAACAGCATCGCCAGCGGGCGGGCCGACCAGCAGCACGACCTCACCGCGAATACGATCCTCACCGTCAAATCGTGCCGCAAGTTCACCCAGCGATGCCGTGACAACGGTTTCATAGGCTTTGGTCAATTCACGGCAGAGCGCACCCGCCCGTTCCGCTCCGAAAGCAGCAGCCATGTCGGCCAGTGTTGCAGCGGTGCGGTTGGGCGACTCGTAGAATACCAGCGTTGCATCGATGTTTTTGAGGCTTTCAAGTTTCGACAATCGCTGTCCATGCTTGGATGGCAGGAAGCCGCAGAACATGAAGGCGTCTGTTGGGAGGCCTGAAGCAGCAAGGGCGGCGAGAACGGCGGAAGCGCCCGGCACCGGCACGACCTTTATGCCTGCTTCACGCGCCTCGCCAACCAGCCGAAAACCGGGATCGGACACGAGGGGCGTCCCCGCGTCGGACACCAGCGCAACGCTTTTGCCCGCCATCAGCGCCGCAATCAGCTTTTCTCCGGCTTCAGCGGCATTGTGTTCGTGATAGCTGATGGGGCGACGCGCAATACCATAGCGATCAAGCAGAACGCGGGTCACGCGTGTATCCTCGCAGGCCAGAACATCGACCGAAGCCAGCGTTTCGATGCCGCGCAGCGTCATGTCGCCCAGATTTCCGATCGGCGTGGAGACGATGTAAAGCGCGGGCTCCAGCGGCCGGGCGCGCATCGTTGTGCCGCCCACCACATATTCGCGCCGCCCCTCGCCCGTATCATCAGTCATTGCTTATCCTTTATGCCGCGAGATCAGCGACCAGCGCATCCAGCACCAGCGCACCGTCCGGCGTGGCGCGGATGAAGCTGCCGCTCATCGGCTCGATCATGCCTTCGGCAATCAGTTTCGCCAATCGCTTCTCATCGACCGCATGGCCCGACAGCCGCCTGTAACGGTCCAGATCAATGCCTTCGCGCAAGCGCAGGCCCATCATCAAAAACTCGTCACCTTCCTGCTCGCCGTCGAGATATTCTTCCTCGACAATGCCGTGACCACTGCGTTCCACCTTGTCCAGCCAGGTCTCCGGGTGTTTTTCGGTCATGGTTACCGTGCGCACATCGTTTTCCACGAAACGCCCGTGCGCGCCCGGACCGATGCCGACATATTGCCCATAGCGCCAATAGACCAGATTGTGCTGCGACTCGCGCCCCGGCACGGCATGATTGGAAATTTCATAGGCGGGAAGACCGTGCTCCGCCGTCACCCTTTGCGTTTCCTCATAAAGGGCTGCGGCGTGATCCGGCTCCGGCGTCGTCAGCTTGCCAGCCTTCCACAGATTGTAGAACTGCGTGCCTTCCTCGATGGTCAGCTGATAGAGCGACAGATGATCGGCGGCAAGCCCGATAGCTTCCTTCAACTCCTCGCGCCAGGCCTCAATGGTCTGGTTCGGGCGCGCATAAATCAGATCGAAGGACAGGCGCGGGAAAATCTCGCGCGCCAGACGGATGGCGGCCTTCGCTTCCTCGACCGAATGCATGCGCCCCAAGCGGCGCAGATCGGGATCGTTGAGCGCCTGAATGCCGAGCGACACGCGGTTGACGCCTGCCGCGCGATAGCTACGAAAACGATCAGCCTCGACGCTGGTGGGGTTTGCTTCCAGCGTCACCTCAATATCTGGCGCAACGGACCAATGCGACGCGATCCCGTCGAGAAGCGCGCCAACCGTTTCAGGCTGCATCAGCGACGGCGTGCCGCCGCCGAGGAATATGCTGGTGATCGTGCGCGGGCCGGTGCGTGCGCGCAGCGTTTCCATCTCGCGAAGAAACGCCTCGGAAAAACGCGCCTGATCGACCGGCTTGTGGCGAACATGGCTGTTGAAGTCGCAATAAGGGCATTTGGCCAGACAGAACGGCCAGTGCAAATATACGCCAAACGCATTTTCCCCGTTTGCGCGCGTGATCGGGATCGCGCTGGCAGCATTTTTCTCCTGCAAAGGGGGAAACAGCTTGTTCATTTCGCGGGGGCCGCTTCCACATCGAGCGCTTTTTCGGCGAAAAGCTTGAAGGCGCGCGCACGGTGCGACAGGGCCGAAGCGTCGCCCGGTTTCCAGCCATGCTTTTCATCGGCGGTCATTTCGCCAAAGGTCTTTTCATAGCCATCGGGCAGGAAAATCGGATCGAAGCCGAAGCCGGTCGTGCCGCGCGGCGGCCAGACTATCGTTCCTTCGACCTCGCCACGGAAATATTCCGCCTCGCCATCCGGCCAGGCAAGGCAAATGACCGATACGAAGCGTGCCTTGCGCTGCTGCGGTTCAACGGCGCCCTTTTCCTGCAGCAGGTTCTCCACCTTCTGCATCGCCATGTCGAAATCGCGCGTACCGTCCTCGGTCTCGGCCCAGTTTGCGGTGTAGACGCCGGGATCGCCGTCAAGCGCATCGACCATCATGCCGGAATCGTCGGACAATGCGGGCAGGCCGGTGGCTTCTGCCGCAGCGAGCGCCTTGATATAGGCGTTTTCCTCAAATGTGGTGCCCGTTTCATCGGGTTCAGGAAGACCGAGAGCGGCAACCGAAGTGACCTCAAAACCGAACGGGCCGATCAGTCCATCAAATTCCTTCAGCTTGCCCGCATTGTGCGAAGCGACGATCAGCTTGCCCTTTTCCAGCTTTCTCATTGTCAGTTCCATAGTTGGGGTTCGGCGATCTCCAGCGAATTGCCGGATGGATCGCGAAAGTAAATCGAATGCGCACCATTGGGCCAATCGAACTCGGCCTCTATTGTCACGCCGTGTTTTGCCAGATGGCTGCGCCAGCCTTCCATCTCCTCACGGCTTGCGGCAAAACAGACATGACCGGGCCCGCTGGTGCCATGGGCCGGTACCGGCAAATGTCCGGGAAGCGGCGGCTTCAATGTTTCTTCCGCCTTGAAGAGAAGCAATATGCCCTCTCCACAGCGGAAAAATGCATTGCGGTCACTGACTTTCCCAACCGGCTCCAGTCCCATCGTTCCCTGATAGAACTCTATCGCCTCGGCGACATCGCGGACATAAAGAGCGGTTTCAAGAATGCGTGCTGCGCGCATGGATGAGGTCTCCTCGATATATGGAGCAGACCTCGTTCCTATCAGGCGACAGCCATTTTCTGCAAGGACACAAGACGATCAATGCCGCCGCGCGCAAGCTTCATCAGGCTGGCGAATTCTTCTTCCGAGAAAGGCGCGCCTTCCGCCGTTCCCTGAATTTCAACGATGCCGCCCTTGCCGGTCATCACGAAATTGCTGTCGGTCTCGGCGACGGAATCTTCGGCATAGTCGAGATCGAGCACCGGCTCGCCCTCGTAGATACCGCAGGAAATCGCGGCGATATGGTCTTTCAGGACCTTCTCGACGCGCACCATCTGGCGCGCTTCCATCCAGCGCAGGCATTCATGAAGCGCCACCCAGCCGCCGGTGATAGCCGCCGTGCGGGTGCCGCCATCGGCCTGAATGACGTCGCAGTCGACCGTGATCTGCACTTCGCCGAGCGCCTGCATGTCGACAACCGCGCGCAACGAGCGTCCGATCAGGCGCTGGATTTCCTGCGTGCGCCCGCCCTGCTTGCCAGCGGCAGCTTCGCGGCGCATGCGGTCGCCGGTCGAGCGCGGCAGCATGCCGTATTCCGCCGTGACCCAGCCCTTGCCCGTATTGCGCATCCAGCCAGGCACCTTTTCCTCAAGGCTTGCGGTGCACAGCACATGCGTATCGCCAAATTTGACGAGGCAGGAGCCCTCGGCATGTTTGGAGATGCCGCGTTCGAAAGAGACGGCGCGCATTTCGTCAGCCGCACGCTTGGATGGACGCATGAAGAATTCCTCGATTCAGTTTCCTGTGCGGCTTTTTAGGCTTCCCACACGCAAATAGAAAGGCGCTCCGTCCGAAAAACCGACAGAGATGTTGAGAGGACTGTCAGGGCAGTACTAAACCCTTTGACGCTTTGACTGGCGACCTTATATTCGGCCTATGCCATTCGTAAAGTTTGCGACCATAATATGATGAAAACGCCGGAACACCAGCTTCTGAGTTCGCTCGACCAGCGTTCGCGTGATATTTTTCGGTTGATCGTGGAAACCTATCTGAACGATGGCGATCCACTCGGCTCGCGCAACCTGTCGCGCTTGCTGCCACAGGCGCTTTCGCCTGCGACCATTCGCAATGTCATGAGCGACCTGGAGCATCTGGGCCTCATCTATGCGCCGCATGTTTCGGCCGGGCGCCTGCCGACGCAGATCGGACTGCGTTTCTTTGTCGATGCATTTCTGGAAGTGGGCGATCTGCCGCCGGAGGAACGCTCCTCCATTGAAGCGCAGGTTCGTTCCGCCGGCACAAACAATTCGGTCGAAAGCGTCCTTACCGAAGCAAGCCAGGTTCTGTCCGGCCTGTCGCGCGGCGCGGGCCTCGTGCTTGCCACCAAGGCCGAAGGCGCGCTGAAACATATCGAATTTGTTCGCCTTGAACCGACCCGGGCGCTTGCGGTGCTGGTCATGCAGAATGGCGATGTCGAAAACCGCGTCGTCAACCTTCCTGCCGGCATCAGCAATTCGCAACTGGTCGAGGCATCGAATTTTCTCAACGCGCATATTCACGGCCACACGCTCTCCGAAGCCAAGGCGGAACTGAAAAAGCTGACGGAAGAAACGCGGCAGGAACTCGACCAGCTGTCGCAGGAACTGGTTGCCCAGGGGCTGGCCGTCTGGAGCGGAGCCGGAACGGATCAACCGGCGCGATTGATTGTGCGCGGGCGCGCCAATCTTCTGGAAAATATCCATGCACAGGAAGACATAGAGCGCCTGCGCCATCTGTTCGATGATCTCGAGACCAAGGACGGCATGGTCCAGCTTCTCGATCTTGCCGAGGCCGGGTCGGGCGTGCGAATCTTCATCGGCTCGGAAAACAAGCTTTTCTCCCTTTCCGGCTCTTCACTGGTGGTGGCGCCCTATCGCGACAGCGAGCAAAGGGTTATCGGTGCCTTGGGGGTAATCGGGCCGACACGGCTCAATTATGCACGGATTGTCCCGATGGTGGACTATACCGCCCAGATCGTGTCCCGGCTTCTGCGGTAGCTGTCAGACTTTCCGGGAGGCGGTCGCGGCTCGGAAATTAGACCTTGATTTTATTGGCCTGAAACTCGATATCCGCCCCAAAGATAGAACGGTTCCCACTTTGACAAAAGCGTTGGCCCCACTCTATCTATCTATTTGTTCTTCGCATTATCCTCTGCAAAAGGCGAACGCGCTTTTGCTGGAAATGCCCTATTCAAGACGGAAGTAGCATCATGGCTGACGAAAAAGACAAATCCCAGAACCCCGATCTTGAGCAGCGCGATATCAACAATCCCCGGGATCGTGAGGCGCTCAACCGTGCTGCCGACGAATTTCTGAAGGCGCGCAAGGCAGAAGCCCGTGCGGAAGCAGCCGAGGACGAAGCCGAAGCGGCGGTGGATGAAACGGCGAACCGGATTGCCATGCTCGAAGCGGATAATGGCGAGCTGAAAGACCAGCTGCTGCGTGCAGCCGCCGAAATGGAAAACCTGCGCAAGCGCACCCAGCGCGACGTGCAGGACGCGCGCGCCTATGCCGTGACCAACTTCGCCCGCGACATGCTTTCGGTTTCCGACAATCTGGGCCGCGCACTCGAGGCTATCCCTGCCGACGCCCTGGAAACCGATGCCAGCCTGAAGTCGCTCGCCGACGGCGTGGAAATGACCAAACGCGCCATGCTGCACGCTCTGGAACGCCACGGCGTCAAGAAGCTGGAACCGGAAGGCCAGAAGTTCGACCCGAATTTCCATCAGGCCATGTTCGAAGTACCGAACGCGGACCTGCCGAACAATACCGTTGTGCAGGTCGTGCAGGATGGTTACGCCATCGGCGACCGCGTACTGCGCCCGGCCATGGTCGGCGTGTCAAAGGGCGGTCCAAAGGCAACCGCCGATAACGGCGCTGCCGCTCCCGAAGGCAATGCCTGATTCGATAGATAGCGGATGCGATTTGGAGCGGCGGCTTTGTCTGCCGCTCTTTTCTTATCTGCGCTTCGGTTTGCCATAACATGCATATTGCTATTGGGGCGCACCGATGAAAAGTTGTTCCAGAATGTGTGGAGGAGAGCCGCGGCGTGACGATTCCTGAGTTTTTGAACTTCGCGGGCGTTTTCGTTTTCGCCGCGACCGGCGCTCTTGCCGCCTCGCGCCGGCAGCTCGACATTATCGGTTTTCTGTTCCTTGCCAACATTACCGGGATTGGCGGCGGCACCTTTCGCGATCTCGTGCTCGGCGCCCCTGTCTTCTGGGTCGTGGAGCCGAGCTATCTGTTGGCTGGCACGCTGGCGGCAATTGTCGTCTATTTTACCGCGCACATGGTTGAGTCGCGCTATCGCGCCTTGCTCTGGCTCGATGCGATCGGCATGGCGGCCTATACGGTGCTGGGCGCCGCCAAGGGGCTGGCGCTTGGTTTCGGGCCGTCCGTCGCCATTGTGACCGGCATTTCCACGGCCACGCTCGGCGGAATATTGCGCGACATGGTGGCTGGCGAGCCTTCCGTGCTGATGCGGCGGGAAATCTATGTCACGGCTTCGCTTGCCGGTGCGTGCCTCTATGTCCTGCTGGCCTGGCTGCGGGTTGAGCCAGCCATATGCGCAGTTGCAGCGGCCGTGACCGCCTTTGTCATTCGTGGCGGCGCACTTTATTTCGGCTGGACGTTGCCCGTCTATAAAAGCCGTCCCGGACGCACCGAAGAAGAGCTTCAGCGCGACCGGATCATCAGGCCTGAATAGTTTTATACAAGCCCTGCCTGGCTTGCAGCCGCCTGCAGGCTGACCTGCGGACGCGGACCCATCTGCTGGATGATCATGCCTGCCGCCAGCGAGCCGAGGCGGGCGCAATCTTCAAGCGAGCGGTCGTTCGTATAACCATAAAGGAAACCGGCGGCATAAAGGTCGCCTGCCCCGGTCGTGTCGACCAGCGCATCGATTTCGATGGCAGGAACCGTCAGGGTCTGGTCCGGCGTAACCACGACGGCACCTTTTTCCGAACGGGTGATGATTGAAAGCGCGCAATCCATGCGCATGCAGGCAATCGCCGTTTCAAGCGACTTTGTCTTATAGAGCGACTTGGCCTCGTCCTCGTTGGCGAAAACGATATCGACGGTGCGCGAGCGCATAAGCTCCAGAAACTCCCCGCGATACCGGTCGACACAGAACGGATCGGAAAGCGTCATCGCCATCTGGCGATTTTTCTCATGCGCGATCTTCGACGCCATCACGATGGCTTCCTTGGCGCGCGGCGGGTCCCACAGATAGCCTTCGAAATAAGTCACTTTCGCATCGGACACCTTGGAGGTTTCAACATCCTCCGGGCCAAGTTCCACGCAGGCACCGAGAAAGGTGTTCATTGAACGTTCGCCGTCCGGCGTCACGAAAATCATCGAGCGGGCGGTCGGCGATCCATTTTCCAGCGGGCGCGTGTCGAACGCAACGCCCTGTGCGCGGATATCGTGCGCGAAAACACGGCCCAGATGATCGGCCGCGACCTTGCCGAAATAGGCCGAGCGTCCGCCGAGGCTCGCCACGCCAGCCGCCGTATTTCCGGCACTGCCGCCGGACATTTCCGTCGCCGGGCCTGCTATCCGGCTATAGAGCAATTCGGCGCGATCCGCATCGATCAGGTTCATCGCGCCTTTGACAATACCGTTTGTTTCCAGAAAAGAGTCGTCGGTGCGGGAAAGAATATCGACAATGGCATTGCCGATGCAAAGGACGTCGAATGTGGCCATGAGCGCGAGAAGCTCCCCTTTAGATTAGTCTCCTGCCCGCCAGAAGCAGACCGGTCACGTGCGTGCCGGTTTAGCCGTTTGCAGTCCCTTTGGCTACCCTGCAGGCTTCCGTACCGTGATCGCGCGGGTTGCTAGGGAAGAGCGGCATACCTATTTCCATCCTTGTCCACAGTCGAAATCGGGGCGAAAATGATCCTGGATGCTGCATTGAAGGCTCTGAAACGCCTGACCACACCGGAACTGCGTGCAGTTTTCTGGAAAACGCTGGGCTTGACGCTTCTTCTGCTGGCTGGCCTGTGGGCCGCCGTTCGTCAAATCTTTTTTACTTTCGCCTGGCCTTGGATGGAGCAGATATTGCCCGGCATGCCGGAATGGGCAGGCTGGCTCGGCATCGTCGCCGCCATTGTCGCAGGCCTTGGCCTGGCGCTTGTGCTGGCATTGATGATCGCGCCCGTCACGGCGCTCGTGGCTGGCCTGTTTCTCGACGATGTGGCCGAAGTGGTCGAGCGCGAAGACTATCCGAACGATCCCCCAGGCTCAGCCTTGCCAACCGGGCGTTCCATCGTCGTTTCGCTGAAATTTCTGGGCATTGTCATCATCGGCAATATCGCAGCCCTGCTGATGCTGTTCATACCCGGCATCAACCTGATCGCCTTCTTCGTCATCAACGCTTATCTGCTCGGACGGGAATTTTTCGAGTTTGCGGCCATGCGCTATCGTTCGGAAGCCGAAGCCAAGGCGCTAAGATCGCATTATGGCGTGACGGTCTTTCTGGCCGGACTGCTGATTGCGGGCTTCATGGCGGTCCCCATCGTCAACCTTCTGACGCCGCTTTTTGCTGCAACCATGATGGTGCATCTGCATAAAGCCATCTCGAAGCGTGAGGCCCGGCTTACACCTGCGGCGGCAAAGGGATAAGCGGCGCCGGCACGTCGCAGGTTTTCGCCGGATATTTGCAGATATCGGCAATCACGCACTTCTCGCATTCCGGCTTGCGCGCCTTGCAGACGTAACGGCCATGCAGGATGAGCCAGTGATGCGCGTGCAGCATGTACTCCGCCGGAATGACCCGCACCAGAATGGCTTCGACAGCTTCCGGAGTCTTGCCGGGCGCAAGACCGATCCGGTTGCCGATGCGCAGAATATGCGTGTCCACCGCCATGGTCGGCTGGCCGAAAGCCATGTTCAGCACCACATTGGCCGTCTTGCGGCCAACGCCCGGCAATTTCACCAGTTCGTCGCGGTCGCCCGGCACTTCTCCGCCATAATCGCGGATCAGGGCTTCGGACAGGAGAATGACGTTTTTCGCCTTGTTGCGCCAAAGGCCGATGGTGCGGATGTAGTCGCCGACTTTTTCCTCGCCAAGCGCCAGCATTTTCTGCGGCGTATCGGCAACGGCAAAGAGGCCGCGTGTCGCCTTGTTGACGCCTGCGTCGGTGGCCTGCGCCGACAGGACGACGGCGACGAGAAGGGTAAAAGCATTCACATGCTCAAGCTCGCCCTTCGGCTCGGGTCTCTGGATGGAGAAACGGCGGAATATTTCGTGAATTTCATCCGCCGTATAAAGCGTACCCCGCACCCGGCGTTGGGAACGGGTGGGAGATGCATTCACGGGCGATTTGATTTTGGCCTTTTCCATTCCGCCTCTATAATGGGTTCTTGATCGACAAAACAATCAGCAGCTTGACGCAGGCCCAATGCGGCGTTGCGAGATGATCTGAAAACGATGCACCATCCAGACGGCGCGGAACCCGACCGGTTCGAGAAACCCATTTTCGAGGCCCTGCTCACGCCCTATCGTTCGCTGGGGCGCACGGGCTTTGCCGTATTGATGGGGGCGCTGATCGGTTGCTGGATGTTTGTGGGCATTCTTTTCTGGTCCATCGGGGCTTGGCCGATCTTCGGGTTTTTCGGCCTTGATGTTCTGCTTATCTATCTGGCTTTCCGCTGGAATTATCGTGCAGCTCGCGCGCGCGAAGAAATTTCCGTGTCCCGCTCTGCCTTGCATATTCGCAAATATGCTTCATCCGGCAAGATGACCGCCCATCGCTTCAATCCATTCTGGACACGGTTCAAGGTAGCGCGAAAACCGGACATAGGGATCACCGGCATGAGCGTCGAGAGCCGCGAAAAGAGCGTCGCCATCGGCAAGTTCCTCAATCCCGACGATCGTGAAAGCTTCGCAACGGCTTTTGGCGCGGCGCTCGCGGAAGCGCGCCGATAACACCACTCCTAATGTTTCCGGGTATATTGCGCCTGAGCTTCATCCTAGGATGGAGTGAAGGAATACGGATTGGCCCTTGAAGTCAGGCTTTTCACAAGCCATATCAGTTACCGAGGAGATACGCCGCAAGGGTTCTCTTCGTAACGGTCGCTTCTCATCAAGGACTGATGCAATGACAAGAATGACACCGTTTTCGAGCCCTCTGCTGCTCGGATTCGACACGATGGAAAAGACGCTGGAACGGATCGCGAAATCCGGCGACGGTTATCCGCCCTATAATATTGAACGCCTGCGAGGCGAAACGGGTTCCGAACGTCTGCGAATTACTCTGGCGGTGGCCGGATTTTCCAGTGACGACCTCGAGGTCATGACGGAAGACAATCAACTCGTCATCCGCGGACGCCAGACCGACGATACCGAACGGGAATTTCTGCATCGCGGCATCGCTGCCCGGCAGTTCCAGCGCGTTTTCGTCCTGGCAGACGGCATGCGGGTTCTCGGTTGTGATCTGAAAAACGGCCTTTTGGCCATTGATCTTGATCGCCCGGAACCGGAGCGGCTGATCAAGCGAATCAACATAGCGGTGAAAGACTGAAACTGTTCAGTTTTTATTCAGCACAACCCCGCTATATTGAAAAATGCGAAGCTCTGAAGCGGCATGGTCGCAAATGACGTGCCGACGAAATGGAGGCTACGACCATGAACAGACAGATATTCACCGACAATGAATTCGCCCATCTCGGCGAAGGTGAAATTGCCTATGTGCGCAAGATCCGTTCCGATGATCTTGCCCGCAGCTTCCCTGCCCTTCCACCGATTGAGCCGGGCCTGGAACTCTGGGCGCTTTTTGGCGCGAGCGGCGAGCCGATCGTGCTCTCCGATGTTCGCGCGACCGCGTTGCAGGGCGCACAGGAACACGAACTGCGCACGGTGATGCTGCATTAGAGCAGTTCCTGTTTTGACGGAATCGTTGGAACCGCTCTATCTATTTGTTTTGCCGCATTTCCGAACGCAAAACCGTTTCGCACTTTTGCTGGAAATGCTCCAGGAATGGGACACCGGCCCTCGCGGGTTTCATATTCCGCACGGGTTATTGTCGGAAACTTTCGGCGCAAGAACGCCGTCCCCCCTTGGGCCGATATTTCTTCTGCCCGCATTGTTTCCCTTCACTTGCCAGTCATTGCGAGCAGACAAATAAAACCGCCGTTCAGACTGAACGGCGGCTTTATTTACGAGAAACTATTTGAACTCAGGCCGCGTTGGAAGCGGGCTGTGTCGTCAGGAATGAATAAAGCGCCTGCGCGTCATGTGTGCCGCGCAATTTGGCAACAGTATCGGCGTCGCGCAGCATACGGGCGATGCGCGAGAGAGCCTTCAGATGATCCGCGCCGGCATTTTCCGGCGCGAGAAGCAGAAAAACAAGATCGACAGGCTGATCGTCCAGCGCCTCGAAATCGACCGGGGTTTCCAGACGAGCGAAGATTCCGGCTATTTTGTTGATGTTCGCCAGCTTGCCGTGCGGAATGGCAACGCCATTGCCCACCCCGGTGGAACCGAGGCGTTCACGCTGGAGAATTGTTTCGAAAACTTCGCGCTCAGGGAGACCGGTCAGTTCCGCAGCCTTTTCAGACAAAATCTGCAAAAGCTGCTTTTTGGAGCTGGCTTTCAGCGCAGGGATAATCGCCCCTGGCTGAATCAGATCACTAAGATCCATTCTCTCCGTTCCTTCTTCAATCAGGCTTTTCAAGCCCGGTTTGGGGAAGCGCACGCGGCCGCCGATCGCGGTCCGCTGCGTGCGCTTCAGGTTTGCCGTCAGGCGCGGGGCGCGGCCTGGCGGGTGACCATTGATGGATCGACCCAGCCGATATTGCCGTCCGCCCGACGGTAGACGATATTAACTTCATCATTGCCGGCGTTGCGGAATACCAGAACCGGATTCTCAATCAGATCCAGTTCCACGACCGCCGACGCCACCGACATGGTGCGCAGGGCGACGGACGATTCCGCAACAATTGTCGGCGCGTAATCCGCCGGAAGATCCTCCTCTTCCTCCGGCAGGGGTGCCATAACACGATATGCAACGTCATCATAGATCGCATCCGGCTGCGTGGCAGGACGCGATTTCAGACGGCGCTTGTAGCGGCGAAGGCGGGTTTCGATCTTGTCCGCAGCCGCTTCGAAAGCCAGTTGCGGATCCTGCGCCTCGCCAGTGCTTTGCAGGGTCGCACCGCTATCGAGGTGCAGAGTGCAATCCGCACTGAAACGCGAACCGGACTTGGTGACCGTAACCTGTCCGGAAAAGCCATGATCGAAATATTTGCCGACCGCTTCGTTAACCCGATCGATGATCCGGGTCGTGAAAGCTTCACCGACGTCCATATGCTTTCCAGATACACGCAGAGTCATTTGGCACACCTCATTTGCGTTACACCACAGAAGCCAGTCTAATCACAAGGCGAGCGAAGCGCAAAGCGAACCAGCATCAAAGATGCTTTTCATCCAGTGCGTTTTCCATCCAGATCCACGGTGCCGACAAGCTTCCGAGGCGCACTCTCCGCACAGGTGTTGAAACACCTTCCGAAAAGCCTTTGAAGTCCTGACTGTTCCAAGACAAAGCCCGTGACAGGATGGTTGCAAACGTTTCTCTTACGTAACGCCCGGTAAACCGCCACCCTGTCGGGAAACATGTCCCGGAACGCCGCATTGTCCTTCCTTTGAACATATGAACAATCGTAATTTCTTCCAGAAATTACGCATTCCGGACGCTTCCCGCAGAAACGATGCGGGATACGTCCATCTCATGTTTTCTCCCGAAAAACGGCCAGTCCGGGAAAAATACTTCAATTCTGTCCTGACGCGGCTTCGTATAGACAGCGCGTCGATCCCGCTGAAGACTTGCCGTGAAAGCCCGAAAACCGGGCTTCAATTACCGTCCGCAGCGCGAGCCGGGCTTCTATTGGTTGAATTGGCGCTTGTCAATTGGCCCTCTTGCCAGCTGGTCATCCTGCGATGTGGATTCTTTCCACAGGTCGTGATCGAATTTTTCTGAAAGAACGGCTCGGCCAATCCAAAATTTTAGAGCATTCCCTGCCCGCATAAGCGAATGAAACCCGCAATACGTTTCTGAAAACAGTCCGGTTCGGCAATCAGGAAGCAGACAGTCGCGCCTTCTTTTCGCGTCTGCGTTGTACCGATGAGGCAATATTCATCGATTCCCGGTATTTTGCGACCGTTCTTCGCGCAATATCCACACCGTCCTTCTTCAGAGCATCCACGATGGCGTCATCGGAAAGCACCTCGTCAGGCTTTTCGGCATCAATCATCTGGCGGATACGATGGCGCACGCTCTCCGATGAATGCGCATCGCCGCCTTCTGACGACGCAATGGAAGCATTGAAGAAATAACGCAATTCAAACACGCCGCGTGGCGTCGCCATGAACTTGTTCGCGGTCACCCTGCTGATGGTGGATTCATGCATGCCGACCGCATCGGCGACGGTGCGCAGGTTGAGCGGCTTCAAATGGGTCACTCCGTGGCGCAGAAAACCGTCCTGCTGCCGGACTATTTCCTGCGTGACCTTGAGGATGGTGCGCGCGCGCTGGTCAAGGCTGCGCACAAGCCAGCTCGCGGTCTGCATGCAGTCCGAGAGAAACGCCTTTTCCTCCACTTTTACGGAGGCGCTGACCTCGGCATAATATTCATTATTGACGATGAGGCGCGGCATGGCCGCAGCGTTCAGTTCAATAGCCCATCCCCCATCGCGCGATGGCGTCACCAGCACATCCGGCACGATGGCGTCGGCGACAGGGACGTCAAACGACGCGCCCGGCTTTGGATCGAGCATGCGGATTTCAGTCAGCATATCGAGAATATCGGCCTGATCGACACCGCACAGTTTCTTGAGCGCCGCGAAATCACGCCGCGCCAGTAGATCGAGATTATCGATCAATGCTTCCATCGCCGGATCGAACCGATCCTTGAGGCGCAACTGTATCGCCAGGCACTCCCGCAGGTCGCGAGCGAAAAGGCCATGGGGATCAAAGCTTTGCATCATGCCCAGCACGCGCTCGATTTCGGCCGTTTCCACGCCCAGATTCTGGGCGAGACCGACGATATCGACCCGTAGATAGCCGCTCTCATCCAGCGCATCAGCAAGCGCTGTCGCGATGAACCGGTCCATCGTTCCAGAAAAAGTCAGCGCGATCTGTTCCGCCACATGCTCGCCGAGCGAAACCCGGCTTGCCGTCACCTGATCGATGTCATAAGCGCTGGCTGAAACATATCCGTCCGCGACCGACGATTTCCACTGCGCGGCAAGATCAGGCCCGATTTCATCGGATCGCCCCGGATCGTCGGGAAAGATGTTCTCAAGCGAACTGTCGAAGGCAGAAGAAAGTGTCTCCGCATCACCGGAGTCTTCCGTCTTGAACCAGTCGTCCTCCGACGTATGGGACTCTATCTCCCGCTCACCGGCTTCTCCATCGTCGCGCAGGGAATCCGAGCCCGCAAAATCATCATTCGCTGCCTCGATTCGATCCAGCAGCGGATTTTTTTCGATTTCAGCGTCAAGAAATTGTTCCAGCTCTACATGCGTCATCTGCAGCAGTCTTATCGACTGCATCAACTGGGGGGTCATTACCAGCGACTGCGACTGACGGAAATCGAGCTTGGGCGACAAAGCCATGCGACGCGTAATTCTCCCCGGTTTACCCCTGCCGATCTCCACGGACCGCATGTTCAGGCCGAGCAGAATGAAAACTGGTATGAACCTTGCTTGTCAATTCAGAATGCGCGTTTTTCAAGCAAAAGGGAAATTAGTCGCGGCAGAAGCGGGGCGAATCTCGGCACGCACGCCCATTTCGCGCCCGCCAATGATGCTTACAACGGGAGAATCTGGACCGCGGATCTGAGTTCATTCAGATCAATGGCGCGCTAAAGAGTGAACTGATCGCCGAGATAAAGCCTGCGCACATCTGGATTGGCAACGATTTCCGCAGGGCGTCCATGCGTCAGCACCTGACCTGCGTGAATAATATAGGCGCGGTCGATAAGGCCGAGCGTTTCGCGCACATTATGGTCAGTTATCAAAACGCCAATGCCGCGGCTCGTCAGATGGCGGACAAGCTGCTGGATATCCGAAACGGCAATCGGATCGACGCCCGCGAAAGGTTCGTCGAGCAGCATGAAATTCGGACGCGAGGCAAGCGCGCGCGCAATTTCGAGACGGCGACGCTCACCGCCGGAAAGCGAAATGGCGGGCGCCTTGCGCAAATGTGCGATGTGAAACTCTTCCAGAAGCGCATCCAGCTCGGAGGCGCGCTTGGTGCGATCCTTCTCCACCACTTCCAGCACGGCCTTGATATTGTTTTCCACTGAGAGGCCGCGAAAAATGGAGGCTTCCTGCGGCAGATAGCCAATACCGAGACGAGAACGGCGATACATCGGCATCGATGTGACATCAAAACCGTCGATCTCGATGGAGCCGGCATCAGCGGGGACAAGACCGGTCACCATATAGAAACAGGTGGTCTTGCCGGCACCGTTTGGCCCCAGAATACCGACGGCTTCGCCAGCACGCACACCGAACGACACGCCGTTGACGACCTGTCGGCCGCGATAGCTCTTGCAGAGCCCGCGCGCCACGAGCGTGCCTTTAAGACGCGCCGACTTACCCGGCTGGCCGGGCATGGCTCCCGCGACATCAGATGGTACGTTCACATTTTGCGATGCGTCTTGCGACCCGTCATCGGCCTTCTTGTTCCAGAACAATCCCACGCCTGCTCCGGTCAGTTCTGCTTGGGCGCAGCACCGCCCTGCTGTTGATCTTTCGGAGCCATGATGATCGATACACGACCCTTGGACTGCCCCTTGCAGCTCTCGACATTGGCGCGTCCCGTATCGAGATGCGCGGTCAGCTTGCAACCGGTCACGACATTGTCGCCATCGGTCAGCACCACTTTCTGCCCCTGGAGAACCATCACCTGGTTCTTGGCATCATAACGGCCCGTATCGCCGGTCGCGACCTGCGTGCCAGACTTGAGATAGACTTTTCCCGAAATGTCGATGTGATCGATGCTCGACGAATCAAGACCGCCGACGCCCGCACTTGCCGGTTCAGGCGCCTGCGCCTCGCCGTCCTTCTTGGCCTTGTTGTAATAGACCGTCATCTGGCCGGCCTTCAGGAAGGCATCGCCCTGCGAAACGGCAACATTGCCGGTGAAGACGGCAACGCCTTCCTTGTCACGCATTTCCAGCT
This sequence comes from Brucella pseudintermedia, assembly GCF_008932435.1. Lineage (GTDB taxonomy): Bacteria > Pseudomonadota > Alphaproteobacteria > Rhizobiales > Rhizobiaceae > Brucella > Brucella pseudintermedia. The sequence continues at coordinate 40,998 of NZ_WBWE01000008.1, read as the reverse complement.
TGTCGGCATCGATTTTTACGGGCGCCTTGCTGTTGGAAAGCTTCAGGCCGTTCACAGCCGCGCCTTCCTGCGCCAGCGAGGCCGTTGGAGCCGCGACAAGCCCAAGCGCCAGAACCGCAAATCCCATCCGCAAAGTGCGGGCCATCGTACCCTTGTTCATCTTGCCCGTCTCGCGTTCCATATATCACCAGCTCCCCGAAGCACTCGACCATTCCCGGGCCGACATGCGGTCAGACGCAACATTAAGCACTTTGCGTCCAAATGGGAACATTCGGCATCGCAAAATGCGATCAAAAAAGCGGTTTAGAGCTGTAGCATTCCGACAGCATCGGAATCACGCTCTAACAATTTGTTTCGAGCACGTTTCAACCCGAAAACCGGCCTGCAACGTACTCAGGCGCCCGCACAGATATGACTCAGTCCGAACGCTTCGCCTGTCCTCAAATCAGGCTGCCTTCTCAAGGAGCCTTGTTGGGCGAAACAACGCTGCCGTCAACGGTCATCTGAACCTTGTTCTCGAAAATCAGAACCTTGCCGTTGTCCTTGACCTGCATGCTGTTCGCCAGAATATGCGTGCTGCCGCTGCGGATGTCGACGGGCTTGTCGGTCGTGATTTGCCCGCTCTTGAGATTTACGTCCGCAGAATGCATCACTGCACGCAAACCATCATCCGTGGTAACAATAAAGTCCTTATCAAGTTGCAAACGCCCATTGGCATTGTCATAGATACCGGATGTGGCCTCGACCTTGGCCATCCCCTTTTCCCCAACCGGCAATTCGGCAAGGATGCCTTCCAGCGAAATCGCGCCGCTGTTCTTCGCATCCTGCGTCGCCTTGGAAGCGGTCATCGAATACGGACGGTTGTCCTTTGTATATCCGTTGAGATGCGGGCTCGTCATGACAAGCTTGCCGCTTTCGCCGCCATTATTCACTTCCACCTTTATGGGCGTGTTCGGCGTTGCGAGAAATGTATACCATGAGAAGACAGCCGCCACGATAATCGCAGCCACCGGCAGCGCGGTCTTCAGGACACGAACGCGGACGGAATGGCGCTGCGCCGCGTGGAAGAGCGCCTCGGCCTTCTCCGACGCCCCAAAACGCATGCCACCCTTGCCGCGACCTTGGGCGGTCACGTTCTGCGGCGCATGGCTGGGTGTCGTGTCGGCGGTCATGTAGCGTTCAATTCCTCAATGGCTTTTCGTAGAATTCGGTAAGCGGCGCGCCTATCTCGCGCTTTTTCATTTCAATAAGGTTTATTTGGGGTGAAATAGACGGTCGCTCAATAGCTTCATACCGCACAAAACACCGCACCCGCCTCCCAACAGGGCAGCAGGAACGGCTTATGTCTTTGATAATTCATCCCAATTCGCACTTTACCCAATTTGGTAGAATGCTAATCAACTCTTTGATATCACAAAACCTGTCCAATTTACAGCCATGCTTGATGCTGCTCTTTCACGGAACCGAATTGCCGAAGAGACTTGCCGCATGCCGCCATTCGAGGCAAAAGATGGATTGCCGATGCGCGAACAGCGCCACCAACAAACGGATGGACGGGAATGGCTCAAGACGCCGAAGCAATCATCGAACGCCGGAAATTGCGCAGAAAGCTGACCGTCTGGCGCGGTGCGTTCCTTCTCCTGATCGCGGCCCTGATTGCCGTCTTCGCTTCCTGGTCGATGCGCGGCGCGAATTTCAGCCAGCCGCATATCGCCAAGGTTCGCATCGAGGGCACCATCTTCGAGAATGAGGAATTGCTCAAACGCCTCGACAAAATCGCCAGGGACGATGCCGTCAAAGGCGTGATTCTGGTCCTCGATTCGCCCGGGGGAACGACAGTCGGCGGCGAAGCCATTTTTGAAGCCGTGCGAAAGATTGCCGAGAAAAAGCCGGTCGTGACCCAGGTGGGCACGCTCGCCGCCTCCGCCGGCTATATGATTGCCAGCGCATCCGATCACATCATCGCGCGACAGACATCCATCGTCGGCTCCATCGGGGTCCTGTTTCAATATCCGGATGTCTCGAAGCTGCTCGACACGATCGGCGTGAAGGTCGAAACCATCAAGTCCTCGCCGCTCAAGGCGGAGCCCAATTATTTCAGCCCGGCCAGCGAAGAAGCCAAGGGCATGATCAGCAATATGATCATGGATTCCTATGCGTGGTTCGTGGATATTGTCGAAAAGCGCCGTTCTTTCACGCATGAACAGGCACTGGCGCTTGCCAATGGTGCGGTTTTTACCGGACGGCAGGCACTGGACAAAAAGCTGATCGACGGGCTTGGCGGTGAAGAAGAAGCGGTTGCCTGGCTTGCAGGCAAGGGGCTTTCCAAGGATCTGCCCCGCCTCGAATGGAAGCCGGTCAGCAGTGAAACGGGTTTTTCGCTGCGCGATCTGATCATCCATGCCGGTGCGCGCCTTATCGGCGTGCCGCAGGAAGCCGATGGCGTGCTGAAGCAGATTGCCAGGGAGCGCATCTTCCTTGACGGACTTCTTTCGGTTTGGCACGTTGACGGTACGCCTGAAGCGAATTGACGCCATCCGGGCAAATGAACACAATATCCGGCAGATACCGGACGAAACGAACAGAAGAACAGGGGTTTAAAGCCGTGATCAAATCGGAACTCGTTCAGATTATCGCCAGCCGCAATCCGCATCTTTTCCAGCGCGATGTCGAAAACATCGTCGGCGCGGTATTCGACGAGATCACAAACGCCCTTGCAGAAGGCAATCGCGTTGAGCTGCGCGGCTTCGGCGCGTTTTCCGTCAAAAATCGCCCTGCCCGCAGCGGCCGCAATCCGCGTACCGGCGAAACGGTGGACGTGGAAGAAAAGTGGGTTCCTTTCTTCAAGACCGGCAAGGAACTGCGCGACCGTCTCAACGGCGCAGTCTGATAGACGCTATGGCGGCAAAACGCATCATCGCCATCATCGTTCTTGTGCCGCTCGCCGTGGTTCTGATTGCGTTGTCGGTTGCCAATCGCGCGTCGGTGCAATTTACGATCGATCCGTTCAATCCGGGCAATCCTGCGCTATCCTATAATGCGCCGCTGTTCCTTTGGCTGTTCGGAGCGCTTCTCCTTGGCGTCGTCATAGGCTCCCTGGTGACCTGGTTCACGCAGGGCAAGCATCGGCGCAAGGAGCGTATGTACAAGCAGGAGGCGGCTCGCCTGCTTGAACGCAGCACAGCCGCCGAAAAGCGCAATATACCGGTCGTGAATTCCTGAAACGGTCTTTATTCTGGAACCCGGAAGCAAACTTCCGGGTTTTGGAGCGCTGAAATATCCTTTGTGCGCGGTTGAACGTCGTTTTCCCCTTCCACACCGGCGCTGTTTATCCTACCTAGACCCCAATCATGATGATTGGAGTTTCGGGTGAAAGCGCCAAAGGGAAAAGGCAAAAAGCCGTCGGGCGGCAAGCAGGACCGTGGTTTCGAGCGCGCGAGACATGATGCGCCGCGTCCTGAAGGTAAACTTGATCATAAAGGTTCGTCCTTCAAAAAGCCTCGTCCCCAGTTCGCCAAGGCTTCGCCGAAGCCGGCCGATGACAAGCCCGCCGCACCCGTTCGCGAAATCAAGCCCTATGCCGGCGCCCGCCCCGCAGAAAGATTACCGCTTATCCTCGAAACGGAACCGTCACCCGATTATGCGCTTCTCGACAGCGGTAACGGCTTGAAGCTCGAGCAATATGGCCCCTATCGCATCGTCCGCCCGGAAGGTCAGGCTATCTGGCTGCCGAGCCTGCCGCAAAAAGAGTGGGATCAGGCGGATGCCGTCTTCACCGGTAACACCGACGAGGAAGGCATGGGACGCTGGGCCTTCCCGAAAGTGCCGCTCGGGGAAACCTGGCCGATGCAGCATGACGGCATTTCCTTTCATGGCCGGTTCACCTCATTCCGCCATGTCGGCGTATTCCCCGAACAGGCCGCGCACTGGTCATATATGGATGGGCTTATCCGGGACGGCGTAAAGTCCGGTCGCAGCGTGAAAGTGCTCAATCTTTTTGGCTATACGGGCCTCGCCTCGCTGGTGGCGGCACGGGCCGGCGCGGAAGTGACCCATGTGGACGCATCCAAGAAAGCCATCTTATGGGCGCGTGAGAACCAGGAAATGGCCGGGCTTTCCGACAAGCCGATCCGCTGGATTTGCGAAGACGCGATGAAATTCGTGCAGCGCGAGGAGCGGCGCGGCAGCTTCTATGACATCATCCTGCTTGACCCGCCTGCCTATGGGCGCGGCCCGAGCGGCGAGGTCTGGCAATTGTTCGAGCATCTGCCTGCCATGGTCGACACATGCCGGTCGATCCTGACGCCGAAGCCGCTTGCCGTCATCCTGACAGCCTATTCAATCCGCGCATCCTTCTTCGCTATTCACGAGCTGATGCGCGACCGTTTCACCGGCCTTGGCGGTACGGTCGAATCGGGAGAACTTATTTTGCGTGAACGGGCGGCGGGACGCGCACTTTCCACATCCATGTTCAGCCGCTGGGTAGCCAAATGAGCCGTGACGACGATTTTTCCAAAAGCCCCCGCGTGGGTCAGGTCAAGGAAGTTACCAGCCTTACCAATCCCATTGTGAAGGACCTTCGCTCGCTGGCGCTGAAAAAATTCCGTGACCAGCAGAGCGTGTTCCTGGCCGAAGGGCTGAAACTTGTCATCGACGCGCTGGAACAGGATTGGCGCATCAAGACGCTGGTTTTCGCCAAATCCGGCAAGGGCAACAAAATGGTCGAGCAGGTTGCCGCCCGCACATTCGCCAAGGGCGGACTGGTGCTGGAAGTGACCGAAAAGATCATGGCCGCCGTTACGCGGCGTGATAATCCGCAAATGGTGGTCGGTGTCTTCGAGCAGCAATATCGCCCGCTTGCAAGCCTGAAGCCGAGAGGCAACGACGTTTATATCGCGCTCGACCGCGTGCGCGACCCCGGCAATCTGGGCACTGTCATCCGCACCGCCGATGCGGTCGGCGCCAAGGGCGTTATTCTGATCGGCGACACCACCGATCCCTATTCGCTGGAAACCGTGCGCGCCACCATGGGCTCGGTCTTTTCCATGCCGCTCTACAAGGTGAGCGAAGCCGATTTTCTCAGCTGGCGCAAAGGCGTTTCCGGCCTTGTCGTCGGCACTCATCTGAAAGGTGCCGTCGACTATCGCACCATTCCCTATGCCAACAAACCCGTGGTCTTGATGATGGGCAACGAGCAGCAGGGCCTGCCGGACAGTCTTGCCGATACGTGCGACAAGCTAGCCCGCATTCCGCAGGCGGGGCGTGCCGATTCCCTCAATCTCGCCATCGCCACCGGCGTGATGCTCTACGAAATCCGGCGCGACGCGCTCACGCTTGATGAAAGGGCTTAGGGATGAAGCGGCATGCCGTCTGGTCCTCACTTTTTGTCGTCATTCTCACCATACTGATCGATCAGGGCGTCAAGCATCTGGTGGAAACACGGATGGGCTACGGCCAGCAGATCGATCTCCTGCCATTTCTTGCATTGTTCCGCACGCATAATGAAGGCATCGCCTTTTCCATGCTGGCCTGGCTGCACGACTGGGGGCTGGTCGCGATCACGGCCGCAGTTATCCTGTTCGTGCTTTATCTGTGGTGGACCAACGCACCGGACCGCATTTTCGCACGTTACGGTTTTGCGCTTGTTGTCGGCGGTGCCATCGGCAACCTGATCGACCGTGTGATGCATGGCTACGTCGTGGACTATATTCTGTTTCACCTGCCGACATGGTCATTCGCCGTGTTCAATCTCGCCGACACGTTCATAACCATCGGCGCTGGGCTCATCATTCTGGAAGAGTTTCTCGGCTGGCGGCGCGAGCGGGCCCCCCGCTGACGAGGCAGCTTGAACGGTTTCAGCCTTTCGCATAATTTAATCTCGTGAAATTGTAAGCTTTTTGAAGAGGATGCGGTCCAGCCATCTGAATTGACACATTGGTGACATGCTTCTGTCATCCTCGCGTAGCACTGAATCTGTAATGCTTCGGCCAACTGGACGTCGTGTCCACGCAATCTGTCCGAACGCGGATTGAACCGGCTCTTGCTGAAATATCAGTGGGAAAGCCGTTCAGGAATACGTGAATAGACAAATCAGGAGCCATCATCATGACAGTACTGCTTGGAATGGACCAGCAAATCATTGATGATACCGTCATGTCAGGCTTAGAAGCACAACAGGCGCTGTTTGCATCCGGCGGCGATCCCATTGTTCTGGGACGCATCGGATCGCTGGAAGTACGGCTCGCCAATTCACCTGAGGCCGTGGAAGCTGCACAGGAATTGCGCTTTCGTGTCTTCTTCGACGAAATGGGTGCGCGCCGTGAAAGCATCGAGGCTGTGGAGCTTCGTGACGCCGACCGCTTCGACGCTATTTGTGACCATCTGCTGGTTTACGATACCGCGCTGCCCGTGCCGGAACACCAGCAGATTGTCGGCACCTACCGTCTGATGCGCAGCGATCAGGCGGACAAGGCGCTCGGGTTTTACTCCGCCGATGAATATGACGTGCAGCGTCTGGCCCTTTCCCGCCCCAACCTTCGTCTGCTTGAACTGGGCCGCTCCTGCGTGAAAGCGGAATATCGTTCCAAGCGCACCGTCGAGCTCCTATGGCAGGGGGCCTGGGCCTATTGCCGCCGCCACTCCATCGATGTGATGTTCGGCTGTGCCTCGTTCCATGGGGCTGTGCCTGCCGCGCACGCGCTCGGCCTGTCGTTCCTCCATCACAATTGCCGGGCAACGCCGGATTGGGACGTTCGCGCCCTACCGCACCGCTATCAGGCCATGGACCTGATGCCGAAGGAAGCCATCAACAACAAGGTTGCGCTTTTCTCCATGCCGCCGCTGGTGAAGGGATATCTGCGCCTCGGTGCGATGATCGGGGATGGCGCCGTGATCGACGAAGCATTCGGCACCACCGATGTCTTCATCATCCTTCCCATCGAACGCATTTCCAGCCGTTACATTACCTATTACGGCGCGGATGCAAATCGCTTCGTGTAAAGGAAAAGGCGAAGCACCAGCTTCGCCTTTTCACTTTCACGCCCTGCCTGCCAGTTCCTTCAATTTGTAGATCAGGTCCAGCGCTTCGCGCGGGGTCAGTTCGTCTGGGCTGATGGCGGCGACAGCCTTCGCCAGTTCGCTATCCTTGGCCTGAACCTGCGGCTTCGGCTTTTCCTGCTGCAGGACGACGGAGAACAGCGGCAGATCATCGATCAGCTTGTCCGCCTTGCCGGACGTTTCACCAGCTTCGAGCTGATGCAGCACGTCACGCGCACGGTTGACGACCGCTTCCGGCAGCCCGGCCAGACGCGCCACCTGCACGCCGTAGGAACGGTCGGCAGCACCCTTCGCCACTTCGTGTAGGAAGACCACATCATTATCCCATTCCTTGACCCGCATGGTGACATTGGAAAGCCGCTCCAGCTTTTCCGAAAGCGCCGTCATTTCATGGAAGTGCGTGGCAAACAGCGCGCGGCAGCGGTTCTTCTCGTGCAGATATTCGACCGTGGCCCAGGCAATGGAAAGGCCGTCGAAAGTCGCGGTACCGCGCCCGATTTCATCGAGGATCACCAGCGAGCGCTCGCCCGCCTGATTGAGGATCGCCGCCGTTTCCACCATTTCGACCATGAAGGTCGAGCGCCCGCGCGCCAGATCGTCGGAGGCCCCGACGCGGCTGAACAGCCGGTCCACGACGCCTATCCGCGCAGAACCGGCAGGGACGAACGAACCCATCTGCGCGAGGATAGCGATCAGCGCGTTCTGGCGCAGGAAGGTCGACTTACCGCCCATGTTCGGGCCGGTGAGAAGCCAGATCGCGCCGTTGCCGCCATCCTTTTGCGGAGAGAGATCGCAGTCATTGGCAACAAACGGATTGGCTGCCTGCCGCCGCAAAGCCTGCTCAACAACCGGGTGACGACCGGCGACAATGTTGAAGGAGAGGCTGTCATCAACCTGCGGGCGGCAATAGCCCTGCTCCTCTGCCAGCACCGCAAGCGCCGCCGAAACGTCGAAAACCGCGAGCGCCGATGCCGCCGCGCGGATGCTGTCGGCATGGGAGACGGCTTCCGCCGTCAGTTCCTCGAACACGGCAAGCTCGATGGACAAGGCGCGGTCAGCGGCATTGGCGATCTTGCTTTCCAATTCCGCCAGTTCGGTCGTGGTAAAGCGCATGGCATTTGCCATGGTCTGGCGATGGATGAAACGGCCCTTGGCCTCATCCGTATCCGTCATTGCCCCGGCATTGTTGGCCGTCACCTCGATGAAATAGCCAAGCACATTGTTGTGCTTGATCTTCAACGACTTGATGCCGGTCTCTTCGATATAGTCGGCTTGCAGTCCGGCGATCACCCGGCGTGACTGGTCGCGCAAGGCCCGCATTTCATCGAGTTCGGCATTATAGCCTGCGCGCACGAAACCGCCGTCACGTTTCAGGAGCGGCAATTCATCAGCCAAAGCCCGGTCGAGATGCGCCGTAAAAATGGCAGGCATGGCGCTGACCGCATCGCGGGCATGGGCCAGCTCGTCGGGCAACAAAGCGCCTTCCAGCAAGCTTGCAATGGTGTGCGCAGCCTCAAAGCCGCGCGCAAGCGCACCCAGATCGCGCGGCCCGCCGCGCCCAACCGCAAGGCGCGAGAGCGCGCGCGGCATATCCGGCACGCCTTTCAGTTCGGCCCTCATGGCTTCGCACAGGCCCGGTTCGCTCAGGAACCAGGAAACGGAATCGAGCCGCAACGCGATTTCCTTCGGATTGGTGAGCGGCGCGGTCAGGCGCTCGGCGAGAAGCCGCGCGCCGCCTCCGGTCACGGTGCGGTCAATGGACTTGAGCAGGCTGCCGTCGCGATTCCCCGACATGGTGCGCACCAGTTCCAGGCTGGCGCGCGTAGCCGGATCGATGAAAATCGTACCGCCCTCATGCTCGCGCTCGGGCCGCATCAGTGGCGGGCGCTCGGAAATCTGGGTCTTTTCGATATAGGCAATCGCGCCGGAAATCGCCGACAGCTCGGAGCGGCTGAACTGGCCGAAACCATCGAGCGTCGCAACGTTGAAATAACGCTGGATGCGCGCTTCCGCGGCGGCACTATCGAAGAGGGTTGCCGGTTGCGGCGTCACCGCCTTGCCCACCAGATCGAAGACGGGGCGCAATTCCTCATCGTGGAAGGCGCTGTCGGCCACCACCAGTTCACGCGGGTCCACCCGCATTACATCGGCGAAAAGCCGGTCCGGCGTGGTTTCCGCCACGCGAAAAGTTCCCGTCGAAATATCGATCCAGGCGAGCGCCAGCGCACCGTCGCCGCGCGTGCGCCCCATGGCCATCAGGAAATTGGCTTCGGATGGGTCCAGCAGCTTTTCTTCTGTCAGCGTTCCGGGCGTGACGAGACGGATCACGTCGCGCTTCACCACGGATTTGGAGCCGCGCTTCTTCGCCTCCGCCGGATCTTCCACCTGTTCGCAGACCGCGACGCGGTAGCCTTTGGCGATCAGCTTTTGCAGATAATCGTCGGCGGCATGGACCGGCACGCCGCACATGGGAATATCCTCGCCCAGATGCTTGCCGCGCTTGGTAAGCGTGATGCCCAGCGCCGCAGATGCCTCCACCGCGTCATCGAAGAACAGCTCGTAGAAATCGCCCATGCGATAGAAGAGCAGCGAATCGACATTCGCCGCCTTGATCTCGATATATTGCTCCATCATGGGCGTCAGGCGAACGGGCGCTGCCTCGGCGGTGTTTTCTTCCGCTTCCAACATATTTTCGCTCGCCGTCGCTTCCATCGGTAAACCTTCATTTATTGCCTGGCAAACGATGCCAAAGTCATAAAATTTCGTATTCCATCGTTTTTGGATGAATATCTATTCCCGTAAGCGCTGTTTACACAATGCGTGACTGGCGCTATCGAGGTTCTCCCGCAGATGAAACCGGAGGGAACATGCCAGCCTCGACGCCGAAGGGCAACACATCAGAACGCGCACCCACAGCCAGTGAGAAGGAAGCGCTCGACTTTCACGCGCAGGGTCGCCCGGGCAAGCTGGAGATCAACCCCACCAAGCCCATGACGACGCAGCGCGATCTGTCGCTGGCCTATTCGCCGGGCGTTGCCGTGCCGGTGAAGGCAATTGCGGAAGACGCCGCCCGCGCCTATGATTACACGGCCAAGGGCAATCTGGTCGCCGTCATCTCGAACGGCACCGCCATTCTGGGCCTCGGCAATCTGGGCGCGCTCGCATCCAAGCCGGTCATGGAAGGCAAGGCCGTGCTGTTCAAGCGCTTTGCCGATGTCGACTCAATCGATCTTGAAGTCGATACCACCGATATCGACGCCTTCATCAATGCGGTGCGCTATCTCGGCCCATCGTTTGGCGGCATCAATCTGGAAGATATCAAGGCGCCCGACTGCTTCATCATCGAACAGCGCCTGCGCGAATTGATGGACATTCCGGTTTTCCACGATGACCAGCACGGAACGGCAATCATCGCCGCCGCGGGCCTCATCAATGCGCTGCACCTGACCGGTCGCGACATGAAGACGACGAAGCTCGTCTGCAATGGCGCGGGTTCGGCGGGCATCGCCTGTATCGAGCTTATCAAGGCGATGGGTTTTGCCCCGGAAAACGTCATCCTGTGCGACACCAAGGGGGTCGTCTATCAGGGCCGCGAAGAGGGCATGAACCAGTGGAAATCGGCGCACGCGGTGAAGACCGACAAGCGATCGCTCGCAGATGCCATGAATGGCGCGGATGTCGTGTTCGGCCTTTCGGCCAAGGGCGCCTTCACGGAAGACATGGTGCGCTCCATGGCGCCGAACCCGATCATCTTCGCCATGGCCAATCCGGACCCGGAAGTGACGCCGGAAGAAGTGGCGCGCATCCGTGACGACGCCATCGTTGCTACCGGCCGTTCGGATTATCCGAACCAGGTCAACAATGTGCTTGGCTTCCCCTACATCTTCCGCGGCGCGCTCGACGTGCGCGCGACGACCATCAACGACGCGATGAAAATCGCCGCCGTCAACGCGCTGGCCGAACTTGCCCGTGAGGACGTGCCGGACGATGTGGTTGCCGCCTATCAGGGGAGCCGCCCGCGCTTCGGCCCGAACTACATCATTCCGGTGCCGTTCGATCCGCGCCTGCTTGCATCCGTCTCGGCTGCCGTTGCCAAGGCTGCGATGGAAACCGGCGTTGCCGGACGCGCAATCGCCGACATTGAAGGCTACAAGCGCGAACTGTCGGCGCGCCGCGATCCGATCGCCTCGACCCTTCGCGGCATCTACGAGCGCGTGCGCCGCCAGCCGAAGCGCATCGTCTTCGCCGAAGGCGAAGAAGAACAGGTGATGCGTGCGGCCGTTTCCTACGTCAATCAGGGTCTCGGCACCGCTATCCTCGTAGGACGCGAGGAACGGGTGCAGGACACGGCCAAGGCTGCCGGTCTTGATCTCGACCGCCCCGGCATTGAAATCATCAATGCGCGCCTGTCGAGCCGCAATGCCGCCTATGCCGACTATCTCTACGAGAAACTTCAGCGCAAGGGCTATCTGACGCGCGATTGCCACCGCCTCATCAACAATGACCGCAATCATTTTGCGGCCTGCATGGTGGCGCTTGGCGATGCCGATGGCATGGTGACGGGCGTGACCCGCAATTATGCGACGGGTCTGGACGACGTGCGCCGCGTGATCGATTCCAAGCCCGGCCACCGCGTGGTTGGCGTTTCCATCGCGCTTTGCCGCGGGCGCACCGTGTTCATCGCCGATACCGCCGTCCATGAAATGCCGACCGCAGCCGAGCTTGCCGATATTGCGGTCGAGGCTGCGGGCATGGCGCGCCGCATGGGTTATGTGCCGCGCGTGGCGCTAACCGCCTTCTCGACTTTCGGCCATATGGGCGGTGAACGCTCCGCCCGTATCCAGGAAGCCGTCCGCATTCTGGCGACACGCCATGTCGATTTCGAATTTGACGGCGAAATGAGTGCCGATGTGGCGCTGAACCCGAAGCTGATGGAACAATATCCGTTCATCCGCCTGTCGGGTCCGGCCAATGTGATCGTCACGCCTGATAATCACTCGGCCTCGATCGCAGCCGACATGCTGCAGGAACTGGGCGGCGCGACGATCATCGGCCCACTGCTCGTCGGCCTCGACAAGCCCGCGCAGATCGTCACCATCGGTGCGAAGGATTCCGACATCGTCAACATGGCGGCAATCACCGCCTATAACGCGACGAACTGAAAAATCAGCAAATAGCGATGCAAAGGCCGGGGAAACCCGGCCTTTGCTTTTGGATATTCATCGTCAATAAAAGCGGCTATAGGATAGGTTGCCCGCTGTCCTTTCTCCGCAAACCGGATCTACATGCCGCATGAGCTCACACGACCTTAAGCTGGAAGAGATCGTCAATCCCGAAACGCTGCGCCGCAAGCTCAACGAACTGGCGGATTCCACGGACGAAAACTATACCAGCCCGACCGTGCGCAAAGTGGTGCTTCAGGCCCTGAAGGATGCTCTGGTGCGCGGGCGCGCCCATGCGGAGGGCATGTTGATGAAAGATGGCGGCGGCACGCTCTGCGCCAAACGCCTTTCTTTCCTTATGGACACGCTGATCGAGGCGCTGTTCGAATTCGCCACCACCAAGGCCTATCCAATGGTCAATCCGTCGAAGGCGGAAAACATGGCCATCGTCGCAGTCGGCGGATACGGACGCGGCGGATTGGCACCGGGATCGGATATCGATCTCCTGTTTCTGCTGCCCTACAAGCAGACCCCTTGGGGCGAGCAGGTGGTCGAATACATGCTCTATATGCTGTGGGACATGGGGCTTAAAGTCGGCCATTCCACGCGCAATATCGACGAGTGCATTCGCCTGTCGCGCGAAGACATGACGATCCGCACGGCAATTCTCGATGCCCGGTTTCTTACCGGCAATCGCGAGCTTTTCAAGACGCTTGTCGCCCGCTTCGATGACGAAATCGTCAAGGATACCGGCCCGGAATTCATTCAGGCCAAGCTTGCCGAGCGCGACCAGCGCCACCGCAAGGCCGGCGAAACCCGCTATCTGGTCGAGCCGAACGTCAAGGAAGGCAAGGGCGGGCAGCGCGATCTGCACACGCTGTTCTGGATCACCAAGTATTTTTACCGCGTCAAAACGAAAGAAGAGCTGGTCAAGCTCGGTGTTTTGTCGCGGGCCGAGCTGAAGCTGTTCAACAAGGCCGAGGATTTTCTCTGGGCAGTGCGGTGCCACATGCACTTCGCGACGCTGAAGGCAGAAGAGCGGCTCTCCTTCGACATCCAGCCGGAAATTGCGGAGCGCCTTGGCTATACGGCGCATCCCGGCCAGAACTATGTCGAACGCTTCATGAAGCATTACTTTCTCGTGGCGAAGGATGTGGGCGACCTCACCCGCATCATCTGTGCCGCGCTGGAGGAACAGCAGGCCAAGCATGTGCCGGGCTTCAACCGCATTTTCCTCACCTTCTCGCGACGCAAGCGCAAGCTTTCCGCAGACGGCGATTTCGTTTCGGAAAATCACCGCATCAACATCGCGCGGCCGGAGGTTTTCAAGGAAGATCCGGTCAATATCATCCGCCTCTTCCATCTGGCGGACAAGCACGGGCTGGAATTTCATCCCGAAGCCATGCAGAGCCTCACCCGCTCGCTGAAGCTCATCAATGCCGACCTGCGTGAAAATCCCGAAGCTAACAGGCTTTTTCTCGAGATTTTGACTTCGCCACGCAATCCCGAACTCATTTTGCGCCGCATGAACGAATCCGGCGTGCTTGGGAAATTCATTCCGGATTTCGGCAAGATCGTCTCGATGATGCAGTTCAACATGTATCACCATTACACCGTGGACGAGCATCTGTTGCGTTGTATCGCCGTGCTGTCGGAAATCGAGCATGGCGAGCTTGAAAACGAACATCCGCTTTCAAACCACCTCATCACCACCGTCAAGCGTGACCGCAACCTGCTTTATGTGGCGCTGCTCCTGCACGATATCGCCAAGGGACGCCCGGAGGACCACTCGGTTGCCGGTGCGCGCATTGCCCGCAAGCTGGGGCCCCGCTTCGGTCTTAGCCCCGCCGAAACCGAAACCGTCGAATGGCTTGTGCGTGAACATTTGACCATGAGCATGGTGGCGCAATCGCGCGACCTCAATGATCGCAAGACCATTATCGATTTCGCCGATACCGTGCAGACGATGGAGCGGTTGAAGCTTCTCCTGATCCTGACCGTCTGCGACATCAAGGCGGTGGGACCCGGTGTATGGAACGGCTGGAAGGGTCAACTTCTGCGCACGCTCTTCTACGAAACGGAACTGGTTCTGACCGGCGGCTTTTCGGAACTGTCCCGCGCCGACCGTGACTATCAGGCGCGAGAGGCGCTGGCAGAACGGCTTTCGGACTGGCCGAAGGACAAGCGCGATGCCTATCTGGCCCTCCACTACACCAACTATTTCCTGACCGTCAGCCTTGAGGATCAGGTCCGGCACGCCCATTTCATCCGCGAAGCCGACCGCAACGAGCGAGCGCTGGCCACCATGGCGAAACCGCACAGTTTCGAGGCCGTGACTGAAATTACCGTGCTTGCGCCAGACCATCCGCGCTTGTTGTCGATCATCACCGGCGCCTGCGCGGCGGCGGGCGCCAACATTGTCGACGCGCAGATTTTCACGACCGGCGATGGACGGGCGCTGGACACTATTCTCATCAGCCGCGAATTCGATACCGATGATGACGAGCGCCGCCGTGCTGAACGCGTCGGCAAGGTCATTGAGGATGTCCTGTCCGGCAAGGCGCATCTGCCCGACGTGCTGGCCAAGCGCACCAAGCCGAAAAAGGCCGCAAAGGCTTTCAAGGTGGAGCCGCGCGTCGAGATCAACAACACGCTCTCCAACAAGTTCACCGTCATCGAGGTGGAAGGACTCGACCGACCCGGCCTGCTTTCGGAACTGACCGGCCTTATTTCCGACCTTTCACTGGATATTGCATCCGCTCATATCACCACGTTTGGCGAGAAGGTGATTGACAGTTTTTACGTAACCGACCTAGTGGGCCACAAGATTTCAAACGCCACCCGCCAGGGCAATATCAGGCGCAAGCTGCTTGGTGTTCTTAGCGGAGAAAACGGCAGCAAGTCACAAGGCCGCTCGTCGCAGGCCGCAGCATAGGTTTTTCAGTTATATGAGTTTGGTCAAAAAGTTCGCCACGGTCGCGTCCGGCACGCTGATGAGCCGCATTTTCGGCTTCACGCGCGAGATGTTCATGGCGGCGGCACTTGGCACCGGCCCGGTAGCCGATGCCTTCAATGCCGCCTTCCGCTTTCCGAACACCTTTCGTCGTCTCTTTGCCGAAGGCGCGTTCAATTCCGCCTTCGTGCCGCTTTTTGCCAAGGAGATCGAAAAAAACGGCATGGACGGCGCACGCCGTTTTTCCGAAGAAGTGTTTGGCGTGCTCTTCACCGTGCTTCTGTTCCTGACCATTGCGATGGAACTTTCGATGCCCTTCATCGTGCGCACGGTCATTGCGCCGGGCTTCACCGATGATCCGGTAAAATTCGACAATACGGTGCGTCTCGCCGTCATCATGTTCCCCTATCTCGCCTGCATGTCGCTTGCCGCGATGATGGGTGGAATGCTCAATTCGCTGCACCGCTATTTCGCTGCGGCCATTGCACCGGTGTTTCTCAACATCATCCTGATTGGTGTCCTGGCCGTGGCCTGGTGGCGTGGCTATGATGCGTTGGCCGTTGGCTACGGCCTTTCCTGGGGCGTCATGGCTGCGGGCCTGGTGCAGCTTGCCATCGTCTGGATCGCCGTGCGCAATGCAGGCATCAAGATCGGCTTCCGCCGCCCGCGCCTTACACCCAATGTCAGGCGGCTTCTGGTGCTGGCGCTTCCGGCGGCAATCACCGGCGGGATCACGCAGATCAACCTGCTCATCAACACCAATATCGCATCCGGCATGGAAGGCGCGGTTTCCTCGCTCGTTTATGCGGACCGCATCTATCAGCTTCCACTCGGTGTCGTCGGCATCGCCGTGGCGACCGTGCTTCTGCCGGAACTGTCGCGTGCGCTGCGCGGCGGTCACATGAAGGAAGCGTCGAACCTCCAGAACCGCTCGGTCGAGTTCACATTGTTTCTGACGCTGCCTGCCGCCGCCGCCCTTCTCGTCATGTCGGAGCCAATCGTGCGGCTCCTGTTCGAACGGGGCAAGTTCAGCCCCGATTCAACGCTGGTCGTCTCCAATATCCTGGCGATCTATGGTCTCGGTCTTCCTGCTTTTGTGCTGATCAAGGCGTTCATTCCGGGCTTCTTTGCCCGTGAAGACACCCGCACGCCGATGATCTTCGCCGCAATTTCAGTAGCAGTAAACGTCTCGCTTGCCATCACGCTTTTCCCGCATTTTGGACCGACCGGCATTGCCACGGCTGAAATCGTCGCGGGCTGGGTCAACGCCGTATTGCTTTTCGCGACACTGGTGAAGCGCGGCCATT
The DNA here is from genome assembly GCF_008932435.1 of Brucella pseudintermedia. Classification (GTDB taxonomy): domain Bacteria; phylum Pseudomonadota; class Alphaproteobacteria; order Rhizobiales; family Rhizobiaceae; genus Brucella; species Brucella pseudintermedia. The sequence continues at coordinate 24,520 of NZ_WBWE01000008.1, read as the reverse complement.
GGGGGCAGGATATTCCACTCCTCACCCGCATCCCGCGTCTTCTTGCGGCTGCCGCGATCATGGCCATCGGCATCCATCTTGCCATTGGCTACTTTGCCCAGGAGCTTTCCTCGGCAGCGCCGCTTGTTGTACGGGCGGGAACCGTGACCGCAATCGTGGTCGCCGCAATGGTGATTTATTTCGGTTTTGCCTTCGGTCTTGGCGGGGCCAATACCGGCATGATCCGCCGCAACATCAGGCGCGGCGCAGCAAAAAAAGTCCCTGAAAGCGAGCAATAATTCAAGCTTGAAAGGCGGCTGCGTCTCTGCGAAAAGACCAGCATTCAAATCCCCGCTCTCCACCGGCGGGGCTAACTTTTTTAGGAAACGATCATGAGCACGTTCAAACCGCTTGTTTTCTCCGGCGTCCAGCCGACCGGAAACCTTCACCTCGGCAATTACCTCGGGGCGATCAAGCGGTGGGTGGACATGCAGGACACCAATGACTGCATTTATTGCGTCGTGGACATGCACGCCCTGACCGTCTCGCCCGATCCGGCTGAACTGATTCAGTCGACCCGTGAAGTCACGGCAGCTTTCCTCGCCGCCGGCATCGATCCCCAGAAGAGCATCGTCTTCAACCAGAGCCGCGTCATGCAGCATGCGGAACTTGCATGGGTGTTCAACTGCGTCGCGCGCATCGGCTGGATGAGCCGCATGACCCAGTTCAAGGACAAGGCAGGCAAGGATCGCGAAAATGCTTCGCTCGGGCTGTTCGCCTATCCGAGCCTGATGGCCGCCGACATCCTGCTTTATCGCGCCACCGCAGTACCGGTCGGCGAGGACCAGAAGCAGCATCTGGAACTGACCCGCGATATCGCCCAGAAGTTCAACAATGACTATTCCGACCGTATCGCCTCGCTCGGCATCGGTGTGGATATGCAGGTTGGTGACGAGCAGGTATCGGGCTTCTTCCCGATCACCGAGCCGGTTATTTCCGGCCCGGCCATGCGGATCATGTCATTGCGCGACGGTACCAAGAAGATGTCGAAGTCCGATCCGTCGGACCTGTCGCGCATCAATCTGATCGATGATGAAGAGACCATCACCAAGAAAATCCGCAAGGCAAAGACCGACTCCGACGGCCTGCCCACGGAACTCGATGGCCTTGCCGGTCGTCCGGAAGCCGATAATCTGGTTGGCATCTATGCAGCGCTTTCCTCCCAGTCGAAGGAAGATGTGCTGAAGGAATTCGGCGGACGCCAGTTCTCCGAATTCAAGGCATCGCTTGCCGAACTGGCGGTCGCCAAGCTTTCGCCGATCACCCATGAGATGCGCCGGCTGGTGGCCGATCCGGCTTACATCGACAGCGTTCTGCGCGAGGGCGGCGAGCGGGCTGGCGTGATCGCCGAACAGACCATGCGCCATGTCCGCGACATCGTCGGCTGGTTGCAGAACTGATTTTCTCGTTCAGCAGGGCGCGTTTCGATCATCGCGCCCTGCCAAATGTCAGCTTGCAGACGAACAATCCCGATGGCAAATTGCGGCCATGGTATCAAAACGACTTAGCCGGGAAGCCGGTCACCGCCGCAAGTTTCTTGCCGTCATTGACGAAACGCCCGAATGCGGGCGCGCCGTCGCCTATGCCGCGCGCCGTGCAAAAAATACCAGCGGATCACTTGTCCTGCTTTTCGTGATCGATGATTCCGATTTCCAGCAAATTCTGGGCGTCGGCGAAATCATGCGTTCCGAAGCGCAGGATCGCGCTCAGGCCGCGCTTGAGAAATTCGCGGCAGCGGTGCGTGCAGATCAGGGGATCGAGCCGGAAATCAGCATCCGCGAGGGCGAAACCGCCGCGGAGCTTATCAGCCTCATCGAGGAGGATCAGGATATCGCCATTCTGGTTCTGGCCGCCGGTTCAGGCAAGGAAGGCCCCGGTCCCCTCGTGCAATCGCTGGCCGGTCGCGCGCAGTTCCCGATCCCGGTGACTGTCATTCCGGCAGGTATGAGCGACGACGACATTGATGCGGTGACCTGATCACCCTATATTGATGTCAACTGATACGCGCAGCATCAGGACGGCACTTGCGTCCATGGCAATCTGCGCCTACGAAAATCGTTCCAAAATCTGAAAGCGGGACAACTGGCATGTTCATCCAGACTGAAACCACGCCCAACCCGGCGACCCTGAAGTTTCTTCCCGGCAAGGTCGTGATGCCGGAAGGCACCGCCGATTTCCGCGATGCTTCCACCGCTGGCAACACGTCGCCGCTCGCAGCCAAGCTCTTTTCGGTTCCGGGCGTGACGGGTGTTTTCTTCGGCTACGACTTTATAACCGTCACCAAGGACGATGGCGAATGGCAGCATCTGAAGCCTGCTATCCTTGGCACGATCATGGAACATTTCATGTCCGGTGCGCCTGCAATGGCCGGCAACAGCAATGCCGATGCCGCTGCCGCACATGGCGATGAAGAATTTTTCGATGAAGCCGATGCGGAAACCGTCGAGATCATCAAGGAATTGATCGAAACCCGTGTTCGTCCAGCCGTTGCCCAAGACGGCGGCGACATCACGTTCCGCGGCTTTGAAAACGGCACCGTGTTCCTGAACATGAAGGGCGCATGCTCGGGCTGCCCGTCATCGACGGCAACGCTGAAGCACGGCATTCAGAACCTTCTGCGCCATTTCGTGCCGGAAGTGCAGCAGGTCGAACAAATCTGAGTTGCATTTGATTGTCATGAAAAAGGCCGCTCGAAGCGGCCTTTTTCATGTCGTTATTGCTTCACGATGACTTTCGCGCCCTGTTCGGTGCGGTCGTAAAGATCCATAATGTCCTGATTCATGAGGCGGATGCAGCCCGAAGACATTGCCTTGCCGATGGACCACCATTCCGGCGTTCCATGCAGACGATAGCCCGTGTCACCACCCTTGTTATACAGATACAGGGCGCGCGCGCCGAGCGGGTTACGCAGGCCGGGGTCCATGCCATTGCGATATTTTGCAAGTTCCGGCTGGCGCCTGATCATGGCCGAAGGCGGTGTCCAGGTCGGCCATTCGCGCTTCATGGCGACGCGCGCCGTACCGGACCATTCAAAACCTTCGCGGCCGACGCCAATGCCGTATCGCATGGCCTTGCCTTCCGGCATGATGAAATAAAGGAACTTTTCGCGCGTATCGACAATGATCGTGCCCGGCTTTTCGTCTGTTGGATATTTGACGATCTGGCGACGATATTGCGGTTGAATCTTTTCGCTCGGGATCGCCGGGACAACATAGCCGGCATCGGTGACCGAAGAATAGGAAGCGGTATAGAATGTGCCGCCTGCTGTCGAGCAGCCTGCGACGACACTGCCCAGAAAAAGAGCCGCCGCCAGATTTAGGACGCGAGACTTCATGCATTCCCCCAGATTGGTTCATTCCGTCAATGGGACCGCGATGGGCCGGAGATAGATGCGAATCGTTCGTTGTCGTTGAAGATGCGGCAGTATTGTTAACCAGACGTTAACCGTAAATTGAAAATTCCTTGATTAGGCCATTTTTTGGCCATGTTTCAGCGCCTTGCGGCGGTTTTTTGCACCGCACACGCTTGATTTCCGATTGTTTCACCGTGAAACCACGCACAAAATGCGCCATGCCCATTGTGATTCCCAACCAGACCCATCCTCTTTCCGACGGCAGGCAGTCAGAGAACGCCATGCTTGTGCGGCGCGGCGTCCAGCGCCTTTTTCTGCAAATGGGGCTTGCCACATTGCCCGAATTGCCGCTGGCATCAGGCCGGCGCGCCGATCTGATCGCGGTCAACCGCAAGGGCGAAATCTGGATCGTGGAGATAAAATCATCCATTGAGGACTGGAAGGCGGACCGTAAATGGCCCGAATATCGTGCCTATTGCGACCGGCTGTTCTTCGCCACCCATCCGGCTGTTCCAAGCGAAATCTTTCCGCAAGAATGCGGCTTCATTCTCTCAGACGGATATGGAGCAGAAATCATGCGCGATGCCCCGGAACATAAATTGCCCGGTGCAACGCGAAAAGCGCTGATGCTGCGCTTTGCACGGGCAGGCGCGGCCCGGCTGACAATCGCCGAACTCGCCGGTCTCGATGTGCCCGAAACCGAAATTGATTGACCTGATTTAACGCGGCGCGCGTTTGGCCAGAATGCGCTGCAATGTGCGGCGGTGCATGTTGAGACGGCGTGCGGTCTCTGAGACATTGCGCTCGCACATTTCATAAACCCGCTGAATGTGCTCCCAGCGAACCCGGTCGGCGGACATCGGATTTTCCGGCGGCGCGACCTTTTCGCCGGGACGGCGGGTCAATGCTGCGAAGACCTCATCAGCATCGGCAGGCTTCGACAGATAATCGATGGCGCCGAGCTTCACGGCATTCACAGCGGTTGCGATATTTCCGTAGCCGGTAAGAACGATTGCGCGCGTATCGGCACGGCGCGAGCGAATCGCTTCGATGATGTCGAGACCATTGCCATCGCCGAGCCGCATATCCACGACCGCATAGGCCGGCGCAGCAGCCTTGACGGCGGCGATGCCTTCCTCAACCGATTCCGCGGTTGTCACCTGAAAACCCCGGCTCTCCATGGCGCGGGCAAGGCGCTGCAAGAAAGGCTTGTCGTCATCAACCAGAAGGAGGGTCGGATCGTTGCCTATGGCTTCGGTGTCTTCCTGCTTCAAGTCATCCATCGGGTGCTTTCCTGCCTGTATTTTTCTTTCCTTATTGATACCCCTGCGTCAAAAAGTCAAATAGCCACTGAATTGTTGAAGCAATTTCAGCGCTCCTCCTCACGTCGCAGAAATGCAACTCTTTGTAATATCACACTATTTTGAAAGCCGGACACAAGGATGTGATAGAAGATCCTTAGGCCCGCCTGAAAAATACGCTTCAGACGGACGTAAATGCAGAACGCGGCCAGATCACCTTCACCTCCGCGCCCTGCCCCGGATTGCTCCGATTGCGGAAGGTGATATGCGCGCCCGAACGTTCCAGCAGCGTTTTCGCGATGAACAGGCCCAGACCCAAACCGCCGCCATTCCGGGTATTGTCGCGGCTTGTCATATAGGGCTCGCCGATCCGGTCGAGGATTTCCGGTTTGAAGCCCTCGCCGTCATCCTGAATGATCACGCTCACATTGCCGTCAGTCCAGCCCCACGTGACATTGACCGTTCCGCGCGCGAAATCGACGGCATTCTCGACCAGATTGCCCAGGCCATAGAGCAGGCCGGGATTACGCCGGGTGACCGGTTCCGGCTTCGGACCTTCCGTCTTTTGCACGTCGATGGTGATGCCGAAGTTGCGGTGCGGCGCGATTACTTCTTCAATCAACGAGGAAAGCGGCAGGCGCGACATATGTTCTTCGCCTTCGGACGATAGGCTGGTCAGCCGCTGGAGAATTTCCCGGCAGCGCTGGGTCTGGGAGTGAAGCAGGGCAATGTCTTCGGCAAGGCCCGGATCGGTGGTGCGGGCGCGCTGCATTTCCTTCACCACCAATGCAATGGTTGCAAGCGGGGTGCCCAGTTCGTGGGCGGCTGCAGCAGCCAGTCCATCCAGTGCCGACAGATGCTGTTCACGCTGGAGAATAAGTTCGGCGGCGCTCAATGCGTCGCCCAACTGGCGCGCTTCCTCGGCGATGCGGTAGGCATAGACGGCAGTGAAACCGAGCGCTGAAATGATGGCGCACCAGATGCCGATCACAAACAGGAATGGCAAATTCAGCGTTTCGCCGGGATACCAGGGCAGCGGTTCGTGCCTGATGGTGAGCACCGATGTACAGGCAACCACCAGCAAGCCGAGCACAAGCGTATGGCGGGCAGAAAGCGACGTCGCCGAGATGATGACCGGCACGATCATCAGGATAACGAAGGGGTTTTGCAGCCCGCCGGTCAGATAAAGAAGTCCTGCCAGCTGCAGAATGTCGAATGCCAGCACCAGACTTGCCGCCGCCGGATTGAGCCGATGGTTGGTTGGAAAGCGGAAGGCCAGATAAAGATTGAGCCACGCCGAACAGGCGATCAGCGCAAAGCAAACGCCGACGGCAAAAGGAAACTGCAGATAAAGCGCCACGAACATGACTGCGGCGGTTTGTCCGGCAATGGCTAGCCAGCGGACACGTACCAGCGTGGTCAGGCGCGGGCGGCGCGAAAGATTGGAAGCGCGATTCTCGAATTCTGCGTGCATTGACGTCCCTCGTCAGGCCCTTATGAGGCAAGCCCGGACCAGAAAGCAAGCGAAACTGCGTTATCCGGTCGCAGGCCGGGATTAGGTCCGGACCCTAGGTACCACGCGGCTTGGCGCGGCGCGTTGCTTCAGCGTTGGCGGGGTCTTCCGGCCAGACGTGCTTCGGATAACGGCCGCGCATATCGGAACGCACATCCGCCCATGAGCCTTTCCAGAAGCCGGGAAGATCGCGGGTTATCTGGATCGGACGGTGGGCCGGAGAAAGAAGCTCCAGCAAGAGCGGCACCTTGCCATTGGCGATGGCCGGATGCATGCCGAGGCCGAACAGTTCCTGCACACGCACCGCGATAACCGGCTCCTCCGCATCGTAACGGATCGGAATATTCGATCCGGTCGGCACTTCGAAATGTGTCGGTGCAAGCTGGTCGACACTGCGCTGGAGGTCGAACGGCACAAGGCTCAACAGGCCGTTTTTCAGCACATGCGCTGGAATGCGGTCGAGCTGGGCTTCCCCCGTCAGGAAGGGCAGCAGCCAGTCCTCAAGCCTTTCCAGAAGCGCTTCGTCATCCATCGACGGCCAGGGATCGCCCAGGCCGCGATGAAGCCAGCCAAGCCGTCGGCGCAGGATGTCCGTCTCCTTGCCCCAAGGCAGAATATCAAGACCGTGTTCACGCACGGCGGCAATCACGCCTTCGTCGGCAGCGCTTCCCGAAGGAGCGGCGAGCGGCTTTTCAGAGAGAGCGATAGCGCCGATACGCACGGCTTCGCGCGTCCGCAGGGCGTTCTTTTCCGGGTCATAGACAACTTGTCGTCCACTCTCGATTTTGTCGCCCAAGGCAGCGCGGATTTCTGTTTCGCTGACTTCCGCAGCAGAAAGAATACGCGCCCGTCCCGCCTTGCCCGTCATATCGGCAACCACCAGCCACGATGCGCGGCTCAAACTGATGGCAGGATCGACCTCGCCGCCGCGCCCGTTGGCGAGCAGGAATTGTCCCGTTGCCCCACGCGCTTTGGCGATACGGTCTGGATAGGCGTCCATCAGCATACGGCCAACGCCTGAACCGGCTGGTTCGCCTTTGTTGGGCACATTTGCAGCCAACCGTTTCGCCAAACCTTTGGCACGCTGGGCACGATCAGAACGATCATTGCGGAACCGCGCCATGCGGGTATCGAGATCGGTCTCATTGCCGCCAAGACCGCGCTCGGTCAGAAGAACAGCAAGCTCTGCCGCCCGCAGGGCCTCGCCGCGTTTACCAGCTTCCGCCACCATATGCGCAAGGCGTGCAGGCAGGGCAAGCGAGCGCATAGCCTCCCCATCTGCGGTCAAGCGTCCAGCATCATCAAGCGCACCAAGCCGGCTAAGCAGTGCCTTGGCCTCTTTGAGAGCAGGCAATGGCGGCTTGTCGAGCAGCGACAAGGTTGCTGGATCAGTCACACCCCACGCGGCAGCGTCAAGCACGAGACCGGAAAGATCGGCTTCCAGAATTTCCGGGGGCGAGAAAGCGGGAAGCGATGCCGTTTGCCCCTGATGCCAGAGGCGAATGGCAACGCCCGGCTCGGTACGACCGGCACGCCCCGCCCGCTGATCGGCACTCGCGCGCGAGGTCCGCACGGTTTCAAGGCGGGTCAGGCCCGTAGCGGGTTCATATTTCGGCAGGCGGGCAAGGCCGCTATCGATGACCACGCGCACACCGTCAATCGTGATGGAGGTTTCGGCAATCGAGGTCGCCAGAACGACCTTGCGATGACCCGCCGGTGCAGGCTTGATCGCCGCATCCTGATCGCGACCTTCCATCGCGCCATAGAGCGGGGCGAGCAGCACATTCGGCGGCAGACGACCTTCAAGAAGCCGCGCTATGCGTTCAATCTCGCCCTGCCCCGGCAGGAAAGCCAGAATGCTGCCCGTTTCGTCCGCCAATGCGTCGCGGATCGCCCGCGCCATCGCATCCTCAATCCGTTCATCGGCCTTGCGGTCGCGATAGCGGATATCGGCAGGAAAAGCGCGTCCCTCGCTTTCGATCACCGGTGCATCACCGAGTAGCGATGCCACACGAGCGCCATCAAGCGTTGCCGACATGACGAGTATCTTGAGATCGTCACGCAATGCAGCCTGCACATCGAGCGCCAGCGCCAGACCAAAATCCGCATCGAGGCTGCGTTCGTGAAATTCATCAAACAGAACTGCGGCAACGCCCTTCAAATCTGGATCGTCGAGGATCATGCGTGCAAAAACGCCCTCGGTGACGACGAGGATTCGAGTTTTCCCTGACACCTTGCTTTCAAGGCGCATCCGGTAGCCGACGGTTTCACCCGGCTCCTCGCCCAGAAGCTGCGCCATGCGGCGGGCGGCAGCGCGTGCCGCCAGACGGCGGGGCTCAAGCAGCACGATCATACCGTCCTTGCGCCATGAGGCATTCAGTAGATGGATCGGCACCAGTGTCGTCTTGCCTGCACCGGGCGGGGCGACGAGGACTGCGCTCGCATGATGCGTCAATGCCTCGTCCAGCCGAGGCAGAATTCGTGTCACAGGAAGATCGGGCAGGCTCGTCAAAGCAGTTTCCGTCAGATAAGGCCTTCGCTTTGGTGCTTATCACACAAGGAGCGCACATGATCCATATTCGAAAATCGAGCAAGGCGGATGCGCCCGCTCTGACCGAAATCTGGCGCGCCAGCGTTCTCGCCACGCATGATTTCCTCAGCCGCAACGATTTTCTGGAAATCGAAAAGCTGGTGGCCGAGCAATATCTGCCCAATGTCGAAGTCTGGCTTATTGAAGACGCCGGCAAGGCGGTCGGCTTCATGGGCATGAGCGATCATCATATCGACAGCCTGTTCATCGCCCCCGACCAGCGCGGCAAAGGCATTGGCAAACTGATGATAGCCCATGCAAAGGCTGTCGGCAGTCCTCTCACCGTCGATGTAAACGAGCAGAACCTGCAAGGCGTCGGCTTTTACCGGCATATGGGATTTATCGAAACCGGACGTTCGGAAACAGACGACCAGGGACGCCCCTATCCACTTCTGCACCTGCGGCTGGCGTTCGGCGATTGACGTACTCCCCCGGAGTATATAGATTTCATTGAAATCGGGAGATTCCATGCCACATTCGCCGGAAGACAAGAAGCGCGCCCTGACGCGCCTGCGCCGCATTCGCGGTCAGGCCGAAGCGCTGGAGCGCGCGGTGGAGGCTGGCACGGAATGCGCGGCACTGCTGCAGCAGATCGCGGCGTTGCGAGGCGCGGCCAACGGGCTGATGGCGGAAGTGCTGGAAAGTCATTTCCGCGAGACGTTTGCGCAGGAAGCCAGAGGCGGTCAGGAAGCCAAGGCGGACTCCGATACGCAAATTGACGAAATCATGCGGATTTTGCGCACCTATCTGAAATAGGCGCGCAACACACAACTGGAAGGGAAACATCGCCATGAAGTCACGCGCAGCCGTCGCCTGGGAAGCAAAGAAGCCGCTCACCATCGAAACCGTCGAGATCGGCGGTCCGAAGGCTGGCGAAGTACTGGTCGAAATCATGGCGACAGGCGTTTGCCATACCGATGCCTACACGCTGTCGGGCCTCGATTCGGAAGGAAAATTCCCGGCCATTCTTGGTCATGAAGGGGCGGGCATCGTGCGCGAAGTGGGCGCAGGCGTGACCTCAGTCAAACCGGGCGATCATGTCATTCCGCTCTACACGCCGGAATGCCGCCAGTGCAAAACCTGCCTGTCGCAGCGCTCGAACCTCTGCACCTCGATCCGCGCCACACAAGGCCAGGGCCTGATGCCCGACCGCACCACGCGCTTTTCCTGCGATGGCGGCGAAGTCTTCCACTATATGGGCTGCTCGACCTTCTCCAACTTCACGGTTCTGCCGGAAATCGCGGTGGCGAAAGTGCGCGAAGACGCGCCTTTCGACAAGATCTGCTATATCGGCTGCGGCGTCACCACCGGCATTGGCGCGGTGATTTATACGGCAAAGGTTCGTCCGGGCTCAAATGTCGTGGTGTTCGGTCTCGGCGGCATCGGCCTCAATGTCATTCAGGGTGCCCGCATGGTGGGCGCGGACAAGATCATCGGCGTGGACATCAATCCGGCCAAGGTCGAAATGGCGAAAAAGTTCGGCATGACCGACTTCATCAACCCGCGCGAGATCGGCAATGACAAGGTGGTGCAGGCCATTCAGGACCTGACCGACGGCGGCGCGGACTATTCCTTCGATGCCACCGGCAATACCGATGTCATGCGGCAGGCGCTGGAATGCTGCCATCGCGGATGGGGCGAATCAATCATCATTGGCGTTGCGGAAGCCGGCAAGGAAATCGCCACGCGTCCGTTCCAGCTGGTTACTGGCCGCGTCTGGAAAGGAACTGCCTTTGGCGGAGCGCGCGGTCGCACCGACGTGCCGAAGATCGTGGACTGGTACATGGAGGGCAAGATCAATATCGATGATCTTATCACCCACACCATGCCGCTTGATGAAATCAATACTGCATTCGACCTCATGCATGAAGGCAAGTCCATCCGTTCGGTGGTTGTTTACTGATGGCTGAAAAGCTTCTCGTCTCCCGGTGGGATGAAATCGACAATCTGACCCCGCGCGCGCTTTATGCGATGCTGAAACTGCGCGTGGACGTCTTCGTGGTCGAGCAGAAATGTCCCTATCCGGAGATTGACGGCAAAGATTTCGAGGCTTTTCACCTGCGCATTCTCGACGGGGAAGAGCTTGCAGCATCGCTGCGGGTTCTGCCGCCGGAACAGGATGGGAAGCCGGTGAAAATCGGGCGCGTCGTTGTGGCGCCGGATTATCGCGGCTACAAGCTCGGCCAGCGTCTGATGACAGAGGCCATCGAATTTGCGCAGGCCCGCTTTCCCGTTACGGCCATCGAACTAGGCGGACAAAGCCATTTGCAGAAATTCTATGGCTCGTTCGGCTTCGAGGCGATTTCCGACGAATATCTCGAAGACGGCATTCCGCATGTCGATATGCGATTGGAACCAAGGGAAACCATTGCCTGATGTTTTTGCTGCGCCGCCATATGTCGTTCTATCTCGGCGCTCTTGGCGGCGTTGCAGCTTTCGTCATTGCGTGGCTTGTCGACAGGGAACTCGCTCCCGTCATCGGAGCCAACTGCTTCTTCGTGCTCTATCTCGCGCTGACGCTCTTTGCGTTGCCCAAGCTTACCGTAGCGCACCTGAAAAAACACGCCGCAAGCGCCGATGAACCCGTCTGGATCATTTTTCTCGTAACCTTCGCAGCGGTGCTTGTGGCGGTCGTCTCGCTATTTATCCTGATCAACCGGCAACCGCAGGCTGATGCCTTCGCACTGGTGATGACGCTGGCATCGGTGCCGCTCGGATGGTTTACCATTCACATGATGGCTGCGCTGCATTATGCACATGCTTACTGGCAACCAGGCCAACCTGCCGGCGACGACAGCAGCCATGCCAGCCGCCGTCGCGGTGGCTTCGAGTTTCCCGGCACGCCGGAACCTTCGGGCTGGGATTTTGCCTATTTCGCCTATGTCATCGGCATGACGGCGCAAACCTCCGACACCGGCGTGACAACGCCTGACATGCGCAAGATCACGCTGCTGCACAGCATCGTGTCCTTCTTCTTCAACACCGTGCTGGTCGCCGCTTCCGTCAATGTCGCGGTTGCGCTCGGAAGCTGAATAAAACCGGGAATTTCTTGATGGAAACCATTTCAACCGCAAAGAGCTTTGATGGAACGCAGGGCGTTTATCGTCACAAGAGCGCGGCGAACCAGTGCGACATGACCTTTGCCGTCTTCCTGCCGCCACAGGCCAAGGATGGGCCGGTGCCTGTCCTGTGGTATCTGTCGGGCCTCACATGTACACATCAGAATGTGATGGACAAGGGTGAATATCGGCAAATGGCCGCAGAATTGGGAATTGCCGTTATTTGCCCCGATACAAGCCCGCGCGGGGACGACATCCCCGATGAACCGGACAACTGGCAGTTTGGCAAGGGAGCCGGTTTTTACGTCGATGCGACGCAGGACCCCTTTGCCAAGAACTATCGGATGTATAGCTACTTCACGGAAGAGCTGACTGATCTGGTTGCGCAGAACTTTCCGCTCGACATGTCGCGTCAGGCTATCACAGGCCATTCCATGGGCGGGCACGGCGCGCTGACCATCGCGCTTAAAAACCCGGACCGCTTCAAATCAGCCTCGGCTTTCGCTCCCATCGTGCAGCCGTCGACGGCTGGCTGGTCCAGACCAGCGCTCGAAAAATATCTCGGGCCTGAAGAGCGCGCATGGCGCGCCTATGATGCCACGCTCCTGATCGAGGACGGCTACCGGTTCCCGGAATTTCTGGTCGATCAGGGCACTGCTGACGGCTTTCTCGATGAAGGCCTGCGCCCATGGCTTCTGGAAGACGCCTGCAAGAAGGCTGGCATTCCGCTCACGCTCCATATGCGCGACGGTTATGACCATTCCTATTTCTTCATCTCGACCTTCATGGGCGACCATCTGCGCTGGCATGCGGAGCGCCTCAAGCGCTGATCAGCGCTTCAAAACCTTCATCGGCAGACCGCCTTGCGGCTGGGTGGTGAGCTTCTGCACCGGCCACGGTCTGGTCGTTTCCAGCACCTCGAAACGACGGCCATCCAGCAAGATTGCCAGCGCAATGACCGCCTCCTGCAAGGCGAAGCTTGCGCCGATGCAGACGCGCGGTCCCGCACCGAAGGGCAGATATTGAAAGCGGTCGAGCTTGTCCCGGTTTTTGGGCCAGAAGCGTTCCGGCATGAAAGCATCCGGCTGATCCCAGTATAGCCTGTGGCGATGAATGACCCACGGCATGACCAGCACGGTCGCACCCTTCGGGATTTTCAGATCGTCATATGTATCGTCGGTCGCAGCCTCCCGATTGATTGAGGGAGCGGGCGGATAAAGTCGCATCGCCTCCTCGAAGGCTGCACGCGTGAAAGGCAGCGAGGCCAGCCAGTCCTGCGGCGGCAGATCGCGCCCGCCCCGTGCAAAAAAGCCGTCGATTTCCGTTTCGATACGTTCCCGCTCGCGCGGCGCCTTGGCAAGCAGATAGAGCGTCCAGCCAAGGGCGCGGGCGGTTGTCTCATGCCCCGCGCCGATGAAGGTGATGATGTTGTCCTCGATCTCGGAGCGGCTCAGGCCGTCCGGCCCTTCGGCGCGCAAAAGCAGGGTGAGGAAGTCGCTCGGCACGTCTTCACCCTTGTCCATGCGGGCTTTGCGCAGCGCGATGGTGTTTGAAACCAGTTCGCGGAAGAAACCGAGCGATTGCTGTCCACGCAGGCGCGTGAAGCGCGGAAACCAGTCGGGCAGTCCCAGAAGATCGAACGGATCGACCCGGCCCATGGTTTCGAACAGCCTGTCGATCTGATGGGCAAAATCGTTTGGATCGCCCGCGATCTCGCCCGAAAACAAGGTTTCGGCGAGAATATCGTAGGTCAGGAGCGTCATGTCATGAGCAACATCGGTGATCGTGCCGGGGGTCTTGTATCGCTCGGCGAAGCGAAGCGACCGGTCGCGCATGGTTTCGGCAAAACCGCCGATATGGCGCGGCGTGAAAACCGGAGCCATGGCCTTTCGCGACCGCTTCCACACCGGACCTTCAGCCGTCAGCAGGCCGTCGCGCAATAACGGACGCAACACCCTCTGGCGAATGGCGGACATGGGATAATTGGCGGCATTGTCGACCAGCACATGGCGGATCAGCCCCGGATCGTTGGCAATGATGGTTTTCATGCCGAACCAGCTGACGGAAATCCAGCGCTCGTTATAGGAAGGCTCGCCCCAAAGCTCGAGCGGGTTCCTGTAGACAACCCGCATCATCTCGAAACGACCGACCGGCTTTTCGCGGGGACGCGGTGCAGGCGGCACGAATGGATCCGGTCGTTCGCTCATGACGTTCGCAGTTTCCATCAAGCGTTCCTTTCGTCACAAAACAGGTCAAGAACGCCCCCGTCAAACCGGATATAAGCGTCAATTATGGCGGTTCCAGAAGCCGTGCGGCGCCGCGATCGCCGTCACACCGGCCACCAACCGGAATCCCCGGTAAAATTACCGCCAAAATTTGGAAAAATGGGCGTTAGCACCTATATTAAAGCCATGTTTGTCGCGTGATTCGACATATCTTTGAAGCTGCATTCGCAGCGCGTTTTTCGAAAGATTTTCATGAGCGAGATGCCCGAGATGAATTCCGAAGCCCCCGCCGAATATGGCGCGGATTCCATTCGTGTTCTGAAAGGCCTGGATGCCGTTCGCAAGCGTCCCGGCATGTATATCGGTGACACGGATGACGGCTCCGGCCTGCATCATATGGTCTACGAGGTCGTGGACAATGCAATCGACGAAGCGCTGGCGGGACACGCCACGCTTGTGACCGTCACCCTCAACCCGGACGGGTCGTGCACCGTGACCGACAATGGCCGCGGCATTCCGACCGATATTCACAAGGAAGAAGGCGTTTCGGCCGCCGAGGTCATCATGACCCAGCTCCACGCTGGCGGCAAGTTCGACCAGAATTCCTACAAGGTTTCCGGCGGTTTGCACGGCGTCGGCGTATCGGTGGTGAACGCGCTGTCGATCTGGCTGAGGCTGAAGATCCGCCGCGCCGGCAAGATCCATGAGATGAGCTTTACGCATGGCGTGGCCGATGCTCCGCTCGCGGTAACGGGTGATGCAGGCGATGAAACCGGTACGGAAGTAAGCTTCCTGCCTTCGCCTGAGACTTTCTCCATGGTCGAGTTCGACTTCGACACGCTGGAACGCCGCCTGCGCGAGCTCGCCTTCCTCAATTCGGGCGTTCGCATCAAGCTTGCCGACCGCCGTCATGCGGATGTGGTGGAGCATGAGCTGCACTATGACGGCGGGCTGGTCGAATTCGTGAAATATATCGACCAGAGCAAGAAGTCGCTTCTGGAAGAACCGATCTATATCCGCAGCGAAAAAGACGGCATGACGGTGGAAGTCGCCATGTGGTGGAACGATTCCTACCACGAGAAAGTGCTGTGCTTCACCAACAACATTCCGCAACGCGATGGCGGCACGCATCTGGCCGGATTCCGCGGCGCGCTGACGCGCCAGGTGACGGGCTATGCCGATGCTTCGGGCATGACCAAGAAGGAAAAAGTCACCTTTACCGGCGATGACTGCCGCGAAGGGCTGACTGCCGTTCTTTCGGTCAAGGTTCCCGATCCGAAATTCTCGTCGCAGACAAAGGACAAGCTGGTTTCCTCGGAAGTGCGTCCCGTGGTGGAAAGCCTCGTCAACGAGGCGCTTTCGACATGGCTGGAAGAACATCCGGCAGGCGGCAAGGCTGTTGTCGAGAAGGTCATTCAGGCAGCCGCAGCGCGTGAAGCCGCCCGCAAGGCCCGTGACATTACCCGCAAGAGCAATCTGAGCGTGACGTCCCTGCCCGGCAAGCTTGCCGACTGTCAGGAACGCGATCCGGCCAAGTCCGAAATCTTCATCGTCGAGGGTGACTCGGCAGGCGGCTCCGCCAAGAGCGGCCGTTCGCGCCAGAACCAGGCCATCCTGCCGCTGCGCGGCAAGATCCTCAATGTGGAACGCGTGCGTTTCGACCGGATGATCTCTTCCGATCAGGTCGGCACGCTGATTACCGCGCTCGGCACATCGATCGGCAAGGATGAAACGCACGGCTTCAACCCGGACAAGCTGCGCTATCACAAGATCATCATCATGACCGACGCCGACGTCGACGGCGCGCATATCCGCACATTGCTGCTGACCTTCTTCTTCCGCCAGATGCCGGAACTGATCGAGCGCGGCCATATCTATATTGCGCAGCCGCCGCTCTATAAGGTGTCGCGCGGGAAGTCCTCGCAATACATCAAGAACGAAGCCGCTTTCGAGGACTTCCTCATTGAGACAGGTCTTGAGGAAGCGACGCTGGAAATGGCCAGCGGCGAAGTTCGCGCCGGGCCGGACCTGCGTTCGGTGGTGGAAGATGCGCGCACCATGCGTCAGCTTCTGGGCGGGCTTCACACGCGCTATGACCGCCGCGTGGTGGAACAGGCCGCCATTGCCGGGCTGCTCAATCCGGATGCCTCGAAAGACAATGCCACTGCACAGCAGTCCGCCGACATTGTCGCAAAGCGTCTCGACATGATCTCGGAAGAAACGGAGCGCGGCTGGACGGCCCATGTGACGGAAGACGGCGGCTATCGTTTCGAGCGCATGGTGCGTGGCGTGAAGGACATTGCCATACTCGACATGGCCTTGCTCGGTTCTGCCGATGCCCGCCAGATCGACCGTGTAGCTGCACGCCTGTCGGAAGTCTTTGCCGAGCCGCCGGTGCTGCGCCGCAAGGACAAGGCGGATACGCTTTCCGGTCCGGTAGCCCTGCTCGATGCGATCTTTGCGACAGGCCGCAAGGGCCTGACCCTGCAGCGCTACAAAGGTCTGGGCGAGATGAACGCCGAACAGCTTTGGGAAACCACGCTCGATCCGAACGTGCGTTCGCTGCTGCAAGTCAAGGTGACGGATGCAACCGATGCCGATTCGCTCTTCACTCGCCTGATGGGTGATGAGGTGGAACCGCGCCGCGAATTCATCCAGGAAAACGCGCTGAGCGTTGCCAATCTGGACGTTTGATACGCAAAAGCCCCGGAAATCCGGGGCTTTTCATTATTCTACGTAGGAAGTTTACTCGCCGCGGCGCTTCTTGCTGTAACCGCCGCCTTCGGGCTTTTTGCCGCCCTTTTTGAAGCCGTCTTTCTTGAAGTCGTCTCCGCGGGAGAAGTCGCGCGGCTTGTCCCACTTGTCGCCCTTCGAGCGGTCGCCTTTATAACCGTCGCTCTTGTATCCGTCGCGGAAGCCGCCTTCCTTCTTGTCGCCGCGCGGCTTGAAACCACCCCGGCCTTCGCGCGGAGCAGCGTCGCCGCCTGCACCCGCAACAGCGGTGCGGATCACGAGACCCTTTTCGCCAGTGCCGCGTTCTTCGACCGAACGGCGGAACTCGTCAGCCTTCGAGGCTGTGATTTCGAAGCGGGTTTCGTTGTCGAAAATCTTGATCGAACCGACATCGCGCTTCGACACATCACCCGCCTTGCAGATGAGCGGCAGCAGCCATTTCGGATCGGCGCGATGCTTGCGGCCAGCGGAGACCGAGAACCACACGCCGTCAAACGATGCATTACGGTCGAAACGCTCGCCCGGTTCGCCACGATCACGACGCTCGAAGCGATCACCCCGGTCAGAACGCTCGCCTTTTTCAAAACGATCTCTGGGTTTCTTGCCGCCAACCGGATGCACCGGCGCGTCGGAAACTTCTTCCGCTGCCGGGTAAGAGGCCACTTCGCGGTTCAGGAATGCAGCCGCGATCTGTTCCGGCGTGTAACGCTCGGTCAGCGCCTTCAGGAGATCCTGATATTCTTCTTCAACCGGCTGGTTGAAGACTTCGGCATTCAGGATGCGCTCATTGGTCTTGGCCTGAACGGCTGCAATGCTCGGTGCCGGAACCGTCTGCGCGTCGAGCTTGGCCATGTGCAAAAGGCGCTCGGCGGTGCGGCGGCGCGAGAACGGCACGACCAGAACACAGGTGCCCTTGCGACCGGCGCGACCAGTACGGCCCGAACGGTGCAGCATTGTTTCCGGATTGTTCGGCAGATCGGCGTGAATAACCAGATCGAGATTGGGCAGGTCGATGCCGCGCGCGGCAACGTCGGTCGCGACGCAGACGCGGGCGCGGCCATCGCGCATGGCCTGAAGCGCATTGTTGCGTTCTGCCTGGCTGAGTTCGCCTGACAGGGCAACCACGGCAAAACCGCGATTGGAAAGCCGGCTTGCCATATGCTTCACCGCTTCACGGGTCGAGCAGAAAATGATCGAGTTCTGGCTATCGTAATAGAGCAGCGTGTTGATGATCGCGTGGTCGCGCTCATGCGGCGGCACCGGCATGGCGACATAATCGATGTCGGCGTGCTGGCTGGTTTCGCTCTGCACTGTGATGCGCAGCGCATCGTTCTGGAAGCGCTTGGCAAGCTGGGCAATCGGCTTCGGCACGGTCGCCGAGAACATCAGCGTGCGGCGGTCTTCCGGCGCTTCGCCGAGGATGAATTCGAGGTCCTCGCGAAAGCCCATGTCGAGCATTTCGTCGGCCTCATCGAGCACGACGGCACGCAGTTCCGACATATCGAGGGCATCGCGGGTGATATGGTCGCGCAGGCGTCCGGGCGTGCCGACAACGATATGGGCGCCACGTTCCAGCGCGCGGCGCTCGGTACGGATATCCATGCCGCCAACGCAGGATGCGATGCGCGCGCCGGTATCGGCATAGAGCCATTCCAGCTCGCGACGAACCTGCAGCGCCAGTTCGCGCGTCGGGGCGATGATCATGGCAAGCGGAGCAGCCGCATCGCCAAAACGCAGTTCGTCTTCGAGGATGGTGTTGGCCATGGCAAGGCCGAATGCGACCGTCTTGCCCGATCCGGTCTGTGCGGAAACGAGAAGGTCGGCATCGAGCGTTTCGGGAGCCAGAACAGCGTTCTGAACGGCGGTGAGCGTATTATAACCGCGAGCGGCTAATGCTCCGGACAGAGCCGGAGCGATGGTTTCGGGCAAAGACATGAACCACTTTCACGAAAAAAGCTTCTCAAGCCGTATACCCATTGGTCGCGGACCCACTTGTCCACGACTCCCCTGACGACCACCGAAGCAACAGAATTGATGCTTCCCTATAGGGTTGGGCCCAACACGTCAACCATTTAAGGCTTTAGGGTCAGGACCTAGTGAGCCTCATCCCAGTTATGCGCTGCACGCGCATCGACATGCAGCGGCACCGCAAGCGAGACGGCAGGCATTGCCGCATTTTCCATCACATGACGCACGACCGGAATTGTCTTTTCGACTTCGTTATCAGGCACTTCGAAAATCAGTTCGTCGTGCACTTGCAGCAACATGCGGGCTGCGAGCTTTTCCTGCGACAATGCATCTTCCATGCGGATCATGGCGCGACGGATGATATCGGCAGCAGAACCCTGGATAGGCGCATTGATGGCGGCGCGCTCGTTAAAGGCGCGTATCTGCGGATTGGATGCCCTGATATCGGGATAATGGGCGCGACGGCCAAAAATGGTTTCGACATAGCCATGCTCGCGCGCGAAAGCCTTGGTCGCCTCCATATAATCCTTGATGCCGGGGAAGCGCTCGAAATAGGTGCGGATATATTGCCCGGCTTCCTCACGCGGGATGGAAAGCTGGTTCGCGAGACCGAAAGCGGAAATGCCGTAGATGATGCCGAAATTGATCGCCTTGGCGCGGCGGCGCACTTCGGAAGGCATGCCCTCCACCGGCACGCCGAACATTTCCGACGCCGTCATGGCGTGAATGTCGATGCCGTCTGCAAATGCCTGTTTCAGTTGCGGAATATCGGCAACATGGGCGAGGACCCGCAGCTCGATCTGGCTGTAGTCGGCCGAAATCAGCTTGTTGCCGGGTTCGGCGATGAAAGCCGTCCTGATCTTGCGGCCCTCGGCTGTGCGCACCGGAATATTCTGCAAATTCGGGTCGGATGACGAGAGGCGCCCGGTCGATGTGGACGCCATCGCATAGCATGTATGAACGCGCTTCGTTTCAGGATTGATGAAACCGGGCAGCGCATCCGTATAGGTGGATTTGAGCTTGGTGAGCTGGCGCCAGTCCACGATCTTGCGCGGCAGTGGATGGCCTTCGGCGGCAAGGTCTTCCAGCACCTGCGCGGAGGTGGACCACTGACCGGTCTTGGTCTTGGAGGCACCGGGCAGCCCCATCTTGCCGAAGAGAATGTCGCCTAGCTGCTTGGGCGAACCAATGGTGAATTTCTCGCCAGCAAGCTCGTAAATTTCGTCTTCATAGGCAGCGGCAGCTTGCGCCAGATCACCGGAAAGGCGCGAAAGCACCTGCCGGTCGACGGAAATGCCCCGCTCTTCCATGCGCGCCAGCACATCGATCAGCGGACGTTCCAGACGTTCATAGACCGACATCAGCCCTTCCGCCGCAAGGCGCGGCTTCAACACCTGCCAGAGACGCAGCGTGACATCGGCGTCCTCGGCGGCATAGGCCGTCGCCCGGTCGATATCGACCATATCGAACGTGACCGCACTCTTGCCGCTGCCCGCCACGTCCTTATAGGCAATCGGCGTGTGACCGAGCCAGCGTTCGGACAGCGGGTCCATGCCGTGGCTGCCGGTGCCTGCGTCCAGCACATAGGAGATCAGCATCGTATCGTCGAACGACACGGTGTTGATCCCATAGCGCCGCATGACCAGCCAATCATATTTCATGTTCTGCGCGATCTTGAGGACCGAAGCGTCTTCAAGCACCACTTTCAAGGCAGCCAGCGCTTCACCCAGCGGAATCTGTCCTTCGACCATGCCGCCGCCCAGAAGATCACCCGCACCGGATTTGTGCTGGAGCGGAATGTAAGCGGCCCTGCCCGGTGCCAGCGCCAGCGAAAACCCGACCAGTTCCGCCTGCATCGGATCGACCGAAGTGGTTTCCGTGTCGAAGGCCAGGAGGCCGGTTTCCACGGCTTCAGCAAGCCAGAGCTTCAATGTCGCGATATCGCGAATGCAGGTATAGGCGCTCGTATCGATCTTTTGCGTACGGGCCGCTTCGGCACGTTTTTCGGCAAGTTCTGCCGGCCTGTACCCGGCTTCTGTCGTGGAAACGGTGACCGTAGCCGTCACGGCAACGACTGTAACTTCGCCGTCCACCTTGGACGGAACATCCATGTCCGGCCCGTGAAGATCGGCGGTGGATGCGTCAGCGCCCCAGCTTGTTTCGACATGGCACGGCTCGACGGCTGAAGCGTCCGTGTCGGTCGCCTCGGCAACACGGCGCGTGAGCGAGGTGAATTCCATCGCCTTGAGGAAGCCGATCAGTTTCGGCCCGTTCTGCGGCTCCAGCACGAGCCCGTCCAGATCAACGTCCAGCGGCACGTCGTTCTTGAGCGTCACGAGCTGGCGCGCGATCTTTGTCTGGTCAGCAAAGGCCAGAATATTCTCGCGGCGCTTGTTCTGCTTGATTTCGGAGGCTCGGGCCAGAAGCGTGTCGAGATCGCCGAATTCCTCCAGCAATTGCGCCGCCGTCTTCGGCCCGATACCGGGAATGCCCGGCACATTGTCGGTGCTGTCGCCGGTCAGCGATTGAAGGTCGATCATCTTTTCCGGCGGGACGCCCCATTTCTCGATCACTTCAGGGATCGAAATCTGCTTGTCCTTCATGCTGTCATACATGGACACGCTTGGCGTCACGAGCTGCATTAGGTCCTTGTCAGACGAGACGATGGTGACGTCGCCGCCCGCTTCTTCCGCCAGCCGCGCATAGGTGGCGATCAGGTCGTCGGCCTCGAAACCTTCCTTCTCGATGCAGGGCAGGTTGAAGGCGCGCGTTGCCTGACGGATGAGGCCGAACTGCGGAATCAGGTCTTCCGGCGGGGCGGTGCGGTTGGCCTTGTAATCAGGATAAAGCTCGTTGCGGAAGGTCTTCGACGAATAGTCGAAAATGACCGCAAAATGGGTCGGCACCACGCCGACATCCGTGTTGCGCGCATCCTTCAGGAGCTTCCACAGCATGTTGCAGAAGCCCGAAACGGCGCCGACCGGCAGACCATCCGTCTTGCGGGTCAGCGGTGGCAGGGCATGGTAGGCGCGGAAGATATAACCCGAGCCGTCAACGAGAAAGAGATGATCGCCTTTTTTCATAAGATAGAATTAGAGGAAAGCCGCAATAAAGGAAACCGCTCCCGTGTCAGGAGAAACAACCGTCCACGTGAAAGAAACCCATCACGTCGCGATAACAGGTTTGTTACAGATTTGTAATCTTCCGTGCCCTTGAATAGCCACAGTTGAAAGGCCAAATCCAGGTCATCGACAGTTCGTCGGTCGCCGGTCTTCTGACCCGTCCCCCGTTGGATACCGGATGTTAGCGGCAGCCTCATTTCCCCTCTCCGGGCTGCCGCTTTGAGTGTAGTGATATGGCCGTTACGGTAACCCCCTCACCGTAACGGCCAATTCATTTTTGGGAGAGCGGCTTTCCTTCAAATTGGGTTTCCTCTTGACGATGCTGGTTGTAGTGTGCCGCCAGTTTACGTTACGACTCGTCAGGAAGTTTCCATGTCCCAGCAATCGTCTGCGCCATCGCTCGACAAAGTCCTCACCCATCTCGACAACAATCTCGACAAGAGCCTCGATCGCCTGTTCGATCTCCTGCGGATCAAGTCGATTTCAACCGATCCGGCCTACAAGGCCGATTGCCGCAAAGCCGCCGAATGGCTGGTGGAGGACTTGAAGACGATCGGCTTCGATGCAAGCGTGCGCGATACGCCCGGCCACCCGATGGTGGTTGCCCATCACGAAGGCGCTACACCCGATGCGCCGCATGTTCTTTTCTATGGGCATTATGACGTGCAGCCGGTCGATCCGCTCAATCTGTGGGAAAACGATCCGTTCGAACCCGCGATCAAGGATGTGGGGAACGGCCGCAAGATCCTGACCGGACGCGGCACATCCGACGACAAGGGCCAGCTCATGACCTTTGTGGAAGCCTGCCGGGCCTATAAAGCGGTGAATGGCAATCTGCCGGTCAAGGTGACGCTGCTGTTCGAAGGCGAGGAAGAATCCGGTTCGCCATCGTTGAAGCCTTTCCTGGATGCCAACAAGGAAGAACTCAAGGCCGATGTGGCGCTTGTTTGCGACACGGCCATGTGGGACGCGGAAACGCCTGCCATCAGCGTCGGCCTGCGCGGTCTCGTCGGTGAGGAAATCGTCATCAAGGCAGCCGACCGCGACCTGCATTCGGGTTTCTTCGGCGGCGCTGCGGCAAACCCGATCCATATCCTGACCAAGATTCTGGCAGACCTGCACGACGAAACCGGGCGCGTGACTGTGCCTGACTTCTATGAAGGCGTGGAGGAAACCCCGACGCAGATATTGAAATCCTGGGAGAGCCTTGGCCGCACGGCGGAAAACTTCCTCGGTCCGATCGGCCTTTCCATCCCCTCCGGTGAAAAAGGCCGCAGCGTGCTGGAACTGACATGGGCGCGCCCGACGGCGGAAGTCAACGGCATCACCGGCGGCTATACCGGCGAAGGCTTCAAGACCGTCATCGCCGCAGAAGCTTCCGCCAAGGTTTCGTTCCGCCTCGTCCACAAACAGGACCCGGTCAAAATCCGCGAAGCCTTCCGCGCTTTCGTCAAGGAACGCGTTCCCGCCGACTGCTCGGTCGAGTTCCATCCGCATGGCGGCTCGCCCGCCATCCAGCTGCCCTATGATTCCCCGCTTGTTTCCAAGGCCAAGGATGCGCTTTCCGACGAATGGCCCAAGCCAGCCGTGCTGATCGCCATGGGCGGCTCGATCCCGATTGTCGGCGATTTCGACAAGTTCCTCGGCATGGAATCGCTGCTGGTCGGCTTCGGCCTTGAAGATGACCGCATCCATTCGCCCAACGAGAAATACGAGCTGAACTCCTTCCACAAGGGACAGCGCTCGTGGGCAAGAATCATGGCAGCTATTGCCGCCAAGTAGGGCAAGAATCATAGCGGCTATTGCCGCGAAGCAAGGACAACTGAATGACAATCCGTTTTCACAAAAACGATCTGCCGAACCTCGATCACTATCAGGTGAACGCGGTCGCCATAGACACCGAGACGCTGGGCCTGAACCCGCATCGCGACCGGCTTTGCGTGGTGCAGATTTCGCCCGGCGACGGTACGGCGGACGTGATCCAGATCGAAGCCGGACAGAAGAAGGCGCCAAATCTGGTCAAGCTTCTGAAAGATCGGTCCATCACCAAGATCTTTCATTTCGGTCGTTTCGACCTGGCGGTGCTGGCGCATACGTTCGGCACCATGCCGCAGCCGGTGTTCTGCACCAAGATTGCCTCGAAGCTGACACGGACCTATACGGACCGTCACGGCCTGAAAGAGCTTTGCAACGAGCTTCTCGACGTTTCGATTTCCAAGCAGCAGCAATCGTCGGACTGGGCAGCGGACACGCTCTCAGCCGCGCAGCTTGAATATGCGGCTTCCGACGTGCTCTACCTGCATCGCCTGAAAGCCGTGCTTGAGCAGCGGCTGGAGCGCGATGGCCGTGCTAAACAGGCCGAAGCCTGCTTCAAATTCCTGCCGACACGCTCCGAACTTGATCTCATGGGCTGGCCGGAAGACGATATTTTCGCGCATAGCTGAGGCTGCACGAAAGCTCTCCAACCATCAAACGGCGGCAGCAGCCGCCGTCAGACCGCTGACAAACCCATCGATATTTTCGACGGGTTTTGTTCTGGGAAGTATGCTGTTTTGGGCGGCAGAGTTTTGACGCAGATTGAGAAGGGTGTATCCGGCTCATGCGCTGACCGGTTTTGG
>NZ_WBWE01000007.1 GCF_008932435.1 Brucella pseudintermedia | reverse complement strand
TCGTGACCCAGTATCTCCATCCGCATCGTCTACCTCAATCTCAAGACACGTCATTAACGTCGTCGCTAAAGACGTGTCTTACGTCACGAGGCTTTGCTTCAACAGGCGGTAGCAATCGGGCCGTTACCAATAATCCGCTCTTCCGTAAATCGCTGCTTCTTCATTCGTCCGTCCTTTATTGGGCCGGAATCTAATCCATTCTGGAGGAAATTCTCAGTGGCAGGTCAATCGCTACCAAACCTGGGAGCCGGGGAGTGTATTCTATTTTCCAAATAAGGGTGAGTTCACATTCGAGAAAGTGGACAATGAGTTTAACGCGTGGACGCCATAAGCATCACACGCGATTTCGGAATTTTCCGCCTCTAATCTCAAAACCGATTATTATAGCATCTGGCCTCAGCGCCATTGAATCGTAGCAACATCCAAGGCCAAGATGACTACGTTAGAACCCTCGCACGATCTTATGATCCCACAGATACCCCATCAGCGATGCGGCATCTCCGGCTGATACGAAAATTCTATCAAAGTACGTATTGAACTCGCGTAACATATCGACTTGATCATCTGAAAGGGAGAATTCATTTGTCCGGAACGTGTAACGGACTCCTTCCTTAAATAGTTCGGATATGTATCGGATGCCATCGGTGCTAATTTTGTTTATTTCCATCATCGCTGACACCTCAGCATTTATGCTAGATTTCTCCAGATACTTTCTTCGCAGAACATTGGTCATCCAGAATTGCGTTACCGATCCAGAGCTGGTGACGGAATTTTTATGTATCCGGTGACTATAGAGTGCTTTATTCAAATAATGGAATTTACCTTCACCAATAGTGCGTAACGCAAAATCCCAGTCCTGCACTCCAGAATAATTATTATCACATCCCCCAAGCGCTAAATAGATCTTGCGTCGGATGACCTTTAGATGAGAGGCCACCATTCCCAGTAAAACATCATCTTCAATTGAGCCCGAAGGCTTGATCCAAGGATACCCGCCATAATCAGAGCGGGATAAGAAGTGTCCGCTTTCGTCCACATGATTCTTATCGGTAAAAATATAGTCGGCCGATGTTTCTGCGATCACTTGGGATATCTCATCAACAGCTGTACTCAGAATATAATCATCACAATCTACGAAAGCGATATACTCTCCAGAACATTGCTCTACAGCTATGTTTTGTGTTAGCGATATTCCATAATTATCATCATTCTGGAACACTTTAAATAGAACAGAGCCGCTATCGATAGCACGCAACGCATCGATTACGCCTTCCTGTGTAGATCTATCATCAACAACAACCACTTCAAAGGGAACCGTTGTTTTCTGATTGATTATGGATTCTATACATTGCTTCAGATATGCTTTGTGATTAAACACCGGCACGACAAACGAAATAAGCGGCGTATCATTCGATGCTGTCCCACTCTGCTTTATCAGAGTGGCTGCCCGATGGGAGCGATAATCCTGCCTTTGCGCTTTTCCACCCCGGCCAGAATTGGAACTACTGACGTGTGGGCGATTTTTTTCATCGTCTGATAACCTACTGCCTTTATAGAAATTCAGATGCCAATCACTTGATGCTTTCGCAAAGCTCGGAAATTGAGGAGCGTAGAGTTTGTCGAGAATTTTTGATGCCTCTACCCACGATTCACCCATTTTATCGAGGCAGCGCGTCATACCACTCTCATGCAAGCGATAAATTACACCTACGAATGGACAATATATGAAGGCATTTCGCTGCCTGCCCGCCAAGATTGACCAGAATAACCAATCCTCTTTTCCATAAAGCTTCTCTTCGAAAAACAGATCATCGAAAACCGACCGGTGGAACAACCCACAATGTATCGGTATTGAGAAACCGCGTTCCCATTGGAAAAGAAAGCTCTCTACCGTAAAGGGAAACCGATTTATGGAATGTGTCTCATCCCGTAAATTTCGCAGCCATTCGTTCGCGGTATAATAGCCACACACGGAGACGAGTTTGTCTCTCGAACATTGCAGCTGATCAACCTGCCGTTGGATCTTTCCTGGCAACAATACATCATCGCAGTCGAGAAGCTGGATATACGTACCCTTTGCTTCGCGAATGCCGGCATTTCTCGCCGATGACAGCCCGCCATTCTCTTTATGAATGATCCTAACACGAGGGTCGAGTTTTTGAGCTTGGTCGCAATAATGTTTGGCGTGCCCCTCAGTGCTACCATCATTAACGACAAGCACCTCTAGATCGCCTTCATAGGAGGACAATGCTGATTGCACAGCGGAGTGAAGATATTTTCCCTGATTATAGTAGGGAATAATCACGCTGACAGAGTTCATTTTTCCACTACGCTCGCTCATATCCAGGAATCTTTTCAAGAGCTTCGAGATAAGATTGCTCATTGTGTCGTCCATGCGCCAGCTTAATAAGGCGCTCTGTTCGAATCTTGGCTTCGGCCTGATCGCGAAAAATGTGCCTCAGCGCTTCAGCATAAGCTTCAGCCGGAGCAAATTTATCAATGGACCATCCGGTCTTGGAGTTTACAAGTTCTCCAACTCCACCGACATTAGATGCAACAATCGGATAGCCCAAGTACGCAGCCTCAATGAGTGCGTTAGGCATACCTTCTTCCCGTGAGGTGAACAGGTACACGTTGCCTTTGCCCATAATATCCCATTCTGTAGGGTTCCGGTAAGGGCCGCACAAACTGATGTTGTTCCTCTCTTTCAATTGGGCTTCGTAATCTCCATCGACAACTGAACCACCAAATACCTGGAAATCGCAAAAATCCTCAGTCAGCGCCGCGATTTCAGCCAACAGATCAGGTCGCTTCTGTCTATCAAGGCGACCGGCCCAATGCACCTTACATCTCGCACCAGATTGTTCCTGAAGAACGCGGCTATTCAACAATCCCAGTGAGGTGTCGACACTCATTGTCTGATCAAGTTTGGATTTATTGTAAACAACTTTGAACTTTCTGGCATGCTCCGGAAGACCTAGCCTGAGCGGACCTTCGAGCGCGAACATTTGATTGTCTGTAACGACACAATCAATTTTATCGATATTTGGTGGAAGGAAATCCTGTCCATATCCGATAATCTTCGTGTCATCCATGGAATCAAACTGCAAACAAAAAACGCTCGCCACCACATTTATCTCGGAGAGAAATGACTGCGGAAGCCGCTTGAGCAGATCGAATGCAACAATAGAATTCACAATATGAAAAGTCTTCAAGGGGACTAAACGCATCAGTAGGAATAGATAGTCCTCTCGAGCGGACACCCCTTCCACTTGATCTGTTAAATCCACGACCACTATATTCTTGGGTAGCTGGGGAAGTGTCCGTTTCGGGCCATTGTCTGTTAAAATGATCAGTACGGAACTGTCCTTATGGTTATGCGCGTATGCCTTAGCATAGTCGATTGCTACCGATTCAGCTCCACCTCCCGCATAGAAATTAAGTGCCAGCACCAAATTAACTGGTCCATTCTCTTTCATAAATGAAAGGATGTTATCCAGAAGAGAAGCTGGCAATACAGTTGTGTCCACAAAAAGTGAGCTTATCTCTACATTATCATCGGCAACCATCTCAGCGTTCGTGATTGTTCGAAACTTTCGAGTGGCTCTAAATTGCTTTATTTTTGAGGGTAACTGTCCATCGATAGTCCACACTGCGAACTTCACACATCGCTTTATAAAAGTCCGCAGCCAAGGAAATCTATCCAGCCCCCTGTTTATTTTACTTACCAAACGCCACGATAGACTACGCTGAATAGCTTCGAGCTGAGCGACTGCGCGCGCGGCTCTTTGCTCTTGCATTGCCCCCCAAGCGGAACTGCGCGATAGAGCGTCCCTGAAGCTCACCTCCTGGTCCGCCACCTTTTTGACTATATGGCCCAAAGCAGATTGAAGCGTTTGATTCTCACGAAGAAGCTTCTCTTGATCGAGTTTATCGTGTCCGATGGTTGGCGCCCCATCATTTTGAACCCGCCTCTCAGCACGATTTATCATCTCATGTCCTCATTCTGACGTTTTGTCGCGGTTACCATTCCTACAGTAACTGCAATCCTTTGATAACCGGCAGGGAGCCATATCTGCATTATTTTCCCTATTATAATGGATATTCGGTGCAATCTTTGCTTGAATTCGGAATATGATTTTGTAGTATTAATATCGCAATCATCGATTTACCTTCGTTATGCAGGTATAAGATGGAAACTCTGCCATTCCCGACAAAAATTCTGACTAGCTTAAAAGCTAAACCAATAAGTAATCACTTTATCACTGACGCCAGCGATACCATTCCTGAGCCAGCGCTTCTATCTTTCGCTGCGCTTCCGCGATCATTGGGGTGTAACGCTCGTTTTCAAAACCCCAGAGCGTCGACGTCACATTCTCCTTATGGCCAACCAAAAATGGCACGGCAACAACGACCCGAACGTCTTCCTGCCGTTCCAGATACCTGTCAATCGTATTCGTGACAGCATCGGTATTCAGCGGATCCCATTGCGACAATAGCTTTAGCGAATGTTCATTGTATATATTGAACACCGTACTGGTCATCTTGTCGATGGTAACGTAAGTTCGCCCGCCATATTTATCAACCGAGATGACCCTAGCTTTAGGATGAACGTCAGCCATTAAGCCAGAAAATATGTCCCATCTTGATTTACGCCTATCGAGATACTCATTGATCTCGTAAAGAATACTATTAAAATTATCCGGAAGCTCGACATCATCTTCAATGACAGTCAGTCTGCCCACTTCATTCGCGAGCGCGTATCGCGATAAAGCATTAAAGCTGCTTCCACAGCCAATCCACCCCGAGTTATGACGAATGCCGTCAAACAACTCACAACCATCCGGTAACGACTGGGTTATTATCCTGCGCCGTTCTATCGTTTCGGGCAGCGAGAGGGCAAAAAAATCACTCTTTCGAGCCACATAAATCGGACGATTGAGGATAACATCGGCTGAAACAACTCCAATCGCCACCAGAAAGCGATCAAACATGAAATTGAACCGGGCGGCACTGACCGAAACAGCTCCTTCAAGAGCCCTGCTGATCGTTTCAACATTGTTGAGCATTTCTGACGCGCGGGCCATCATGCTGTCGATGGACCCCTCATCAAAGAACTTCACGGCACCTTCAAGTTCTGGATACTCATCCTGATCGGATGTCCCCTCAGAAAGAACCGGCACACCCAATGAGATACACTCGCATATCCGAGGCATTTCTAACAGAGCGCCTTCATAGTAATGAATATTGACAACAACCTTCGATTCTTTAATAATGGCGTAAATTTCATCGCCAAATAGATCATTGCATATCTTGACACTATACTTCTCTTTCAGCCTCTCAAGAAATATTCGGCGTCTATCGCTACTTAAGCTATCTCCATAGAACACAAAGTCATATTTTTTCTGTGTTGCGTTGCCTTCATCGTCTTCATCACGCGCTGCTCCAATGGGCAGATAATGCACATTCGGGTATTTCAGGCCATTCTTGGCTAAGAAATCAATATTCGTCAAAGAATATTCTAGCACCCCAAGTGATTCTGTTAAAACATTCATATATTTCTGCGTGAACCATCTTGAACTAACAGATTGCTCAAGCTGGAATATGACACGTTTACTTGCCGGCGGAAGATACTTAAACATTTGCGGACACAAGACGATATAAAAATCATGATCAAAACTCTTAGGAGAGTCTGTTACGATTTCACTTTCTATCCCATGGTTTGCCAAACGCTCAGATATTGCCCGGGCGATAAAAAGGGTGTGGGGAGTACAAAGAATTCCCCACACTATACCGTTGCCGTTCGCAAGTCGTCTACGTAATTTGACATGATTATATTCGCGCCCGTACCATTTCACGCGCTTAAACAATCCTGAAATGTCTCCCCGAGCCAGATAGCGTAGTGCATTGGTTATCTGTCTCAAGCGACTGACGAATTTCGGCATGGCTTTTTGGTACCCTGCAATAATAAGGAAAGATTCACATACTGGAAAAACGCAGCATCAACTGTCAGGCATTCAACAAGCCTACACCAGTCAAACAACAGGTTCATTCTGTCATTCGCCGAAGTAGGTCTTCAACACCTCCTCAGGGGAGCCATCCATTTTGACTTGACCGTGTTCAAGCCAAATTATTCTGTTGCAGTTTTTCTTCATCAGGTCTTTTGAATGGCTCGCGAGGACGAGTATCTTTGTGGAGTCGACCAACTCGCGCATACGCGCATTAGCGCGCTCCTTGAAGTCTTCATCACCCGTCGAAAGCCATTCATCCATGATCAGGATTTCAGGTCGAACCGCCGTTGAGGTTGCGAATGCTAATCTTAGCTGCATACCTGACGAATATGTTCGGAAAGGAACATCTAAAAATTCTCCGAGCCCAGAAAAGTCAGCGATTTGTTCAAACTTTTCCGCAATTTCGTGGGGCGGCATTCCCATCATAGCGGAGCGCAGACGAATGTTCTCCCGCCCTGTCGCATCCGGGTCAATTCCCAGATTTATATTGATCAGGGATACACAATTGCCGTTGATGACTGAACTTCCATGTGTCGGCGTATAGATGCCAGACAAGACACGCAGCAATGTGGTTTTCCCCGAGCCATTGTGACCTATCAGACCAACTCGATCACCATCCCTGAACGTCATGGACACATTGTCAAGACCTCGCACGATAACCAAACGATCACTTCGTCTTTCAATTTTCCCACCCGTAGCAATGCTGAGAACTCTGTTTTTGAGCGAACGACTGGTCGAATTATAGATAGGAAATTCGACACTCACATTTTGAAGCTGAATCAAACTCATTTTCTACAACCAATACGCTACACGCCAGCGATACCGCCCAAAGAATAGGATCGCGACGATCCAGCCAATCATCCCGCAAGCAAAACCAAAGGTCCAATCGAGCAACGATTGCGGTGAACCAAATAGCGGTGCGCGCACGAGTTCGATGAAGTGATAGAACGGGTTCAGTTCGATAAATGCTCGGGAAACGTGGTCTGGCAGTATCTTAACCATCCACATAATAGGGGTGGCATAAAATAATACCTGCAAAATGTTCGTAACCACCTGCGTCATATCGCGAAATCTAGCACAAAGAACAGCAAGAATAAGCATCATCCAAGACAGGTTGAGACACAGCAAAATAAACCCAGGAATTACCCAAAGCACATTAAAGCCAATCGTCCGACCCAGAATAAGGAGAAGGACAGGAAAAATAACAATATTATGAGCAAAAATAATTATGTTTCTCCACAATGCACGCATGATATGCGTAAATAGCGGCATCCGAACTTGCAGAATAATTCCGTCCGAAGATGTAAACGTCGTGCATCCCTCATTCAGACAAGTCGATATAAAACCCCAAGTAATAACGCCCGCACACAGATACGGAAGAAATTCACGCATCTCACTTTGAAAAAGCGTTCCAAAGATAAGACCCAGCGCACCTATAAAAACGGCCATGTTCAAGGTTAGCCAGAAAGCCCCCACCCTAGAGCGCCGGTAACGCTGCGCGACGTCCTGCCATCCAAAAATCAACGCCAGGCGATATTTGGACAAAGCTTCCACAATGTCACTAATGGCAACCTTTGGCCCTTTGGTTGGCTCTGCCGCTACCACGTCGTGGGACACTCTCGCTCCAGATATCTCGATACTCATGATGTTTCCCGGGCTAATCTCTTATTTGTCACGACTGCCACTTTCTCGAATATATTTGTCAATCCAATGGGCGTAATTGAAGAAATGTTACCATTAAGTCAACTCCGTCGTTACTCTGGAATATGGCGCATTTAGGGTTCCCTCATTCTGGCGCTATTTCAGGGCAACGAAGAGAAATAGCGAAAGAGGCAATTTTGCATCGAAAAACCGGCACAGTATGTCTGCGTAATTTTGTTAAGATCGAGTCCCTGTCGGGGGAACATTCGAAAAAAGAAACGGAGCACTGCCATTAAGCGCGCATCCTCCACACAAGATGGAATAGAGGCCTATTTGAACAAGAACAACAGGAATTGGATTTTGTTAGTGTTTCATGGCTGGGGCGCCTGGATTCGAACCAGGGAATGGCGGTACCAAAAACCGCTGCCTTACCGCTTGGCTACGCCCCAACAAATCAAACCGAAGCAATCGGTTGCGCGGCCTTATAGCCGCTTCGAAACCGGAGCGCAATCGCCTAATCACGAAATCCCGCCCAAGCTTACAGCCTCCGTGAAGAACGTTCTCAACACCAAAGCAATTCGCGCTTTATCCTATTCAAGTGGCATGCTTCAAACTCCAGTTTTCACGCATGTCCTTATCGCGAAACCGGTTCCCACTTTCGGGAGACATGCTCCAGGACTACTGGCCGTCACATAAAGCGAAACCGTAGATTTGCGTCCCGCTTCAAAGCTGCTACTTCCTATGAAAACTGTGTTCTCGGTGTTCGCTATGCTGTTTCTGTTGATCTCATTTCTCGTGAGCGCCGCCTTATGCGGCATCGGTCTCTACCTGCTGAACCGGCTCTTGCCCGAGCGATTTCTTGCGGCCCGCATGAGTTCGCGTTCCAATCATACCACAGTGGCGCGACAAATCGGCGGGCTGGCACTCATTCCCGCAATCATTGCGACGTTGCTGATCTTCGCCCCGGATCTGGAAGTCAACGCTCAACTGACGCTCTGTCTTTCGGGAGCATCGCTATTGCTCTGGATCGTCGGAGGGCTGGATGACCGCTACGAGCTCTCGGAAATTGTCCGGCTGGGGTCGCAGTTTATCGCTGCCGGGCTCGCGGTTTACGGTCTGGGACCGGATTTCCGGCTGTTGCCGGAGCTTTTTCCGCACTGGCTGGAGGCTGCGCTCCTCGTCATTGCGCTCATCGTAGCGATCAATGTGACCAACTTCATGGATGGTCTCGACCTGATGACCGCGGCAGGCATAGGGATTCCGCTGGCTGGCATCGGCATTCTGGCCGCCCTTGGTCTCTCCGGGCTGGAGAGCGGCGGCATCGCAATTATCGCGGCAGGGGGAATTCTGGGATTCGCACTGTTCAACCGCCCGCCAGCCACGATTTTTCTGGGTGATTCAGGAAGCCTGCCGCTTGGGTTGATTGCAGGCATGGCGCTGATCCTGCTTGCGCGCGAAACCCATATCGTCGTCGCGCTGATCGTGCCGCTTTATTATATTCTCGACGCAGGCACGACCATCGTGATGCGGTTGAGCCAGGGCGAGAATATCCTGAAAGCGCATTCCAAGCATGCGTACCAGACAGCGAAGCGCTCGGGCTGGAGCGTGCTGAACGTCGTCGGTCATGTGGCGCTGCTTAATCTGGTTCTCATCGCCTGCGCCATTGCGTTGCTCGCTCTCGACAACACAATCACGCAGGTCGCCTTCCTGCTCGTGGCAGTCGTCGCGACGCTGGTTCTGCTGCTGGATTTCCGAGGGCGCTTCAGGAAGCTATAACGTTGAACAGAACCTTGCGGACCGCATCGACATCGCCGCTTTCCATCGCAATGCGCAGTGCGGCAAGGCTGGCTGGAACATCCACGGCTGCCTTGTTGCCTTTCGGCGCGCGCATGATCTTTGGATGGCGCGTCGGCTGCGCCAGTGACGGATCGTAGAAGAGTTCCTCGTACATCTTCTCGCCTTCGCGAATTCCCGTCACCTCGATGGCAATATCGCCGTGCGGATTCTCTTCATTACGAACGGTCAACCCTGCCAGCAGGATCATGTTCTCTGCCAGATCGCGAATCCTGACCGGTTCGCCCATCTCCAGCAGTACCGTGTCGCCGGATGCGGCTATGCCACCGGACTGCACGATAAGCTCGGCAGCCTCCTTGATCGACATGAAATAGCGGGACAACCGAACCGTTCGATCCCAGCACATTGCCGAAACGCACCGAATAGAACGCCTTCTTCTGTCCCGACTGCTCGGCGAGCATACCGCAATAATATACGACCAGTTCGGCCCAGCGCTTGGTTGCGCCCATCACATTGGTTGGCCGTACTGCCTTGTCGGACGAGATGAGGACCATGCGTTCGACATCCGTCGCAAGAGCCGCCTGGGCCACTTCCAGCGTGCCGAAAACATTGTTGAAGATGCCGACCAACGGGTTCTTTTCAACAAGCGGCACGTGCTTGTAGGCCGCGCAGTGATAGACCGTATCGACATTGTGATCGCGAATGGCCTTCTCGACGCATTCGCGGCTGCTCACCGTGCCGAGGATAGGCACAATCTCGCAACCGGCTATCTGTCTCAGTTGCCTGTCGATGTTGTAAAGCGCGAACTCGCTTGATTCGAAAAGGACGATGGAGGCGGGGTTCCATTGCGCAATGGTGCAGCAAAGCTGGCTGCCGATCGATCCGCCAGCCCCCGTCACCATGATGCGCCGGCCCTCGACCACTTCACGCAACAATGCCGCGTCCGGCGGCACCGGCGAGCGTCCAAGCAGGTCGTCGATTTCAACATTGCGCAGCGAACTGACCAGATATTTGCCCGCCGTCAGATCGGCAATCGGCGGAAGAATGCGCGTGTTGACTGGGAGGCGCCCAAGAAGCCGAGCAAAATCCTGGCGCTGCTTCTGTTCCAGCCCCGGTTCCGATACGACCACCTGCTTGATGCCGTAGTTTTCGATCAGGGCGGGAATGTCTTCCACACCGTAGACACGCAGTCCCACGATATCCATGCCGTTGAGCTGACCATCAGGATCGACAAAGCCGACAACCAATGTGTCGCTATGACTGCGAAGCGCAGTTGCGAGCTGGCGCGCGGGCTCGCCCACGCCAATGATCAATGCGGAACTCGTATAACGTTTGTCGGATTCAGCGCTTCGCAAAAGCCACTTCGCACCGAACCGGCTTGCCGAGATGAAAACGGTGCTCAAAAGCCAATAGAGCAGCGGAACCGAGCGCGGCAGGCCCGCGCTGCCGTAGAGTTCCATCAGGAACACCAGCGCAACCCAAAACAGCGAGGCAATGGCCGTGGCCTGAAAAATCGGCCAGATCGCACGTTCCGCCAGATAGCGGATAATGGCGCGGTAGAGCCCGAAGCGAATGAAGACCGGAATTGCCAGAACGGGCGCGATGAAAATCAGGAACGTTTGTCCCTCGTTCGGCACGAAAACGAAGCCGAGCCGGATCACGAACGCGATATAGGCACTGAGCAACAGCAGAGCACAGTCGCTCAGCATCAGGATGATCTGTTTGCTGGCGCGGGGCAAAAGCGCCAGTCTCTGCCATGGATATTTCAAACTCATACGCGTGTAATCCCGCTCTCCCACGGAGAGAAATACCGGAACGATTCCAGCGCCATAAGGCTATTCATACTACTATTGGGGACTAAAATTTAGTCAATCCCTTCGCGGCTTGCCGCACGTCGTAGCTGCGAAGCATTCAAATTTCTCGCCACCGTTATCATGAGTCCTCCGGCAGGACTATATCAATTGCCGTTTCAGGCGCTTAACAAACATCTTTTGGCCAAATTGGGGCCGCGTTCCGTCTCGTGGTTCCCGCATGTCCCGGCCCCAAACCGGTTGCCGCTTTCGGGAGACCGCCAGAGCGGACGCGCTCACACAGGTTCGCGATTCCGCTCCATCGCTTTGATTTACCGCATTTGTTCGAAGCCAGATAATTCCGGCTGACTGCAAATGCCCTAGGCAATTATCGTGCCGCTGCGAATGCTTCGCCAATTCACGCCATCCGAAAAGAGCATTTCCGCACCGGACGGACCATCGGTGACGAAAGCGATCGCGCCTGCGTCATTGCTCCCGGCGGAAGGCAGCGCCGCGACTACATAGGAGGCGGGGCGGATTGGACCATCGACATGAAGCCGGGCCTGCGGCCAGACCGAACCGATGGCGACGTTGCCGGTCGCGTGATCGATCTTGATCGCCTCCTGCCATTGTCCTGCATCGCTGCTTACCTTCACACTGAAATCGTTGCTGCCATTCAGCCCCATTTCGGCAAAACGGGTCCAGTTGGTCTGGTATAGAAGGCTTGCCGTATCGGTGACCGCCTGCTTGTTTACCTTGATCTGGTGCCCTGCCCCGGCATTGTTGAACAGGCTGGCATCGGACGAGACCGCGAGCCGGTTGACCGCATCGGCCGTCGCCTGCACGCCCAGCATTGAGAGGGACTGATGTCGGG
This sequence comes from Brucella pseudintermedia, assembly GCF_008932435.1. Taxonomy (GTDB): domain Bacteria; phylum Pseudomonadota; class Alphaproteobacteria; order Rhizobiales; family Rhizobiaceae; genus Brucella; species Brucella pseudintermedia. The sequence continues at coordinate 219,374 of NZ_WBWE01000007.1, read as the reverse complement.
GACCGATGAAACACCCTTCCAGAGATTGTCATCGAGAACGAGCAGTTGCGCTTCATCCTCGACATAGGCCTGCCAGCCGACAGCAGGCGCAACGAACAGCCATCCGCCATCGATAAAGGAGGCAATCGTTCCGTCTTTGCCGGTCCATGCCCCGGCAGATGGTGCAGCCACCAGAAAGCGGTCTCCGCTGGCAGGGGTTTCCGGCGTGTCTGTTCGGGTTCGCGATTTGATGCTCAGATGCACGACAGCATCCAGCAACCGCAAGGCCTCATTGTGGGTAACGTGCTTCTGCGCCTGGCTGGGCAGAATATAGGGCAATTTCAGATTTGGGGTTTGGTCCATGAAAAACTCCTCGCGATGAATGATGCGAGGAGTCTATTTCTGTCATGGGCGGAGGGGATAAGTCCGATCAGCTTCCGCGATAGGTGGAGTAGGACCAGGGGCTGACGAGCAACGGCACATGGTAATGGCCGTCGACATCCGCAATTGCGAAGCGGATCGGAATAAGATCGAGAAACGGCGGATTGGCCAACTCCGCACCGCGCCCCTCGAAATATTCGGCCACATGGAACTGCAATTCATAAGTGCCGGTCCGCATTTCGTCGCCCGAGAGCAGCGGCGCATCCGTGCGGCCGTCGAGATTGGTCACCGTGCGCTTGATGAGTTCGGACGCACCGTTGGCGGCTATCCGATAAAGCTCGATGCGCATGGCGGCTGCGGGGCTGCCGTGGGCGGTGTCGAGAACATGCGTGGAAAGTTTACCCATAAGTCTACCTCAATATGCTCAGGCAGGTGTGATCGTTTCGATGCGATAGATGGCATCGGAGAAGAAAAACTCTTGCAGATTGTCCTCCCTGCCTGCCCTGTCGACAACCAGAAAATCGGATTTCTGCTCCAGCGCCAGCAGCGGGTGATGCCACGCATTGCGCAGATAATTGACGCCTTGGTCACCACGCGCCAGAAACACACGCGGACGGGCGGGCTTGCCGTCAGCATCTTCGGCGACTACTACGAGGAACGGTCTGCCGTTCAACGGAATGAATGCCTGCGAACCGAACGGATGGCGTTCCATCATGACGATATCGATGGGCGCTTCGAACGATTGTCCCCTGAAAATATTGACGAGCACCCGGGCCTCGCTGCCAGCGGCTTCGACACGGGCGAGATCATGGTAGCGCTCCGTTGTGCCATTGTTGATCAGACGAAGCTCCGCTCCCTCCATCTCGATCACATCGCCAAATGGCGCAAAAGCCTCTTTCGTCAGCGGTTCGACCACCAGAGTTTCGACGCGCAAGTCATCCTCCCCATAAAACAGATTTCTTATAACGACAAAGCTTGTTGAAGAGGTCTCTGTCAATCGCGAAGCAGTTTCAACCGAAACAAGAAAAAGCCGGGCGAATCGCCCGGCTTTCATCATGCGAAGAACTGTAAATTTCAGCGCTTCAGAAGCGACATCATCGCGGGCACGCCGCAAGCGGCAAGCGCCAGCTTCACAAGGTCGCCAACGATGAATGCGCCGAAGCCGAAGGCAATGGCCTTTTCCAGACCGAAGAGATAGGCCATCCAGCCAGCGCCCATCAGCAGGATGACGGCGTCCGCGAGCAGCATAGCACCGCCGAGGGCGAAGGGATTGCGCGCCAGACCCTTGTCAGCGGCGCGTCCGACGATCCAGGCCGCAGCAAGATAAGACAGGAGGTAGCCGCCCGTCGGGCCGACCATATAGGCAAGGCCGATGCCCTTTTCCGGCGTGCCGGTGAAGACAGGCATGCCAAGGACGCCTTCAAGCAGATAAAGCGCAACCGTCGCCACGGCGAGCCGCGATCCGTAAAGAGCCGAAATCGCAAAAAGAGCAAAGGTCTGCATCGTCACATTGACGTAGACCAGATCGACCTTGATCTTGGCGGAGATCGTGAGAACGGCTGTTCCGATCAGTGCAAGGCCCACAAACCAGAAAGCGCGGGCCAGTTGACTGGTGGGCAGATATTCTGCAGCGAGAGAGGCGGTGGCGACGCGAGGCTTTACTCTATGAGGCATATCCAACTCCACTTTTGACGCGGCGGCAGATACCGGAATGCCCCCCCGGAACCGACCCCTGACGCGATTTCGGCGCACGTGACTGTTCACGTTTGCAACCCGACTATATAAGGCCTATGCCGTTTCATCAATCAAACCAAAGAAGAATGGAAAGCCGCTTCCATGGCGCTTGTTTTCAACAGCAGTTTCACGCCCCAATATGGGGAACCGGTTGAACTGGGTAAAGGCGTTTTGCGCCTCACCGTCAATAATCCGAGCGCTTTCACCTTTCACGGCACCAACAGCTATATCATCGGCACCGATACGTTGGCTGTCATCGACCCCGGCCCGGATAATGACGCGCATTATAACGCCCTGATCGCCGCCATTGCCGGTCGCCCGGTCAGCCACATCTTCGTCAGCCATACCCATCGCGACCACTCACCTCTCGCGCAGCGGCTGAAGGAAAGCCTTGGCGCGCGCACCGTGGCCGAGGGAGCGCATCGCCCCGCCCGCCCCTATTATGCGGGCGAAGTGAACATGCTCGAAGCAAGCGCCGACACGGACTTCATTCCTGATATCGCACTGGCCGACGGAGGCACGATCGAAGGCGACGGCTGGGCACTGGAAGGCATTCATACCCCCGGACATGCCGCCAATCACATGGCGTTCGGCCTGAAGAATACCGGCGTTCTCTTTTCCGCCGATCATGTAATGGCCTGGGCGACATCCATTGTTGCACCGCCAGACGGCTCCATGAGCGATTACATGGTCTCGCTGGAAAAACTGCTGGCACGCGATGACAAGGTCTATCTGCCGGGCCATGGCGGGGCCGTCACCAAGCCAGTTGCTTTCGTTCGCGGCCTGCGTGCGCATCGCAAGATGCGCGAACGGGCCATCTTCGAGCGCGTCCTGCAAGGCGACAGGACGATCGGCGACATGGTGAAGGCCATCTATCGCGATACCGATCCGCGACTGCATGGTGCGGCAGCACTGTCCGTGCTGGCGCATCTGGAAGATCTGGTCGGACGCGGAGAGGTGAAGACCGACGACCACCCATCGCTCGACAGTATCTATATTCGCGGCTGATCATTCCACGTCGGCTGGAGCTTTGTTGACTTCACTTTCCAGCGCGCCCAGAAAATCGGTGATGAAGGCCGCATTCTGCCCCATGTCACGTTTGCCATAACGCGACAGGGAACGCACATCCACATAGGTGGTTTCGCCTTCATCGAGCAGCCGGATCACTATATCGCTCTTGAGGCCCAGAATGAAACTGTGCGCCGTTGCGACAAACCGCGTTGCACTCTGCTCCGGCGAGGGAGCATCATGCGCGATCACCTGCCATCCGAATGTCTTGAAAACCGTTCTGACACCTTGCGCGATCCGATCCGGGGCGGCTTCATAGCGGCGTCCGACCACATCGGGATAGGCCGTCAACTGGGTCAGCGCATCGCCGCTCACCGCCACCGTCAGCGGGTTCATCCATTGCAGGCGTGACGGCATGTCGGGCGGAAATTGCGGTGGCGTCTCAAAGTCGGTCGAGAGGTCATAAAGCGGTGGGGACGTGTACCACAGTGCTGCCACCAGCCCGACCGGCAGCAACACGGCAAAAGCGAACAGGCCGCCCCAGAAGGATCGCGCACCGCCCTTGTCGCCATTGACCCAGAGATTGCGAAAGCCTTTTGCGGCGCAGAGCAGAGCCAGTGCCGCGAGCGCGGTACTCAATCCGGCAAGCAGCACCAGATCGGGCGTCTCGAGCTTCCAGAAGCGGTGCAGAAGAAATGCCATCGCAAGCAAAACAACTGCAAAAATGCCAAGCCGGAGCGACCATACCGCAGAGCGCGACTGACGCCGCTGGTAGCGAAGTTTTCTCATATGGTCTCCCAGACAGCAGTCCCAGGAAAACTGTCTCAAACCGGAAAAGGCCCAGACCGCTTCCCGTTGAATGGAATCATGAGAGCGCCCTGTCTCTGTGTTTTCAGGCACTATGAATAGCAGAGAGATTTTCGCTCGGCAAAACCTCAACGCGGAAATTCAGATGCCCCGCCTGCTGCATTGCATGGCGGGGCATTTTTCCTCGGTGACGCCGTTTAGAGCGAGTCCGGTCAAAACTAGAGTTGCCGGAACCGCCCTAACTATTTGTTTCGCCGCATTATCCTGCGCAAAACCGCTTCGCTCTTTTGCTGGAAATGCTCTAGCGCGCGTCTTTCGGCTTTTTCGTATTCGGCCAGTCCTTCACCTTTCCGGCGAAATCAGGACGCGGCATGTGGGTGAAATATTCCGACACGCCGATAGCTTCCTGATCGGTCAGCACACCGCCCTGCCCGATGGGCAGATTGTAGTTCTGGGCAGGCGGCATCGCATATTTGACGAATTGCGCCGCCTTGTAAGTGCGGGCCAGTCCGGCCCCGATATTGAAGCTTTCATCGCCCCACAGCGGCGGAAAGATATAATCGCCAGCCTGGTCCTTCATGCCTTCTCCATCAGCACCATGGCAGGTCGAGCATTGTGCAGCGTAGATTCTCGCACCATTGACCGGATCGGGAACAAGGCTTTCATCGATGGGCCCGGCATTGCGTATCGCCACCTTCGTGCCCTTCTTCACGTCTTGCCGCAGCCAGTCCATATAGGCGACCATGGCCCTCATATCGGCACCATCCGGCGGCAGCGGCTTGCCGTTCATCGAACGCTGGAAGCAGCCGTTGATACGCATCACCAGATCGACTTCCTTTCCCGCGCGGGGCATGACGGCGGGATAGAAATTGCTGGTGTTGATATAGGATGCAACGTTGTCCATCTTGCCCTGCCCCATGTGGCAGGAGTTGCAGTTGAGGCCATTGCCGACATTGTCGGGCAGAAGCCGGGCCGTCTCGTTGAGCAACCGCTTGCCATGCATGATTTCGGGCGCGTTCGGCTGCTTTAGAATGTCCCGGTCCGGGGGAATGACATAGGTTCCGACCTGGTTCTTGTCCTTGTCGAGAACCGCATAGGCCTTGGGAGCCGGAGCATCCAGCGAAGGCCGCAGATGATTGAAAAGGAAAGCACTGCCCGTTACTGCCGCGGCAAACCCCACACCAAGAACGATAATCGTACTGGTTTTCATTGCTTGTTCTCCGGAACATAGTGGACGGGCTTGTGAGCAATTTCCCGCCGCATGCGCGCGATGTCCTGTTCTGTTATGGCGGCCCCGTGGTTGCCCCAGCCATTGCGAATGAAGTTCAGGATTTCGGCGACCTGCCAGTTGGGAAGATCGGCAAATCCCGGCATGGTGAAGGCCATCCTGTCCGCTGGCGTGTCAGGCGTCCTGCCTCCGGTCAGCGTGACCTGAATGAGCGAGCTTGGATCGTCGGCAAAGACGATCGAGTTGCCGGCAAGTGCGGGATAGATGCGCGGCGCGCCCTTACCGTCCATACGATGACAGACCGAACATTGCTCGACATAGGACAGGGCACCCGGCGCAGTGAAGTCTCCCGCCTTGAGAGCAGCCGTCGTCACGTCTTCCTTCGGCTGCCATTCGCGAGCACGACCTTCGCTTGGCGCCAGCGATTTCAGATAGCGGGCAATCGCCCGCAAATCGTCTTCCGCAAGATGCTGGGTCGAATGCTGCACGACATCGGCCATCGAGCCGAATGCCGCGGTGCGATCGGTACGTCCGGTCATGAGGAAGGTGACAATCTCGTCTTCAGCCCATGTCGAAAGACCGGTATCCTGATCGCGCAGGTTTTTCGCATACCAGCCTTCCAGAACCGAACCGGAGAGGAACCTGCCTTTGGGATCGTTCTTCACCGCTTTTTCTTCATAGGCGAGACCCCGTGGCGTATGACACGCACCGCAATGACCAAGCCCTTCGACCAGATAGGCGCCGCGGGCGATCACCGGATCAGTGTCCGCTGCAATTTCGAACGGACGCGAGTTTCCAAAGAAAAGCTGCCAGTAGGCGAGCGGCCAGCGCATGTTGGTCGGCCATGGCAAGGTGCTGGGCTGGTTATCCTGCTGGACCGGCTCCACCTTCGACATGAAGAACGCATAAAGCGCTTTCATGTCCTCATCATTCACGACCGTATAGGAGACGAACGGCATTGCCGGATAAAGATGGACATTATCCCGCCGCACCCCCTGCCGCACCGCACGCTCGAAATCGGCATAGCTATAGCTGCCGATACCGGTTTTGCTGTCCGGCGTGATGTTGGTGGAGTAAATCGTGCCAAGCGGCGTCTGCATGCCGAGCCCGCCCGCAAAAGCCCTGCCCCCGGGTGCAGTATGGCAGGCAGCGCAATCGCCCGCATGGGCAACATACTCGCCCTTTTCGATCAAAGCCTTGTCGGTTACATCGACGGCGCTTTCCTGTCGGGCCGTCAGCCAATGGGGCGTTGAAAGCGCAAAGAGCCAGGCTGCGGCTAGCGCACCCGCGCCGCCGACCGCCGCTTTCCAGATCAGTTTCATGTGCCCTCCGACACCAATTCCCTTGTGATGAGGAGAACGTCGAAGATTCGGGATGAAAGAGCATTGACCGCGATCAAAACCTATCGGGCCCAATGTTTAGCGATCTATGAAATCAACAGCTAATACACGTTTAGCGTGCTTGATAGATAAGGCAAATCGCATTAGGGGCAGCACCCTCCCCGGGCGCAGTCCAATCAGATTACGGCTCATCAGGACTGCAATTGTTTGTTCAACGCGCATCACATCCGCAAACCGTTTTGCACTTTTCGGGATGCGTTCTTAGCCTGCAAAGATCACCAGCTTTAAGAATAAGTGAAAAAAAGCTAGGTAAATCAAATAAAAAGGCATTGCAGCAACCGCTAACAGAAGGCATGATTGCGCACATGGGGGCAGATATTGCAATCGTCGGAGAGGACGGAATGGATCGCGCCCTTCAAAATGGCAGCCCGTTATCGGACGGGACAACCCCAGACGATATGATGACGCTTGAAGCCGTCGAACTGGAGTTCGCGCTTGGGGCCATCGACGTCCTGATCGAAGGTTTCGACTCCGCGCTTGCCAAGGCCGCCGAACGTGTGGGCGGTGAAGTTCTGTTCAACATGCCGGCGCTGGACACCAGCGAAGCGCAACGCATCGGGGCAATTGCCATCGCCGGGCAACCGGAGGACCAGGTCATATTTGTCACGTTGCGCAATGACGGCACGACATTGTCAGTCGAGCCGCCGACCGGCGAAAATGCCGTTTTCGAAAGCCTAGGCCGCAACTACGCAGCCGTGATGAAAAGTCTTTCCCCGAAGGAAAAAGTCAACGGCGCCTGAAGCAGTCATGCAGCCTATTTCGGTGCCGCCTGCTTTGGAACGTCCGCGTGAAGGTTGTGCGGTGCGACCGGGTTGAGCGTCATGGTCGTCTCGACCTCCTTGAGACGCACGAATTTCATCCCCTTCGCCTTCAGGGCCAGCACGCCTTTGACCACACCCTCACCCGCCGAACGCGACGGCTGGTTGATATGCGAAATGATGACGTCACCATCCCGGGCGGCGGCGATGCGGCGCTCGACCGCTGGCGCCATCAGGGAGGCTCCCTGATCGCCATTCAATGAATAACCACCGATCTTGTAGCCCATGCTTGCCGCCAGCTTGACGGCATCGGTCGAATAACGGGCCGTCGCATCGCGATACCAGACGGGCTTCGACATTCCTGCATCCGTGATTGCCGTCGCACCGGCGTCGATCTCCAGATGGACCGCCTCAAGCGAGCCCGCCGTCTTGATCCCGTACATCCTGGGCTCATTGGTGATGGCCGGAATATGCATCGCACCATGATTTTCGATATCGAAAAGATCCGTATTGGCTTTCAGAACCGCCACGGCGGCAGGGTTCTGTTTTATCCATCGGCCTGTGACGAAGATCGTTGCCGGAATCCGGTTCTGAACCAGCATGTCGAGTATCCGGTGGTCGGTCTTGCCCATGCAGGCATCAAGCGTCAATGCCACCTGCGGTGACGCGGCACCGCCGCGCGCAATATGCAATTGCGGTTCGACAACCCTGATCGTGTCCTGGCGAGCCTTGTTCTGCGCGCGCTCCTGCGGCGAGATATCATAGGCACTGGCCATGCTTGTCACGATGAGGATGGCGGCTCCAGCCACGGCGATACAACGAAACATGATTACGTTTTCTGAAAATTGCTTGGCCACCGGGCATTACTCCGGCAGCTAAGCCAAATTGTGGCGTCATGTCAAACCTTGCGCACAGCCGACTGCGCAGCCGCAAGACGGGCAATCGGCACCCGGAACGGCGAACAGGACACATAGTCGAGACCTGTCTTTTCGCAGAAGGCAATCGACGCCGGATCGCCGCCATGCTCGCCGCAAATGCCGAGCTTGATATTGTGGCGGGTTTTCCGTCCGCGCTCGGCGGCAATTTCGACCAGTTCGCCGACGCCTTCCAGATCGAGCGACACAAACGGGTCCTGTTCGATCACGCCCCGTTGCTGATAGGACGTCAGGAACGACGAGGCATCGTCGCGCGAAATGCCGAATGTGGTCTGCGTCAAATCGTTGGTGCCGAACGAAAAGAACTCGGCGGTTTCTGCGATTTCGGCTGCGCGCAAGGCGGCACGCGGCAGCTCGATCATCGTACCGACCATATAATCGATCTTGACGCCCGCCTCGGTCATGACATCCTGGGCAACAGCATCGATGCGCGCCTTGACGAAATCAAGCTCGGCTTTCAATCCGACCAGCGGCACCATCACTTCCGGCACGACAGGCTCGCCGGTTTTCTTGCCAGCCTCAACGGCGGCTTCAAAAATCGCCCGCGCCTGCATTTCCGCGATTTCCGGGTAGGATACAGCCAGACGGCAGCCGCGATGACCAAGCATCGGGTTGAACTCATGCAGGCTGTCGGCGCGTTCGCGAAGCTTTGCGCTGTCGACGCCCATCGACCGGGCAACCTCTGCCACTTCCTCATCCGTATGCGGCAGGAACTCGTGCAATGGCGGGTCGAGCAGGCGGATCGTGACAGGCAGGCCTTTCATGATCTCGAAAAGCTCGACAAAGTCCGAACGCTGCATCGGCAGAAGCTTGGCCAGCGCTACGCGCCGCCCTTCTTCATTGTCAGCCAAAATCATCTCACGCATGGCGACGATACGGCTTCCCTCGAAGAACATGTGCTCGGTGCGGCACAGCCCGATACCCTCCGCGCCGAAGGAACGCGCCGTGCGGGCATCTGCCGGTGTTTCGGCATTGGCCCGAATTTTCATCCGGCGGGTGCGGTCAGCCCATTCCATCAGCTTGCCGAAATCGCCCGAAAGCTCCGGCTGCAACATGGCGACCGCGCCTTTGAGAACCTGCCCGGTGCCGCCATCGACGGTAACCACATCGCCCTTCTTGAAACTCTGGCCCGCCGCAAGCATGACGCCATTGCGATAATCCACGCGAAGCGACCCGGCACCCGAAACACATGGCTTGCCCATGCCGCGAGCAACAACCGCCGCGTGGCTGGTCATGCCGCCGCGCGTCGTCAGAATGCCTTCCGCCGCATGCATGCCGTGAATATCTTCCGGGCTGGTTTCGATGCGAACGAGGATAACCTTGCGGCCTTCCGATTTTGCCTGTTCGGCATCTTCCGACGAGAAGACGATTTCACCCGTCGCAGCTCCCGGCGATGCCGGCAGTCCCTGACCGATCACCTGACGCTCGGCGCGCGGGTCGATGGTTGGGTGCAGAAGCTGGTCGAGCGCTGCCGGATCGACACGCAGAACCGCTTCTTCCTGCGTGATAAGGCCTTCGCCCGCCATTTCCACGGCCATTTTCAACGCAGCCTTTGCGGTGCGCTTGCCCGAGCGGGTCTGGAGCATCCACAATTTGCCGCGCTCAATGGTGAATTCGAGATCCTGCATGTCGCGATAGTGCTGTTCCAGCCGGTCGGCGACCTTGAGGAATTCGGCAAAGGCTTCCGGCATCACCTTTTCAAGCGATGGCTTGTCGGACCCGGCAGCAATTCGCGCTTCTTCGGTGATGTTCTGCGGCGTGCGGATACCCGCCACCACATCTTCACCCTGCGCATTGACGAGGAACTCACCATAAAGCTTCTTTTCGCCCGTCGAAGGATTGCGTGTGAACGCAACGCCGGTGGCAGAGGTTTCGCCCATATTGCCGAACACCATGGCCTGCACATTGACCGCCGTGCCCCAGGCCGCCGGGATGTTATGCAGACGCCGGTAGGTGATGGCGCGCGCATTCATCCAGCTCGAGAAGACGGCGCCGATGGCGCCCCAAAGTTGTTCTCGCGGGTCTTGCGGGAAAGGCTGGCCCAGTTCTTCCTCGACCTTCGCCTTGTAAGAACCGATAACGTCCTTCCAGTCTTCTGCCGTCAGGGCCGTATCGACATCGACGCCGAGATCGGCCTTCTTGTCTTCGAGAATTTCTTCAAAAAAGCCGTGGTCGACACCCAGCACAACATCCGAATACATCTGAATGAAACGGCGGTAGCTGTCATAGGCAAAGCGCTCATCGCCCGCCTCGCGGGCAATGGCCTGCACGGTCTCGTCGTTAAGACCAAGATTGAGCACCGTATCCATCATGCCCGGCATCGAAGCGCGGGCACCGGACCGCACAGACACCAGCAGCGGCTTTTCGGCATCGCCGAAATTGCGCCCCGTCACCTTCGCGATATGGGCGAGCGCCGCCTGAACCTGATCATTCAATTCGGATGGATAGGACCGGTCGTGATCGTAATAATAGGTGCAGACTTCGGTCGTGATGGTAAAGCCCGGAGGCACTGGCAGACCAAGGCTGCTCATTTCAGCCAGGTTCGCTCCCTTTCCGCCGAGAAGATTGCGGTCGCTTGCCGCACCTTCTGCCTTGCCGTCGCCGAACGTGTACACCCACTTCGCCATCATGGCCTCCCTTGATGCAAGGACAGCTCATAAAAGTCCTGCAACAGTTGCAAGCTTTACCTGTACCCGCCCTTGTTGCTTATGCGATCAGCAACGCTGCTGCCAACCAAAAAAGAGAGGCCGCGACAATAGAATCGATTAGAGGTGGGGCAACGACCCCGCTACAGATTGACTCTGTGTACCAGATACAGCAAATTAAGAACAAATGATGAACATGGAGTTTGACAATGCGGATCACAGGTAAGCTCGACTATCTGGAAATGCCAGCGGGAAACGGTTCGCTCGATGCGACGAAGAACTTCTATGCACGCGCCTTCGGTTGGTCTTTCATTGATTATGGCCCAACCTACTCCGCCTTTTCGGAGGGACTGGACGGCGGTTTTGACGCCGACCAACAGGCAATGGCAAAGCCTCTGCCTGTACTCTATGCTACGCGGCTGGAAGACGCATTAGCGGCAGTTACTGACGCGGGCGGAATCATTGTGAAACCCATCTTTTCCTTTCCCGGCGGGAGGCGTTTTCATTTCACAGATCCGGCCGGAAATGAATTGGCAATCTGGAGCGATCAATGAAGATTCGCAGCAGGTCGAATCAGAAACGATCTTAGATTTAGCACCTGCTAGCGATCTGAACGGAAGAATTGCTAGGCCACCTAAAGCTCGCTCAATTACAAGCTGCTATCTTCTTCGACCCGGATCAAATCGAACAGAATAGACCTTAACAGCGGCCATGGTTCGCCATCTTCAACTCCGAGAGGATCTCGCATCTCAAGAACACAATGAAGCTTTGCAACAATCCCTACGATTGTCTTAGCCGGAGCATTGAAGAGTGCCTCAGCAAGGTCAAACTCTATATCTAGAATTTGTAAATGATCCCTGTAGGCATTCCGGTAGTCCAATTCATCGTTAACCTCGCGCCGTTTGTTGTTTGCTTTTTGCGGCTCTGTTATTGCGTATTCTTGTAGGCCAGCCGCCTCCGAGCCAGCACGACGACCTCTGATTTGGTCGATGGAATGAAAAATGCGAGATGATACACGTTCTTGCTCGGCTTGAGGCAAATAGCTAATTTTCTTCAGAAGTTTGGTCTCTAATCCTTGCTGAAGACGGCACAGTTCATTGCTTCTCGCGTGTGTTACGCTCCACCGTCGCCAATACGAGACGACAGGATCAACGCCACTTCTGTCGCAGAGGTCGGCGTTTGACGCAGTTAACCTCTCGGCGGCATCACGTAAAACAGCCCCCCTAACTGGTTCGATAGATTTAAGCAGGTTTTCTGGGGTAAACTGAGGCATAGTTGTGCTATTCTCAGAATCAGCCATGATCCGAGTCCTATACACTTGGGTTATGGTCAGGCTGAGTGGCGTGGGCAAAACGTCATTCAGCCGATGTCAACGCACAATAAACGGGGATGTTTAGGATGTCAATAAACGGGGATGTTTATTTAACTGACCGATTTGAGAAATCTAACAAGGAGTGAACTTCCGCCATCATGGGACGTCCACCATTAAATTTGCACGAGACAAAAATTCGAATCTCTCTGGAAACTAAGAAGCGCATTACGGACTTGGTCGGCAATTATAAAATTTCGGCGTTTATCCGAGAGGCAATAGAAAACGAACTTGTGAGAAGAGAAGAAGAGATAAAAAAAGAAAAATAGTAAAGCGATTTTATTGAAAGGTTCGGCTGTTTCTGATCCTATATCGTGCATGCAAACGCTTGTCTCCTTTAAATCGACAACGAAATTGATTTTTTTATGCTGTACATTTCGGTAATTTTAACCCGCAGCTTATCGGATTCAATTTTTTGAGCCGCTCGTAACAGGCTCCATGCGTTGTTAACGTATTGACGTTGTTCTTCCGTACAATACGCCATAACCTTTGCGAGCTTTTGTTCTATTGAAACTCTGTCACACGCCCCCAAGAATGCTCCATTCCCAAATCGGCGATCAATCGCCGTTGCAAAAGCTTCAAGCTCCGCTTTCACTCCTTGATCCAAAGAGCGGTAAGCTTCATGACGTTGAGCATACTGTTCGTCACCCAATTTTCCTGCATCCACAAGATAATTTTGGGCTGCCTCGGACGGATATGGAATTTCCACGCTCATCCGTTGGCGCCGCTCGATTTCATCTCGCTCCAACGACGCTTTCAACTTTTTCCGATAATCAAGATGCAGACTTATCTGAGTCGCAAGATATCCCGCAGCGTTGAGCACGGCTTCTCTTTCCTGTCTTGCTCGCCTGCCAGCAAAAAGGCCGGCTTGGCCATAAAGGGCTCCTAAGGTCCCAGGTTTCTCCCTCAGCAGATTGAGCTTTGCTCGACAGCTGTCTTCCTCGGCCAACAACGATGAAACTTCCAGCTTCTTAACGACGCTCTCGGGATCCTTAAAGATCTTCCCTAAGCTCGAGTTTATCATTTCGATATCACGCTGAAGCGCACGGTGGCCTGCCAACTGCGCCGCCACGACTTGGGAAACCGATTTCGTATATTCTGAAACACCGGGCACCAAAGTCTCGCCAGTAATGGCCACTTCTCTCTCTGGTAGGGAGCGTGCAATTATTTGAAGCCGTAAACCCATTTCCTGCAACCGTTTCGCCTGGTCGGCGATCCAGGAGAGACGGTCATAATAAAGTGTCCGCGCAGCCCTAAGTAGATTTAGCCCCCGATTTTGAGCAAACCTCAACGCTTGCATGTAGATGGGACCGTTATCATAATCGAGGGTGGTTTCCTTCGTATTGTTACGTGAAAGTACCGTTCCAAGGCTCTCCTTGTTCCTGAATATCTCTTTGCTATAATATATATTTAGATCTTCTGTGTGGCGCGTCATCGCTACATAAGTCAAATTCCGGTCCAATGTGGAAGAGGCGAGCACATCAACCCTATCAGCAGTTACACCCTGCGATTTATGTATTGTAGTTGCATATCCGTAATCTATTTCATTATAATTTTTACTATTTACATTGACTTCACGATGTTTGCCGCCCTCTGAAATCCGAACGACAATTGCATTTCGAGCGGCAGATACCACCTGGCCAACGGTTCCGTTTTTAACGCCCAATGAGCTGTCGTTTCGCAGGAAAATCAGCTGTTCGCCTTTTCCAATTTTTCTGGGACCGTTAATGGACTCGAATGAAAATTCCCGTCCGATTAGTTCTCTGTCGATGAGTTTCTGCCGAGCAAGCAGGTTGAGCTGCTGCACGTCACGTCGCAAATGCGCAAGGATAAGCGAATTTACACCTTTCGACTTCGCTTCGTCCCAATTTGCAATCAGCCGTGCAAGTGCCTCGTCTTTGTTTCTGCAGGAATGGATTTTCCCGTGGACATCGTATTCGTCCAACGCCAACTTGGTTTTATTGGTCGCCAGGCAAGCCGATGCTTTACGCATCCAGGCCTCTCGCTGACGGAGAATTGTCTCAAGCTCTACATAGCCTACTTTGTCCGCGATTGCTCTGAACGCAGCACCCGCTTCAATAGGCTGTAGCTGCGCGGCATCGCCAACCAGCACAATTTTGGCACCGGCGTCTTTAACAACTTGCAGGAAAGCAGCCATCTGTCTTGACGCAACCAAACCCGCTTCGTCAACAATGAACACCGTTCGAGAGTCAATCCGGTCTTTTCCGACATCCCAACGGTGTTGCCACGATGCCAGCGTGCGACTTTGAATATGCGCACCGTTTTGCAACCCTTCGGCTGCTTTTCCAGCCAGAGCGCCCCCAAGCACAGTATAGCCTGCGTCCCTCCATATCGCAGCGGCCACTTTCAGCATGGAAGTTTTTCCTGTCCCAGCCCTTCCCACGACAACAGCTATGCTCTGCCCGTCGACCAGATAACGGATTGCTGTTCTTTGCTCCTTGTTGAGCCAGCTGTGCCGATCACATATCTCATCCATTCGGTTAGCCTGAACTGGATGGCTTTTAAGCTTCGAAAGACGGACCGAATTCATAGCCATTCGGGCTTCCATCCTGATCAATCTTTTCGTGGTGAATTTTTCCAGAACCTGATTTTTTTTGTTGAGTTCAAACGGCGCCCTATCGATTCTCAGCACTTCTGGACTTTTAAGAATCTCCGCAGAAAGATGCGAACAAAGGGCATTATCGTTCGAATATCTGCGAATAATGTTCTCCAAATCTTTTCTTTCGAAAACACTCCTTTCGGAACTTACGATATCAAGGACGATACTTGGCCGCCTGATGATCCGCTGCAGATTTTCGTCTTTGCGGTGTTGGTTTAACTCAGCACGACGGACATGGTCGGTTTTGCTCGCGTCTTTGGCTTTTCGAACAATACCTGACGCTGCAGGGCCGACATGGACCATACCCACGATGTCAAGGTTTTGTTCTGAGTAGGACCGTCCGTCGATATGCAGGTCAAAACCAGCGAGAGCAAGGTGCCGATTCTGGCACTCAAACCATCCATTACGGAACTCTAAAAAATCAGTTCTATTTCCTCCCCATTGAGTCCGGACCAACTGTCCATTAACGCGTCGTTTTGGAGACCCGGTTTCATCGCAAATTACTATCGTTTTGGCTCCGAAACCTTCGTTCGTGAGAGGCCGAAGACTCATCATCAGGTGTATATGAGGATTGCCAGGCTCGTCATGATAAACCCAGTCAGCTACCATGCCTCTAGACAGAACATGCGTTTCGATAAATTCTCGCACGAGTGCAATGTTCTGACTTGGCAGCAATTGGCCAGGTAAGGCGATTATGGCCTCGCGTGCCAATTGCGCATGCACCTGTTTCTCTGATGCTTCGACGAAATTCCAAAAGCTCTCCGAAGCTTGCCCAACCGAGCCCTGAGTTATTGCACGGACCCATTCAGGAGAAGCTGCTGGCAACATAAACTCCTCATGGATGAGGCCTTCCTTCTTTGAAAAATCAACTGTTGCTCCTTCACGCTCGAAATACATAATTGTCCGATGGCGATAGGCTGCAGCAATCAGCGCACTTTGCCCCTTCCCACGACTGATAAAGCTGACTCGCAAATAGGCAATCGCCAACGTTACTGACTCGCGCTTTGAACCAGGATAAGTCACCTGACGAAAAGCATCTCTGTAACAGGCTTATCAAATTGTGATCACGTGCAAATTTGCACCGCATCCGACATCAAATATTTACGTTGACGCATTAAAATAATCACTTTAGTAGTATACTTATAGATTATTAGCGATATAATATAGTTATACATCGCGCAAACATATGCTAACTTATTACTTATATCAATTGTAACAACTACAGTCTCTTAATAGTCATAACTTTGTGCACCTGTTCGACGGCCACGCGGTCCACCGCTTCTGTCTGCAGAGTGGTGTGATGAAGATCGTATTGTTCCTGCAAGAGATGTTCCACTGCGCGACGCACGGTTTCGCCGTCTGCGCCGCGCGTCAATACGATATGCGCGGTCAGGGATTTCTGGTTCTTGGTCAGCGACCAGATATGCAGGTCATGGAGCGCCGCCACGCCGGGCACAGCTAGAACGGCTTTCTGCAGATCATCTAGGTCCAGTCCGGCCGGAACCCCTTCCAGCAGAATATTGATGCATTCCTTGAGCAAAACCCATGTGCGTGGAAATACCATGAAGCCGATGCCGATCGCGATCAGTGAATCCACCAACTCCAATCCAGTCAGATAAATGATCACGGCCCCGACAATCACGCCGGCTGAACCCAGCATATCCGCCCAGACTTCAAGATAAGCACCTTTGACGTTCAGGCTTTCATCCTTATGTCCCGTCAAGACACGCATCGAAATCAGGTTGACGACAAGGCCGACCATGGCAACGACCATCATACCGACGGACTGTACTTCTGCGGGACGCCAGAGACGCGCATAGGCTTCATAAAGAATAAAGAAAGCCACACCCAACAGCAGCAGCGCATTGACTGATGCCGCAAGAATTTCAAAGCGGGCGTAGCCATAGGTACGAAGAATATCAGCTGGCCGTCGGCCCAGATAAATTGCGATCAAGGCAAGAAGAAGCGCAAAGCTGTCAGTCGCCATATGCATGGCATCGGATAAAAGCGCGAGGCTGCCGGTGATGAAACTGCCGACGATCTCGGCGATCATGTAAAGGCTGGTCAGGGCGAAGGCGATCCAAAGCCTGGGAAGCGGCGTGTCCCTGGCGTCTCCATGATCGTGATCGCCGCTCATGCGACCCTCCATACAGATTATGTATCAGCCTGCTTCGCGCAGGCGTTCCGCTGTCTGCAAATCCACCGAAACGAGCTGGCTCACGCCCTGCTCGCCCATGGTGACACCGAACAGGCGGTTCATGCGCGCCATGGTGATCGGGTTATGGGTGATGACAACGAAGCGCGTTTCGGTCGAAGCCGCCATTTCATCCATCAGATTGCAGTAACGTTCGACATTGTGGTCATCAAGCGGTGCGTCCACTTCGTCGAGCACGCAGATCGGTGCCGGATTGGTTAGGAACACCGCGAAGATGAGCGCCATGGCCGTCAGTGCCTGTTCACCGCCGGAAAGCAGCGTCATGGTTTGCGGCTTCTTGCCGGGCGGGCGGGCGAGAATTTCAAGACCCGCTTCCAGCGGATCGTCGCTTTCGATCAGTTGCAGTTCAGCCGTGCCACCGCCGAAGAGATGCGTGAACAGGCGTTGGAACTGCACATTAACAACGTCAAATGCAGCCAGCAGGCGCTCACGTCCCTCACGATTGAGGCTCTGGATTGCCTGGCGCAGTTTCTTGATCGCCTCAATGACGTCTTCCCGCTCGGAGACGATGGTATCGAGACGTCCGGACAATTCCTGCTGCTCTTCATCGGCGCGCAGATTGACCGCGCCAAGCCGCTCGCGCTCGATCTTCAACCGCTCGAGTTGACGTTCCAGCTGATCGGGATCGGGCAAGGCTTCGTCCGGCTTCAAGCCTGCTTGGCGAATAGCCTCATGCGGAGGACAGTTCAAGGCTTCCGCGATGCGGGCTTCGGCATCCTTGCGCCGCTCTTCCGCCGCCGCAAGCCGTTCTTCGGCACGCGCACGCTGTTCGCGGCTCGCCGCCAGCTGCTGGATGGCAAGAGTGGCCGTCTTGTCGAGTTCCGCCTGCGCGGCCTCTGCCTCGGCCAGAATATCGCCCGCCTGCTTGCGAAGGGCATCAGCCTGCGAAAGCTCGTTCAAAAGCGCCCGGCGACGGCTCTCGATCTCGTCAGGCGCTTCCGCAAGCGCCTCGGCTTCATCCGCCGTTTCCGCCCGACGATCATTCAATGCTTCTATATGGCGGCCGGCATTTTCCGCGCGGGATTTCCAGTTGCGGCGCTCCAGCGCAATCATTTCCAGCCGCCGCTTGCGGGCATCGGCCTCGCGCCGCAGCCCTTCATAGGCAGCACGCGCCTCAGCCAGCGCCGCGCGATCCGCCATGACCTCGCTGCTCAATGCAGCGAGCCGTTCGCCAATCGCATCGATATCCGGCATTTCGCCAAGCCGATCTTCGGCTTCCGCGACGCGCATTTGCGCTTCTTCGAGATTTTCAGTGAGATGCGCCTTGCTGTCTTCCAGACCCGCACGGCGTGTCGCGAGCTGACCTGCGGCGCGTTCGGCGGCAGCCAGGGCTTCGCGCGCTTCATCGAGTTTGCGCTGGTTTGCGCGCCATTGATCGCGGGCAACACGCTCCTGCTCAATGGCCTCGCGAACGCCAGCCTCGGTACGCTGCACGTCCTGTTCGGCCTGCTCGGCGCGCTTGCGGGCTGCAACCGCTTCCTGTTCGAGTTCCGCCAGCCGGTTTTTTTGCGCCAGCCGCTGGGCCGCCGGCGTTGGCGCATCAGCGCTCGCCGTATAACCGTCCCAACGCCAGAGCGCGCCCGCCTTGCTCACCAGCCGCTGGCCCGGTTGCAACAAGGCTTGCAGGCGCTTGCCGTCGCTATCCGAAACAACGCCAACCTGTGCCAGCCTGCGGCGCAACTGCTGCGGCCCTTCCACCAGCCGGTCAAGCGGCGTCACGCCCTCCGGCAAAGCAGGATCGGCATTGGCGGCAGGATTGTAAGCCCAATAGACCGGCGCGTGTTCATCGCTGGCCGCATCGAGATCTTCGCCAAGTGCTGCACCGAGTGCGACTTCATAACCCTTCTCAACCCGCAGTTCTTCCACCACTGGCGGGAACTGCCCCGTTTCACCGGCATTCAGAATGCGGGCCAGCGTCTGCGCTTCCGTTTCGATACGGTTCAGTTCAGTGCGGGCTTCGCTCAAAGGCTGGCGGCTGGCGGCTTCCGCCTCACGTGCGTTGGCGACAAGCTCTTCCGCGCTGGCGACCATTTCTTCCGCCGTGGCTAGCGCTTCCGCGCAACGGTCGACCACGATGCGCTTTTCCGCCGGATCGAACAAGCCGCCGATCTGCTCCGCAACCGAAGCAATGTCGCGCTCGATCGCTTCCATCTGAGCGGCCAAACGGTCGCGACGGTCACGGGTTTCCTTCAGGGCCCGCTCGATCTGCACACGTTCCGCAGCCGCTTCGGCACGCTCAGCCGTCACGCGGGACAATGCATTCTCGCTGTCCTGCAAGCGAATTTCCGCCTCCTGGAACAACGCATGCAATTCCTGATCGCGTTCGCCGGATTCCTCGGCAGAAGCGATCAGTTCCTGCTCCTCCTCGTCGAGTCGCGCCAGAATATCGGCGTTCTCGCGCATCATTTCTTCTTCGCGCGCTATATCGGCGGAAAGCTGCTCGAGGCGCTTTATCAACTCTGCCCGGCGAGCACGAAGACGCTCGCCTTCCTCATCCAGTTGGGTGCGAGCAATGGAGAGGCGCTGCAACGCAGCCGCGGCCCTGGCCTCGGCTTCACGCAGTTCGGGCAGCTTGTGCGCACCGACTGCCTGTGCCTTTGCAGCGTTCATCTGCGCCTGCGCCATGTCGCCAACGGCGGAAGTCGCCTGCGCCAGTGCGCTTTGCGCCTCGCCTTCCTGCATCTTTGCCTGCGACCAGCGCAGATGCAGGAGTGCGGCTTCCGCCCGGCGGATATCTGCGGAAAGGGCCTTGAAGCGATTTGCCTGACGGGCCTGACGCTTTAGGCTTTCGATCTGGCTACCCAGTTCACCCACCACGTCATCCAGACGCTCCAGATTGGTTTCGGCGGCCCGAAGGCGCAGTTCGGCCTCGTGGCGGCGCGTATGCAGTCCTGAGATGCCAGCGGCTTCTTCGAGAAGCGCGCGACGGGCCTGCGGCTTTGCCTGAATCAGCTCACCGATACGGCCCTGCCCGACCATCGACGGCGAACGAGCACCTGTCGACTGATCCGCGAAGAGAAGCTGCACATCCTTGGCGCGCGCTTCCTTTCCGTTGATGCGGTAAACCGAGCCGGATTCGCGTTCGATGCGGCGGGAAACCTGCAACTCATCCGCATCATTATAGCTTGCCGGCGCGCTGCGGTCCGAATTGTCGAGGAAGAGCGTGACCTCCGCCGTATTGCGCGCGGGCCGCGTGGCGGAGCCTGAGAAGATCACATCGTCCATGCCGGAAGCGCGCATGTTCTTGTATGAGTTTTCACCCATCACCCAGCGCAGCGCTTCGACCAGATTGGATTTGCCGCAACCGTTCGGACCGACGACGCCGGTCAGCCCGCCTTCGATGACAAACTCCATGGGCTCGACGAAGGATTTGAAGCCGACAAGACGCAGCTTGGAGAAGCGCATCAGCAAACGCCTCCGGCTATCGTCCCAGAAACGCAAAAAGCGGGCGCAAGGGAGCGCCCGCTTTTCGATCTGAAAAACGGATCAGAGAAGCTTGTCGATGATTGCCGACATTTCGTCAACCGAAAGCGCTCCAGCGTATTTTTGTCCGTTAATGAAGAAAGTCGGCGTTGCATTCACACCGAAATCCTTCGATCCACGCTCCATCGTGGCTCTCACATCATCGAGAAGTTGCTGGTTCGTCAAGCAAGCCTTGAACGACTCCTGTGTAAAACCGGCAAGTTTTGCAATTTGCAGGAGAGCGGCTTCGCCGTCTTCGGCAGTCGCCCATTGCTGCTGCTGCTTGAAGAAAACGTCGACCATCGGGAAGTACCGGTCTTCCGGTGCGCAGCGCGCCAGCATGAAAGCGGCAGTCGCGCGCGGATCGAACGGGAACTCACGGAAGATGAGCCGTGCCTTGCCCGTATCGATATATTTTTCCTTGATTTTCGGGAAGGTGTTGATGGTGAAATCGGCGCAATGCGGGCAGGTCAGCGATGCATATTCAACGATGGTGACCGGTGCGTCCGCCTTGCCGTAGACCATGTCCTTGAGCTTGCCGGGTTCGGCAATCTTGGCTGCATCGACTGTGCCTTCCGGACTACGCTGCTGCGCATTCGCGCCACCGGCAAAAGCCAGACCGGCAGCCGCCGCCCCGGCAAGAGAAATAACGTGTCTGCGATTAAACGCTGCAGGCATCCGAATCATCCAGTCCTGTTTCAATAGTTGACTTCGACATACAATCTAAAGCGGCAAGTCGCACTTCGCTAGACCCGCAGCGTTCACATGAAAGTCAGCACCTTGCATTTTTTGTCTTCATATTTGCGACAATCAACCTGGGGCGCCTCTTACAAACTGCTGAAAGCTTGCATCAAATTTATGGCGGCCAGCAGAATTCAATTGCCCTTGCCGTCCTTTCGGCCAGTGGTCCGCTTCTCTGCGAGAATGTTCTTGCCGAGACGGGCAAGCGCTGCGCGAAGCGCATCGTCTTCAATAGCGTCCGTCGCCTTGTCGATACGGCGCTCATCCGCAGGCCCGAGCGGCGCCAGACGCTTCACCCGTCGCTTGGCCGGAATAAGCGGCGGTTTCTGCTCGATGCGGATGCGCCCGACCGCGGAGAAGCCGAGAAACCCGTTGATACGGCTGATGATTTCTCCTGTCTCGTGCTGGACCTGAAGAGCGGCGAACCCTTCACAGGCAATAATCAGCGTTGCAGGAGAAAACGGGTCGTCCTCATGGAGACGGCGTGGCCAGATAATGCGCAGTGGGCGCGAGGTTGCGCCGATGGCGGGACCGACGATGTCTTCCCACGACTGAAGCAAGGCGAGATTGATACCGGCGCGTTTCTGCAGCATCGGATCGACCAGACCCGAAGCCATATCTGCCAGCGGCCGGAAGCCGCGTCTGGATGTTTGTTCGCTCATCGCGCTCCATTATAGCCGCGAAACCACTCCACGAACAAAGGAATACCCTGATCGAGCGTGGTTTTCGGACTAAAGCCAAGGTCGCGGGCGGCAAGCGTGATGTCGGCATAGGTGCGCGGCACATCGGCGGCCGGCATGGGTTCGAGCTTGCGGATCGCTTCCTTGCCCGTTGCTTTCTCGATCGCGGCGATGAAATCGTTGAGCATCACGGGCCGGTTGTTGCCCAGATTATAGACGGGTGCCGTATCTCCCGGCTTGTCGACTATGCGTCGCACCGCGCCTACCACCCCGCTGACGATATCTTCCACGAAGGTAAAATCCCGCTGCATCTCGCCATTGTTGAACACGCGGATCGGCTCGCCCTTGAGGATCGCCGAAGTGAACAGCCACGGCGCCATGTCGGGACGCCCATAGGGGCCGTAAACGGTGAAGAAGCGCAAACCGGCAGAGTGGAGCTTATGCACGTGACGATAGGAGTAAGCCAGCAATTCGCCAGAGCGCTTTGTTGCGGCATAGATCGATACAGGATGATCGACGGGATCGCTCTCGGAAAACGGCACTTTTTCGTTTGCACCATAGACCGACGACGAACTGGCATAGACCACAGGCGGCCGCTTCTCCAGTCGCAGCGCGGTTTCGAAAACCGTGACCTGTCCCTGAACATTGGCCGAGATATAGGCCGAGGGGTTCTCAATGGAATAGCGTACCCCTGCCTGTGCAGCCAGATGCACGATGACATCCGCATCACGGTCGGAGCCGATTGCAGCGGTGAGTGCCGAGGCGTCGGAAATATCCGCCTTCGCAAACCGGAACCCGTCCCGCATGTGAAGCTTCGAAAGCCGCGTTTCCTTTAACGCAACCGGATAATAATCGTTTACATTGTCAATGCCGACGACCTGCCAGCCCTCGTCCAGCAATCGCTGCGCGGTATGGAAACCGATAAACCCGGCAGCGCCCGTTACAATCGCTTTCATGCAGCTGATTTCTTTCCCAAAACATATGAGGTGAGCCCGGCGCGCCGTGCCGCCATGATGCGCCTTGATGCAGCCGCGTTGAGCGCCGCGAGGAAGAACATGGTCGAGGATATCGTCACTTCGTGCAACAACGGATTGTGCAGCATGCCGTAGCTGCCGCACACAAGGGCAAAGTAGATCAAGGCTCGCCGCATTGCCCAGCTATCGGCTGTTCGCCACAAATAGACGAAGATGGAGATAAACGCACAGGCCATGAAGATGAGACCGACAATACCGTCATTCAGCAACTCGTCGAGCACCGTATTATGGACATGGCGGAATCCGTCAAGCATCGACGCCTTGTCGCCTGCCTCGGCCCTCACATAGTCCATCTTTGAATAGGAACCGACACCTGCGAGAGGATGGGCGGCGATAACATTCGACGCACTCCTCCACATGACCTCGCGAATATCCGCCGAAACCTTGTCCTCCCAGTTAGCGGCGTGTCCGGTATCGTAATATTCGATCATTCCGGCGAAACGTTTGGAAATGATGCTGCCAACAGGGCCCACCACGACGAGAGCGGCTATTGCTGCAAACAGTATCGCATAGGCAGTTCCCTGCTGCCGGATACTGAAACGCTTCAGGAAGATGACAGTTTCCACGGCTGCGAATATCGGCAAGACCACGATGACTGCCCGGGTTTCGGACGTCAGAACCGCAGCGAACCCCAATACCAGCCACTGCGGACCGTTCGGCAAATATCGCGAAGCCTTACGCAAAGGAATGGCGGCGGAAATCGCCGCTACCCCGGCTACGAATGCAAAGACAGCCTGATTACCGCCGACACCTATGCGCCCCCCGTCGGTCACGGAAAGATAGAGCGCGATAATCAGGGCAAGCAGCGTCCCAACACGCGCGCCAAGGACATAGGCCCGGAGCGGGTCCCGGATAAGCACCATTCCCGAACCGGCAAAAGCAAAAATCGCGATCAGCAGCGTGTAGCCGATCTGGCGGTTGTCGTTGAAAGGCTCCCCCCGAAACAGGATCAGGCCCAACGACCAGACAGCATATAAGATTATAAACAAATAGAATTTTCGGGCGAACATGCGCGTAGTCGCATGACGTCCGCAGGCGAGGTAAATACCGATGCAAGAAAATACGAAAAGTACCAGTGGTCCGAGCCCTACGCGAACGGGCATGGCCGCCGATGCGACTGCAAGTACCCCAGAATCTATCCGACGCCGCAGGAGAAAAGACTTTTTAAAAAAACTCAAACTCTGTCCTCTCTTAAGCTCTTCCTGTCAAAAGAGTAAGCGATTCGTCTGACATAGTCTGTCGCTCGAAACAGAAGGGTGCTTATCCTTTTGTATGCCGGCAGACGCTTTTTGGCGTAAGCCGAGCGCCCCTGTGCGATAGTAGAAGTGGCCATGTCCGAAAATTCGACGACCGGCTTGTCGGTTGTAAAAATCTGATAAGCACCAGCCCATCCTCTTTCCAGTGCGACATCATAAGGAAGCCGCATCGGGCGAAGCGCCTTGAGCAATTTCGAGGCGCCTTCACGGGTAACGACATAAGCCGCGGAACTTCCCAGCGGTCCATGCAAGCAGCGACCAATTGAAAACTGGCTATCAATACGCTGGAAAGACTGGAAAGCAGCGGTTCGGTGATTGACAAGCTTCACTGCGTCCCAGCCTGCCGCCTTCGCCAAATGTGTTAGAAAGGGTTTGAACGCAGGTGTAAAAACGATGTCATCTTCCACAATCACGGCAAAAGGCTCCGGCGCACCGGCTATGATTTCCAATGCTCGTATGTGACTGAAGTAACAGCCAATTTCTGCCGGCATTGCGATTTTACCGTGCCAGCGACGGAACGCTGCCTCATCGAAATCCGTCAGTTCCTCCGATGACAGCAGCTTTCCCTCGACGGCTTCCACGCGCCGGAGTACGATTGAAAGAGCATCGGCGTTGGACTTCAACCTGTCCCAGCGATCCCGGGACCGCGCAAGATTGACGACATAGACAGGTACTGACTGGTTCACTTATTCTCTTTCCAAGGAAGCTTGCCTGGAGACCCCGGCAGATTTCTATGCTTAAGCCTTTCATATGCACAGCATTGTTTCTATGAAGTGTAAAATTAAGGCATTAGAGCGGCTCTCGTGAAGCGGAACAGCGCATCCGTTCTATCTCTTTGCTTTCAGGCATTACCCCACGCAAAACCGCTTCGCACTTTTGCTGGAAATGCTCTAATCAGAATAATGCCCAATTGTTAATCGATGCCGTTCTCATGCTGACTTCCACCACTTCCAATCAAAGCACCAAGCTTCTGCACTGGTATGACCGGCACCACCGCGTCTTGCCGTGGCGCATCAGCCCATCCGAACAGGCATCCGGCATCAGGCCAGATCCCTATCGCGTGTGGCTGTCCGAGATCATGCTTCAGCAGACAACAGTCGAGGCGGTCAAGTCCTACTTTGTAAAGTTCACCGAACGCTGGCCCACGGTTCAGGCAATGGCGCGGGCGAGTGAAGACGATATTCTGCGAGCATGGGCCGGACTTGGATACTACTCGCGTGCACGAAACCTGAAAAAATGCGCCGACGCTGTGGTCCGGCAGCATGACGGCAAGTTTCCGGACAGCGCCGCAGCACTGAAGGAACTGCCGGGCATCGGCGACTATACTTCCGCAGCCATCGCTGCAATCGCCTTTGGTGAAGCGGTCGCCGTTGTGGACGGCAATGTGGACCGCGTGATTTCACGGCTTTACACAATCGACACGCCCCTGCCCGCAGCAAAACCGGAAATCCGCGCGCTTATGGGGCAATTGACTCCCATCGACAGGCCGGGAGATTTTGCGCAGGCGGTGATGGATCTGGGCGCAACCATATGCACGCCGCGGCGTCCAGCTTGTGCCATCTGTCCGCTCAATGACGATTGCATGGCGCTCAAATCCCGCGACCCGGAAGAGTTTCCGGTAAAGGCGCCCAAAGCGGAAAAGCCAATTCGCACAGGCGCGGCATTCATTGCCATTGCCGACGATGGTTCGGTTTTCCTGCGCAAGCGGAGGGATGAGGGACTGCTCGCCGGGATGACCGAAGTTCCGGGCAGCCCATGGACGGCTCGCATTGATGGCGATACGACCATCGATGCGGCTCCGTTCCCCGCGCGATGGACAGCTTCCGGTTCGATTACGCATGTTTTCACGCATTTCGAACTGCGGCTCTCCGTCTATCGTTCGGAAAATGTCAGCAAGGCTGCATCCAGCGACGGCTGGTGGTCCCGCCCGACCGAGCTTTCAGACGAGGCATTACCAACAGTCATGAAAAAGGCGATCACCGCTGCCATACCAGAAGCTTTCAAAGGGAAGAGGAAAAACCGTTGAGCAGTCCCGTCAAGCACATCGTCTTCGACATCGGCAGGGTTCTCATCCATTACGATCCCGAACTCGCCTATCTCGATATTATTCCCGATGCGTCGGAACGGCGTTGGTTCCTGGAGAATATCTGCACCGGCGCGTGGAATATCGAACAGGATCGCGGGAGAACCTGGCATGAGGCTGAGGCGTTGCTGATCGATGCGTACCCGGAGAAAAGCGATCACATCCGCGCGTTCCGGCAAAACTGGAACCGCATGGTGCCGCATGCTTATGAGGACAGTGTCGAAATTCTGCGCGGTCTCATCGGGAACGGCCACGACGTCACCATGCTGACGAATTTTGCTTCGGATACGTTCCGGGAAGCGCAGGGGCGGTTTCCATTTCTGACTGAAAGCCGGGGCGTCACCGTGTCGGGCGACATCCGCATGTTGAAACCTGACCGGGAAATCTACGATCATCACGTTGCGTCATTCGATCTCGACCCGGCAGCTACGCTTTTCATCGATGACACGATGCACAATGTGGAAGGTGCCAGGCATGCTGGCTGGCAGGCCGTGCATTTTACCGGTGCGAACAAGCTGGCCGCTGACTTGAAAGCACTGGGTCTCGCTTTCTGACCCGGAATTCCCGGTCAGACGAAAACAGCGAAGACGCCCGAAGCCTATGCTTCGGGCGTCTCACTGTCAGACTATGCTGGAGGCCGTCCGATAAGAATAAAAGCGCGGGGCAGGCAGTTCAAAACGCGTTCTAGAGCGGTTCCTGTTCTGACAGAATCGCCGGAACCGCTCTAACTATTTGTTTTATCGCATTATCCAACGCAAAACCGTTTCATACTTTTGCTGAAATGCTCTAAGCGCCTGCAGTCGCCATCTGGTCACGAATGACCTTGCGCAAGGCGTCAATTGGCTTCAGCGTGCCGTTTTCCTCGTAGTGCCAGAAAGTCCAACCGTTGCAGGCATCAAAGCCCTGGACCTTCGCGCCGATACGATGGATCGAACCGGCTTCGCCATTGGCGGCAAGCGTGCCATCGGCCCGCACAATCGCAGCAAAACGGCGGCGTTCATCGGAAAGCACCGTGCCAGGGCGAAGAAGACCGGCTTCTATAACGCTGGTGAACGCCACACGCGGTTCGGCCCGCTTGCCGGTCATCACCGTGAGTTCGGCCTTGCCGAGCGGTTCAACGGCATCAATGCGCGCCGTCGCCGCGTCGATATAACTTTGTTCGCGCTCGATGCCGACGAAATGGCGTCCAAGACGCTTTGCAACGGCGCCGGTCGTGCCGGAACCGAAGAACGGATCGAGAATGACGTCGCCGGGCTTGCTAGACGCCATCATGATGCGGGCAAGCAGCGCTTCCGGCTTCTGGGTCGGGTGAACCTTGTCGCCGTTTTCGTCCTTGAGGCGTTCCGAGCCGGTGCAGATCGGGAACAGCCAGTCCGAGCGCATCTGCACATCGTCATTGGCGGCCTTCATCGCTTCATAGTTGAAGGTGTAGCCTTTGCCCTTCTGGTCCCGCGAGGCCCAGATCAGCGTTTCATGGGCGTTCTGGAAGCGACGCCCGCGGAAATTCGGCATCGGATTCGTCTTGCGCCAGATGATGTCGTTCAGGAGCCAGAAACCGAGGTCCTGCAACTGCGAGCCAACGCGGAAAATATTGTGGTAGGAACCGATGACCCAAATGGTGCCGTTCGGCTTCAGGACGCGGCGGCAAGCCATAAGCCAGGCGCGTGTGAACGCGTCATAGGCCTGGAAGCTTTCAAACTGGTCCCAATGATCGTCAACCGCACTCACCATCGACTGGTCGGGACGATGCAGATCGCCGCCAAGCTGGAGGTTATATGGCGGATCGGCGAAAATCACGTCCACGGAATGATCCGGCAGGCGTTCCAGAGCAGCGACGCAATCACCTTTGATGATGGAGTCAAGCCAGGCGGTACGCGGAGCCTCGATGGGCAACTCATGCGCAAGACGTACAAGAGACATGGGATACTCGATTACCTGTGGACGCAAAAACTTGTCCTTATGGTTACCGGGCAGGGTAAATATGCAGTTAACGC
This sequence comes from Brucella pseudintermedia, assembly GCF_008932435.1. Lineage (GTDB taxonomy): Bacteria > Pseudomonadota > Alphaproteobacteria > Rhizobiales > Rhizobiaceae > Brucella > Brucella pseudintermedia. The sequence continues at coordinate 191,045 of NZ_WBWE01000007.1, read as the reverse complement.
CAAGTGATTGAAATCGTAAATCTTTTCTTAAAGGAGAGGGAAAGTCCACAGTTCCGGGCTTTTCACGCACTATTGCCCCGAACATTTTGCCGTCTGTCATCTTAACGCCGCGATCGCTATGCAATGCTGTTGTCGACCGCTTGCCCTTGATAAGGCTTGGTTATTCCTTTTTGCCTATAATCGGCAGCCAACTTCTGAATTTGCGTGGCGGGCATGCCAGCCGCCCGCTTGCCCGGTGTTTTTATGATGAATATCGCTGAACTGCGGCATAACCGGTATTTGCGGGTTTTATTCGTACCCTTCCGCATGCGTGCGCTGGTTCGCGGCAGCGAAATTGGCCTCGTTATCGCCGGGGCCGCGATCGGTATCATTTCAGGGCTGATGGTTGCCGCCATAGGCAGTATTTCGCAATGGATGCACCAGGCGATCTTCGCGCTTGAGCCCGGCGAAAAACTCAGTTCGGCTGCATCGCTGCAACCGAGCGCCTATATTGCACCGCTCGCTGGCGGCATCCTGATGGGGATCGTGATCTGGGTTCTTGCGCGATGGCGCAAGCGTCCCATCGTGGACCCGATCGAAGCAAATGCGCTCCATGGGGGGCGTCTGTCGCTCACGGACAGCTTTATCCTTGTCGGGCAGAACCTGATTGCCAACGGCTTCGGTGCATCGGTCGGACTGGAAGCAGCCTATACGCAGCTTGCGAGCGGTTTCGCCTCCCGCATCGGTCGGGCGCTCAAGCTTCGCCGCGCGGATCTGCGGACTTTGGTCGGCTGCGGCGCCGCGGCTGCCATCGCCAGCGCCTTCAATGCACCTTTGACCGGGGCATTTTACGCATTCGAACTTATCATCGGCGTCTATTCGATTGCCACGCTGACGCCGGTCGTCGTGGCGGCGATCATCGGCGCTCTGGTGACGCAGGCAATCGGCGGCGCGCCCTTCATCATCGATATCGGCCAGATCGACGACATCACGCCACGTGATTACGTTCCCGCTCTTGTGCTCGGCTTCTTCTCGGCAGGCATTGCCATCCTCATCATGCGCGGCGTGACCTTTGTGGAAAAAGTCGCCCGGCGCAGCGTGGTGCCCAATGTGATGGCCCCGGCTATCGGCGGCGCCATCGTTGGAATGATCGCCTTCCTTTCACCGCAGGTTCTGGCCTCGGGCCACGGAGCGCTCCACCTCGACCTGAATGCAAACATCACCATTCCCGCCCTTCTGCTTCTGATCTTTGCCAAATCGCTCGCTTCCGCCGTCTCCATCGGGTCCGGCTTTCGCGGTGGCCTGTTCTTCGCATCGCTGTTTCTCGGTGCACTGACAGGCAAGCTGTTTGCTGCCGTGGCCGGCGCGGTATTGCCAGCCGGTCTGGCACTCGCGCCCGAAGTCTATGCCGTCATCGGCATGAGCTCGCTCGCCGTCGCAGTCGTGGGCGGACCTATGACTATGACCTTCCTGGCACTGGAGCTTACCGGCGATTTTCCGATTTCCATGCTCGTGCTCGGCGCTGTCGTCTCGTCCTCGCTGATGGTGCGAAAGACCTTCGGTTACTCCTTTGCCACATGGCGCTTCCATCTGCGTGGAGAGGCCATCCGTTCCGCCCATGATATCGGATGGATACGGGACCTGACCGTCAACCGGATGATGCGCCATGACGTGCGGACCGTTCTGATCGATACCGATATCGAAACATTCCGCCATGATTTCCCGCTCGGATCGACCCAGCGGGTGATCGCCGTGGATGCCGAGGGACGGTATGTCGGCATGATCCCGGTTCCAGAAGTTTACGCCGACAGCTTCGATACATCCGATGGCGAACACAGCATCCGCGAGCTTCTCAAATATCAGGATGAATTCCTGCTGCCGCAGATGAACGCCAAGGAAGCTGTCGTCCGCTTCGACCGGGCAGAAAGTGAAGCTCTGGCCGTGGTGAACAACGCACAGGAGCGCAAGGTTCTCGGCCTCCTCAGTGAAGCGCACACCTTGCGCCGCTATAGCGAAGAACTGGACCGGCGCCGTCGCGAGGTGTCCGGTGAGGTCTGAACGGGATGAAAACCGAAGCGGAATGGAAATCGGCCCCTGGACCGAATGCGCCGCATGGATGCTTCACCCTCTCGCCGGAAAGGCTCCAATTTGACGGCTTCGCCATAAAGGTGTAGCTCAACCCGGTGTTCCGGCTGCTGCCGGTGCTCACTCCTCCCAATAAAAAGGCTATGATCATGGCGGCCCCGTCCCTCATCATTTTCGATTGCGATGGCGTTTTGGTAGATTCTGAAATCATCGCCGCGGAAGTCGAGTCCACACTTCTCACCGAAGCCGGTTATCAGATTGCCGCCGATGAGATGGCCGAACGTTTTGCCGGTCTGACGTGGCAGGATATTCTTCTGACCGTAGAGGGCGAGGCCGGGATTCCGCTTTCAGCGTCGCTTCTCGACAAGTCCGAAAAGATTCTGGACGAAAAGCTCAAGAATGAAGTTCAGGCCGTTGAAGGTATCGTTGAAGTGGTATCGGCATTGAAGCTGCCGAAGTGCATCTGCTCCAATTCGACCAGTCATCGGCTGGAAAGCATGTTGCAGCGTGTCGGTCTTTACGAGCTTTTTGCGCCCAATATCTTTTCAGCCAAGGAAGTAGGCACCAAAAAGACCAAGCCCGCACCAGACGTGTTTCTCTACGCAGCCAAGCAATTCGGTGTCGATCCGAAGGACGTCATCGTGATTGAAGATTCCGCGCATGGCATTCAGGGCGCACGCGCCGCTGGCATGCGTGTGATCGGCTTTACGGGCGGCGCTCACACCTATCCGGGACATGCCGACAAGCTGACCGATGCGGGAGCGGAAACCGTCATCCATCGCCACAAAGACCTGCCCAGTGTCATCGAAGCCCTGTCCGTCTGGACCGATGCCTGAATGAGATAGTCCGACGCCTGGCTTCCGTCAGGCGGCGGTTTGCTTGTTGCGCCCCTTGGGCGGGGCATTGAGAATTGCCAGAAGCTCTTCGGCTTCACTTTCAGAGAGGCCGATCAGCAAGCGGGTTCCCATAATGACGGGCTCGCCGGAGGACGTATCGAAGATCGCCCAGGTGTCCGTCGGTTCAAGAATGCGTTCATATTTCTGTTTCATGAGAACACACTAGCCGAAACCTGTTGCCATTCATTTCACGCAGGCAGTTGCATTTAATTAGAATTTTATCGGTCTGCCTTTATCCACAGCATCGGTTCAGTCAGGCTTTTTCCTGAAGAGCTTTGCCGCGCTTCCGTCTGGCTTTGCGCAAACCGCCCATCAGGAGCGCAGCCGCATCGCCCGCTGGCATAGGCTTGCCGTAAAACCAGCCTTGCGCAGTCATCGGCGTGGTCATTTTGCGAAAATAATCGGCCTGCGCTTCCGTTTCGATGCCTTCGACCACGATGCCAAGATCGTGCTGCCGCGCCATCGATATGATCTCAGGAACGATCGACACCATGTTCCCGTCCGCACAGACGGTGCGCGTGAAGGCCTTATCTATCTTGATTGCATCGATATGCAGTTCGCCCAGATAGGAAAGACTCGAATAGCCCGTTCCAAAATCATCAATGTAGATCTTGTGTCCCTGTTCACGCAGATGCCTGATGCCCTCCGACGCTTTCGAGAAATCCACCGCCGTTCGTTCGGTCAATTCAAGACCGATCTGACGGGGATCGACACCCGCGCCAGCCAGTTTCGCCTGGATATTTTTCGGAAATGCGGCCGCCTGAACATCGCTTGCAGTGATGTTGATATTGATCTGGATATTGCGGTTGAGGCGCAACAAATCCCCCATATCGTCCATAACCCGATCCACGACATAGGCGGTCACCCGTCCCGCCATGCCTTTTTCCTCCGCCTCGGCGATAAATACGTCAGGCGGAATAATGTCGCCGGTATGCAATTGCCAGCGAAGCAAGGCCTCAAAACCGGTGAGTTCGGCGTTCTCTACATTGACCACTGGCTGATAGACCACCTCAAGCTGGCGGGCATTGAGCGCCTGGTTGAGCATGGAAGCCAAAGGGCGTTCGCGATTGTGGTAGGCGAACCAACCAAGGCCAAGGGTCGCCCCCGCGAGCAGTCCCAGACTTGTCGCCATGAAGGATTCCCATCGGGCGGAATTGCTGGAATTGTCCAACTGCGCCTTGAGAGCGACGCAGATACCCACTTCGTCGTCGCAACGATATTCCTTGATTGCGTCGCTGAGCACCTCGTATTCGCCGCGGTGATTTTTGAAATCCGGGACTGGAAAATCACGTGCCTGATAATCATAGAGGCGCGCGAAGTGTTTGCGTTCGGCGTCGCGCATATAGACGGCAAAGCTGTATTTTGGGGTGTGCAGCAGGTCGAATGCAGCCGAACTCAAAATCACATTCGCCTCGCCCCTGCCTATCACAAAGCCCCGGCTGCCCGGCGTAATCAGCGATCTTTCGCCATATACATAGGTGCCGTCCCGCAAATTAATATCGGCAGGCGAACGCTTTGGCTGCTCGCTGATATCGCCGAGAAGCGTGGAACAGGCGAGTCGATCATCACGGAGCCGGCCTATGTCCTTGATATGATAGGCGGAAAAGACCAGTTTGCGCTGATAGGCAATATCTTGCAGAGAACACATTTCATAGGGCGAGAGATTGGCTGCTTCGATTGTTTCACGGGCAGAAACAGCCAGTCGATTTGCATGCGTGAGCAATGCGGACATGTAGATATTCATGTGCCGCTCTTCATCGACAATGCGAAATCTGTTTCCCATCCACTGGCCGAGAGCCGCACCGAGAAACAGCAACAGAAGCAAAATAAGCGGAACAGGCTTTAATAATTTACTGCGATCAAATCGCATATGACCCTCGCCCCTAAATAATCGTGGCGTAGCTGGTGAGTTATCACTTCTATCCGTCTAAGACGTGGCGATCCCTGACGTCAGAAAACCATAACATGAAACAAACTTTGATATGAATACATGTGAAACTGTCATTAATGCTATTTTAAAACTGAATACATCGCCATATCGGCAATAGTTAAGTGTTTTCTAATTAGATCTGCGGGCTTTTGGCAGCAATATGAAAAAGCCTATAATATCAGATTAAACGGTGCGCCAAAATACAAACCGGCGCACCGTTTTCAGTGCTTTACTTCGTGTTGTATGGACCCTCGTCGAAACCGACGAAAATCTGGATATTCTTCTGATCCGTCATCGGTACGGTGATCGCCTTGTCGTTGAACACGAACTGCGTCGCGGTATCCGCGTTCGCTACCGTAACCGCCTGCTTGTGCAGTTTGGAATAGATGACCTGATCGCCCTGACGGACGGCAACACGGATCGGCATGGTGATGGTGCCGTTCTTGTATTTCGGCCCTGGAACAACCTTGCCCGCCGCCGCGACGTCAATCGTCATGGTCCCCGCGCCATACTGGCAGGCGCGGGTCGTATCGGTCAGCGCCGCCTGATAGATCACCCGTGCCGGGTCCTTATCGCCGCCCTTTTCATATGTACTGAAGAAGGCTGTGCCGTCGCGCAGCGTGACCGACGGACAGAAGGCGCGCAGCTCGGATTCCTTGACACGCTGATCGCCGGAAGCAGCGGATGCGGTCATTGAGGAGCCTGAAGCTCCGTCGGCGGCCTTATCAGTGCCACTGGTCGTGCAGCCTGCGAGGGCTGCGAGCAAAACCGTTGCAAAGACTGGAAACAACGATGAACGATTCTGTGGTGCTGTTTGCATAAAGCGGGCTTCCCTGCACTGATCAACCTGTCTTCTACATCACGCATGCGTGTAGCGCGATGACGTTTTCCCGTTTTTTGCTCTGGAGAGCAACCCCCATCCCCGTCAACATGCTTTAAAACCTTGCGGCTTTTTTAGGGAGGCTCTATTGCATTATGCGGCTCAAAACCGCGCCGATCCGAAATGAAGGCCAAGAAATGAAATATGTAAGCACGCGTGGGGAAGCGCCGGTCCTGGGGTTCAGCGATGCATTGCTCGCCGGTCTAGCCCGGGATGGCGGTCTCTATCTGCCGCAGCATTATCCCCAGTTTTCGCCAGAACAAATCCGCGATCTGCGCGGAAAATCCTATGTGGATATTGCGCTGGCGGTGCTCACTCCCTTTGTCGACGGCGAAATCCCGCATTCGGATTTCCGTCGCATGGTGCACGAAGCCTATGGATCTTTCCGGCATGATGCGGTCTGCCCGCTGGTTCAGACCGGAGCCAATGAATTCGTGCTCGAACTTTTCCATGGCCCGACGCTCGCCTTCAAGGATGTCGCCATGCAGCTTCTGGCCCGCATGATGGACTATGTCCTGGCACAGCGCGGCGAACGGGCCACCATTGTCGGGGCCACATCCGGGGATACGGGCGGCGCGGCAATCGAGGCCTTCGGCGGACGCGACAATACCGATATCTTCATTCTGTTCCCGAACGGTCGCGTATCGCCCGTGCAGCAGCGCCAGATGACATCGTCCGGCTTTTCCAACGTTCATGCCCTTTCCATCGAAGGCAATTTCGACGATTGCCAGAACCTTGTGAAAGGCATGTTCAACGACCTTCAGTTCCGTGATGCGCTGTCGCTTTCGGGTGTGAACTCGATCAATTGGGCGCGCATCATGCCCCAAGTTGTTTATTATTTTACGGCGGCTCTGAGCCTTGGCGCACCGGACCGCGCCGTATCCTTCACCGTGCCGACGGGCAATTTCGGCGATATTTTCGCGGGCTATGTCGCCAAGCGCATGGGATTGCCCATCGACCGGCTGATCATCGCCACCAATGATAATGACATTCTCTCGCGTACTCTCGAAACCGGCGCCTATGAAATGCGCGGTGTCGCACAGACCACCTCGCCTTCGATGGATATCCAGATTTCCTCGAATTTTGAGCGTCTGCTGTTTGAAGCGCACGGACGCGATGCAGCAGCCCTGCGCGGTCTGATGGCTGGGCTGAAACAATCTGGTGGTTTTTCGATCTCTGAGAAGCCGCTGTCGGCGATCCGCAGCGAGTTCTCCGCCGGGCGCTCGACTGTCGATGAAACTGCGGAGACAATCAAATCCGTGCTTGAAGCGGACGGCTATCTGCTCGATCCCCACTCGGCAATCGGTGTGAAGGTGGCTCGCGAAAACCAGTCCAGTGAAGCGCCGATGGTTGTTCTTGCAACAGCGCATCCGGCCAAATTCCCCGATGCCGTAAAGGCTGCCAGCGGCGTCGAACCGCAGCTCCCTGCATGGCTTTCGGACTTGATGCAACGAAAAGAAAGCTTCACAGTTCTTCACAACGACCTGAAAATCGTGGAAGAATACGTTCGCCGCCATTCGAGAGCTTAAAAAGACCGGCTCCGAGACGAGAACCAGAGCGGGAATGCAGGGAGCAGTTTGCTTATGGGTGTTGAAGTAACGCGTCTTTCCAACGGATTGACGATAGCCACCGATACGATGTCCCACGTGGAAAGCGTGGCGCTTGGAATCTGGGTCAAGGCCGGGGCACGAAACGAAGCTGCCGACAGGCATGGCATTGCTCATCTTCTTGAGCATATGGCGTTCAAGGGAACCGAGAACCGCACAGCCTGGCAAATTGCATCGGATATCGAAAATGTAGGCGGCGAGATCAACGCCGCCACCAGCGTCGAGACCACTTCCTATTATGCGCGCGTTCTGCGCAATGACGTGCCGCTGGCCATCGACATTCTGTCCGATATCCTGACCGCCTCCAAATTCGATGAAGCTGAGCTGGAGCGCGAAAAGCAGGTCATCATGCAGGAGATCGGCGCGGCGCACGACACGCCCGACGATATCGTCTTCGACCGCTTCACCGAAACAGCCTATCGTCACCAGCCGATCGGGCGCGCCATTCTCGGCGAGCCTGAGACGGTCATGTCTTTCACCTCCGATGACCTTCGCCAATATATGGACGAGCAGTATAGCGCCGACCGCATGGTGGTGACCGCTGCTGGTGGCGTCGATCATGATGCATTCGTAAGGGAAGTCGAAAAACGTCTTGGCGGTTTTCGCGCCCACAATACGGCGCCTACGCTCGACCTCGCCCATTATGTAGGCGGCGATTTCCGTGAAAATCGCGAACTGATGGATGCTCAGGTTCTGATCGGTTTCGAAGGACGCGCCTACCACGTGCGTGATTTCTATGCGTCGCAGCTTCTTTCCATGGTTTTGGGCGGCGGCATGTCTTCGCGCCTCTTCCAGGAAGTCCGCGAGAAACGTGGGCTTTGCTATTCCGTTTACGCCTTCCATTGGGGCTTCTCGGATACAGGACTGTTCGGAATTCACGCTGCAACGGGCCGCGACGAACTGGTCGAACTCGTCCCGGTTCTGATCGATGAACTGCACAAGGCCGCCGACTCCATCAGCCTGGAAGAAGTGGACCGCGCCCGCGCGCAATATCGTGCGAGCCTTCTCATGTCGCAGGAAAGTGCTGCAAGCCGTGCCGGACAGGTCGCACGCCAGTTCCTGCTCTATGGCCGTCCCGTCGAAAACAGCGAACTGATGGACCGTCTCTCGCTGATTACACCTCAAAGGCTGACCGATCTGGCCGGACGGTTGTTCCTCGACAGCAAGCCCACCATCGCCGGCGTTGGTCCAGTTGGACGGCTGATGAGCTTCGATGGGCTGTCGGATGCACTGTCGACCAGCGCACATGCGAGGAAAATCGCTGTTTAAGGGAATATGTGAGTAAGGGAATAGGGGAGTATGTGACATTGAGCATTTTGTTTTTCCTACTCCCTTATTCCCCTACCCCCTTACTCCCCTAACCCGCCATGATCGGCCTGCCCTTCCGTAGAAGTAATCCGACCGTCCTGCGTGGACAGCGCATTTATCTGCGCGAGCCGATGATGAGCGATTTCGCCAGTTGGGCCAGCCTGCGGGAACAAAGCCGGGCCTTTCTCACGCCGTGGGAGCCGACTTGGCCGGACGACGATCTGACAAAGAGCGCTTTTCGCCATCGAATGCGTCGCTTTCAGGATGAAATAGCCGCCGGAACCGGTTATCCGTTTTTTGTCTTTCGCAATGGGGACAACACGCTCGTCGGCGGCATAACGCTCGGAAATATCCGGCGTGGTGTCGGGCAGAACGGCATGATCGGCTATTGGAGCGGCGCGCCCCATGCCGGCAAAGGTTACATGACCGAAGCCCTGTCGCTGGTTATCCCCTTCGCATTCGACCAACTCCGGTTGCACCGGATAGAAGCAGCCTGTATCCCTCATAATGTGCGCTCGATACGGCTTCTCGAAAAAGCCGGATTTGAGAGAGAAGGACTGTTGCGTTCCTATCTCAAGATAAATGGCTTCTGGCAGGATCACCTGCTTTTTGCCCTTATAGAAAGCGACAAACGTATGACGGATAGCCGCATGATCAATGGCAAGGTTGGACGCTCGTGACGGGTTTTGCGGATAAGTGGCTTTTTGCCGGTGTGCGGTTTCTCGTACTCATGGCTATTCTGGCCGTTTCGGTCATCCAGGCATCGGCCATCGAACCGATCAAGATTTCCAAGGAAGATACCGCCCTCGACCTTTCCCGCGCTGTCGAACTTCTGCGCAACAAGGGCGAAAGCGTGCAGGTATCGACGGCCCCGGGTCCTGACGGTATTGTCCGCCGCATCGAAGTGCAGGCAGATCAAAACAGCAAGGCATCCGGCGACTGGGCCGCTTTTTCGATCGCAAATCCAACCGACGAACAGATCGACCGCCTGATTGTTGCTCCTCATTTCCGTCTCGTCGGTTCCGGCGTCATCTGGCCCGATCTTGGTTCTCCACGCATTGCGTCCATCACGCCGAGCGAAGGCTTTGCGCTCGACCGCCAGCCCAGCGCCGATGCGGACGTTTTCCGCATCACGCTCAATCCGGGCAGCGTCATCACCTTCGTAGCAGAACTGTCCTCGCACAATCTGCCCCAGCTCTATCTCTGGGAGCCGGAAGCCTACAAGGATGCGGTTAATTCCTACACGCTCTATCGCGGTATCCTGCTTGGCATTTCAGGTCTGCTGGCTCTGTTCCTGACCATCCTTTTCGTCGTCAAGGGCACTTCCCTATTCCCGGCCACCGCCGCGCTTGCATGGGCCGTTCTGGCCTATATCTGCGTCGATTTCGGTTTCTGGAACAAGCTGATGGAGATAACGCCGGGCAATGAGCAGATCTGGCGCGCGGGCACCGAAGTGGCGCTTGCCGCCTCTCTCGTGATTTTCCTGTTCACCTATCTCAATCTCAACCGCTGGCACGACCATTTCAGCTATGGCGCCGTGACCTGGGTATTGGGCCTTCTGGCCCTTGCGGGGGTTGCCGTTTTCGATCCGCCGGTGGCTTCTGGTATTGCGCGCATCTCGCTGACGCTGACCGTTCTGTCCGGCGTCGCCATCATCAGTTATCTCGCGGTCAAGGGATATGATCGCGCCGTCATGCTGATACCGGCCTGGCTTCTCACCCTGATATGGTTGCTGGGTGCCTGGATGACGGTTTCGGGCAGGCTCGATAATGATATCGTCCAGCCTGCGCTCGGCGGCGGTCTTGTCCTGATCGTTCTTCTGATCGGCTTTACCGTCATGCAGCATGCCTTTGCTGGCGGAGCACTGCAGCAGGGCCTTCTGTCGGATATGGAGCGGCAGGCTCTCGCCGTCATTGGCGCGGGAGACATCGTATGGGATTGGGACGTGCCGCGCGACCGCGTCGTGACCACGCCGGACATCGCCAATTATCTTGGCAATACGGCCAACAGCCTGCAAGGCCCGGTGCGCAACTGGCTTCCCGCCATGCATACCGACGACCGCGACCGCTTCCGCTCCACGCTTGATGCCATTCTGGAAAACCGGCGCGGACGCATCGGCCAGATTTTCCGGCTGCGTGCCAATGATGGCCATTATCACTGGTATGCACTCCGTGCGCGCCCGGTCATCGGTTCGGATGGCGAAGTGGTGCGTTGTGTTGGAACACTCGTCAATGTGACTGAGCAGAAAAAGGCGGAAGAACGCCTGTTGCACGATGCCGTGCACGACAATCTAACCGGCCTTCCGAACCGGGAATTGTTCCTCGATCGTCTCAGCAATGTCATGAACATGGCACGCGGGGAAAGCAACCTGCATCCGACCGTCTTCATTATCGACATAGACCGGTTCAAGCAGGTCAATGACAGCCTGGGCATGTCGGCAGGGGACACTATCCTTCTGACCATCTCGCGCCGTCTGGCACGCCTCATGAAACCGCAGGATACGCTCTCGCGCCTCTCGTCGGACCAGTTCGGTCTGCTGCTTGCCTCTGAAAGCGACCCGGGGCGCATCGCATCCTTCGCCGAAGCTCTGCGTCAAGCCGTGCGCGCGCCGATTGCCTATGCAAAGCGCGAAATCGTTCTGACGTCATCCGTAGGCCTGATCACCTGGACGAAAACGGCGACAACTGCGGAAGACTTCGTGAAGGACGCCGAGCTTGCCATGTATCAGGCAAAGCGTTTCGGGGGTGACCGCATCGAGCCCTTCCGTCCGGCATTCAGAGCCATCGGCAGCGACAAGCTGCAGCTTGAATCCGATCTGCGACGCGCACTTGAACGCGACGAAATCAGTCTTGTCTACCAGCCCATCGTGAAGCTGGATGAAGGTACAATTGCTGGTTTTGAAGCGCTCATGCGCTGGGAACATCCGCGGCGCGGCGCGATTTCGCCTTCAGAGTTTATTCCAATTGCGGAAAACTCCGGTCTTATCATCCAGCTTGGCCTGTTTGCGATGCAACGGGCCGCGGAAGATCTGTTTGCATGGCAGGAGCAATTCCCAAAGCTCGATCTTTTCGTTTCGGTCAACCTGTCCTCGACGCAACTCATCCGCCAGGACCTCATCAATGATGTCCGCTCGGTGCTTTCCCGCATCCATCTCAATCCGGGCAGCCTCAAGCTTGAACTGACGGAATCCGTCCTCATGGAAAACCCGGAACAGTCCACACATGTCCTTGCCCGCCTGAAGGCGATGGGCATCGGCTTGTCGCTCGATGATTTTGGAACCGGTTATTCCTCACTCGCCTATCTGACGCGCTTCCCGTTCGATATCATCAAGATCGACCGGTCTTTCGTGAAAGGGGACCAGCCGCAAAAAGCCACGCTGCTGCGCTCGATTGTGAGCATGGCGCACGATCTCGGCCTCGCCGTGGTAACGGAAGGCGTGGAGAGCGAAAGCGACGCGCTTCAGCTTCGCCAGATGGGTTGCGAATACGTGCAGAGCTTCATGTTCGGCCAGCCCACCAGCCGCGACGAGGCAACTCGCATGATCCGCGAACAACTGGATGCCGCGGCGGCTTGATTGGGGCAGTAGGGCAGTGAAGGTTATGTGCGTTGCGTGCGCAACCAAACATATTCCCCTACTTCCTTATTCCCCTATTCTCTTAATCTCACGCATGTCCCGCGTCGGAAACCAGCCGCGCCATATCGATACCCATATGGAGCATCAGACGCGAATATTTGCCCTCGATATCGCTGTCGAACAGCATGTCGAGCGGCGCATCACAGGTTAGCCAGCCATTCTCGGCAAGTTCCACTTCGATCTGGCCTGGCGCCCAACCGGAATATCCAAGGGCCATCAGGGCTCGCGACGGCCCACTGCCCCCGTAAATGGCACGCAGAATATCGACCGTTGCAGTGAGGCAGACATCCTCTGAAACCGGCATGGTGGAATCGACCATGTAATCGTCCGAATGCAGCACGAATCCGCGTGTGCGGTCGACAGGACCGCCATTGCGTACCATCATATGCTGCGCACGATCCGGAAGGATAATCAGTTCGTCGTCATCGATGACCCCGATCTGGCGCAGGAGGTCAGGGAATTCGACCGGCTGAAGCTGATTGATAATGAAGCCCATCGCGCCTTCATCGGAATGCGCACAGATATAGACCACCGACCGGGCAAAACGCTCGTCGCTCATTCCAGGCATGGCAAGCAGGAACTGCCCGTTTAGAAAACCCTGCTCCTTGTTCGACGTCTTGAGAATGGTCATGATTATGAAGGTAGCAAGACTACGCAAAATAACAATGGCCATTTATTTCGAGCCCGGAATTCGAAGCGGAACCAGCTCGATAGCCAGGTGGCAGGCCATACAAGCGATTACCGTGCCCGGCGATCCGATAATATTGGGCTTGAAGCAACCATCTTTTCATTCCATCTTTCAACGATGAACATCCGGACTTTTACCTTCGCCCCCCTTTTGCTGGCCTTGCTGACATCGCCAGCACTGGCCTCAACCTCCGAGTGGACCGAGACGCCCGGCGGGCGCGTGCGCGTCATTATTGAAGACAAGACTCCTGACAATGCGCCCATCGGGGAACGGCGCGGCGCCTTGCAGATCGAGTTGCAGCCCGGCTGGAAAACCTACTGGCGCAATCCCGGCGATGCGGGCGTTCCACCCCAGATTAACATCGACGGAAACGCAAAAGCGCAGATCGGTTTCCCTGCGCCGGTCCGGTTTGAGGGAGACGATGCAGGTGGCATCGGATATAAACAGCCTGTTTCGCTGCCGATAGTCTTTAACCTGACATCGGCCGACAAGCGGCTGAAGGGCCATGTTTTTCTCGGAGTGTGCGAGAAAATCTGCGTCCCGGTGCAGGCCACCTTCGACTTTCCCCTTGATAGTGATCAACAACAGTCCTCGCCCCAGGCGATAGCTGCCCGCACGATCATCGAAACCGCATTCGACCGGCTCCCGACCCCGGCGAGCTCGGCATTCGGCATAAGCGGCGTGAAGCGCGACGGCGAGAACGCCGTCTTCGATCTGGCCGTTCCAGATCCCACCGCTCCATCGGAGCTGTTCGTTGCCAGCGACACGGTCAGGCTTTCCGATACCATCGCAGTCGAAAAGGGCCGCTTTACCGCAAAGGTGCAGGGCAAGGCTGACAAAGCCATCATCGACTATACCCTTGTGCAGAATGGAAAGGCCGTTTCTGGACAGGTGACACTGGATTAGCCTTCCTGCTGTTTTTGAAATTGTCCGGCGACCTGTTATCGGTTTAACTATGCCGTCCGCGCTTCGCGGAGCGATAAAATTTGACAATAGGCAGTGGAACAGACGGCCCCTGCCCCGAGGAGAGATTAAATGACTATAAAAGTTGGCGACAAGCTGCCCGCAGCGACTTTCAAGGTAAAGACCGCAGACGGCGTCAAGGAAATGACGACCGATGAAATCTTCAAGGGCAAAAAAGTCGTTCTCTTTGCGGTACCGGGCGCCTTTACGCCGACGTGCAGCCTCAACCATCTGCCGGGCTATCTCGATAACCGCGACGCAATCCTCGCCAAGGGCGTCGATCAGATCGCCGTTGTTGCGGTGAACGATGCCTTCGTCATGGGCGCATGGGCGCAGAGCACGGGTGGCGAAGGCAAGATACTCTATCTGGCTGATGGTTCTGCCACCTTTACGAAGGCTGCGGGACTTGAGCTCGACGCGACCGCTGGCGGCCTCGGTATCCGCTCCAAGCGCTATTCGGCAATCGTGGAAGATGGTGTGGTCAAAGCCCTCAACATCGAGGAACAGGCTGGACAGGCCGTGACGTCGGCTGCGTCGGCCATTCTCGAACAGCTTTAGTCTGGAGCATATCCTCCCAGAGCGGGAACCGGTTTTTGGGAGACGTTCTTAAGCAAAATGACAGGACATCGGCTCGAAAATCTGAATTGATTTGAGCCGGTGTCGAGCCCTCGTGTTTTTCATAGTAAAAGGCGGCAAGGCCGCCTTTATTCTGCAAATTCACTGCACTTTCAGCGATTTACGTCCGCCATATTTGAATGGCTCCATGCCGGCCCGGGCAAGCTCGTCAGCGCGTTCATTTTCCGGATGCCCGGCGTGGCCCTTGATCCAATGCCAGTTGACCTTGTGCGGCTTTCGCGCTTCATCGAGCGCCTGCCATAATTCGGCATTCTTGACCGGTTTCTTGGCGGCGGTCTTCCAACCATTGCGCTTCCAACCCTCGATCCAGCCGGAAATACCGTCGCGCACATAGACGGAGTCCGTATAGAGATCGACTTCGCACGGTTCTTTCAGCGCCGAAAGCGCCGAGATCGCTGCCATCAACTCCATGCGGTTGTTGGTCGTGTCGGCTTCGCCGCCCTTCAGTTCCTTGACATTGCCGTTCCAGCGCAGGATTGCGCCCCAGCCGCCGGGGCCGGGATTGCCCGAACAGGCACCATCCGTAAAAGCCTCGATCCGCTTCACGCCGCTGCCCCTTGCGGCTCCAGGCCGTATTCAGCAGCGGTTTCGATCTGTCGGTGGAAGCGCATCTTGCGCACATATTCCATCGGGTCCTTCTTGACCACGAAACTGCCTTCCGGGACATTCAGCCAGTCATAAAGCCGGGTGAGCATGAAGCGGATAGCCGCCCCGCGCGCCAGAACCGGAAGCGCATCGGCTTCCGCCACGGATAGCGGACGAACAGAATTATAGCCGCGCAGAAGCGCTGCCCCCTTGGTGCGATTGAAGGAAAAATCCTTCTCAAAGCACCAGGCATTCAGGCAGACGGCAACGTCGTAAGCCAGAATATCAGTGCAGGCGAAATAGAAATCGATGAAACCGGAAAGCCTGTCGCCGAGGAAGAAGACATTATCCGGAAAGAGATCGGCATGGATCACGCCTTGCGGCAGATCGGCGGGCCAGTTCTTCTCCAGAAAATCCAGATCAGCTTCCGCCTCGCGGACAAGACCCGGTTCCACCCTATCGGCACGTTCACGCGAAAGATTCCACAACGGCCGCCAGTCGGCAAGGGTCAGGCCATTTCGGCGACGCAGCGAGAAATCAGCGCCAGCCAGATGCATATGGGCAAGTCCTTCGCCGACAGCTTCGCAATGCTCGACCGTTGGGCGGCGCATCCACATGCCTTCGAGAAAAGTAACGATCGCAGCAGGCCGTCCGGCGAGCTCGCCGATTGTCGTGCCGTCGCGACGGACCACCGGCTGCGGACATTCAAGCCCGCGGCTGGCCAGATGCTGCATCAGGCCGAGAAAAAACGGCAGGTCTTCCCGATTGGTGCGCTTTTCATAAAGCGTCAGGATGAACGAACCCGAAGTCGTGTGCAGAAGATAGTTGGAGTTCTCCACCCCTTCCGCTATGCCTTTGTAAGATGTCAGCGTGCCGATATCATACTGCTGCAGGAACGCGCCAAGCTCGATTTCATTGATATCCGTATAGACGGCCATGCCGCTTATTTCCCTTGTATGATCTTGGGCATTAATTTTGGAATGCCTACCACCCGGTGTTCTCCGTTGACGAATGCCATGTCCTGCACCGTCAGTTCCACATCGCGAATTTCGCGATTCACAAGGAAGTTCTCGGTTTCAACCGTGGTTTCGGCCAGTTCGATCTTCACATTGAAGCGGGTCTTGAAGGCATCGATGATCTCATCGACGATAATTTCAGGCGCTGAAGCCCCTGCCGAAAGGCCCACGACCGATATATCGCCGATGCGGTCCCATTCGATATCGGCCGCACGCTGAACCAGCATCGACATGCGTGCGCCCGCCTTCTCAGCCACTTCGACAAGACGCTTGGAATTGGAAGAGTTCGGCGCTCCGACAATCAGAAACAGATCGCAGCCCGGCGCGGCGGATCGCACCGCATCCTGCCGGTTGGTCGTTGCATAACAGATCGATTCCGCTGCCGGAGCCGAAAGGTTTGGAAAACGCGCCTGCAATTCTTCGATAATGCCAGCCGTGTCGTCGACTGAAAGCGTCGTCTGGGTCACGAAACCGAGATTGTTCTCGTCATCGAAATGGCAGTTACGGGCATCCTCCACTGTTTCGATCAGCGTTACCGCGCCATCGGGCAACTGCCCCATGGTTCCGATCACTTCCGGATGGCCGGAGTGACCAATCAGGATCACATGGCGGCCAAGGCGCTGATGGCGCATGGCCTGCTTGTGCACCTTGGAAACAAGGGGACAGGTTGCATCGAGATAAAAGAGGTTCTTTGCCTCTGCGTCCGCTGGCACGGACTTCGGCACGCCATGGGCGGAAAAGACCACCGGCTGATCGCGGTGTTCTGTGGGAATCTCATCCAGTTCTTCGACAAAAATCGCGCCGCGAGACTGCAAGCCCTCGACCACATAGCGGTTATGTACGATTTCATGGCGAACATAGACCGGCGCGCCATATTTCTTCAGCGCCAGCACGACGATCTGGATTGCCCGGTCAACCCCGGCGCAAAAGCCGCGGGGGCCGCAAAGGCGGATTTCCAGTGGTGGTCGCTGATCGGTCATGAAGTATGCTCGCTAGTTCGGCGTGGCTTAACATCTAAGGTCTGTTGAGATTCGGTCTATGAGGAGCCGAAAATGGTGTGGTTTGAGAACCGGAGCGGAATGTACCTGAAGGTACATGAGCACCGGAAGCGAAAAACGCGCCATTTGCAGGCATCAGAGACCGATATCGACAGACCTTCACGGAGTTGGGCCGCAACGCGGCCATTGTCAACCCCTACTGGTCTTTCGATAACGCCACAGCCACGTCCCGACAACCCCTATCAAGGCCAGAGCAAGACCGTACCATGTCGCGGCATATTGCAGATGGTTGTTGGGAAAATCGATGATCGTCACACCGCCGACTGGCAATCCCCCCGGATTGGGCTTGCTGTCGGCGTCGATGAAGAAGGGCACGACCTCATCCAGATTTGGCAGGTCGGCACTTTCCGCCATGGCCGTCCAATCCTTCCAGTAGAAAATATTCTTGGACGGATCATTATCGGGGAGAAAGAAGCCCGGCTTCGCCGACAAGGGATCGCGCGCCAGCCCGGTAACATTCACCGGGCCGTCAATCTGTCCTTCAATGCGCGTTGAAGGGTCTTTCTTCTCATATGGAACGAAGCCGCGATTAATCAGCACGAAACGTCCGTCTTCCAGCATCAGCGGCGTATAGACATTGTAGCCTGCGGCCCCGTCATGGGTGGCCAGAAAATGCCGCTCGCCCTGATGCATGAAAGTGCCGGAGGCCGTTACCGGACGATATTCTACAGAACCTTCTTGCTTGTAGACCTTTTCCATCTCCGACAAGGGCAGTGGTGGCTCGTGAATGCGCTGCTCGGTCGATGCAATCAGCGCTTCCTTCCACTGCAAACGCTCAACCTGCCATGTGCCGAGCGCCAGCAGAATAACGAGCGCTATGGCAGAGGCGATCACAATACCCCAGGGAAAGCGGCGTGACTGCTGTAGTTTGGTCATTTCCCGTCATCCTGCCGGCTGTCTATGCGGCCGGGAGCTGCCTTATTGCGGTATTGCATATTGATGAGAATGCCCTTTGCCCACCGCATGGCCACGAGGCTGAGAATGATCGCAAGTGGCACCCACAGGATGAAATGCACCCAGAGCGGCGGTCCAAAGTTGACTTCCATCCACAGTGCAAGACCGACAACGATGAAACCGATGATGAGGATGACGAACGCCGCCGGACCGTCGCCGGAATCGGCAAAAGAATAGTCCAACCCGCAAGCCGAGCAGCGCGGAGCGACTTTCAGGAAACCATCGAACAGCTTCCCCTCGCCGCAACGCGGGCAGCGGCCAGCGACGCCGCTCTTGATGGGATCGACCGTGGGATAAGTATTCTGGTCCGGCATCCGATTTCCCCTTGCTTCATTCAATAAACAAAAGGCGGCCATGTTGCCAAGGCCGCCTCCAAAACTGCTGATCCTACGGATTAGCCGCCGTGCATCGGCGCGCCCCAGCCACCCCATACGTAGATGGCAAAGAACAGGAACAGCCAGACCACGTCAACGAAGTGCCAGTACCAGGCAGCGGCTTCGAAACCGAAATGCTGCTTCGGCGTGAAGTCACCGCCAATGGCACGCACAAGGCAGACCAAAAGGAAGATCGTGCCGATGAGAACGTGAAAACCATGGAAACCCGTCGCCATGAAGAAGGTCGCGCCGTAGATCGAGTCCTTGAACGCAAACGGAGCGTGAATGTACTCATAGGCCTGCACGAAGGAGAACAGGACACCGAGAGCAACCGTGATCGCCAGACCGGTGATCATGCCCTTGCGGTCATTGTGCAGCAGAGCATGGTGTGCCCATGTCAGCGTCGTGCCCGACAGCAGCAGGATAACGGTGTTGTAAAGCGGCAGATGCAGAGGATCGAGAACCTCGATGCCCTTCGGAGGCCAGACACCGCCGGTGAAGGTAGCGCGTGCTACCTGATGCGCTTCGTTCGGAAACAGGCTCGCATCGAAGAACGCCCAAAACCAGGCAACGAAGAACATGACTTCCGAAGCGATGAACATGATCATGCCGTAGCGCAGATGCAGCGATACGACACGGGTATGGTGCCCCTCATGTCCTTCCTTGATCGTATCCGACCACCAGCCGTACATGCAGTAGAGCACAATCGCGAGGCCGATGAAGAAAATCCATGGCGTCACCACGTTGAGGCCAAAGAACGGCAACTCACCGGCATTGATGTAACGCATCCAGGCAATACCGCCTACGGCAAGCACGAATGCACCCACGGAGCTCAGGAACGGCCAAGGGCTGGGCGCGATGATATGATAGTCGTGATTTTTCTGATGGACGTCAGCCATGTCTCTCCCCGTAAATCCCCTTAGGGGCTCCTCTCTCGTACCTTCATGCTTAAACCCCGGAAGGGGTTCCAAGCAAGTCTGTCTGTGACAAGCGGTATCTCGTATCAGAATAAAACCGCTTCATTCTTTTGTCTTTGCGGCATTATGCGCCGCGAGAGCGTTTCTCTTCATGAGTCAGTCGAAACGCTCGATATATTTCGTTCTTCTCTTCTTGTCCGAAAACCGTTTCACAATTTTCGGAATGCGCACCAGCGTCAGCTTCCGTTGCTTGAAGTTTCGGCCTTGGCATTTGCCACCGGCTTCGGCTTTTCGATCGGAAAGAATGTATAGGATAGCGTGATCGTCTTCACGTCCTTCAGATCGGGATCATTGACGATCTCAGGATCGACAAAGAACACAACCGGCATTTCCATGTCTTCGCCCGGCTTCAGAGTCGTGTCCGTGAAACAGAAGCATTCGACCTTGTTGAAATACGCTCCCGCCCGACCCGGCGCGACATTGAAGCTCGCGCGGCCATAGGTCGGCTCATCGAACAGGTTGCGCGCTTCATACTTGATCATCGTCGTTTCGCCGATGCGAACCGTGACCTCGCGCTGCATGGGCTTGAAATCCCATGGTAGCCCATTGGCTGTGTTGGCATCGAAACGCACCTTGATCGTCTTGTCGAGAATGGTATCGGAATATTGTTCCACGCGCTGCGTCGTGCCGCCATAGCCTGTCACCTGACAGAAAATGCGGTACAGCGGCACGGAGGCATAGGCTGCACCGATCATGCAGACAAAGAAAGACAGGCAAGCAAAAGCAATCGTCGCGTTGGAACGCTGTTGCTTTCTCAACTTTTGATCCTTCTCGTGCAGATCAGGCATATTCCCCTCCAATTTTCCTCCCGGAACAGCCTGTCAGAGAGGCCGCACCAGAATATTGGCTCCCAGTTTCGCTATTGTGCCGACATAGACAAGCAGCACGAACAGCGCCAGAGCGATTGCCAAGCCCCAAGAGCGATTGCGCTGGGCTTTCTTCTGCTGTTCCGTCGGAACGATCAGTTCCAATTCGCTGTCCACCGGCTTCTGTACGGCCTTATCCATTAGAGCACTCCAAAAGCAGCCAGTGCCTTGACCGCAAGTGTTTCAACAAACAGCACCGCAAACAGTCCCGACAGGTAAAGCAGCGAGAAGCGAAACAGCTTGCGGGCGGCTGCCAGCATTGCAGGCTGCGACCCAGCAGCCCACAGGCGCCATGCATAATAAAGGAAAGCCAGTCCGAGCAGCGTGGAAACCGCGCCATAGACAGGCCCTGCAAAGCCGAGCACCCACGGGAGGACGCCGACCGGAGCCATAATGATGGAATAAAACAGCGCCTGGCGACGGGTTGAAAGCTCGCCCTTTACGTTCGGCATCATCGGAATACGCGCCGCTTCATAATCATTGGCCGAGAACAGAGACAGCGCCCAGAAATGCGGCGGCGTCCAAAGGAAGATAATCATGAACAGGACGACGCTGTCCCAGGTGATTTCGCCGGTCGCAGCGGCCCAGCCGATCATCGGAGGAAATGCGCCAGCAGCACCGCCGATAACGATGTTCTGCGGCGTCGAGCGCTTCAGCCACATCGTATAGATGACGGCATAGAAGAAGATCGTGAACGCCAGCAATGCGCCCGCCAGCCAGTTGACCATGAGGCCGAGCGTGATGACGGAGAATGCGGAAAGCGTCAGCCCGAACGCCAGCACCTGATTGGGTGCTATAACGCCTGCAGGAATGGGGCGGTTACGCGTACGCTTCATCACCGCATCGATATCCGCGTCGTACCACATGTTCAGCGCACCGGATGCACCCGCACCAACCGCGATGCACAGGATGCTGATGGCGGCAAGGACAGGATTCATATGTCCCGGCGCGACCACAAGACCGACCAGCCCGGTGAAGACCACAAGGGACATCACGCGGGGCTTCAAAAGAACAAGGTAATCGCGCGCGGTCGCCTCTGAAAGAACGAGTGCGTCATCGGTACCTGCGTTTTTTTCCACCAGAGACATTTTAACTTCAAAAACCTCGAGTTCACCGGTCCGAACCCGCGCCCCTACAGCGCAGACCGCACCATCATAACAATGTCCTCCCGGAAACCGTTCTGTTCCCGCCGGAAATGCCTTGCTTGATGGCCGACTTTGTCAGCTACCGGCGACGGGAGGAACAGAATGCCGCCCGCCCATAGCACATATTGTAAAGAAGGGCGAAGTCTTTTCCCGACTCCGCCCATCGCACGATTACTTGATGCGCGGCAGCTGTTCCCACTGGTGGAACGGAGGCGGCGACGACAGCTGCCATTCCAGCGTGGTTGCGCCCTCGCCCCATGGGTTTGCACCGGCTTCACGCTTCTTCGCGAATGCCTCGAAGACATTGTAGAGGAAGATCAGGACGGCGAAGCCCGAAATATAGGAGCCGTAGGACGACACCATATTCCAGCCTGCATAGGCATCCGGATAGTCGATGTAACGGCGCGGCATGCCAGCAAGACCAAGGAAGTGCTGCGGGAAGAAGACCAGGTTCACACCAACGAAGGTGACCCAGAAATGCAGCTTCGCCGTGAACTCATTGTACATGTAGCCGCTCATCTTCGGGAACCAGTAGTACCAGCCCGCGAAGATCGCAAATACCGCACCCAGCGACAGCACGTAATGGAAGTGGGCCACGACGTAGTAGGTGTCATGCAGCGCGCGGTCGAGACCGGCATTGGCGAGCTGAACGCCCGTCACACCACCGACCGTGAACAGGAAGATGAAGCCGATCGCCCATAGCATTGGTGCGCGGAAGGTGATCGAGCCACCCCACATCGTCGCGATCCAGGAGAAGATCTTGATACCTGTCGGAACCGCGATGACCATCGTGGCGAACACGAAGTAACGCTGCGTGTCGAGCGAAAGGCCGACCGTATACATGTGGTGCGCCCAGACGACGAAGCCGACGACACCGATGGCGACCATGGCGTAGGCCATGCCGAGGTAACCGAAGATCGGCTTGCGCGAGAAGGTCGACACGATGTGGCTAACGATGCCGAAGCCCGGCAGGATCAGAATATACACTTCCGGATGCCCGAAGAACCAGAACAGGTGCTGGTAGAGGATCGGATCACCGCCACCATCCGGCGTGAAGAAGGTCGTTCCGAAGTTGCGGTCGGTCAGCAGCATGGTGATGCCGCCTGCCAGAACCGGCAGCGAAAGCAGAAGCAGGAACGCCGTCACCAGCACGGCCCAGGCAAAGAGCGGCATCTTGTGCAGCGTCATGCCCGGCGCGCGCATGTTGAGGATAGTGGTGATGAAGTTGATCGCTCCGAGAATGGACGATGCGCCAGAGATGTGGATTGCCAGGATGGCGAAGTCCACGGCCGGTCCGGGCTGACCCGAAGTCGACAGAGGCGGATACAGCGTCCAGCCGCCGCCAGGACCCCAGCCGCCTGCCGGACCCGGCATGAACAGCGAGATGAGCAGCAGCAGCAGCGCAGGCGGCAGCAGCCAGAACGAAATGTTGTTCATGCGCGGGAAAGCCATGTCCGGCGCGCCGATCATCAGCGGTACCATCCAGTTGGCGAAACCGCCGATCAGCGCAGGCATGACCATAAAGAAAATCATGACCAGGGCATGTGCCGAGGTGAACACGTTGAACATATGCTTGCCGGCATCGAGAGCCGCATCGCCCTCAACACCGTAAACCATCTGTGCCAGACCGTGGAAGATCTGGATGCCCGGCTCCTGGAGTTCGGCGCGCATCGCGATGGACAGCGCGCCGCCGATGATACCGGCGATGATTGCAAAAATCAGGTACAGGGTACCGATGTCTTTATGATTGGTCGAGTATACCCAACGAACCCAGCCGTGAGGCTTGTGGTCGTCGTGGGCACCATGCTCGTGAGCTGCTGTGCCAGCCATGGAATTCGCTCCCGTTTTTCAACAGTCTTGGCGTTCGGGATCAGAGACCCGCCGCAGCCACCTTATCGTTTGCGCCACCTTCGACAGCGGCCTGAAGCGCCTTGTTGGCGCCATTCAGATCCGATCCCGCAGCGGCGATCCAGGTCTGATACTGCTCCTTGGAGACAACGCGCACGGCGATTGGCATGAAGCCGTGATCCTTGCCGCAAAGCTCCGAGCACTGACCGTAGTAAAGGCCTTCCCTGTCCGCCTTGAACCAGGCTTCGTTGATACGGCCCGGGACAGCGTCCATCTTCACGCCGAAGGCCGGGATCGTCCAAGAATGGATGACGTCGGCAGCGGTTACGAGAAGACGAACCGTTTCGCCAACCGGAACCACGACTTCGTTGTCGACGGCCAGGAGACGCGGATAGCGGGACTTGTCTTCCTTGCCGGCAGCGGCGCGATCACCATCCTTCAGAAGGAGGGAATCAAAGCTCACCGGATTATCGACCTGATACTCGTAACCCCAGTACCACTGGTATCCTGTGGCCTTCACCGTCAGCGTCGGATCTTCCGGCGAATATTGCGCCGTCAGAAGCTGGAAAGACGGGACCGCGAGGAACAGAAGAATGATCACGGGCCCGATGGTCCAGATCACTTCAATAGCGGTATTATGGCTGGTTTTGGACGGCTCGGGGTTTGCGCTTGCGCGAAAGCGAAGCACGACCCAAACCAGCAAAAACAGAACCAGCAGGGTAATCGGAATAATGAACCAGAGCGTATAACGCTCAAACCAATGAATCTGTTCGGCAATCCCAGTCGCTGCGTCCTGAAATCTCCATTCCCAGGGACGGGGCTGATCCGCAAAAGCGGCACCAGTCGTCCACAGCACTGCAAGAGCGCCGCCGAAGGCGCCCTTCGTTGTGGCAACAATCTTATCCACCAGAACTCTCTCCCTTTTCGCCCTTTCGAGCTGGACGCCGGACGCTAAAGACGGCCGCATCCCCCGTCGGCGTTCAAACCACACCTTAGCGCACACCGCAAGGAAGGCGAATATGTTCCTGTGCGGCATTTTTGCGCGCAGCCGCGCGAAGAATTACGAATGTCCCGGATTATTCGGCCTGGCGGAGTTATTCCAGCCCACCATGAAAACTTTGGAAAACCGCACGAAACCCTTAATGAAGCCATGATTTGACAAGACGCTTCCTTTAACGTGCCGCGTGACAATCGATGCAACAGACGGTATCACCGTTGCTATGATGGCCAGGACAGAGAAACGCCGGTCGCGGCGCTTTTCATGGCCAATGCAGCGCGTTAACGTCCCGGTGATTCGATCTGGAGATTTCATGACTTTTCGCATGCTTGCCCGCCGCACGATCAGCCAGCGCCTCGCAACACTAGCAACGGGCGCCTGCATGGCGCTTGCCATTGCTACGCTTCCTTCGCTTGCCCAGCAGGCACCGGCGCAGTTACAAACCCCACAGGAGGCACCGGCTGCGCAGTCGCAGGCGGCTCCGTCCAGCCCGCAGCAGAGCGGCAAGCTCAAGTCGCAGCACGGCGCATGGTCCGTTCTCTGTGACACGCCCGCTGGCGCAAAGACGGAACAGTGTGCGCTGATCCAGAACGTGGTCGCTGCAAAGCGTCCGGAACTCGGCCTTTCGGTTGTTGTTCTCAAGACGGCTGACAACAAGGCCCGCATTCTTCGTGTTCTGGCGCCGCTTGGTGTCCTGCTTCCCAATGGCCTTGGCCTCAATGTCGACGGCAAGGACATCGGTCGCGCCTATTTCGTCCGCTGCTTCGAAGACGGCTGCTACGCCGAGGTGATCCTTGAGGATGATCTTCTCAAGACGTTGCGCTCCGGCAAGGCAGCGACCTTCATCGTCTTCCAGACACCGGAAGAAGGGGTTGGCATTCCCGTCGATCTGAAGGGCTTCGGCGAAGGCTTCGACGCCCTGCCCTGATCACAACTGCGATGACCGGTTGTTCTCAACCGATTTAAGGCTTACATCCTGCAGCAAACACATGCTGCAGGATTTATTTTTATGAAAAGCCTGATCGACAGTTTCGACGCCAGCCGCGATGATATCGAGCGCCTTGTCGCCCAAAGCCTGAAAGGCAGCGATGATGGCGAACTCTTCGTGGAATATCGCGAGGCGGAGGCTCTCGTTTTCGACAATGGCCGCCTCAAGACCGGCTCCTTCAATCAGGATCAGGGATTCGGGTTGCGATCAGTCGCCGGTGAAGCCATCGGCTATGCCCATGCGGGTGATCTGTCTGTGGCCGCCTTGCGACGCGCTTCCGATGCGGTTTCCGCAACCCTCAAGGGCTACGGCGGGAGTTATTCGGCGGCGCCCGCTGGCACCAACCGTCATCTTTACACGGACGAAAATCCCATCGGTTCCCCGACCTTCGACGCCAAGGTGCAACTGTTGCAGCAGATTGACGCCTATCTGCGCGCCAAGGACCCGAAGGTGAGACAGGTTTCCGTTTCGCTTGCAGGATCGTGGCAGCAGGTCGAAATATTGCGTGCCGATGGTCACTTCGTGCGCGATATAAGGCCCATGGTCCGGTTGAGCGTCTCGGTGGTGGCAGGCAATGGCGACCGCCAGGAATCAGGTTCTCATACGGTTGGCGGACGCAAGGGATTTGGCGAATTCGTCACGACTGAAAGCTGGCAGCATGCCGCCAATGAGGCATTGCGGCAGGCGCTCGTCAATCTGGAGGCCATCCCCGCCCCCGCAGGCACATTCGACATCGTTCTGGCAAACGGGTGGCCGGGCGTGATGCTGCATGAAGCGGTTGGCCATGGGCTTGAAGGCGACTTCAATCGCAAGAAGACCTCCGCTTTTGCCGGTCTCCTCGGCCAGCAGGTTGCATCGAAAGGCGTGACGGTGGTCGACGACGGCACGATCGCCGAGCGTCGCGGCTCTCTCACCATCGACGATGAAGGCACGCCGACCAATCGCACCGTGCTGATCGAGGACGGCAAACTCGTCAACTACATGCAGGACCGACAGAATGCGCGCCTGATGGGCATGGAAGCAACCGGCAATGGGCGCCGTGAATCCTATGCCCATGCACCCATGCCACGCATGACCAACACCTACATGCTTTCGGGCGACAAGACGCCTGAGGAGATCATCGCCTCCATGAAGAAAGGCATCTACGCCGTTTCCTTCGGTGGCGGCCAGGTGGATATCACATCCGGCAAATTCGTGTTCGGCTGCACGGAAGCCTACATGATTGAGGACGGCAAGGTCGGCGCACCGATCAAGGGTGCGATGCTGATCGGCAACGGCCCGGATGCCATGCAGCGTATTTCGATGATCGGCAACGATATGAAACTCGATACCGGCAGCGGCAATTGCGGGAAAGGCGGCCAGTGGGTTCCCGTCGGCGTCGGCCAGCCGCATTTGCGCATGGATCAGGTAACGGTGGGCGGCACGGCTGTATAGCCATGCCGTCACACCATGCGAGCGCACATATTTATTAGCTTCATCTTGCTTGCGGATAAGGGCGGTAAAGTGCAGGTTACGGATACAGCTGCATGGCGACTTTCAATGCCGCGCCGATCTGGAGAGAGAAATGCCTCAATCGCCCTACGACTGGACGGGCAAGCGAACGGAAAAGCGTGACCGGCAAAGACGGGTGCTGGTCCTGACAGCCATCGCCATGGGAGCGCTCATCCTCGTCCTTGGCATGGTGGATGGCCTATTGATCCTGCTAGGCTGACATGCTGCCCGTCTACATAATTGATTGCACAGGAATAAAGAGCGCTGACGAACTCTGGCGACGTTATCTTTCGGCCGTTCCTACGGAGAATTCGGAAGCCTTCGGCTACACACTGGACTCGTTCTGGGACGCAGTGCAATGGCAAGGTCCCGGCTGGCCCGGAGAGTGCGAACTCGTTTTCCAGAATGTCGATGCGCTCGCCAAGTTGAAAACACGCGGCGGTCAACCGTTTCTCGAAGCGTTCATCCGCCTCGCAAACGAAACGGACAGAATAACCATCAGGCTTTCGTAAAAGCCGGTTCTCGTCTTAGACGCCCGGCTCTTCTTCCAGCAAACCGGTTACGAAATCGAACAGGCCCGGGCGGCGGTCGCGGCGAAGACGTTCGGCCTCGATAATCGACTTGATCGCGGCGAAGGAGCGGTCGAGGTCTTCATTGATGACGATGTAATCGTACTTCACCCATTTCTGGATCTCGAAGCGGGCATTCTGCAAGCGTGTCTCGATGACATCCGCCGTGTCTTCGGCGCGGCGGTTCAGGCGCTGCTGCAGTTCGCGCATGGTCGGCGGCAGGATGAAGATCGAGACCACATCGGCAGGCATCTTTGCCTGCAACTGGTCTGCGCCCTGCCAGTCGATGTCGAAGAGCATGTCCTGACCGTCGGCCAGCGCAATCTCGGCAGTTTCACGGAGCGTGCCGTAGAAATTGCCGTGAACTTCGGCCCATTCGATCAGTTCGTCATTGTCCCGCAGACGCTCGAATTCGCGTATGGTCTTGAAATGGTAGTGGACCCCCTCGATCTCGCTCGGGCGGCGCTGGCGCGTCGTCACACTGATCGACAAGGAGAGGTTCATCTTCTTGTCTTCTAGCAAAAGCCGGGCGATGGTCGACTTTCCCGCCCCGGAGGGCGATGAGATCACCACCATCAAGCCTCTGCGTGCGACGCCATTTTCAACCGAAGAGATGGCCATGATACCTGTTACTCCAGATTTTGCACTTGTTCGCGAAACTGATCCACGACCGCCTTCAGTTCCAGACCGATGGCTGTGATCGACGCCGCGTTCGATTTGGAACACAGTGTATTTGCTTCACGATTAAATTCCTGTGAAAGAAAATCGAGCTTGCGTCCGATGGGGCCGCCGTCAGCAAGAAGTTTGCGGGCGGACGCCACATGCGTTTCCAGCCGATCAAGTTCTTCCTGAATATCCGCCTTGGTCGCCAGAAACGCCGCTTCCTGATAGAGCCGCGCTTCATCGAGTTCACGCGCGGCATCCAATAGCAGAGCCACCTGCCCCGCGAGACGGGCCTTGATCGCATCGGTACTGCGCGAGGGGTCACGGCGGGCACCCTCGGTCAGTCGTTCAATAGTATCGACATGCGCGGACAGAATGGTGAAAAGAGCCTTGCCTTCCTGTTTGCGGGCGTCGGCAATTGCCTTGAGCGCCTCTTCAAAGCTCGAGACGATGGCCGCTTCCAGCACGCCGCGTTCGTCTTCGTTGTCAGCCACCTGTACTTGGTCGATGATGCCACGCAGCGAAAGAATGCCATCAACACTCGCAGGCGCGAGACCGTGCCTGGCCTGCAAATCCGCACCAAGCTTGAGGACCTCGGCGAGCATCGCCTGGTTGATGGTGAAACCGGCCTGAGCCTCACTGCGTTCTACGTTGAGGCTTGCCTGAAAATTCCCGCGTGAAAAATGGCGTGCCAGCATCGAGCGGACTGGGTGTTCCGCCGCTTCCAGACCTTGCGGCAGACGCAGCCGGAGGTCGAGCCCCTTGCCGTTGACGGAACGCACCTCCCAGACAATGCGCACGTCGCCGCCGTCCACGATGTGCTGCACGGCGTGGCGTGCAAATCCGGTCATGCTTTGGAGCGCCATGCGTTCCATCCCCTCAACTCATGTCCGCAGAGGTGCGGACTTACTCAAAAACCGAACCGAAGCCGGCATCTGCCGCCGGCTTCGGTTAAAACAAACTCACCAGAGGCCGTTCTATTGTCCCGCGCTTTGATCTGGAACGTTGCCGCTATTCCTCTGCTGTTCCACGGAGCGCCACTTGCGAACATTGGCGTTGTGCTCCTGCAACGTCTTTGAGAACACGTGGCCACCCGTTCCGTCGGCGACGAAATAGAGGTCCTCCGTATCCAGCGGGTTGGCAACAGCTTCCAGTGCCGCCTTGCCCGGATTGGCAATCGGCGTCGGCGGCAGACCGTTGATCACATAGGTGTTGTAAGGCGTCGGCTTTTCGATGTCCGACTTGAAGATCGGGCGATCAGACGGCTTGCCGGCCCCACCGAACAGACCATAGATGATGGTCGGATCGGACTGGATGCGCATGCCCTTCTTCAGGCGGTTGACGAAGACCGAGGCCACATGCGGGCGCTCGGACGCGATCCCGGTTTCCTTTTCCACGATGGAAGCCAGCGTCACGAATTCGTTCTTGTCCTTGACCGGCAGGTCGGGATTACGCTTTGCCCAGGCTTCGTCCACGAGCTTCTTCTGGGAAGCGATCATACGGTCGATGATTTCCGAACGCGTCGTGCCGCGGGTGAAATTCAGCGTATCGGTGAAGAGCGAGCCTTCCGGCGGCATGTCCTTCGGCATGTCACCGACAAGAATCGGATCAACCGAAATACGGTCGAAAATCTGCTTCACCGTCAGACCTTCCGGGATGGTCAGCGGGTACATGATGGACTTGCCGCTGATGAGAATATTCATCACATCGCGCATCGTCGCACCCGCAGGGATGGCGTATTCGCCCGCCTTCAGATCATTTTCGTGTCCGAGCGTGCGCATACCATAGCGGAAGATGCGCGCATCGCTGACGATTTCACGGTTTTCCAGACTATTGGAGACTTCGGCGATGCCGGCACCGCGCTTGACAAGAAATGTGGTCTCGGCAGCAAGCGGACCCGGAGCATCGAACTGCATCTTGCCGAAATAGAACAAGGCGGACGCACCGAGCAGAACCAGCACGACGAGCGACAGCATGAAGTTCATGAACACCACGATCTGGCTGCGCGCATGGCGTGAACGCTTGCGCGGCGGCGGCGTTCCCGGCTCGGGGCGCAGAGCTTCAGACGCAGATTTCGGCACGAACGGTTTTGAAGTCGCGTTCGTTTCCTGCGTCGCGCCCGTGGGCTGCTCGTCCGCGGGCGGTGTTCCGGATGGTGCCTCTGAATTCACTCAATCACCTCGGTCCAGAGCCCTGAATAGTTCAACCAAACTATACGAAAAGCTCCGTCTATCTATTTTGGCGCAGCTTCCGACTTTTCCGTCGAATGGCCGCCCAGAACGGCTATGCACTTAATTTCGTCAGAGCGGATGAAACTCTTCGGAGTTGCGACCACACTAACCGGTGTTCACAATTTTAAACATCGCATCCGGTTATATTTTGGCAAAAACGCGGAGAAATCCCCGCGTTTTTTGATTCCGAGATTTATTTCAGCAATACCGATCAGGAATATCGGCGCAGGATCAGCGAAGCATTGGTTCCGCCGAACCCGAAGGAGTTCGACAGCGCCACATCGATCTTGCGTTCACGGGCCTTGTGTGGAACCAGATCGATCTTCGTGGAGACCGCAGGATTGTCCAGATTGAGCGTCGCAGGCGCGATGTTATCGCGGATGGCAAGCGTCGAGAAAATCGCCTCGGCAGCACCAGCAGCACCCAGCAGGTGACCGATGGACGACTTGGTCGAAGACATCGAAACTTTCGACGCGGCGTCGCCAACCACGCGCTCGACAGCGCCCAGTTCGATGGTATCGGCCATGGTCGAAGTGCCATGCGCATTGATGTAGTCGATCTGGTCCGGCGTGATTCCGGCGCGCTTGATGGCCATTTCCATGCAGCGCTGCGCACCCTCGCCGTTCTCGCTTGGAGCGGTGATGTGGTAAGCATCGCCGGAAAGACCATAACCGATGACTTCGGCATAGATCTTCGCGCCGCGCGCCAAAGCGTGTTCAAGCTCCTCAAGAACCACAACGCCCGCACCTTCACCCATGACAAAGCCGTCGCGGTCTTCATCATAAGGACGCGATGCCGCGGTCGGGTCATCGTTGCGCTTCGTGGAGAGCGCCTTGCAGGCAGCGAAGCCTGCAAGCGAGATTCGGCTTACCGGGGATTCCGTACCGCCAGCGACCATCACATCCGCGTCGCCGAAAGCGATCAGGCGGGCAGCGTCGCCAATGGCGTGCGCGCCGGTCGAGCAGGCGGTGACGACCGCGTGGTTCGGGCCGCGCAGCTTGTGCTTGATGGAAACATGGCCAGAAGCCAGATTGATCAGACGGCCGGGAATAAAGAATGGCGAGATGCGTCGCGGACCCTTGTCGCGCAGCGTATAGCCCGCTTCGACGATGCCTTCGATGCCGCCGATGCCGGAACCGATGAGAACGCCGGTGCGAATCTGGTCTTCGTCGCTTTCTGGATGCCAGTTGGCGTCGTCCAGCGCCTGATCGGCAGCGCCGACGGCATAAACGATGAAAGGATCAACCTTGCGCTGTTCCTTCGGCTCCATATGGAGGTCGGCATTGAAGGTGCCATTGGCGCCATCGCCAACCGGGACGCGGCAGGCAATCTGGCAGGCCAGATCATCAACTTCAAATTCCGTGATGCGGCGAGCACCGCTTTCACCGGCAATAAGACGCTTCCAGGTCTCTTCGACACCGCTGGCAAGCGGCGACACCAGACCAAGACCGGTGATGACGACACGCCTCATATCCACCCCTTAAAATTCTGTTATGTCACAAGCACCGCGCCCCGCAGGCTTTAACCGGCAGAACATATGTCCGGGCCTGACTGAAAGGGATGGTGCTCCAATTGTTAAAACCGGAGCCTGCCATATCGAACGCGTTCTCGACCAGCGTTCCGGCAGATTCACAACAGGCCTCGAACGGACCTTTGTGCATGTGCGTTTCGACCGTGAATACGAAAGAAACAGCCAAAGACAAGCAGGGCCGGGATTCGCGAGAACCCCAGCCCAATGCGCAAGTTCAGATTAGGCGGACGCCTTGTCGATGAACTTCACAGCGTCGCCGACCGTAAGGATCGTTTCGGCAGCGTCGTCAGGAATTTCAACGCCGAATTCTTCTTCGAAAGCCATGACCAGCTCGACCGTGTCGAGGCTGTCTGCGCCGAGGTCATCAATGAAGCTTGCGCCTTCCGTGACCTTGTCGGCATCTACGCCCAGATGTTCAACAACGATTTTCTTGACGCGCTCTGCGGTATCGCTCATGTCGGAACCTCGACCTGTGTGTTTGTTGCTCTGCCTTGGTTAGCGGCATGCAGGATTGTAATCAAGTTATAAGATGTCTGCCAAGTTTCGAGCGAAGCCGCCCGGACAGTCATCCTGTGGATATTCCTTTCGGAACAGGATCGCAGCGCTTCTACCCAGAATGCCGCAATTCTCGATGGGCGCATTACCATGCTTCTTGAGCAAGGCAAAGCGCCTTTTCCTTCTCCACCCCCCGTATTAAGGCATTTTATACCATAATTGCGGGGAGAAGGAGGGTTAGATCATGGCCATGCCGCCGTTGACGTGCAGGGTCTGACCGGTCACATAGGCTGCCTCATCGCTTGCCAGATAGACAACGGCAGCAGCAATATCGCCGCCAACGCCCATGCGCTTCATGGGGATATTGCTCATGATCGCCTCCTTCTGCTTATCGTTCAGCTTGTCGGTCATGGCCGATTCGATGAAGCCCGGAGCGATGCAGTTCACGGTAACATTGCGGCTTGCGATTTCCTGCGCCAGCGACTTGGAAAAGCCGATAAGCCCTGCCTTCGATGCGCAGTAATTCGCCTGGCCGGGATTGCCGGTGACGCCAACGATGGAGGTGATGTTGATGATGCGGCCATTGCGGCGGCGCATCATGGGATGGGCCAGTTCGCGCGTCAGATTGAAGACGGACGTCAGGTTGACGTTCAACACGGCATCCCAGTCCTCGTCGCTCATGCGAACGAAGAGCCCGTCGCGGGTAATCCCGGCATTGTTGACCAGAATGTCGACGCCGCCCATCTCCTCTTCGGCCTTCTGGCCGAGGGCCTTTACAGCTTCGCGGTCAGACAGATTGGCCGGAAAGATGAAGGTGCGGTCGCCAAGTTCAGCGGCAAGTTCTTTCAGCTTTTCCTCACGCGTGCCATGCAGGCCCACGATTGCGCCCTGCGCATGAAGTGCGCGGGCAATCGCTTCACCGAGGCCGCCGGTTGCGCCGGTTACCAGAGCCTTGCGGCCAGTCAGATCAAACATGCGAAGTCCCTTTTAAGCGTTGAGGGCGGCAAGCGCCGCTTCGATTTCTTCAGCCGAACCGACAGCCACGCCAGCCACATCCTTCGAGATGCGGCGCGCCAGACCGGTCAGAACCTTGCCCGAACCTACTTCATAAAGCGTGGTGACGCCATTGGCCGCAAACCATTCGACAGTTTCACGCCAGCGCACCTGACCCGTAACCTGCTCGACGAGAAGATCGGCAATCTCGTTGGCATCGGTGACGGGCGCTGCGCGC
Organism: Brucella pseudintermedia; assembly: GCF_008932435.1. Classification (GTDB taxonomy): domain Bacteria; phylum Pseudomonadota; class Alphaproteobacteria; order Rhizobiales; family Rhizobiaceae; genus Brucella; species Brucella pseudintermedia. Next base: position 157,420 of record NZ_WBWE01000007.1, on the reverse strand, counting down.
ACATTGGCGATAAGCGGAACGATTGGATTGTGCTTTTCGACCGAAGCGAGTGCTTCGCGCATGGCGTCAGCGGCAGGACCCATCAAAGTCGAATGGAAGGGCGCGGACACCGGCAGCATGATGGCGCGCTTGGCGCCTTTTTCGGACGCCAGCCCGGCAGCCAGTTCGACCGCAGCCTTGGAGCCGGAAATGACGAGCTGACCACCGCCATTGTCATTGGCGATCTGGACCGAACCGGAAGCCCCGGTTTCCGTGCAGACAGCTTCCACGTCGCCATGTTCCAGACCGATGATGGCCGCCATGGCGCCTTCGCCGACGGGAACGGCTTTCTGCATCGCGTTGCCTCGGATGCGCAGGAGACGTGCCGTATCGGCAAGCGAGAACGTTCCTGCTGCGCAAAGCGCGGAATATTCACCAAGCGAATGCCCGGCGACGTAGGAAACCTTATCCTTCAGGGAAAAGCCGCGCGCTTCCATGACCCGCAGCACGGCCATCGAGACCGCCATCAGCGCAGGCTGGGCATTAGCGGTGAGCGTCAGTACGTCTTCCGGTCCCTCGAACATGGTAGCGGAAAGCTTTTCGCCCAGTGCCGCGTCCACTTCCTCGAAAACAGCGCGCGCTTCTGCAAACTGCTCTGCCAGAGCCTTGCCCATGCCCACAGCCTGGCTGCCCTGCCCTGGAAAAGTGAATGCTACCGCCATGAAAGCCTCTTTCATCTTTGCCATTGGAGCGCGTTTCGACCTGACTGTATCAGGCCGGCGCTCCAATTTTTACTTTAACGCGCATCTTATCCGAAAACCGTTTCACACTTTTCGGGATGCGCTCTAATTGCGCAATTTGGCGCGATGTGCCCCAGCGCGGGCAGCAAAGTCAAGTATTTCCCGGTTTTTGTGCCGTTTGCGCCTTGCAAAGCCGGGGAAAAACACGTAATAGCCGCCCGTTCATTGCTCGGCACCAGCTGGGGGCTGAACGGAGGGCCGGCCAAACGGTGCAATTAATTGCATCATTGTCCGTAGAAGTCATAAGCGCTTCTGCCTCCCGTGTCTCCGCTCTCGACCGTCTCAAGTTGCGCGTCCTTTCTTCTCCGGTTTGCCGGATCAAGAGAAGTCGCAGAGGCTTAGCCGCTGGTGTCAGCATGTTGTAACAGAAGAAAGGCAAAGCCAATGGCTCTTTATGAACATGTGCTTCTTGCCCGCCAGGACATTTCCCAGCAGCAGGTCGACGCTCTCGTCGAACAGTTCAAGGGTGTCCTCGAAGCTAATGGCGGCAAGGTCGGTAAGGTCGAAAGCTGGGGTCTGCGTCCCCTCACCTACCGCATCAAGAAGAATCGCAAGGCGTATTACACGCTCGTAAACATTGACGCTCCGGCTGCAGCCGTTGCCGAAATGGAACGCCAGATGCGCATCAACGAAGACGTTCTTCGTTTCCTCACCGTTCGCGTTGAAGAACACGAAGAAGGCCAGTCGGCCATGCTCACCCGCCGTGACGACCGTCGCGAACGCGATGGCGACGACCGTCCGCGCCGCCGTGAAGGCGGTTTCGACCGTGGCGATCGCGGTGATCGCGGCCCACGTCGCCCACGCGACAACGAAGCTGGTGAAGGAGCATAATCATGGTTGATATCAATCAGATCCCGACCCGTCGTCCTTTCCATCGCCGTCGCAAGACGTGCCCGTTCTCCGGCGCAAACGCACCGAAGATCGACTACAAGGACATCAAGCTTCTGCAGCGTTACATTTCGGAACGTGGCAAGATCGTTCCTTCCCGTATCACGGCTGTCAGCCAGAAGAAGCAGCGTGAACTCGCCAAGGCGATCAAGCGCGCCCGTTTCCTCGGCCTGCTGCCTTACGTCGTGAAGTAAGAAGAATTCGGGAGGTGGTTCGCCTCCTCCCGTTTCCTCCGTTGCGATGGGCGTAGCGGACGTACCAAAAACCCAAGTTGGGGCAGAGTCCTCTAACTGCACGAACCGGCGAGACCGGAGCAGGACAGCGATGAAATTCAACGGAACCATTATCGGTATCGGCATATTGGCGGGGCTTGCCTCGGCCTTGATGTCGTCCGGCGTCATCGTTCAGGGTGGCGCGATGGCCGCTATGGTCATGGTTCTCTATTTCCTGACACCGCTTCCCATCTTCATTGTTGCCCTTGGCTGGGGGTCGAGCGCAGGCATCGTTGCTGCCGCCACCGCCACGGTTGCCGTCGGCGTTGTCGCCGTCCCGCTCGCAGCCCTCTTGATGGCATTGACGAGCTTCATTCCAGCAGCAATCGGCGCCTACCTGTCCGGCCTCGCGCGGCCAGCGGAAGAAGTGGGCGGACCAAAGGATATTCTCGTCTGGTATCCACTGTCGGACATCGTGTTCCGGCTCGCCTTGATGGTGGCGCTCAGCTTCATCGTTATCGGCGCAATTCTCGGCTTTGGCCCGGACATGGCGCGCGAACTCGCAAGTACGCTCATCGATCGTGTTGCCGAAGCCGATCCACAGTTCACAGCCAGCGAGGACATTCGGGACAATGTGACCGCATTGCTGATGGTCGCCTTGCCTGCAATCCAGCCTGCGACGTGCCTCGCGATTCTCGTCGGCAATCTTTATCTGGCGCAGCGCCTGATCTCCATGTCGGGCCGCCTGCGCCGACCGCGCGACGACTGGCCAGCGACGCTGCGTATGCCGCGTCCGGCTTTGCTTGTCTTCGCGGTCGCCCTTGCGGTTGCATTTCTCCCCGGCGGAGCCGGACTGATTGCAACCGTCGTTGCCGGCGCTCTTAGCGCAGGCTTCATTATGTCAGGTCTTGCCATCATGCATTTTCGCACGCGTGGCAAGGTATGGCGCCCGGTGGCGCTATGGCTTGCCTATTTTGCGATCATACTCTTCGCATTCCTGCTTTTCGTCTTCATGGTTCTTGGACTTTTCGACACTTCGCGCGGTGCGCCGGTTTCGAAAATGCCGGGTGCCGACAGTCAATAAACCCAGTCAGAAACTCGAAAGGAAACTCCAATGGAAGTCATTCTTCTGGAACGCATTGGCCGCCTCGGCCAGATGGGCGAAACCGTCAAGGTCAAGGACGGCTATGCCCGTAACTTCCTGCTGCCGCAGGGCAAGGCTCTTCGCGCCAACGAAGCCAACAAGAAGAAGTTCGAAGGCCAGCGTGCCCAGCTCGAAGCCCAGAACCTGGAACGCAAGAACGAAGCCAGCGCCGTTGCTGAAAAGCTCAATGGCGAAAGCTTCATCGTCGTGCGTTCGGCTGGTGAAACCGGCCAGCTCTACGGTTCCGTTTCGACCCGTGACATCGCCGAAATCATTTCCGCCAACGGCTTCACCCTGCATCGCAATCAGGTTGAACTGAACCACCCGATCAAGACCATCGGCCTGCACGAAGTCTCGATTTCGCTGCATCCGGAAGTTCAGGTTCAGGTAACCGTCAACATCGCCCGTTCGACCGAAGAAGCCGAACGCCAGGCAAAGGGTGAAGACCTGACCTCGATCGAAGCCATCTATGGCATCGAGGAACAGCCTCTGTCGGAAGAAGTCTTCGACGACGAAGACGAAGCTGAAGATCAGGCTTAATTAGCCACCTATTATCCGCGGGAATGCCCGGCCAACCGGCGTTCATTCCCATCGTGGTAAACTTTATATGATCGTGCCCGGCGGCCTTCGCCGGGCATTTTCTCTTTTCAGATCGATAAAACTCCCTATTCTGTTCATTAGTATTGGATTGTAGAGGGTGCCGACGGAAACGTCTGCGTTGCTTGGGCACGACTCCCTAGGCCGATTGACCGATTGGGATATTGCCTGAAATCTGATGACAGAGCGGCTCTGATACCATGCACCGCCGCCTGCCATGCAAACGCATGGACGTGCACTCGCTTCATCCTGGAGAGGAGATGGGGCCGATGTATGGAATGTTGCGTACTGTTCTTTCGCATATGATTAAAATCGGTGACCTGATTGTCACCGATTCCGAGGGGTCGCGATTTCAGTATGGCGACAGGACCGGCGCGCCGGTTCATGTTCAGTTCAAGACCCGGCATGCCGAGCGGGCCGTTGCGCTCGACCCGGAATTAAAGCTTGCCGAATGCTTCATGGATGGCGAGATCGACTTTCTGGAAGGCGATATCTATACGCTGCTTCAGGTGGTGTTTGAAAATACCGGACCGACAGCGGCAACCGAGCCGTGGATGAAAGCCGCCGGGAAACTGCGCGTGCTCTTCCGCCGCTTCCAGCAGATGAACACGATTTCGCGTTCATCGAGCAATATCAAAAGTCATTACGATCTCTCGGGCGAGTTGTACGACCTGTTTCTCGATCCCGACAAACAGTATTCCTGCGCCTATTTCGATCCGCCAAATGCCACACTTGCCGAGGCGCAGCTTGCCAAGAAACGCCATATCGCCGCCAAGATGCTGGTAAAGGAAGGCGACAAGGTGCTCGATATCGGCTGCGGCTGGGGCGGCATGGGGCTTTATCTCGCCCGCCATCTCAAGGCCAATGTCACGGGCGTAACCTTGTCCGAAGAGCAGCACGCTATCGCCAACCAGCGCGCGAAGGATGAGGGACTGGCCGACAGTGCGAAATTCGAGCTGACCGATTATCGCAATATCAACGACAAGTTTGACAGGCTTGTTTCGGTCGGCATGTTCGAGCATGTCGGTGTCGGCCATTTCGCCGAATATTTTCAGCATGTGGCGCGGCTGATGAAGCCGGATGGCGTCTTTCTGCTGCACGCCATCGGACGTGCCGATGGGCCGGGAGCCACCAATCCGTTCATCCGCAAATACATCTTCCCCGGCGGTTATATCCCCGCACTTTCAGAGGTTCTGCCGCATATCGAGAAGGCCGGGCTTTATGTCACTGACATTGAAATCCTCCGGCTGCATTACGCGGAAACGCTGAAGGCGTGGCGAGAGGCATTCATGGCCAATCGCGACAAGGCAAAGGCGCTTTATGACGAGCGCTTCTGCCGCATGTGGGAATTTTATCTTGCTGCATCGGAGAGCGCGTTCCGCTGGCAGAACATGATGGTGTTCCACATTCAGATCGCTCACAAACAGGAATCCGTTCCGCTGACCCGCAACTATATCGAGGCCGAGGAGAAGCGCCTCAAACGCCTCGACAGTGCCCCCAAAGGGGCCAATAGCGAGGTGCGGGCCGTCAGGAAAAGCATGAACGCCTGAATTTAATTCCGCCGATTCGATAGGTCAGTCCGCGTCAATAGCGGGCTGACCGAACGACGATCCCAACTGTGGATCAGTGTGAATCATGGTATAGCTTGTCTCTTCCAGCAGGAATCACCCGAAGCGTCGTTGCGTTTGGCATCGCCTGAGGGTTAGCTGGTTGCATCAGGGACAGGAATTGGAATCATGGCGGAAGCGGCGGTACGCAAACTCGATGACGCGCGGGAGCAGAAAGACGCGCTCTATCGTGAAGCACCCCACAATATTGAAGCGGAACAGGCGCTGCTCGGCGCCATTCTGATCAATAACGATGCGTTTTACCGGGTATCGGACTTCCTCAAGCCCACCCATTTCTTCGAGCCGCTGCACCGGCGTATTTATGAGATCACGACCGATCTTATCCGCGTCGGCAAGATGGCCAACCCCGTGACGATGAAGACCTTCCTGCCTACCGAAGGCAAGGTCGGCGATCTCACCATCTTCCAGTATGTGACGCGCCTCGCAACCGAAGCCGTTACCATCATCAACGCAGAAGATTATGGCCGCGCCATTTACGATCTGGCGACGCGCCGCGCGCTGATCGGCATCGGCGAAGACATGGTGAATGTTGCCTATGACGCGCCTGTCGACATGGCGCCGCAGGAACAGATCGAGGACGCCGAACGCCGCCTGTTCGAACTGGCGGAAACAGGTCGGTATGACGGCGGCTTCCTGCCCTTCAAGGACGCGGTGACAACCGCCGTGGATATGGCCAACGCCGCTTTCATGCGCGATGGCCATCTTTCCGGCATTTCGACCGGCATCCATTCGCTCGACGCGAAGATGGGCGGCTTGCAGCCTTCCGACTTGATCATCCTTGCCGGTCGTCCCGGCATGGGCAAGACCTCGCTTGCCACCAATATCGCCTTCAACATCGCCAACGCCTATGAAGGCGAACAGCAGGCTGATGGTTCGATGAAAGCCGTGAATGGTGGCGTCGTCGGGTTCTTTTCGCTCGAAATGTCGGCGGAACAGCTCGCCACCCGTATCATTTCCGAGCAGACGGAAGTTTCCTCCTCGAAAATCCGCCGCGGCGACATCACCGAGACCGACTTTGAGAAGCTCGTCGCCTGCTCGCAGGTAATGCAGAAAATTCCGCTCTATATCGACCAGACCGGCGGCATCTCGATTGCCCAACTTGCAGCACGTGCGCGTCGCCTCAAGCGCCAGCGCGGTCTCGACGTTCTGGTGATCGACTACGTACAGCTGATGACCGGCTCGTCGAAAGCTTCCGCGCAGAACCGCGTGCAGGAAATCACCGAAATCACCACCGGCCTCAAGGCGCTTGGCAAGGAACTCAATGTTCCGATCATCGCGCTGTCGCAGCTCTCTCGTCAGGTGGAAAGCCGCGACGACAAGCGCCCGCAGCTTTCCGACCTTCGCGAATCGGGCTCCATTGAGCAGGACGCTGACGTGGTGCTGTTCGTGTTCCGCGAGGAATATTACGTCAAGAATCTCGAGCCGCGCGACGAATTTGACCCGAAATATGAAGAATGGAAGCAGCACTTTGAAAAAGTGCGTGGCACTGCGGACGTCATTATCGCCAAGCAGCGTCATGGGCCTACCGGCACGGTCAAGCTCGCTTTCCAGTCCGAGTTCACGCGATTTGCAGACTTGGCCGAGGGTTCTTATCTCCCGGAACAGTATGAATAAACTCACATTCGCGATGGAGCGCGTCTGATGGCCAAGGCGCGCGTTCAATTCATTTGCCAGAATTGCGGCGCGGTCCATTCGCGCTGGGCAGGCAAGTGCGACTCCTGCGGCGAGTGGAACACGCTCGTCGAGGAAGGCACCAATAGCGGCATCGGCTCCGGGCCGGGTGCCATGCTGTCCAAGCGCAAGGGACGCGCCGTCGCCCTCACCTCGCTCTCCGGCGACATAGAGGATGCGCCGCGTATCATTTCCGGCATCAGCGAGCTTGACCGCGTTACCGGCGGCGGTTTCGTGCGTGGTTCCGCGCTTCTGATCGGCGGCGATCCCGGTATCGGCAAATCCACGCTTTTGACACAGGCAGCGGCGGCGCTCGCCAATCGCGGACATCGCATTGTCTATGTTTCAGGCGAAGAAGCCGTCGCACAGATTCGGTTGCGCGCGCAGCGTCTCGGCGTTGTATCGTCGGCAGTGGAGCTTGCCGCCGAAACCAATGTCGAAGACATTATCGCCACCATTTCAGACGGCAAACGCCCGGATCTGGTGATCATCGATTCGATCCAGACGCTATGGACCGACATGGCAGACTCCGCGCCCGGCACGGTCACGCAGGTGCGCTCGTCGGCGCAAGCGCTGATCCGCTATGCCAAGCAGACGGGCGCAGCGGTTGTGCTGGTCGGCCACGTGACCAAGGAGGGCCAGATTGCCGGTCCCCGCGTGGTTGAGCACATGGTTGACGGCGTTCTCTATTTCGAGGGCGAAGGCGGCCACCATTACCGCATTCTACGAACGGTGAAGAACCGCTTCGGCCCGACCGACGAAATCGGCGTTTTCGAAATGTCGGATGGCGGCTTGCGCGAGGTTTCAAACCCGTCCGAGCTTTTTCTCGGCGAGCGCAATGCCAAGGCTCCCGGCGCCGCCGTCTTCGCCGGTATGGAGGGCACGCGCCCGGTGCTGGTGGAAATTCAGGCCCTTGTCGCGCCCTCCTCGCTCGGCACACCGCGTCGTGCGGTCGTCGGCTGGGATGGCGGGCGTCTTGCCATGATCCTCGCCGTTCTCGAATCGCATTGCGGCGTTCGTTTCGGCCAGCACGATGTCTACCTGAATGTTGCAGGCGGTTATCGTATCAGCGAGCCTGCTGCGGATATAGCTGTGGCTGCCGCACTTGTTTCATCCATGGCCGGTATTGCCCTTCCGCCAGATTGTGTTTATTTCGGCGAAATCAGCCTTTCCGGTGCTGTTCGCGCGGTAACGCATGCGGTACAGAGGCTTAAGGAAGCGGAGAAACTCGGCTTCCGGCAGGCAGAAGTGCCCGGCGGCAGCGGCGAACTCTGGAAAGATCGCAGCTTCCGCCTCATGGAAACTTCGGCTTTGCCCGATCTGGTGGCGCGTATCGCGGCTTCAGGCTCCGGAAAGAAGCAATAAATCTGGAGTTTTATGACTGGAAGAATCTGTCAACCTTCCGGTGATAAACTCCAGCATCTTTGACTGCCCTGCGCGTGGAACAAGTTGCGCATAATAACTGAGGACAGGCCAGAATGCCGATAACCATGCTTGATGGAATTCTACTCGGGATAACGCTGGTTTCAGCCGTTCTGGCGATGGTTCGCGGGTTCTCCCGCGAAGTGCTGTCGCTGGTATCGTGGGCGGCAGCAGCAGCTGCTGCCTATCTTTTCTACCAACCGGTTCTGCCTTTCGTGCAGCCTTACATCAACAACGAAACCATCGCGAAGATTGCCGCCGCTGGCGCGGTTTTCCTGGTCGTGCTTATTGTCGTGTCGCTGATCACCATGAAGATTGCCGATTTCATCATCGACAGCCGCATCGGTGCACTCGACCGTACACTGGGTTTCCTGTTCGGTGGCGTGCGCGGCGTGCTTCTCGTTGTCGTTGCCATGCTGTTCTTCAACTGGCTTGTCCCAACCAACCAGCCAGCATGGGTAACCAATGCCAAATCCAAGCCGATGCTCGATTCCTTTGGCCAGCAGTTGATTGATCTCCTTCCAGCCAATCCCGACCAGATGATTGACAGGTTCAAGCCTCAGCAGAATGCTCCCGCTTCGGGCGAACAGGAAGAAGCGCCAGTTCCGGACGATACGCCTGCGCAGCAATAAGCTGTTTTCGATTATCGGGAAGCCGTCAGCCATGCTGGCGGCTTTTCTGATTCTGGAAGCAAAATAGCCAAGTTGACGCTCAAACATTGTTATTTTAGTCCCGCGATCATATTTCAGGCGGGAATTTGCGAGATTATTCGCCTGTAACATGTGATACTGATGCGGATGAGACTATATCGACGCAGCGGCGAACTCTTCGCTTTTAACAAAAAGCCATCTTGTGATAGAGAGGCGCTTTAGTTGCCTCTGCAATCGAAAGGCCTTGCGGCAATGACCAGCCATTCTTCTGAAAATGCCTCCTTTATGCTGGATGAAGACACCCTGCATGAAGAGTGCGGCGTATTTGGCATTCTTGGCCATGAGGACGCAGCCGCGTTGACCGCATTGGGCCTTCATGCCCTTCAACATCGCGGACAGGAAGCCGCCGGCATCGTTTCCTATCACAATCGCCGTTTTCATTCCGAACGTCATATGGGCCTCGTCGGTGACCATTTCACCGATGCGGCGACGTTGAACCGCCTGCCGGGCGACCGCGCCATCGGCCATGTGCGCTATTCCACCACCGGCGAGACCATTCTGCGCAATGTGCAGCCCTTGTTCGCGGAGCTGGAAGTTGGCGGCATCGCCATCGCTCACAACGGCAATTTCACCAACGGCCTCACACTCCGCAAACAGTTGATCGCTTCCGGCGCGATCTTCCAAGCGACGTCCGACACGGAAGTCGTGCTGCATATGATTGCCCGCTCGCGCCACTCATCCTCGTCTGACCGTTTCGTCGATGCCATCCGGCAGGTCGAAGGCGGCTATGCCATGCTGGCGCTGACCCGCACCAAGCTGATCGCCGCCCGCGATCCCATCGGCATCCGCCCGCTTGTCATGGGCGAACTGGACGGAAAACCAATCTTCTGCTCGGAAACCTGCGCCCTCGACATTATTGGAGCGAAGTATATTCGCGACGTCGAAAACGGCGAAGTCGTTATCTGCGAGATCCAGAAAGACGGCTCCATCACCACCGAATCCATCAAGGCTGAAAATCCGCAGCCGGAACGGCTCTGCCTGTTTGAGTATGTCTATTTCGCCCGCCCTGACTCCGTCGTCGGCGGTCGCAGCGTCTATGTCGCGCGCAAGAACATGGGCATGGAGCTTGCCAAGGAAGCCGGTATCGAGGCCGACGTGGTTGTGCCGGTGCCCGATGGCGGCACGCCTGCCGCTCTCGGCTTCGCGCAGGCAAGCGGCATTCCGTTCGAATATGGCATCATCCGCAACCATTATGTGGGCCGCACCTTCATCGAGCCGACGCAGCAAATTCGCGCGCTTGGCGTCAAGCTGAAGCATTCGGCCAACCGCGCCATGATCGAAGGCAAGCGCGTGGTGCTGGTGGACGATTCCATCGTGCGGGGCACCACGTCCGTCAAGATCGTGCAAATGATCCGCGATGCAGGCGCAAAGGAAGTGCATATTCGCGTGGCAAGTCCCATGATTTACCACCCTGATTTCTACGGTATCGACACCCCCCATGCCGATAAGCTGCTGGCAAACCAGCATGAAGACCTGGAATCCATGTGCCGCTATATCGGCGCGGATTCTCTGGCGTTCCTTTCCATCGACGGGCTTTACAAGGCAGTCGGCGGAAAGCCGCGTGATCCGAAAGCGCCAGCTTTTACCGATCACTACTTCACGGGCGAATATCCAACCCGTCTTCTCGATCAGGAAGGCGAGAGCAACGTGCACACGCTGTCACTGCTTGCCAGCAACGGCTGATCGCCCAATCCTTTCACGCAGGCGGCCCCAAAGGCCGCCTGTTTCTTGTGTTTGAATGACATATGGGGACTAGATGAGCATCGACCTTACGGGCCGCATTGCACTGGTAACAGGCGCATCGCGCGGTATCGGCTATTTTCTTTCGCTAGAACTGGCAAAACGCGGCGCGCATGTGATCGCCGTTGCGCGCACGGTCGGCGGGCTTGAAGAGCTGGACGACGACATTCGCAAACTCGGCGGCAGCGCAACGCTGGTACCCCTCGACATTACCGACATGGAAGCGATCGATCGCCTCGGTGGTTCTATTCATGAGCGCTGGGGCAAGCTCGATATCATGGTCGCCAATGCGGGGGTTCTCGGCACGATATCGCCCATCGGCCATGTTGAAGCCAAGACCTTCGAGAAAGTCATGAACGTCAACGTCACCAGCGTCTGGCGCCTTATCCGTTCTACCGATCCGCTGCTGCGCGCTTCCGATGCAGGGCGTGCCATTCTGCTGTCTTCCGGTGTGGCGCATACGTGCCGCGCCTTCTGGGGGCCTTATGCTGCCTCGAAAGCTGCTGTCGAAGTCATGGCTCGCAGTTGGGCCGAAGAAACGAAACAGATGAAGCTCAAGATCAACTCGGTCAATCCGGGCGCCACCCGCACGGCAATGCGCGCTCAAGCGATGCCGGGCGAAGATCCGGAAACACTGCCGACGCCGCAGTCCGTCGCGGAAAAAATCGTCAAGCTTGCCGATCCAAAACTCGAAGTCAGCGGCAAGCTTTTCGACGTCCGGCAAGACCGCTTCCTCGACTATCATTTGCCGAGCTGATTTCTTTCTTCCGGCCTTGCCTATATGCAAGGCCGGTTCTATTTATTGAACTATCTTCCGCCTCTAGCCGCCTGACGGCTCTTTTTCAGCGGACATTCTCCCCTCTCAGACTCCTTCCTCACGTGCTGCCAGTTTGGTGCGCGTGCCCTTTCCTATTGGAGGACCTATGACTAAGGATTACGAGCGTTTCATCGTCATCAGCGGCGGACCGGGATCAGGCAAAAGCACGCTGATCGATGCCCTTGAAAAGGACGGCTTCGCCCGTACCGTTGAAGCCGGACGCGCCATTATTCAGGATCAGGTCGCTATTGGCGGCAATGCCCTGCCCTGGAAGGATCGCACACTTTTTGCCGAGTTAATGCTTTGCTGGGAGATGCGCTCTCACGCCATGGCAGAACAACAGGCTGGTACCGTTTTCTTCGACCGCGGCGTTCCCGATGTGATCGGCTATCTGATGCTGTGCGACCTGCCCGTCCCACAGCATATGGAAGAGGCCGCCCACCGGATCAGATATAACAGTACCGTGTTCCTGGCGCCGCCATGGGCTGAAATCTTCGGGCAGGATGCGGAACGCCAACAGGATTTCGATGAAGCCGTGCGCACGTTCGATGCGATGGACAAAACCTACAGGCGGCTCGGATATGAGATCGCGCTCCTCCCGAAATCACCGGTCGAGGAGCGCGTTCGTTTCATCAGACGGGCGTTGCCATCAGTTTTCCTCTGACGACGCGTCCTCTTCGGCGCTGGCCGCTTCCGCAGCCTTTCTGTCAGCAGCTTCACGCCTGTTCCACGCTGCCAGACTGAACGGAAGGAAAGCGAGATAGGCGAGCGCCGTGATGCTCAATGTCTGCCAGGTGAAGCTCATCAGGAACGCGACGTAAACAACCACGAACAGGATCAGCGGCATGACGATATCGCGTCGGACAAGGCTGCCGGCCGATTTGCCGTTATAAACCGGCAGGCGGCTTACCAGCAGAAACGCAATGGCCACGGTATAGACCGCCACACCGAAAGCGAGCGCCCGCGTCGGGGTCAGGCCGAGAAAACCGAGATAAACCGGCAGCAGGACGAGCATTGCGCCTGCAGGTGCGGGCACGCCTATGAAATAATTGCTTTGCCAGGCCGGGCGGTTCGGGTCTTCCAGCATGACATTGAAACGTGCCAGCCGCAGGCAGCAGGCAATGGCGTAGAGAAGCGCCGCGATCCAGCCGAAGGAACGCGCCTGATCAAGCATGAAGGCATAGAGCACCAGAGCAGGCGCTACGCCGAAATTGACGATGTCGGCGAGCGAATCCATCTGGGCGCCGAACTTGGACGATCCCTTCATCATGCGGGCCACACGCCCGTCGATGCCGTCAAGAAAGGCTGCTACGAGCACCATCACGACGGCAAGCTCGAAACGGTTTTCAAAGGCCAGACGAATACCGGTCAGACCGGCACAGATGGCGAGGACCGTGATGACATTGGGAACGACGATACGCAGGGGTATCTGCGACAGCTTCGGGCCGCGCGATGAATCCACGCGGCCGTTGGGCTCAAAAGGCGGAAAAGGCGCTTCCATCGGCTTAGGCGATCCGCACCACTGGCTCGCCGCGTCCGCTGCCATAATCGGCCAGCACGGTTTCACCGGCGACTGCCGTCTGGCCAACCGCGACACGAACGGTCGCATCTGCCGGCAGATAGACATCGACGCGCGATCCGAAGCGGATCAGGCCGAACCGTTCGCCAACGGACAGATCGTCATCCTCGTTCGACCAGCAAACAATGCGCCGGGCGACGAGGCCAGCGATCTGAACAACACCGATCTTGCCATGCGGGCTTTCGATCAGCACGCTATTGCGTTCGTTATCCGTGCTAGCCTTGTCCAGTTCCGCATTGAGGAATTTGCCCGGACGATGCACGACCTTCTCGATCTTGCCGCGCACGGGGGAACGGTTGATATGTACCGAGAACACATTCATGAAAACCGACACGCGCATACGCGGCTCGGCGCCAAGGTCCAGCTCGGCTGGCGGCACTGCCGGGCCGACAAAGGAAACCTTGCCATCGGCGGGACTGATGACCAGATCATCGTCCATTGGCGTTACACGCTCGGGATCACGATAGAAATAGATGCACCAGACGGTCAGCACCATGCCGATCCAGAACAGCGGGTCCCAGAGCCAGCCCAGAATGAGCGAAACCACGAAAAAGCCCGCGATAAACGGATAGCCTTCCCGATGGATCGGCACGAAAGTATTGCGGATAGTGTCAGTAAGGCTCATCGCTCTTCCTTTGAGTTTGGCCGTTATTTACCTCATCCTATCCGGAATCAAAATCCATTTCGCAAATTATTCACGGCTGTTAGGGCACGTGATCGCACCCTAATATACCAAGCCGCCCCGCGAACCGACTATTCCGCCGCCGGGACACCGCGGGTCACGACGCCCAGTTCGTCGCTTTGCCGCACCTGGCGCAGACGTTCTTCCGCCTCGTCAGCCTCGCGCTGGCGAGCCCACATGGAAGCATAAAGCCCCTTGTGCTTGAGCAGCATGCGATGCGTGCCCCGCTCGGCAATCAGGCCATCCTTCAGGACGATGATTTCATCTGCACCGATGACCGTCGACAAACGATGCGCGATGACAAGCGTGGTGCGGCCCCGGCTGACGATATCGAGCGCGGACTGGATTTCCTGTTCGGTGGCCGTATCGAGTGCGGAAGTTGCCTCATCAAGGATGAGGATCGGCGGAGCCTTCAGGATCGTGCGGGCAATGGCGACACGCTGTTTCTCGCCGCCCGAAAGCTTGAGGCCGCGTTCGCCTACCATGGATCTGTAGCCTTCCGGCAAATGTTTGATGAAGCTCGAAATCTGCGCCAGTTCAGCCGCCTTTTCCACTTCTTCATCCGTTGCATCGGGCCGGCCATAGCGGATGTTATAGGCTATTGTATCGTTGAACAGCACGGTATCCTGCGGCACCATGCCGATGGCCTTGCGCAGGCTTTCCTGCGCGACATCACGGACATCCTGACCGTCAATGGAAACCTTTCCGGACTGGACATCGTAAAAGCGGAACAAAAGCCGGGAGATGGTGGATTTGCCTGCGCCTGACGGTCCGACAATCGCGACTGTCTTTCCTGCGGGAACTTCAAAACTGATCCCCTTGAGAATCGGACGGTTCGCATCATAAGCGAAATGCACGTCTTCAAAGCGGATTGCGCCCTTGTCGATCTTCAACGCCGGCGCACCGGGCTTATCGACCACTTCCTGCTTTACGTCGAGAAGGTCGAACATCTGCTCGATATCGGTCAGGCCCTGACGGATTTCACGATAGATAAAGCCGATGAAGTTGAGCGGAATGGACAGTTGCATCAGCATGGCATTGATGAAAACGAAGTCGCCAATGGACTGCGTTCCGGCGCGGACTTCCAGCGCGGACATGACCATGACAATTGCCATGCCGACACCGAAGATCACGGCCTGGCCGAAGTTCAGCCAGCCGAGCGATGTCCAGGTCTGGGTAGCCGCCTTCTCATAACGCGCCATCGAAGCATCGAAGCGCTTGGCTTCCATGTGCTCGTTGCCGAAATATTTGACCGTTTCGAAATTGAGAAGCGAGTCGATTGCCTTGGTGTTGGCCTCCGTATCGGAATCGTTCATTTCCCGGCGGATGCTGATGCGCCAGTCGCTCGCCTTGATCGTAAACCAGGTATAGAGCCAGACCGTTGCGGCAACGACGAGCAGATAGGAAATGCCGTAGGCGAAGGCGAAAATAACCGCCGTCAGCGCAAATTCCAGAATGGTAGGCAGCGTGTTGAGGATGGTAAAGCGGACAATCGTTTCAATCCCCTTGGTGCCGCGCTCGATGACGCGCGAAAGCCCGCCCGTGCGTCTTTCCAGATGGAAACGCAGAGACAGCTGGTGCATGTGCACGAAGGTCTTATAGGCCAGCTGGCGCACCGCATATTGGCCGACGCTCGCAAACAAGGCGTCGCGAAGCTGGTTGAGGCCGGCCTGTATAATCTTGGCGCCGTTATAAGCCAGCACCAGCATCACCGCACCGACCAGAAACAGCGGAATATAATCCGGCGGGTTCAACTGGCCGGTCAAGGCATTCGTCACCCACTTGAAGAAATAGGGAACGAGGATGAGCACAATCTTGGAAATCACCAGATAGAACGTGGCCCAGACGACGCGCATGCGCAGATCCGGCCTGTCGGACGGCCACATATAGGGCCAGAGATTTCGCAATGTCTTGAACGTCTCGCCGGAATCGGCGGAAACCGTTTTGGGGGAACTCATGGTGCGTTCTTTCAAGTCGGTGGGCTCAAGCGATTTCGTACGAGATGAACTCCGTCATCGCTTTATCTGTTTGTTTGACACATCTTTTCCGAAAACCGGCTCCCGCTTCTCGGGATAGGTTCTAACCGCAGCATGCGCCTTTGAACGAAGCAAAATGCGTGCGGACAGCGTTCATTTGCTGCCAGTTGACGCTGTAACGCGACGACTGGCGCTCAGGCCGATAATCGATAAGACCAGCCTGCACGAGAACCTTGAGGTGCTGGGAGACCGTCGATTGAGCAAGGTCGAGCTTGCCGACAATATCCTTGCAGCAGCAGGCATCCTCCATTATCAACTGCCGGATAATGCGAATACGGACAGGATGGCCGAGCGCCGCGCAAATGCGCGCCGCGGCTTCATCGTCAATCCCGATCTGCGCGAGATCGGAAACAGCCTCAGCTGAATTCTTGTCGAGAATTATCTTCATCGTATATCGACGATATACGATTATGCTCCAGAGTTCAAGTTTTCGAGGCGTTCTTTCTCCAAAAGCACGGCAATATGAAAACACACTATCGTGACCATCGGCCCCGCCGAAACCGCTCTGAAAGCCATGGTCAGTTGGCGTGATCTTCCAACTGGCGCTTCACCTCATCCTCACCCAAAGGTTCCTTCGGCATATTGAAGACCTGCCCAGGCCAGATCAGGTCCGGATTGCGGATCTGGTCGCGATTGGCGAGA
This sequence comes from Brucella pseudintermedia, assembly GCF_008932435.1. GTDB lineage: Bacteria > Pseudomonadota > Alphaproteobacteria > Rhizobiales > Rhizobiaceae > Brucella > Brucella pseudintermedia. The sequence continues at coordinate 140,873 of NZ_WBWE01000007.1, read as the reverse complement.
TAGATAGTGGTGTATCGCGTACCTTTACCATAGGTGCGCTTGGATATCGTCCAGAGATTATCTCCGCGCCGGATAATGACGGAGCCTTCCACTTTCTGCAGGGGAGCCGCAGCTTCACCATGCACTTCCGAAGGCGTGGTCGTCTGGCCTTCCGTATCGGAAGCAACTGCGGAGATATTCTCGCCAGCTTCGCGGCGGAACGGAACTCGTGCCGTCGCCAGAACGCGGTTGGCGTTGTCGAGCAGGTCGGCGCGAATGATATAGTCACCCACACTGAGCGGCTGTTTGCTCTGCACAAGGAAACGGCCATCCGGCGAAATGAGGCTTGCGCCAAGCAATGTATCGTTGGCGTGGACGATGACGCGATTGCCGCCATTGGCCTTGCCTGCCACGAAAACCGACTGACCTTCGATCTCCACCGCCTCGATTGCAATCGGCAAAGCCTGCGCGGGCTTGGCTGCCGGCTTGTCGGCCTTGGCGGCAGCTTCGGGAGCGGCTTCCGTATCCTGCGGCTTCGGCGCCGTTTCCGGCTTCGTAATCAGACGGCTCGCCTGCCCCGGCTCCTCGACCAGCGCCAGCACCTGCCCCGACCTGGTTTCAGGCACCGATACGATGGCAGTCTGCGCGGAGGTGGCAACATTGTTATCTGCGCCGGTGGAACGCAGGACCAACTGATGGTCTCCCGCCTTCAAGGGTTCATCCAGAACGATGGCGAAATCGCCATTGGGTCCAACCTTGGCCTTACCCACAACAGTCGCGCCTGCCACGACTTCGACATCGGCATTGGGAAGCGCCTTGCCTGCGATCACCACCGAACCATCTGGCTCGACCCGCAGGAGATCGAAAATCGGCGTGTTGTTCTGCTGTTGTGGCGAAGCAGCGCCTACCTGCGCAGCAGGTTCTTGGGTCGGCGCGGCCTGAGGCTTCGCATCGCCTGTCGCGGCTTCGCTCGCGGGCTTCGTCGCTGCGGATCCCTGCGCTTCTGGTGCTTTTGTCTCGGACGGCGCCGCCTGGGGCTGGGCTGGTGCATTGTTCGACGCTGGCGCGGCGACATCGGACTGGGGTGCCTCAACGCGAGATCGTGTCGCATTCCAATAAAGGCCGAGCCCGACGACGATCGCGACGAACCCGATACCCAGCAATCCTAAACTGTTCTTTTGCATTTCGTTTCGAAACCCACGCCAGAGACTATAATGACGGGTTTATAGCTTTTGGCTTCCCCCCACAAGAAATCTGCACCGAAACAGCAAAAGGTACGAGGCTTTTTATTAGCAGGGTTATTGTTCTACACAGTTTGTCGGCTTCGACTGGTCCGGATCGTCCATAAGGTTATAAAGATCGGCCGTTTCGCCCTTGGTCCACCAGATGTAAACGCCGCCGGCATATTTGGCACCAGAGCCGGAGATGACGTTGGAGGCGATGACGGTTTCGTCTTCCAGCTCCAGTTCCGCAAGCGAAATATCACCGGCATTGTAGTAGGTTACCGAGATATTTTTCTCGCCGCATTTGTAGAGAACGGAGTTGGTCGTCACTTCGGTGTCGTCCGGCAGCTTGATATTGATTTCGCCCGCTGTTGCGGATGACGCGGCAAAGATGAGCCCGAGAAAGACAACCCAGTTCTTCATATCCAATCCACTTCACGATCTGAAACACATACCGATTGAGATATAACAATCTCCACAAATGTCCAACCGCGACCGCCGCCCGCCGCTAATCTTCTCCGCAAAATGAAACCGGAGGCGCTTGACGCTGAAAGACCAAAAGAGCACAAGAAATCATGTCTGAGATTCGATCCATCTGTGTTTATTGCGGCTCGTCTACGGGCCTGAATCCCATCTATCGCGATGCGGGCGTTGCGCTTGGCCGGTCCATTGCCGAACACGGTCTGCGCCTTGTTTATGGCGGCGGCACGCGCGGCATCATGGGCGCGGTTGCGCAAGGCGTGATGGAAGCTGGCGGCGAGGTTACCGGCATCATCCCGACCTTCCTGCTCGACAAGGAAGCAAGCCTTGAAAAGGCCGAACAGCTGACCGAACTTATCGTCGTCGGCGACATGCACGAGCGCAAGCATCTCATGTTCCAGAAATCGGACGCGTTCGTCACGCTGCCCGGCGGCATCGGCACGGTTGAGGAAATCGTGGAAATGATGACCTGGGCGCAGCTTGGCAAGCATCGCAAGCCGATGGTTTTCGCAAACATCAACAATTTCTGGCAGCCGATGCTCTCGCTACTTGAGCATATGACGGCGGAAGGCTTTCTGCACACCGCGCATCAGGTGAAACCGCTAGTCATCGACAAGGCGGAAGATATCGTTCCCGCCATCATCGCCGCCAATGGCAAGGCATATGAAGGCGACCAGAAGATCATCGAAAAGATGTGATCGCGGCGGCTTTCACCAGAACATATGAGCATACGGCAGGGGCGGAGCGATCCGCCCTTAATCTTATCCGGGAGAGGTTGATGAAGACCATCGGTCTGATAGGCGGAATGAGCTGGGAAAGCTCGCAGGAATATTATCGGATCATCAATCAGGAAATCCGCGCACGGCTTGGCGGAACGCATTCCGCCAAGAGCCTGATGTGGTCCATGGATTTTGGTGAAATCGAGCGCCTCCAGCATGAAGGCCGATGGGATGAGCTGACCACGCTCATGATCGAGGCCGCGCAGAACCTTGAACGGGGCGGCGCTGACTTCATCCTGATCTGCACCAACACCATGCACAAGATGGCTGACGACATCGAAAACGCCACATCGATCCCCCTTGTGCATATCGCCGACCCAACGGCGGAAAAGATCAAGGCTGCGGGCCTCTCAAAAGTCGGGCTCCTCGGCACCGCCTTCACGATGGAACAGGATTTCTATAAGGGCCGTCTTGCGGCCAAACATGGGCTTGAGGTTCTGACGCCCGACGACGCCGACCGCAAGACCGTGCACGACATCATCTATCAGGAGCTGGTGGTTGGCGAAGTGCGCGATGCGTCACGCGAAAAATACCGCGCTGTCATCAATCGTCTGGTTGAGCGCGGGGCGGAAGCCATCATTCTCGGCTGCACCGAAATCATGCTGCTCATCGGCCAGCAGGACAGCCCCGTGCCGGTATTCGACACGACACGATTGCATGCCGAAGCGGCGGTTGATGCCGCCCTTTCCTCAAAATCCTGAGAAAACCCTGGAGATTTTACCCGGCAGGAAAACCATTCTTTCCGGAATTTCAATGCCATTCGCTTGCTTCCCGTCGAGCGCCGTGCAAATATTCAACCATATGGTTGACTATCTTTCGCAATGCAGTATATTCAACCTCACGGGTGAATAATGAACGATGATGCTTTGTCGCATATTCTCAAGGCCGTGGGGGACGTTACCCGACGGCACATCTTGACGCTTCTCGTACAGGAGGGCGCGTCAAGGGTGACTGCGCTCGCCGCTCATTTCGACATGTCGCTCAACTCGGTCTCCAAACACATCAAGGTGCTGGAGGAGGCAGGGCTGGTCACCCGCAAGACTTTAGGACGCGAGCATTTCATTGCCGCCGAGCTGGAGCCCGTGCGGGAAGTGGAGGCATGGTTTGCGGAACTGAAGTCTGTCTGGGAACTGCGCCTCACGGCGCTGGAAGATGTACTCGTTTCTAAGGAACATGAAAATGAGTGAGCTCGAACTGACAGTCAATCGCAGGATTGCGGCCCCACGGGAGAAGGTATTCAACGCATGGCTGTCGCCTGAAACGCTGGCGAAATTCATGCGTGCATCAAGTGACAGCACCGGACCTTCCGATGTCAGCACGGATGCGGTGAAAGGCGGTCGCTTTTCCATCGTCATGCACATGGTCGATCGCGACGTGCCCCATTCGGGCACTTATCTGGAAATCGACCCACATTCACGCCTGGCGTTCACGTGGAATTCGCCCCACTCGCTGGACGACAGCGTGGTGACGATAGACCTCAAGGAAGTAGATCCAAATACCACCGACATTACGCTGAAACAGGTCAAGTTCCGCAGCCCTGAAGCCCGCGACGGCCATATCAAAGGCTGGACCACCATTCTGACGAATTTCGACGGACTGGCCAACTGATCCTGCCGACAGAAATGAAAATGCCGGGTGATCGAGCCCGGCATTTATCGATTTACTTCTTCACCAGCGTCGCCACGGCTTCGACATGCGGTGACCAGAGAAACTGGTCAATCGGCGTGACCCGCGTGACGCGATAACCGCCCTTCACCAGAATGGCGAGATCGCGGGCGAGCGTCACCGGATTGCACGAAACCGCGACAACCTTCTCCACCTTGGATTTTGCCAGCTCAAGCGCCTGTTCTTCCGCGCCTGCGCGAGGCGGATCGAAAACCACGGCGTTATAGGGCAGCAATTCCTTCGGCATCAAAGGACGGCGGAACAGGTCGCGGCGCTCTATCGAGACGGGCTTCAAGCCCTGCACATGGCGCACGCCGCGATCAAGGGCCGCGAGCGCCAGCGCGTCGTTCTCGACCGCATGAACCGCGCTCTTTTCTGCAATCCGCAACGCAAATGTGCCGACGCCGCAGAACAGGTCAGCGACACGCTTGGACTTGCCGACATGAGCCAGCACGAGCTGCACCATCGCCTCTTCGGCATCCTCCGTTGCCTGCAGGAAGCAACCGGGCGGAACCGGAACCGGCACCTTGCCGAAATGAATGAGCGGCTTTTTCGGCTCGACGATGATTTCACCCTCGTGCGAAAGACGCGCAAAGCCCTTTTTCATGACAAGCGCGGTCAAGGCGCGGCGCTGGCTGTCATCCAGCACGCCGCAGCCGCTCGCCGCGAGATCAAGGCCGGACGCCGTCAGTGTCGCCGCCAGCTTGAACGGCTTGGAACCGGGTGCAATCAAGGCCCCAACTTCACGCAGATCATCAAGCCGTGCCATGATTTCGGGAACAGTTACAGCGCATTCGACTATATCGATGATTTCATGGCTCAAGTGGCGGTTGAAGCCGAGCAGCACACCCCTTTCCGTCTTGCGTGCCGCAAAAACAGCGCGGCGGCGTGTGCGCGGCTGACAAGCCTCCAGCGGGGCAACTTCCGTGTCGATCCCCCTGCCCTTCAGCGCGGAAACAACCAGTTCGCGCTTCCACAGGCGATAGGGCTCATCCTGCCAATGCTGCAAGGCGCAGCCGCCGCAATCCTCGAAATGCCGGCAGGCAGGGGCCTGACGCTCAGGCGATGTTTCAAGAAGCGCCATAACCGTCGCGCGGTTCTTGTCGCGCGCGACATTGGCCACTTCGCCCGGCAGCGTGAAAGGCACGTAAATCTGACCGTCGGAAAGGTTGGCAACGCCATCGCCGCCCGCACCAACCGAGCGGATTGTAATTTGCCCAGTACTTGGCGTCGTCATCGGTCTTTCTTTCCTGCCAGGAGATATTCACGATTGCCGTCGCCGCCTTCAATGGGCGACGGGCAAAGGCCGAGCGCGCGCCACCCGGCTTGCGTCTCCAGCCACAATCTCAGTTCTTCTGCAATGCGTTCACCATCTTTCGGGTCGCGCAGAATGCCGCCCTTGCCGATGGCCTCGCGGCCCGCTTCAAATTGCGGCTTTACGAGAAGCGCGCAAATAGCATCTTTTTGCGCAAAGGCCAATGCCGCAGGCAAGGCGAGTTTCAGCGAGATGAAGCTCACATCCGAAACCACGCAATCGATTTCACGTCCATCCAGGTCGGAAAATTCCAGCGCACGGGCGTTGAGCCCTTCCTTTTTGGTGACACGAGGATCAGCGCACAAGGTCGCGTGCAGCTGGTCGTGGCCCACATCGATGGCGAGTACGTGGTTCGCGCCACGCTCCAGCAACACTTGTGTGAAGCCGCCTGTCGAAGCACCAATGTCGAGTGCTGTGCGCCCTTTCACATCAAGGCCGAAATGGTCGAGCGCCGCAATAAGCTTCAGGGCGGCGCGGGAGACATATGCGCTTGCCGGATCGTCAACGGCGATGTTTGCCGTGCGAAAAACCGTCTGGCCCGGCTTGGTGACTGGCTTGCCGTCCACCTTGACCGTGCCGCGCTGAATTGCATCACGCGCCCGCGAACGCGTTGCAAACAGCCCGAGTTCGACCAGCAGCTGATCGAGCCGCAGGTTCCTGTCGCCAACCGGTTCAGGCACGGTGGGAGGTGGTCAGTTGGTCGCGGCCAAGAGCGGCAAACACTGCATGTACGATGCCCGCCCGGTCAAGACCGGCCTCGGTATACATGGCGTCCGGCTTGCCATGATCCTGATAGCTATCCGGCAAAGTCAAAGCGCGCACCTTGAGGCCACGATCAAGAAGGCCGTCCGTGGCGAGGAATTGCAGCACATGGCTGCCGAAACCGCCAACCGCACCCTCTTCCACCATCACCAGCACTTCATGCTCACGCGCCAGACGGCGGATCAGATCATGATCGAGCGGCTTGGCAAAACGTGCATCAGCAACCGTGGTCGAAAGACCGGCAGCGCCCAGCTCATCGGCGGCGGCAAGGCATTCCTGCAAGCGCGTTCCGAAGGACAGCAACGCGACCTTCGTGCCCTCCCGCACGATGCGGCCCTTGCCGATTTCAAGCAATTGCCCGCGTTCCGGCAGATCGACACCGACACCATCGCCGCGCGGATAGCGGAAGGAAATCGGACCTTCGTCATATTCAGCGGCCGTGCGCACCATATGGCGCAGCTCGGCCTCGTCGGAAGCGGCCATCACCACGAAACCGGGGAGAGCGGCAAGGAAACCCGTATCGAACGAACCCGCATGGGTCGGGCCATCGGCTCCGACCAGACCGGCGCGGTCGATAGGGAAGCGCACGGGCAGGTTCTGGATCGAAACATCATGCACGACCTGATCGTAGCCGCGTTGCAGGAAGGTGGAATAGATCGCGCAGAACGGCTTGAAACCCTCGCTGGCAAGGCCGGCGGCGAAAGTCACCGCATGTTGCTCGGCAATGCCGACATCGAATGTGCGCTGCGGGAACACCTCGCCAAAAAGATCAAGCCCGGTGCCCGACGGCATGGCGGCTGTGATCGCCACGATTTTGTCGTCATGACGGGCTTCCTCGATCAGGCTTGTGCCGAAAATCTTGGTGTAGCTCGGCGCATTTGCAGGCGGCTTCGACTGCTTGCCGGTAATGACATCAAACTTGTTGACGCCGTGATATTTGTCGACGGCGGCTTCCGCCGGCGCATAACCCTTGCCCTTTTGCGTGACGACGTGGATCAGCACCGGGCCTTCCTGCGTATCGCGCACATTTTTCAGGATCGGCAGCAGATGATCCAGATTATGCCCGTCAATGGGGCCGACATAATAGAAGCCAAGCTCCTCGAACAGAGTGCCGCCGGTGAAGAAGGCGCGCGCATATTCCTCCGACTTGCGGGCCTTGTCCTGCAGGAACTTCGGCAGTTTCTTGGCAACCTGTTTCGCAGCCTCGCGGACACTGCGATAGGTCTTGCCGGAGACGAGGCGCGCAAGATAGGCGCTCATAGCGCCGGTCGGCGGCGCGATCGACATGTCGTTATCATTGAGGATGACGATCAGGCGCGCATCGAGCGCACCGGCATTGTTCATCGCTTCATAGGCCATGCCCGCCGACATTGAACCATCGCCGATAACCGCAATCACATTGCGCTTTTCGCCCGAAAGATCCGATGCGACGGCCATTCCGAGGCCAGCCGAAATCGAGGTCGACGAATGCGCGGCGCCGAAAGGATCATATTCGCTTTCGGTGCGCTTGGTGAAACCCGAAAGGCCACCGGTCTGTCGCAATGTGCGAATACGGTCGCGACGCCCGGTCAGAATCTTGTGCGGATAGGCCTGATGACCGACATCCCAGATGATGCGGTCGTGCGGCGTGTCGAAGACATGGTGCAATGCTACCGTCAGTTCGACCACACCCAGTCCCGCGCCCAGATGCCCGCCAGTGGTCGAAACCACGTCGATCAGCTCCGCGCGCAATTCTTCCGCCAGTTGCGGCAGATCAGATTCCGGCAATGCACGCAGTCGATCCGGGGTCGGCGCCTTGTCAAGCAATGGGGTCAAGGGTCGGGACATTCAAACAACCTGTTTCTGGTTAGGTCTTGTTGTCGGTATAGCAGCAATGCAACGGGATCAAGCAGGGCGGGACATCGTGTCCTACGGTTCGGTTCATAATGCTTATTCAGGCAAAGGTATGAAATCCTCCTCGTCACCGGGCACAATATCAAAACGTCCGGTGCGCCATTCTTCCTTGGCCTGTTCAATCCTCTCCCGCGAAGAGGATACGAAGTTCCACCATACATAGCGCTTCGAGCCAAGGGCAGCACCGCCAAAAAGCATGATATGCGCTCCCTCCGGTCCGGCCTGCACCACGATATCGTCGCCGGGACGAAAGGCCAGCAAGCGATCCGGCGGGAACACTTCTCCCCCAATGCCGACATTGCCCTGCAACGTATAGATAGCGCGCTCCTCGGCCGCGGGCGGGATCGGGAAACGCCCGTTCGGCTCAATTCGAATATCCGCATAAAGCGTATCGGCGTGCTGGATTACCGGCGATTTGAGCCCCAGCATGGAGCCCATGATCAGCCGTCCTGAAAAATCACGATCCTCCATCAATGGCAGATCGGGAGCATTGGTGTGAAAAAACTCCGGGTTGATTTCTTCCAGCGCGTCGGGGAGTGCCAGCCAAGTCTGAATGCCGGAAATCGGCAATGGTCCATTGCGTTCCTCTTCCGGCGAACGCTCGGAGTGCACAATGCCGCGACCGGCGGTCATCAGGTTCACGTCGCCCGGACGAATGACCATTTCGGTGCCAAGGCTGTCCCTGTGGCGGATATGTCCGTCAAAAAGATAGGTGACCGTGGAAAGGCCGATATGCGGATGCGGGCGCACATCCAGCGCCTCGCCATCGCGCAGAACAGCCGGCCCCATGCGATCGAAGAAAATGAACGGCCCGACCAGACGGCGACGCACCGTTGGCAAAGCTCGCCGCACTTCCAGCCCGCCAATGTCGCTCGTACGCGGGATGACCAGCGTTTCGATGCTGTCTACCGACGTCTTGTCACCAAGAACCGGATCAGGACACGGAAAGAAACTCATGAAACGCGACTCCAGCCATTAATCTGTAGAGCTTATATAGGCGCTGATTGCAGTTTATCGAAAGCACGTTCAAAACAAAACCGCACCGACAAGCGGTGCGGTCCAGTCGCAATACAAAATTTTGTCAGCGGCCTTGCAGCAGCTTGGAAAGCGCGCTGGTGTCGGGAACCTGTCCGTTTGTCGTCAGCTTGTCCACCAAACCCGGCAGAACCTGCGATAGCTGGTTCAAAAGCTCCTGCTGGTCGATGCCGGCATGTTCCGCGATTTCACTGAGCGTTTTCTGGCCAAGCGCATCCCCGAGCTGTCCCGGCTCGATGGGATGGTTGGAGCCCTGACCGACCCAGGAATCCACCTTGTCGCCAAGGCCAGCCTGTTTCAATTGATCGAGGAGACCGCCAAGCCCGCCGCCGAGAGGCCCCGGCGCGGAGGGAGCCGCAGAAGCATTTCCAGCAGCCGCACCACCGAGCAGACCGCCAAGCCCGCCAAGGATGCCACCGAGCAGGCCGCCGCCTGCCTGCGACTGATCCGGCGCCGGTACTGGCTGCGCCGGGGCAGCTGCCGTGTCATCTCCATGGCCCTTCAGCATCTTGCCGATCAGCAGGGCGCCAAGCGCAATCAGAACCGGCTTCGCCAGGCTTCCGCCGGGAATAGGCGAATTGCCCGAGTTGTCATCATAACTTCCCATCACACGATACTCCCTGTTATCCGATGCCAACTGTGCATTCGGTAAGATAAAGGTAAATGGGTTTCCCATTTTGACAAGCATTATACCTTGCAAATTTTGTAGCAGTGTGAAAATCTCCTAAGTGCGTGATGCAAAAGTGCATTTGCGCATCGGGAGATATTAGATGTCTGTTATGAGCTGGATAATACTGGGCTTGATTGCCGGCTTCATCGGCAGCAAGATCGTCAATAAAAGCGGTCAGGGCCTGTTTCTGGATATTGCTCTCGGCATTGTCGGCGCCATCGTCGGCGGTGTGCTTTCGTCTCAGCTTTTTGGACGTGGCGTCACCGGCGCATTCGATCCGATCAGCCTCGTTATTGCGATAGTCGGCTCGATAATCGTGTTGTGGGTCTACCACGCAATTACCGGCAAGCGTTCCATCGGTTGATGTGCTAGATACAGATTTCAGGCTCCGGCTCGTCCGGGGCCTTTTATCGTGTTTCGATCTGACTGGGATCAGATCGACATTTGCCGAAAGACCTACAAATCAATGAGCTTTCTGGAACCTTATATTGCTGCATATGGCGCGCTTGCTCTTTTCGTAATCGTATATTTTGAATCCTTCGGCGCTCCCCTGCCCGGTGAAAGCGCCCTCATTGCAAGCTCGCTGCTCGCCCTGCATGGCACCCTCAACATCGAAACCGTGCTGATTGCGGTGTTTATCGGCGCCGTGCTTGGCGACTGTACGGGATACCTGATCGGTCGTTTTGGTGGCCGACGATTGATCCTCAGATACGGGCACCTTGTCAAACTCACACCGGAACGGCTGGAGCAGTTCGAGAAACTTTTCGATAGCAAGGGAATTTATGTGGTGGCGACTGCTCGCTTCGTCGTGCTTCTGCGGCAGTTGAACGGGATCATCGCGGGCTCGATGAAAATGGACCCGCTGCATTTTCTGGCGGCAAATATTGTCGGCGCTATGGGATGGACGCTGGCCTGGGGCCTTGGCCCCTATCTGCTGAGTGGCGCTCTGGCGCCCTATGTCGCCCAGCTCAAGACACTTTTCTGACCGGATTGGCCCGGTCAGTCTTATTGCAGCCAGTATATTCGGGCAGGATTATTCGGGGTCAAGCGGTTCGGTGCCGACCGGCTGGCCATCGCGGCCGATGCGGATTTTCTCCACCTTGTCCTCGGCAGATTTCAGAAGCGTGTCGCAATGCTTCTTGAGGGCTTCGCCGCGTTCGTAGATGCGAATGGACTCCTCCAGCGGCACGTCGCCCCGCTCCAGATCGTCGACGATCTTCTCAAGCTGCTTCAGCGCATCCTCGAAGCTCATTACCGCAATGTCGGCGTTGGACGGTTCGGTTACCATGATTCATCCTTTCAACAGCCGCGTAATATGCGCAGACGCGGACTGCGACAAGCCCTCTAGATCATATCCACCTTCAAGCACACTCACTAGCCGGTGATCGCAGAACCTTTCTGCCCGCTCCATGAGTTTGCCTGTCGCCCAATCAAAATCCGCCTCGTCGAGATTTAGCTCGGCCAGCGGATCGCGAAAATGAGCATCGAAGCCAGCCGAAATAAGGATCAAATCTGGCCGGAAATTGTCCAAGGCGGGCAATACACGACTATTAAATGCCTCGCGAAATTCGCGGCTTCCGGTATCGGGAGAAAGCGGCGCATTGACGATATTGCCAACGCCGGTTTCATCCTTCGCCCCCGTGCCGGGATATAGCGGAAACTGATGCGTCGAACAGAACAGGACGCCTGGATCGTCCTTGAAAATATCCTGCGTTCCGTTTCCGTGATGCACGTCCCAATCAACGATTGCGACGCGCTCGGCACCGTAGCGGCGCTGTGCATGGCGGGCAGCAATCGCAACATTGTTGAAAAGGCAAAAACCCATCGCTGTGGAACGTTCGGCATGATGTCCCGGCGGGCGAGCCGCAACGAACACATTATTTGCAGCACCCGAAAATACATCATCAACCGCAGCCGTGGCCGCACCGATTGCCGTCAGCGCGGCCTCCAGACTTTTCGGGCTGACATAGGTATCGCCATCGAGCCGCACCACGGGCGCAGGCGCTTCCTCGTCCGGAGCAGGCTCGGGTATTCCGGCGCGTATCGCTTCCAGATGCTTTTCAGGATGCGCAAGGAGCACAGCCGCTTCGTCGGCACGCGGTGCCTCCACCCGGTCGAGCCGGTAGAAATCCGGCCCCTCCAGTTCACTCATCAGCGCCCGGATACGATCCGGACGCTCTGGATGGCCCGGCGGGGTCAAATGTTCAAGATAGATCGGATGCCAGTAAAGCCGTGTCGTCATAGTTTCACTATAGCATCTCACCGGCACATGACCATGACGGCCATGTGCCACCTCGCTGAAATGAGGTCAGATGATTTCGGTTCGGGCGATGTCGATGCCGAAGCCTTCAAGGCCGACATAGTGGCGCTCACGCGATGCCAGCAGCACAATCGACGTGATGCCGAGATCCTTCAATATCTGCGCGCCGAGACCGATCTGACGCCACTCTTCCTCGCGGGCGACCGCTTCGGCATGGCTTTCATGGTCGCTCTGGATCGCATCGCGGGCGCGGGTATCATGATGATCGGAACGCACGCCGACAGAGCCTTCGCGCAGATAAACCAGTACGCCGCGACCTTCCTTGCCCATCTTTTCCATGATGGCATCAAGATTGCTGCCGCCCTTGCCGAACACATCGTTCAGCACGTCTTCGCGGTGCAGGCGGACCGGCACTTCCTCGCCGTCACGAATGTCGCCGAACACGACAGCCACGTGCTGCATGGGTTCCCATGGCAATTCATAGGTATAAGCATGAGCGGCGCCTGCGCAGGTCTTGACCGGCGCATCGCCAACGCGCTTGACCAGCGTTTCCTTGCGCTGGCGATAGGCGATGAGGTCGGCAACCGTGACCCGATGCAGCGCGTGTTTTTCGGCAAAAGCCTTTACGTCGGGGCCGCGCATGACGGAACCGTCATCGTTGACCAGTTCGCAGATCACGCCGATGGGCGGCAGGTTTGCGAGCTTGCAAAGATCGACAGCGGCTTCCGTATGGCCTGACCGCATCAGAACGCCGCCTTCGCGGGCAACCAGCGGGAAAATATGGCCGGGACGCACGAAATCCGAAGCGCCGGCATTCGGGTTCGCCAGATTGCGAACGGTCAGCGTGCGGTCTTCCGCCGAAATGCCGGTCGTCGTGCCGTGGCGGTAGTCGACCGTCACCGTAAAGGCCGTCGTATGGGCAGATTCGTTTTCAGCAACCATGGGCGCGAGATTGAGGCGCTTGGCTTCCTCGCGGGTCATCGGGGTGCAGACGATACCGGACGTGTGACGAACGATGAAGGCCATCTTTTCCGGTGTGCAATGCACGGCGGCGACAATCAGGTCGCCTTCGTTTTCGCGCCCGTCATCATCCATGACCACAACGATCTCGCCGCGTTCAAAAGCACGAAGCGCATCAACGACCTGTTTCTGATTATAGCTCATTTCGACCTCTGTATGTCAGACAACCGACTGGCCCAATCGCCGGTTAGATTATGGCCAGTCCGGCCCCAAATGAATCAGACGCGGCCAGTCTGGCCGCGATGACGCAGATAATGATCGGCAATAGCGCAAGCCACCATCGCCTCGCCGATCGGCACGGCGCGAATGCCCACGCATGGATCATGACGCCCCTTGGTCATCACATCCACTTCCTTGCCATCCTTATCGACAGAGCGGCGCGGGGTCAGGATCGATGAGGTCGGCTTGACGGCAAAGCGCGCCACGACCGGCGCACCGGTTGCAATGCCACCCAGAATGCCGCCCGCATGATTTGACAGGAACAGCGGCTTACCGTCATTGCCGATGCGCATTTCGTCGGCGTTTTCCTCGCCGGTAAGACGCGCCGCCTCGAAACCATTGCCGATTTCCACGCCCTTCACGGCGTTGATCGACATCAGCAGGCTGGCGATGTCCTGATCCAGCTTGCCATAGATCGGCGCGCCAATGCCGGCAGGCACGCCTTCAGCGACGATCTCGATGACCGCGCCAACCGACGATCCGCTCTTGCGAATGCCGTCGAGATAGTCCGCGAACAATTCGACCGAACCCGCATCCGGCGAGAAGAAAGGATTGTTGTCCACTTCGGACCAGTTCCAGCGGCGGCGGTCGATGCCGTGCACGCCCATGGCAACCAGCGCGCCCTTGACTTCCAGCCCCGGCACGATCTTGCGCGCTATGGCGCCAGCAGCAACACGGGCTGCGGTCTCGCGGGCGGAAGAACGGCCGCCGCCACGATAGTCGCGAATGCCATATTTGACGTCATAGGTGTAATCGGCATGGCCGGGACGGTACTGGCGGGCAATCTCGCCATAATCCTTCGAGCGCTGGTCGGTGTTCTCGATCATCATCGAGATCGGCGTGCCGGTCGTCGTCATGGTCACGCCGTCATCGTCCAGAAGAACGCCGGAAAGCACGCGCACCTGATCGGGTTCGCGGCGCTGCGTGGTATATTTGGACTGGCCGGGTTTGCGCTTGTCGAGATAGGCCTGAATTTCAGCTTCCGTGAAGGTGATACCGGGCGGGCAGCCGTCAACAACGCAACCGAGCGCCAGACCATGGCTTTCGCCCCAGGTGGTTACGCGGAACAGATGGCCGAAACTATTGTGAGACATGCGCGACGCCTGAATAAATTGTCCTTGTCCGGAGCAGGCCAAGGAGAGAGCAGCTACTTTACGCGCCGGTTTTATTGGGCTTTTCGACGCCGGTCAAATCAAGCTCCCCCGTGACGTAAAATTTCCTTCTGGAGATCGGTATACGGCATTTTTTTTGACACATTCCGCACGCTACATTGTGGGACTGAAGGCGTGGGGCGCCGGAACATCAACAGCGACAATCGTGTCGAATCGGTCAGGCGACAACCCAATCCGAGGCACAACCAAAGGAACGGACGTCATGCATTATCTGGTCGGATTAATCCTCATCATTGCTTCGCTTTTCTCCACGGTAGCGATGGCGGACGATGCCGAAGGCAAGATCACCGGCATCAACAAGGACAGCGAAACCATAACGCTGGATGACGGCGAGACATACAAGCTGCCCGGCGAGTTCGATTATAGCGCGATCAACAAGGGCATGAAGGTCCTCATCATCTATGATGTGGTCGACAGCACACGCTTCATCACCGATATTCAGGAAGCGCCGTAAGCTGCAGCGCCCTCAAGCACGGTCGATTAAAGGGTTACGTGGCCATCCACACAGGTAACGACATTGCCGCCGATCCAGATTCCGTCGGCTTCGCGCCGAACGTGGATGCGCCCTGCCCGCCCAAGAACAGTGCCCTGGCTGGCGATATAAGATGCGCGCGCTATGCCACTGCCGATCAACCATTGGGCTATGCCGGCGTTCAGACTTCCTGTAACCGGGTCCTCAAAGCCAGCGGCGGTAAAAGCGCGGACTTCAAAATCGGCAGCGTCACCGTCGTCGGCCCGTTTCCATGGCGCGACGACACCCACCCGGAGGCCAGAGATCGCAGCGAAATCCGGACGCAGAGCCAGCACCTCCTCCCTGCTTTTCAGAAGGACGGCGAGCCAGCCCGGACCATTATCGACCCAGTTCGCATCAACAATGACGTCCATGCTGATATGCAACGCTCCTGCGATGCGTTGCAGCAATTGCGGTTCAAGGGCATCGCTTCTGATCAGTTCGGGCGCAGCAAAGGAAAGCATGTCGCCGTCCCTGCGTATGCGGATCAAACCGGCCTCGCATTCCTGCACGACTTCCCCGTCACCGGCTCTTCCATTCGAAGCCAGCCAGACATGACAGCTCCCCAAAGTCGGGTGTCCAGCAAAAGGTAATTCACGCGACGGGGTGAAAATCCGGACGCGATAGTCCGCCCCGATTTTTGTCGGCTTTAGCAGAAAAGTGGTTTCGCTCAGATTGGTCCAGTTTGCAAACGCAGCCATTCGGGCGTCGTCCAAGCTGTCTGCATCGACAACGACTGCCAGCGGATTGCCGCCCAACGGACGGGAAGCGAAGACATCGACCTGCTGAAACTTGAACGTAAGGCTCATCGAAACCGGCGCCTCCCCCGCAAATAGACTGTTGGTCAGGCCCGCTGTTCTCAAACCCACTCAAGCTTGCCGTTTTCGAACTTCAGAACCTTGTCCTGCGGGATGGATAGATTAGCGGCGGCGTGGCCATCCATATCGCCGTAAAGGTAAAACAGGGTGCGAATGCAGCCGCCATGCGTGACGCAAACGGTTGGCCACTCCACAGCCTCTACCCAGCGCCCTATACGGCGCGACAGGCTCATATAGCTTTCAGCGGTCGTGCCGGGCGGCACAAAATTCCACTTGTCGCGGGCTCGCGCTTCCAGGAGATCCTCGCGTTCCCTTGCAATGTCCTCCATCATGAAACCCTGCCAGTCACCGAAGTTGACTTCCATCAATTGGGGGTCGGTGCGGTAATCATAAGGATCGAGCCCCATGCGTAGGCGGATGCGCTCCATCGTTTCGCGGGTGCGACGCAAGGGGCTTGCCACGAAGTCGAAGCCCGCGCCGTCGCCGATCAGGGACTTCAGCATATCGCCATTGCGATCTGCCTGAGTGCGGCCATGGGCATTGATATCGATGTCGAGCTGTCCCTGAATGCGCTGCGAGACATTCCAGTCCGTCTCGCCGTGACGCGAAAAGTAGATGATTTCCCGAGCCACAGCTCTACCTCAATATGCCGTCAGTCAATGTGTGGATAGCTTTCCCGCATTGGGAAAGAAAAATCCCGAAAAGCCGGTCAGCTTTTCGGGATTTTGTATTCGCTGCTTCAATCTTTCACGACCGAAATATCCGGCGCGTCCACCGCTTTCATGCCGATGACATGATAGCCGCTATCCGCGTGATGGACTTCGCCCGTCACCGAACGGGACAGGTCGGAAAGGAAATAGAGGCCGACATCGCCCACTTCCTCGATGGTAACGGTACGGCGCAGCGGCGCGTTGTACTCGTTCCATTTCAGGATATAGCGGAAATCGCCAATGCCGGAGGCAGCGAGCGTCTTGATCGGGCCTGCCGAGATTGCGTTGACGCGAATGTTCTGCGGGCCAAGATCGACGGCCAGATATTTCACGCTTGCTTCAAGAGCAGCCTTGGCCACGCCCATGACATTGTAGTTCGGCATGACTTTTTCGGCGCCGTAATAGGTCAGCGTCAGGATCGATCCGCCGTCGTTCATCAGCTTTTCCGCCCGGCGCGCAACCGCCGTCAGCGAATAAACCGAGATCAGCATCGTGTTGGTGAAATTGGCTTCCGACGTATCGAGATAGCGGCCAGTCAGTTCGTCCTTGTCGGAAAAACCGATAGCGTGCACCAGGAAGTCGAGCTTGCCCCACTTCTTTTCAAGCGTCTCAAAAACAGCATCAATACTGGCGGCATCCGCCACGTCGCAATGTCCGGCAACGAACGCGCCAAGCTCTTCTGCCAGAGGCTCGACACGCTTCTTCAATGCATCGCCCTGATAGGTGAATGCGAGCTCTGCGCCTGCATCACGAGCGGCCTTCGCAATACCCCATGCGATGGAGCGGTTGTTGGCGACGCCCAGAATCAATCCACGCTTGCCCTGCAACAAACCTGACTGTGCGGTCATTAGGGGTCCTCATTGAAAACAATTAACTTGTTGCCCTATCGCACAGCCTCGGCTCTCCTTCAAGCAATTGCAGTGAAAAAGCCGGGCATTGTCACCTTACTGCCGCAAAGAGACAACACCCGGCTTCAAACGATTGAAGACGCGCTCAGGCTTGTTTGCGTTTCTGCAGGAATTCTTCCAGTTCCCGGTCGCCGCCTTCCGGCAGCATGATCCGCACATGCACGTAAAGATCGCCACGTCCACCGGCTTTGAGAGGGAGCCCCTTTTCTTTCAGCCGCAGCACACGGTCCGAACTCGACCATGCCGGTATTTTCACCGCAATCCGCCCGTCGAGCGTCTCGACCTCCTGCTTGCCGCCCAGAACGGCGTCGACAAGCTCGACCGACAAGTCCACATGGACGTCGCGGCCTTCCAGACGAAACCGGGGATGCGCCTTGAAGTGGATCGTAACCAGCGCATCACCGGCCGTTCCGCCCACCAAGGTCTCGCCCTGCCCTTTCAGGCGAATGGTCTGACCGTCTTCGACATATTTGGGCAGCTTGATCTTGAGGTGCTTGCCGTTGGGAAAAATCGCCTCGACCTTTTCCGCGCCGGCAGCCTGCTCCAGCGTGATATCAATGGATGCCGAAAGATCGGCTCCCTTCGCCGGGCCACGCTGACGCGCGCCGCCCGCGCGGGCACCGCCGCCGAAAGCGCCGCCAAAGAGATCGTTCAATATATCTTCTGCACCGCCGAAGCCACCGCCCTGCTGAAACCCGCCGGGGCCGGAACGAAATTCAAAATGGCTGTTGCCGCCGCCCTGCCGGAAACCGGCGAAGGGGTCGCCATGAGCGCCGCCGAAGCCCTGCCCGCCTGCGAAGCCCTGGAAAGCAGGCTTGCCTTCGGCATCGATCTCGCCACGGTCGAATTGCCCGCGCTTGTCCTTGTCGCCCAGAATTTCGTAGGCTTGATTCAGTTCTGCAAAACGCTCCTGCGCCTTCGGATCATCCTTGTTCTGATCCGGGTGGTGCTTTTTGGCCAGTTTGCGAAAAGCCGATTTTATTTCTTCGGGCTTCGCCGTTTTGGCGACGCCCAGCACGCTATAGGGATCGCGCATATAGTTCCTCTTTCAGGAAATAATTGTGAGATGAACAAGATTCGTTGCCCACAATATGCGCATCTGACCCGCAAAGTTCCAGTCAGGTCAGGCTTTTCTTTTCAGATCGGGGCGAAAGACGTCACCGTCCATTGACCGCCGCGTTCCATGCAGGTTTCGCCGCGATAGATGGAAACGCCGTCAAAAGCCTCGCGCGAGGTTTCGAACTCGCGGCAGAGCTGATTGTTCTTGTTGTTCTCGGCAATCGTCGTGATGGTGCCCTGGCTTCCCGTGTCGGGATTGGCCCACGGAACCGGTTTCTTTCCCCATTGCGTGAAATCAAGCGCGGAAACGACGTTCTTTATGGCGGACTGATCGGAAAGCTTGCCGGTATCGGTCTCGACCTGCTGCGACTTCACGGACCCGGTGACCATGGAAGAATCAGGAACTGCCTTTTCGATGCTCACCCCGCCCATGGCGCAACCGGCGAGCGAGAAAAGGCCTATGCCAATCGCAGCCTTGCGCAGCGCATTGGCGCCACGGCACGGGCTCCGGAATTTGTCCTTCTGGCGAAGCGTCTCGACGGCCAACGCTATTCCCTTGTTCTACACGCTAAAGATGCAGGGATTATGGGTGCGCTTGAGTTAACAAGCGGTGTGCCGGAAAGGTAAACAAATCGGAATCAGAGCACAACGCCCAACTCCTTACTTTATTCAGTTGTCTAAGGATGCGCCCGGCTTTCTGTGACCATAGGCAACTAAAGCCGCCACCTCGCACCGATTGGCGGCAGGCGGAAGAACCAAATCGCTGCCTGCGACGACACATCCCGGCAAGGCCATGGACAAAATGCCGGTTATCGAAGAAGCTCGGCCCGCCCCCCTATCTCTTGGGTCTCCGGTGAAGATTCCCTTCCAGGATGATCCGCATATTTCCGACAGGCTGTTGAAAATCCAAAATGACAAACGCAAGCGACGACTTCACCGAATCCTCCCAGCCGTTCAAACTCTTTGCCGACTGGCTGGCCGATGCCAAACAGAGCGAACCGAACGACCCGAATGCGGTCGCGCTGGCGACGGTTGACCCGGATGGCCTGCCCAATGTGCGCATGGTGCTGCTGAAGGATTTTGACGAGCAGGGCTTCGTCTTCTACACCAATTATGAAAGCACCAAGGGCAAGGAAATCCTGTCGGCGGAAAAAGCCGCGATGTGCTTCCATTGGAAGACGTTGCGCCGTCAGGTGCGCGTGCGTGGACCGGTGGAAAAAGTCAGCGATGCCGAAGCCGATGCCTATTATGCCTCGCGCCCGCGCGGCAGCCGCATCGGTGCATGGGCATCCAAGCAGTCACGCCCGCTGGAAAGCCGGTTCGCGCTGGAAAAGGCTGTTGCAGAATATACCGCGAAATATGCCATCGGCGACATCCCCCGCCCGCCCTACTGGTCGGGGTTCCGTATCCGGCCGGTCTCGATTGAATTCTGGCACGACCGGGCCTTTCGCCTGCATGACCGCGTGCTCTTCACGCGGCCAACGCCGGAGGGCGACTGGAACAAGGACAGGCTCTATCCCTGATCCGATAAAGCAAGGCCACCATCTCCGGTGGCCTTTTTGTTTATACCAGCGGCTTGACCGCCACCCAGAGGCTTCCGAACACCAGCCCGAGGAAGATCAGCCAGCCGACAATATTGTTGGATTTGAACAGTTTCAGGCACTGGTCGGGGTTGTCTATATCGAGCACGATGATCTGGCGATAGAGATGCACACCCGCCGCAAGCAATCCGGCAAGGGCTGGCATCGGCACCTCAGCCACGGCGAAAGCCGCCGCGAAGAAGCCGATAGCCCCGCCATAGAGGATCATCAGCGCCGTCTTGGTATGCTTGCCGAACAGACGCGCCGTGGAGCGCACGCCCACCAGCGCGTCATCTTCCTTGTCCTGATGCGCATAGATCGTGTCGTAGCCGATCGTCCACAGGATCGCGCCGATATAGAGAAGCACCGGTGCCAGGCTCAGCGAGCCTTCCACCGCGCCCCAGCCCATAAGCGCCCCCCATGAGAAAGCAAGACCGAGCACGAATTGCGGCCAGTCGGTAATGCGCTTCATGAAGGGATAGGCGGCGACGATCAGAAGCGAGAAAATGCCAAGGCCGATGGAAAACCAGTTGAACTGCAGCACCACCACGAGGCCGACCAGTGCCTGCAAGACCAAAAACAGCTTTGCCTGCCCGCGTGTGACCTGCCCCGAGGGCAGCGGACGCGAGCGCGTGCGATCCACCTTGTCGTCAATATCCTGATCGACCAGATCGTTATAGGTGCAGCCGGAACCGCGCATGGCGATGGCGCCGATAAGAAACAGAAACAGATGCCAGAAAGATGGCAATACGGCCCAGGCGCCGTCTCCGGGTTTTGCGCCCGCTCCCGCCACGAGCGCCGCCGACCACCAGCATGGCCAGAGCAGAAGCTGCCAGCCGATGGGACGGTCCCAGCGGGCAAGCTGCGCATAAGGCCAGAGCCAGTGCGGCAGGACGCGATATACCCAATGACCGGAAGGAGCGTCCTTTACCCGCCCGCGCGCATCGCGGGATTGGATGCCGGAGTTGACCTGTGGGTTGGTTTGCGGATGCTGCATGGTCGTCTGCTTTCTCGAAACTGAACGACTCTACCCGCTTTTTCTGGAAAAATCGCGAGCCTGCCCTTGCCCGCGTGTGCGATGGGCAATAGAGAGCCGAGGTAAGTAAACGTTTACTTACCTCAAGCGCAGGGAGCAAGGCATGAAAGTTCTGTTGATCGGTTCCGGTGGACGCGAGCACGCCTTGGCATGGAAGCTTGCCGCCTCTCCCCTGCTCGAAAAGCTCTATTGCGCACCCGGCAATCCGGGCATCGCGGAAGCCGCCGAGCTGGTCGATATCAGCGTGGATGACCACAAGGCGCTGATTGCCTTTGCCAAGGACGAGAAGATCGATCTCGTGGTGGTCGGGCCGGAAGCACCGCTCGTCGCTGGCCTCTCCGATGAAATGCGCACTGAGGGTATCCGCGTGTTCGGTCCCTCCAAGGCTGCGGCGCAGCTTGAAGGTTCCAAAGGCTTCACCAAGGATCTCTGCGCGCACTTCGATATTCCGACAGGCGCGTACGGTCGCTTCAACAATGCGCCCAAGGCCAAGGCCTATATCCGCCAGCAGGGTGCACCCATCGTCGTCAAGGCCGACGGGCTTGCCGCAGGCAAGGGCGTGGTCGTGGCGATGACGCTCGATGAAGCGCTCGACGCCGTTGACGCCTGTTTCGAGGGCGCATTCGGGTCCGCCGGTGCCGAAGTGGTCGTCGAGGAGTTTCTGGACGGTGAAGAAGCAAGCTTCTTCTGCATTTGCGATGGAAAGACCGCCTTGCCGCTCGGCTCGGCACAGGATCACAAGCGCGTCGGCGATGGCGATACCGGCCCCAATACCGGCGGCATGGGCGCCTATGCCCCCGCTCCGGTGATGACGCCGGAAATCGTCGAACGCACCATGCGCGAGTTGATCGAACCAACGATGCGCGGCATGGCCGAAATCGGCGCGCCGTTTTCCGGCATCCTCTTTCTCGGCCTGATGATCGGCAAAGACGGCCCGAAGCTCATCGAATACAATACCCGTTTCGGTGATCCGGAATGTCAGGTGCTGATGATGCGCCTCAACACCGACCTGCTCGCTCTCATCAATGCCGCCGTGGACGGCAAGCTGGATGAAGTTTCGCTCGACTGGAAAGACCAGCCAGCGCTGACGGTGGTGATGGCTGCGGAAGGCTATCCGTCCAATGTGAAGAAGGGCAGCGTGATCCGTGGCCTCGACAAGCTCGAAGGCATGGATGGCGTCAAGATGTTCCACGCAGGCACGGCGGAGAAGGACGGCAACATCATTGCCAATGGCGGCCGCGTGCTGAATGTCACGGCCATCGCCGACACGGTCGCCGAGGCACAGGCCAAAGCCTATGAAGCCGTGAAGCGCATCGACTGGCCGGAAGGATTCTACCGCTCCGATATCGGCTGGCGTGCCGTGGAGCGGGAAAAGCAGTCCTAACATCGCCTATCGGCCTCATCACCGCGCAATAATCCACTTTTTTAAAGCGCTCTCGCCATTGCGGATGGGGCTTTTGCCCGTGGATGCCCGACCGCCATCCCATCACGATGACGTGTATCGAAAACATTGACGTTTACGTAATAAGCCGATAGCTCTTATGTCGGATGGCCGTTTTGGCGCCTGCCGGAATGCAAACAGCGCCGATGCAGGAGAGGCTTCTGAGGAGAAGCTAGCAAATCATATTTTGGAGGAAAGATGTATCGCGCGCCGGTTTCTGAAATTTCCCATACGCTGATGAAGGTTGCAGGGCTGGAAAAGGCCCTGGACGACAACCGTTTCCCTGAATTTTCCGCGGATCTTGCCGCCGCCATTCTGGAAGAAGCGGGCAAATTTGCCTCTGAGCGCGTCGAGCCTCTGCGCATAACCGGCGACAAGCATGGCGCCACAGTCAAGGATGGCGTCGTAACAACCGCGCCGGGCTGGAAAGAGCTTTACCGCGACTGGATTGACGGCGGCTGGAACTCGCTCACCGGCACGCCGGAATATGGCGGTCAGGGCCTGCCGACCATGATGTCGGTGGCTGTCAGCGAAATGTGGAATTCCGGCACGCTGGCCTTCGCCATTGCTCCGACGCTGACCATGGGCGCGGTCGAGGCGCTTGAAAAGCACGCTTCCAAGGAATTGAAGGACGTCTATCTCGAAAAGCTTATCACCGGCGAGTGGATGGGCACGATGAACCTGACCGAACCTCAGGCAGGCTCCGATCTCGGCGCACTTCGCACCCGTGCAGAACGCGCCGGTGACGGCACTTACCGCATTTTTGGCCAGAAGATTTTCATCACCTATGGCGAACACGACCTGACCGACAATATCGTGCATCTGGTGCTGGCGCGCCTGCCCGATGCCCCGGCCGGCACAAAGGGTATTTCGCTTTTCCTCGTGCCGAAATACCTCGTCAATGAAGACGGTTCGCTTGGACGCCGCAACGATCTGTTCTGTTCCGGCCTTGAACACAAGATGGGCATCCACGCCTCTCCGACCTGCACCATGATCTATGGCGACGGTTTCGTGAAGGGCGAGGAACAGGGTGCCGTCGGCTACCTGATCGGCGAGGAAAATCGCGGGCTGGCCTGCATGTTCACCATGATGAACAATGCCCGCCTTCTGGTCGGCATTCAGGGCGTCGGCGTGGCCGAAGCCGCCTATCAGCAGGCGCTCGCCTATGCCAAGGAGCGCAAACAGGGCCGCGCTATCGGCGCAGACCCCAAAGCCGGCATGAGCCCCATCATTGAGCATCCGGATGTGAGCCGCATGTTGCTCACCATGAAGGCGCTGACGCAGATTGCCCGCTCCATCACCTATTCCTGCGCCCATGCCATCGACATGAGCCATGCGACGGACGGCGCGGACCAGCAGTTCTGGTCGGACCGCGCCGGGCTGCTGACGCCGCTCGCCAAGAGTTTTGCAACCGATGCAGGCGTGGATGTCGCATCGCTGGGCGTTCAGATTCATGGCGGCATGGGCTTCATCGAAGAGACGGGTGCGGCACAATTGCTGCGCGACGCCCGCATCACCCCGATCTATGAAGGCACCAACGGCATTCAGGCCATCGATCTGGTGATGCGCAAACTGCCGCTTGGACAAGGCGAGCACATCAAGGGCTTTCTCGCAGAATTGCAGGATGATGCCGACAAGGCGACCGCATCCAATCGCCCGGAACTGGGCGAAACCGGCGCGCGTCTTTCCGCGGCGATCGCGCAAGCCCGCGAGGCCACCGAATGGCTGCAAAAGGCTGTGGCGGAAGGACAGCTTGAGGCTGCCCTTGCCGGAGCCACGCCTTACCAGCGCCTCTTGTCGCTCGTTTCAGGCGGCGCGTACCTTGCGCGTGCGGCGCTTGCCGGTGACGATAGCGGACGTGCGGTTCTGAGCCGCTTCTTCGCGGAAAACATGCTCGCCGAAGTGTCCTCGCTGAAGGACACGGTCATTACGGGCGCCGCCAGCCTTGCCGCCGCCAAATCCGCGCTGGAGGCGCAAGCATGAGCGAACATATCCTGATCGAGCGCAAAGGCGCGATCCAGATCATCCGCCTCAACCGGGCCGACAAGAAGAATGCCATCACGCGCGCCATGTATGCCACCATGGCAAAGGCGCTCAAGGATGGCGACGCCGATGACGCGGTGCGCGTGCATGTGTTTCTCGGCGTTCCGGGGGCGTTCTCGTCCGGCAACGACATGCAGGATTTCATGGTCGCGGCGTCGGGCGGCGATCTCGGCAACGACATTCTGGACTTTCTGGGCGCTCTTTCCAGCGCGAAGAAGCCCATCGTTTCCGGCGTCGACGGGCTGGCCATCGGCATCGGCACGACCATCCACCTGCATTGCGATCTGACATTTGCAACGTCGCGCGCCCTGTTCCGCACGCCGTTTGTCGATCTCGGCCTTGTACCGGAAGCGGCTTCCAGCCTGCTGGCTCCGCCGCTGATGGGGCATCAGAAGGCATTCGCTCTCTTGGCGCTTGGCCACGGTTTTAGCGCGGAAGCTGCGCAGGAAGCCGGTATTGTCTGTCAGGTCGTTGCCGACGATGCGCTGGAAACAGATGTGATGAAGGCAGCGGAAGAAATCGCCTCCAAACCGCCGCAGGCCATGCAGATTGCCCGCGCGCTGATGCGCATGCCCGCTGAAAAAGTTTCCGAACGCATTGCGCGTGAAGCCAGGCATTTTGCCGAGCGACTGACCTCGGATGAAGCCCGCGAGGCCGTTATGGCCTTTCTCAGCCGAAAAAAATAAACCCGAACGTCTTTTTCCGGGCGCATCTTTTCCGAAAACCGGTTTCCACTTTTCGGGATGCGCCTCAAGACATTCGGGGGGCTCTTTGGAGGTCAGCCAAAGTTTTTAAAAGGGTCGCCTTTTATCGGGCGACCCTTTTCGATTTAGTTCCGCGCAATGATTTCCTTGCCGGAGATCACCAGACGAACGCCAAGCGTACCCGTCTTGCGGCGGGCAAGAAAACGCGGACGGCGACGGCGCGGCTCCTGTCCCTGACGGCGAGCCTGAGGCTGGCCGGTGCGGACAGCGCCGGTGCTTTCGTAGAGCGGGCGGGCGACGCCATCTTCCTCGACGAGCATCATCGGCAGGTTGAAGCTTGCGGCCCATGCGCGCCAGTCGGCCGCAACGTCGGTCAGATCATGCGCGACAAGCAGGGGAACCGAAAGCTGCGGATCTTCATGCATCAGCTCCAGCGTCACCGTGATTTCGCCGAATTCGTCCTCCACCGCACGGGCTGCAACACCCACAAATGCATTGGCCGGAAGTGCGATGGACATAGGCAAGCCGCTTGAAGGCAGAACCTGCCGGATCACCGCGCCGCGCTCGTTGATGGTGAAGGTAACGTCGGTGCCGCCGTCGCGGGTCGCATAGCTCACAACCTGCGGAAAGTGAAACGGATCGAGCCGCAATTCCCGGCCTGCCCACTCGGGCTTCAGTCCCTTGCTCATCATTTTCGACGCCTCTGTCTCTCTGTCCTATGTCCGGTTTCCCGGTTGGGCTTTTTGCCCTTGTTGAGACGGAGAATAGGCGCGGTTTATTACCGACGGGCTTAATGAGTTGGGTTAACTTTTTCCTGCCTTTTCCTTTGGTTAGCAGAATGCAACCGGGTGTAAGAATTCGGAAATTCTTCTGAAGAAGCGTTTACTAAAACAAACGGGCGGTAAACCCGCCCGTTCTTGCTTCCCGAAATTATGCGGCACCTACAGAACCTTGCCGGGGTTCATGATGCCGGCTGGATCGAAGGCCGACTTGATACGGCGCATCAGGTCGAGCGCGACATCCTGCTTGAAGAAAGCCAGCTCCTCGCGCTTCAACTGGCCGATGCCATGTTCCGCCGAGATTGAGCCGCCATAGCTCGCAACGATCGTGTGGATACGATGGTTCAATTCGTGCCAGCGTGCAAGGAATGCCTCCTTGTCGGCACCGACCGGCTGCGAAACATTATAATGCAGGTTGCCGTCACCGATATGGCCGAAGCAGACCACGCGTGCGCCGGGGATCATTCCCAGCGTCGCGGCATTTGCCTCATGGATGAAGGCGGGGATGGAAGCGACCGGCACGGAAATATCGTGCTTGATCGAACCGCCCTCCGGCTTCTGCGCCCAGGACATTTCCTCGCGCATCTTCCAGAAGGATTGCGCCTGAGCCACGCTTTCACCGATGGCCGCATCCTGAATAATGTCGTTCTCGAATGCCTCGGTCAGGATCGTTTCCAGCGTCGTGCGCGCATCCTCTTCCGAACGCGAGGATGAAATGTCGATCAGCACATACCAGTCATGCGGGCTTTCGAGCGGATCGCGCACGCCGTCGACATGACGCACGGTGAACTCCACCCCGACGCGCGGCATCAGTTCGAAGCCGGTCAGCGACGGGCCAGCATGTTCAGTCGCAAGCTGGAACAGGCGCAGCACATCTTCCGGGTTGCGCAGGCCCGCATAGGCCACGCCCTTGCCCTTCGGTTGCGGGAATATCTTCAGCACCGCCGCCGTGATGACGCCGAGCGTGCCTTCCGAACCGACAAAAAGGTCTTTCAGGTCGTAGCCGGTATTGTCCTTCTTCACGTAACGAAGATCGTTGAGAATCTCGCCGGTCGGCAGCACGACTTCAAGCCCAAGGCAAAGCTCGCGCATATTGCCATAGGCTAGCACTGCCGTACCGCCCGCGTTGGAGCCAAGATTACCGCCAATCTGGCACGAGCCTTCGGCACCCAGCGACAGCGGAAACAGGCGACCGGCCTTTTCAACGGCGTCCTGAAGGTTTTTCAGGATCACACCAGCTTCAAGCGTCACCAGATTGCCGACCGTATCGAGATTGCGGATACGGTTCATGCGGCCCAGCGACAGGATGATGGCCGTACCGCTTTCGTCCGGCTGTTGCCCGCCGACGAGGCCCGTATTGCCGCCCTGCGGCACCACAGGCGTCTTGGTCTCGGTGGCAAGCTTCATGATCGCCGCAACTTCTTCCGTCGAACCCGGACGAAGAACGAGCGGCGTGCGGCCATGATAAAGATCGCGCTGCTCAATGAGATAAGCGGCGAGGTCTTCCGGCGCGGTCAGCGCGTTCTTTTCACCCACGATGGCGGAGAAGCGTTCGATCAGAGCGGTGTCCAGCATAGTCTGTCTCTTGAATTCAAAGGGAGGATGAGCGCGGGGCCGCCGCGCGTTTCAAACGGTCGTTGATGGCCTCGCCGAGACCGTCAAAAGGGATTGGTTCGACAGCGATGGTGGCGGCACCCGTTGCATCAAGCCTGCGCATGAAATCGAACAGATTGGCTGCCGCTTCGCGCAAATTGCCGTCGGCACTGAGGTTCATCATCGTTGCGGCGCTTTCCGCACCGGCCACGCGCTGCGGGCCAAAGGCAAGCAGCGCCTCGCCCGGCTTCACCGAACCGACATTGAGCCGCATCGCCGCATCAGGCGCATAATGCGACGTCATCATGCCCGGCGCCTGAATTGCGGAAGTGTGGTCGGCGCGCACCAGCTTTTCACCGATGACAGCCTCGATTTCTTCCGCGGCCAGCCCGCCCGGACGCAGAAGATGCACCCTATCGCCGTCAACCTTGACGATGGTGGATTCGACGCCGACGCCGCACGGACCGGCATCAAGGATCAGATCAAGCTTGTCGCCGAGATCGCCCGCAACGGCATGGGCGCTTGTCGGGCTGATGCGGCCGGACGTGTTGGCGCTTGGTGCCGCCACCGGACTATCCAGCTCCCTGATTATATCGCGCACACGGCCAAGCGGCATACGGATAGCAAGCGTTTGCAGTCCCGCCGTCACAAGCGGATGGATGGGGCGATCCGTATCCTGCCAGTCTTTCAGCGGCAGAACGATGGTCAGGGGGCCGGGCCAGAATGTTTCCGCGAGCTTGCGCGACAGGACGTCGAACGCGACATAGCGCTCGGCCATGGCGATGCCGCTTACATGGGCGATCAGGGGATTGAACTGCGGGCGTCCCTTGGCCGCGAAGATTCCGGCCACGCCCTCGCCGTTTGAAGCGTCGGCAGCAAGGCCATAGACGGTTTCGGTCGGAATGGCGACGAGACCGCCGCGCCGCAGCACCTCCACTGCGCGCTGGACTGTCTCATCATCGAATTTGACTATATCGGACACTGGTTTTCCGCCTCTCGGGCGTCCCAAGTTAAGCCCGTTCTGCCTACACAAGCTCAGGCCCCTGCGCAAGCAAGCTTGGCCTCCTGTGGAGCACAATCGCGGCAAGTCGATCACGATTGCGCATGAAAAATTGCGTTTTGTTAGGTTTTTCCGGGCATGGTGATTTTATTCATGCGTGAGGTGAATAATGTTATCGCGATTTATCGCTATTTCGCTGACGACCATCGGACTGCCCGCAATTGCTTCCGCAAACGGAAGTGAAGGCGCGCCAACAACCTATCAGATCGGTTCCATCGATTATATCGGCTATGACAGGATCGGCGCCAACGGCCTGCCGGTCTGCGGCCCTTGCGCGGAGAAAAAGGCTGCGGAACTCGATGCACAGAAGGCAATCGAAGCCCGCCGCAAGCGCGCCCGCGCCTATATGGCGCGCATGCAAGGCCAGCCTGTCCCGGATGATCTGCTCGAGCCCGCCGCCAAGCAAGCGGAGGATTTCGATCCCGCGAAGCCTGTGCGGGTGGTGGGCGATGCCTGGGCGGCGGCATCCGGCGAAGCCGACCTCGGCTCCCTCGAACTCAGACCCGGTTTGAAATAAGCGAAAATGACGTCGCCGCCGCGCTTGTCATGCTGGGGCGGCGGCGTTGAACGGCACGACTGACGTTGTGCGTTTTCCCTCAGCCCTTCGAGACGCCTCCCTTCGACAAGCGCGGGGAGGCTCCTCTGCATGAGGGAAAGGTGTCGCTTGGGCTGCGTATCAGCTAGCGATTTTCGAGAAATCAGCCACCTTGCCAGTTGCCGTGCGGATCAGGTCGAGCAATGCCAGACGATTGGCGCGGACATTCTCGTCCTCGTCATTGACCAGCACCTTTTCAAAGAACGTATCGACAGGACCGCGTAGCTTTGCGAGTGCCAGCATCGCGCCGTTGAAATCCTCGCGGGCGATGGCAGCTTCTGCCTCAGTTGACGCCAAAGTAACGGCTTCGAACAGTGCCTTTTCTTCCGCTTCACGAAGAAGAGAAACATCGACCTTATCGGCGACCTTCGTGCCCTTCTTTTCCTCGGCTGCGAGAATATTGGCGGCGCGCTTGGTGCCAGCCAGAAGGTTCTTGCCGTCTTCCTCGTTGATGAAGACGATCAGCGCTTCCAGACGGCGCGCGACCAGCAGAAGATTATCGGCTTCCGGCGTCAGCACGGCGTCGATGGCGTCGTAACGTGCGCCCTCTTCCTTCAGATGCACCTTGAAACGGTCGTGAAGGAAGGAGAGGAGATCGGCCAACACCAGCTCCGCGCTGCGGTCGGCTTCGGCACGGACTTCTGTCTCATAGTTGCGCAGCGCATTGTCGATATCCTGCTCGCCGTCAACATCGCCGGAGTTTTCCGCTGCAAGCTTGGCTTCAAACTCGCGCAGCTTGCGCTGGACCTGACCTTCTTTCAGCGCGGCAAAGGCCGAACGGAAGAGCGGCAACAGCGAGAACTTCCATTCCTGTGACAGCAGGAGACGGATCACGCCCAAAGCCGCACGACGCAGCGCGTAAGGATCCTTCGAGCCGGTGGGCTTTTCATCGATTGCCCAGAAGCCGACCAGCGTGTCGAGCTTGTCGGCCAGAGCCACAGCAACCGAAACCGGGTTCTTCGGCACCACATCGGACGGACCTTGCGGCTTGTAATGTTCCTCAAGCGCTGCGGCGACGGCTTCGTCTTCGCCCTGAAGCAACGCATATTTGCGGCCCATGGCGCCCTGAAGTTCCGGGAACTCGCCCACAACTTCGGTCTGAAGATCAGCCTTCGCCAGAACAGCGGCGCGGGTGGCAAGCTTCGGATCGGCACCAACCAACGGCGCTATTTCGGCAGCGAGCTTTGCGATGCGCTCGACCCGCTGCCCTTGCGTGCCGAGCTTTGCATGGAAGGTCACATTCAGCGCATCCAGACGTGCCATGCGCTGATCGAGCGGCTTCTTCAGGTCGAGACCGAATTTGTCCGCCGAAGCGTTGAGCTTGTCCAGGTCGGGCAGATCATGCTGATCGGTGTGCCAGAAATAGAGCGCATCGGAGAGACGCGCGCGCACCACCTTGCCGTTGCCGTAGGCGATTTCCGTGCCGCCATCGCGGGCGGCAACGTTCGACACAAGAATGAACTTGTTGGAAAGCGCTTCCGCCTCGCCCTGCTTGCGGGTGACAAAACACTTCTGATTGGCGCGGATGGTGAGGCGGATGACTTCCGGCGGAATGGCCAGAAATTCTTCCTCGAACTCGCCCATCAGCACGACCGGCCATTCAACGAGACCGGAGACTTCTTCCAGAAGTCCCTCGTCTTCAACCAGTTCCAGACCGGAAGCGAAGGCGAGATTATGCGCATCCTGCGAAATGATTTCCTTGCGGCGCTCAGCGTCGAGAACCACGAAAGCCTTTTCCAGCTTTTCGACATAATCGTCGAAACGGCGCACCTTGATCGCCTGACCGTCGCTCAGGAAACGGTGGCCATAGGTGACGTTGCCCGACTTGATGCCGTCGACATCGAAATCGATGACCTGCGTTTCCTCGGTTTCAGGGCCGAAGGTGCAGAGGATCGACTGCAGCGGACGCACCCAGCGCAGCGAACCGGGCTTTGCCGAAGCAGCGCCCCAGCGCATGGATTTCGGCCATGGGAAGTTGCGGATCGTCTGCGGCACCAGTTGGGCGATGATTTCTTCTGCCGCGCGGCCGGGCTTCGTCAGATGGGCGACGTAGAAGTCACCCTTCTTCGGATCGGAGTGCACATGCGCCTGACTGACATCCGTCAGCCCTGCCTTGCGCAGAAAGCCCTGAATAGCCTGTTCGGGAGCCGTGACCGACGGGCCCTTGATATCCTCATGCACGTCCTTGGAACGCACGGTGAGACCGCGAATGTCGAGCGCCAGACGGCGCGGCGTCCAATAGGCGGTTGCAGCCTCATAGGTCAGGCCAGCATCGACCAGACCATCGGTAATCATCTTTTTCAGATCGCCGGCAGCCTTGCGCTGCATGCGGGCGGGAATCTCTTCCGAAAAAAGCTCAAGAAGTAGGTCAGGCATTAGCGTGCGCCTCCGGCTTCCGCATTTTTATCATTGTCCGTCCTCGCTTCGCTGCGGTCGGACGGCAGCACCTCACGCTCGAAATTGAAACCACCGGCATCCGTCAAAAGGAAGGCCTCGCCGCACTGACGCGCAAGATTGCGCACGCGCAAGATATAGCTCTGGCGCTCGGTGACCGAGATCACGCCGCGCGCATCCATCAGATTGAATACGTGAGAAGCCTTGATACACTGGTCGTAGGCCGGAAAGACGCATTTATGGAGAGAATTTTCACCGGTGCTGCCAGCTTTCAGGACGGCTTCGCATTCGCGCTCGGCGTCAATGAAGTGCTGATGCAGCATTTCGGTATTGGCCATCTCGAAATTGTAGCGGGAATATTCCTGCTCGGCCTGCAGGAACACGTCGCCGTAGGTGACCTTCTCGTCGCCTTCGAGACCATTGAAGTTGAGATCGTAGACATTGTCCACGCCCTGCACATACATGGCGAGGCGTTCCAGACCATAGGTCAGTTCGCCGGAAACCGGCGAGCATTCGATGCCGCAGACCTGCTGGAAATAGGTAAACTGCGACACTTCCATGCCGTCGCACCAGCATTCCCAGCCGAGGCCCCACGAACCCGTGGTCGGGTTTTCCCAGTCGTCCTCGACAAAGCGCACATCATGCAGGTTCATATCGATGCCGATTGCCTTCAGGGACCCCAGATAGAGTTCCTGCAGATTGGGCGGGCTCGGTTTCAGAAGAACCTGATACTGATAATAGTGCTGGAGCCGGTTCGGGTTTTCACCATAGCGGCCATCCTTCGGGCGACGCGACGGCTGAACATAGGCCACGTTCCACGGGCGCGGTCCGAGCGCACGCAAAGTCGTCGCCGGGTGCAGCGTACCCGCGCCAACTTCCATGTCGTAGGGTTGCAGGATGGCGCAACCTCGCTCCGCCCAATAATTATGGAGCGTCAGGATCAAACCCTGAAAGGAACGGGTGGGATGCATATGTGCTGGCAACGTACTGGACACGGGGTCGGGCCTTGTAATTGAAATGATGGCCCGGTCTAATTTGTCAGCACGGCAGGGTCAAGCATGACATTTGATCGCTGAAAGCGC
The DNA here is from genome assembly GCF_008932435.1 of Brucella pseudintermedia. Lineage (GTDB taxonomy): Bacteria > Pseudomonadota > Alphaproteobacteria > Rhizobiales > Rhizobiaceae > Brucella > Brucella pseudintermedia. The sequence continues at coordinate 108,088 of NZ_WBWE01000007.1, read as the reverse complement.
CAGGCAACCAAACAATGCTTCACCCGGCCAGACCAAAAACAAGCCCCTGCCAAAAAATAATAACGCTCTTTAAAAACGAAGCTTAAATTAAATCTAAGAAAAATTAGAATAATAATTCTTTATTTAAATCGTGGCAAAAATCTGTTATGTGCCATTTATATTTTATAATTTATAGGTTATCACGTGACTTGGAACAAGATTGTATTAGTAAAATCGAATGATTCTCTATATAAAATTGAATCAACACACAGGGCAGAGTGGTTTATGCTCAAACATTGGCCACTATTTGAAGATTCAGATCTGGAAGATGTATTGCTATCGTGTCTTTTGAGCTGGCCGGACAACGCCACAGCCGAGCAGCGCGCAAGAGTAAAATTCATTCACGCCTGCGCTAAAGCTGGCATTCTTGCTGCTTGTGTTGCGCATAGGGACGGCAACCAATAGCACATCATGGCAGCGAGACTGCGGCCGGCTGTGAGCGGCAAGCCGAACCTCAGTCTTCCGCTTTCGCTTCGTAGCGCGCCCAAAAATGGGAAACAGTTCCGGTCGTAACGCGGCTCGCAACGAACAGTCAGAGCGGCGCTGTGCTGCGCCGCTTGTGTGACGGCGCAGTCACTCTCAATCCGAAGCAGGCTTGTCTTCGACAGGTTTTTCCGTCTTGGCTGACGATGGGCCGGCGACATCGGGCAAGCCCTTCTTCAGCTTTTCCTCGATCTTGGTCAGTTCTTCCGGTTCCGGCTTGCCTGCAATCGCATGGTTCCACTGGAATGTCGCTTCCAGAAGGCGCCCGACACGCCAATAGGCATCGCCCATATGATCGTTGATCGTCGGGTCTTCCGGACGAAGCTTGACCGCCTTTTCCAGCTCGATCACCGCTTCCGGATAGCGTCCGAGCATATAGTAGGCCCAGCCGAGCGAGTCGACGATATAGCCGTCCTGCGGCCGCAGCTCGACTGCCTTCTTGATCATGCCCAGCGCTTCATCGAGATTCTCGCCGCGATCGACCCAGGAATAACCAAGATAGTTCAGCACCTGCGGCTGGTCGGGATAGAGCTCAAGCGCCTTGCGGAAATTGGGCTCCGCCTTGTCCCACTCCTTCAGGCGCTCATAGGCAATGCCGCGCTGATAAAAGACCGGCCAGTCCTTGCGCTCCGGCGTCTTTATCTGCTCGACCGCAGCATCATAAATCTTCGCCGCATCAGCGAAATTCTTGTCCTGCGCATAGACGCCGCCGAGCGCCAGATAGGTGCGCATATCCGTCTTGTCGCGGTCGAGAAGAATCTTGAGCTGCTTGACGGCTTCCGCCGACTGGTTGTTTTCGGCCAGATTGAGCGCGCGCTGCATTTCGGCATCGCGGCGGTAAGGCGATTTCTCCGGCACGCGGCCATAATATTCGATGGCCTTTTCCGGCTGACGCAATTTCGCGGAAATATCGCCCAGCTGATAAAGCGTCGCATCATTGTCCGGGCGCAGCGGCAGCGACATTTGCAGATATAGCTTTGCAAAAGCTTCCGCGCCGCTGCGGTTGATCGCGGTGCCAAGCGTATAGAGCGCTTCGGCGGTGCCTTCCTGCGCGGTCTTGATCAGGCGGCCATATTTTTCGCCTGCCTCGATCTTTTCGCGCATTTCGGTGATCGTCATGCGGCCGTTGAGAAGTTCCTCGGCATCTTTCAGCGTCTTGACCGCGCCTGCCTTGTCGCCCTGGCGGAGCTTGAAAGAAGCATAAGCCATCACGATGCGCTCATACGTATCGGGGGCAGCGCTTCCGCCCGGCCGGTCATCGACGGCCTGCTGGTAGAAATCGCGCGCTTCCTGCTTCTGGCCGGCAAGATCGGCGATCAGCGCGGAATTATAGGTGCGAAACAAGCCGTACCATTCCGGTCCCTGCATCTTCTGGATATCGGCGAGCGCCTGTTTGGGGTTGCCCTGCCCGACCTTCACCCATGCACTCATGAAACCTGTCGCAAGGCGATCCATATCGGATTGCATCGAGAGCATCAAAAGCGGACCGACCTTGCGATATTGCTTGCGGTTGATGGCATCGATGGCCAGCGCCACGCGAGAAAAACGCTCGATGTCCGGGATATCCTTCAGTTCTTCCGCCAGAGGCAGCGCGTCATTAAAACGGCCTTCCGTGAGCAGAACCAGCAGCAAGTCCTGCTTGATCTGCGCATTGCCCGGGTCGAAAGCCATGGCCTGACGGTAAAAATCGACGGCAGCGGCGAGATTGTTGTCGGATTCGGCGGTGCGCGCGGCAAGATACGCCCCGGCGAACGAACCAGCGCGGACAGGAGGCGATGCAGGATCGGTTGTCGCCTTGGCCAAAGCGCCGCTTGCCGGGATTGCAATTCCCGCCAGGAGCGAGAGCAGCAAACCATAAAGCGGGCGGTATTTCGATCCTTGCCGCATAAAGCCCTATCCTCTTTTCAAATCCCTGTGACAGATACCGGAAAGCAAACCGCAAGAATTCCGAAGTGCCGGGCCCGCCGTCCTTTTACCGGAAAAGGCACCCCAAGCATGGCCTTTTTGGGATGGCGGGGCAAGAAAAGCATCCGTGAGCGGTGCTTTTCCTGCATATTGCCGGACTGCAAGAATGCTGGCCGGTCAGTTCACGCGGCTGATGCAGAAATCGATGACTTCGATGAGTGCATCCTTCTGCGGCGTCGCCTTCAAAGGCGCCAGAGCGTCGCGGGCAATCTCGCCGAAATGGCGCGCGCGCTGCACCGTGTCGGAAAGCGCGCCGTGCTTCGTCATCAGGCCGATGGCTTTTTCAAGCGAGGCGTCGTCGCTGGCCCCTTCCTCGATCGCGTGCTTCCAGAAAGCGCGTTCATCGTCGGTGCCGCGGCGATAGCTCAGAATCACCGGAAGGGTAATCTTGCCTTCGCGGAAATCGTCGCCGGTGTTCTTGCCGAGATCGGCAGCCGAGCCGCCATAATCGAGCGCGTCATCGACAAGCTGGAAGGCAAGGCCGAGATTGAGGCCGTAGTCGCGCAAGGCTGCGCGATCCGCTGGCCGCGCGCCCGCGATGATCGGGCCAACTTCGCCGGCAGCCGAGAACAGCGCAGCGGTCTTGGCCTTGATCACCGCCAGATATTCGTCTTCGGTGGTTTCCATGTTCTTGGCGGCGGCAAGCTGCATCACCTCGCCTTCGGCAATCACGGAAGCCGAGGTCGCCAGAACGTCGAGCGCGTCGAGCGAGCCGACGTCGACCATCATCTTGAAGGCCTGCCCGAGGAGGAAATCGCCGACGAGAACGCTCGCCTGATTGCCCCAGATCATGCGCGCCGTGCTCTTGCCGCGGCGCAGGTCGCTTTCATCGACCACATCGTCATGCAGAAGCGTTGCGGTGTGCATGAATTCCACGGCGGTCGCGAGGCGCACATGGCCATCGCCTTCGTAGCCGAACATGCGGGCGGCTGCGAGCGTCATCATGGGACGCAGGCGCTTGCCGCCGGAGGAAATCAGATGATTGGCAACTTCCGGTATCATTTCGACATCGGACCCGGCCCGGGAAAGGATCATCTCGTTCACCCGCGCCATATCGGCTTTCGTCAGATCGACAAGCGGTTGAACCGATCCTTCCTGTTTCTTTTTACCGTCCAGATTCAGAACCACACCCAATGCCATTTCTCCTAGCTGCCCGGCCACATTATTGAAACGGACCGGATTGCTCAAGTCGCAACTGCCTCCAAAGCACGGTCTAAGCACTCCTGAGCATTACACTTCCGACGCCTGTTCACCATTGAAGGAAGCTGTTGTCAATGCGGTGCATTCGCTACAAAGTGTTCGCATGATCGAACTTATCCGCACGAATGATTCCGTTCTTCTGTCCTTTGCCGAAGCCTTGATGAAAGAGGCCGGGATCGCTTATTTCATTGCCGACACGAATATGAGCATCATCGAAGGATCTCTCGGCGTATTGCCGCGCCGCCTGCTCGTCAGCGAAGACCAGCTTGAAGAAGCGCGGCAAATCCTGATCGATGCCAAGATTGAACATGAACTGCGCGATCGATGAATCCGGAAACCGAAAATGAGGCTGGAGAAACCCTCGATGTGTTCCATCGTGGGACATTTCATCTCGTTCAGCCCGCATTGAAAGGCCATCGCTCCGGCGTGGATGCGATGATTCTGGCAAGCGCAGTACCAAACGGCTTTGCCGGGCGAGTTGCGGATCTCGGCAGCGGTGCCGGTGCCGCGGGGCTTGCCGTCGCCGCCCGCTGCCCCCGCGCCAGTATCACCCTTGTCGAGCGTTCGGCTTTCATGGCCGGTTTTGCCCGCAAGAGCATCAGCCATCCGCTGAATGCCGGTCTGGCGGGCCGCATCGGCGTGATCGAAGCCGACGTATCGCTCAAAGGCAAGGCGCGCATCGCCGCCGGACTTGCCGACAACAGCTTCGATTTCGCCATCATGAATCCGCCCTTCAACGAAGCGCGGGATCGCAGCACGCCCGATCCCCTGAAAGCGGAAGCGCATGTCATGCCCGAAGGCATGTTCGAACAATGGGTTCGCACCGCGGCAGCGATCGTCAAACCGGGCGGCGGCATTGCGATCATCGCCCGCCCCGGTTCCATTTCCCCCATTCTCGACGCACTGTCAGGGCGGTTCGGGGGCCTGCGAATCGTTCCGGTCCAGCCGCGTCCCGATGTGGCGGCAATCCGCATCGTCGTGACAGGCATACGCGGGAGCCGCGCCGGCCTCTCGCTGATGCCGGCTCTCGTCCTCCACGGCAGTGAAGGCCATGGCTTCACGCCGCGCGCCGATGGCATCAATAACGGGCTTGATGCCCTCATTTAGAGTAAGCGTTTCATACTTTTCGGGATGCGCTCTAACGTCTTGGCTGGGCCAGCACGACCAGATTGCGGTCCGGGTCGCGCAATTTCAGAATCGTCATATAGTCGGCGTCTTCGATGCTTCCTGGGCGAATCCCGTCGAATGAAAGCCGGGCATGTTCGGCGCGCACATCGCCGACGATCAGCGTCAGCGTACCGTGCCCCGCATCGGCCGGGTTCTGGTAAAGCTGAAAGCCCGCGCAGGGTCCGTGATGCCATTCCGCCAGCCCCTGCATGGGCCGCGCGTCCGGGTTGCGGTCGAAGATCGCGGCAAACCATTCGGTACTACGGTCGAGTTCGGAACAACTTAATTGGGCGACAATCGTTGTGAGCACCATCGTGGTCTCCTCCCGGATCGGATAACACGGCAGCATTCCATAAGTTCCGGCGGCCAGACCCGACGATTTCGGACGAAAACGGGCGATTTTGATTGAAACCGTGGATTCCAGCCAATATCTCTAAACCGCAATTTTCGTTCTGCGGCTCCCAGCCGCCCTTTTCCGAAAAAGCGACAACAAACAACAGAGCAGGCAACGGGAACCAATGAATCATAGCTCGAACCACAGCCGCCCCGTATCAATCATGCGGCGCTTCCTGGACAGCGAATCCGCGGGCGGCATCAGCCTGATGGCGGCGGCAGCGCTCGCGCTCATCGTGGCGAACTCTCCATTCTCGCACGCCTATTTCGAAGCGTTGCACCTTTATATCGGACCGCTCAGCCTTTCTCACTGGATCAACGATGCCCTGATGGCGGTGTTTTTCCTTCTCGTGGGGCTGGAAATCAAACGTGAATTTCTCGACGGACAGCTGGCAAGCTGGCCAAACCGCATGTTGCCCGGCATTGCCGCCGCTGGCGGCGTCATCCTGCCAGCCATCATCTTCGCCGCGCTCAACTGGCACGATCCCGCCAAGCTGCGCGGCTGGGCGGTGCCCTCCGCAACGGATATCGCCTTTGCGCTCGGCGTTCTGTCGCTTCTGGGATCGCGAGTTCCCTCGAGCCTCAAGGTGTTTCTGGCGACACTCGCAATTCTGGACGATCTGGCGGCTGTCGTCATCATCGCCATTTTCTACACGGCCGAAATCTCCATGACCTATCTCGGCGGCGCTTTTGCTGCCGCCGTCGTTCTGCTCATCATGAACCGCATGGGCGTGATGAAGCTTCTGCCCTACCTGATCGGCGGCGCCGTTCTGTGGTTCTTCGTGCTGAATTCCGGCGTTCATGCAACGGTTGCCGGTGTGGTGACCGCGCTGATGATCCCGCTCAAGCCCGCGCCCGGAAAGCCTGACGACATGTCTTCGCCGCTGCATGTGCTGGAACATGCGCTGGCCAAGCCCGTCGCCTTCATCATCGTGCCGATTTTCGGCTTCGCCAATGCGGGCATATCGTTTGCCGGCCTCGACGCTTCGGTCATGTGGGACACGCTCACGCTTGGCATCATGCTTGGCCTGTTCATCGGCAAGCAGCTTGGCGTATTCGGGGCAGCCTGGCTCGCGATCAAGACCGGTCTTGCACAAAAACCGCTTGGCGCCACATGGACGCAGCTTTACGGCGTGGCGATCCTGTGCGGCATCGGCTTCACGATGAGCATCTTTATCGGGCTTCTCTCGTTCCCCTCCGACCTCATGCAGGCGGAAACCAAGATCGGCGTGCTTGCCGGTTCCGGCCTGTCGGCGATCTGCGGCTATATTCTGCTGCGGCTGGTCGCCAAGCCGAAAAACGCCTGACGAAACGAATGCCGCCCGGACACGAATTTCCGGGCGGTTTTCTTTGTGTTTGCAATATTTGTTCCTACATTTCCCGCTGAATGTTTTTTTAGTCGCCAGGAGTTCACCTTGCCCGGTTTATTGACGCGCCTTTTACCGCGCCGCTTCCGCCCGGTTTCCATCGAAATACCAGTCGTGCGACTGCATGGCGCCATCATGTCTGGTGGCTCTGCCTTCCGACCGATGCTCTCACTGGCGTCGGCGGCGACGGTCCTTGAAAAGGCATTCACCGACAAGGAAGCGCCCGCCGTCGCCATTTCGCTCAATTCCCCCGGCGGTTCGCCGGTACAATCCCGGCTGATCTACCGGCGCATCCGCGATCTTGCCGCAGAACATCAGAAGAAGGTTTTCATCTTCGTCGAGGATGTCGCCGCCTCGGGCGGCTACATGATTGCACTGGCGGGGGATGAGATCATCGCCGATCCATCGTCCATCGTCGGCTCTATCGGCGTGGTGTCGGCCTCGTTCGGTTTCCCTGAACTTCTGAAGAAGATCGGCGTGGAGCGCCGCGTCTATACGGCAGGCTCCAACAAGGTGACACTCGATCCCTTCCAGCCGGAAAAGAAAGCCGATATCGAGCGGCTCAAATCCTTGCAGCTCGAAATCCACGAAACCTTCATCGACATGGTGAAAGAGCGCCGCGGAGCCAAGCTCGCGGACGACGACGACCTGTTTACCGGGCTGTTCTGGACAGGCATCAGGGCGCACCAACTTGGCCTGATCGACGGGCTTGGCGACATGCGCAGCTTCCTGCGCAAGACCTATGGCGACAAGGTGAAGCTGAAGCTGGTCGAACAGAAGCGCGGCCTTCTGGGACGCAAGGTCCCCGGCGTCGACATGGCCGTGAATGGGGCGTTGGGGAATCTTGAACCGGCTTCCATTGCCGCGCATCTCGGCGACGGCCTGCTTTCGGTTGCAGAGGAAAAAGCGCTTTGGGCACGTTACGGCCTTTGAAAACAACGTGGTGGCGAAAAACACCGCCGATTTTCCAACCAATGCTTTGAATTCCTTCGTTTCACCATGATATGGTGTCAGAAAGCGGGGCGGGCCGCTTCCCGCCCCTCCATGAACATCCGGCGTTTCGGCCTTCGCGATCCGGCAATCCGATGCGCAACCTTAAGGACTTGAGGCCATGCCCCAGCTCATTTTTCTGCTGCTGATCATTGCCGCCGCCTGGTACGGCTACCGCTCATTCAAGCGCGAAGCCTCGCGCGTCTCGCAGCGTGTGCGTCAGGCGGAAAAGGAAGCGCAAAACAGGGCTCACGGCACATTGGTGCAGGACCCTAAAACCGGCGAATATTACGTCAAGAAGGACTGACCTGCCTTCACGAGGAATCGCCGATGAAGCGGCATGATCGCCATGTTTTCCTGTGCTCCGGCCCGTAATCAGAAATGACTGTTTCCTTGAAAGCCAAAACGCCCGCGAATGCCGGGGCTACGCGTGCGGTGACGCGTCTGGCTCCCGCCAAGATCAATCTCGCGCTGCATGTGACGGGACGTCGTGACGATGGCTATCATCTGCTCGACATGCTGGTGGTCTTCGCCCGCCATGGCGACGTCATACGCATCGAACTTGCGCAAGAGGACAGCTTTACCGTCAGCGGTCCTTTCGCATCTGGCGTGCCGCTCGACGGCGGCAATCTGGTTCTCAGGGCCCGCGAGGCGCTGCGCGGTGAGACGCGGCAGGTTCTGCCGCCCGTCGCGATCCATCTGGAAAAAAATCTTCCGATAGCTTCGGGCATCGGCGGCGGATCGAGCGACGCAGCCGCAACCCTGCTCGCGCTTGACGAGTTGTGGAGCCTTGATCTCGGTTTCGAGCGGCTTGCCTCTATCGGCCTCGGCCTTGGCGCGGACCTGCCGATGTGCCTGCATGGTGCATCGAAGGGGACGCCGCTTGCCGCACGCGGCATCGGTGAAGAGCTGGCCCCGGTTGCCGGTTTCCCCGCCTTGCCCATGCTGCTCGTCAACGACGGAACCGCCGTTGCAACGCCGGATGTTTTTCGCGCCCTTGAAAAACGCGACCATCCGGCGCTCGCACTTGCCGCGCACCCGGATATCGGCTCTCTTTGCGCTTATCTGCGAACAACCCGCAATGATCTCCTGTCCCCGGCATTGAAACTCGCACCCCCAATCGGCGCCAAGCTCAACCTGCTTCGCGAGAGCGGATCGCTTCACGCGCAGATGTCCGGTTCCGGCGCGACATGCTACGCGATCTACGACAACATTGCTGCCGCCGAACGGGTAGCTGAACGCCTCTCAGCCGAAAGACCTGACTGGTTCGTAACCGCGACGCAAAGCGTTCCTTCCTGAAAATAATTTCTGAACGGCTTCCTGTCCGAAACTCCACAAAACGGCTCGATTGTTCACTCTGATTGGACAATATATTCGGACAGACTGTTCGCGGTTTTTGAACAAAAACTCTTTCACAACGGTTTTGTGAAGACCTGCGCTTATTATAATGCGTTGGTTTTTTTCGTTTATTTTAAATTCTGCATTTATGGCCCATAAAATTGGCTGCACAAAGGTGTGATCAAGAAAACATTTTCGTGACTGGAACTTTTGCTCATTGTCACCCATTTCAACTGCATCGGAACGACGAACAAAACGCCGCTCCACTTTCCAAGGAGATAGGAAAATGAAAAAGATTGTTCTTGCTGCCGCTGCCCTCGCTCTTAGCGCCGGTGCCGCCTTTGCTGAAAACCCGCGCGTTGGCGAACCTGCCGATCTTTATGCAAACGACCGCACCCCGGTTGCTTCCCAGAAGGTCGACTACACGGCTCCCGCATCGATTGAGAAGGCTCCGGTCTATCAGAACGGCTCGGCTCATCGCTTCGGTGACGCATCGCCTTCGAGCTACCAGAACTAAGTCTTTTTTGAAGACTTGACGCGGGGGCGTCGCCAGTGGCCTCCCAGCCGATGACGCCCGCTAAATTCCGGAGCTGGATATTCCTCCCAGTCGTCCAGCTTCACCCAGTTATCTCCCCGATGGATGGCATGGTTGCCACCCGGGAGCCCCGGAAAGGTTTCCATGCCATCCGAAGGGCGGCTTAATTCACCGCATTTGCGCAGCCGAATATGTCCATTTGACCGCAAAATGCTCAAGAAGGATTATGAAAATGAAGAAGTTTGCTCTTGCTGCCGTTGCCGTTGCCCTTAGCGCCGGTGCTGCTTTTGCTGAAAACCCGCATGTCGGCGAACCTGCCGATCTTTATGCAAATGACCGTACGCCGGTTGCCACGCAGAGCCAGAAGGTCGACTACACGGCTCCTGCCTCGATTGAGAAGGCTCCGGTCTATCAGAATGGCTCGGCTCATCGCTTCGGTGACGCTTCGCCGTCCTCTTACGAAAACTAATCCAGACAGCATGTCTGTTGAAAAAAGGCGGAGCTTCGGGCTTCGCCTTTTTGTTTGTTCAGTCTTCGTCGGGCGGTAGGATGGAATGCTTGAGCCGGATGGGCTTCAAACGCTGCGGAAGCTGGTCGAACGACACGCCGTCGAGCAGCAGCGGCTTTACCGCATCCAGGCGAACCAGAAGCCCGGCATCGAGCGTCGCCTTGCGGCCGAAGATTTTGCGAACCGTGCCGAACCCGCTGTCTTCCGGCAATGAAAAGCGTGCGGCGGCGGCGGCATGTTCCATGTGCCGGCGCAAAACTTCCTCCCACCCCTCCTGCGGAATGGAACCGGGCGTCAGCAGCAGCACCCATGGCGTGTGGATCTCATCGAGCGCCGCCTCGATATCCATTTCGGCATGGAACGCACAGCCCGCCCCCAGTGCGACCAGAGCGGTCTCATCCGACGAGCCCCTGTCGATGACCGACACGCGCCGCAGCAATCCCTCCACCACCGCCGGCACCAAAGCCGAAAGCGTGTGGGCCAGCGCTTTCTCCGAATTCAGGGTTTCGATCACGACGGACAACATGCGCGCTTCATATATCAAGAACGCGTGAGCGAAAAGCTGACACTTTTATGTTCTTGATTTGTTCCAATTCTTGTTATAGGAATAGATTCATCAGAACAGAGTCGCATGGCGGCACGGCACCGTGCAACGGAAGCGTTGCCGGACCTGACAGGGTCGCTGTCGCCGTGACTGTGCAAGGCCAGATGTTTCCATGCAGGGAGACGAAGATGGAAGTGATCCACCAGGCAGATATCATCAAGCAGGCCGACAGGGCTGCCTTCGGCAGCGGGCGCGCGGATCACGCCAATGCGGTAATCGGCGAGGCCGGCTTGCGCATCGATCATGCCCGGCGGCGGGGACGCGGCGCGGGCATCAATCCGACCGGGCGTTTCGAGCCGACCACACGCCACGACTTCGACGATGGCTGGACCACGCTTGAGGAATTGCCGCCATTCAAGACCGATGTGCAGATCGAAAAGCCGCGGACGATCATCACCCGCAACGATTCACCTGACATCAGTTTTGACCGCTCGATCAATCCCTATCGCGGCTGCGAGCATGGCTGCATCTATTGCTTTGCACGACCGACGCATAGCTACATGGGGCTTTCTGCCGGTCTCGATTTCGAATCGCGCCTGTTTGCGAAGCCGGACGCCCCTCGCCTTCTTGAGCGCGAGCTGGCCAAGCCAGGCTACCAGCCGAAGACCATCGCCATCGGCACCAATACCGATCCTTATCAGCCGGTCGAGAAAAAATGGCGCATCATGCGCGAAATTCTGGAAGTGCTGGAGGCCGCCAATCATCCGGTCGGCATCGTGACGAAATCGGCTCTGGTCGTGCGCGACATCGATATTTTGAGCCGCATGGCGGAAAAGGGTCTGGCCAAGGTCGCCTTGTCGGTCACGACGCTCGACGCCCATCTGTCACGCACGATGGAACCGCGCGCCTCGACGCCGACGCTGCGGCTTCAGGCCATCCGCAAACTGGCCGAGGCGGGCATTCCAGCCTCCGTGATGATGGGGCCGGTTATTCCCGGCATCAATGATCACGAGATCGAGCGCATTCTGGATGCCGCCTATGCGCAAGGCGCGCGCGAGGCAGGCTATGTCCTGCTGCGCCTGCCGCTGGAAGTCGCACCCTTGTTCAAGGACTGGCTGCTGCGCAATTATCCGGATCGCTACCGGCACGTCATGTCGCTGGTGCGTTCCATGCGCGACGGCAAGGATTACGATGCCGAGTGGGGCAAGCGCATGCGCGGCACAGGCCCCTATGCATGGCAGATCGGTCGCCGTTTCGAAATCACCGCACGCAAGCTCGGCTTCAATGCGCGCCGCCTTCAATTGCGTACCGATCTGTTCGAGCCGGTCGAAAAGGGAGGCAAGCAGCTTTCGCTGTTCTAGCGCGAGGACCAAGGTGAAACTTGCCTTTGGCCCGCACTGCTTTTCAAAACTGCATAACCTGCCAGTTGCCTGTTGAATTTCCGTCTGGTTGTCCTTCAGACGGAGGGGCTGCCTGCTTTCCTGCCACCATCCTCAAGCAGGGCCCTTGCGGAGAATCGGAAGCAATGCGAGCATTGCCGCCAAATGAAACGCTCGGCTTCTGATTCTCCGCTCCACTTTGATATCCCGATCGTGCCTGACTTCTCCGAAGAGAAAAGGCTGCTTTCGCGTGGATTGAAACATATCGTCGGCATAGACGAGGCCGGACGCGGCCCCCTGGCCGGGCCGGTGGTTTCCGCTGCCGTGGTGCTCGATATCGACAATCTCCCCGACGGGCTGGACGATTCCAAGCGGCTTACGGCTGCAAAGCGCGAGGCGCTCTACGAAATCATTCTGGCGAAGGCCGTCACCGTTTCGGTTGCAAGCCTCAGCGCACGCAGCATCGACGGAAGCGATATCCGAAAGGCGGCGCTCGAAGCCATGCGGCGTGCATCCATCGGGCTGACGCTGCGGCCCTGCCACGCGCTGATCGATGGCCGCGATGTTCCGCCGGGGCTTCTTTGCCCGGGCTCCGCTCTCATCAAAGGGGATCAGCGCTCCATTTCCATCGCGGCGGCTTCCATCGTCGCCAAGGTCACGCGGGACCGCATGATGATCCGGGCGGGAGCGGCGCATCCACCCTACGGGTTGGAAATTCATGCGGGCTATGCCACTGAAAAGCACCGCGCTGCCATTGAAACGGCTGGCCCCGTGCCCGGCATTCACCGTTACACTTTCGCTCCCATCAAGGATCGCTTCGGGGTTTAAACCGTCGCCAGCTTGGCAGCAAAGCCGAACAGCAGCGCCGCAAAGCCCCAGCGCTGGACCGATTGTATGGCGGGGTAACGCTTCAACAGAGTTCCGAGCGATGAGCCTGTGAAGGCATAGAGCGTGTCGAACAACAGACCGACTGTCGTCAAGATGCCGCCCAGAACAGCAAATTGCAGCGCGATGCTGCCATTTGCGGGATGAACGAATTGCGGCAGCAGGACGGAACAGAACAGCAGCGCCTTGGGATTGAGCAGATTGGTAAGGAGGCCCTTGCGGGCCGAAGCCAGATAGGACCGCCGTTCGCACGGGCCACCAGCCGCATCCACAGTCGGCAAGGGATGGCGCAGAATCCCGATAGCAATCCAGACCAGATAACAGGCGCTTACGATGCGCACGCACTGGAACGCGACCGGAAAGGCATGCAGAAGCGCTGCCAGACCGAGCGCGGCAAGAGCCACATGGCACGCGCGGGCGATTGCAAGGCCAGCCGCAGCCGCCAGCGCATGGACCCTGCCCTGCGCCGCGCCGGTCTGGAGCAGCAGGAGCATATCAGGCCCCGGAATAAGAAATGCAGCAGCCAGTGCGCCCGCGTATAACCACATCTCGCTCATTGCTATCGCCTGTAGAAATCAGGCCAAGCTAACCGCGGCGCGAAAGTCCCTAACCGACTGCGAAACAGTTGCACGTTCGAGAATATCCGCGAACGGAAGCGCATGTCCTTGCGATTTGTGGCGCAAACTTTTCCAGTTTTGGTATAATCCGCCAATCAAACAATTGAGGTTGCCGGATCATGCCAAAAATCAAACTCGACGCCATCGACCGCAAAATACTGACTGCCCTTCAGGAAGATGCCCGGCTATCCAATGTCCAACTCGCGGAGAAAGTGGGCCTTTCACCCTCCCCCTGCCTGCGCCGTGTCAAGATGCTCGAGAAGGCAGGCGTCATTCAAGGCTATCATGCAGCGCTTGATCGCAATGCTGTTGCGCTGGGGCTGACGGTCTTCGTCGGCATCCGGGTGGAGCGTCATCACGAGGAAACAGCAACAGCATTCCGCACTTCCGTGCAGAACCTGCCGGAAGTGTTTTCCTGTCACCTCGTATCCGGGGAATCCGATTTTCTGTTGCAGGTCGTGGTGGCCGATCTCGCCGCCTATGAACGGTTTCTATCCGGCACGCTGCTGCGCCTTCCCGGCGTGATCGACATTCGAAGCAATTTTGCTATCCAGACGGTCAAGTCACAGGGAGAGCTGCCGCTTGCGCATCTGACCGATAACGAACACTGATTTCAATTTCGGACCATCGGAGACTATCAATGCCAGACATCGTCATTGCGGTTCTCATCGGGCAGACGACTATAGAGGTCGTAAATCCGAGAGCGTCATTCCATCTCTATACGGTCACCGCATGGGACGGTCAGCCTGCCATTCGCGACCGCGAACACACCGAGCTGCGATGGTTTACGCCACAAGAAGCGGAAGCATTGGATGACCTTGCGCTCGAAGAGTACCGCCCGCTGTTCCGCAGATTGGTTGGAACGGAAATCCGCCCTGGATCCGACCGATTTTAAACTTTCCCGACCTAAAACAAAAACGCCGCCCTTGCGAGGCGGCGTTTTTCTGAAATTATGCGAACCGTGATCAGTTCAGGTTCGTCTTGACCTGTGCCAGAGCATCCTTGAACAGGTTGCCTGCAACCTTCGCATCGACCTTTTCGGCAACGATCTTGCCGGCGGCGGCGACTGCGAGGTCGACTGCCGAAGCGCGAACCGCATTGATGGCGTCGACTTCAGCCGTTGCGATCTTCTGCTCGGCAAGCTTGTTGCGACGTGCAACATATTCTTCCGTCGCGCGCTTGGCGTCCTCGAGAAGCGCCTTTGCTTCGCGCTCGGCGGAAGCAACGATGTCGCTTGCTTCCTTTTCGGCTTCCTTGCGCTTGCGATGATATTCGGCCAGCAGCTGCTGGGCTTCCTCGCGAAGCGTGCGGGCTTCTTCCAGCTCGTTCTTGATACGGTCAGCGCGCTCGTCGAGCGACCGGCCGATCATGCCCGGAACCTTCAGATAGGCGAGAATCGCCAGAAAGATGATGAGGCCAATCAGTGCCCAGAATGTAGCGTCCATTGTCCTCTCCTCAGGCGTTGGCGGCCTTGACGGCTGCTGTTACCGATGCCTTGTCGGCCTTGGTGCCCAGAAGCTGCTCGACGATCTGCGCCGTGGTTTCCTCGGCAATGCTGCCGACGTCGTTCATGGCCTTGGCCTTGATCGCGGCGATGCGTTCTTCGGCTTCCTTGAGCTTGCCTTCAAGCGCTGCTTCAGCGGAAGCGCGTTCTGCGTCGGCTTCGCCCTTGCCCTTTTCGCGCGCGGCTTCTGCAATCGAAGCAGCCTTGGTGCGGGCCTGGGCCAGTTCCTGCTCATAGGCAGCGATAGCGTTGTCGGCATCCTGCTTGAGGCGGGCTGCCTGCTCGAGATCCTGAGCGATGCGGTCGCGACGGGTTTCGATCACGCCGCCGATGCGCGGCAGAACCACGCGCGACATGAACAGATAGAAAAGCCCGAAGGTGATCGCCAGCCACAGGAGCTGCGAAGCGTAATGGGTGGAATCAAACGGCGGGAATACGCCGCTGCCGTGTCCGGCATCGTGAGCGACCCCGGTTTCGGTGTGCACAGCATCGGCTGCGCCGTGCTCGCCAGCAGCTGGTGCCGGTTGCGATTCGGTGGCGGTTTGGGCAAACGCCGTGGACACGAACATCCAGATTTCCCCTTTAATCCAGCACGATCCAATCCCGATGGAGAAAGACCATGCCTTACTCAGACGACATATGCAAAGGCCAGCCGCGCCTGCATCTTCCGACGGAACAGGCTCTTAAGGAGCAAGTTCCAAAAGTGCTTCGCGGCCAGCCCGTTTCTTGCGACCGTTGATTAGACGGCGAAGAGGAGCAGAAGCGCGATGAGCAGCGAGAAGATGCCCAGAGCTTCCGTAACGGCGAAACCGAACACCAGACGGCCGAACTGGCTGTCAGCAGCGGACGGGTTGCGCAGAGCGCCGGAGAGGTAGTTGCCGAAGATGTTGCCGAGGCCGAGAGCCGTACCGGCCATACCGAAACAGGCGAGACCGGCGCCGATGTACTTTGCTGCTTCCGCTTCCATGTTAAGCTCCTTCTGGATTGAAATAAGCGCGGATTTCAGTTCTGGCGGTCGCCCGCCGGTTTGAACTCAGTGTCCCGGATGTACAGCGTCGTTGATGTACATGCAGGTGAGAACGGTAAACACGTAGGCTTGCAGGAAGGCTACGAGGAATTCGAGTGCGGTGATCGCAACCGTCATGATGAGCGGCAGGACAGCGCCGCCGATGCCAATGGGGCCGAGGGCTGCCAGCGAGACGACGAAGCCCGCAAAAACCTTGAGCGTGATGTGACCGGCCAGCATGTTCGCGAAGAGACGAACCGAGAGGCTGATCGGGCGCGACAGGAACGAAATGATTTCAATGGCGACGACCAGCGGCACGATGATGCCGGGAACGCCGCTCGGCACGAACAGCTTGAGGAAGCCGAGACCATGCTTGAAGAAACCGTAGACGATGACCGTGCCGATAACGAGAACGGCAAGCGCGAAGGTCACGATGATCTGGCTGGTAACCGTATAGAAATACGGGAAAAGCCCGAGGAAGTTCGCGACCAGGACGAACATGAAGAGCGAGAAGACGAAGGGGAAGAACTTCATGCCCTTCGACCCCGCGGAATCCCGCAGGCTGGTGGCCACGAATTCGTAAGCCATTTCCGACACCGACTGAAGACGGGTCGGGATCAGGCCGCGACCCGAAGACGTCAGGTAGAGGAAACCCGAAGCGACCACGACGGTTGCGACCATGAAGGCCGAAACATTCGTGAAGGAAAGGTCCACACCGCCTACATCGATGGGAATCCACCGGGAAACCTGGAACTGATGGATCGGATCGTTCGCCACCTTAACCTCGTCTGTCTTCCCTGCCCGAAGGCAATTTGGCCTGCCCGAAGGCGTTTCAGTCTCGGGCGCAAGGCCCGCTTGTTCACTTACACTTGAACGAACTTTACCGTGAAGCCCGTCAAGCCCTATTTCTTGTCGTCCTGTTCCGCGCTAGACTTGATGCTGCCCTGTTCGGCAACATATCCGGCGGAACGAAGCACGTTGAGGACGCCCGCGCCGAAGCCCAAAAGGAGAAATACGATCAATCCCCAGGGCGACGTACCGGCGACACGATCAATGAACCAGCCTATCAGCGCACCGACCAGAACCCCTGCGATGAACTCGCTGGAAATCTTCATGGCCTGCGCGACCGAACTTGCCGTCGCCGATCGCTCCTCCTCGGAAGCCGGCTGCTTGAGCACACCCTTTTTGGCCAGTTCGGCCTCCAGACGGTTCAAACGCTGATCCAGCTCCCCGGAACCGGGTTCATTCCTCGTATTCTTGATCGCACCGGATGGCTTTCCGGGTTCAGTCCCGCGCGCCATTGGCAACTCCTTTTTCAAGAAATAAGAGGATTACGATCCCATTTCCAAGTTGCGCGCAACATATTGACACGCCGTCCGCTAGTCAAGGCGGTGCGGGCATTGGTCCAGAAGGTTTTTTATCAAGCGATCTCAATTACTTAGATATTGGTGCGACTCATTTTCCGACCAAAGAACCAGATTGGCCACATTATTGGCTAATAAAACGGAATCGATTTTAGACCATCACATGCTGTTCGGGGCAGGAGGGAGGTCGCCCTTATGCGCCTGTCAGAGCGTTTAGTCCGCTAACAAAAACGTGAGTTGAAACCCGCCAATGCGGCGATGAGGCTCAGCTCCACCCGCCGCCATAGGTCCTATAGAAGACATGGAGACCAATCTTGGTGACCTTCTTCATGGTGGGGGCCCAGAAGGGGCGAACATAGGTCGCGTGGTAATGCGTGGCGGAACCGACTTCCGGCAGCCATATCTGGCCGGCGGAGACCGTCTTTGCCACCTGCTGCGCCATGCGCCATTGCGGCATTTCGGTTACGCGGTGCTTCTGGCCGTCGCAGGCAAAGGAAAACTGGCAGGCGTTGAGCCAGTCGCGGTTCTGGTAGACCACGCCGCAGATCGTTCCCGGATAGGCGGGGTTGCGCACACGGTTGAGAACGACCTGGGCGACCGCAACCTGTCCCTTCACCGTTTCGCCGCGCGCTTCGAAATAAACGGCTTCGGCGAGGCATTTCTGTTCGCTCTTGCTGAAAGCGGAAGGCGGCAGCGGCGTTGCCGCCCACTCGTGATCCTGCTCACCGATCGGCGGCACGAAGCGCCCTTCGTCCGGCTGCGGCTTCAGAATGCTTTCGAAAGGCGATGTCTTGCCGTAATCCGGCGTCGCAGGCGCATAACCAAGGGCCAGCACATCCGGCTGGTCGTTGGTAATGAGCTTGGCAAGCTGGGTCGGCATCTCAGAACGCGGCTTCGGCGGCTTGACCGCGTGGAACGCCATGGTGATGGCGATTTCCTTGCCCTCCAGCTTGCTGGAAAAGGCCATTTTCGCGTCCGTCTTTTCCGGCGGACGCGTGATCATGCTGATCTTGTCGAACATGCTGCCGGCAGTGAAGGCCTTCGCGGGGGCCTTCGGCTTCACCGAAACGAGACGGCCCGTCTTGTCGGAACGATTGATGCGGTTTTCGTCCGGGTTCGGATCGTCCGGGCCAAGCTTTGCCGTCTTGCGTCCGCCCGACAGCGCGACCCGGCCTATGCCGGGCACTTCGATGCCGTTGGTGGCGATGCTGCCCGTTACCGTCGTTGCATCGACGAACGGCATTTCGGCCTGATGGACGGAGCCGACCGGCGCCTTGGCGACAAAGGCAGTCCACCGATGCGTTCCCATGTCGGCCGACGGCACCAGGCTCGCCATGTCCTGAAAGGCAATCGCATTGGAATTGAAGAGATATGTGACGGCTGCGAGAACCAGCGGCACCATGCGGTGCGGCTTTTGGACTGTCTGGCGCGGCTTCGCACGGACGGCGTAATAGCGCCCCTCCTCCGGGCAATAGCCCGTGACAGGGTAATGCCACACCGGCTCGGCAACGGCCTTCCTTCGACCAAACAGCGCTCTTATAGATACAAGGCGCACCGCACACTCCACTCACACTGACTAAACCGACGCGGCGATAACGGAGTATTAACCTTGTCCGACGGGTGAGGACGCGCTTGCAGCTCTGGCGAATACAGTCATTATCAGCAGCGCGTTAACCATGAACGAATATGGTTAATGCGGGGTTTAAGCGAATCCTGCTTTACACATGCCGGAAAAGCTGCGGCGAGGAGGTGCACCATGGATAAGGTCATGGGCGGATGCCTGTGCGGCAATGTTCGCTTCGAAGCGGCGGGACAGCCCTACCGGGTCGGCATCTGCCATTGCCTCGACTGCCGCAAGCATCACGGCGCGCTGTTTCACGCTTCTGCGATATTCCCCGAGACTGCGGTTACGGTCGAGGGAGAAACCCGGGACTACGCGGGACGTCATTTTTGCCCGCGCTGCGGGTCGTCCGTTTTCGGCCACAGCGGCGACGAGATCGAAGTCAATCTCGGTTCGCTCGATGCGCCGGATCAGTTCAGGCCGACCTATGAACTCTGGACCATCCGTCGCGAAAGCTGGCTGCCGCCTTTCCCGGACATGCACGGCTATGAGCGCGACCGTGAAGGGTCAAGCCGCTTTGAGAATTAGAAGCCATCTTTTGTTTGATAACCGCCGTTCTATTTGCGATGAAAACAGTATCGTCAAGTTTTGGAGTGGGAAATTGATGGAGCGGCCTGGAAATCGGAATTATCGCGGTGGCTTTTTTCTAAGGAAAATGATGTACCCCCGCGTTTCGCCTGCCGGAGCGACACTTCTGCTTGCCGTTGCGATGGCTCTTCCGGCAGGGAGCGCCTTCGCCAAATCTGCCTGCGACGGCGTAACGACGACGCTCACCCGGCAGGTGAAATCGGACTACAGGTCTCTCATCGCGCGCAGCCTCGGCAAGAAAGTCAAACCGGCTTCCGTCAACATTGAGAGCTTCATGCAATATGGCAACTGGTCTGTCGTCTATGCGGATGTTCCGGTGGCCGATCCCGGCTACTTCTTTTTCGACCTGTCCGGCAAGTCACCCGAACTGAAGGACGTCTGGGGCGGGATGGCTGAACGAAGCGAGATGCCCGATCTGGTCAAATGGGCCGAAAAGCTCGGCGCCAACAAGGAAATCGCCGCCTGTTTTGCGGATAGGGCAACCGCTTCCTAAGTCGTGGTAATGACTTCACAGGCCATGTTCGACTTGTGAAAGCCCCAATCACCCGTGAAAAGCGGGCCGATACCGATTTGTTCGAAGCGAGCACCATGTTCAAGAAGTTCCTTTTCGCCATAGTGCTCGCCGCTATCGTCCTGTTCGGCTATACCAAGGTCATGGCCCGGATCAGCCTCGCCGAGCCTCCCCTCGCCGCCCCCTCCGACCAGCAGGCCGATGCGATCCGTGTGGAAAAAGCCAGTCGCCAGATGTTCCTGCTTCGCGACGGCAGGACAATCGGCACCTATCGCATATCGCTCGGCAGCAACGGCGATGGCGGGCACAAGCAGCGCGAAGGCGATGAAAAAACACCGGAAGGACGTTATGTCATCGACTGGCGCAACCCGCGTTCGATGGCGCATCTGAGCCTGCATATTTCCTATCCGAACGAAAACGACAAGCAGGCCGCCGCGGCAGCCGGTCACGCACCGGGCGGCAATATCATGATCCACGGCCTGCCGAACGGCTGGGGCTGGCTGGCATCCGCACACCGGCTCTGGGACTGGACCGATGGCTGCATTGCCGTCACCGATGCGGAAATGCGTGACATATGGGCCAGGGTTCCGACCGGAACGCCGATAGAAATTCTGCCCTGACCTTCCAGATGCCTTTCGAGCGGCTCCTGCTTTTAACGGGATCGTTGAAACCGCTCTAACTCTTCACAGACCAGCGTTCGATATCCGCGCTCTGCCCGATCAAGGCGAGGCCGTTGGCGATGGAGTCGAACTGGTTCGAGCTTGTCACCGCGGCATCGGGAAAGCGGCTTTCAAACACGGTGCGGATGACCGGCACGAAAGACGTGCCGCCGGTGAGGAAAACCCGGTCGATAGATGACGTTTCCAGTTCCGCCTTGTCGACCGCCTGCTGCACCGACTGCTCGATCTGGCGCACATCGTCCGCGATCCAGTTTTCGAAATCATTGCGCGTAATGTCGGTACGGATTTCAAAATCGTCGGCCTTGAAGTGCAGTTCCGACATGCGCTGCGATGAAAGGCGCACCTTGAGGTCCGACACGGCGCGATAAATCTCGTAGCCGTAATCGTTCTCGATCAGGTTAATGAAATGTTCGAGCGGCTTCGGGTCAACCGCTTGCCGGGCCAGTTCGTCCAGATCGCGGATGGTGGCCGGAGAGTTCATCAGGAACAGCGTGTTCCAGCGCGCAAAGTTCGCATAATAATGGTTCGGCACGGTCAGCCTTTTGCCGAAGGACTGATATTCAGTCCCCTTTCCAAGCAGCGGCGACACGGCGTTGTCGATGATGCGGTAATCGAATGTGTCGCCTGCGATGCCGACACCCGTCTGGCTGAGCGGCGTGAAGCTCAGGCCCTGCTTGCCCACGTCAAACCGCACGATGGAAAAGTCGCTCGTACCGCCGCCGAAATCGGCCACCAGAACGGTGGACGCGGCTGTCAGTTCCTGCGCATAAAAATAGGCAGCCGCCACAGGCTCATAGACATAATGAATGTCGGTGAAGCCGAACGCCCGGAACGCCTTTTCATAGCGCTGCATGGCCAGCGCTTCATCGGGCGATGCGCCCGCAAAGATCACGGGCCTGCCAATAACCACGCGATTGCCCTTTGGCGGCAGACGGTCACCCAGCCGCGCGGCAACCGTGTTGAGGAAAGTGGTCAGGATATCCTCGAACTTGAACCGCTTGCCGAAAACCGGCGTGTCGGTGAAGGATTTCGAGGCCGCGAATGTCTTGAACGATTGCAGCATGCGCGTGGAGTGCGGCGCATTGACGAATACGTCCATCGCCCACGGCCCGCTTTCGACGGTGCGCTCGCCGGTTTCGCGATCCTGCCAGAAGCAGAGAACCGAACGGTAGCCGGTAATATCAACCCCATCCTTCGGAACACTGAGAACCGCCGTCGTGCCATCCGGCGCTGCAACGGAAAGAACCGTGTTGGTCGTGCCGAAATCGATGCCCAATGTCACGCCGTCGAAACGGCTCTGGTCAGCCTTCGTCATTACTGCACCTTTTTGGAGGAAAGCGGAAAGCGGGCGGATTAGCAGCCGTAGAAGCCAAGCTCAACTCGAAAATGCGAATTTGGAGCATACCGGGAAAATGGAAAATCCCATCAAATAGAAGACCCTTCCCTTTAGAGAAGAAGCGCGCCCGCGTCATTTCAACTAAATTATTAGATCGCGGCGCTGGACTTATTCAGCCAATTTTGATTGGAGCGTTAGCATCAATTATTTCGAATAATACGGGAAATGATTAAATGTCTGATGAAATGAAAGAACATCTCCCAATCGGCGGCGGACTCCTTCTCTTGCTATTGGGAATTGTCGTTAATATATTAGTTAGCTCTTATATGATTTATATTTATATACGAATATTTTATTTTGCAAATATCGATTCAAGTTTTCAAACTATGATATTCTTATATCATGGAGTTATAAACATAACATTCGTTCTCGGATCATTATACGCTTTGTACGCAAACTATTACTATTTGAAGACCTTTAGGACATTCATGGTAATATTTCTGCTTGCATCCGGCATATTGAATATGCTCCCTGTTCTTTTTGCAACACCTGCAACCGCAGCGGATTCTGACGCGAATGGCTTCGTATTGCTTATGTCATGGTTGCCAGCGATTGTTTGGGTCCCTTATCTTCTCTACTCCCCAAGACCGAAAAGAACCTATATCTACGATAGGTCCAATAATCCGTGGCTATCGAAATAACGGCAGGCTGGACTGAACTGCAGAGACAACAAAAAGCCCGGATCGCTCCGGGCTTTTTGTCACTTCTTCTTTTTGGCGCGGCCTGCGAACGGATTATCCGAGGTGCGCAATGAAAGCCGGATCGGCACACCCGGCATATCGAAAGTTTCGCGCAGGCCGTTGATGAGATAGCGCACATAGGATTGCGGCATCGCATCGGGGCGCGAGCAGGAGACCACGAAGCCCGGCGGGCGCGTCTTTACCTGCGTCATATATTTCACCTTCAGGCGGCGGCCCGAGACTGCCGGTGGCGGCTGGTGCGCGATGACACCCGTCAGCCAGCGGTTGAGGCGCCCGGTCGAAATACGACGGTTCCAGATTTCGTGGGTCTTGACGACATTCTCCATGAGCTTGTCGATGCCCTGCCCGCGCTCGCCGGAAATCGGCACGGCGCGAATCCCGCGCACCTGCGGCAGCAGGCGGGCCGTCTTTTCGTAAAGATCGGCAAGAACCATCTGGCGGTCCTCGATCAGATCCCATTTGTTGAATGCGATGATCGGCGCCCGGCCCTCGCGGATGATGAGATCGGCAATCTGCAAATCCTGCTTTTCGAACGGGATCGTCGCGTCGAGCACGATGATCACGACTTCCGCGAAACGGATCGCGCGCAGACCGTCGGCAACCGACAGCTTTTCGAGCTTTTCCTGCACGCGCGACTTGCGGCGAAGGCCAGCCGTATCGAACAGCTTGATCTTGCGGCCACGCCATTCCCAATCCACCGAGATCGAGTCACGCGTAATGCCTGCTTCCGGTCCGGTCAGCAGGCGGTCTTCGCCGAGCATCGTGTTGATGAGCGTGGACTTGCCGGCATTCGGACGCCCGACGATGGCGATGCGCATCGGCTTGGTGGCATCATAGGCCGGGATTTCTTCCTCATCCGGGTCCTCGATGTCATCGCCGATCAATTCGCCGACAGCCTTCGGCGTGAAAACCTCGTCGGCGGCTTCCTCTTCCTTCTCGTCGGCAAAGACACGCTCTTCGCCCAAAAGCTCGACAATCGCGTCGCGCAGATCAGGCATCCCCTGACCGTGCTCGGCAGAAATCGGGCAGGGTTCGCCAAGGCCGAGCTGGAAAGCGTCGTACATGCCGGATTGCGCGCCGCGCGCTTCCGCCTTGTTGGCAACCAGCACGACCGGCTTGCCGGAACGGCGCACCACTTCGGCGAAGGTGCTGTCGGTCGGCGTAATGCCAGCCTTGGCGTCGATGACGAACAGGATAACGTCCGCTTCCTGAATGGCAGCCTCGGTCTGGGCGCGCATCCGCGCTTCCAGGCTGTCATTGGCAGCTTCTTCAAGACCGGCCGTATCAATGACCTGAAACTTCAGATCGTAGAGTTTGGCATCGTGGATGCGCCGGTCGCGCGTGACGCCCGGCAGGTCATCGACCAGCGCCAGCTTGCGGCCGACGAGGCGATTGAACAGCGTGGACTTGCCGACATTGGGACGCCCGACGATGGCGACTGTGAAACCCATGGGAGAAGATGACTCCAAAACTTACAAATTTTAAGTGCTTTGCGCGTCAGGCACCTTGACGCCTGCGCTGCGCATCAGATCGAGCATCGTGTTGGAACGCTGGCGAATATTGGCCGGGGCCAGACTGTCATTGGCAATCTGCTGGAACAGCTTGACCGCGTCATCGAAACGCCCGGCCTTCCATGCAGCCAGGCCCAGGGCTTCCCGCGCGCTGGAGCGCATCGGGTTGCCGTCAGCGGAAAGCGTTTCCACCCGCTTGGCCACATCGTCATAAGAACCGCTGTCGACCAGCAGATAGCCTGCCCGCAGGCGCGCCACATCGCGCAGCGGCGCGGGCACGGCATTGTCGGCGGCAACGTCATCGAAGGCCTTCACGGCACCGGCGGCATCGCCCTTGTCGGCGATCACCGATGCGGCGCGCAGACGCGCCAGCACCGGATAGGAGCCGTAGCCGGTCTTTTCCAGATCGTCGAGCGCAGCCAGCGCCTCATCGTTCTTGCCTTCCGAGGCGAGGTCCAGTGCGGCAAGGAACTTGTCGCCGGAAGCGGAAGCCTTGCTGTCGGTCCAGTGTTGATAGCCGACCCAGCCAGCCGTTCCCAGAACGATGGCCACAGCGGCGCCGATCACCAGCGGACCGAAGTTCCGCCAGACCTGCTTTGCCCGTTCCGAACGGATTTCCTCGTTTACCTCGCGAATGAAACTGTCGTCTGCCATGGACCTGCCGCTAAAGCCAAATTGATGTTCGCATTTGTTGTTCTGGCGCTTTTAGTCGGATTTCGCGCCATATGTAAGACCCGTCTGCGAAATAAGCCGAAACACGTGTCACAAAGTGCATTTCGGTCCGACAATAGCCTTATTCAAGAACTAGCGACAATTCTTCGGAACCCTTCCTCCTCCCGCTCGTTCAGTGGTCCATGCGCTTTCTGTCTCCCCGTCCTGTTCTTCTTTCAGCCCTGGCTCTTTCCACCTGCGCCGCGCAAGCGGAACCGGTGTCCCCAAGGCCGCAATATGTGCTGATCTCCTTCGATGGCGCGCATGACAATGCGCTGTGGACCCGCTCGCGCGAACTGGCGAAGAAAAACAACGCCCATTTCACCTATTTTCTTTCCTGTGTCTTCCTGATGACCAAACAGGACCGGCGCGATTACCAGCCGCCCCGCAAGCGGGCGGGATCGTCCAATGTCGGCTTTGCGCTCAGCCGCGATGAAGTCGTCGCGCGCCTCGGCAATATCTGGCAGGCGCATCTGGAAGGGAACGAGATTGCCAGCCATGGCTGCGGGCATTTCGACGGCACCGACTGGTCGTCCGCCGACTGGGACAAGGAGATCAAGGAATTTCGCCGCATCACCGCCGACGCCTACAGGAATAACGGCATCGAAGGCGAGCCGGAAGGCTGGCGCGATCTGGCGCTGAACGGCATAAGCGGCTTCCGCGCGCCTTATCTCGCCGCATCGAAGCCGGTGCAGGACGCGCTGAAGGCGAACGGCTTTCGCTATCAGGCGTCGTCCGTCACCCGCGGTCCGGAAGAACCGATCCTTGCCGGCCGGTTCGCCTCCTTTGGATTGCCGCTTATCCCGGAAGGCCCGTCGCAACGCCCCATCGTGGCGATGGACTATAATCTCTATGTCCGCCACTCCAAGGGCAAGGAAGCGCCCGGGCAATCGGCGGCTTTTGAGGAACGGGCCTACAAGGCTTTCCGGGCGGCGTTCGACAGGCAATATGCGGGCGAGCGCATTCCGCTTCAGCTTGGCTTTCATTTCGTGCTGATGAATGACGGGGCCTACTGGCGCGCCATGGAAAGGCTGGTGACGGAAGTCTGCACCAAGCCTGATGTCAAGTGCACCACCTATGGCGATTATCTGGACAGTCTCGACAAGGACGCCATCCACGCAGGCCAGAACAGGTCCTGACTTCCTCTATGCCGACGGCGCTGTTTCCAGATTTTGGCGATCCAGCAAAGGCAGCGGCTCATCGCGGATAGTCGCCTCGAAAGCCCTCAGGCGCTTGTAGATCGACAGCAGTTCGATGATCGTCGTCCATGAATTGACGAGATACTGAAACGAGCTCTGCACCTGCGAAAAGACATTGGTAATCTGGTTCATCAGGCCAAGCGTCAGCTTTCCCGCCACGATGGACGGGATAAGGATCAGGGTTGGAAAGATATTGTCGGCCTGCAGGTATATAATTCGGGCGACGTTGAAATAGACATAGTGGAAATAGAGCCGGAAATAATTGTGCCGGACGTTGCGGAACAATTCAGCCATTGTGACTGGCCCGGCGCGATCGTCATGGTCCTCGCCATAGACCAGCTCCTTGCGGTAGGCCGCTTCCACACGCTGATTGTTGAACTCCAGTCCCGGCAACTTGATGCCAACCAGCGCCAGAAATCCGGTGCCGAAGGCAGCCCAGAAAACAGCCGCCCATACAAGCGCATGCGGTATTGCGCCGAGAACCGGCAATTCATTGATTTTCTCGGAAAAGCTGAACAGGACCGGCAGAAAGGCGATCAGCGTCAGAACAGCCTTTACCAGATCGACACCCAATTGTTCGAGCGTCGTGGAAAAGCGCATCGTATCTTCCTGCACGCGCTGGGCGGCACCCTCGATGGAACGCAGTTTCGGCCAATGGTGGACATAATAGTCATTCATCGCGGTGCGCCAGCGGAAGATATAATGGCTGACGAAGAACAGGCTCAGAACGCCGACCGTGACGCCGATAAAGGCAATCTGTGCAAAAGTGACCAAACCCCAGTAGAAGTAGGAGGCGCTGACGGCGCCGGGCGTTGAGAGCGCCTTCTGTATCATGTCGTAGAACGGCCCATACCATGCATTGACCGCCACGCTCACCTGTACGCCGAAATAGGTGGTGAACAGGATCAGCGCCGATCCGAGTATCGACCATCGCTGCCACGGGTGCGGGGAGAACCACGCCCAGAACAGATAGAACGCGAACACCGCCACCGCGAAATAGATATAGAACCAGAGAAACGGTGCCGACCAGAAGATGCTTGCGCCGATAATCGGCGCGGCGTCAGGCGCCAGCGGCGGCAGGCCGAATGTTGCGCCCAGCCTTTCCCCTCCCTCATACCAGCCGATTACCGCCAGCAGGCACCAGCCCAGAGCGGACCAGAAGAACAATTTGGGGCGAGGAAAGAACGACACAAACACCGGGTTACATCCAACTCATGAGGAACTGTCCTCATAAGAAGCCGGTCTTCACGCCTTTACCAGTTAAATTCCTGTAAGGTTTTCAGCCGGTTGTTCGGGCAGCGCGTCCCGCCACCGTGCCCAGCGCCGCGACGACCACCAGCGAGAGCGCTGCGGCCAGGCTTGCGGAAGTGAACGAGCCGGAGCGCTGCGCCATGAAGCCTGCGACCAGCGGGCCGACGATCTGGCCGATGCTGAAGCAGACCGTCATCCGCGCCAGAGCGCGTTTCGGCGACGCCGGTGCGAGCATACGGGCAATCTGCAAACCGAACGCCGTCAATGCCATGAAAGTGATACCCAGAAGCGCGCCGCCCACCAGAGGGCCAAGCGGCGGCGCCAGAACCACGCTTGCGGCAACGCCGATTGCTTCCAGAATGGCCGTCAGGGCAAATGTATTGAAGAGACCGAACTTACGGGCAGCCGGCGCCCACAGCCAGATGGAGGGTGCCGCCGCCAGACCGGTCACCACCCAGACGGCGGCTTCCATCAGCGGGCCGCCATCGGTCGCCCGCACGATTGCAATGAGGAAGGTCGCCGTGATCACATAGCCGAAGCCGAAAATGCCATAGGCCAGCGCCAGCGCGTTGAAGGCGAGGCTTTTGGGGAGCGGCGGCTCGCGCGTGCCGCTGTTTCCGCCCACCGGCCCCTCCCTGACGAAAGCAGCAACGAGAACCGCCATGATGACGGTCAGGACGGCAGCGCCGATCCAGTCGGCCCGCCAGTCGAGCCCGGCAAAGCGGATCAGCGCCACCAGAACAGCGGAAAGCGCAATACCGCTGCCGACGCCGCCGAAATGCAAGGCTCCAAGACCCGCCTTTTCCGCCGCCGTGACATGGCTCAGCACAATTGCCGTGCACAGGATCATCGTCACCGCGCTTATGAAACCCGCCGCAAAGCGGATGATGGAAAACAGCCACACGCCGTCAAAAAGCGCCATGGCCGCACACAGCAAGCCGCTGATGATCAGGCCCGCGATCACGCTTGCCCGTTCGATGCCCGCAGACCAGCCGTAACCGGCAACGACCGCCCCCAGCAGATAACCGATATAATTTGCCGATGCGATGAAACCCGCATCGGCGGCGGTGAAGCCGATATCGGCCATCATTCCGGGCAGGATCGGCGTATAGATGAAACGTCCGATCCCCATGGCGGCGGCCATGGCCAGAAAACCGCCGACAGCATAACGAACGGCGGTGTGATGGCGTGAAGATGCAGGCTTGGTCATGTTCAGCGAAGACTCGGTCATTGGCGGGAAAATAAACCTCAATCACCCGGCGACAAATGAATTTTTCTGATCGGACCGATCACGCAGATCGAGGCTGAAACTGTTGCCTTGCGCATTAACACTAACGACAGAGTTGGGTTTGAACTCCGCCGGAGCAGGCCTACAATAGACTTGCTACACTTTCTTGATGGAGGACCAGGATGAATGGAAGGGGACTATCCGCCTGCCTGTTGACCGCCGTTGCGATCGCCGCCACGGGGACAGTTCAGGCGCAGGATCTGAAGACGATGAACGAAGTCGGCGACGCGCTGAACGTCTGCTGGACCGCGCCTGCGGGCAGCAAGAACTCAGCCGTCACCCTCAGCTTCAGCTTCAAGCGTGACGGAAGCCTGATTGGGCCGCCCCGCGCCACCGCGATCAATGTCCAGGGAGACGACAAGGCCAGGAAGGCATTCGTGAATGCTGCAATCGAGGCCGTTCAAAAATGCACGCCGCTGAAATTTGCGCCATTACTCGCGCAAGGCATCGGGGGAACAGTCTTCACCATGCAGTTTCGTTCGGCGGATTGATCAAAACGTCCGTTTTTTCAACTAGGGCCTTGCGAATCACATAAGTCTACGCTTATGTGTTCGTATGAATGAGAACGATATATTCAATGATATATTCCGGGCGCTTGCCGACCCGACCCGCCGGATGATCTTCGAGAAGCTGGCAGGGGGCAGCAGGAATGCCAGCGCGTTGCGGGAGGGGATGGAGATCAGCCAGCCCGCCATGTCGCAGCATCTGGCGGTGTTGCGCGGCGCGGGGCTGGTGCGTGAGGAACGCGAGGGGCGCTTCGTCAACTATGAAGTCGATCCGAACGGGCTCACCCTCATCGCCAACTGGCTTGCCAAATACCGCGCCTACTGGCCGGAACGTATCGACGCTCTCAAAACCTTGCTGAAGGATATGGACCAATGACCGACCGGCAGGAAGAACGCAGCGAAGAAGCAATAGAGCTGGAATATGAGCTGGATGCCGCGCCGCAGAAAGTCTGGCGCGCGATCAGCATTGCGGAGTTTCGCGAAAACTGGCTTCCATCCGGGGCTTTGGCCGATCCGGAGCCTGCTTCCTGCAAGCCCGGCGTGGAGATCAGCTACCGGATGCGGGAAAGCCAGCCGCCCTTTCTGGAAAGCATGGTCACTTTCCGCATCGCGCCGGGCATTGCCGGGGGCACCTGCCTGCGCGTCATCCACGAATTGAACGACACGCGGACGAAACGTACCGCACCGGCTGCCGCCAACAGCAACCGGGTGCCGCTCATGCACGCCGCCTGAAACACCTACATCCTGATTTTTGGAAGAGAGGAATTCGCCGATGCGCGAAACGATGCAACTCGTCCCTATGGTCGTTGAACAGTCGAGCCGCGGCGAAAGATCGTTCGATATCTATTCGCGCCTGCTGCGCGAGCGGATCATCTTTCTCAACGGCGAGGTAAACGACACCGTATCCGCACTGATCTGCGCGCAATTGCTGTTTCTGGAAGCGGAAAATTCCAAACAGCCGATCAATCTCTATATCAATTCGCCGGGCGGCGTCGTGACCAGCGGCCTCGCCATCTATGACACGATGCGCTATGTCCGCGCGCCGGTGCATACGCTCTGCATGGGGACCGCCCGTTCCATGGGTTCCTTCCTGCTGATGGCGGGAGAGCCCGGCCATCGCGCCGCCCTTCCCAATGCCAACCTGCTGGTTCACCAGCCCTCCGGCGGGTTTCAGGGAAAGGCATCGGACATTTTCATCCATGCCGAGGAAGCGCAGCGAACCAAGCGGCTGATGACACGGCTTTATGCAGAACATTGCGGGCGCACCTATGAAGAGGCGGAACGCGCGCTTGACCGCGATAATTTCATGACCGCCGAGCAGGGGCTCGAATGGGGCTTGATCGACCGCATTCTTGAGCGGCGAGAAAATGCTGCAGCCTGACTCGCGAACACATGCGGCCGATATAGCAATCAACCTCTCAATGTCGCGGAGATATCAGCCCTCCTAAAGTAATTGAAAAGCAGCAACGCTGCTGTTACTTCCTAGTTAGTTTTTTAGGGGGGCTTACATGAAAAAGCTGATTCTTTTTGCCACCGTCGCTGTGGCACTTTCAGCATGCGCAACTACTAACGAAATGCCGTTAGCGCCTAACATGGTGCGTCTTGATACACAAGCATCTGGTGCACTGTTTGCTGGTTCAGCGGGACGGATCACAATGAAACGTGCGGCACAAGCAACGCTAAATAGAGGTTACACCCACTTCCGTCTTGAGCAAGCCAGTACCTCGCAAGGCAGACAATTAGTTGGCGTTAATAGCTGGAACAACGGTACATTTTCCGCAAATACATATGGAAATTCCACGTACGGAAGATACAGTAGTTCTGGTTCAGCAATGCCGGTATATGCACCTACCGCAAATGTCGGCGTAACCGTAATTATGTTTCGGAAAGGCGATGCAGGGGCCAAAGGCGCTTGGGATGCAGCCGAAGTGCTCAAGAAAGAGGGAAACGTCTGAAAAGAAGTCTTCCTATAGTTGAGTATGTTCAGGCGTCAGCTGTATATCAAATCCATGGTGAATAGCTGGAATCTGGCAATCCCCGAAGAAGCGGCAAAGGCCCTGATCGTTCTGCAAGAATGTCTGGGACAGTCCTTGCAAGCCGTTTATCTGCATGGCTCCGCCGTGAATGGCGGCCTTCGACCCAACAGCGATGTGGATCTTCTGGCGGTCAGCGACCAGCCACTGGCGCCTGAAACCGGCGCGCTTCTCGTTGACCGTCTGATGCAGATTTCTGGCCGGCACCCGGCCAGACCCGGCACAGCCCGCTGCCTGGAAGTGATGATCTTCTTGCAGCAGGACCTCGCCGCCCTCACCTATCCCGCACGTTGCGCCTTCATTTATGGAGAATGGCTGCGCGACGAATTCGAGGCGGGAACCGTGCCGCAGCCGCACACCGATCCCGAATATACGCTGGTGCTGGCGCAAGCCGCCCAGGAAGCCATAAGCCTCGTTGGTCCCACGCGCGAACATCTTCTGCCGAGCGTGCCGCATGGAGATGTGCGGCGGGCGATCACCGATGCCCTGCCCGCCCTCACCGGCAATCTTTCGGGCGACGAGCGCAATGTCCTGCTGACGCTTGCCCGCATGTGGTACACGCTCGAAACCGGAAAATTCGCGCCGAAAGATGCCGCTGCCGAGTGGGCGCTGGCGCGTGTTTCGCCCGAAACCGCCTCGGTCCTTGCGCTCGCGCAGGCTGCCTATCGCGGCGCTGCTTCGGACGACTGGCAGAGCCGCCCCCTGCTCGCACGACAGGCAGCGGAGGAGCTTGTGCAGCATGTGCGGTCGCTGGTCTGAAAACCGTCAGGCCGCGGCTTCATCCTGCTTTTGCCGCCGTTCGGGTACGGGAAGGCTGTCGGGAATATCGGAATGCAGGAAGTGCAGAAGCGTATCCTGAACTGATGACAGCCGGTGCACGCAATCGCGCCAGCCGAACGGAATGTCCTTGGGCATGGGCGGTATCCGGCGCGGCGCCTGCCCCTCTTCCAGCTCGCAATTGGCGATGACCACCTGCAAGGCTTCCGCCAGCCATGGCGGGGGCGGCGCTTCCTTTTTGCGCAGCGCATTGCCCAGCGCTTCGCCGAACAGCAGCGCCGATGCGTAGAGGCGGATGCCGCGGCGGTCGTAGCGGCCTGCCATTTCGGTAACCTCGCGCGCCACCAGCCGCCCGCGCAGCGACCAGCGCGCATTGCTGCGCGCCAGCGCAATGCCGTCGCCGAGTGCGATTACCGCCCGGTGCGCCGATGCAAACTGGTTGATCGCGCTTTGCGCCCGCACCGGGTCCTGTTTTTCGAGCGCGATAGCCGACTGCTTGAGCCCGTTTGCAAGACGGTCGATCAGGGCGCGAGCCGCCTTGTCGATCAGAAGCAGCGGGCTCGGCGTCATCAAAATCTGGCTGAACAGCAAACCCACGCCCGCGCCGACCAGAACATCCACCAGCCGCGTCACGCCCGCGACCTGCGGCCCCATGGCGAGAACCAGGATCGCCGAAACGCCCGACTGGATGGCAATTGCAGGCGCCATGCCGAAAGAGGTTGCCAGCACCATGGCAACGAAAGTCACGATGCTTGTGTGGAAGACCGGAACCGTTTCCGGCAAGAGCAGCGAAAGCTCGCCCACCAGCACGCCGGTCGTGACCCCGACGATCACGCCAATCGCCTGCTTGCCATGGTTGGGCAGGTTCGGCGCCAGACAGATCACAGCCGTGACCATGGCAAAGACGGGTTTCGGCTGGTTCAGAAGCAACTGGCAGATCAGCCAGGCGACCCCGCCCGCGAAGGAAGCGATCAGGGAATCGCGCCAGCTCGCGGACCATTGCTGAACGACCTTCTTCGCGCGCTGCCGCATCGGTTTCTCCATCCAGCACGTCCCGAAAAGTGTGAAGCGGTTTCCGGACAAGATGTGCCTAAAAACAAATAAATAGAGCGCCGATCCGATTCAATCAGATCGAAACGCGCCCTTGTTACCGGCAGCTATCTATGGCAGCGTTTTCCCGCCTCAAGACTTGAAGAAGTTTTCATACTGGTCCGGCTTGAAGCCGACCGTCAGCTTTCCGTCGTGATCGAGCACCGGGCGCTTGACCATGGACGGCTGCGCCAGCATCAGAGCCCGCGCTTTGGCGGCATCGACGTTCTGGCGTTCTTCCTCGGGCAGTTTGCGAAATGTCGTCCCGGCCCGGTTGAGCAATTGCTCCCACGGAATATCCTTCAGGAAGCGGTCGAGCGTTTCGCCATCAAGCCCTTCCTTCTTGTAATCGTGAAACGCGTAGTCGATGCCGTGGTCTTCAAGCCAGGTGCGCGCCTTCTTCATGGTGTCGCAGTTCTTGATACCGTAGATGGTCACGCTCATATCCGACTCCTTCGATCATTTTGTTGCGATCAAAGGCCATCGAAACCCCGGTTTCAACCTCTATCTGGAATCGTGAAAGATTATGCCCAGCGTATGCCGCTTGCCGGAACGGATGCGGCTGACGCCGTGCCGCATCTTGACCCGGTAATCGCCGCGCGTTCCCTGCATCGGGCGGTCATTGACCGCGAAGACCACGCCGTCCCCCTGCCGGAGCGGCACGACCTCCGCCCGGCTCTGCATCCGGGGACGCTGTTCGGTCAGGACGAATTCCCCGCCCGTGAAATCCTTCTCCGGCTCGGACAGCAAAATCGCCACCTGCAACGGAAAAGCGATATCGCCGTAAATATCCTGATGCAGGCAATTATAGTCGCCCTCGACATATTGCAGGATGAGCGGTGTCGGCCGGGTCTGTCCCGCCGCATGGCAGCGTTCCAGAAACGCGTCATGGGTCGGCGGAAACCGGACATCCGATCCCAGCCTTTCGCTCCACCGATTGGCGATGGGGGCAAGCTGCGGATAGAGCTTCTGGCGCAGATTCAAAATTAAGGCAGGAATGGGATTTGCGTAATATTTGTATTCTCCGCGCCCAAAACCGTGTTTTCGCATCGAAATAACGGTTCGAAATGCGGCGAAATTGTAGTAACCGGCGGCTATTTCGCGGCAATCCTGTGGCGAAATTATGTTTTCGAGGATTGAGGCACCGAATTCGTCCAGTTCGGCACCGATTTTTTGCCAGTCATAGACAGGGATATCACTCACGCCAGACCCTCCCGCTTGAGAAGATCGCGCTTGCGTTCAATGCCCCAGCGATAGCCGGACAGACCGCCATCATTGCGCACCACACGGTGGCATGGGATCGCGACCGCGATCTTGTTGGCGGCGCAGGCCTGCGCCACAGCCCGCACCGATTTCGGAGCGCCGATGCGTTCGGCAATTTCGGTGTAACTCACTGTGTTACCGACAGGAATTTCTCGCAAGGCTTGCCAGACCCGCTGCTGGAATGCGGTTCCCTGTAGGTCTAGCGGCAGGTCGAGACCGATGCGTGGCGCTTCGACGAAGCCCACCACTTTGGCCACCATGTCCTCGAAATCGCGGTCCGCGCCGATGAGATTTGCCTGCGGAAAGCGCCTTTCCAGATCGCGGATCAGCTCTTCCGGGTCGTCGCCCATCAAAATCGCGCAGACACCCCTGTCGCTCGCAGCCACGAGTACCGCGCCAAGCGTCGACTGGCCGATGGCGAAACGGATATCCGCATTCTTGCCACCCTGCTTGTAAGCCTTTGGAGTCATTCCCAAAATTCCGTCCGAAGCCTCATAGAAGCGGCTGCTGGAATTATAACCGGCATCATAGATTGCGTCGGTTACGCGGATTTCCGGCGCATCAAGTGCTGCCCGCATTTTTTTGGCGCGATGCGCATCGGCGTAGGCTTTCGGGGTCAGCCCCGTGAACGCCTTGAAAATGCGGTGAAAATGGGCGGGGCTCGCTTTCACGGAAGCCGCGATTTCTTCGAGGGAAGGCACTTCTTCCGCCGTCTCGATGAAGCGGCAGGCAGAAGCGACCATATCGGCGTAGCGGGTGCTGTTCTGCGTCGCCAGCGTTTCGGAAAGATGCGGCTTGCAGCGCATGCATGGCCGGAAGCCGGCGCGTTCCGCATCCTCGCCATGGTCGAAAAACTGCACGTTTTCGCGCTTTCCACGCCGCGACGGGCATGACGGGCGGCAATAGACGCCGGTGGTGCGCACCGCATAAACAAATGCCCCGTCCGATGCCTTGTCGCGGTCGAGCACCTTCTGCCAGCGATTTTCATCGGGGTCGTGGGTCTTCATGGTCATAAGGTTCATGTCCGTATTCCTTCAATATGAGCATGAAGGAAGGCTAATGCCATCGCGTCGAAGCGACACTCCGCTGCTTGCTTTCAAATTCGAGACAGCACCGTTGCACAGTCTGTTTACAAATAAGGAACATGCAAGCTTCCAGCTTTTATACCATGATGCGACAGGCAAAAAGGGAGAAGACCATGACGACAATCGGCTTCATCATCGATGGCAAGGAAACGGCATCCGCATCGGGTAAGACATTTGATCGAAAAGACCCGGTCACCGGAAAAGTGGCCACCACAGCGCCTGCGGCCAGCCTTGCCGATGTCGATGCAGTTGCGAAATCCGCCGCGAAAGCCTTTGGAAGCTGGTCGGAAACCGGGCCGAGCGAGCGTCGCGCACTGTTGAACAAGGCGGCGGACCTCATGGAGAGCCGTGCCGATGAATTCATCCGCCTCATGCTGGAGGAAACCGGCGCCACCGCCCCGTGGTCGGGCTTCAATGTCCATCTTGGAGCCGGTGTGCTGCGCGAAGCCGCGGCGCTCACCACCCAGATCACCGGCGAAATCATCCCTTCCGACAAGCCCGGCATCGTTTCCATGGCCGTGCGCCAGCCAGTCGGCGTGGTGCTTGGCATGGCGCCATGGAATGCGCCGATCATTCTGGGCGTGCGGGCTATTGCAGCCGCCCTTGCCTGCGGCAACACGGTTATCCTGCGGTCGTCGGAATCCTGCCCCGGCGTTCATCACCTGATCGTCAAAACGCTCAACGATGCGGGTTTTCCGGCGGGCGTGGTCAATGTCATTTCCAACGCACCAGAGGATGCGCCGGAAATCGTCGCGGCCCTTGTCGCCCATCCTTCGGTCCGCCGCATCAATTTCACCGGCTCCACCCATGTCGGCAAGATCATCGCCAAACAGGCCGCAGAACATCTGAAGCCCGTGCTGCTGGAACTGGGCGGCAAGGCACCCTTCATCGTGCTGGAAGATGCCGATCTCGATCAGGCGGTCGACGCTGCTGCCTTTGGCGCGTTCATGAATCAGGGCCAGATCTGCATGTCGACGGAGCGCTTCATCGTGCATGAGAAAGTGGCGGATGCGTTTGCGGAGAA
Source organism: Brucella pseudintermedia (assembly GCF_008932435.1). GTDB lineage: Bacteria > Pseudomonadota > Alphaproteobacteria > Rhizobiales > Rhizobiaceae > Brucella > Brucella pseudintermedia. The sequence continues at coordinate 71,570 of NZ_WBWE01000007.1, read as the reverse complement.
GCTTGCTGCCAAGGCGAAATCCCTTCCCGCCGGAGACCCGCGCGGCAATGTCGTCCTGGGGTCGCTGGTCGACCTCAAATCCGCCGAACGCATGGACGCCCTCGTCCAAGATGCGGTAGCGAAAGGCGGCAAGCTTCTGGCAGGGGGCAAGCGCGAGGGTTCCATCGTCGAGGCGACGATCATCGATCACGTGACACCGGATATGAACATTTATGCGCAGGAATCCTTCGGGCCGGTGAAGCCCATCATCCGCGTCAAGAATGCCGACGAGGCGATCCGTGTCGCCAACGACACCGAATATGGCCTTTCATCGGCCATCTTCAGTCAGGATGTGAAACGGGCGCTGGCGCTTTCCAAAAAGCTTGAAACCGGCATCTGCCACATCAACGGCCCGACGGTCGCCGACGAAGCGCAAATGCCTTTCGGCGGCGTGAAGTCTTCCGGCTATGGCCGTTTCGGTGGAAAGGCGGTCATCAACGAATTTACCGACCTGCGCTGGATCACCATCGAAGGCCCGCAGCATTATCCATTCTGAATCAAGAAGGGCGGAGCTTTTTAACTCCGCCCTTTCATCACCGCATCAGTTCAGGACTTTCGCGCTTCCTTGATCGCCTCGATCAGTTCCGGCTCCTTCATGACACCGCCATAAAGCTTGGTGCCGATGACGAAGGAAGGCGTGCCGCCGAAATTGAAGGCTTCGCCCTGATCCATATTGCGCTCAAGAATGGCATTGATGCGCTTGGAATCGGCCTTATAGGCCGCATTCAGCTTTGCCGGATCAAGCCCACCCTTCTTCAGCGCCGCATCCACCTGTTCCGGCGTGAGGCGACCGGGCGTCGCCATCAGCGCTTCCATCGCCTTTACATAATTCCCGGACTTTTCCGCCGCGAGCACAAGACGCGCGGCATAGGCCGATGTATCGCCGAAGATGATCCAGTCCTTCATGACGAGACGGACATTGCCGTCATCCTTGACCACGCGCATCAGCTCGCCATGCCCCTTCTTGCAGTAGGGGCATTGGTAGTCGAAATATTCCACGATGGTCACATTGCCGTTCGGGTTGCCCAGAACCGGGATTTCCTTGTCGTAGAGTACTTCCGCAACCGTCGGCACGCGCTGCGCAAGGCTTTCGCCGCCTGAAATCGCAATCGTTGCGGCACCCGCCGCCGTTGCGGCCAGTATCTGACGGCGGTTCATCACGAGCTTGCTCCTTTGCCTGATTGGGATTTATCCAACACGACGACACGCGCACCGGAATTGGCGCGTTTGTAGAGATCGAGGATGTCCTGATTATAGAGGCGGATGCAGCCGGACGATGCGGCCTTGCCGACGGACCAAGGCTCATTGGTGCCGTGGATGCGGTAAAGCGTGTCCTTGCCATCACGATAGAGATAGAGCGCGCGGGCGCCGAGCGGATTGCGGATGCCGCCCTCAAGGCCCTTCGCGTATTTTGCGTAATGCTCCGGATTGCGCTTGATCATGTTGGCGGTCGGCGTCCAGCGCGGCCACTGCGCCTTGTAGGCGACCTTCGCATCGCCGGAGAAAGTCAGACCCGCGCGGCCAACGCCCACCGAATAACGGATCGCCTTGCCGCCCGGCTGCACAAGGTAGAGATAGCGCGCATAGGGATCGACCACGATGGTTCCGACCGGCTCGTTCGTGGCATAATCGACTTCGCGGCGCAGATTGCGCTCGGCGATCTTGCTGACATCGAGCGCCGGGATGAGATTGCCGCGATCGTTCACCGCGCCATAGATGGTCTCATATTCGCTTCTGGCCGTCTGCACTTCCGGCGCAGGCTGGCTCACTGGTTCCGCTGCAACGGGCTCCGCCGCAACGGGCTGAGGCGTGAAAGCCGCCGGCTGCGGCATGGTGACAGCAATCGGCCGATCCGCGGACGCAGTCGTGCAGGCTGCGGCAACAAAAGGCAGACAGGCAATGACAGCCACCCGGAACAGTGATTTTCGTGCGTCCGGCTTCTCATTCAGTATAGTCAATTTCCTTGCCCCCGGGCCAATTTCAATACATTTCATCATTGTTTCCGGTCCGCGCTCAAAAGGCCGACCGAGCGTTCGATAGAGGCGGCTGTGACGTCGCCCACCAATCTGGTTCCCTCCGGTTCCTTGCTGATGCGATCGAAGAAGATCATCGTCGGCGGACCGGCTACACCCAGCTTTGCCATCAGATCGGCATTGCCTGCTGTCAGCTCGGAAATATCCGCCTTGACAAGCTGATAGCCTTCCAATGCCTTCTTCACGCCAGCATCAGGCAAAACCCGGCGCTCCACGGCGGAACAGCTTACGCACCAATCCGCCGTGAAATAGACAAGCGTCGGCCTATCGCCGCGCGCTTTGCCAAGTTTCTCCTGAAGGGAAGAAACAGTCTCGACCGGCGCAAATTGCAGCGCGGCCAGATTCTGATTGCCGCCACGGTTACCGAATGCGGCCAGCGGTTGCAATGGGTCTTTTCCGCCCGAAGCCACGCCAAGCATCAAAATGACGCCGTAAACGAAGGCTGCCGTGCCGATGGTGCGGGCGACAACGCTGCGCCCCGGAATTTTGAGGAATGCGAAACTTGCAGCCCCGAAAAGCAGAAGCGCCCACAGCACCATGTCCACGCCCGGCGGCAACAGCGGCGCGGCCATGAAGATTGCGGTGGCGAGAAAACCGAAGCCGAAAACCTGCTTCACCGTTTCCATCCATGCGCCTGCGCGCGGAAGCGTGCCCGCGCCGAGCGTAGCGAAGGCAATGAGCGGCAATCCCTTGCCGATGCCGAGCGCAAAGAGGGCGGTAGCACCGAGCGCGACATTGGCGGTCTGCGCGATATAAAGGAGCGCGCCCGCGAGCGGCGCCGTAACGCACGGGCCGACAATCAGCACGGACGAGAAGCCGAGTATCGCCGCCGACCGCTTGGAACCTGTCCGCTGCTGGCCATTGGGGCCTGTAGCCGAGGAAATCGCGCTGACCCATGAATTGGGAAGCTGGATCTGGAACAGGCCGAACATGGAGAGCGCCAGAAGCGTGAAGATTCCTGCCAGCACCAGTGCTGTCCATCTGGATTGCAGCACCATTTGCAGGTTCTGCCCCGACCAGCCTGCGATTGCACCAACCACGGCGAAGCCCAGCGCCAGGCTGACGACATAGACGGCGGAAAGCACGAAGCCGCGCTTTGCCGTCAGCTTCTCCCCTTCCCGCGCCAGCGTTCCGGCAAGAATGGGATAGATCGGAAAAACGCACGGCGTGAAGGCAAGCAGCACGCCGAAAGCCAGAAATGCGGCGATCACCAGCCCGGTGCCGCCCCGGTCAAGCAGCCCCTCGACCATGCCTTTTTCAGGCGCGAGGGCAAATGCCGCACCTTGCGGAGCGGCTGATGCAGAAGCGGGCGCGAATGCCGATGCCTGCGTCAGCAGCTTGGCTTTCTGGCCTTTCTCGCTCGATATTGCGAGCGTGACGGGATCGATGGTCCTCGTTTCCGGACGGTAGCAGATGCCGTCTTCCTGGCAGCCCTGATAGGTCAGTTCCAGCGGCTGTGCGTCCGCTTTCACGCTTGCCGTGGCGTGGGTGTAATAGACCTCAAGCCGCCCGAAATTCGGATCGTCCTTTGGCTGGCCGGGCTGCGTGTCGACCGCAAGCGCGTTTCCCTGCCCGTCCTTCGCCTCGATGTGGTCGCGATAAAGATAGTAACCGCCAGCAATCTGCCAGTTGAGCACAAGACGGCCATCCGTATCCTTCGTTACGCTCAGGCGAAAAGCCTGATCGGCCGGCAGCGGGCTGGAGCCGACAGCCGAACCGGTCGCCAGAAACAGGGCGAGGGTGATGCTTGCAAGGCTCGCAAAAAGACGTGTCACGGTTTTCCGCATAATTCGATTCGGATAAATTGGATCATGTTGCAAAAAGCGAATGTGCCCGCCACCTTAAGGCAGCCTTAAGCTGGCGCGGGGAAAAGTCCACGCGGGGTTAAACACCAATAAAGGCAGAAACAGGAATTCATGCGCATACTCGTGGTGGAAGATGACACGATCCTTCTCGACGGACTGACCGTAGGGCTTGGGCTTGCCGGTTTCACCGTGGATGCCGTTTCCAGTTGCGGCGATGCCGAGGCAGCCCTTGCCGCGCAGAATTACAATGCCGTGGTGCTCGACCTGATGCTGCCCGATGGATCGGGCCTCGATATTCTGAAATCCATGCGGCGCGGCCGCGACGAGACGCCGGTTCTGCTGCTGACCGCGCGCGATCAGGTGCCCGAGCGTATCGCGGGCCTTGACGCCGGTGCGGACGATTATGTCGGCAAGCCCTTCGATCTGCACGAGCTTGCGGCCCGCGTGCGCGCAGTTGCGCGCCGGGGTGCTGGACGCGCCAGTGCCCTCATGGAGTGGCGCGGCGTCGAGCTCGACCCGGCGGAGATGTCGGTGCGTTTCCATGGGGAACCCGTGCGGCTGACCCGGCGCGAATTTTCCATCCTGCGCGCCCTGATGGAGCGGCCCGCCGCCACCTTGTCCAAATCCTCGCTGGAAGAGGCGCTTTACGGCTGGCAGGAGGAAGTGGAGAGCAATGCAGTGGAAGTGCATATCCACCATCTGCGGGCGAAGCTCGGTTCGGACTATATCGAAACCGTGCGCGGGGTCGGCTACCGGCTGGCGGGAGCAAAGGCATGAATTCCATTCGCAGCCGCCTGACCGGCATCCTCATCGGCGTTACGTGCCTTGTCTGGCTGTTCGCCGTGATATGGATACACAACAGCACCCAGTCGCAACTTGAAAAAGTGCTTGATGCGCGCCTGATGGAAGCCGCGCGCATGGTCAATTCGCTTCTGAGCGAGCATCGGGTGGAGGTGGGGCCGGACGGCGACGGCGGACAGCTTTCGCTGAAACCGCTCCCCGATTTTCCGATCTACGACCGGCAGCTTTTCTGCCAGATATGGGCGCTCGACGGCAGGCTTGTGGGACGCTCCGAAAGCGCGCCGGGCGTGCGGCTCACCAATATCGCGAACGGCTTTTCCGATACAGAAGTGGCGGGCGACCGCTGGCGTGTTTTCGCGGTGGAAAATACCCAGCTCGGCCTGCGCGTCATGGTCGGCGATAGCCTCAGCGTACGCGAAAGGCTGGTCCAGAATGTCGTGACGGGTCTCGTGCTGCCAGCCTTGTTGATGCTGCCCGTTCTGGCGATCATGATCTGGCTGTGCGTGCGGCGGGGCCTCGATCCGCTGAGCCGCCTTGCGTCGGTGCTTTCCAAACGGCGGGCAGAAGACCTGCATCCGCTTCCCGAACAGAATTTGCCGAGCGAAATTGCGCCTGCGGTCACCGCGCTGAACGGGCTTTTCCATCGCGTTGAGGAGGCGCGCGAGCGCGAGCGCAACTTTGCGATCTTCGCGGCGCATGAATTGAAGACGCCGCTTGCCGGGCTAAAGACGCAGGCGCAGATTGCCGCGGGCGCAAAGGATGAAACGATACGCGCCAATGCGGTGCGCCAGATCGCGGCGGGCGTCGACCGCACCAGCCGCCTTGTCAACCAGTTGCTTGATCTGGCAGCACTCGAAACCGGCGAAGAAATGGAAACATCCGCATATGAACCGGCGTGCCAGCTTCTGGTCGCGGTTTCCACAGACATGCGAATGCTCGCGGCGCAGCGCGGCGTTTCCATCGAACTGCCGAAAACCATGCCGCTGGTGCAACTGCCTTCCCCGCATTTCTTCACGCTTGCTGCCCGCAACCTGATTGAAAATGCCGTCAATCACTCGCCGATGGGCGAAACCGTGCATTGCCGCATCGAAACGGAAAACGGCAAGGTGCGGCTTGTCGTGGAGGATGGCGGCCCCGGCATTCCCGAGGGCGAAATGCCGCATGTGACTGAACGCTTCTTCCGCGGCACGCACCGCAACGAGACCGGCAGCGGCCTTGGACTGCCCATCGTGAAAATGGCGGTGGAGCGGATGGGTGGCGAATTGCGGCTGAACAACCGCCCCGAGGGCGGCCTTCGGGCGGAATTCGTCATTCCCGGCACCCCCGTCGGCTGACAGCCGGAAGGCGCAGACCTGACGGCCCTTGCCATGCCACAGCTCTTTCCGCCGCTCTTTGATTTAGATCAATGACACGCGCACCCCGAGCGCAGATAGCGAACCTATCGCTATTGCTGTCTCATCCGAGACGGCTCTTGTCATGCGCTGCGAGGGGATTTCATGAACTACGCCGCTGGAACAGTCCTGTCCGGTCTGGGAGCACTTTTTGCCGTGCTTCTGGCCGGATTTTCCCATGATGAGCTGTTCAGAACCCACATGTGGATTCTGTTCGCTACACTGGCCATCTTCACCATTCTTCTGATGCGGAATGCCGATTACGGCCTGACGCCGAAAAAGGTCGATACGTCCACCTATATGGACGGGCCCATTCGCTACGGCGTGATCGCAACGGTTTTCTGGGGCGTCGTCGGCTTTCTGGTCGGTGTGGTCATCGCCGCGCAACTCGCCTTTCCCGATCTCAATCTGGAACCCTATCTGAACTTCGGCCGCCTGCGTCCGCTGCACACTTCTGCGGTGATCTTCGCATTCGGCGGCAATGCGCTGATCTGCTCGTCCTTCTATGTCGTGCAGCGCACCTGCCGCGCCCGGCTCATCGGCGGCGACCTCGCATGGTTCGTGTTCTGGGGCTACCAGCTCTTCATCGTCATGGCCGCGACCGGCTACCTGCTCGGCATCACGCAGAGCCGCGAATATGCAGAACCGGAATGGTATGTCGACATCTGGCTCACCATTGTCTGGGTCGCCTATCTGGTCGTCTTCCTCGGCACGATCCTGAAGCGCAAGGAGCCGCATATCTATGTGGCGAACTGGTTCTACCTGTCCTTCATCATCACCATTGCCATGCTGCACATCGTCAACAACCTGGCGATCCCGGTCTCGTTCCTCGGCGTGAAGAGCTATTCAGCCTTCGCGGGCGTGCAGGATGCGGTGACGCAGTGGTGGTATGGCCACAACGCCGTCGCCTTCTTCCTGACCGTGCCGTTCCTGGCCATGATGTACTATTTCGTGCCGAAGCAGGCAGAGCGCCCGATCTATTCCTACCGCCTGTCGATCGTGCACTTCTGGTCGATCATCTTCCTCTATATCTGGGCCGGTCCGCACCATCTGCATTACACCGCCGTTCCCGACTGGGCGCAGACGCTCGGCATGGTCTTCTCCATCATGCTGTGGATGCCGTCGTGGGGCGGCATGATCAACGGCCTGATGACGCTTTCGGGCGCTTGGGACAAGGTTCGCACCGATCCGATCATCCGCCTGATGGTTGCCGCCATCGCCTTCTACGGCATGGCGACATTTGAAGGCCCGATGCTGTCGATCAAGGCCGTCAACTCGCTCTCGCACTATACGGACTGGACCATCGGTCACGTTCATGCGGGGGCGCTTGGCTGGAACGGCATGATCTCGTTTGCCGCCGTCTACTATCTGGCGCCGAAGCTGTGGAACCGCCAGCGGCTCTATTCGATCCGCATGGTCAACTGGCACTTCTGGCTGGCGACGCTCGGCATCGTTCTCTATGCGGCTGCTATGTGGGTCGCCGGTATCCAGCAGGGCCTGATGTGGCGCGAATACGACGATCAGGGCTTCCTCGTCTATTCCTTCGCGGAAACCGTGCTCGCCATGTTCCCATACTACGTCATCCGTACGCTTGGCGGCGTGCTCTACCTCGCCGGCGGCTTCGTGATGGCCTGGAACGTCTATCAGACCATTCGCGGCAATCTGCGCAACGAAGCCCCGATGGGCGGCACCCGGACTGTAGCCGGTGCAGCCATGCAGCCTGCCGAATAAGGAGCGTGTGATTTATGTCGATACTAAAGAACCACTCCAAGCTGGAGAAGAACGCAACGCTGCTGCTGATCGCATCGCTCGCCGTGGTTACGGTTGGCGGCATCGTGGAAATCGCACCGCTCTTCTATCTCGAAAACACCATCGAGAAGGTGGAGGGCATGCGCCCCTATTCACCGCTGGAACTGGCGGGCCGCGACGTCTACGTGCGTGAAGGCTGCTATCTCTGCCACAGCCAGATGATCCGTCCTTTCCGTGACGAGGTGGAGCGCTACGGCCATTACAGCCTCGCGGCGGAATCCATGTACGATCATTCCTTCCAGTGGGGCTCCAAGCGCACGGGGCCCGACCTCGCGCGCGTCGGCGGCCGCTATTCGAACGAGTGGCACGTGCAGCATCTCGTCCGTCCGCGCGACGTGGTGCCGGAATCGGTCATGCCAAGCTATGCCTTCCTGAAGGACCGTCCGCTGGAGGCTTCCAACATTGCGGCCAATCTGAAGGCCAATGTGGCGGTTGGCGTGCCCTACAGCCAGGAAATGATCGACAACGCGCTTGACGATCTGAAGGCACAGGCCACGCCGGATGCTGACACGTCCGGCGTCGAGGCACGCTATCCCAAGGCCAGGGTCGGTGATTTCGATGGCAACCCGCAGATGATCTCGGAGATGGACGCACTCATCGCCTATCTCCAGATGCTCGGCACGCTGGTCGATTTCTCGACCTACGACCAGTCCCCCAAAGCGAGATAAAGCGGAGATTTAGCGATGGATTACAATACCATGCGCACTTTCGCCGATAGCTGGGGTCTGCTCGGCATGGCGCTCTTTTTTCTCTTCGTCGTTCTCTACGCCTTCCGGCCGGGCAGCAAGCAGCTAGCCGACCACGCGAAGGACATTCCTTTCAAGGATGACGCAAATGACTGACAAGCAAATCGACGAAGTAACCGGCGTCGCGACCACCGGCCACGAATGGGACGGCATCAAGGAACTCGACAATCCGATGCCCCGCTGGTGGCTGTGGACATTCTACGCGACCATCTTCTGGGCGCTTGCCTATGTGATCGCCTATCCGGCCTGGCCGCTGATTTCCAGTTCCACCGGCGGAATGCTCGGCTGGTCCAGCCGCGGCGCTTTCTGGGAGGAAACCGCGCGGATCGACAGCGAGCGGCAGGGCATCATCGACCAGATCAAGGCCAAGGACGTGCACGAGATTCTGGCGGATGAAAACCTGCGCCAATATGCGATTGCCGGTGGCGCTGCTGCCTTCCGCGTCAATTGCGTGCAATGCCACGGCTCCGGCGCGCAAGGTGCGCCCGGATATCCGAACCTCAACGACGATGACTGGCTGTGGGGCGGTTCCATCGACGACATCCTGACGACGATCCGTCACGGCGTGCGCTCGACGGACGATGCAGACACCCGAATTTCCGAAATGCCGGTCTTTGCCGATATGCTGGAACCGCAGCAGATCCGCGATGTCGCCGCCTATGTGGTGAGCCTGTCGGGCACGCCGCACAATCCCGACATGGTGCCGGAAGGACAGAAAGTTTTCGCAGAGAACTGCTCTGTCTGCCACGGCGCGGACGCCAAGGGCCTGCGCGAGTTCGGCGCACCGAACCTGACGGATGCCATCTGGTTCTACGGCTCCGGCGAGGACGCCATCGTGCGTCAGGTCTCGCATCCCAAGCATGGCGTCATGCCCGCATGGGAAACGCGCCTTGGCGAAGCGACCGTCAAGCAGCTTGCCATCTTCGTCCATTCGTTGGGCGGTGGCGAGTAGTCAGGCTGCGAAGCCTGACTACAGGGCAGTAAGGCAATAGGGCAGTAAGGCAGTAGGGAAAATAAGGAATTTGGGACTGTATTGATCGCGGCCATCACATACTGCCCTATTGCCTTACTGCCCTGCTCCAAAGGAGCGAAAAATGTCAGACGATGTCGAACGCATTGACGTTCAGGCAGTCAATTCCCCCAAGACCCGGCAGTCGCTCTACGCTGCGCGGGTGAAAGTGTTTCCGAAGCGCGTTCAGGGCGAGTTCCGGCGCTTCAAGTGGATTGTCATGCTCATTACGCTCGGCATCTACTATCTGACGCCATGGCTGCCCTGGGATCGCGGCCCCTATGCGCCGGATCAGGCGGTGCTGATCGATCTTGCCAATCGCCGCTTCTATTTCTTCTTCATCGAAATCTGGCCGCAGGAATTCTACTACGTCGCCGGCCTGCTCATCATGGCGGGCCTTGGCCTGTTTCTCATAACCTCCGTCGCGGGCCGCGCCTGGTGCGGCTATACCTGCCCGCAAACCGTCTGGGTCGATCTTTATCTCGTCGTCGAGCGCGCCATCGAAGGTGACCGCAATGCGCGCATGAAGCTCGACAAGGCGCCATGGTCCTTCGACAAGCTCTGGAAGCGCGTGACGAAACACTTCATCTGGTTGCTGATCGGCGTGCTGACAGGCGGCGCATGGATTTTCTATTTCGCCGACGCCCCGCAACTGCTCATGGATTTCGTGACCGGGCAGGCAGCGCCCGTCGCCTATTTCACTGTCGCCATCCTCACCGCCACCACCTATGTTTTCGGCGGGCTGATGCGCGAGCAGGTCTGCACCTATATGTGCCCGTGGCCGCGCATTCAGGCCGCGATGCTGGATGAAAATTCGCTGACCGTCACCTATAATGACTGGCGCGGCGAGCCGCGCTCGCGCCATTCTAAGAAGGCGATTGCCGCTGGCGAAACCGTCGGCGATTGCGTGGATTGCAATGCCTGTGTCGCCGCCTGCCCGATGGGTATCGACATTCGCGACGGCCAGCAGCTTGAATGCATCACCTGCGCGCTGTGCATCGACGCCTGCAATACGGTGATGGACAAGATCGACAAGCCGCGCGGCCTCATCTCCTATGCAACGCTTGCCGATTACAATGCAAACATGGCGCTGGCGACCAATAACGGCACGGCGCCCATTGATCCCGCCCGGGTCTACAAGGCGCCGAACAGCTTTTCGGACAAGGTGCAGAACCTGTCGTGGAGGAAGGTGCTGCGCCCGCGCAGCATGTTCTACTTCGCCATATGGGCGCTGATCGGCCTGACGCTCGTCATCTCGCTGTCGACGCGCCAGCGTATCGGCATCAACGTGCTGCATGACCGCAATCCGCAATATGTGCTTCTGTCGGACGGATCGATCCGCAACGGCTATACGGTCAAGCTGCTCAACATGATCCCGACGCCGCGCACCTTCCGTCTTTCCATCGAAGGACTGCCGGGGGCAACGCTGACCGTTCAGGATGAAACGGCGGATGCTGACGGCAATTACAACGTGCCGGTGGAGCCGGACCGTCTGAAGACATTGCGCGTGTTCGTCACCATGCCGCATGATGCGATTACCGAACATCGCCACGACTATGAAATCGAAGTGCGGGACGCGGGCGGCGCGGAACATGCACGCTACAAGGCAACTTTCATAGCGCCGGAGGGCAGATAATGTCGATCAAGTCGAAAACCGCAGGCACGTTTACCGGCTGGCACATGCTGGGCATCATGGTTGCCTTCTTCGGTGTCATCATCGCCGTCAACCTGACCATGGCCTACAATGCCATCCGTAGCTGGAGCGGGCTGGTCGTGCAGAACACCTATGTCGCCAGCCAGGAATTCAATGAGAAGGCTGAAACCGGCAAGGAACAGGCCGCGCTCAACTGGCAATCGAAGCCTTCTTATGAAAACGGCGTCTTTACCTGGCGGCTTGCGGACCATGAAGGAAAGGCGGTCGCCATGACCGGCGGCACCGTGGAATTCAAACGCCCGGTCGGTGATGAGCACGATACCAAGGCCGCGCTCAGCGTTCGCGAGCCCGGCGTGCTGACCGCGCCGCTGGAACTTGGCGAAGGCGCGTGGATCATGGAAGTGAATGCCGATGCCGGTCTTGAAGACCCTTATCGCCATATCATCCGCGTTCTGGTGAAGGATGGGAGGATACTATGAGCTGCTGCGTCGAGAATGCGCGAGCTGCGACCGTCATTCAGGCCGTTTCGACAGATGAAATGCAGGTCGCAAGCCGTGCGCTCGGCGATGGTCTGCGCCAGCTCGACCTGTCGGTTCCCGGCGTTCACTGCGGGTTGTGCATCAAGAATATCGAGGAGACGCTCGGCAAGATTTCGGGCGTTGCCTATGTCCGCGTCAACCTGACGGCGCGCCGCGTTACCGTGCGCTGGAAGGATGGCGAAACGCCGCCCGATGTGGTCGATCCGTTGCGCAGGCTGGGTTACGAAGCGCATATCTTCGACATGGCGCAGGAGAAAGACCCGACCTTCACGCGGCTTCTGATCGCGCTTGGCGTCGCGGCCTTCGCTTCCAGCAATGTGATGCTCTTGTCCGTTGCGGTCTGGTCGGGCGCGGATGCCGCGACCCGCGACATGTTCCACTGGATTTCCGGCCTTATCGCCCTGCCGACACTGATCTATTCGGGCCGCATCTTCTATGTTTCCGCGTGGAATGCGCTGCGCACGCGGCGCGTCAACATGGATGTGCCGATTGCGCTCGCCATCACGCTTGCCTTCGGCATGAGCGTTTATGAAACCCTGCATCACGGCCAGCACGCCTACTTCGATGCATCGGTGACGTTGCTGTTCTTCCTGCTGATCGGCCGCACGCTCGACTACATGATGCGCGCCCGCGCCCGTTCCGCCGTGCGCAGTCTGGCGCAACTGGGCTCGCGCGGCGCGGTGGTGATCGGCGAAAATGACGAACGCAATTACCTGCCGGTCAACGAAATCCGGCCCGGAATGCGCATCATCCTTGCGGCTGGCGAGCGGGTTCCGGTCGATGCCAAGGTGGAAGAAGGCCGTTCGGAACTCGATTGCGCCATTGCATCGGGTGAAAGCGATGCGGTTCCGGTCGGCCCCGGCTCGGATATTCGCGCCGGTACACTCAACCTTTCCACGCCGCTCGTCATTCGCGCGACGGCGGAAGCAAAGGATTCCTTCCTCGCTGAAATGGTGCGGCTGATGGATGTGGCGGAAGGCGGGCGCGCCTACTACCGTCGCCTTGCCGACCGCGCTTCCGAACTCTATGTGCCGATGGTCCATACCATCGCTTTCGCGGCCTTTGTCGGCTGGATGTTCTACACCGGCGGCGACTGGTATCGCTCAATCTATATCGCGATCTGCACCCTCATCATCACCTGTCCCTGTGCGCTTGCCCTTGCAGTGCCGATCGTTCAGGTGGTTGCGGCGCGCCGCCTGTTTGAAAACGGCATCATGATCAAGGACGGCTCCGCCATGGAGCGGATGGCCGAAGTCGACACCGCCATTTTCGACAAGACCGGCACGTTGACGCTCGGTCAGCCGCGGCTGATCGATGCCGATGCCATCAATCCCCACACTCTGGAAATCGCCGCCGAACTGTCGCTTTATTCGCGCCATCCCCTATCGCGAGCGCTGGCGCTGTTCTCCGGCGCAAAGCCGATGACCGCCTTCACCCGTATCGAGGAAGTGCCGGGCGCCGGTATCGAAGCCGAGCTGAACGGTGCCGTCTATCGGCTGGGCAAGCGTGACTGGGCAGATAACAGCGCCGCCCTGCCCCATGCCGACGGCCCCGAGACCTGTCTTTCCATTGATGGCAAGCTGGTCCAGACCTTCCGCTTTGAGGATCAGCCGCGCGAAGACGCTGCCGGAGCCATTGCCACACTCAAGCGCAGCGGGCTGAAGCTTCGCATCATTTCCGGTGACAAGCGGCCTGCCGTCGAGAGGCTTGCAGGTTATCTCGGCGTCGACAATTTCAAGGCCGAAGTGCTGCCCGCCGACAAGTCGGAACTGGTGCAGAAACTGTCGGCGGAAGGAAGCAAGGTGCTGATGGTCGGCGACGGCCTCAACGATGCGCCCGCGCTCGTCGCGGCCCATGTTTCCATGGCCCCTGCAACCGCAGCCGACATTGGCCGCAATGCAGCCGATTTCGTCTTCCTGCGCGAAAGCCTGTCGGCAGTGCCGCTCGCCTTTGCCGTATCGAAGGAAGCGGGCAAGCTCATCAGCCAGAATTTTGCGCTTTCCATCGGCTATAATATCATCGCCGTGCCGATTGCGATTTTCGGCTATGTCACCCCGCTGGTGGCAGCGCTTTCCATGTCGCTGTCGTCCATCGTGGTCGTCAGCAACGCATTGCGGTTGCGGGCCGGAAAACAAAAGCAACAGACGCAGAAAGCCATCGCGCCTGTTGCCGCCATCAAGGAAGCGCACAAATGAGCGGACTTATCTTTCTCATTCCCATTGCGCTGTTTCTGGGCCTGCTCGGTCTTGTCGCCTTTCTCTGGTCGTTGAAAAACGGCCAGTATGAGGATCTCGACGGCGCGGCAAACCGCATCCTGCTCGACGACGAAACTAGTCCGTTATCAAAATAGCGCGCAAATCATTGACATTCGTGCCGGTTGGCCCCGGCACGAACAGATCGCCGATGGCGTCGAATGCCGTCCATGCATCGTTTTTGGCAAGACGCGCCGCGCCGTCCTCGCCCGCTTTTTGCAGGCGCGAAACCGTGGAACCATCGGCAAAGGCTCCGGCATTGTCTTCCGAGCCGTCAATGCCATCCGTGTCGGCGGCAAGCGCGTGGATATTGTCATAGCCATCGATATCGAGGGCGAAGGACAGCAGGAACTCGCTGTTGCGTCCGCCCTTGCCACCTTTCCCACGAATGGTGACGGTGGTTTCGCCGCCCGACAGAATGACCACGGGTTTCTTGAACGGGCGGTCACGGTCAGCCACTTCGCGGGCAATCGCCGCATGAACATGCGCCACTTCCCGCGCCTCACCTTCCATCGCATCGGACAGGATCACCGCTTCGACGCCGTGACGCGCAGCTTCCTTCACCGCCGCTTCCAGCGAAACGGCGGCGGATGCAATCACGCGTACCTCGTTTCGGGCGAAAACCTTGTCATCCGGCTTCGGCGCGTGGGCGGCTTCGCTCCTGATATGGGCAAGTGCTGCCTCTGGCAATTCGAGCCGGTAGCGTTCGATGATTTTCAAAGCCTCGTCGCGGCTGGTGGAGTCCGGAACGGTGGGGCCGGAAGCCACGAAGGCGGGATTGTCGCCCGGAATATCCGAGACAACGAGCGAGAACACCGTTGCCGGATGCGCGGCGGCGGCGAGCCTGCCGCCCTTGATGGTGGACAGGTGCTTGCGAACAGCATTCATTGCCGAAATCGGCGCGCCGGAGGCAAGCAATGCCTTGTTGACGGTGATTTCGTCGTCCAGCGTCAGCCCGTCAGGGGGCGACGGCAAAAGGGCGGACCCGCCACCGGAGATGAGCGCCACCACGAGGTCATCTTCGGTCAGATTCGACACGGCGTCGAACAGCCGCTTCGTGGCCTGAAGCCCCGCCTCATCGGGAACCGGATGCGCCGCCTCGATGATCTCGATGCGTTCGCAGGGCGCGCCATAGCCATAACGTGTCACCACCACGCCCTCCAATGGAGCGTCATATTTTTCGGCCCACGCCCGCTCGAAAGCGGCCGCCATCTGCGCCGATCCCTTGCCCGCGCCGATGACGATCGTGCGCCCTTTCGGCTTGGCCGGAAGATTGGCGCGGATCACCAGTTCAGGATCGGCAGCCGCAACCGCAGCATCGAACAGGCTGGTCAGAAACTTCTTGGGATCGGTGATGGCAGACATGAGTTTCCCGATGCTGGCGTGTTAACGGCGGCACTATTCCCCGCCCGAGATCTAAAATCAATGGAGCCGGCCACCTCCTCCAAGCAGCCAGCTCCGCCCTCTCCCTCCAGAGAGTTCGCCTGGGACGTCAGGCTACGTCGTGGTTCGCCATCCTCTCCAGCGCACGCACCAGACCCGAATGGTCGAGACCGTCATCGCCATGCGCCGCGCAGGAATTGAACAGTTCCTGTGCCGTGGCCGTGTTCGGCAGCGAAACGCCGAGCGCCTTTGCGCCTTGCAGCGCGAGGTTCAAGTCCTTCTGGTGCAGCGAAATGCGGAAGCCCGGATCGAAAGTACGCTTGATCATGCGTTCGCCATGGACTTCCAGAATGCGGGACGATGCAAAGCCGCCCATCAGCGCTTCGCGCACCTTTGCCGGGTCGGCACCGGCCTTGGAAGCAAAAACCAGCGCTTCGGCAACCGCCTCAATATTGAGTGCGACGATGATCTGGTTTGCAACCTTGGTGGTCTGGCCGTCGCCGCAATCGCCGACGAGGGTGATGTTTTTGCCCATGAGCTTCAGGAGCGGTAGCGCACGGTCGAAGGATTCCTGCGAACCGCCCGCCATGATGGAGAGGCTTGCGTTCTTCGCGCCGACCTCACCGCCCGAAACCGGCGCATCGATATATTCCGCACCGGTGGCGCGGACTTTTTTTGCAAATTCCTTCGTTTCGATGGGCGAAATCGAGCTCATGTCGATGAGCAGCTTGCCCTGGCCAAGACCGCCAATGGCGCCGCCCTCACCGAAGATGACTTCGGCCACCTGCGGCGTATCGGGAAGCATGAGAATAACCGTGTCGCATTCCTCGGCAACGGCCTTCGGCGTCTCCACAATTTGCAGACCGTTATCGATCAGTTCCTGACGCGGCGGAGGATTGAACCGCGAAGTGAAGATCTGATGTCCGGCATCCTGCAAATGGCGCGCCATCGGCGTGCCCATGATCCCCAGTCCGATGAAGCCTATCTTGGCCATGTCGTTTACTCCCTAATCAAAATTATGCAGTCAGCCGTTCGGCTTCATGGTGTTTGAACCAGCTGAGACCTTCCTCGGTGGTGGTCTTTGGCTTGTATTCGCAGCCGATCCAGCCCTTGTATCCGGCGTTTTTCAGCGCTTCGAACACGTTCGGATAATTGATCTCGCCGGTACCCGGCTCGTTGCGGCCCGGATTGTCGGCAAGCTGGATATGGGCGATCAACGGCTTGTAGCGTTCGTAAGTGGCGACAAGCTCGCCGCGTGTGCGCTGCTGGTGGTAAAGGTCATACTGGATGAACAGGTTGTTGCTGCCCACTTCATCGATGATCGAAACCGCCTGCTCCACCGTGTTGAGATAGAAGCCCGGAATGTCGTAGTGGTTGATCGGCTCGATCAGCAGGCGAATGCCATGCTTCCCCAGCTCCTTTGCGGCCAGACGCAGGTTGCTGACGAAAGTGGCGCGCAGCACATCCGGGTCCACGCCCTGCGGGGCAATGCCGGAAAGGCAGTTGACCTGCGAACAGTTGAGCGTCGTAGCGTAATCGATGGCATCGGCCACGCCGCGCCGGAAATCATCGACACGATCCGGCAGAACCGCAATGCCGCGCTCGCCGCCCGCCCAATTGCCTGCGGGCAGATTGTGCAGGACCTGCGCCAGGTTGTGTTTTGCAAGTGCTGCTTTCAACTCGTGCCGGTTGAACTCATAGGGGAAGAGATATTCCACCCCGGTGAACCCGGCCTTCGCTGCCAATGCGAAGCGGTCCATGAAAGGCACTTCGTTGAAAAGCATGGTGAGATTGGCTGCAAATCTCGGCATTTCCGCCTCCTTGTAATTCTCTATTTGCGCAATTCTGGAAAAAGTCGTTTCGCAGTTTTCCTAGAATCGCCTTCAACGTTGTTCTTTTCCCTCATCCTGAGGAGCCTCCCGAGCTTGTCGAGGGGGAGGCGTCTCGAAGGGCGAGGGAAAATGCACCGCGCCTGCCCTCGTCCTTCGAGGCTTCGCTACGCTCCGCACCTCAGGATGAGGGAGAAACGAAGGAGTAGATCGGCTTCACGTTAGTCCAACAATGCCGCAATCGCAGTCGGCGCATCTTCGCCGCGTTCGGCCAGTTCCTCGAATTCGACAACCTGATCGATGTCGACACCCATGGAAATATTGGTAACGCGTTCGAGGATGAATTCCAGAACAACCGGCACCTGATACTCCGCCATCAGCGCTTTTGCCTGTTCAAAACTTTCGGCGAACTGGTTGGGGCTGCGGACCCGAATCGCCTTGCAGCCGAGACCTTCCGCGACCGCCACATGATCGACGCCGTAACCCTTTTCGGCATCGCCATCGGCATTGATGTTGTCGAAGGCGAGACTCACTTCGAAATCCATGTTGAAGCCGCGCTGCGCCTGCCGGATGAGACCGAGATAGGAATTGTTCACGACCACATGGATGTAGGGCAGCTTGTGCTGTGCGCCGACCGCCAGTTCCTCGATCAGGAACTGGAAATCATAGTCGCCGGAAAGCGCCACGATCGGGCGATCAGGATCGGCGGCACGCACACCGAGCGCCGCAGGCAGCGTCCAGCCAAGCGGACCGGCCTGACCGCAATTGATCCAGTTGCGCGGACGATAGACATGCAGGAACTGCGCGCCCGCAATCTGGCTGAGGCCGATGGTCGTCACATAGCAGGTATCGCGGCCGAACGCCTTGTTCATCTCTTCATAGACACGCTGCGGCTTCAGCGGCGTCTGGTCGAAATGTGTCTTGCGCAGCATGGTGCGCTTGCGCTCCTGGCATTCCTTCGCCCAGCCCGACCAGTCGCGCAGCTTGCCTGCCGACTTCCATTCGGTGGCAACATCGAGCAGCAGCTTCAGCGCCTTGCCCGCATCCGAGACGATGCCGAAATCCGGCGCGAAGACACGGCCGATCTGCGTCGGCTCGATGTCGATATGGATGAACTTGCGGTCCTTCCGGTAGGTGTCGACATTGCCCGTATGACGGTTCGCCCAACGGTTGCCGATGCCGATCACGACATCGGAGGCCAGCAGATTGGCATTGCCATAGCGGTGCGAGGTCTGGAGGCCGCACATGCCAGCCATCAGGCGGTGATCGTCAGGGATGACGCCCCAGCCCATCAGGGTCGGGATGACCGGAATGCCGGTGATCTCAGCGAATTCGACCAGAAGATCGGATGCATCGGCATTGATGATGCCGCCGCCCGCGACGATCAGCGGACGCTCCGCCTCGTTCAGCATGGCGAGCGCCTTTTCAGCCTGCGCCCGCGTGGCAGCAGGCTTGTAGGCTTCCATCGGCTGATAGGTGTCGATGTCGAATTCGATTTCGGCAAGCTGCACATCAATCGGCAGGTCGATCAGGACCGGACCGGGACGGCCCGACTTCATGATGTGGAACGCCTTCTGGAAAACATAAGGCACCAATGCCGGTTCCATGACCGTGACCGCCCACTTGGTGACCGGGGCCGCGATCTTGGCGATATCGACCGCCTGAAAGTCTTCCTTGTCGAGACGCGCGCGCGGGGCCTGCCCGGTGATGCAGAGGATCGGGATCGAGTCGGCGGAAGCCGAATAAAGACCCGTAATCATATCCGTTCCGGCGGGGCCGGAGGTGCCGATGCACAAGCCAATATTGCCATGCTTGGCGCGGGTGTAGCCTTCGGCCATGTGCGAAGCGCCTTCGACATGACGCGCCAGTATGTGGCGGATCGAGCCGCGCGCCTTCATCGCCGAATAAAACGGATTGATCGCTGCGCCCGGTACACCGAAGGCACAATTGATCCCTTCTCTTTCCAGCACAAGCACGGCTGCATCGACTGCACGCATTCTGGCCATGACGGCTCCCTCCTATGGAACTCTAATCCATTTACCAATGCTATTATCAAAAAATGGAAATGCATATCATTATATGGAAATAAAGATTTTCAACGGAAAGGAGATAATCCGCCCGTATCTTTTCGATCCGCGACGGATGCGATAGTGGTAATGCGTGGGTTCAGGCGGGATTCGGAGACAATCGATGGAACAGGCAAAGGTAAAGCGAGGCCGCAAGGCGGCGGAAAACGCCGCGCCTTCGTCCGTGCAGGTTCTGGACCGAAGCCTCAAGCTTTTGGCACTGATTGCCGAAAATGACGGCTCGACATTGACCGATCTCGCCGAGGAAAGCGGCATGGCCCCTTCCACGGTGCACCGGCTTCTGTCGTCGCTGGCAAATCATGGAATGGTCTCCCACGATCTGGAAAGCGGCGACTGGACCATCGGCGTCAAGGCTTTTGAAATCGGCAATGCCTTTCGCCGGTTCCGCAAGCTCGGCATTCTGGCCCGGCCCTATCTCAAGACCTTGATGGAAACAAGCGGCGAGACCGCCAATATCGGCGTCGAGGATGGCGGCGATGTGGTGTTTATCTCGCAGATCGAAAGCCATGCGCCGATGCGCGCCTTTTTCCGGCCCGGACGGCGCGGACCGATCCACGCATCCGGCATCGGCAAGGCCATATTGTCCACCTGGTCGGACAAGGAAATCGCGCACGCGCTTTCAGGGCGCACGCTGGAACATTTCACGCAGCGCACGCTCGACAGCCTGCCTGCACTGTTGAAAGACATTCAGGCCACCCGGACGCGCGGCTGGTCAATCGACGATGAAGAGCATACGCTCGGCATGTGCTGCATCGCTGCCCCCATTTTCAATGAATATGGCGAGGCGATTGCCGGCATTTCCGTTTCCGGCCCTGCCGTGCGCCTACCGAAAAAGAAGCTGGAGGAATTCGGGCCGCTGATCCGCTCCACCGCCGATGAGCTGACCCGCGCCATGGGCGGCAAACGTCCGGAAGAGTTTTAACAAAAAACCCGCAGCGGATCGCTCCGCCACGGGTTATCCTCCTCCAAGGATTGATTATCAGGCGAGCTCAGCCTTGAGCGGCTTCCCGGCCACATAGGTTTCAACGACAGCGCGGTCATCGCCCAGCGTCTGCAACAGGAAGAGTTCCTGTTCTAGCGTCGCGCCCGCGGCCATGCGCAGCCGCATCGGTGATGTGGCGGATGAATCCAGCACGACGATATCGGCTTCCGTTCCCTCGTCGAGCGTACCGATCCGGTCGTCCATGGAGAGCGCACGGGCATTGCCGAGCGTCATCATGTAGAAGGACTGGAACGGGTTCAGGCGCTGTTCGCGCAATTGCAGGACCTTGTAGCCCTCATCCATGGTGCGCAGCATGGAGAAACTCGTACCGCCGCCGACATCGGTCGCCACCGACATACGCACGCCCGATGCTTTCAAGCGATCACGGTCGAAAAGACCAGAGCCAAGGAACAGGTTTGATGTCGGGCAGAAGACGGCAATCGAACCGGTTTCCGCCATGACGCGCACTTCGCGTTCTTCCAGATGGATGGAATGGCCAAGCAGGGTCTTGTTTCCCAGAAGGCCGTAATGCTCGTAAATGCCGAGGTAATCCGGCGCATCCGGGTAGAGCGACTTGGTGAAGGTGATCTCGTCGTGGTTTTCCGACAAATGCGTCTGGATGAAGAGATCGGGGTGTTCACGGGCGAGTGCCTGGCTTGCCTCAAGCTGTTCCGGCGTGGAAGTGATCGCAAAACGCGGCGTAATTACATAATCGAGGCGGCCCTTGCCCTGCCAGCGCGCGATCAGCGCCTTCGTATCGTCATAGCCGGACTGTGCCGTATCGCAAAGTGCGGGCGGCGCGTTGCGGTCCATCATGACCTTGCCGCCCAGCATGCGCATATTGCGATGCTGCGAGGCGCGGAAATAAGCATCGACGCTCTGCGGATGCACCGAGCAATAGGCAACCGCCGTGGTGGTGCCGTGGCGGATCAGCTCGTCAAGAAAGCGCTCCGCGATAAATTCGGCATGCTGCTCGTCGGCAAATTTCTGCTCGGCCACGAACGTATAGGTGTTGAGCCATTCCAGCAGATTGGCTGCATAGGAAGCGACGACCTGTGTCTGCGGATAATGGATATGCGTATCGATGAAGCCGGGGAGAATCAGGTGCGGGCGATGGTCGGCGACTTTTACGTCGCTGCCTGCCTCGCTACTTACTTCAGCATAATCTCCAAGACGCAGGATGCGGCCATCTTGAATCAGAACGGCGCCGTCTTCGATATAGCGGTATGCGGCGTTGTCATCGAGGCTTTGCGGCTCGTCACGAAAGGTCAGCACGCGGCCGCGGATCAGAAGCTTGGTCATCAAATTGGTCCTTATTTCTGGCCTTGCGTGGCGGACTGATACCAGGAGGCAAGAAGCTGGCGCTCTTCAGCGCTCACGCCGGTCACATTGGCGGGCGGCATGGCATGAGAGCGGCCTGCCTGCAAATAGATTTCACGCGCATGTGCGGCAATGTCCCGGTCGGTTTCCAGTACGACGCCCTTCGGCGGCGCAGTAATGCCTTCCCAACCCGGCTCCTTGGCGTGGCACATGGCGCAGCGCCCCAGAACGGTATCCCGCACTTTTCCAAAGTGCGGGTCCGAGATGAAAGACTGCTGCAAGGCCGAGACCTTCTGTTCTTCCGGTTCTCCGGTCAGAACCTTCGGCACCGTCGAGAGCCAGATGATGACGATGAACAGGATGACCGTGACGAGCCAGGTCCAGGTCGGGCTGCCCTTGCGGGCGTGCTGCGTGTTGAACCAGTGGCGGATCGTGACGCCCATCAGGAACACGAGCGAGGCAATAATCCAGTTGAACTCGGTCCCGAATGCCAGCGGATAGTGGTTCGACAGCATCAGGAACAGAACCGGCAGCGTCAGATAGTTGTTATGCGTGGAACGCTGCTTGGCGATCTTGCCGTATTTAGGGTCCGGCTTGCGGCCAGCGATCAGATCGGCCACCACGATCTTCTGGTTCGGAATGATGATCATGAACACGTTGGCGGACATGATCGTCGCGGTGAAGGCACCCAGATGCAGGAAGGCTGCGCGTCCGGTGAACAGGTGCGTATAACCCCACGCCACCAGCACGAGGATGACATAGAGAAGCACCATCAAAAGCGTGTCGCTCTTGCCGAGCATGAGCTTGCAGATCGTGTTGTAGGCGATCCAGCCAAAGGCCAGCGAGGCGATCGAAATGCCGATGGCGACAGGGCGCGAAACATCGAGGACATTCGGATCGATCAGGTAAAGATCAGCGCCGGCATAGTAGACGATGCAGAGCAGGGTGAAACCCGACAGCCATGTGGCATAGGATTCCCATTTGAACCAGGTCAGGTGTTCCGGCATTTGCGCGGGTGCGACCAGATATTTCTGGATGTGGTAGAAACCACCGCCATGGACCTGCCATTCCTCACCATGCGCACCTTCCGGCAAGCCGGGACGCTGGCGCAAGCCCAGATCGAGCGCAATGAAGTAAAAGGACGAGCCGATCCACGCAATCGCGGTAATCACGTGCAGCCACCGCGCTGCGAAGCCCAGCCAGTCCCAGGCTACGGCGAAATCATACATCAGGGACTCCCATTTCTTAGCCCATTTCGTGGGCCAATTCTTAGCCCATTGTTCGTTGTTGCATTATGTGCCAAAGGAATCAGGTTCAGGGAACGTCACATCACGACCAGCACTTTCAAAAAAATCTAGACAATCGTGGAGGGGACGTATGTCATATCTTGATAATCTGCGCGTTTTTGTGCGCGTTGTCGAATTGGGAAATCTATCCGCGGCGGGGCGCGACCAGCGCGCATCGCCCGCAGTTGCAAGCAATCGAATCAAGGAGTTGGAGAAGCATCTGGGAGTGAGGCTCTTCAACCGGACGACGCGCAAGCTCACGCCGACCGAACATGGCCGCGTATTCTATGACGGGGCGTTGAAAATCCTCGAAGCTGTGGATGAAGCGGAAGCGGCCGTGGCGGAACTGGCGAAAAATCCGAAAGGATCGATTCGCATTACCGCCCCGCTCGGTTTCGGCAGACGGCTGATTGCATCCGGCATTCCGGAGTTTCACGACAAATATCCGGATATCGAAGTTCGGCTTCGCCTGTCCGATCATGAAGTCGACATCATGAGCGAAGGGGTGGACGTCGCATTCAAGCTCGGTGTTCTTGAAAATTCCAACCTGCGCATGCGCGGCATCATGAATTGCGAGCGCGTGATCTGCGCCGCACCCGCATATCTTGAGAAACACGGGGTTCCGCAGTCACCGGACGAACTGCTTGGCGACAAGCATGATTGTCTTCTGCTGCGTTTTCCGGGCTCGAAGGAATATTATTGGTCGCTGCAAACCGCGGAAGGGTTGCGCAAGTTTGAAGTTACCGGGCCTTACGACTCGGACGATGGCGATGTGCTAACGCAATGGGCGCTCGGCGGGCGCGGCATCATCAACAAGCCGCTGTTTGAAGTGAAGGAATATATCCGCGACGGGCGGCTGGTTCCCATCCTCGAAAGCACGCCACCGGCGCCGATCCAGCTTGCTGCGATCTATCCGCACAAGCGCTTTCAGGACCCCAAGGTGCGCCTGATCATCGATTTCATGACGGAACGGTGCCAGCGGCTGATCCGCGAGGCTTTGGCATAGGGCGGCTCAAACCGCTCTATACTTCTTTGCCGTGACGGGAACGCCATAAGAAAGCCTGCCGGATCAGGCGGGCTGCGATACGCGGGCAGATGCCAGAACCGCCGTCAGGACTTCGGCTGCGGCCAGCGCCGCGATCACTTCCGGTCTTTTATCCTTCACGACGGCTCCGCCGACCGGACAGACAAGATTTTCAAATAAATCTTCGTCTGCGACCTCGCGTTTCAACCAATTTTTGAAAGTGGCCTTCTTGGTCTTCGAGCCGATCATGCCGACATAGACCGCATCGCGCCGCTGCAATGCTTCGGCGGCGATCAGGAAATCCAGCGCATGGTCATGGGTGAGGATGATAAAAGCGCTGCCCGGCGGCGCGGAACGCACCACCTGCTCGGGCATGGCCGAAAGACAGGTTTCGACCCCCGGCACATCGCAGGCCATCAGTTCCGCCTCCCGCGTATCCACCAGAACGACCCGAACGGGGGTGAGCGAAAGCGCATGGGCCAGCGCATTGCCGACATGGCCCGCACCGAAGATATACACATGCGGACGCGTTGCTATTTCGGCATCCACCTTGCCGACAAGCTCGTCGGTGAGCCCGCGATTGACCCGTTTGAAGCTCAGACCCACCCTTCCGCCGCAGCACTGGCCGATTTCCGGGCCAAGTGGTACGTCCATGGGCGTGTCCTTGCCGCCTGCCAGAATTTTTCGGGCATGATCGATCGCCATATATTCAAGCTGACCGCCGCCGATGGTCCGGAAGATCCTGTCGCGGGCCACCAGCATCCACGCCCCCGCATTGCGGGGCGCGGAGCCTTTGACGTCGGTGACTTCCACCAGCACGCAGTCCTGAGAATTCTGGGCAGGACGCCGGTTGAGAAAAGCCCGGATATCGTCACGTGCGCCCGGCATTTCCCTAGCCCTTTTGCTTGCGGAGCCGTTCGATGGCCATCAGCACGCGTTCCGGCGTCGCAGGCGCATCAAGACGCGGGCAGACCTTGTGATCGGCAACGCTGGCGACCGCATCGGCCAGAGCATGCAGCACCGACAGGCCCAGCGGCAGCGGCGGCTCGCCGACGGCCTTGGAGCGATGAATCGTCGGCTCATAGGCTTCCGACCAGTCGGTCAGCGCGACATTGAAGATCTTGGGCCGGTCGGAAGCCAGCGGGATCTTGTAGGTGGAAGGCGCATGGGTGCGAAGCCGCCCCTTGTCGTCCCACACAAGTTCCTCAGTCGTCAGCCAGCCCATGCCCTGCACGAAGCCGCCTTCAACCTGACCGATATCGATGGCGCGGTTCAGGGAACGCCCGGTATCATGCAGAATATCGGTGCGCTCCACCATATATTCGCCAGTCAGAGTGTCTACGGAAACTTCGGAACAGGCCGCCCCGTAAGCATAGTAATAGAAGGCGTGGCCCCGGCCTTTGGCCCGGTCCCAATGGATTTTCGGCGTCTTGTAGTGGCCTGCCGCCGAAAGCTGCACGCGGCCGATAAAGGCCTGCTTCACAAGGTCGTTGAAGCTGATTTCCTGATTGCCGACACGAACGCGGTTCGGAAGAAAGACGATCTGGTCTTCCGGCACCTGATATTGCTGGGCCGCACAATGGATGAGGCGCTTCTTGATCTGGCGGGCGGCGTCCTGCGCCGCCATGCCGTTCAAATCGGCACCGGAAGAAGCCGCCGTCGGCGCCGTGTTGGGTACCTTGGCAGTGGTGGTCGCGGTGATCTTCACCCGGTCGATGTCGATCTGGAATTCCTCGGCCACGACCTGCGCCACCTTCATATGGAGCCCCTGCCCCATTTCCGTGCCGCCATGGTTCATATGCACCGAGCCGTCATTATAGACATGCACAAGAGCGCCGGCCTGATTGGATTCCGTCTTGGTGAAGGAAATGCCGAATTTCACCGGGGTCAGTGCGATGCCGCGTTTCACATAGCGGCTTTTCTCGTTGAATTCGCGGATCGCCTCGCGGCGCATTGCGTAATCCGCGCTTTCCTCCAGTTCCGCAACGATGCGCTGGATGATGCAATCCTCGACCTTCTGGTGATAGGGCGTGACGTTGCGCGTGCCATCCTTCCCCATCTCGTCGTAGAAATTGCGCTTGCGGATTTCGAGCGGGTCCTTGCCCACAGCGAACGCCACTTCATCAATCACGCGTTCCGCGCCGACCATGCCCTGCGGGCCGCCGAAGCCGCGAAACGCCGTGTTCGACACGGTATTGGTATAAAGCGGCGCCGACTGCGCATGAACCGCCGGGAAGAAATAGGCATTGTCGCAGTGGAACAAGGCGCGGTCGCCGACCGGTCCCGACAGATCGGCGGAAAAACCGGCATTCAGGGCAAACAGATAATCGACGCCCAGAATATTGCCTTCATCGTCGAAGCCGACTTCATAGTCGATCACGAAGCCGTGGCGTTTGCCGGTCGAGGTCATGTCCTCATCGCGGTCGAGCCTGATCTTCATGGCGCGCTTGTGCTTCTTGGCAGCAATCGCCGCAATCGCCGCCCACTGGTTGGCCTGCGTTTCCTTGCCGCCGAAGCCGCCGCCCATGCGGCGCACTTCCACCGTCACGGAATGGCTCGGAACGCCAAGCGCGTGCGCTACCAGATGCTGGGTCTCGGTCGGTCCCTGCGTGGAACAATAGACGGTGACGTCCTCGTCCTCGCCGGGAACGGCCAGCGAAACCTGGCCCTCCAGATAGAAGTGATCCTGCCCGCCGAGATACATGCGGTTCTTGATGCGATGCGGCGCCGCATCGATCGCCGCACGTGCGTCGCCGCGCTTCAGCGTCAGCGGCGTGGTGACGAGCCTGTCCTTCAGGCCGTCCAGCGCATCGATGGAATAGATGCCCGGCGTTTCCTCATATTCGATCTTCGCCAGACGCGCGGCGCGGCGTGCCTGATCGCGGGTTTTGGCGATCACCGCAAAGATGGGCTGACCGTGAAACTCTACCCTGTCGACGGCAAAGATCGGATCGTCATGCATGCCCGAGGGCGAAACGTCGTTCTCTCCGGGCACATCCTTGTAGGTCAGCACGTCAACCACGCCGGGCGCGGCGCGGACTGCCGACAGATCAATCGACTTGAAGGAACCATGCGCAACGGAAGAAAATCCGAGACCGATATGCAGCGTGCCTTCCGGTTCCGGAATATCGTCAATATAGACAGCTGTTCCCGTCACATGCTTGTGCGCGGAATCGTGCTTCTGATCGGTGGCGACACCGCCGACAATACGGGCGGCTTTCAGTTCGCTTGCAGGATGCTTGTTCATGATTGCCTCCTCACGCCGCGGCGATTTCAGCCGCGCGCAGCGGCGTGTAACTGCCTTCCGTTTCGGCGAAGAAACGCCGCAACAGATTGCGTGCCGCGAGCAGCCGGTAATCCGCTGTCGCACGCATATCGCTCAAGGGCGTATAATCTTGCGCATAGGCTTCCAGCGCCGCTTCTACCGTGGCTTCGGTCCAGGGCTTGCCCATCAGTGCTGCTTCCACCGCGTTTGCCCGCTTCGGCGTTGCCGCCATGCCGCCATAGGCGATGCGAATGGACGCCACATTTCCCGCCGCGTCGAGCGTCAGATGGAAGCTACCCAGCGTCGCCGTAATGTCTTCCTCGAAGCGCTTCGACACCTTGTAAATGGCAAAATGGCTGCCTACGGCAGGAACTGGCACGTGCACGGCCTCGACAAATTCGCCCGGCTGGCGGTCTTGCTTGCCATAGGCAATGAAGAACTCTTCCAGCGGTATAGTGCGGCGCTCAGCCCCTTTGCGCAGGGTGAGCGTAGCATTGAGCGCGATCAGGGGCGGCGGTGTGTCGCCGATTGGCGAACCATTGGCGATATTGCCGCCGATGGTGCCCATATTGCGCACCTGCTCGCCGCCGATGCGATTGATGAGGCTCCCAAGCTGGGGGATGCGCTTTGCAAGAAAGCCGAACGCTTCCGTGTAGGTCACGCCTGCGCCGATGGAAACAACGCCGTTCTCCTCGCGGATGGAACGCAATTCCTCCAGATGGCCGATGAAGACGACCGGGGAAATGTCGCGCATCATCTTGGTGACCCACAGACCCACATCGGTCGAACCTGCAACGATGGTCGCCTTTGGTTCGGCCGCCAGAACGGTCGCGAAATCGTCGAGATCGGCGGGCACGATCAGGCGATCCTTGCCTTCACCCACTTCCACCCGCACGCCGTCGCGCATCGCCGTCAATTGTTCAAGAACATGGGCGCGCTCCACTGCGAGCGGGTCTTCCATGGTCGTGCCATAGTCGGAAATGGCGCGGGCGGCGCGCATGATCGCCTCATAGCCGGTGCAGCGGCACAGATTGCCTTGCAATGCCTTTTCAATCTGCGCGTTGGCAGGCTTCGGTTCGCGCATCCACAAAGCATAAAGCGACATGACGAAGCCCGGCGTGCAGAAGCCGCATTGCGAGCCATGGAACTCGATCATGGCCTTTTGCACCGGATGCAGGCCGCCGTCGCTGCCGCGCAGATGCTCGATGGTCACGACATGGCAGCCATCGAGCGAGCCCATGAAGCGAATGCAGGCATTGACGCTTTCATAAACGAGCTTGCCGCCGGAAATCTTGCCGACCAGCACCGTGCAAGCGCCGCAGTCGCCTTCGCCGCAGCCTTCCTTGGTGCCGCGCAGCTTGGCGGACAGGCGCAGATAATCCAGCAGCGTTTCGGTCGGGGAAACACGGTCGAGTTCGATCTTTTCATCGTTCAGAAGAAAGCGGATGGTGTGTCGCACAGACTGATGCACAGACTGATTCATGGCGCTTAACTCCCGCGATAGGTGGAATAGGAAAAGGGCGAAACCAGAAGCGGTACATGATAATGCGCCTTTTCATCGGAAATGCCAAAGCGCAAAGGCACGACATCGAGGAATGGCACGGCCTCTTCGGGCTTGCCGAAATATTCGCCGACGTGAAACAGAAGTTCGTAAGTACCCGTCCGCAGGTTCTCGCCTGACAGCAGCGGCTCATTGCAGCGGCCATCGTCATTGGTGCGAATTTCCCGGATCGGCTCGGCCTGCTGATTCTGGATGCGGCGCAATTCGATGCGCAGATTTGCTGCCGGCTTGCCGCTTACCGTATCGAGGACATGCGTCGTCAACCGGCCATTACCGCTCTTTTCCTGACCCATTTGCACTCCTGCAGCTCTTCGACTCTCCCAGTCACCCGGACTGGAGTCCCTACAAGCTTTTGATTTCCGGTGGTTATTTCGGGCCCGACATTGCTACCTGCTGTGGGGCCGCAACCACA
Organism: Brucella pseudintermedia; assembly: GCF_008932435.1. GTDB lineage: Bacteria > Pseudomonadota > Alphaproteobacteria > Rhizobiales > Rhizobiaceae > Brucella > Brucella pseudintermedia. The sequence continues at coordinate 42,343 of NZ_WBWE01000007.1, read as the reverse complement.
CCATGTTCCCAGCATTCAGTATTTCGCGATCCTGCGCATTGCGAAAGATGGTTATCGTTGGATGTCTTTCAAATTTTTGGAGGGGAATAATAGCGATAAATCTTTATTATCATGGATAAAATGAACGAATACGAGGGAAGACCCGCAATGAAATATCCGCGCAATCTCGTCGGCTATGGACGCAACACGCCAGATCCGCGCTGGCCGGGAGGGGCGAACATCGCAGTGCAGTTCGTCCTCAATTACGAGGAAGGCGGCGAATGCTGCGTCCTTGACGGCGATCCGGCGTCCGAATGCCTGCTTTCGGAGATTGTCGGGGCTCAGGCCTGGCAGGGCCAGCGCAACCTCAATATGGAATCCATCTATGAATATGGCGCACGCTCCGGCTTCTGGCGCCTGTGGCGCGCCTTTACGCGCCGCAACATGCCCGTTACCGTCTATGGCGTAACGCTTGCCATGGCGCGCAATCCGGAAGCCGTCACAGCCATGAAGGAAGCCGACTGGGAAATCGCCAGCCACGGCTTGCGCTGGTGGGAATATAAGGACGTTCCCGAAGAGATCGAGCGCGAACATATCCGCGAAGCCGTTCGCCTTCACACCGAACTCACCGGCTCGCGTCCGCTCGGCATCTATCAGGGCAAGCCTTCCGACAACACGCTGAAGCTCGTTATGGAAGAAGGCGGTTTCCTCTATTCCGCCGATTCCTATGCCGACGAACTGCCTTACTGGGTTCAGGGGCCGAAAGGCCCGCATCTGATCGTGCCCTATACGCTGGACGCCAATGACATGCGTTTTGCAACGCCGCAGGGCTTCAACTCCGGCGACCAGTTCTTCACCTATCTGAAAGACACGTTCGACGTGCTTTACCGCGAAGGCGCGGAAGGCGCGCCGAAGATGATGTCCATCGGCCTGCATTGCCGCCTTGTCGGACGTCCAGGCCGTGCAGCTGCGCTGGAACGCTTCCTCGATTACGTGCAGAGCCACGACAAGGTATGGGTCGCAAGGCGCGTCGACATCGCCCGTCACTGGCATGAAAACTATAAGCCGGTCACTGCCGGTGTCGTGCCGTCGAAGGCTGGCAAAGACGAATTCGTCGCGCGTTATGGAAGCATTTTCGAGCATTCGCCCTGGATAGCGGAACGTGCCTACGATGCGGGCTTTACCCGTGAGGAAGATACCGCCTCGGGTCTCGCCGCGGCCATGACCAAGGTGTTCCGCGCCGCTACGCCGGAGGAACGGCTGGCCGTGCTGAAAGCGCATCCCGACCTTGCGGGCAAGCTGGCGCAGGCTAAACGCCTGACCGCGGAATCCACCGCCGAGCAGGCCGGAGCCGGTCTCGACGCGCTGACCGATGCGGAAAAGCAGGCCTTCACCGAACTGAACGATGCCTATACCGCGAAATTCGGCTTTCCCTTCATTATCGCTGTAAGGGGACGCAACAAGAAGGAAATCCTCGATACTTTCCAGCGCCGCGTTTCCAATGACCGAGACACGGAATTTGAAACGGCCTGCGCCCAGGTGGAGCGCATCGCCCTGCTGCGCCTCAAGGATATTCTGCCGGAAGCGCTCTACTGATCCCATCCGCCCGGAAGGCTCGTTTCCGGGCGTTTCATTCTACGATTTCATGGCTGGTCTTTGACGCACCGCGAATCCAGCATCTCACACAAGGAATTCCCCACATGGGCAACGACAAGAACAACCGCAGCTATTACGCGCCGACGGGCGGGCTGCCGCCGCAAACCCAGCTCCTCACCGATCGTGCCATGTTCACCGAAGCCTATGCGATCATTCCCAAGGGCACATTCAGCGATATTGTGACCAGTTTCCTGCCCTTCTGGGACAAGACGCGGCTCTGGGTAATCGCGCGGCCCCTTTCCGGCTTTGCCGAGACCTTCTCGCAATACATCATGGAAGTGCAGCCGGGCGGCGGCAGCGACCGCGCCGAACTGGATCAGGGTGCGGAAGGCGTTCTGTTCGTGGTGGAAGGCGAGGTTTCGGTAACGGTTGCCGGCAAGACCCACACGCTGACCGAAGGCGGCTACGCCTATCTGCCGCCGAAGAGCGGCTGGACCTTGCGCAACAACGGCGCGGCGACGGCCCGTTTCCATTGGGTGCGCAAGGCTTATGAATATGTCGACGGTCTCGACGTTCCGGAACCGCTCTTCCTCAACGAAAAGGATATCGCGCCTAACCCCATGCCGGATACCAATGGCGCATGGGCGACGACGCGCTTTGTCGACCCCAACGATCTGCGCCACGACATGCATGTAACCATCGTCACATTCGAGCCGGGCGGCGTCATTCCTTTTGCCGAAACCCATGTCATGGAGCACGGGCTTTACGTGCTGGAAGGCAAGGCGGTCTATCGGCTCAATCAGGACTGGGTGGAAGTGGAAGCCGGCGACTTCATGTGGCTGCGCGCTTTCTGCCCGCAGGCCTGTTACGCGGGCGGTCCGGGCAAGTTCCGCTACCTGCTTTACAAGGACGTCAACCGGCACATGACGCTCTCACGATAGAGCGGTTCCTGTTTTAGCGGAATCCTCGGAACCGCTCTAACTATTTGTTTTTCCGCATTTCCGGACGCAAACCAAGGCCGGAACAGTCCGGCCTTTTCCATTTCTCGCGCGACAATGCGCCGGGAACAAAAACGGCGAGCCGAAGCTCGCCGTACCATTCTTCCGACTGGAGATCAGATTTGAGAACAACGCAGTCCTTCTACGTTGTCGAATGGTTTTTTAAACATAGGCCCAGAATACAAAAATTCAAATTACAATTTTTTTACATCAATGCATCGATCACTCATATACGCACGACGCCCAAACAATATTCGTTTAATTTTTCAGAATATTGAACCAATAATACGTTGACCAATTACATCCGTCACACTGTCAATGGATCAATTTCCTCTTAGGTGGAAGGAGAGGCCGTAAACCGGTCTCCCTTCGCACTTTGCGGGAAATGCTCTATTTTTGCTTTGTTCGCATTTTCCAACGCAAAACCGTTTCACACTTTTGCTGGCAATGCTCTAGAACGTACGCTGGAAGCGAACCATGCCTTGCCACGCGTCCGTACCCTTGAGGTAGGACCTGTCATCCTGCCACTTGGTATAGGAAACTTCAGGCGTAACCGTGAATCCCGGGACCATTTCATAAGCTACGTTGGCAGTAGCTGCGAAAGTCTTGCTGCCATCATAAGCTGCCTGTGCATTGAAGGTCGCCTTGTCGGTTGCCTTGAATGCCGCGCCGCCCCAGACCGCCCAATCGCCGCCCCAGGTGCCGTAGAAGCTGCTGATCGCACGAACGGAACCAATCACATTGCCATTGCTATCGGTCTGCGTGATGTATTCATCCTTGTTGGACTTGTAGCCGCCCATCGCCCAGACCGAGAAACGGTCCGTAATGTTCACGTCGGCGCGAACCTTGCCAGCCCACTTTTCGTTGCGTGCATCATAGGCGGCGACGCCAGCGATCTTGCCCCAGCCGCCTTCATACTTCAGCCCGCCGACAACATGAGGCGCATAGTCCTTGATGACGCCATCATAACCGTATTTGCTGTCCGTATCCTCATTGTTGCCCTGTTCGAGCGACAGGATGGCAGAGAAGCCGTTGCCAGCCGTGAACGTATAGCTGATGAGGCCCGTGCGATAGCCGCCAGCAAGGATCACGTCATCGTTGAGGACATTGCCGAGATAGCCCGGAAAGGTCACGAAGGCCGATTCATCGAGACCGACACGCAAGCCACCCAGTTGGATATAAGCATAGCGCAGCGAACCGGATGAACCCTCCACGCCATTACCCCATTCGTAACGGGTTTCGGCAAAGGTCTTCAAGGTGCCCAGTTCGGTTTCCGAAGCGGTCGACAGGTCCAGCGTGAAGCGAGCCTTGTTATCCCAGGTATCACGGCGGGTATCGACCTTTCCGTTACCATCAACAAAGCCGCGACCGTATACATCGTTCCCGCCCTTCAGGTCGTAACGAACATAGCCGGAAATGCGCATGCAGGTCTCGGTGCCCGGAATGTAGAAATATCCCGCACCATAGGCGTCGCAAACGCGAACATATTCAACGGACTCAGGCTCGGGCGCTACAACAGCATCCGCAGCATATGCCCCGGTGGTTGCAGCCAGCGCTGCGACCGAGCCGAACAATACGCTCTTGATCTTCATTTTTCATTGCCTCCAGAAATATTCAGACGAGACCTGATTGAATGAATCAATAAAACAAATCAATTCCAATTTCAAAAGAATACCTACAATGAAAGCATATGTGTCAATTATAGCACTAATTATAAACATCTTTACTTAGTAACAATAAACTATACATAAGTTATATCTCAATTAAACTTATTAGTATTTTAGTGATAACAACTTTTCCGCATTTTCTGAACGCATCGAAGCGGGCGGGGAAATCAGTCCAGTGAACTGATGTCCCCGCGCATGCGTTTCACATTTTTGGCTTGGAAAATGCTCTATGGCACTTATCAGAAACAAAACGGGGCCCGAAGGCCCCGTCAGCAAGCGTTTCGCATCTTGAGCGCGTTTTCGATCCGGCTGGACCAGATCGGCGCTCGCCGGTGACTACTTGCCTGCCGCCTGTTGGGCGTAGACATAGCTGTCATAGGTATATTCAGCGACGCGGAACCATTCGAAGCCCTCGTCGCGGAATTTTTTCCAGGACGGATAGATTTTTGCCCAGGCCGGATTTTTCTCGTTGTACTCCGCGTAAAGTTCGAAAGCGACCTTATAGGCGGCGTCAAGCACGTCGCGCGGCAGCGGCTGGAGCTTCACGCCCTTCGACACCAGCGAACGGATTGCGGCTGTGTTCTTCACATCATAAAGCGCGATCATATTCTGGGTAGCGGCTTCAGCTGCCGTGTTCAGCGCCACCTTATAGGCTTCTGGCAGGCTTTCATACTGTTGCTTGTTGATGAAGAAATGCACCGAAGCGCCGCCTTCCCAGAAGGCCGGATAATAGTAATACGGTGCGATCTGATAGAAGCCGAGTTTTTCATCGTCGTAAGGACCGACCCACTCAGCCGCATCGATCGTGCCACGCTCCAGCGATGGATAGATGTCGCCGCCCGGAAGCTGCTGCGGGACGACCCCAAGACGCGACATGACCTCGCCAGCCACACCCGCAATACGCATCTTCAAGCCCTTGAGGTCCGCGAGGCTCTTGATTTCCTTGCGATACCAGCCGCCCATCTGTGCAGCGGTGTTGCCGCCGACAATGCCGACGATGCCGTAATCTGATAGGAACTGGTTATAGAGCTCGTTGCCGCCGCCATGATAAAGCCACGCATTCTGCAGGCGCGTATTCATGCCGAAAGGAATCGCTGTGCCGATGGCGAAGGTCGGGTTCTTGCCGGTGAAATAATAGCCGCATGTGTGCGCCATTTCCACCGTATTGGCCTGAACCGCGTCGATGGCCTGCGGGCCCGGCACGATTTCGCCCGCCTGAAAGACCTGAATCTGGAACTTGCCCTCGGTCATCTTCGATACGGCGTTGGCCATGAAGACCGCGCCGCCATAGATGGTATCCAGATTGTTCGGGAAGCCCGAAGTCAGGCGCCAGCGCAGTGTCGGCAATTCCTGCGCAATTGCAGGGGTTGCAAGCGCTGCTCCGCTTGTCGCGGCAGCGGCGCCGATTGCGGCACCTTTTGTCAGAAATGTGCGGCGGTTCAAATCCTGTTTCATGTCTCTCCTCCTGAGATTGTTTCGGTTTTATTACGGCCTGCGTAATGCTCGTTTTCCCCTCATTGCGCAGGTTTTTGCTGTTGATCCTTATCCTGCCCGAAGCTCGGCTGCGGCGAGCCGAACGACGGTGCCGGCAAAGGCTCGTTGGATGGCGCTGGCGCTCCAAAAGGTGCCGGAGCCGCGCCGAATGGGTTGCCGCCGCCAGCATTCGGCCCCAATTCCGGCATTGGCACATTGATCTGGATGGAAGCCGGATCGGCCTGCGGATGGCCGCTCTTGTAATGGGTCACAATGCCCGGGAATGTGATGATGATGCCGACCATGACCAGCTGGATTATCAGGAACGGGATCGACCCCATGTAGATCTGCCCGGACGTCACCGGCTGGATAGTGGCACCGGTCACCTTGTCCTTGTAAGGCCGGGATGGCGCGACCGAACGCAGATAGAAAAGCGAGAAGCCGAATGGCGGATGCATGAACGATGTCTGCATATTGACCGCCAGCATGACGCCGAACCAGACCAGATCGATGCCGAGACTATCGGCCACCGGTGCCAGCAGCGGGATGATGATGAAAGCCAGCTCGAAATAATCGAGGAAGAAGGCCAGGAAGAACACCAGAATATTGGCGACGATCAGGAAGCCGACTTCACCGCCGGGGATCGATGTCATCAGGTGCTCGACCCAGACGTGACCGTTGACGCCATAAAAGGTGAGCGAAAACACGCGAGCGCCAAGCAGAATGAAGATGACGAAGGAGGACAGCTTCGCCGTGGCGTAAAGCGCCGAAGTCAGCATCGGCATGTTGAGGCGGCGGTTGATGATGGCAAGCAGCAGGGCGCCGACCGCGCCCATGGCGCCGCCTTCCGTCGGCGTCGCGACGCCGATGAAAATCGTTCCCAGCACGAGGAAGATCAGGACTAGCGGCGGCACGAGCGAGATCACCACGCGCTGCAGCAGCTTCCAGCCTTTCAGCGTGCGTGCCTGCGGCGGCAAGGCGGGGACAGAGTCGGGCCGCAGGATCGCCATGCCGATGATGAAGGCGCAGTAGAAGCCGACGAGCAGCAGTCCGGGGACCAGCGCCCCCTTGTACATATCGCCGACTGAACGGCCCAACTGGTCGGCGAGCACGATCAGGACGAGGCTCGGCGGAATGATCTGCGCCAGCGTGCCGGAGGCAGCAATCGTGCCGCTCGCAATCTTCCGGTCATAGCCATAGCGCAGCATGATCGGGAGCGAAATCAGCCCCATCGAAATGACCGACGCAGCGACCACGCCTGTCGTGGCGGCAAGAAGCGCGCCAACAACGATAACTGCAAAGGCGAGGCCACCGCGCACAGGACCGAAAAGCTGCCCGATCGTATCGAGCAGTTCTTCCGCCATGCCGCTTCGCTCCAATATCAATCCCATGAAGGTGAAGAAGGGAATGGCGAGCAATGTCTCGTTCGACATCTGCCCGAAGATGCGGTCCGGTATTGCGCCGAACAGGTTGACGGGAAGAAGTCCCATTTCGATGCCGACGAAGCCGAAGGCAAAGCCAACGAAAGCCAGGGCGAACGCCACCGGATAACCGAGCAGCAGCACGACCACGAGCGACAGGAACATCAGCGGCGCGAGATTTTCCGCAATAAAAGCAACCATATCCGTCCCCCTCAGAGCGCCTTGGCTTCCGCATCTTCAAGAGCGACCGTGTCCGGTATGCGGCCTTGAAGAATGGCGATGCGCTTGATGAGTTCGGAAACTCCCTGCAAGGTGAGCAGACCGAAACCGATCGGTATCAGCACCCAAACCGGCCAGAGAACCAGCCCCCCGGTATTGTTGGAGCTTTCACCGCTGGCGATCTTGGCTTCCACGATAGGCCAGGAGAGATAGATCGTAATGAGGCAGAAAGGCAGGAGAAAGAAGATGGTGCCGAATATTTCGACCAGAAGCTGTGTCCGCCGTGAATAGCGGCTGTAGAGAAGATCGACCTTCACATGCTCGCTGTGCAGCAGCGTATATCCGGCTGCGATCAGGAAGACCGCCGAGAACAGATACCATTGCGCTTCCAGCCACGCATTTGAACTGACGTTGAACAGCTTGCGCGAGACTGCGTTGATGGCGCTGATGAGCACGGCCACCAGTATCAGCCACGATACGGATTTTCCGATGAAATTATTGGCCGCGTCGATAGCACGCGACAACGCCAGCAAGACTGACATCGCTCCTCCCCTTCTGTTCCGCCTCCTCAAGCGGTTTTGGAGCGAATGATAAGACCGGCGAATCCGCCTCGCAAGCGGACGAAAGTTCTAAGAAACAAAGGACTACCCATTAGTGGGTAAGGCAAAATCAGGAACCGCGGCCGATGCCGGTTAAAGCGAAGACAGGCGCAACCGGTTTTCGATGGCGTAACGGGTAAGCCCGGCTGTGCTCGCGATTCCAAGCTTCTTCTTGATGTTCTTGCGGTGGGTTTCGACGGTTGCTTCGGAAATTCCGAGCCTGGTTGCAATCTCCCGATTGCTGCCGCCCTCGGCCACCAGCACCAAAACGTCGTTTTCGCGAACAGACAAACCTTCCGGCTTTCTCTCGCCGCTGTCGAGCAGTGCTTCCGAAACACCGGAAGAGAAATATGTCCCGCCCGACGCGACCGCATGAATTGCGGCCACGATTTCTGCCGTGGACACGTCTTTCAAGACATATCCGGAAGCGCCGCGCATGATCGAGGTCGAGATATATTCGCGGCTGTCATGCATGGACAGCATGAGGATACGGATGCCCGGAAACTGCTTCTTGAACAGTTCGATGGCATCAATGCCGTTGAGGAGCGGCATATTGATATCCATCAGGACCACATCGGGATTGACGGTGAGCGCCAGTTCAAGGGCGACCCGCGCATTGGAAGCGGCGCCTGCAACGTCAATATCGTCATAGGTTTCGAGCACAGCCCGCAAACCATCCAGCACCAGCGGATGATTGTCCACGAGCAATACGCGAATCTTGCATTCATTCGTCATGCGACTTCCGGTTCCCGCGTTTTTTCTGTTGCCGATTTCGGCAGGCGCGCGGTGAGTTGCGTACCATCTGTGCTGGTTTCAACCAAGAGCACCCCGCCGAAATGTGCCATCCGTTCCTGCATATTTCTTAGCCCCAGGCCAGATAGCGGATCCTTCAAATCACGAGCGGTGAAACCGTTGCCATCGTCGGCGACCGTCATCGTGACCTTGCCGCCCGCTTCCCAGAGACGGATGTTGACGCGGCTCGCCCCGGAATGACGCTCGACATTGGTGAGCGCTTCCTGCACGACCCGATAAAGCGCCGTGCTTGCCTCCGGCTTCAACGTCTCGCTCAGCCCGCTTGCTTCCAGCCGCGTCTCAATGCCGGTCCGCTCCGAAAAATGCTCACACAGGGCCTTGAGTGCGACCGTCAGGCCAAGATCGTCGAGAATGCGCGGACGCAGATCATGCGAAAGCCGCCGCACTTCCTTGATTGCGCCATTGAGCGCGTCCGATGCTTTCTCGATTGCAAGCGGCGCGCCGCCGCTGCCCATCCTCACCTGACGGCTCGCAAGGTCGATGGCATAGCGGACGCCGACGAGATTTTGGGAAATGCCGTCATGAAGCTCCCGCGCCAGTCGCGCCCGTTCTTCTTCCTGCGTATCGATGATGCGCTGCGCCAGTTCCTTCAGCTTGTTATCGGCCATGCGTCGCTCACGCAGGTTGAGCAGCATACAGGTCGCGAAGACGAGCATCACAGCCGGCACGGCGATAAGGCTGACAATAAGGAAGGTCGTGCGAATGTTCGCGCGGAAATCGGCATTTGCGGCCGCAGTCTGCGCGTAGACATCGTCAAGATAGACGCCCGTACCGAGCATCCATTTCCATTTATCGAGGCCGACCGCGAAGGACAGCTTGTCGGCCATCTCGCCGCTTGACGGTTTCTCCCATTTATACTGGTGCAGCCCTCCGCCTTCCTTGGCCTTGTCTATCAGGTTGGCGATAACGCGGTCCCCATCGGGATCGACCAGATCGAGCCAGTTGCGACCGGGCCGAAAGGTCTGTCGCGGATGGACGACATTGTTGCCATCATAATCATAGACAAAAAAATAGCCGTCACGGCCGTAGTCGAGCGAAGTCAGGATCGCCCGCACCCGTTCCATAGCGGCCGTGTCGTCAGGCGCGGCCTCCTCGTAGATTTTCTGGATGGAGGAGAGAGCGAGATTTGTCAGATTCAGCAACTCCGTTTCCTTCGCCTTGAGCATGTTCTTCTCAAAGGTGGCGATGCTGCTCTGCACGAGATTGGCCGACTGCCAGGTAATGAAAGCTGTGACCGTCAGGATGGCCACGATAAGCGGCACAATTGCCAGTGCGACGATCTGATAGCGTAGCGTCAAGTCCCAACCTCCAGCCTCTAACTTTGCCGGTAACTTTAACGCGCATGCCCACAAGTGCGAAACGGTTTTCGGGCAGAAGAATCAGCTATGTATAATACAATTCCAGACCCGAATAGTTGGGAGTATTCACACTGTAAGATTCCATATACTTAATTATTAGTGAGCTTCCGGTTCGCTATTTATATTCATAATTCAGAGGACATTTAAGAATGGCTCGTTATAATTCCACAATCCGGACTTTCTCGATAAATAGTTTTACCAAGATTGTTTGCGCGGCATCGGCAATGACACTTCTCTCTTTCCCACTGCAGGCAAAAGAACCCCTTTCCGGTAAAGCCGCAACAGTGACCCCTGTTTTCAAATCCGACAAAACTCTCAGCGGCGGCAAGATTTCCCTTCCGCAAGGCAATGTGGAAGTCGTGGTTTCACAATACGAAATCGCGCCCGGAGCAAGCCTACCGCTCCACAAGCACATCTATCCCAGATATGCCTATGTGTTTTCCGGCACGCTTAGCGTTTTCAATGAAGTGACGGGGAAAACCGTTACACTCAAACCCGGAGACTTCGCCGTCGAATCCATCAATCAATGGCACAAAGGCACCAATATCGGCTCTGATCCTGTAAAACTGCTCGTTATCGATCAGGTCAAGAAAGGCAAGAGCAACGTCGTATTGAAGCCCTAGCACGCGAACTGGCCGAAGCAAAACACCATGGAACGCGCGGTGGCCCGGTTAGGGCATTTTCGATCTTATTGAATGAGGTCGGCGCTGTGATGATGTTTGATGCGCGCCTCCCGAAAGCGGCTCCCGTTTTCGGGAGGCGCGCGCATATCGGAACCGGATGAACAAGACCGACAGGCGAGCACTGCTTTGATCGGAGAGCTAATGTATTAAATTATACTTACCGGATATTCTCAATAAAACCGATAAAATAATTGCATTGATTTCAAAGATGCTTTTACCTAAGAAGGTGTAGAACATTCAGAATGAATATTGCGAATTTAGAGAGATCTTATTTATGAAAACCTGTCATGCAATCGGCCTCGCATTTACCTTTGCCGCCATTTCCAGCGTAACGGCGCTCGCGGCACCCCTTCCGGGAGGAGCGAGCACGTTGCAGGAAACCTATCAGGACTGGACCGTTTCGTGCCAGTCGCAGAAGGATACCGCCATCTGCGCGATCCGGCAGGAACAGAGCAGTTCCCAGACCGGCCAGCGTGTGCTGACAGCAGAGCTTCGCAATGTGGAAGGAAGGGTGGAAGGCGTATTGTTGATGCCGTTTGGCCTCGATCTCGCCAAGGGCGCTTCGCTCAAGATCGATGAGGCTGCCGGACCCAATCTCACATTCTCCACCTGCCTGCCGCAAGGCTGCCTGGCGCCGGTCGCGTTTGACGCAAAGCAGGTCGCGGCCCTCAAGGCCGGAACCAATATCAACATCACTACGACGGCATTGAGCCCGAGCCAGGCAGTCGCCTTCAAGGTTTCGCTGAAGGGTTTTGGCGCCGCTCTCGACCGCATCACTGCACTGACAAAGTAATCAGTATCGGATTCCGCGCCGTGTTGCGGTGATTGCCTTGCAGCACGGGGCGGCAGCTTTTGATGCAGACACTGAAAGCCATGCGATCACAAAATCGCATGGCTTTCTTATTCAGGCCGAATGCAGGGCCGAAATATGCGCCAGATGCCTGCGCCAGCGCAGCGTCATCAGCACCGCGACGATACCCAGTCCCGCCGCGAGGCCCAGCCAGATACCCTGTCCGCCCATGTCGAATTTAAACGCAAGCAAGGCCCCCAGCGGCAGGCCGACGCCCCAGTAGCCGAGCAGGGCAAGATACATCGGTATGCGCGTGTCGCGCAGACCACGCAACATGCCCGCCGCGACAGCCTGAGCACCGTCAACCGTCTGGAACAATGCCGCCAGAGCAAGGAAGCTGACCGCCAGTTCCATCACCGGCAGATTCTGCGGATCGTGCAGATCCAGGAACACGCCGATGAACAAGCGCGGAATAAGGACCATCAAGAGCCCCATCACCGCCATGAAGCCAACGCCGAGTGCGTAGGCGCTCCACCCCGCATAGGCAATGGCTCTGGGCTGGCCAGCACCATAAGCACGGCCCACGCGCACTGTTGCAACCTGTCCGAAACCAAGCGGGACCATGAAACTGAGCGATGCTATTTGGATCGCCACGGCGTGAGCCGCCATTGCCGTCGGTCCGATGCGGCCCATCATGACCACGGCGGCATAAAAGATGGAGGTTTCAAACACGAAAGTCAGCGCCATTGGAATGCCGATCCGCCACAGTTCAAGCAAGCGCGGCCAGTCCGGACGCCAAAATCGCCCGAACAGGTGATAGCGGCGAAAACGGCGATGCCACAGCGTAATCACCGCGAGACCGAGGAACATCATTGTGCTCGACAGGGTAGTGGCGATACCGGCGCCGTGCAGTTCCATGCTCGGAAAGCCGAAATGGCCGAAAATGAGCGTCCATCCGGCAAGCGCGTTGAAACCGATGGCAAGCGCGGCCACCAGCAGGGTCCACATGGGCTTTTCCATCGCTGCGAAGAAGGATCGCAGGACGATATAACCCAGATAAGGCAACAGCGCCCATTGCAGCGTGTGCATGAAATCGGTCGAGCGGGCGGCAATATCAGGCCGCTGGCCCAGGAAAAGGAAAATCTCCTCGCAGTGCCAGAGCACGACCCAGACAGGAATTGCGATCATGATCGCGGTCCAGAAACCCTGACGAACAGTGCGGCGCACATCGCGCACAGAATGGCGGTTCTTTCCAAGCGCGATGGCGATCATCGGCATCACCGCCGAGACCAGCCCCATCGAGAAGATCATCAGTGTGTGATAAAAGCTCGTCGCGAGCAAAGCCGAGGCGAGCGTGTCCGCTCCGAGACGGCCGATGAAGATGACATCGGTTGCCGTTAGTGCTGCCTGCGAAAGATTGGTGAAGATCAGCGGCCAGCCAAGCGTCAGCGCCGCAGCCATCTCCCTGCCCCAGCGTTGCATGCCGGTTTCATGGGGCTGCTCAAAGCCCGCATTGTTTGTCCTGTCCATAGTCCGCTCCCCGAAGCATCCGGGGCCGTCAATCCGCCGGATGTTCCAATTTGATTGAGGCCACGCCCCGGAACATCAGAGACCATGTCAATCTGAGAAGAGGCGCGGAAATACGATCATCGACCGTCCCATGCCGGCTAAGGGCGTTTGTCGCTGCAAGAGCGACTTCGCCCCAACTTTTCGGGTTGCTCAATTTCTATTGGGAACGTTGTGTATGTTCCAGAAACTGATCCGGAGCCAAGCGGGCTGCGCATCGATTTGCACAAAATTAGAGCAACATGGATAGCAGACTCGTTCAAAGAAGCAACACGTCCCGAAACGGATTTTTCACGTCCCCGTCGGATGAGAAACGAATTTCTCATCATGGCGTGAAAGCGCAACTTTCCGTCCGATAACTGATTGACGCCTGCGCCCTGGCCGATAGGAATATTTACGTGAATTGCAGGAGGCATCATGCGCAGCACCAAGGTCATCCATATCGTCGGCTGTCATGCGGAGGGGGAAGTCGGCGACGTCATCGTTGGTGGGGTCGCCCCGCCTCCCGGCGCAACGATATGGGAGCAGTCGCGCTTCATCGCGAGCGACGAAACCTTGCGCAATTTCGTGCTGAATGAGCCGCGCGGCGGCGTGTTCCGCCACGTCAACCTGCTGGTGCCACCGAAAGATCCGCGCGCGCAGATGGGCTTCATCATCATGGAACCTGCGGATACGCCACCGATGTCCGGTTCGAACTCGATCTGCGTTTCGACCGTGCTTCTGGATAGCGGCATCATCCCGATGCAGGAACCGGTAACCCATATGGTGCTGGAAGCGCCGGGCGGCGTCATCGAAGTGGAAGCCGAATGCCGCAACGGCAAGGCGGAGCGCATCAGCGTGCGGAATGTTCCCTCCTTCGCCGACCGGCTGGATGCGGCGCTGGAAGTCGAAGGGATCGGCACGATCACGGTCGATACGGCCTATGGCGGCGATAGTTTCGTCATTGTGGATGCAGCGACCATCGGCATGAAGATCGAGCCGGATCAGGCGCGGGAGCTTGCCGAAATCGGCGTGAAGATCACCAAGGCCGCCAACGAACAAGTGGGCTTCCGTCATCCTGAAAAAGACTGGAACCACATTTCCTTTTGTCAGATCACCGAACCGGTGACGCGTGAAGGCGATGTGCTGACGGGCGTGAACACCGTTGCCATTCGCCCGGCCAAGCTGGACCGTTCGCCAACGGGCACCGGCTGCTCAGCGCGCATGGCCGTGCTGCACGCCAAGGGCCAGATGAAGGCGGGCGAACGCTATATCGGCAAATCCGTGCTTGGCACCGAATTCCACTGCAAGCTCGACAAGGTGATCGAAGTCGGCGGCAAGCCTGCCATCAGCCCGATCATTTCCGGCCGCGCATGGGTGACCGGCACGTCGCAGCTTATGCTCGATCCGAGCGACCCGTTTCCGGGAGGTTATCGACTGTCGGACACCTGGCCCCGGGGCAATTGATATTCAGGCGCTCACGGCCTGCAAATGGCGCTTCTCTTCGCTTCCGGTGCTCATGTACCCAAAGTGCATTCCGCTCCGGTTCTCGAAAAACACCATTTTCGACTCGTCATCACCAGAATCTCAATCACCCTGCGCACCTTCTTGCCGCCGCTCTTCTGACCTCTTTATCGAGCGCCACACCCCTCACCCTGAGGTGCGGAGGCGGCGGAGTACAGCCAAAGCAATGCGCAATAAAAAACCCCGCCGAAGCAGGGTTTTCTTTAATCATTCAAAAGGCGTTTACGCAAAGTCCAGTGCGCGGTCGCCGTTCTCATCCTTGATGCGGGATGGCAGGCCGATCTGGTTGAGGATGTGGAGGAAAGGCTTCGGATTCAGCTCTTCCACATTGACCATCTTCTCCACGTCCCACTCACCCGAGGCGATGAGGATCGCAGCCGCAACCGGCGGAACGCCAGCGGTGTAGGAAATGCCCTGCGAACCCACTTCGTTGTAAGCGTCCTTGTGGTCGGCAACGTTGTAGATGAAGACTTCCTTCTCCTTGCCGTCCTTGGTGCCCTTGACGAAATCGCCAATGCAGGTCTTGCCCGTATAGTCGGGCGCAAGCGATGCCGGATCGGGCAGAACAGCCTTGACCACCTTGAGCGGCACGACTTCCAGCCCTTCCGCGGTCTTGACTGGCTGTTCGGACAGAAGGCCGAGATTCTTCAGCACCGTGAAGACATTGATATAGTGATCGCCAAAGCCCATCCAGAAGCGGACATCCGCGTTCGGATAGTTCTTGGAGAGTGAGTGCACTTCGTCATGGCCGGTCATGTAGGCCTTGCTGGGGCCAACCACCGGCAGGTCGAAGGTCTTGCCGACTTCAAACATCTTGTTCGACTGCCAAGCACCGTTCTGCCAGGAATAAACCGTGCCCGTGAATTCACGGAAATTGATTTCCGGGTCGAAATTGGTCGAGAACCAGCGGCCATGCGAACCGGCATTGATGTCGACGATGTCGATGGATTTGACTTCATCCAGATAATCGTCGGCAGCAAGGCGGGCATAGGCATTGACCACACCGGGATCGAAGCCGATGCCGAGAATGGCGGTGATGCCCTTCTCTTCACATTCCTTCAGGTGCTTCCATTCGTAATTGCCATACCATGGCGGGGTCTCGCAGATCTTCTTCGGGTCTTCATGGATCGCGGTGTCCATATAGGCCACGCCCGTATCGATACAGGCGCGAAGAACCGACATATTGAGGAAGGCCGAGCCGACATTGATGACGATCTGAACGCCCGTCTTGCGGATCAGAGCCTTGGTGGCCTCAATATCCATTGCGTCCAGCGCATGCGCTTCCAGCTTCACCTCGGTCTTGAGGCTCTTCTTTTCATGCACGCTATCGATAATCTTGCGGCATTTCTCAACCGTGCGGGACGCAATATGGATATCGCCCAATATGTCAGAGTTTTGCGCACATTTATGTGCAACAACCTGTGCCACGCCCCCGGCGCCGATAATGAGAACGTTCTTCTTCATTTTCTGTCGATGCTTCCTCTTCCAGCGGTTACCCGCCATCTGTTAAACGTCCCGATTGCCTTCTCACTCGGAACACGTGGGTTCGTTGCGGCCTGATACCGCAACAGGATCTTTAAGAAAGCGACCCTTCAAAATCCGCATAATCGAATTCGCGGACAATTTTGACCGTACCGTCGAGCTCACGCACGGCAATGGCTGGCATTTTCACGCCATTGAACCAGTTCTTCTTGACCATGGTATAACCGGCCGCATCCTCAAATGAGAGACGGTCGCCGATGGAGAGCGGCTTGTCGAAAGTGAACTCGCCGAAAATATCACCGGCAAGACAGGACTTGCCGCAAACCATATAGCTGTGCTCGCCATTGTTCGGCGCCATCTTCGCCTTTTCGCGATAGATCAGCAGATCAAGCATATGGGCCTCGATCGAGCTGTCGACGATGGCAAGATTCTTGCCATTGAACAGCGTATCGAGCACGGTCACTTCCAGCGTGGTGGTCTTGGTGATGGAGGCTTCGCCCGGCTCCAGATAGACCTGTACGCCGAATTTTTCCGAGAATGCCTTGAGGCGCGCGCAAAACTCATCGACCGGATAATCATCGCCGGTGAAGTGAATGCCGCCGCCAAGGCTGACCCATTCGACGCGATGAAGCAGCGAGCCAAACTTTGCCTCGATATCGGTCAGCATCCTGTCAAAAAGACCGAAATCGGAATTTTCGCAATTGTTATGAATCATGAAGCCGGTCACGCGGTCCATGACCTTTTCGACCTTCGACACATCCCATTCGCCAAGGCGGCTGAACGGACGGGCCGGATCGGCAAGATCGAAGCTTGATGACGACACGCCCGGATTGAGGCGCAGACCGCGCTTGATATGCGCTGCCTTGTCGGCAAAGCGCTCAAGCTGACCTATTGAATTGAAGATGATCTTGTCGGCATGGCTGATCACTTCATCAATTTCGTTATCG
Source organism: Brucella pseudintermedia (assembly GCF_008932435.1). Classification (GTDB taxonomy): domain Bacteria; phylum Pseudomonadota; class Alphaproteobacteria; order Rhizobiales; family Rhizobiaceae; genus Brucella; species Brucella pseudintermedia. The sequence goes on along the minus strand of NZ_WBWE01000007.1, from coordinate 25,249 downwards.
GCATAGGCCACGCTATAGGCATGGGTTTCCCCGCCGAATCTTTCATGACCAAGACGCACTTCGTTGAGCGAGGACGATGTCGTGCCGTCCATATATTCGCTCATCAGATCGAATACGGACCAGGTGGCGAAGCATTTTAGCGCCAACAGCGCCTTGGCGCCGGATTTCTCGCGCACATAGGCAACCTTTTCCATGTTGCGCTTCAGCTTGGTCTTGTCGATCAGGTAATAAGGCGTCTGGATCATGGCAGTTCCGGGTCGTCCGATGGGGAAATCTGGCCTGACCAGCAGAGCTGGTGTGCCGAGTTGAGGAAAACACAAGTAGTTTCCCGAATTATTCGAAGGCTTATAGGAAGCTTGTGACAGAAACACAAATCCGCCACAGCCTTATCGGGAAAAAATTTCCCGCAAGCTATCGCGGATTACTGCCCCGCCTTCAGCGGATGAGCTTCATATAGAGCTTTTTGGGTGGAATTGAACCCCTTCGCTCGCGCTCCTGCTTGCCTGTCGGTTTCATTGAAAGTCTTTGCCCGGACACAGGGCTTCCCGACGACAAGACAGCTTGCTACCGTTTTCGGAGCATCATCAATTTAATTAACCAAGCATTTGCTTGACAAATTATTGACTCGGGCGTAGCCATCATTTCCATGCTCGGGGCGAGCTCTTTGGGACCCCGCCCGCACATTGACAGTCAAAGGAAAATAAAATGCAGGATCACAAGCCGACCGCCGGTTGGGGAGACCTGTTCGCAGGCAGAAACGCCATCGTATCGCTGACGCTGGTTGGCGGCGTGGCGCTTCATGCCATCAACGTGTTCATCGCCACCACCATTCTGCCAACGGTCGTCGCCGACATTGGCGGCATGGATTATTATGCGTGGAACACGGCGCTGTTCGTGACTGCATCGATCCTTGGTTCAGCCCTCGTGCCGCGGCTGCTGTCGCAAGCGGGCCCGCGTAGCGCCTATCTGATCGCAGCGGTTATCTTCGCCGCGGGAACCCTGACTTGCGGCCTTGCTCCATCCATGCCCGTCATGCTGGCAGGGCGCGCCATACAAGGCCTTGGCGGCGGCATGATGCTGGCGCTCTCCTATTCCATGATCCGCATCGTTTTCGATGAAGCGCTGTGGCCGCGCGCCATTGGTCTCGTTTCCGGCATGTGGGGTGTGGCCACACTCGTCGGCCCAGCCATCGGCGGCGTATTTGCCGAACTTGGCATGTGGCGCGCCGCCTTCTGGTCGCTGGCGCCTGTGATCGCCGCGTTCACCATCATGGCCATGACGGTGCTGCCGCGCGAATCCGGCTCCGCCGCCAGCAATGACCGGCTGGCATGGCCGCAGCTCGTCCTTTTGACTTCTGCCGTCCTTGCCGTTTCTGCCGGAAGCATTTCATCGGAACTGGCATTGAATGCCGGCGGCGTTGCGCTTGCCATCGTCCTGCTGCTTCTCCTCGCTGCCGTGGAAAAGAAAGCCAGCCGACGTATCCTTCCGCAAGGCTCGTTCAGCATCCGGAAACTCGGCGCCCTTTATCTGACGCTTTCCTTCCTCAGCGCGTCAGTCACCAGTTCCGAAGTCTTCGTGCCGCTGTTCTTTCAGGTGCTGCATAACCAGTCGCCGCTTGTCGCGGGCTATCTGGCAGCCATCATGGGCGGCAGCTGGACACTCGGCTCTATCGGGTCGTCTGGGATCGCCGCCGGACGAACCGACCGCGTTATCCTCGCCGCCCCGGTCATGGGGGTGGCTGGCATGGTAACGCTGGCAGTCCTCATTCCGGCCGGCAGCGCGGGCCATTGGTACGATCTGCTTCCGATCTGTATTGCGCTGGCTGTCATCGGTTTTGGCGTTGGCCTGACATGGCCGCATTTGCTGACCCGCATTTTCAAGCGTGCCGACGCGGAGGATCAGAATCTGGCTTCCGCCTCCGTGACCATGGTGCAGCTTTTCACGACCGCGCTTGGCGCCGCGCTTGCCGGAATGGTCGCCAATATGGCGGGGCTTACCAATCCCGGCGGGTTTGCTGGCACCGCCCATGCCGCACTCTGGCTTTTCTCCGGTTTTGCTGTTCTGTCAGCCCTTGCATTCGTGTCGGCACTCGCTCTCATTCGCAGTGCAAGACAGCCGCAAACGGCACGATGCTGAGAATTATCAGGCGGCCGAAATAACGTAGGCGCAGCGCCGCGCGCCCGCCAGAATATGCTCGGTGCGGTTTACCGAAACATCAGGGCCCAGCACGGCCCTGAACACTTGCAGCTCCGCCCGGCAAAAGCCCTGACACGTGTCGGCGGCAGCACAGATGGGACAGTGGTTTTCGATAAAGAGCCAGGAACCATCCTCTTGCCGCTCCGCATCGGCCATATAACCTTCCGCCGAGCGGATTGCGGCCAGCTGTTCCACCCGCTCGCCCAGCGACAGATCTTTCAGGCGCGCCTGATACTGACGACGGGTCTCCGTCTCCCGATGCGCAATCAGCGTATCCAGCGCATCCTCACCCAAAATGGCGCGAACGGAATGGAGAAGCTGCACCGTCAAATCGGCATGCGTATCGGGGAAGCGCTTATTGCCGACCTCGGTCAGGTCCCAGAATTGCGACGGGCGCCCAACGCCTTGCGACACAGAGTGCGCGGCGACCAGACCTTCTTCCGCCAAGCGCACCAATTGCTGACGAACCGCTTCACCGGTGGTTCCGAGCTGCTCGCCGATTGCAGCCGCCGTCTGTGCGCCGCGCATCTTCAGCGCAAGCATTATACGTTCAGCGGGCGAACGTGCTCCCGAAGCGTCTGTATTTAGAAAGTCATTCCTTGACATATTGCCTGTTTTCGATTTAAAGAAGCATTATCTTGCTAAATTAAGCGAAACGCCCGGTATTATCAAGATAGTTCTATACCAAGGAGTCCAAAATGAGCTTCACCCTGCCTCCGCTCCCCTATGCGACCCACGCTCTCGAAGGCGTCGGCATGGGCACCGAAACGCTTGAACTGCACCATGGCAAGCATCATCAAGCCTATGTTACCGCGCTCAACGGATTTGTTGAAAAGAACGACGCGCTCAAGGGCAAGTCGCTTGAAGAAATCGTTCTCCTCGCCAAGGATAAGGCCGATCTTGCGCCTGTGTTCAACAATGCCGGCCAGCACTGGAACCACAATCTTTTCTGGCAGAACCTTTCAGCGACGGGCGGCCGTCTTCCGGGCGCGCTGGAAAAGAAGATCGTTGAGGATTTCGGCGGCGTCGACCAGTTCAAGGAAGCTTTCAAGGCGGCGGCTGTCGGCCAGTTCGGTTCGGGTTGGGCATGGCTGGTTCTGGCCGATGATGGCAAGCTCAAGGTCACCAAGACGCCGAACGGCTCCAATCCGCTGGCAACCGGCGAAGGCAAGGCGCTATTAGGACTTGATGTCTGGGAGCATAGCTATTATCTCGATTTCCGTAATCGTCGGCCTGACTATGTAACGAATTTCCTCGACAAGCTGGCCAATTACGAATTCGCGGAAGCCACCCTGAAGGCAGCATGACGCGCTGATATTGATTGCGATCAAAGCGTTTTGCCTGCGGGAAATGCAGACTCCACGGAGCTGCATGACTGCGGGCAAAATGCAGCAATGACAAACAACCGACCATCCGTAGGCGCCGTCCTCCCAAGCGGTGCAGGAGCAAGACAGAGACAGTTCCGAAAATGAGCAGCAACTTCAATCAGGAAACCGTCACCGACATCCATCACTGGACCGACACGCTGTTTTCCTTCCGCACGACGCGTGACCCCGGTTTTCGCTTCCAGAGCGGCCAGTTCATCATGATGGGCCTGGAAGTGAACGGCAAGCCGCTCACCCGCGCCTATTCCATCGCCTCGAGCCTTTATGAAGACGGCCTGGAATTCTTCTCGATCAAGGTGCCGAACGGTCCATTGACCTCCAAGCTCCAGCATCTGAAGGTTGGCGACCAGATCATTCTTTCCAAGAAGCCGGTCGGCACGCTGCTCTATGACAATCTGAAGCCCGGTAAAAATCTCTGGCTGCTCTCGACCGGCACCGGCCTCGCGCCGTTCCTGTCGATCATTCGCGATCTGGAAGCCTATGAACGCTTCGAGAAGATCATTCTCGTTCATGGCGTGCGTCAGGTGGCGGAACTCGCCTATACGGATTTCATTTCCAACGAACTGCCGCAAGACGAGTTCCTCGGAGAAATGGTCACGAAGCAGCTCATCTACTATCCGACGGTCACGCGTGAGCCCTACAAGAATCGTGGCCGCCTGACCGACCTTATTCGTTCGGGCCAGCTTTTCACCGATGTCGGCCTGCCCGAATTCAATCATGAGGACGACCGCATGATGCTCTGCGGCAGCCCGGAAATGCTGGCCGAAACGAGGCAGATACTTGAAGAGCGCGGTTTCAAGGAAGGCAGCCAGAGCGAAGCCGGACATTACGTCATCGAAAAGGCTTTCGTGGAGAAATAAGTCCGCCGAACCGAGCTCGGCAATGAACGAAGGGGGGCATCAGCCTCCCTTTTTCTTTGGCTGTATTATCGAGATGTCACTGCCTGCAGGAAAAATGCCTTTACACCCGCGATCATTTCGGTGCGATCCATCATCTCGGGATTGGAGATGATTTCATCGACCGCACCGTGCAGCGCATTGAAAAGAAGTACAGCCGTCAAGCGCGGATTGGCGATGTTCCATGCACCTGCGGCGTTTCCCTCGCTCAACAATGCATCGAGCCGGACGATTGCCGGATTTTCCTGCTTCATGCGCCGCATGGGCGGATGAAAATCATGAAACACCATGTCGTGGAGTTTGTAATTGTCCAGATAGCCGGCAATGCCCGTCTCGGCCCACGCTACCAGCTTTCCGAGCCAGTCATCGGCCGGATATTGGTCGAGCTGACGCTCCAGCCCCTCACAGAAACCATCGATAAATCGCTCCCGTAAAGCGACCAGCATGTCGTCCTTGCTGCGGAAGTGCAGATAGAACGTACCTTTGGCAACATCTGCCAGACGCACGATTTCATCCACGCTTGTCGCTGCGAAACCCTTTTCGAGGAAGAGGGCTTCGGCTGCAGCCATCAGTTCGTCGCGACGTATTTCGGCCGGCTTGGTGCGGGGCTTGGGCTTGATGGCAGTCGGCGGCAAATCAGTCTCCGGAACTTCAGAATGCTGCCAATTTACCCCGGATTGCCGCCCTGTCAAAAGCAAGACTGTTCGGTCGAACGACGCGATCCTCCAGCCAGTGCAGCGCTGCATCGACGTTGGAGAATGTGCCCGCCGGAACACGGAACAGCTTTTCGGCGTCCATGCGGTTTGCCTGTTCATAAACAGATTCCGGCACGATGTTCACCATCCCCAGCACCTGTTCGCGAATGCGCTGCGCATTGTGCTGGAACCATTGCTTGACGTCACGCGCCGAACCTTCGGGATGCACAAGGGCATCCTCATCCAAAAAACGGCGGATCGTGATAAAGGGCTTTTCTTCATCAAGCCAGCGGCTCCAGACATCAAAGAATTCACGCGTCTCCGCCATGGTTGATGCGCCCTTCGACAAGGTGATCATGTAAGGCCAGTTTTCCGTATGGTGAAGCATAACGCTCCCCTCCTGCTCGATATTCATGAAACTCAGCAACAAATGCCGCTTTGAGCCGTGACGACGATCCGGCAACCGGCACGCACACAAGCAGGTGTCCGAACCGTCGCACGACTCATGACTGACTATCAGTCAGTCGATTTGTGGCACGAAAACATGAATAACTCAATCATATTTTAACGGAGGATGTGTTGCGGGAATTTGGAAGAGGTAGACGCCAGATTTCGCCGCAGCCCAACCTCATGCGATAGATTGGGTGTTGCTGCAAAAATCTGGAAATTCAGGATGGATTGTGGGCGATCCCTACCCCGGTCAGCTCAAAATCAAGCCCTATATCGAGGTTTGGCGCGCTATGCGTCGTCCAGCCGATCGAAATCAGGTCAACCCCGCTTGCCGCCACAGCCGCCACCGTTTCCGGTGTGATGCCGCCTGAAGCTTCGGAAATCGCGCGACCATCCATGATCGATACAGCCTCGCGCAATTGATCCGGCGACATATTGTCGAGCAGTACCGCATCAACGCCGACAGCCATGACCTCGTCAAGCTGTTGCAGCGTATCGACTTCGACCTCGATCTTGACCATGTGACCGGCGCCGGCCTTGGCGCGCTCAATAGCCTCGCGCACACCGCCAGCAACCGCGATGTGGTTGTCCTTGATGAGCACCGCATCATAGAGCGCGAAACGGTGGTTCATGCCGCCGCCTGCCCTGACAGCATATTTCTGCAAGGCACGCAGCCCCGGCGTCGTCTTGCGCGTGCAGACGATAGCGGCCTTCGTGCCCTCAACTGCCTTCACCAGATTGGCCGTCGCAGTAGCAATCCCCGATAGGTGGCCGAGGAAATTGAGCGCGGTCCGCTCCCCCGCCAGAATAGAGCGGGACCAACCGGAAACACGGGCGACATCGGCCCCTCTTTCAAGGGACTGACCGTCCCGCGCCAGACGTTCGAAGCTGACATCCGGATCGACCAGACGAAACGCCATTTCGGCCACGTCGAGTCCGGCGATGACACCGGGCTGGCGCAGGTTGAACAGCATGGCGGAGCAGTGATCCTCTGGCACTACCGCATTGCTGGTAATATCGCCAGCAAGCCCCAGATCTTCCAGAAGTGCGGCGCGCACCAGCGGTTCGACGACAAGCGGAGACAGGCGCGGCAGGTTCATCATGCAGTCCTTGTGACGGGGTGAGGTGCAGCGATTTCGCGAGCCAGAGCGAAAGCTGCCGAAAAGGTGAAAAAGCTGCGGGCTGGGGCCGCGCTTTTGCCGGGATAATCGTCACGGGCATGGCTGCCGCGTGACTCGCGCCGTTCATATGCCGCAACCGCAGCGACAAGCGCCACGGCTGCGGCATCATCGGTCTCCGCGAAGGGGAGAAGGGTTGTGATTGCAGAGCGCAAACCTTCTTCATCACGCAGCAGGCCGAAATGACGGGAAACAACGCCCCGCACCCATTGAGGATCGGAACTTTGTGCGAGGCTCACCGGCACGGGATGCCGCACAGCAACCGCATCTTCATCACCAAGCGCGCGAGCGGCGCGCAGTCCCATGACGGCAGCTTCGAGCAGCGAATTGCTGGCAAGCCGGTTCGCTCCATGCAGGCCGGTGCAGGCCGCTTCGCCCACGGCCCAGAGACCCGGCAAGCTGCTGCGCCCATCCGCGTCGGTCTTGATGCCGCCCATGTGATAATGGGTGGCTGGTCTGACCGGGATCAAATCCCTGGAGGGATCGAGGTCATGCTGCTTGCAAAGCGCGTCGATACCCGGAAAACTGATTGCAAAACGCGTGCCCAGAGCCGCGCGCGCATCCAGAAAAACCTTGCGCCCTTGCGCGATCTCACTGCCGATGGCGCGGGCAACCACATCGCGAGGGGCCAATTCGCTACCCGGAATGTCGGCCATGAACCGCTCGCCGCGATCATTGACAAGCGTAGCGCCCTCGCCGCGCACTGCTTCGCTGATCAGCGGCAAACGCGGTGCCGAGACCGCAAGGGCCGTGGGATGAAATTGCACGAACTCCATATCGGCGAGCACAGCGCCGGCGCGGCTTGCCAATGCAGCACCCTGTCCCAGATTGCCAAGCGGCGTGGTTGTTGCGCTATAAAGCCCGCCGATCCCGCCGGTCGCCAGAACCACGGCGCGCGCGGCAACCGGGCCGACATTTTCGAGGCAGGCACCGACGACACGGCCATCCTGTTTGATGAGCCGCAGCGCGCGGGTGTTTTCCATGACGGTGATCGAAGACGTTGCCACAACCTTCGCAGCCAGTGCACGCATGACGCTCGCACCCGTCGCATCGCCATCAACATGCGCAATGCGATGGCGGCTGTGCGCGGCCTCCAGACCGAGCGAAAACGATCCATCGGCCTTGCGGTCGAAACGCACGCCATAAGCTTCCAGCGCCGCGATCACTTCGGCGCCCGCCGCGACGATTTCGGTAGCCACCGCCGCATCGCACAGGCCATCGCCTGCCGCAATCGTATCTGCCAGATGCTGCGCCGCGCTGTCATCCGCGCCGATGCTTGCAGCAATGCCGCCTTGCGCCAGCGCACTTGAACCGGACAGACCAAGACTTCCCGCCGTCACCAGCAGGACTGGCTGCGGAGGCAGCGCCAGCGCCGTCATCAGACCGGCAAGGCCGCTGCCAATGATGAGAACCGGGGCTTGAGCCGTGTTCATATCGCCAGCATCCGCTCGACGGCGCGCCGGGCCGGTTCCATCAGCGCGACGTCGACCAACACTTCATGACGATTGTTTTCCAGCGCATCGCGGATATTGGGGAGCGTGATCCGCTTCATATGCGGACATAGATTGCACGGGCGGATGAACTCGACGTCGGGGTGATCGACGGCGACATTGTCGCTCATCGAGCATTCGGTCAACAGCACGACGCGCTGTGGCTTTTTCTCGCCAACATAGTTGGACATGACCGCCGTGGAACCGGCGAAATCGGCTGCTTCCACCACTTCCGGCGGGCATTCCGGATGCGCCAGAACCATGACGCCCGGATGGCTTTCACGCAATTCGCGGATATCGTCAGGTGTAAAACGCTCATGCACCTCGCAATGGCCATGCCAGGCGAGAATTTCGACGTTGGTTTCACGCGCAACGTTCTGCGCCAGAAATTCATCAGGGATCATCAGCACACGCGGCACGCCCAGCGACTCCACTATCCTTTTGGCATTGCCGGAGGTGCAGCAGATATCTGATGCCGCCTTTACCGCAGCGGACGTGTTGACATAGGTGATGATCGGCACGCCGGGATGCGCCTCGCGCAAAAGCGCCACATCTTCCGGCGTGATGCTGTCGGCCAGTGAACAGCCCGCAGCCATATCGGGGATCAGCACCGTCTTGCCGGGATTGAGCAGCTTGGCTGTCTCGGCCATGAAATGCACGCCTGCGAGCACGATCACATCGGCATCGACCTCCGCTGCCTTTCGCGCCAGCGCGAGGCTGTCGCCGACAATATCGGCCACGCAATGGAAGATTTCCGGCGTCTGGTAATTATGCGCAAGGATGACCGCGTTGCGCTTTTTCTTCAGTTCAAGGATAGCCGCCACGTCTTCCTCGAAGCCCAGCCACTCCGCCTTTGGCAGCACCTTGGCCACGCGGTCATAAAGTTGCGAGACGGAAACATGATCATGCACATGAACATTCATGGGGTTGGGCCTCCCGAGCGCAGCCACATATACTCACTATGAGTATTTCATGTACGCGAACTTATACTCGATTCGAGTATATTGTCAATCGCGGGAAATTGGCAGCTTGGCTCCGGCCAGATGGCGCTCGGAAAGGGCGCGTTCCTCGACAATCGAGTAGCGGAAACGGAATAATTTCGCCGGGCGACCGCCGGTTTCGCTGTGGCTTTCGCCGGTCTCTTCGACCAGATCCTGCTGTTCGATCAGGCGGCGGAAATTCTGCTTGTGCAGGCGCAGACCCGCCAGCGCTTCGACCGTGCGCTGCAATTGCAGGAGGGTGAAACTCTCCGGCATCAGCTCAAACACTACCGGGCGGTATTTGATCTTGGCGCGCAGCCGCGCAATCGCCGTGGCAAGGATGCGACGATGATCGGCGAACATGGAACGACCGTTCTCGTCTTCCTGCATGCCAGCTTCTGCAACCAGGCCCGCCTCGTAAAGAAGCTCGTAACGCTGAAGCACAAGGTCTTCATTCCAGCGCCCGCTCCAATCTCCGCTCTCAAAGCCGAAGGTGAAGGCGATCCGCCGCATGCGCTGCGCCGTCAGTTCCGGCGTGTCGGCGCGGTAGGCCCAAACGAGCAGGGCGTTATTGAGGTGCTCCATGATGGGCGGTTCGCCCTGTCGGTGATCCTCCCACGGCAGATAATCATACCAGCCGCGCCATCCCGCTTGCCCCGCAGCCGCATCGCTTTCGCGTACCAGACCCAGATAGCTGATCGAGATAATGCGCTCGCCCTGCGCATGGCGGTCACGGTCGGCAAAGGTGTAGAGCTGCTCCAGATAGCCGACCGGATGGGCGGTTTCCGACTGCACCCAGGCGCGCAGGCCCGATTGCAGCGAACGATGCTCGCTTTCGAACGGGCCGGATGGCAAAGCCTGCCCTCCCCGCACGGTCATGACGCGCGGCTGTTCGCCGGTAACGGCTGCCAGCACAGCTATCAATTCGGTATGGGCAATATCGTCAGTCACGGCAACTCCGGAAAACATTCCCGACATTGAACGCGATTGACGAATAATTACAAGGCGCTACCGCCATACGGCACAGGTTTTAAGCATTTCCAGCAAAAGTGCGAAGCGGTTTTGCGTAGGATAATGCGAAAAGCAAAGAGAGGTCACACTTTTGGTTTCGCGCCAAAAACATGCTCCGGCCCCGGAAATGTGCGCGCCCGCACCTCTTCAGCATAGGCTTTCGCCGCATCGGACACCTGCGGTGCCAAATGCGCAAAACGTTTCACGAAGCGCGGCGTGAAATCCTGAAACAGCCCCAGCATGTCGTCGGAGACCAGTATCTGCCCGTCGCAGGCAGCAGACGCCCCGATCCCGACTGTCGGGATGGCAAGCGATGCAGTGATCTCACGCGCCAGCGGTTCCACCGTGCCTTCGATCACCAGCGCAAAGGCACCGGCATCGGCAATGGCCTGCGCATCGCGGCGAATGCGCTCAGCCTCTTCATCGCCACGCCCAAGCGAGCGAAAACCGCCAACCGTATTGACCTGTTGCGGCATGAGCCCGACATGACCGAACACGGGTATGCCGCGCTTTGCGAGGAATGCGACCGTTTCGGCCATTTCCTCGCCGCCCTCAAGTTTGACGCCGTCACAGCCGGTATCTTGCATCACACGAGCGGCATTGCGGAACGCCTGTTCCTTCGATTCCTGATAGGAACCGAACGGCATATCGACGATAACGCAGGCGTTCTCGACGCCGCGCATCACCGCCTGCCCATGGGCGATCATCATATCGAGCGTCACGGCAAGTGTGGAATCCATGCCGTAGAGCACCATGCCGAGCGAGTCTCCCACCAGCAGCAGGTCGCAATGCGGATCGAGCAGCCGCGCAATCGGCGTCGTATAGGCGGTGAGACTGACAATGGGGCGTTCGCCCTTGAGGGCTGAAATGGCCTTTGGCGTCAGCCGCTTCTGTTTGACCGGTGCGCTCATCTCACGCCGCCCGTTCCTGTGCGACATGTGCAATGACACGATTGTCGAGAAGCCGCGTGGTGCCGAACCGCACGAACAGCGCAAGCAGCACCGGACGCCCCTGCACCGCCGTCAGGCGTTCCAGCGTTTCGGGATCGCGCAGCGCCACCACTTCCGGCGTTGCCAGCGGTTCAGTGGCGATAAATGCACGAATTGCCGCTTCCAGCGCATCGGGATCGTCCACACCGGAGCGATAAAGCCGCTCAGCCTCATCCAGCGCCTTCGGAACGATGATGGCAGCGGCGCGCTGTTCCGGCGTCAGATAGACATTGCGCGACGAACAGGCGAGGCCGTCATCCTCGCGCACCGTTTCGACCCCAACGATGCGCACCGGAATGGCCATATCGTCCACCATGCGGCGGATGATAACGAGTTGCTGAAAATCCTTTTCGCCGAAATAGGCGGCATCGGGGCCAACGATATTGAAGAGCTTGCTCACTACGGTCGCAACACCGGCAAAATGGCCGGGACGCGCCTCGCCTTCCATCTGGTTGCCAAGCGCGGGCACATCCACCACCGTTTGCATCGGGCGCGGATACATGTCGCTGACCGCTGGCGCGAACAGGTAATCGACCTCTGCGCCGCGCAGCAGAGCCGCATCGCGCTCCAGATCGCGCGGATATTTGTCGAGGTCTTCATTCGCGCCGAATTGCAGCGGATTAACGAAGATCGACACGACCGTCACGTCATTGTCGGCACGCGACCGATGAACCAGTTCCAGATGGCCTTTATGGAGATAGCCCATGGTCGGCACGAAGGCGATGCGTTTTCCGGCCCTTCTTGCGGGCGTCAAAGCCTGACGCAATTCCTCAATGGTGCGGATGATCTGCATGAGGTCCTCCTCGCGGCCCGAATTTTCTGGCCGCGAGTCCTACAGCGTCAGCTGAAATATGACAACCGTCAAGGCAAACGCCTTCCGGTCGCTTACTGCGTCGGGATCGTCACGGCACCAACGGTGTTGCCGACAGCACGACCGAAACGATCAATCTGTTCGTCGTAGGTCTTGCGTGTGTTCGGATCGAATACGGCGATCGGCGCCGTAACGACCAGCGAGGCTGCCGTGCCGACACCCTGTGCCGTACCGATTGCCACCGCACCCAGACGGTCACCGAGGCCGACCTGCGAATCCGTGATGGTCTGGCCTGCAACAAGGCGTTTGCCGATCAGTTGCACGACTTCCGGGCTTGCGGCAAACTTGCCATGGTTGAGACGATCTCCCGCCTTCAGCTGCGTCAGGTCGATAACGGTAATGCCTGCTTTTTCCAGCTCGGAACGGTACGGCTCAACCGACGGGTCGATCTGGCCGAGACGGTCAATATTGCCGGAAATACGCCGTGACAATGCCAGCGCCTTGTCATCGCGAGAGGTGAACAATGTAAAGCGCGGATGCTCCTTGCCCATGGCAAGAAACTGCTTCGAAAACACATCGACGTCGAGGTCAGGCGATGCCAGAATGACGTCCGTTACCTTCGCATTCACGCGGCCATCGCGGATCGCCATCTGCCGCAGAGCTTCCACCGTCAGCCAGCTCCCCATCGAGTGGGCCATGACGGTGATATCCTTGACCTCGGGCTCACGCGCAATGGCGCGCAGAATCTGCTCCAGCGCATCGCGGGAATAATTTGTGCTTTCCTTGTCGTAATTATAGTCGAACACGCTGGCGCGCGACGGCCAGGTGAAGATCACCGGTGCGACATCGGCACCGGAATCATGCACGATCTGGGCAAAGCGATAGACGGAATCCTCAAACGTATTGTTGAAGCCGTGCACGAAAACCATCACGCGGCGGCTCTTGGTCAGATGAGGACGAACCCAGCCCGCCATTTCCACATCGGTCTTGAGCGGTGTCACGCTGACGGTGGTGAAATCTGTCTGCGGATTGGGCGGCAGCTTTTTCGGCCACTGCACTTCACCCGCCTTGCGGTTCTTTTCCGGCGGAATCGACACGACGATCTCGTTCAGCGACACAAGCTTGTCGCGCTCGCCGGAGAAAAGTATGCCCGGATTATCGGACGGGCGACGTGTGGTGGCAACGACAAGGTTGACCTTGGTTGTACCGGGAGAAGCGACATCGCCAATAGGGACCAGCACACCTTCAGGCCGACTGGCACAACCGGCGAGCAGAGATATCAGAACAAGCAACGCAGGGGCAGTCCGAGAAACAATGCGCCGCAAAACCAAACTCCCTCAACGCTACGCCAGCAGGCCTCTTACACCGGAATCTTGAAGGTTAATATATTCTTTACGTGAAACTTTCTGCCAAGCCCCCAATTATCCACCATTGTCGGAACGCGGGGCGATTGCGGCTTATGGGTTACACACTGTTCAACACGTGATACTTTCCTCTTGGTCAGCACAGTCCGATATATCCGCCAACAGCAACTCCGCTTCCAAAGGAGGCACATTATGGCATTGGAACTGACAGGGCTGCACCATCTGACAGCCATTACCGCCGACGCGCCCGGCAACCGGCGCTTCTATACCGACACGCTTGGGCTGAGGCTGGTCAAAAAGACCGTCAATCAGGACGATACGAGCGCGTATCACCTCTTTTATGCGGATGGGCTGGCCTCGCCCGGCACCGACATAACGTTTTTCGACTGGCCGGTGCAGCGTGAACAGCGTGGCACGAACAGCGTCGCCCGGACGGGCCTGCGCGTCAACGGCGTCGAGAGTCTGGAATGGTGGAGCAAGCACCTGAACGATAAAGGAATCCAGGCAGGCGATATTTTCGAAGTTGCGGGACGGGCCGTTTTAGACTTCGAGGACCCGGAAGGCCAGCGCCTGCGTCTGACCGATGATGGCGGCGCAGGCGAAGCACATAGCTGGGACAGGAGCCCTGTTCCCGCAGAACGACAGATCCGCGGGCTCGGACCGATCACGCTCAGCGTCCCCGAACTGGCCCCGACCAAGATTGTTCTGGAAAAGGTCATGAACATGCGCCAGACCAGCGACTATGTTTCACCCGATGGTGAAGGACATGTCCATGTCTTCTCCATGGGTCCGGGCGGTGCCGCAGCCGAACTGCATGTCGCGGTGCAGCCGAACCTGCCAACCGCATGGCAGGGTGCAGGTGCGGTTCACCACGTCGCATTCCGCACACCCGATCAGGAAAGCATGCAGGAATGGGTGGATCGTCTGCGGTCCGTGCGCATGCCATCAAGCGGCGAAGTCGAACGCTACTATTTCCGCTCGCTCTATTTCCGTGAGCCGAATGGCATCCTGTTCGAGATCGCGACCGACGGTCCCGGCTTCGCGGTTGACGAACCGCTCGAAAGTCTCGGCGAAAGCCTGTCGCTTCCGCCTTTCCTTGAAGGAAAACGCGAAGCCATCGAGCGAAATCTGAAACCGCTTGATTGATGGAGTAAAAGGGCTGCGGATTTTTCCGCAGCCCTTGTTGTTTATATCCTGTCCCGAAGCCAGTCGCCTGCGATGCGAATGTCGTCATCTACGAGAGCATGGCCGGCTTCAACCGTGCTTACCGTGAGCGCCGCTCCGTCGTCTCGCAGAACTTTTTCCAGCGTTCCGCTCCCATCCCCAAAGGGATCGGAAGCGCCATTCATCAGAAGCACCGAAGCGTCCGACAAATCCGCTCCTTCGGGCTGCTCTTCGAGAACCTCCTGCCCGCGCAGAAGGATGGCCGTGCGAACCACATGCGGGTGGAGGCGCATGAAGGCCGCCAGCAGATTGGCGCCATTGGAATTCCCGATGAAGGCCGTCCGGTTCAGGTCGATGCCATAGGCAGCTACGGCACCTTCCACGAAAGCCTTGAATGCCTCGGCTTCGAACCGGATATCGGCCTGATCGAACCGTTTCAGGTCGAAGCGGCGGAACCAGCGCTGGATACCCTCTTCCGTGCTGCGTCCACGCACGCCCAGAAGGGTCGCTCTCGGCGCGGCCTTGCGGGCAAAAGGCATCAGGTCGTTCTCGTTTCCGCCAGTGCCGTGCAGCAGCACCAGCGTACTGCCGTCTGGATTTTCGGGCTGGTGGATCCGGTGAATGAAAGGCAGGTCGCGATAGATGACGCGCTCTTCGCCCGGCAGAGCGAATTGCGGCATTCGCGCCCGGACAGCATCAGCCTTTTCCTCATTGCCCGGCGGCACGAACAGCAACTGGCCCAGCTTTTCAATCGGCTCATCTATTGTGAAGCCCGGCGCATCGGTTGCGAACTCAAACAATGTTCCGGCCGGCTCACGTACATAGAGCGATGTGAAATATTTGCGGTCGTGCACATTGACGGCGCTGGAGTTGAGCTTTGAAAGCTCTTTCTCCGCCCGTTCCACGTCACCCGTATCAGCCGCCCGGAACGCAACATGGTCGGCAATGCCGGTACCCGGAATGCCCGGCCAGAAGCCGCCTGCATCGCGCACGTCGATGGCATCGCCGGAACCGGAGAGAAGACGCTCTATCGTGCCTTCTTTCGCCGAAGATCTGAAACCGAAATAGCGTTCGATAAAGCCCACGGTCTGTTCCGGTGTTTCGGACAGAACAGTCGCAGCACGCAGACGCCTGACCGCGAAAGCTGCTGGAATGCCTTCGCTTTCCCACGCATCGTTGGCGGCGAGATCGCAGCCGACCAGCTTGACGATTACGCCGTCGGGGTCGCGCAGGCGCAGGACAGGTTCACCGAATTCCTGCACCGGCCCTTCGGACGGCACATGATAGCGCAAGGCACGCTCGAGCCAGAAACCAATAGCGGCACGATCGATGGCCAGCGCGATTTCGCTGACCTGCCCATGGCCGACGCGCCCCTTGGAGCCGTCCTCCCACACCAGAAAAGTGAGAAGCGATCCGGGTGTGCCAGTGCGATCTCCGTAGAACAGGTGGAGTTGCTCGGCATCCTCGAATCCACCGGTCCGCTTGACGATGCGCAGGCCCAGAAAGCCAACGTAGAAATCGACATTCGCCTGCACTTTTCTGGTGATGAGGGTGACGTGGTGGATGCCGCTTGTCATGGGCGCTTCTCCCCGATTTCAGAATTCAAGCCAGAAATAGAGTAGATGCGGAGACTTGCCTATGGGCTTGCGCGGCTACGCAGTGTCAACGCATCGGACGCAAATCAAACAAATGTGGAGATTAAAAAGAAAAAGGCCGCGCGGGAGGAGGATGCGCGGCCTGATCTTGAATACGGCTTGGGAGGAGGAGTGCCGTATTCCTTATCGAGTTCTGGGAGGAGGAGTGAACTCGATGAAGAGATATTTACCCGGCCCCTCTCCCCGCGGCAACGACCATTAATGCATATCAGTTATGCAAAGACGCGGGCGCTCAAGAAAAAGGCAGATTCAGCGCCAACAAAAAAGCCCGGTTTCCGGGCGTTTAGGAATTTTTCTGCGGGATCAGGTTCTTACAGAAGGTGAGCAATCAGAGGAGCGGCCAGCACATTCACCAATCCAACGAGCACCATGACCAGCCCGGCAATCGACCCCTCCTCCCTGCCGATCTGGTGAGCCTTGGCGACTCCAGCACCATGGGCGCCCATGCCGAAGAGAGCGCCGCGAGCCAGCGCGGAGCGGATCGGCAGCCAGTTGAGCATGACTTCGCCAAGGGCTGCACCGAATACGCCAGTCAGCACTACGAAGATTGCTGTCAGGTCCGGTGTGCCGCCAATGTCGCCGGAGACAGTCATCGCAAAGGGCGTGCTCATCGAGCGAGGCATAAGGCTCAGGCTGATTGCCTCATTAAGTCCCAGCAGATGCGCCAGCCCCCAGGCCGATGCCATGGCAGAGGAACTTCCGACGACCACGCCTGCCAGAAGAACCGGCCAATAGCGGCGGATCGTGGCACGCTGTTGATAGATCGGGATTGCAAAGGCAACGGTAGCAGGCCCAAGAAGCGCGACCAGCCAATGGGTCGCGCTGAAATAGCCGCGGTAATTTTGATTAAGACCGATGACAAGCGCCATCAGCAACAGGGGCGTGACAGCGAGCGGCGTCAACCACCACAGGGGAAAGCGGCGATAGACACGCTTGGCGGCAAGATAAAGCAGGATCGTTGCGGCAGACCAGAAAAGTGTCGCGACAAGCGGGTTACTTAGCGACATAACGCAGGCTCCAGCGGTAGCAGAGATCGACCGTCAATGCGGTGACACTCATGACTGTCAACGTGCCTAGCAATATTACGGCCATGATCTTGAGACCGAGCAGACCGAGCAACTCCTGATGCTCAAGAACTGCGAGCACTGCGGGAACAAAGAAGAGCAGCATTTCCGCCAGAAACCATTCTGCTCCGCGCTTCATGCTGAACAGGCTGACGCGTCCGCTCAAAAGCAGCGCCAACACCAGCGCCATACCCACAATGCCGCCCGGAAGCGGCAGGCCGATTATACGAACGAAGAACTCGCCTGCCAGCCAGAAACCAACCAGCGTCGCAATTTGCATCATACGGCTGTGATGCAGTGCGTAACGAAACCGGATCAGGAGGCTGTGGGCTTTCATGTGCTTTCCAATAGGAACCGAGGCATTTTCGTCAATGAATATAGGCGCTCTGCCGATATTCTAGAAATGAATTGATTTCATTGCAGCTATTCCTTAATGGAATGGCTCATGAATTTGCGCAGCTTTCAGGCTTTTGTCGAAGTGGTGCGGCAAGGCGGCTTTTCCGCCGCTGCCAAAACCATCAACGCGACTCAATCGACAGTCAGCAAGGCGGTCAGGCAGCTTGAAGATGAATTGGGCCTGACCCTGCTGGATCGTGAAATTTCGCCTTCCCGGCTTACCGCGGCGGGCGAGATCGTCTTCCGTCGCGCACTTGCCATGCTGGCGGAAAAGGACGACATGTTGGCCGAGCTGGATGAGCTGCGCGGCTTCAAGCGCGGCCTCCTGAAACTCGGTCTGCCGCCAATCGGGTCCAGCGTGCTTTTCGCCCCCGTTTTTGCAGCCTATACCAAGCTTTATCCGCAGATCGACATTCAGCTGGTCGAGCACGGCAGCAAGAGGCTGGAGGAATTGCTGCTTGCGGGCGATGTGGAACTGGCAGCTTCGCTGCTGCCGGTCGCAGACAGTTTCGAATGGCAGGATGTGCGATGCGAACCGGTTGTTGCGCTGCTCCCGGCCAGCCACGCGGTGGCGCAGGGCGATGGTGTTTCCCTGCAAGATATTGCCGGCTTGCCGTTCATTCTTTTTGAAAGCGGTTTTGCCCTCAACCATATCATCCTCGATGCTTGTCGTTCCCATGGGTTCTCTCCCAACGTGGCGGTCCGCTCCAGTCAGATTGATTTCATCGTGGAGCTTGTTGCGGCAGGCATGGGCATCGGCTTTTTGCCAAAAATGATCGCCGAGCAGCGTCAACATCCCGGCGTACGCATTCACAAGATCAAGGGGGCCGATGTGAGCTGGCATCTGGCACTGATCTGGCGGAAAGGCGCATTCCTGTCTCACGCCGCGCGCGCATGGCTTGAGCTGAGCAAGGCCGGAACCAGCACCGCATCGTCTTGAAACCCGCGCCCCATCGCCTATTTCAAGCAGATAACCCGACTGATAAGCGTCTTTTGGCGCTGCTTCAGCCACAGGCCCATATTGAGAACATTGAAACCGCTGACGGATTTCTGCTCTGCGCTTCATCACAAGGAGGCTATGATGGAAGGACAGGTTATATTCTACAAGGACGACAGGATTCTCTACCGGCACCATATCGACGTGCAGGAAGATGATTATTCAAAAGGCGTCAACGACGCGCTCATCGCTTTCCAGCGCAACTACGCAGGTTTCGATCTCGCGAGCGACAACATTCACATCCGTTTCAAGAAGCCCGGCGACGTGTAGGTTTTGGGAATTTTCTGCGGATCGCTCAGGGCCGCGTTCCGATGGGACAACGGCCCTGACAGGATTCACGCAAAAGCGGCTTCGCGAGCGACGCGATGAATATCCGCGCGGGAAAGACCCAGGTCGGAAAGCTCGCGATCGGTGCAGCCGCTAAGTTCCCGGACATTTTCGCGATATTGCATCCAGCGATGGAGGTGGGTACGAAGATTCATTGAGGTATCCCCTTTTTGTTATCTTCCTCCCGTTTGTGAGCTTCCGCCTTCCCGTGCCGTTTGAGAAGTGCATTTCCTGCATGGCTGCCGTGATCGCAGCGAAATTCGAGCATTTTTACCGGATTTCAATTTCCCTCTTAAATCGGCTCCAAATATCGTATTCATTATGCAATTCTGGTTTACATATGCCCGCTATTTCACAAAAGGCAGCGGTTCATTCTAGTTCAAGTTGGAGTGCATGAAAAAGACCTTGATCATCGTCGGCAACGCGCCTTTGCCGCGCGATCTTTCTGCGGAAGTGGATTCAGCGGATTTTGTCGTCCGTTTCAATGAACCCAAACAATCCATCGGCATGAGTGGTACCCGGACCGATCTTCTGATGCTGGCAACCTCAAGCAAGCCCATGCAGCGGCGACTGCGCGATCCGGGGTTCGTACAGACACCGACTTTCAAGGCGGCCAAGGAAGTGATGCTCGCATATCATCCAAGCATCATCCGCAAATATCACCCTCGACCGAATTTCCTTTCCCGCCTCAAGGGACGGCGCGGCGACTGGACCCTGCAAACCATCGAGGTTGTCGGTTCAGCCGGCAAGGAAATCCGGATCATGCCGCCCCAATTCTATCTGGCCGGTTGCAAAGAGCTGGGTGTAACCGAAGAGAACATACGCAAAGTCTTTCCAAGTACTGGTTTTTTTGGCATCTGGTACATGCTCGAAAAGTGTCCACAGGAAAGCTGGGACGTGAAAATCTGCGGCTTCACCTGGGAAGGATGGAAACGCCACGCCTGGGGAGATGAGCGCAGTTGGGTTGAACAGAAGGTCAAGTCCGGGCGTATCAGCCTTATTCAGTGACCCTGCACATTCTATAATTTTCGGCAGAAGGCGTGGGAACGATCACAAGGCAATCGCTTAAAGGAGCATGTGAATGAGTGAACCGTTACGCATTTTCATCGGGTGGGATTCTCGCGAGCCCATCGCCTACGACGTCGCCAGAGCATCGGCGTTGAAACATTCTTCTATTCCGTTGGAAATCGTGCCGATCAAGCTGCAGGATCTTGTGGAACAAGGAGCCTATACGCGAGAAGTCGACCCGCTGGCGTCGACGGAGTTTACCTATTCGCGGTTTTTTACGCCATGGCTTGCGGGCTACAAGGGCTGGGCACTTTTCTGCGATTGCGACTTCCTTTTTCTGGGTGATATTGCTGGCCTTCAATCTTATAACGATCCCTCAAAGGCCGTTTATTGCGTTCAGCACGATTATCAGCCCAAAGACAGTGTGAAGATGGACGGCAAGGTGCAGACCAGCTATCCGCGCAAGAACTGGTCTTCCTGCATGCTGTTCAACTGCGAGCACCCTTCGACGCGCAAGCTGACGCCCGAATTGGTCAATCGCGAAAGCGGGGCGTATCTGCATCGTATGCAGTGGGCTGCCGATGACGAAATCGGTGCGTTGCCGACGGATTATAACTGGCTTGAAGGCTGGAACGAGAAGCCGGAAACCGGACTGCCGAAAGTCGTGCATTACACGCGCGGCGGGCCGTGGTTCAAGGACTGGCAGAATGTCGACTACGCCGATTTGTGGCGGGCGGAAGCCGATCGCGTCCAGCCGGGCTGGAAGCCTGTCTGATCGGCAAAATATCTGGAGCTTTTCCATGCGTTCCAAGGTAGATAGGGACCATGACCGAAACGCGTCCTGACATTACCGCGAGTGACGGCCCACAAAGGGCCGTCAAAGCTTTCATCATCCATCTGGAGCGAGCCACCGACCGGCAGCCGCAAGTCGAAGAGCTGGTGCGAAAGCTGCCTGTCGAGACGGAAGTGGTAAACGCCGTCGATGGGCGCACGCTCGACAACCAAACAATCAGCCGCGTTTATCGAAGATCGGTGCATAGACCGCGCTATCCATTTCAACTTTCTACCAACGAGATTGCCTGCTTTCTTTCGCACCGGAAAGCCTGGCAGGAAATCATCGATCAGCGGTTGGACGCAGGCCTGGTGCTGGAAGATGATGTGGAACTGACGCCGGATTTTGCCGCAGCCTATTCCGCTGCCTGCCAGATTCTAAAAGCTGACAGTTTTATCCGTTTTCCCTTTCGCGAGCGAGAAAGCGGTCGGGTGGTGTTAACCACAGAGGGCGTTCGTGTGATTGAGCCCGTGCCGGTCGGCCTTGGCATGGTGGCCCAGCTTGTCGGGCGAGAAGCCGCGCAACGATTGCTGTCAGCAACCGAAATTTTCGACCGCCCCGTCGACACCACTGCGCAAATGAACTGGATCACCGGGCTGAAACCGCTGTCTGTCCTCCCGGGGGGCGTAAAAGAAATTTCGGTGCGTCTGGGTGGCAGCACGATCCAGAAATCGCGTTCCCTGCCAGATAAGCTGAAGCGTGAAATCTTGCGTCCGCTTTATCGCTGGAAGATAAAATCGCGCTCGCGTGCAGCTGTTTGAGGATTCCGTGCCTGTTCCGATCCTTCTTTATCATCAGATTGACGTCCCGCCGAAACATCGCGCGCCCTATCGCAGCATGACCGTTCATCCAGATCGTTTTCGCCAGCAAATGGCCTGGCTGAAAAGACTGGGCTATCGTGGCCTGTCAGTACGTGATGCAATCCCTTACCTCTACGGCGGAAAACAGGGGAAAGTCGCCGTCATCACTTTTGACGATGGTTTCGAGAATGTTTTTCGCAATGCTCTGCCTGTTCTGCAGGATTTTGGCTTTACGGCAACGAACTATTTCGTCGCCAATCAGATCGGCGGCTTCAATCTCTGGGACCAGAAAATTGGTGTTAAGCCCGCCAACTGCATGAGCGTCGCCGAAATGCGCGAATGGGCACAGCTTGGGCATGAAGTTGGCTCGCATACGCTCGATCATATCTTCCTGCCAGATGCGAGCGAAAAGGATGCCATTGCGCAGATTCAGCAATCGCGAACAAAGATCGAAGACCTGCTCGGCAGCGAAGTCACATCTTTCGCCTATCCCTACGGTGGAGAAAACGCAGCAATACGCAAGATCGTCGAAGCGGCAGGCTATAAAAACGCAACGACCACCGAAAAACGTCGCGCGAGACCAACGGACGATCCGTTTGGCATTCCGCGCCTTACGATCCGGCGCAACGATATATTGCTGCAGTTCCTGCGGAAGACCTTTACGCGCTAACTTGGCATTTCGGCCCCGCCCCTGGCCTTATGTCTCGCAAATCGGCCATGAAGCCGCGTTCGACGAGACTGGCTGGGCCTGTATATTGCAACGAGCCTTCATAAACCAGTGACAGGTCATCCGAAAAACGCTCGTTTTCAACAATCGCTCTGTAATGTTCTGCCCCGCCCGCATGGCTCTTTTCCGATGCAATTCGCTTGAACTCGCCAACTGAAAGCGACGAAAAGCGATAATGGAGAAGAGCGCCGGTCGCCGGAAGAAAATTCCGGAAACACGGTCCCGGTCCATGAATGCTGCCTCGGCGATAATCTGTCTTCTTGTCGACCCAAATCAGCGGGAACTTTGAAAGCCGCATGCTGCGCCCGAACAGGCGCAAGCGCGGTCCGCCGCGCACAGCTACCCCGAATTTTTCCGGTGTCGCCGTATAGCCGTCACCATCGAAATAGGATGACACCTCGAACGGATATTTGGTTCCGTCATCGACAAACACCCCGTCCCGCAGCAAACCGCCGGGATACATATCAATCATCGGCGCCAGACATCGGCGAATTCCATTCTGCTCCAGTTCCTCGATAAACGAGCGGATATTCCGCTGCTCCATTCTCGGAAAGACCAAGAACTCGTCCGCATCGACAGACAGGTACCAACGGCCGCGCCCATAAAGGTTAAACAGGGCATCCCGCCAGGCACGTCCGCGGTCGGCTTGTGCATAGCGTACATTGGACGTAAACAAATCCACATCGGGCGCGCCGGACAATATTTCGGTCGTACCATCGTCTGACCGGTCGTCCACGACAATGAACCGCGTGACGCCAATCTCGCGATAATAACGCAAAAAGGATTTGATGAAGGGTACTGCATTACGCACCACGCACACGAGCGGAAGATCATCGGCTTGCAAAGCCTGAAAGCTTCCAGCTGTGGCGATCAGATTTGCCCTGTTTTTTCGATTTGGAACCGAAAGCTGCACATGACGCCATCGCAATCGCAAATGTCGCATTGGTGAAGCGCCCCAATACGAGTTCCAATCGCCGGTACTTAAGGCTGGATAGTTCATCGTCGAGCGCATTGAATTCATGCAGATGCCGCGTTTGTGTTGAATGCCGGAAACAGCGGGCGATCTTTGGCCGCTTATTCAGGCAACTCTATGTCGAAGCCGATCACTCTACGCGATATCCCGATATGATCCGTGATGAAAATTGGTTGTCGTTATTGCCAGTAGCGAGCCTATTTTCTTGATTTTAATCAATGCTGCTTCACGAAAACGTGGCAAATTGCCCTCCGATGCGCCATGGACTGCAAGTGCCAAAAGCGCTAGTTAGGGCACAGACTAAGGAGCGCATTATGGACTATCGCCGTTTTTTCGAAGAAGCGATCGACCAGTTGCACGCCGAGAAGCGTTACCGCGTTTTTGCAGATCTTGAACGTATTGTCGGACGTTTCCCCCGAGCTATCTGGCGCAACAATGGCACTGCCCGTGAGATCACCGTGTGGTGTTCCAATGACTATCTTGGCATGGGACACCATGCCGATGTCATCAAGGCTATGTGCGACACAGCCGGCAATGCGGGCTCGGGTTCCGGCGGTACGCGCAATATTTCCGGCAACAACCATCCGCTGGTGGAGCTTGAAAACGAACTGGCCGATTTGCACGGCAAGGAAGCTGGTCTCGTCTTCACATCGGGCTTTGTTTCCAATGAAGCTTCGATTTCGACGATTGCCCGACTGCTGCCGAACTGTCTTCTTCTTTCCGACGAGTTGAACCATGCTTCGATGATCGAAGGCGTGCGTCGTTCGGGAGCGGAAAAGAAGATTTTCCGTCACAACGACGTCGAGCATCTGGAACAGCTTTTGAAGGCTGCCGATCCTGCACGCGCGAAGCTGATCGTGTTCGAATCCGTCTATTCGATGGACGGCGATATCGCGCCGATAGAGAAGATTGCCGATCTGGCCGATAAATATAATGCCATGACCTATATCGATGAAGTTCATGCGGTCGGCATGTATGGCGCGCGCGGCGGAGGCATTACCGAGCGTGACGGTCTTGCACATCGGATCGATATTATCGAAGGCACGCTTGCAAAGGCCTTTGGCGCTCTCGGCGGTTATATTACCGGCTCGCGTGCAATAGTCGATGCGGTGCGTTCCTATGCACCGGGTTTCATCTTCACCACCTCTCTGCCTCCGGCAGTCGCTGCTGCTGCAACGGCTGCGATCCAGCATCTGAAAACTTCGCAGGCGGAGCGTGACGGTCAGCAGCGTCAGGCCCAGCGCGCCAAGGATGTGCTTTCCGCAGCCGGGCTGCCCGTCATGCCATCGGAAACCCATATCGTGCCCATTCTGGTCGGCGATCCCGAGCTTTGCAAAAAGGCGAGCGACCGTCTGCTTGAAGTGCACGGCATCTATATCCAGCCGATCAACTATCCGACCGTCCCGCGGGGCACCGAAAGGCTGCGCATCACGCCGTCGCCTCTGCATGACGATGCCTTGATTGACGGGCTCAAGGATGCCTTGCTGGAAGTGTGGAACGCCCTCGGCATCCCTTACGCCAAACCCACTGTTTCGCAGCAACCAGCCCGTTCCGAGCGGACCATTCCGCTCATGGTTTCCAAAGCCGGCGGCTGAGAAACAGGATCATTCGAACAAAAGGCCGGTTCAACCGGCCTCAGACTGCTGACAAACCCCTGGCCTTGTTCAGGGGTTTGTGATTCATTGGGTCATGCTGAAGAAACCCGCTCCGTCGCAGACAGCTCTCGAGATGGTAACGCTCGACAGTCTGGTTCCGAAGGATCACCTGCTTCGCAAGATCGATGCTGTGATCGACTTCTCCTTCATCCACGACCGCGTTGCCGGACTTTACTGCGCCGACAACGGCCGCCCGGCGCTCGATC
>NZ_WBWE01000006.1 GCF_008932435.1 Brucella pseudintermedia | reverse complement strand
GATCGAGCGCCGGGCGGCCGTTGTCGGCGCAGTAAAGTCCGGCAACGCGGTCGTGGATGAAGGAGAAGTCGATCACAGCATCGATCTTGCGAAGCAGGTGATCCTTCGGAACCAGACTGTCGAGCGTTACCATCTCGAGAGCTGTCTGCGACGGAGCGGGTTTCTTCAGCATGACCCAATGAATCACAAACCCCTGAACAAGGCCAGGGGTTTGTCAGCAGTCTGACGGCGGCAGCAGCCGCCGTTTTCTTTTGCGATTCGCTGTCTATATGGGCCCAGGCCGGGCGACGAAACAGGAATTTCCCGTAACCGCTCCACTGGATAAGGCCATAAAGAATGACCGGTCCAACCACGCCGCTTGCAGTGGTAAGAAGCGAGACGGTGCCGATATCGCCAATGCCGAGTTTCAGCAGTACGGTGCGGGCAATGGCCATCGGCAGAAAGAAGGCCAGATAGACGACGATCGAATGCGCGCCGAGCCAGCTCAAGCCACGATGCAGCAGGTTTGCGGCTGGCAGGAGGCTTAGAAGCGACGAGATGGAAATAATCGCCAGCGCCCCCACCAGGCCCAGCAGGAGCGAGACAACCGGAAGATCGCTGACCGCGCCGCGCCCTTGCAGAAGGTCGCCTGCGGGCGATATCAGCGCGGCGAGGCTTTCCGGCACCGGCGTGAAAACCAGCTTGTATTCGACAAATCCCCATACCAGCAATCCGGCGATGCCGATGAGCGGACGCTGGCGCAGCCAGTCGGCAACCCGGAAAATGGCGGGAGCAAAGGCATAGCCCGCATAGAAATAGACGAACCGCGAGCAGAATTCGTCCACCATGACCCAGCCCGTGTGGATCGGCAGGATTTCCAGCAATGCCAGCACCGCGAAGATTACACCCACCGGCACGCGCTTCAACAGCCGCGTTGCTATGAAGAAAACCGGCAGGATATAGATGAACCAGAGCGTGCCGAACGGCTCTATGAAAGCCATGAGATAAGCGTTCACTACGCCGGACAATCCGGCTTCGCTGGCGATGCCGGGTGCCTTGAAGGCAAACTGGATCGTCAGCCACAGAATATAGAAATAGAGAAAGTGCACGACCTTGCGGTCAAGGTAGCGCCGCCAGGGCCTGTCTATGACGAGACTGAGGAAGAGGCCTGAAATCATGAAGAAATCCGGCATGCGGAAAGGCTTGGCAAAGGCTACAACATAATGCATCCAGCCTTGCGCACCGGCAGCCTTCTCCACGCCGAGCGTCGAATGCATCATCACCACGAAGATAATGCAGATGCCCTTGGCAATATCGACCCAGTCGACCCGCTGCCCCACGCCCATCGTGCCATGCATTTCCGTGCCCCTCGCAAGTTGTCCTGCCCTCTATAACCCGAACGGCGGCATAATCACATCCCGAAGAACTTGCGCTTGCCTGCGCCATATTGCGCCTGCCTTCTGCCAAGACTCATCACAAAACGATCACGGGAACGTGTATTGCTCATGTCACATTCCGCTTGCTGTGTCCCGTTTGCTACAGACATTTGGCAGCAATCGCTTATATTGGGGATAAATATTGGTTCTGAGACTTTCCTTCAGGAGGTTTATCATGAAGCTCAAGGCCCTTCTTCTTGCATCGACTGTCGCCCTTGTGGCCGCTACGGGCGCAAAGGCTGCCGACGCCGTCATCGAACAGGAACCAGCTCCTGTTGTGGTCGCTCCGTCCTTCACCTGGACCGGCGCTTATATCGGTGGCCAGATCGGCTACGGCTGGGGCAAGTCGAACTTCGACGGCGATGTGTTCAGCTATGGCAATGTCAAGCCGGACGGTTTCCTCGGTGGCGTTTATGCCGGTTATAACTTCGACCTCGGCAACAATGTCGTTCTCGGCATTGACGGTGATGTGACCTATAACGACGTTTCCAAGGGCATCGACGTTTTCGACGGCGACCTCGCAGTCGGCGACTTCGAAACCAAGCTTCGCTGGTCCGGTGCCGTTCGCGCCCGCGTCGGCTATGCGGTTGACCGCTTCATGCCATATATCGCTGGCGGTGTAGCCTTCGGCAACATCAAGAACAGCGGTAGCATCGATGGCGTCGGCAGCTTCTCCGAGAGCAAGACGCTTACCGGCTGGACCGCAGGCGCCGGCGTGGACTATGCCGCGACCGACAACCTGATCGTTCGTCTTGAATATCGCTACACCGATTACGGCGACAAGGACATCGACTTTGGCGGCCTGAACATCAATCAGGACTTCAAGACCAACGAAGTTCGCCTCGGCGTCGCATACAAGTTCTGATTTTCTGCAGGACGACAAAATCCAAGGCCCCGCAAAGCGGGGCCTTTTTATTTTGGTCGATTGCAAGCGCATAAATAATTTCGACGAAAACAATATATTCATGTTTTTTCTAAAGCAATAATATTAGAAGCCAATAGTTATATAATGAACTAATACGCAAAAATTAATGGAAAACCTTTTCGTGTTGCCTTTATGTTACATACATTCGCGGCGACATGACCTATCCATTGAGAGATATTAACTCACATATATTTCAAAGGATCTTTCCATGAATCTTAAAGTCATTCTTGGCGCATCCCTTATCGCAATTGCTGCCAACGGCAGTGCCTTTGCAGCGGACGCGATCATGTCGCAGGAACCCGTTCCGTTCGCAGCGCCAATGTTTTCGTGGGGCGGTGCCTATATCGGTGGCGAAATCGGTTGGGGCTGGGGTCGCGACAAGCTGGACGGCGACGGGGGTAGCTATGCGGAGTTCAAGCCGAACGGCTTCCTCGGCGGTATCTATGCCGGCTACAACTTCGACTTGGGCAATAGTGTCATTCTCGGTATCGACGCCAATTTCGACTATAATGACCTGAAGGAGTCCCAGGACTACTGGAGCGACGATAGTCTCCCGGTTCGGACCTCGCTTGAATCAAAACTGGAATGGTCGGGTGCCGTGCGCGCACGGGCCGGTTACGCGATTGACCGCTTCATGCCCTACATCGCCGGCGGTGTGGCTTTCGGTCAGGTCAAGAACTCTATCACCATCGGCGACGGCAGCAGTTATAGCGACAGCCAGACGCTGACCGGCTGGACGGCAGGTGCCGGTATCGACTATGCAGCGACCGACAATATCACGCTGCGCCTTGAATACCGCTACACCGATTTCGGTAACAAGGACTTCGATTTTGGCGATGTCAGCACCCGCGGCTCGTACAAGACCAACGATATCCGCCTCGGCATCGCATACAAGTTCTAAAGCATTTTCGCGCCAAAAGGGTGAAACGCCTGCGCATCGAAATGCGACGAAACAACTAGTTAGAGCGGCTCCGATGATACCGTTAAGATAGGAACCGCTCTTAGCACCAGGCAGTTTGTTATCGCGAAAGGCCCCACACCGGTGGGGCTTTTTTTGTGCATGGATGATTTACGTCCCTTTAAACTGCCGCATTTACCCTGCACCGGATTAAGCCCTGTCTGCTTTTGCGGCACGAACCTCGCAAAGCACGCAAACATTATCAAAATGACTGGTCCGCAGCACGATCGGGCCAGCAAACGGGTGGGCGGCTCCAGACTGACATGGCATCGCGTGACGACAAAAACCGGCGCATCGAACCTTCCTTCGGTGGCGAAGAGAAAAATGATGACGAGGTTTTTCGCGTCGATGAGGAGGACCGCATGGCTCGCTCGCAGCAGCGCCGACGCAGGCAGTCAGACGAACCGGAGCCCCGCGCTTCGCGCCGAGGCAAGAAGAAGCCGCGCGGCTTTTTCGGCTTTGTGCGCCGCTCGGTCTACTGGTGTCTGGTGCTTGGCCTGTGGGGCGGCATCGCCTTTGCAGGCGTGCTGGTCTATTTCGCCGCCAAGATGCCGCCGACGACGGACTGGGCCATTCCCGACCGTCCCCCCAATGTGCGCATCGTCGATGTCAATGGCAATCTGATCGCCAATCGGGGCACGACCGGCGGCGAGGCCGTGGGCCTGCATGAAATGTCGCCCTTCATTCCGAAGGCCGTCATCGCCATTGAGGACCGCCGCTTTTATTCGCATTTCGGCATAGATCCCATCGGCCTTGCGCGTGCGGTGGTGACCAATGTCGTTTCAGGCCGCGCCGTTCAGGGCGGCTCGACACTCACCCAGCAGCTTGCCAAGAACCTGTTCCTTTCGCCCGACCGCACGATTGAACGCAAGGTGCAGGAAGTCATGCTCGCATTGTGGCTCGAGCATAAATACACCAAAGACCAGATTCTGGAGATGTATCTGAACCGCGTTTATCTCGGTTCCGGCGCTTTCGGCGTCGATGCGGCCTCCCGGCGTTATTTCGACAAGTCCGCCAAGGATGTGAACCTGATGGAAGCGGCGACCCTTGCCGGTCTTTTGAAGGCTCCGTCACGCCTGTCGCCTGCCCGCGATCCGGAAGCCGCCGCCGCCCGCGCCAAGCTGGTGCTGGGCGCGATGCGTGAGGAAGGCATGATCGACGACAGCCAAATGGCGATTGCCGAAAGCGAACCGCCGACACGGGCGCCCTCCTACTGGCAGGGTTCGGAAAACTATGTCGCCGACAAGGTGGTGGCCGCACTGCCGGAACTGATCGGCGAGGCGAAGGACGACATCACCGTCCAGACCACGATTGATCTCAACCTGCAACGCGCGGGCGAAGAGGCGATCAAGGATCAGATTTCGCAGAACGGCAAAAAGATGAATGCGAGCCAGGGCGCGCTTGTTTCCATCGACAGCACAGGCGCGGTTCGCGCCATGGTCGGCGGCGTCGATTATGCCGCAAGCCAGTTCGACCGTGTGACGGACGCTCGCCGCCAGCCTGCGTCCTCCTTCAAGCCATTCGTCTATCTGACCGCGCTTGAACAGGGCCGCACGCCGGACTCCGTGCGCAACGATGCGCCGGTCCGCATCGGCAAATGGACGCCGAGTAACGACAATGGCAAATATATGGGGCAAGTGACGCTGGCGACCGCGCTTTCTCACTCCCTCAACTCCGTCGCCGCGCAACTCGTGATGGAAGTCGGCCCGCAGACCGTGATCGACACGGCGCACCGGCTCGGCGTCCAGTCGAAACTCGAAGCCAATGCCTCGCTGGCGCTCGGCACTTCGGAAGTAACATTGCTGGAACTGACCGATGCTTATGTGCCCTTTGCCAATGGCGGCTATCGCGCGCCGGTCTATTTCATTACCAGGATAACTGATTCGAACGACAAGGTTCTCTACCAGAAAGAAGATGGCGTCGGGCCGCGCGTGATCGACGAGCGCAATGTCGGCATGATGAATGCGATGCTGCGGCGCACCGTCGAAGACGGAACGGCGAAGCGCGCAGCCTTCGGCTGGCCGGCCGCAGGCAAGACCGGCACCAGCCAGAATTTCCGCGATGCGTGGTTTGTCGGCTATACGGCCAATCTCACCACTGGCGTATGGTTCGGCAATGATGACGGCAAGGGCATGAAGCGCGTGTTCGGCGCGACCTTGCCGGTCGCGGCCTGGAAAAGCTTCATGAAGGAAGCGCACAAGGGCGTACCCATCGCAGAGCTTCCGGGCCATTACGACATCCAGAACATCGTCCCCGGTGGCAGCGACGGCATCGACCCGAATGCGCCCTACGATCCAGGCATGATGCCGCAGGATCCCTATGGCGGACAGCCAATGACGAACAATGGCGATGACGGCTATTGGCCGCTTGCGCCGGATTCTCCGGTTCGCACTGGTATTCAGCAATCAAGCGAGACCGGCTATCCGCTTGCCGAACAGCCCGGCGCGGCGACCTATCCTGCCAATGCCGATGATAATTACCGTCCGATGCCGCCCGGCGACGTGGGCGCAGGACAACCGCAACAGTCGGGAAAATCCACAACACTGCTCGATATCATAATGGGGAACTCGCAATAGACCTTAGCAAAAAAGTTATTTTTAAAGGAAGGCAAAGAGGATGAATAGTTCATCGAAACCGGTCTGCCGGATCGTCCGTCCGGGGAACACTTATTCCGGAAAACAGGGCCTCGATTATTTTGAAGGTATTGCAGCGGAAACTGTCGGGTCGTCTGGCATTTGTATGCATCTCCTGACAATTCCGCCGGGCGCCCGCGCCAAGGCTCATCTCCACGCGTCTCACGAGACTGCGATTTATGCGCTTTCCGGCGAAACGCATTGCTGGTTCGGCGACAAGCTTGAGGAACATGTCATCGTTCGCGAAGGCGAGATGTTCTACATTCCGGCTGGTGTTCCGCATCTTCCGGCCAATCTCGGCGACAAGCCCGCGACCGCCATAATAGCGCGAACCGATCCGAACGAGCAGGAAAGCGTCGTCCTGTTGCCGGAGCTGGAACAATACGTACCGGGCTGACAGGAATAGCTGCCAGTTCCCGATGAACGCGTTTCATCGGGAATTGGCCAAACCGGGTGGAGCTCTCACTTTTCAGTATGTGCTTTAATTCCGCTCGAAATCTTGAGCAGCTTGGTCTATTCAAGATTGGAGAGCGAGGTTTCCATGTCCCAAGCCACCAAAACAGACGTAGCAAGTTCCAACACCGCCAAAGCCGATACCGAACGCAAGACCCTGGTCCTGACCGGCGCGAGCCGTGGCATCGGCCACGCGACAGTGAAGCGTTTCTCGCGCGCGGGGTGGCGTGTCATCACCTGCTCGCGACAGGATTTTTCCGACAACTGCCCATGGCCGGCTGGACCGGAGGATCACATCAAGGTTGACCTGGCCGACCCGGAAGATGTCGGCAAGGCAATCGCCGAGATCCGCCGCCGTCTCGAGGCCGATGGCAGCAAGCTTCACGCACTGGTCAACAATGCGGGCATCTCGCCCAAGGCGGAAGGCGGCCGCCGCATGAACTCCATCGAAACGCCGATGGCGGTCTGGCGCGATGTCTTCCAGGTCAACTTCATGGCCCCGATCATGCTGGCGCGCGGCCTGTTCAAGGAACTGGAGGCGGCGCAGGGCTCGGTCGTCAACGTGACCTCGATTGCGGGCAGCCGCGTGCACCCCTTCGCCGGAACCGCTTATGCGACGTCGAAGGCCGCGCTTGCTGCGCTGACCCGCGAAATGGCGTCCGACTTCGGCCCCTATGGGATCCGCGTCAACGCCATTGCGCCGGGCGAAATCGATACGGCGATCCTTTCACCGGGCACCGACAAGCTGGTGGAGCAGCTTCCCATGCGCCGCCTCGGCAAGACATCGGAAGTTGCGGAAACCATCTATTTCCTTTGCTCCGAAGCTTCATCCTACGTGACCGGCTCGGAAATTCATATCAATGGCGGTCAGCACGTCTGACGCCGTGCTGAGCGCGGAGATTGAAATTCTCCGCGCTTTTGTGCTTATGTTTGTTTCAATCGATTTAACAACTGAGTTTTGTCTTCATGATCCTGTGCTGCGGCGAATCCCTGATCGACATGCTGCCACGCGAAACCGCAGCGGGCGAAACCGCCTTCCAGCCTTTCGCAGGCGGCTCGGTTTTCAATACGGCCATTGCGCTTGGGCGTCTCGACGTGCCTACCGGTTTCTTTTCCGGCATTTCGTCGGATTTCTTCGGTGAAGTGCTGCGGGATAATCTGGCGCGATCCAATGTCGATTATTCCTTTGCCGCCATATCGGATCGCCCGACGACGCTGGCCTTCGTGCGTTTGGTTGACGGACAGGCACGTTATGCTTTCTACGACGAGAATACCGCAGGCCGCATGTTGACGGAAAGCGACATGCCCTATGTCGACGATGCCGTCGACGCCATGCTTTTCGGCTGCATCAGCCTGATTTCCGAACCGTGCGGCAGTGTCTATGAAGCGCTGATGATGCGTGAAGCGCCAAGGCGCGTCATGTTCCTCGACCCGAATATCCGCGCCAGCTTCATCATCGACCGCGAAAAGCATCTCAAGCGCATGAAGCGCATGATCGCGCTTGCCGATATTGTGAAGCTTTCCGACGAAGACCTTGCCTGGTTCGGCGAAAAGGGCAATCACGACGAGATCGCCGCCGAATGGCTGAAGCTTGGGCCTAAACTGGTGGTCATCACCAAGGGCGCGCATGGGGCCGATGCCTATACGGCGCGGGCGACCGTGCACGTGCCCGGCGTGAAAGTGGATGTGATCGACACGGTTGGCGCGGGCGACACGGTCAATGCGGGCATCCTTGCCAGCCTCCACAATCAAGGCCTTCTCGACAAGTACGCACTTGCAGACCTCACCGAAGACCAGATTCATTCTGCCGTCGCCCTCGGGGTCCGGGCTGCTGCCGTAACCGTTTCGCGTGCGGGAGCGAACCCGCCATGGGCGCATGAGATGAAGGATTGACGCACGGAACGAGCGATAGACCATGGCCCAGAATATTTATGACCGCGACGATTTCTTCACCGCTTACAGCCAGCTGCCACGCTCGGTCCATGGATTGGAAGGCGCACCGGAATGGCCTTTTGTCCGCTCACTTCTGCCCGACCTGACAGGGCTTGATGTTGCCGATCTCGGCTGCGGCTTCGGCTGGTTTTGCCGCTTTGCCCGCGAACAGGGCGCCGCCTCCATCATCGGCTACGATCTTTCGGAAAATATGCTCGAACGCGCGCGCCGCGACACGCAGGATGACGCTGTTCGCTACGTGCAGGCGGATATGGACGAGCTGACGCTTCCAGAAGCGGGCTTCGATCTCGTCTATAGCTCGCTCGCCTTTCACTATATTCGCGATTTCCCGCGTCTTTTGAAAACGATCCATGCGGCCTTGCGGCCGGAAGGCCGTTTCGTATTCACGATTGAGCATCCAATCTTCATGGCGCCACTGACGCCGGGCTGGATTGAGGATCAGCAGGGCCAGAAATGCTGGCCTGTCGATCATTATGCCGTGGAGGGCGAGCGGCGAACCGACTGGCTGGCCGAGGGCGTCATCAAGTATCACCGCCGTCTCAGCACCACGGTCAACGCGCTGATCGAAGCCGGGTTTTCCATTCACCAACTGGAGGAATGGCGTCCGTCGCCAGAGCAGATCGAAGCATGGCCGGCCCTGTCGGAGGAAATGGAGCGGCCTATGTTGTTGATCATCTCCGCTAGCGTGGCTTTGAATCCCAAATTCGTTCACGGCGCTGCTCCCAAGTGATGCGAATTTCGAATTCGCCACACTAGCCGACAGACAGCTTGACCCGCCACATTTCACGCTCTTTATAGGGAGGGGCGGGACACGAATCAGACTGGCGAGGAGAAACCATGGACGTGTTGCGCATTGCTGCCTTTTCGCAAGGCAATCAGGGCGGCAATCCCGCCGGAGTGCTGATTGCCGATCACCTGCCCTCCCCGCACGACATGCAGAAAATCGCCAAGGATGTCGGTTTTTCCGAAACCGCCTTTGCCGCGCCGGAAGGCGATAGCTGGCGCGTTCGTTATTTCGCCCCGGAAATGGAAGTCCCGTTCTGCGGCCATGCCACCATTGCTCTTGGCGCTGCATTGGCCATGCGTGAAGGCGACGGCCGTTTCGCACTCAGGCTGAACAATGGCGATATCAGCGTCGATGGCCGCAAGGAAGGCGAGCTGTTCGCGGCGAGCCTGCAATCGCCGCCAACCCGCCAGCGTGCGGCCAACGACGCGGAAGTGGAGCAGGCTTTGGCACTGTTCAGTTTCGAAAAGGACGATCTGGCGCCCGGTCTTGCGCCCGCGCTGATCCACGCCGGGGCGGACCATATCGTGCTTCCGCTTCGCTCACGCGAGAAGCTCGCTTCAATGCATTACGACATGGCGCGTGGGCGCACGCTGATGAACCGTCAGGGCTGGACGACGATCCTGCTCATCTATTCCGAGACGCCGAGACGCTTCCATAGCCGCAACCCGTTTGCCTCGGGCGGCGTTTACGAAGACCCGGCCACAGGTGCCGCGACCGCTGCCTTTGCCGCATATTTGCGCGACAGCGGCTGGCCGCATGGCGGTGAGATCGAGGTCTTTCAGGGCGAGGATATGGGCAGCCCGTCGCATCTGCGCGCGCAGATCGGCAATGAACGCGGCGGTTCCATTCGCGTTTCCGGCACCGCACGGCTGATGGAATAGAGCACGTCTCC
This sequence comes from Brucella pseudintermedia, assembly GCF_008932435.1. GTDB lineage: Bacteria > Pseudomonadota > Alphaproteobacteria > Rhizobiales > Rhizobiaceae > Brucella > Brucella pseudintermedia. Next base: position 222,000 of record NZ_WBWE01000006.1, on the reverse strand, counting down.
CGAAAGTGGGAACCGGTTTCGGGATAAAGACATGCGTAATCACAAATAGATCCGCCGTAGCTCGTCACACGCGGACGAGCTGCTCCACCCGTTCCTCATTTCCGAAGAATTTCAGATAGCGCGCCACTTCCTTGGGATCGCCGGTCGCCTTTTGCGGATTGTCGGAAAGCTTGACTGCCGGGCGGCCATTGGCATCCGTCACCTTGCAGACCAGCGAGATGGCATTCAGCCCCTCGATTTCCTTCGGGGCGCAACCTGCGAAATCATTGGTGAGATTGGTGCCCCAACCAAAGCTCATGCGCACCCGCCCCTCGAAGTGACGATAGGTCTCCTCGATCGTATCCACGTCGAGCGCGTCGGAAAAGATCAGCAGCTTTTCGCGCGGGTCCTTGCCGCGCGACTTCCACCATTCGATGATGCGCTCGCCGCCCTCGATGGGCGGGGCGCTGTCCGGGCGGAAGCCGGTCCAGTCGGCAACCCAGTCCGGCGCATTGCGCAGGAAGGCAGCCGTGCCGAAGGCATCGGGCAGCACGATCAGGAGATTGCCGCCATAATAACGGTTCCAGTCCTGCAACACCCGATAGGGGGCCGAGCGCAGTTCATCGTCATTTTTGGCGAGCGCCGCCAGCACCATCGGCAATTCATGCGCGTTGGTGCCGAGTGCTTCGAGATCTGTATCCATGGCGAGCAGCACATTGCTGGTGCCGGTGAAGGCATCGCCGATGCCTTCCTTCAGTGCCTCGACGCACCAGCGCTGCCAGAGGAAGGAATGGCGGCGGCGGGTGCCAAAATCGGAAATCTTGAGGTCCGGAAGGCGGCGTAGGCGTTCGACCTTGCTCCACATCTTCGCCTTGGCGCGCGCATAGAGCACGTCGAGGGAGAACGGCCCGAGGTTTTTCATTGCCGCGCGCGAGCGCAGCTCGTTGATGATGGCAAGGGCTGGAATTTCCCACATGGTCGTGTGCGACCAGGCGCCATGGAAATGCAGCTCGTACTGGCCGTCCTTGCGGCGCAACTCATATTCCGGCAGCTGGAAATCATGCAGCCAGTTCAGGAATTCGGGCTGGAAAATCTGCTTGCGGCCATAAAAACTGTTACCCGCCAGCCAGATCATTTCCTTCTTGGAGAAGCGCAGCGTGCGGGCATGGTCGAGCTGCGCCCGCAATTCGCCCTCATCGATCTCATCGGCAAGGCGCACGGAGGTGGTGCGGTTGATGAGCGAAAAGGTTGCGTCCACTTTCGGATAAAGACCCCAGATCATCTGCAGCATCAAAAGCTTGTAGAAGTCCGTATCCAGAAGGCTGCGGACGATGGGATCGAGCTTCCATGCGTGATTGTAGACACGGCGCGCAATATCAGTCTTGGCCATGACGGCCTCCATTGCATGAACAGTACTGCAACCGCCCCGGACGAATTGCAGCAAAAGAAAGGCGGGTTTTTCACCCGCCTTTTTAGTCGTTTCACTTCTGTTTGGGAAGCTCCACGACGATTTCATGTTCGCCGTCCGGCTTGATCGGCACACCCTCTTCCGGCTTGCCAATCTTGCGGCCATTGAGCCTCACTGCCTTATCCTTGCCGCCAGCCACGACCTTGACGTGGTAGAGCGCTTCGCCGAACCGGAGTTCCGCTTCATAGCCGTCCCATTCCGGCGGCAGGGCCGGATCAAGATGCAGGCGGTCGCCGCGCTTGGTGACGCCGAGGATACCCTCCGTCGCAACGCGATAGAACCAGCCAGCGGAGCCGGTATACCAGGTCCAGCCGCCCTGCCCGCGACGCGGCTCGACCGAATAGATGTCGGCTGCGATCACATAGGGCTCGACGCGGTAGATATCCGGGTTGCGGCCATGGCTGACAGGGCTAATGAGCGAGAACAGTTTCCACGCTTCCGCAGTCTTGCCCATGCGGGCGAGCGCCAGAATGGCCCATGCCGCACCATGGGTGTACTGACCGCCATTCTCGCGAACGCCGGGCGGATAGCCCTTGATGTAACCCGGCTCCTGCACGGTTCTGTCGAAAGGCGGCGTGAAGAGGCGGAGCAGTTCGCCCTCCTCATCGAGCAGCCGTTTTTCGAGCGAGGCCATGGCCTGTTCGGCGCGCTTCGGATCGGCAACGCCCGACAGCACGCTCCACGACTGGGCGATAGCATCGATCTGACACTCGTCGCTGTCCTTCGAGCCAAGCGGCGCGCCATTGTCGTAAAAGCCGCGGCGATACCATTCACCGTCCCAGCCGTCGCGGTCGAGCGCCGCCGTCAGGCTTTCCAGATGGGCTTTCCAAATGTCGACGCGCTTCTTGTCCTTGCGGGCTTCGGCAATCGGGATGAACTTGCCGAGCGTATAGGCGAGGAACCAGCCGAGCCACACGCTCTCGCCCTCGCCCTTCACGCCGACGAGATTCATGCCGTCATTCCAGTCGCCGCCCAGAATCAGCGGCAGGCCGTGCTTGCCGGTGCGTGCGACCGCCAAGTCAAGCGCCAGGGCGCAATGCTCATAGAGGCTTGCCGTGTCCTTTGAGATTTCGGGCTCATAGAAGGCGTCGTGTTCACCCTCCTCAAGCTTGCGCCCTTCGAGGAAGGGCAGCTTTTCGTCGAGGATAGCACGGTCGCCCGTCGTCTCGACATAAAGCGATGTGCCATAGCCGAGCCAGACGACATCATCCGAGATCAGCGTGCGGACGCCTGCGCCCGTTGCAGGCAACCACCAATGCTGCACGTCGCCTTCCGGGAACTGGCGCGATGCGGCATTGAGGATCTGCGCGCGGGCCAGCGTCGGATCGATCAGCAGCAGCGACAGCGTGTCCTGCAACTGGTCGCGGAAGCCGAACGCACCGCTTGCCTGATAGAAGGCGGCACGCGCCCAGATACGGCAGGCGATTGCCTGATAAGGCAGCCAGCCGTTGACCAGAAGGTCGAAAGCCGGATCGGGCGTCTTGACCTGAACGCGGTCGAACAGGCCTTCCCACTGTTGCTTTGCAGCAGCAAGCCTGTCGCCGAACGAAACCTTGCGGGTCTCGTTGATCAGCGCTTTTGCCTGTCTCTGGTCCGCGGCATTGCCGAGCAGGAAGACGATTTCACGCGCTTCACCGGGCCCGACCTCAATATCGAGGGCAAGCGCCGCGCACGGGTCGCGGCCTGCTTCGACCGTGCCCGAAAGCGCCTTGCCAGCCAGCACGACCTCCGGCCTGTCCACCGAACCGGTGGTGCCGATGAACTCGCTGCGGTCGGCGGTGACGGATTGCGGCTTCTCGGTTGCGGCGAAGAACGCGATCTGCCCGGACTTGTCGGGATGATACGGATTGCCTGCAAAGAGCGCGCCCAGCTCCTCGTCCTGCGACGGCACGATGAACGGCACATTCTTGGCGCGGGCATTGCCCAGCACCCATTCGACATAGCCGTAGACGCGCAGCTTGCGCTTGGAGCGGCCCTTGTTGGTGACGGTCAGGCGCGAGAGGCGCACCGGCTTGTCCGCATCCACGATGTGGGTGAGGTCAAGCGCCAGCTCGCCATGCTGCGCCCCGAAGCTCGAATAGCCGTGGCCATGACGCGCTTCATAGGTCACCGCCTCGTCGCGCAGCACGCTTGCGGTTGGCGCAAAAGTGCGGCCCGTTTCACGGTCGAGGATATAAATCGCCTCGCCCGGACGGTTCGTGACCGGATCGTTCGCCCATGGGGTGAGCTGATAATCGCGGCTGTTGCCTGCCCAGGTGAAGGCCGAACCTTCCGCGGAGACATGGAAACCGAAATTCGGATTGGCGATCACATTGATCCACGGATGCGGCGTGGTGGTGCGATTGTTGATGCGCACCACATAGGAGCCTTCCTCGGCAAAGCCGCCATAGCCGTTCCAGAAGCGAAGATCGTCACCGGACGGAGCCGGACGGTTCACCGCAGGCTTGACGGCGGGGCGGCGTTCTTCCGTTCCGCGTTCGATGGCGACGGGCGCGAGCCCGGCGGCTCCCAGCCCCTGAGCGGACATCTGTGCCGAAGCCTGACCGCCAATCGCGGTCTTGGCGTCGCGCGCGGCCAAATCAACGGTGATTTCCTCGCTGCGGCGCAACTGTTCGGCCAGCGAGCCGTTCTGTGCGTGCATGACGATGCGGGCCGAGGCCAGCAGCGTGTTGTAGCTTTCGTCGCTCATCTGGTCGCGGCGCACCGCGAAGATGTGCGGCTGGCCGCCGCCACGGGCGCGAAACCCTTCGACGATCCAGTCGATGGCGCGCTGCGTGTCCTGCGCATAGGAGAAGGCGCGCTCGTTGACCGCAACGACATCGACGGTGAGGCCCTTCGAGCGCCAGTATTCCTGCGCGCGCAGCACACCACGCAACACGTCAAGATCGGCTTCATTGTCGATGCGCAGCGCGAAGATCGGATAGTCGCCCGAAATCGACATCGGCCAGAGGTCGGACTGCTTGCCGAGGCCGCTGGCGATGGTTTCCGGCGGCTGGCGCAGCGTCCGCTCGGGATAAAGCAGATAGGCGGCCACCTTCTGGTAATCCGCAGCTTCCGCGGGCTTGATGCCGATATGATAGAGCTGCACCTGCGAACTGGTCCACGACAGGGAATATTCGCGCGCAAAGGTTTCGGGGTGACGATGGGTCGCCACGGCATGTTCCACCGCATCGCGGCTTCCGCCTGCGAAGGTCCAGAAAACGAGGCTCACCTTTTTATGCGCCGGAACGCGGACGCGGGTGCGCACCGAAGCAATCGGGTCGAGCACGCAGCCCTGACTGCCGGTGAACTTGGCGCCCGGATCGAAGGCAGCCGCATCGCGCAGGCTGCGGCCGCGCCCGACAAAGGCACGGCGGTCGGTTTCGACTTCCGTCTCGCGGATCGAGCCGGAAAGATCGGTCACGAAATGCGCGACATGAATATCGGGATCGGACGGCCCGCGCTTGCGGCGTTTGGCATAGATGGTCGAACCGTTATCGGAGATTTCGGTTTCCACGAACATCTTGGCAAAGGCCGGGTGGGCGGCATCGCTGTCGCTGTCGGTCAGCACCAGTTCCGCATAGGAAGTGACCTCGATCATGCGGTCGCGGGCCGACGTGTTGATGATGTCGAGCCTGCGGCCTTCACCATCGGATTCCGACGACACGATGACTTCCATGACGGTCTTGATATCACCGGCGGTCTTGTAGAACTCCGCCTTGTCCTCGGTGAAGACTGTCTTGGTTTCCTCATCCGGATTGCGCACCGGCTCGCCGGTCGCCGACCACCAGTAGCCGCTTTCCATGTCGCGCAGGAACAAGAACGTGCCCTGAAGGTCTTCCGACGCATCGGCGTGGAAGCGGGTGATGTCCCAATTGTGCCAGCGGCTGTAGCCAGAGCCATTGGCCGTCACCATCAGCGCATATTGGCCGTTCGACATCATATGCGTGGTGCGCGGTGCCTTGAACGGCTTGTCGACGATCCGCATCGGCGCGTCGTCGAAACCGCCGGAATCCACCCGCATCGGGTTTTCCGTCTTGGCATAGATCATCGGGATTTCGCGCGGGGCCTTTTCCTGCAGCAGCAGCTCGGCGGCCTCGATCACCGGATCATTATGAAAACGCTCACGCATCCGGCCTTCGAAGATCACGTTGTTGACCGCAATGATCGACATGCCATGATGGTGGGCATAGTAGTTCTTCACGACCGCACAGGTTTCACCTTCGCGAACACGCGACGGAGTGAAGTCCACCGAATCGTGGAAGCCGTAGCGCCCGAGCGCGCCGAGCTTGGCAAGGCGCTTGAGGTTGGCGACGGCTGCGGCAGGCTGGTATTGCGCGGCAAGCAGGCTCGCATAAGGCGCAATGACCGCATTGCGCGACAGGCCGCGCTGCAGGCCGAGATTGGGCACGCCGAAGTTCGAATATTGATAGTTCATATGCGCGTCGCGCGCATTGAACGCCGCTTCCGAAATACCCCATGGCAGGCCGCGCGAGGTCGCATAGTCGATCTGGCGCTGCACCACGAGCTTGTTGGTCTGGTCGAGCAGGGAACCGAGCGGCTCGGACATGACCAGCGGCGGCATCAGATATTCGAACATCGAGCCGGACCAGGAGAGCAGAGCGCCCTTCCAGCCCACCGGCACCAGAAGACGGCCAAGCTTGAACCAATGTTCGACCGGCACGTCGCCCTTGGCGATGGCAAACAGGCTCGCCAGACGCGCTTCCGATGCGAGGAGATCGTAGCAGCTTTCGTCCAGCTCGTTTTCCTGCACGCGGAAACCGATGGAGAGAAGGCGGCGTTCCTTGCGTTCCAGGAAGCCAAACTGCATGTCGAATGCCAGCTGGCGCGAACGGGTGGCGAGATCGCGCAGGCGCTCGCGCAGCGCATCCGTGTCATGCTCGCCGATGGAATCGTCCGTATGCGCCTTGCAGGTATCGACCAAAATGCGCGCCCATTCCACGGCTTCGGCGCTTGCAGGCGTTTCGATTTCGCTATCGAGTTCGTCCATCAGACGAACGATGTCGGTCGCGAAAAGCGACAGGTTGATGGTGCGGAAGGAGGCCGTTTCCGGCTCGTCCTTGATGGACAGCACGGCACGGCGGAAATTGGCGATCCGCTCTTCCAGACGGCGGCGCAACGGACGCAGAATCCGGCGGTCGTCCGGGATTTTCGCGATGGATTCTTCAAGGATGTCGTTGACATCGAGAATGCCGTCCAGATCGCCCTGCATGTAGACGGATGGCGCTTCCGCCCATTCTTCCAGCGCCGACGACAGCGTGACCAGATGGCCGGCGAGATTGCCGCTGTCCACGGCAGACACATAGAGAGGCCGCATCGGCGTCAGCGTGTCGGTCTCGTACCAGTTGTAGAGATGGCCTTGGTATTTCTCCATCTTTTCGAGCGTCGTCACCGTCGCCGCGATGCGATCCAGCGTTTCGCCGAAGCCGATCCAGCCGAAATCGCGAGCGGCTATGACCGACAGGAGATAGACGCCGATATTGGTCGGCGAAGTGCGCTGCGCGACAATCGGCGCCGGGTCTTCCTGGAAGTTGTCCGGCGGCAGATGGTTGTTTTCCTCGTTCGCAAACTCGGCGAAATAACGCCAGGTCCGGCGCGCATAGCGGCGCAGGTCGGACTTGTCGGAAGAAAGCACTTCCAGCGTGTCCTGCGGCTTGGCCGAGCGGCTGACCAGCCAGGCGATCAGCGGCGAGGCGAACCAGATGACCGCAAAAGGTGCGGCGATCAGCGCGGCGTGGCTTTCAGCGGCAAGGGGGAAGAAGATCGCCAGTCCCGCAATGGCCATCGCGGGCCACATGAGCTGGAAATAGAACAGCAGCGTATCGGGCGAGGTTCTTGCCTGCGCCGCCGTGCGCCATTCCAGAAGATTGCGGTGGGAGACGAACAGGCGATAGACGGTGCGCGCAATGGCGTCCGCCATCAGGAAGGCCGAATGGGCGATGAAGGTGGTGCGCAGCGCCACATCCGCCGTGCCGAGCGCAATGTCGGTCAGCACCGACTGCGCATGGCCTTTCAGCGAATAGTCCATGTTGCGCGGAATGAGATTGGTGACGATGCCGAAGGTCGGCGCCACGAACATGGAAAGGATGAGGAAGCCCTGCCAGACGGCGGCGGGCCCGATCGGCAGCACACTCCAGCCGACAACGGCCGCGACCAGCCACAGGATCGGGTTGAGCGAGCGGCGAAGATTGTCGACCATCTTCCAGCGCGTGATGGCGCTGACACCGGCATTGGTCGAGAACAGCCATGGCAGAAGCTGCCAGTCGCCACGCGCCCAGCGATGGTGGCGCGAAACGTCGACATTGTAGCCGGTCGGATAATCCTCGACCACCTCGACATCGCTGACGAGGGCCGCGCGCGCATAGCCGCCTTCCAGAAGGTCGTGGCTGAGCAGCGTGTTTTCCGGCACGCGGCCCTTGAGCGCCGACTCGAAAGCATCGATGTCGTAAAGGCCCTTGCCGGTGAAGGTGCCTTCGCCGAGCAGGTCCTGATAGGTGTCGGATACGGCAAAGACGTAAGGATCGATACCGCGATTAACCGAGAAGACGCGCTGCAGGAACGAGGCTTCGTCGCCGGTGGTGAGCGAAGGCGTGACGCGCGGCTGGAGGATGCCATAGCCGCGGATGACCTTGCCGGTCTTTTCGTCGATGACCGGGCGGTTCAGCGGATGGCTGAGCTTGCCAGCAAGATGCGTGACAGATTCCGGCGTCAGACGCGTATCGGCGTCCAGCGTCATCACATATTTGATTTCCTTCGGCAGGCGCTCGTCCGGCGGGAAGAAGCTCGTATCCTGATCCCCGCGCAGAAGCAGGTTCAACTCATGCAGCTTGCCGCGCTTGCGCTCCCAGCCCATCCAGCAATTCTGCTTCTCGTTGAACAGGCGGCGGCGGTGCAGAAGGAAAAAGCGCGGCTGGTCGTCGCCGGTATAGTGCTCGTTGAGCTTGGCGATTTCCTCACGCGCATATTCGTAGATTTCCATATCCGCAGGCGTGATCTCGTGCTTCGCATCGGTCCAGTCGCTGACCAGCGCGAAGTAGATTTCACCACGCGGATTGGTGAGATAATGCACTTCGAGATTGCGAATCTGCTCATCGATGGAATCACGCGAGGTGATGAAGGTCGGCACCGCGACCAGCGTGCGCGCCTCTTCAGGCAGGCCATCCTTATATTCAAAACCGATGAGGCGCGTCGGCTGCACGAACCACGGCACCAGCGCATTGAACAGCGAATAGGACGCATCCATCGCCGGGAAAAGCGCCAGCAGCGTGAAGAGCGTGCGCAGGTCGGTCGAAAGACCGGCGCGGATCATGCAATAATTGACGAGCAACAGAATGAGGATCGTGAAGATCGCCGTCGGAATGAACAGGCCCCAGAGGCCAAGCCCGCGATAGAAACGCAGCGCCCAGACGCCGAAAGGCGCCTTGTAACCGCAGACCCGTTCCAGCTCCTTGCGGCCTTCGCCGGACAGGTAATAGGCGATTGCGCCCTTGCCTTCGGCTTCCGGATGGCCCGCCTTTTCAGCGCGGTGGCCGTCTTCCGCCAGCTTGAGCGCGGCCCATGTGATATCGATTTCGCTCATGTCCGAATAGCGGGCGAGCTTTTCGATGGTGACGCGGTAGGCATTGCGGGAGCGGAAATCCAGAAGTTCGAAATCGCTGTGGTCGCGCAGGATCGCGTCGACCTCGTTGACGGTCTCGAACCATGTTTCCCAGTCCACATCGTCGATGGACTTGAGCGACCGGATGACATTGCCCATCGTCACGCCGCCGGTGGACTGGCGGGCATGTTCCTCGACGATAGCGTCTTCGGGGTTGCTGCCTTCCTGTTCCAGAATCCGTTCCAGCCAGTGGGCGGCTGCGGTGGTATCGGTGGAAGCCGAGCGCAGGCGATAAAGAAGATGGGTCGCGAACGTGCTGTCGCGGGCTGCATCGGCATATTGCGCCAGAACCGAATCCAGTTCAGCCCCATCCGCCGCAACCACGATGCGGTCAGCCGCGGTATTGGCAAGATTGCGCATGATACGCGCGCGGTCGACGCGCAGCGCCAGACGCCGCGCATTCTCGATCAGGAAATAGCGCACCGCGGAAGGCAGCGCCCACAATTCACCGATCTTCAGCGGCTCGACGGTCTGGAAACCCTTGACGATGGCCGTCAGGGTCTTCAGCGAGAAATTGCTGTCCGTATGCGCGACATAGAGCCAGGCCAGCGCGAAAATACGCGGCATGCCCTCATAGTTTTCGGACGGCGCCTTGTAGAGCGGCAACTGGCGAATGAAGCGGCGCGGCAGGTCGCGGCGGGCCTGCTGCACGTTCTTGTCGATCTGGTAGTGATTGTCGAGCAGCCATTGCGCGGCTGGCGTAATGGTTTCGCCGGCGCGCGAAGCGGCGTCGGAGGCGCGATAGGCGTGCAGGATCAGCTTGCCGTTTTCTGACAGGCGCTGATCGAACGGGAAGGCAATATAGCCCGGCAGCGGAATGTCTTCCCCCCGCGCCACGGCAGCGGCGAGCGCGCCAAGTTCTTCCTCGGTCTTGTAGAGGGCCCGGATGGGCGACGGCTGTTCAGGCGGAATCCGGCCCGATGCATCGGGTTCGCTGGATTTGGGCTCCATCGAAGGCTGCTGCATCGGCGATTTATTCTCGGTAGAGGTTGATTTGGAGAGCGAAGAAGACAATTCCGGCATCTGCCTTAACAGCCTTTCCGAAGGAAATGAGTTATATGCGGCGGGTGGATACTGACATTAGTCCAAATTTTCATTTCAGGGAAACGGCAGTATCCGTGATCGGTTCCCTGAATGTCGGGCGCATTTGGCCAAAATGCGACGGCGCAATGTGCTGATATTCAAACCGTTTAAATCGCAACGCACAATTCTTTCCGCCCATTAATGTTGCGTTATGAAACACCCCGTTTCCTGCAACCCTAACATATTGAAAATAAAAATAATACCACCGCAGGTAACCCGCCGGGAAATTTCGGTGCGGACAGGCGCCGATCCGTCGATACGTAAAGGCCCGGCAGGCTCGCGGGGGTCGCCGCACACCTGCCGGGCCTTGTCTTTGAATAGACCGGCACTTCACTCCAAAGTGACGATCAGGAACCTGCTCCCGAACCGGTATCGCCTGCCGGAAAAACCTTCCAGTAACGCGGACGGAACGCGATGCGACTCTTTTCCGCGGCTGGATGTTCGGCGGGAATTTCGATCTCGACCCGCTCGCGCGCGCCGCCTACTTCCAGTTCGACACGCCGCTTGCCGCCCGAACGGCGGCTTGCGACCACCGTGCCAGCGATGCAGCCGCCGCAACCATCCAGCAATTCGACATCGTGCGGACGGAAGAAGAGCTGCGCGTCGCCGTCTGCTACGCCGCCTTCGACGGTCAGGCCGATATTGCGGTCCACCAGCCAGATCTCGCCTTTTTCAACCCGGACCGGAAGCGTGCTGGACTCGCCAATGAAGCCATAGACGCCGGGGGAATTCGGATTGTCATAGACCTCATCCGGGGTGCCCACCTGCTCGATACGGCCCTGACTCATTACTACCACGCGGTCGGCAAGCTCCAGCGCCTCGTCCTGATCGTGGGTCACGAAAACGGTGGTGTGGCCGGTCTTGTCGTGGATCTCGCGCAGCCAGCGGCGCAGTTCCTTGCGCACCAGCGCATCGAGCGCGCCGAACGGCTCGTCGAGAAGCAGGACTTTCGGTTCGATGGCCATGGCGCGGGCCAAAGCAACGCGCTGGCGCTGTCCGCCGGAAAGCTGCGCCGGATAACGCTTTTCCAGCCCCTGCAATTGCACGAGATCGAGCAGCTCCAGCGCGCGGCTGCGAATAGCGTCGCTCGAAGGGCGCGTCGCGCTCGGGCGCACCTTGAGGCCGAAGCCAATATTGTCCGCCACCGTCATATGGCGGAACAGCGCATAATGCTGGAAGACAAAACCGACATTGCGCTCCTGCACGCTCTTCTGCGATGCGTCCTCGTCACCGAAAAAGATCGTGCCCTCAGTCGGCGTTTCCAATCCGGCAATGAGCCGCAAAAGCGTGGTCTTGCCGGAGCCGGAAGGCCCGAGCAAAGCGATCAGCTCGCCGGAACGAATATCCAGCGAGACATTATGCAACGCCGGGAAGCGAGCGAACTCCTTACGCACACCGGCAACACGAACTTCCATTCCCAATCCTTTCCCCTGCCGCCTAGCGGCTATGCTTATTCAAATGTTAGTGCCCGTTTCCGCTGCCGGCCAGTTCATCGCCATAGCGCAATTCGAGCGCCGTCTTGATGGCGAGCGTCAGCAGCGCCAGAAAAGCCAGGAGCGACGCCACCGCGAATGCACCGACGAAGTTATATTCGTTGTAGAGAATTTCCACATGCAGCGGCATCGTATTGGTGAGACCGCGAATATGTCCAGAGACGACGGAAACCGCGCCAAACTCACCCATCGCACGCGCATTGCAGAGCAGAACGCCATAGAGCAGCCCCCATTTGATATTGGGCAGCGTCACATAGCGGAAGGTCTGCCAGCCATTGGCCCCGAGCGAAATCGCCGCCTCCTCGTCGCCGGTTCCCTGTTCCTGCATCAACGGGATCAATTCACGCGCGACGAAGGGAAATGTGACGAACACAGTCGCCAGCACAATGCCCGGAACGGCGAACAATATCTCGATCCCATGCCGCGACAGCCACGGGCCGAGCAGGCTGTGACTTGAGAAAAGCAGCACGAAAACGAGGCCGGAAATGACCGGCGACACGGAAAAAGGCAGGTCGATCAGCGTGGTCAGCAGCGCCTTGCCCCTGAATTCGAACTTGGCGATTGCCCACGCCGCGGCAATGCCGAAGACGAGGTTGAGCGGAACCGCAATGGCCGCGACCAACAGTGTGAGCCTTATCGCAGCCCAGGCGTCCGGCTCGACCAGCGCCGCCAGATATTCGCCGGCGCCCTTGCGGAAGGCTTCCACGAAGACCGCAATGACCGGCAGGATGAGAAAGAGGGCCAGAAAAGCCAGCGCCAGAGCAATCAGCGTAATGCGTGTGCCCAGGCTCTCGGTGACGGCGCTCCGGCCTTCTCGGGGCGCGGAAGAGGCAGGTTCATTCGCCATGACCATATTTCCTCCGTGTCCATGCCTGGATGAGATTGATGAAAAGCAGCATCGCAAAGGAAAGCGCCAGCATCACCGTGGCAAGTGCTGTCGCCCCGGCATAATCATATTCCTCAAGCTTGATGACGATCAGAAGCGGCGCAATTTCCGAGACATAGGGCGTGTTGCCCGCGATGAATATGACCGAGCCATATTCGCCGACCCCGCGCGCGAAGGCGAGCGCGAAGCCGGTGAGGATGGCCGGTTGCAGGCTTGGCAGCAGCACCCGCCAGATGGTCTGGAACCGCGAAGCGCCGAGCGTTGCGGCTGCCTCTTCCACCTCGCGGCTGATTTCCTCCATGATCGGCTGCACCGTGCGCACCACGAAGGGCAGGCCGATGAAGATCAGCGCGATGACGATACCCGCCCGTGAAAAGGCAATGCGGATACCGAAGGGGGTCAGCAGGCCGCCGACCCAGCCATTCGGCGCGTAGATCGCGGCAAGTGCGATACCGGCCACAGCCGTCGGCAGCGCAAACGGTATATCGACAATCGCATCGACGAAGCGGCGGCCCGGAAAGCGATAGCGCACCAGCACCCATGCAAGAATGACGCCGAAGACGACATTGACCAATGCCGCGATGAAGGCGGTGCCGAAGCTCGTTTCAAGCGCCTTCAAGGTGCGCTCGTCGGTGACGAGACGCCAGAAGCCGAGAAATCCGGCTTCGGTGGAGCGCAGCACCAGGGCTGCAAGCGGAATGAGGATGAGAAGGGTCAGATAGGCAACACTGAAGCCGAACGTCAGCCCGAAACCGGGAATGACGCTCGGCTTTCTGAAGTGCGACCCTGCTCTGGCCCGTGCAGGGAGCGAAGACATGCGCTGGTTTGTTCCCTCTTCAGTATTTGATATTACTGATTGCTCTCGGTTTCCGGATTATTTTGCCGGCTTGTAGAGCTGGTCGAACGTTCCTCCATCGCCAAAATGATAGGGCTGTGCCTTGGCCCATCCCCCGAAAATGGGATCATCGATCGTCACCAGCGTCAAGTCAGGCAACTTGCGCTGCTTGTCGGCCGGGATGACATCAGGTTTCGACGGACGGTAGAAATGCTTGGCGGCAAGGGCCTGCCCTTCCGGCGAGTACAGATATTCGAGATAAGCCTGCGCGACCTTGGTCGTGCCGTTTTCCTCGGCATTCTTGTCCACGACCGCGACCGGCGGTTCGGCCAGAATGGACTGCGGCGGAACGACGATATCGAATGCGTCCTCACCAAATTCCGCGACCGAAAGATAGGCTTCGTTTTCCCAGGCCAGCAGCACATCGCCCAACTGGCGCTGCACGAAAGTGGTGGTCGAACCGCGCGCGCCGGTGTCGAGGACCGGCACATGACGGAACAGCTCGCCGATGTAATCCTTGATCTTCTGCTCGTCACCGCCGTATTGCTTGTAGGCCCAGGCCCATGCGGCGAGGTAGTTCCAGCGCGCACCGCCGGAAGTCTTCGGGTTCGGCGTGATGACCTCGACGCCGTCCTTCACCAGATCGCCCCAATCCTTGATGCCCTTGGGATTGCCCTTGCGCACGAGGAAGACGATGGTGGACGTATAGGGGGCCGAATTGTTGGGCAGGCGCTTGCGCCAGTCCTTGTCGATCTTGCCCGAAAGTTCTGCAATCGCGTCAATATCGCTTTCGAGCGCCAGGGTCACCACATCGGCCTTGATGCCGTCGATCACCGAACGCGCCTGCTTGCCCGATCCGCCATGGGATGCGCGAATGGTGACGGTTTCGCCGGTTTCCGCCTTCCAATGGGCGGCAAAGGCGGCGTTGTATTCCTTGTAGAGTTCACGCGTCGGATCATAGGACACGTTGAGAAGCGTCTGGTCGGCAAAGCTTGGCCCGACCGTTCCGGCCAGCGAAGCCGCAGCCACCAATGCCGCCAAAGTGAGCGAAAATCTCGATATCTTCATGACCGCCTCCATGTTTCATTGGTCAAGACAGTATCAGAGCTCTTTGACGACAGGATGCCACAAGCCGGTCGTTATTTGAAACGACTTCGAAAAATCCGCGCAGTTTTGACGAGATTTCGAGGATAATTTTTTCGCCGGCAGGTCGAAACATCCCGGCGACAGCATCATTAACTCATTGGGCCGGTGCCGGTATTGCGGAAGACGCGGAAGCGCCGCTCGCGGTCAATCCAAGCTCGGGCTGCTTCGGCTCGTTCCAGCCCATGAAATTGTAGACCGCATAGCGCAGGACACCGATTTCCTCGTGAAGCGCCACATCCGTCGCCAGAAAATACAGGGCCGTCGAAGACAGGTTGGTATGGGACCCCGTCAGATAGCCGGCGGCGACCGGCTCCGGCTTCACGCCGAAATGCGCCAGATAGAGAAGATCTCGGGTCATCATCGGTGCAGCCTGCAATAAAACAACCTTCGCTGGCTTGATATCACGCAGGATCGCGGCCACGTTTCTGGAATTCTGCCAGCTGTTGCGGCTCGTTTCGTCCAGCAGGATGGAAGCCGGATCAATCCCCGCCTTTTCAAGCTGCATGGCGATGGCCACAGCCTCGGAAATGCCGGTTCCGCTCATATCCGCGCCGCTGGCGATAAACTTGCAGCTAATCCGCCTGTCGACGCACTGGCGGTTCATGGCAGCAGCCGCCAGAAGCGGCCCATAGGAGAAAGCAAGAGGCTCAACCGCTTTTCGCCCGCGCTCGTCAACGGCCTGCGTTCCCATGCCGAAGATGATGAAGGCGGTATTATCTTCAAGCGGCGTCTGCAATTGCGACGAATAGGGCGATTGCAAGCGGTTCATCAGATAGTCGGGGACAATGGCTGAAGCAATCCCCCCATAAAGAAGGACGGCAAGGCCGATCAGGACAATCCCCGTCTTGCGCCATTTGAAACGGAAAAGGACTAAACCGGCAACAGCAAAGGAAACTATGATATTAATCGCCATGAAAAATCACCCGAACTCAATATAATATTTTATATATCGGCACATTTGCGATATAATTGAACGCGTTGCTTGAAAACAACCCCAAGAATTTCGGGAATATCGACCTGTTTGTTATGAGAAGCGTCCGTGCACCCGTGCTGCAGGGGTGAGGCCCGGACTGGGGTTGCGGGGGCAAGTGTTCATCCGGGCCTCGGCCAGTCTCGCGACCGGCAGGTAACAACGGACGAAATCGATTTCGGTTGCACAGAATCCCGACAGGCAACGAATATTTTTTTGCTTTCATTTGCAGGCCCTTCGGGAGTTCTTCGTTCGAACTTGAACCGCGCAGTCGAAGAGCTATTCTTCCACATCCATTGGCTGACCAGAGGATTTTTACCATGGCATTTGACAAACGCTATTTCGGCACGCTTGTCGCGATTATGGCAGGCCCGGCACTGCTTGCGGCATCTTCTCTTTCCGTCAAGGCAGAGGAGGCGAATGCGATCGAGCGGGTCGATTACATCTGCGAACGCGGGGTCGTCGTACCCGTCACCTATATCCGCAAGGGCAGCGCCCCCGGATTTGCGGTCCTCGACGCCGAGGGCAAGATGGTCGCGATGCAATGGCACGACAGCCTGAAGAAATATGTCGCCGTCGATGAGCAGGACAGCTACCGCTGGAGCGACAATGACGGTCAGGCTGTGCTGAGTCATCTTGAAGCCGATCACACCGCCAAGGAGGTGACGCTTCTTTCGGCCTGCCGTTCGGACGATGCGGAAGAATAGGAGATCCCGCTAGGGGACGAGATAGTGCCGGTCCCACTGGTCCTGAGGCACTTCATCGCCAATATCATAGCGGAAGGATACGATATTGATGTGATCCTTGTCTGTCTTGCAGACGAAAGACAGCCTGTACCAGTGCTCACGGCTGCGGAATGCCGCGCCATCAGCCTTGATGGAGTTTTTCTTGGTCACCGGATCCGAAAAGGCGTAGGCCAGAACCTTGTCTACGGAAAACTTGCCCTGTTCCCGCGTGATGCGCTCCATGGCTTCCACGTCACAACGCTGCTCAAGGCGGGTCGCCGGGTCGAGTTTTTCAAGCTGGGCTTTCTCGGAGGCATTCATGGCGAAGGACGGGAAGATCGCCAGACCGAAGGAAAGGAAACCGGCCAGAGCGGACGCAGGCAACACAACGGACATGCATTTCATCGGACTTTCGGGAACTCCTCGCACGCAAAATATTGGCCGCAATAATAAGCATGATTTGCAGCCATGTCTGGATTATCACCGGAAAGTTACCGGCGGCCAACAGCAAAGCTGCCGTTGGCGAAATTCGTCCCCCGAATAAGCGCTGTCGCGCTTCCTGCTTTTAACGGAATCGTCGGGACGGCTCTTTTGGCTCGAAAATGGACTATTATGCGCCGCTCCGATCCCCCCCTTCCACATAGATGCGGTTGCGACCGTTCTTTTTGGCGGCATAGAGGAGTTTATCGGCCTTGTCGACCGCTTGCCAGACGCCTCCCTGCTCCGGCGGGCGGACGCAGCCGATGCTGCATGTGACGCTGGTTTCCTTTGACAGTCGTTGGAAATGGTGCGCTTCGATATTGCGGCGCCCCCCCTCCATAAGCTGGAAAACATTATCGGTCTGCATTTCACGAATGCAGATCACGAATTCCTCGCCGCCCGTGCGGGCAATCAATGAGTGCTCGCCAAGGAGCCTGCGCAGGATCCCTGCGAATTCTTGCAGTACCGCGTCGCCTGCCGCATGGCCGTAGGCATCGTTTACCGCCTTGAAGTAGTCGATATCGCAGACGGCGATCCAGCCTGACGCGCCTTTGTTCGCCTGCGAAAGGGCGCTGTAGCGCATTTCCAGTCCGCGCCGGTTAAGAAGCCCTGTCAGGGGATCGCTGTCGCGCTCTTGGGAAAGCTCGCCAATACGGTCATGTCCGGCCGCCGCCAGCAAGGCGAAACCGGTCAGAACCGCGGCGATGGCCGTGGAAAACACCGTCCATTGCCAGAAGTCGGTCATGGCGAAATTGCCGCCATCGACTTCGGCAAGCAAGGAAGGCGCGGTCAGAAGCGTGCGCGGCACCAGTTGCAACGCCGCCAGAACGAGCATGGCCAGCAATAGCTTGTCCACCAGCGGGCCCTTGGACAAACGCCGCGCCTGCCATGCAAAAGAAAGAATCAGCGTCGCCATGCCGAGATTGAGCACGTAGACGCGGGCCAGAAGATTGGACTGGACGTAGCAGAAATACCAGATCCCGCCGACGATGAGTGCGAAGCTCAGAATATAGAAAGCGGGGGTCAGGCGCAGGCCGCTGCGCTGCAAGATACCGTAGCCGCCAACCAGCGTGCCGCCCACGTAGAACGCGGCTGAAAGCACGGTGTTCAGCCCGTCATTGGCGGGAAAATTGCCAAGTTGGACCAGCATTGCAAGACCGATCAGCAGGAAACAGGTTCCGCAGGATACAAGAAAACGGCGCCCACGGTCGGACAGCCACGCCGTGAAAAAGGCGAGTGAGAACAAAAGAAGGACGGCGGGAAGTACGAATTTCATTTAAACCAGATGCGCAATTTGCAGTTTCAATAAGATTTCTTATTGCGTCCTCTCGTGAAAAATACAATTCAGTAAATCAATTCGTTTTATGAAACGGCAGACATCGGCCTGTCTGGTCGGTCTCCCTCTCCCGCCATGCTTTCGCTCTTGATTTCATCGGGCGCTCCGTGCTTGTAACCTGCAAACAGTGCTGCCACATGCGCTATCATGCGCGTCATGCGGCCCCGTCGCGAAAGGAAGAGACATGAAGCCCGTTTTCCTGCAACTGCAGTGCACGCCCGGCAAGACCTACGAAGTTGCCGATACGCTGTTTCAGCGCGAAATCGTGTCCGAGCTTTATTCCACCAGCGGCGAGTTCGACCTTCTGGCCAAGATTTACATTGCCGAGGATCAGGACATCGGCAAGTTCATCGCCAAGAATGTCCTCGACATTCCCCACATCGTTCGTTCGCTGACCACGCTGACCTTTACCGCTTTCTGACAGTGCTCCTGAAAGCTGCCAGCGGGCGGCCTGAAGCTGTCAAGGAACCGGTAAAGGTTTGATTCACCATTAACGCATTATCATGCCGGGAAAAGGAACCTCTGCTTGCGCTCGCGCATTTGTTGCGTGATGGGCTTACCTCGAAAAGGGAGGCAGCGAGACAAGTGATGAACGATCTTGGACATCGGCGGGTGTTGGTGGTGGAGGACGAGGTTTTCGTCGCCCTCGACGTCGCCGCGACTGTCGAGGATGCGAACGGAACCGTTCTCGGCCCAGTCGGCACTGTCCGGCAAGCGATTGACATCATCAACCGCAACGAAATCGACGCCGCCATTCTGGACGTGAATCTTGCCGATGGCGATGTGGAAGCGGTGCTGGACCGGCTGAAAAGCCGCGATGTCTTCGTGGTCATCCACACAGGCGGCGGATTGCCCGCCCGTCTGGCGGACCGCTACCCGGAAGTACCGGTTTTCCAGAAGCCTATCCCGCCATCCGTGCTGACGCGCACGCTGGCCTCCGCCCTTGCCTCGCATCTGGTCTGACGAGGCGGGATGCAGCCGACCTTTCCCGATTTCGCAACCGTACTGAAGGAAGTCGAGGCTGATCAGCCACCCGCAGACGGCATGCGCGGCCCGCAATTCGGATTTGCTTCCGCTGTTTTTTCCGCCGACCTGCCGGACCTGCCGGCATCCCCTCGCCAGCCCGACGATCTGGAGCGCCTGTTCGACATTGGAAGCCTGCCGGAACCGGCTCCCGATCCGGAACACGAACGGCAGGCAATTGCCGCGCGCATGCAAAGCCAGTCGCCGGATGCGATCCGCCGCGAGCTTGACCTTCAGCCGGGCCTGAAACGCGCCGAACTGCAGCGCCGCCGCCGCAGCTTTGCCGCCAGCAATCACCCCGACCGCCTGCCCGAAGAATTTCGATCCGCCGCCGAACAGCGGATGAAAACCGCGAATGCCCTGCTGGACAGTGCAATGGCCAGCGCCCGTTCTTAAATCCAAGCAATTTCCTTACGTTTTTGCCGTAAAATCTTTTGCCTTATAACAATAACGTGCTAGATTGCCTTGTCTGTGCCTGCGAAAGCTGTCGCACGCCGGAACCCTTTCCGTTGTCCGCAAGCCTGCAAATGGACCAGTCCCTGGGAATATGGGGCAATTTGCGCTTTGCTCTGCGGGGGCGGTTCTGTCATAGCGGTTAGAATTAGAATAGTTCCTAAAAGGTTTGAAAATGCCTCCTTATCGTTCGCGTACAACCACCCACGGTCGCAACATGGCCGGCGCGCGCGGCCTATGGCGCGCCACCGGCATGAAGGATGAGGATTTCGGCAAGCCGATTATTGCCGTGGTGAACTCGTTCACGCAATTCGTGCCCGGCCACGTGCACCTGAAGGATCTCGGCCAACTCGTCGCACGCGAAATCGAAAGCGCTGGCGGCGTGGCGAAGGAATTCAACACCATCGCGGTCGATGACGGCATCGCCATGGGCCATGACGGCATGCTCTATTCGCTCCCCTCCCGCGAACTCATCGCCGACTCGGTCGAATATATGGTCAATGCGCACTGCGCCGATGCGATGGTCTGCATTTCCAATTGCGACAAGATCACGCCAGGCATGCTGATGGCGGCACTTCGCCTCAATATCCCGGTCGTGTTCGTTTCGGGCGGACCGATGGAAGCAGGCAAGGTCGTCTGGGACGATCAGGTCAAGAAGCTCGACCTCGTCGATGCGATGGTTGCCGCGGCCGACGATCATTACACCGACGATCAGGTCAAGGCCATCGAGCGCTCCGCCTGCCCGACCTGCGGTTCGTGCTCGGGTATGTTCACTGCCAATTCGATGAATTGCCTCACCGAAGCGCTCGGCCTGTCGCTGCCGGGCAACGGTTCGACGCTCGCCACCCATGCCGACCGCAAGCGCCTCTTTGTGGAAGCCGGCCATCTGGTTGTCGATCTGGCTCGCCGCTATTACGAGCAGAACGACGAAAGCGTGCTGCCGCGCTCGATTGCGAGCTTCCCGGCTTTTGAAAACGCCATGACGCTCGATATTGCCATGGGCGGCTCGACCAATACGGTCCTGCATCTGCTTGCCGCCGCGCAGGAAGCGGAAATCGACTTCACCATGGCCGATATCGACCGCCTGTCGCGCCGCGTGCCGGTGCTGTGCAAGGTCGCCCCTGCCGTCGCCAATGTGCATATGGAAGACGTGCACCATGCGGGCGGCATCATGGGCATTCTCGGCCAGCTCGATCACGCGGGCCTGCTGACCACCGACGTTCCGACCGTGCACAGCGAAACGCTGGGCAAGGCACTCGATCATTGGGACGTGACGCGCACCAACAGCGAAATGGTGCACAAGTTCTATTCGGCGGCACCCGGCGGCATCCCTACACAGGTTGCCTTTTCTCAGGAACGCCGTTTCGATCATGTCGATACCGACCGCGAGAAGGGCGTCATCCGCTCCAAGGAACATGCCTTCAGTCAGGACGGCGGTCTGGCCGTGCTTTACGGCAATCTGGCCGAAGACGGCTGCATCGTGAAGACGGCAGGCGTGGATGATTCCATCCTGAAATTCTCCGGCCCTGCCCGCATCTTCGAAAGCCAGGATTCGGCTGTGCTCGGCATTCTGAACGGCAAGATCAAGCCGGGCGACATCGTGCTGATCCGCTATGAAGGCCCGCGCGGCGGCCCCGGCATGCAGGAAATGCTCTACCCGACCAGCTATCTGAAATCGAAGGGGCTGGGCAAGGCTTGCGCGCTTGTCACTGACGGGCGTTTCTCGGGCGGCTCATCGGGCCTTTCGATCGGCCACGTCTCGCCGGAAGCAGCCGAAGGCGGCACGATCGGTCTGGTACGCGAAGGCGATATCATCGATATCGACATTCCGAACCGCAAGATTCATCTGGCTGTGGACGATGCGACGCTTAGCCAGCGCCGCGCCGAGCAGGATGCAGCAGGCTGGAAGCCAGCAGAGGAACGCAAGCGCAAGGTTTCCACCGCGCTGAAGGCTTATGCCTCCATGGCAACCAGTGCCGCCAAGGGCGCGGTCCGGAAACTGCCGGATTGATAGTTTGAATGAGAAAAAAGGGCCTTAAGGCCCTTTTTCAGATATGTTATTGGCTCGCAGGATATTCCATAGTTGTTCCAATACCATCAGGCGCTGGCCAGGTTCTTACCCCGCATGCATTGTCAACGGGATCACCAAATGGAAGATCATACTTTTTGGCCTCGTAAACACCCACTACGTGAAGTGGATAAAACGTGATATCTGTAGTAGAAACTTGATCACACGGATCATCTGTTCCTTCCACCCATGAAATCATGTTCTTAAAATACGCAGCCCCTTGAGCAACCTCTATTGTTCCGATTTCTTTATTATCGATAATTTTTCCGTCTCCATCAGACACTTCAACCGTACCTGCAACAACAATATGATACTGACCTCCGCTTATAATCTTTGCATTTAGCTTGTATGTATAGCCTTCATGCGTAGGAAGATCTATTGCGCAAGTAACACCCTCTTCCGCGTCCGCACCTTTGCTACAAGTATCGCTTTTTCCAACTCCATCTTTCCCAAAGTATGAAAAATGCGCTTGCCCAGGATATCCTTGCGAAAGCTGAGTCGGGTTAACTCCTATGTACATAACCCCGACATCGCCGCCCAGTAATTTTAGCAAATCAAACTGCGTAGCGACAAACTTCGTACCACGAGGAGACTCTTTAATTTTATTAAAAGTAAAAGAACTATAAATATTAATCACGCCGCCGTTGTTGTCATCCGGCATTACATTTGCGTCATAACTAATATTAATATAATTTCCATGGTTGTTTGGCGGGAAATAACCACCCTCTTTTGCCTCACCATAAGACATGCCAGCCAAAGCAAAAAAGAACAAAAACAATATACTTTTAGTTGAAAATTCCATTCTATCCCCAAAATTTAAGTTAATAAAAAAATATTATGCTAATTTTACAATTATTAAACTGTAATAAGAGACAGGATACTTAGAGCATTTCCTGTTTTTCCTGAATCATTCGAAATGCTCTATCTATTTGTTTTCAGGCACGTCTTTACCCCAAAAACCGGTTCCCGCTTTTGGGAGACATGCTCTAGAAAAGCTACAACAGGACCTCAGATCATCAATCCAAGAATAATATCTCCAATACTATTTCCGAAGCACCTTCTCCACCGCAGGCATCAGATCGTTCTTCACTGACTCCGGCGTAAACGGCCCGACATGTTTGTAGACGATTTTGCCTGTCTCATCAACGAGGAAGGTTTCGGGCACGCCGTAGACGCCCCATTCGATGGCTGAGCGTCCGGCGCGGTCGGCGCCGACGGCGGCAAAGGGATTGCCGAGGTCGCCGAGGAAGCGGCGCGCATTTTCCGGCTGGTCCTTGTAATTGAGGCCAACCACGCGGATGCGCGCGTCCTTGGCGATTTCCATCAACAACGGGTGTTCCTGACGGCAGGGGACGCACCATGATCCCCAGACATTCACCAGCGTCAGCTTGCCCTTAAAATCTTCGCTGTTGAGGCCCGGAACAGGCACGCCATCGCGCACCAGACCTTCGACAGGCGGCAGGTTCGTCTGCGGAGCCTGCTTGCCGATCAGCGCGGACGGTATCGTCGTATTGTCCTTGCCCGACAGAAGCTGCACCGCGAACACCGCCGCCAGCCCGACGAAAATCGCCAGCGGCAGCAGGGCAACCCATGTGGCACGCTTTTTCGGCGCGGCGGGTTTTTCGGTCGTATCACTCATTGTGCCTTACCGGGGGATTTTGCGGAACGGCGGCGCACGCCCTGCGCTTCAAGCCGCTTCAATTCGTTTTTCTGGATGCGCTGATCGAGCAATATCCAGCCGATGGTGACGGCAAGCGCGGCAAGCGTGATGCCATAGGAGGCGAGAACGAAGCCAAGATGGTTCATGCTGCGCCTTTCTGTGCCTTGAGATTGCGATCTGCATTGCGGGCCGCAAGTTTCTTCATCGACGCCACGCGGCGACGCCAGATTTCATTGCGCATGGCCATCATGTGCAGCGTGAAGAACAGAAGCGAGAAGCCGATGGCCATCACGAAAAGCGGGCGCAGCATGGATGCATCGATGGTCGGGCCGTCCATGCGGAACACCGAAGCTGGCTGGTGCAGCGTGTTCCACCAGTCGACCGAAAATTTGATGATCGGGATGTTGATGAAGCCGACCAGCGTGAGCACGGCCACCGGCTTGGCGCTCTTTGCCGGATCGTCCATGGCGCGCGACAGCGCGATAATGCCGAGATACATCAGGAACAGCACGAAAACCGAGGTCAGCCGCGCATCCCACACCCACCATGTGCCCCACATCGGCTTGCCCCAGAGCGAGCCGGTGGCCAGCGCAAGCGCGGTGAAGACGGCGCCGAGCGGCGCGGCGGCGCGGATCGACACATCGGCCAGCGGATGCCGCCAGACCAGCGTGCCCAGCGCCGAAACCGCCATGATCGAGTAGCACATCATGGAAAGCCATGCGAAAGGCACATGGATATACATGATGCGGACCGTCATGCCCTGCTGGTAATCCTCCGGCGAAAGGAAGAAAACCATATAGAGCCCAACGGCCAATAGCAGCGCCGAAAGCCCGGCCAGCCATGGCAGCACCTTGCCCGCAAAGGCAAGGAACCGCGTGGGGTTGGCCAGATCGAGCCAGCTCGTGGTTTTAACCGCGTCTTTGGTCATGTCTTTTTCCATGGCCTCTATTTACCTGTCCCCCCTGTGCCGTTCAATTGACCGCAATCAACTGCGTCAATCGGTCGAACTTTTGAGCGCCGCGCTTGCAGCGAGCGGCCCGAGGACGGCAAAGAACAGGGTGAGTGCAGCAAGAATGAGGAATGGCGCAAGAAAAGGCGCATTGTCTACCGTCGCTCCGTGCGAAGCTGATACACCGAAAATGAGCACCGGAATGGTGAGCGGCAGAACGATCACCGACACCAGCAGCCCGCCGCGCGGCAGCGCCACGGCAAGCGCCGCCCCCACCGCGCCGATAAAGGCGATGGCCGGCGTTCCCACCAGAAGCGTCAGCGATGTCGCGCCGATTGCCGGTGCATCCATGTTCATGAAAAGGCCCAGCATCGGCGATGCGATCACCAGAGGCAGCACGCTTGCCACCCAATGCGCCACGCATTTCACGAAAACCGTGAAGGGAAGCATGTGGCTGTCGGCGCCGATCAGCAAAAGGTCGAGCGAACCGTCCTCGCGGTCGGCCTGAAACAGCCGGTCGAGCCCCAGAAGCGTTGCCAGCAGCGCGCCGATCCACAGCATGGCGGGACCGATGCGCGCCAGAAGGTTGAGGTCGGGCCCGACGCCGAAGGGCATGACGGCAATGACCGCGAGGAAGAACAATATGCCGATCAGCGCGCCGCCACCGGCGCGGAAACTGAGGCGCAAGTCTCTGAGGAAAAGCGCTATCATCAGGCGACCTCAAGCGAATAGGTGGCCATGTCGAGCGAGGATACGGATTCCAGTCCCAGCGGAATATGCGTTGCGGCGACGATCATGCCGCCCTCGCGCATATGTGTGCGCATGATTTCCGCAAAGCGGTTTTCCGACGCCTTGTCGAGACCGGCGGTCGGCTCGTCGACGATCCAGAGCGGGCGGTGGCTGACCAGAAGCCTGGCGATGGAAGCACGGCGCTTCTGCCCCGTCGACAGATAGCCGAACGGCAGATGCTCCACGCCGGGAAGGTCCACCGCCTCCAGCGCTTCATCGATCTCCATCTGCGCAGCACCGTTGAAATTCTGCCAGAAGGACAGGTTTTCGCGCACGCTGAGCGCGGGCTTCATCGCATTCTGGTGGCCGAGATAATGGCAGGCGGCGCGCACCGGCACGGCCACGCCGCCGTCGGTGAGTTCCACCCGCCCCGCTTGCGGTGCAAGCAGGCCGCAGATGATTCGCAAAAGCGTGGACTTGCCGGAGCCGTTGGGGCCGGTCACCACCAGCGCCTCGCCGTCACCGAGCGCAAAAGAAAGGCCCGCGAAAATCGTTTCGCAGCCCCTTTCGCCCGCAAGATTTTCGGCTTCCAGCCGCATTTTATACCCTCTAAGCCCCAATGGATAAGCGCCAGACCAATAGAACCGGAAGCCCGGAAGATCTACGCAAAGGCATCGCAACATTTCGCCGCAAGGGGCCGAATTCACGATATTCTGTCTGGAATCGTTTTAGAAAACTCTCTATATGAGGGTTACCACGCCAGCGGTCGGCGTGGAAACCATTTTTGGCCGATCTCAACCTGTTGCCCTTATGGACGCAGGCTTCGGGACGGACAGCGGAAATGACTGCACCCGCACCTTGGCGCGTCCTTGAAACGCTAGCCTAGGCGTTCGTCCTGGTTTTCCGGCCAGCAGCATAAGGACGAACGCAGTGTCGCACATCGACAGCTTTAAATGCCGCAAGACCCTCACCGTCGGGGGCAAGGATTACGTCTATTACAGCCTGACCGAAGCCGAAAAGAATGGCCTCGAAGGCATTTCCAAGCTTCCATTCTCCATGAAGGTTCTGCTTGAGAACCTGCTCCGCTTCGAGGACGACCGCTCCGTCAAGAAGTCGGACATCGAAGCTGTTGCCAAGTGGCTGAACGACCGCGGTTCCGCGGGCGCGGAAATCGCCTATCGCCCGGCGCGCGTGCTGATGCAGGACTTCACCGGCGTTCCAGCCGTCGTTGACCTTGCAGCCATGCGCGACGGCATCAAGGCGCTCGGCGGCGATCCGGAAAAGATCAATCCGCTGGTTCCCGTCGATCTGGTCATCGACCACTCGGTCATCGTCGATGAATTCGGCAATCCAAGCGCGTTCAAGGCCAATGTGGACCTCGAATACCAGCGCAATGGCGAGCGCTATCGCTTCCTCAAGTGGGGCCAGCAGGCGTTCAAGAATTTCCGCGTCGTTCCTCCGGGCACCGGCATCTGCCATCAGGTGAACCTTGAATATCTGGCCCAGGCCGTCTGGACCAAGGAAGAAGACGGCGCGACCGTCGCTTATCCCGACACCTGCGTCGGCACCGACAGCCACACCACCATGGTCAACGGCCTTGGCGTTCTGGGCTGGGGCGTCGGCGGCATCGAAGCTGAAGCGGCCATGCTCGGCCAGCCGGTTTCCATGCTGCTGCCGGAAGTCGTCGGCTTCCGCCTGACCGGCAAGATCAAGGAAGGCGTGACCGCGACCGACCTCGTGCTCACCGTCACGCAGATGCTGCGCAAGAAGGGCGTTGTCGGCAAGTTCGTCGAATTCTTCGGCGAGGGCCTCGAAAACATGACGCTGGCCGACCGTGCGACCATCGCCAATATGGGCCCGGAATATGGCGCGACTTGCGGCTTCTTCCCCGTCGACCGCGAAACGCTCAACTACATGAACACCACTGGCCGCGACGAGCATCGCATCGAACTGGTCGAAGCCTATTGCCGCGCGCAGGGCATGTGGCGTGAAAAGGGTGCGGCCGATCCGGTCTTCACCGACATTCTCGAACTCGACATGGGCGACGTCGTTCCGTCGATGGCCGGCCCGAAGCGTCCGGAAGGCCGCATTCCGCTGGAAAACATCGGCTCCGGTTTCGCCACCTCGCTTGAAAACGAGTACAAGAAGACCTCCGGCCAGGCCACGCGTTATGCCGTTGAGGGCGAGGACTACGATCTCGGCCATGGCGATGTCGTGATTGCCGCCATCACGTCCTGCACCAACACCTCGAACCCGAGCGTGCTGATCGCCGCTGGCCTTCTGGCCCGCAATGCGGTCGCCAAGGGCCTGAAGACCAAGCCATGGGTCAAGACCTCGCTCGCGCCCGGTTCGCAGGTTGTCGCCGCCTATCTCGAATCCGCTGGCCTCCAGAAGGATCTCGATGCGCTCGGCTTCAACCTCGTCGGCTTCGGCTGCACGACCTGCATCGGCAATTCCGGTCCGCTGCCGGCTCCGATCTCCAAGACGATCAACGAAAAGGGCCTGATCGCGGCTGCCGTCCTGTCCGGCAACCGTAACTTCGAAGGCCGCGTTTCGCCGGACGTTCAGGCTAACTACCTCGCCTCGCCGCCGCTCGTCGTCGCCCACGCTCTTGCCGGTACGGTCACCAAGGACCTGACCAAGGAGCCGCTCGGCGAAGACCAGAACGGCGACCCGGTCTATCTCCGCGACATCTGGCCTTCTTCGCAGGAAATCCAGGACTTCATCGCCAAGAACGTGACGCGCAAGATTTTCTCGGAAAAATATGCGGACGTGTTCAAGGGCGACGAAAACTGGCAGGCCGTGCAGGTTCCCGCAGGCCAGACCTATGCATGGGACGACAATTCGACCTATGTGCAGAACCCGCCTTACTTCGTCGGCATGGGCAAGTCAGCCGGCACGATCGGCGACGTCAAGGGCGCCCGCATTCTGGGCCTCTTCGGCGACAAGATCACCACCGACCACATTTCGCCTGCCGGTTCGATCAAGGCGCAGTCGCCTGCTGGCAAGTATCTGCTCGACCATGGCGTCGGCGTCGCCGACTTCAACCAGTACGGCACGCGTCGCGGCAACCATGAAGTGATGATGCGCGGCACCTTCGCAAATATCCGCATCCGCAACCACATGCTGGGTGAAAACGGACGTGAAGGCGGCTACACCATCCACTATCCGTCGAAGGAAGAAACCTCGATCTACGATGCTGCCATGCAGTACAAGGCCGAGGGCGTGCCGCTCGTCGTCTTCGCAGGCGTCGAATACGGCAACGGTTCTTCGCGTGACTGGGCTGCCAAGGGCACGAACCTGCTGGGCGTCAAGGCCGTGATCGCGCAGTCGTTCGAGCGTATCCACCGCTCCAACCTCGTCGGCATGGGCATTGTGCCTTTCGTCTTCGAGGAAGGCACGAGCTGGCAGACGCTGGGCCTCAAGGGCGACGAAATCGTCACCATCGAAGGCCTCGCCGATGTGCGTCCGCGCCAGAAGGTCGAAGCCTCCATCACCTATGCCGACGGCACGGTGAAGAAGGTTCCGCTCATCTGCCGCATCGATACGCTGGACGAGCTGGACTACATGAAGAACGGCGGCATTCTGCAGACCGTTCTGCGCGATCTGGCCGCTTGAACGGCACCAGTTTGAAAATCGAAGCCGCCGGATTTTTTCCGGCGGCTTTTTGTTGCGGATCAGACACGAGGAATGAGGCTCTCACCGCAACGTGAATTCCTATTGATTGCAAGACTTCTTACATAATAGATGTCAGTGACAATTATTGCGGGATGAAACGAAGTGATACTCCACGCCCCCTTCTGCGGGACAGGTCCATGGCTTGCAGGCGAGCATCTGCCCGGCTGGCGTAGCATCTGTGCCGTTCTGGGGCTGGCATTCACCGGCTGCATCTCCATGCAGGGGCAGGCCAAGGCGCAGGACAGCGACAAGAAGACGGCCGTTCTGGAGCTTTACACCAGCCAGGGCTGCAAATCCTGTCCGCAGGCCGACCGCAACCTCGCCAAATATGCCGACGACCCCAATGTTCTGGCGCTGTCATTCCACGTCAATTACTGGGATTATATGGGCTGGCGCGACACGCTTGCCAGTCAGGAAAATACCGACCGGCAGAACGCCTATCGTAATTCCTTCAATGCCCGCATGATCTATACGCCGCAGGCCGTCATCAACGGCACTGCCGAAGTGAATGGCCGCGACAGCGAGGCCATCAAGACCCACATCGCGGCCAGCAAGCTGGATGTGCCGGTTTCGATCACGCAGCTCGATGACGGGCGCCTGTCCATCGATATCGGCGCAAGCGAGAAGCCCCATGCGCCCGTTCACGTCGTCCTGTTCTATTTCCGCGATTCGGTGACGATCCCGATCACGGAGGGCGAAAATGCCGGTGAAGCCGTCACTTATCGCAATACGGTCAGCGATATCGATACGATCAGCATGTGGGACGGCAAGCCGTTGAAAATCGAAATCCCGGCTTCCGAACTGAAACGCAAGGACGTTTCGGGCTGCGCCGTGGTGCTGCAGGAAACCCGCGACGACAACTCTCTCGGCCCCATCCATGGCGCAGCCATCTTCAAGCAGAAGAAGCCTGTAAGCCTGTAGGCAGCCGGTTGCTGAACGCAGCAGGGCGCGCTTTGGCGGCGTTTTTTCAAGGGAGTTCAGCGGGTGAAAGCGTCGGCCGGGCTTCGCGGAGCGGCCATCGAACCGGGCTGACAGCCAGGCCGGGAAAGGTTGGTTCGGTCCGAGCAGGTCCTTTGGGCGGGGGGCTTGGGGTCGGACTTGCCCGAACCGAACCGTCTCAGGCAACGTGTAGATGCTGAAGCCATAATCGGGCTGCAATGCGAAGCTGACAAGGCGAAAATGTGGCCAACAATCACCATTGCAAACACACATTCTCTTTTCGTGAATGAGCCCTCGCAACAGTTAGTCCCTATTTATTGGGGATTTTTTTCCGCCCATAGCGGCGATCCAGACAGGTTCGCGGAAGCGGCCCCTTGAAATTGCTTCACAAAAGCATCACCCTGTTGTCATGCGCCGGTCCGGTTCGCTGCACCGCCTTGCCGATACCGATCCCGGTTGCACGCAGTTTGTTTTGAGCGGTCCGGTTTCCGGGTGGCTCCGCAAAAGGCTGAAAGGAAGGAAATGGATACGTCAAGCGCAGCGAATGAGGATTCCGCGTCCCCTTCTCCCTCGTCTGCTTCGCCAAAGGTCGTTTCTCTCGACCGCGCGCGACCTGCCCCCGTCAGTTTCAACCGGCACGAACTCGGCAAAATCCTGAATATCTATGGCCGCATGGTCGCCTCCGGCGCGTGGCGCGACTACGCCATCGATCATCTGGGCGACCGCGCCGTATTTTCCATCTTTCGCCGCGCGAGCGAAATGCCGCTTTTCCGCATCGAGAAGAATCCGAAACTCGCACAGAAACAGGGCGCCTATTCGGTCATCGCCGCAAGCGGGCTTATCATGAAGCGCGGTCATGAGCTGGAGCGCGTGTTGCGCGTGTTCGACAAGAGCCTCAAGCTCGTGGAAAGCTGACCCTTCGATCCTTCGACAAGCTCAGGATGAGGACAGCGGCGGCATTCCCGGTTCCGTTGAGCGTCCTCCATTGAGCGGCAGCTGCATCAGCACCGTGTCGAGCCAGCGTCCGTGCTTGAAGCCCGAACCCTTGATGCGCCCGCAATGGGTAAAGCCGAGGCTTTCATGCAGCCTGACCGAACCGATATTGTGTTCGCCGTCACCGATCACCGCCAGCAATTGCCGGAAGCCCAAGGCAGAGATCCGCGCGATGAGTTCGCGCAGCAAAAGCTTGCCGACGCCCTTTCCCTTGGCATTGGGAGCGATATAGATCGAATCCTCCGCCAGCCAGCGATAGGCCGGCCTGACGCGGAAATAGCTGGCATAGGCATAGCCGAGAATCCGGCCCTCCTCCTCCGCCACGAGGATCGGAAAGCCCTGCTCAACGAATGCCGAAAACCGCTTTGCCATTTCATCCATGGTCGGCGGCTCGATCTCATAGGAACCGGCGCCGGTCAGCACGGCATCCGTATAAATCGTGGTGATGGTTTCGATATCGGCAGGCTGGAAATCGCGAACGACAGGCATGAGGGGAACCAGACAAATCTTGGACGGGTCCTCACAATGCATCAGGAGTTGCGGCGATAAAAGCAAAAAGGGCAGCGTTTCCGCTGCCCTTTCGTTCAAGCACTCTTCGGCTGACTATTCACGGTTGCCCATGAACTGCAGCAGGAAGGTGAACATGTTGATGAAGTCGAGATAGAGACGCAGCGCGCCCATCACGACCTTGCGGCCCTGTGTATCCGAAGCATCGCCTTCGTAATACATTTCCTTGATCGACTGTGTGTCGTAGGCGGTGAGGCCTGCGAAGATCAGGACGCCGATCACCGAGATTGCAAATTGCAGCGCGGTGGAGCCGAGGAAGATGTTGACGACCGACGCCAGGATCAGGCCGAACAGGCCCATGATCAGGAACGAGCCCATGGCGGACAGGTCGCGCTTGGTCGTGTAACCATAGAGTGACAGCGCGCCGAAGGAAGCAGCCGTCACGAAGAAGGTGCGAACGACGCTCTGGCCGGTGAAGACCAGGAAGATCGACGACAGCGACAGGCCGACGAGAGCTGCATAGCCCCAGAAGACGGCATTGGCGGTCGAGACCGAAAGACGTTCAATGCGGAAGCTCAGGAAGAACACTGCCGCGAGCGGCGCCAGCATCACCACCCAACGAAGCGGGGACGTGTAAAGCGCCACGCCGAGGCCGGTGAGCATCTTGCCGTTGGCGAGCTGCGCGACGGCTGCGGACGGGTCCGTGGTCGTTGCGAGTGCAGCAACGGCAAAGGCGGCAAGGCCGGTAACGGCCAAGCCGATAGCCATCATGTTATAGACGCCGAGCATATAGCTGCGCAGGCCCTGGTCGATGCCTGCATCGGCACGAGCGCCGCCTACCGGCCTCTGCTGCGCCTGAATATTGCGAAAGTCAGCCATGACTTAAATCCTTTTGCCATGTCCCGTCCGGTGTCGGGGCGCTCCAGAAAGGCCGAGCCGCCGCCAGGCGCCGCTGGCGGGACCCCAGCATGCCTACCGGACATTATGGGGATTTCACCCCTCTCGTACAAGTAGCCGATGTAAAAAAACGTGATGTGGCGCTTGAAAAGCGAACCGCATTATCCATGCGATCCAAGGGGTTACCTCATTGGAAGCTTCAACATTACAAATGATTCATATCGTTCTCAGCACCTTTGCGGGCTTCTGGCCGAGAACGCGCCATGTTCCCGCAAGGCCGAAACCGACCGTCAGCACCAGCGCTATGGCCACCGTCATCAGCGCGACATCGGGCAGGAAGCTTGCTTTCAGTTTCATGATTTCGACCACGACATACCAGCCCGCCACGCTGCCGGCGGCAAGCGCAAAAAGGGCTGTGGCAAGCCCGAGCAGCATATATTCAAGCACATAGGCCGTAATCAGCGTGCCGCGCGTGGCGCCGAGCGTCTTCAGCACCACCGCATCATGCACCCGGGCGCGGTTGCCCGCCGCCAGCGCCCCGCCCAGCACCAGAACCGAAGCGGCGAGCGCAATGGAGGCCGCGGCGCGGATGGCGGTCGCAAGCTGGCCGATCAGGTCATTGGCGACATTGAGCGCATCGGTCACGCTGACCGTGGTGACGGCGGGCCATGTTTTCGTGACCTGCCGCAGCACATCGGGCGCAAGGCTTTTCTGGCTGTCGGGAATGGTCAGCGTCGCCAGCCATGTCGCAGGCGCACCGGCAAAGGTATTGGGCGAAAACACCATGACGAAGTTCATCGCAAGCGTTTCCCACTGCACCTGACGGAAACTTGCGATCTTCGCGGTGATGTTGCGGCCAAGCACGTTGACCGTCACCGTGTCGCCGAGCTTCAGGCCCAGTTCCTTGCCCTCGCGCTCCGCAAACGAGACCAGCGGTTCACCATTGTAACCGGGAGACCACCATTCGCCTTCGCTCAGCGTCGAATTTTCAGGGACCGTATCGGAAAAAGTTATGCCGCGATCGCCGCGCAGCACCCAGGCAGCTTCCGGCGGAATGGTCATATCACGCACATTGGTGCCGTTGAAGGCGACGATACGCCCGCGCAGCATCGGGCCGGAGGTGAGCTTGCCGTCGGGCACGATGCCGCTCACCAGTTTGGTGAAATCGCCGATGTCACGATTCTGGATAT
Source organism: Brucella pseudintermedia (assembly GCF_008932435.1). GTDB lineage: Bacteria > Pseudomonadota > Alphaproteobacteria > Rhizobiales > Rhizobiaceae > Brucella > Brucella pseudintermedia. Next base: position 188,856 of record NZ_WBWE01000006.1, on the reverse strand, counting down.
CGACAAAGAAGAAATCCGGGGCTTGGGCCGGAATATTCTCGGTCACTTGTCGGCGCAGATTGCCATCGATCAGCGCAATCGCCACCATCAGCGTCAGGCCAAGGCCGAGCGACAGCACCACCGAAGGGGTGAGCGCGCCGGGCCGATGGATATTGCCGACCGCAAGCCGAAATGCGGTCGAGCGCACACGCGGGATGCGGCGGGCAAGCCAGCGAATGCCGTCTGCGACCAGCCGCAGCACGCCGAAGGCAGCAATGGCCGAGACGATGAAGATGGCTGCGATGCGCCGGTCATAGGCGACGTAAAGCGCGAGCCCCGCAAGCGCTGCAATCAGCAGAACGGCAAGGGCGAGATAAAGGAGCCGCGGCAAGCCGCGCTGCTCGAAACCCTGCTCGCGGAAAAGCGCCGTCGCCGGAATATCGCGGGCGCGGCCGAGCGGGATGATGGCGAAGGCAAGCGTGGTGATGAGGCCGAAGACGGCGGCAAGCGCCAGCGCGCCGGGAAAGAAACCGCCGCCGCCGGCGACGGGCAGATAATCGGCAAGCGCCATTGCTGCCGCATAGGGAATGATCGCCGCCAGTATCAGTCCGAGCGCGATGCCGATCAGGCCGATCACCATGATCTGCACGAGATAGACCAGCACGGCGAAACGCGCGGGCGCGCCGAGCGACTTGAAGGTCGCGATCACGCCGCGTTTGCCGTCGAGATAGGCGCGCACCGCATTGGCGACGCCGACGCCGCCGACGATCAGCGCCGTCAGCCCCACCAGCGTCAGGAATTGCGAGAAGCGCTCGATATTGGCGCTAAGCGCTGGCGCGGCATTGGCGCGGGAGCGGATGTTCCAGCCCGCATCAGGAAAATCGGCAGCGGCCTGCCGCCTCACTTCGGCAATTGCCGCATCCGTCGCGCCGTCCGGCAAGGCAACCTTGTAGATATGGTCGACAAGGCTTCCGGGCTGAATGAGGCCGGAAGCCCTGAGGCCATCCAGCGAAACCAGAAAGCGCGGCGCGAAATTGAAGCCGGACGACAGCAGGTCCGGCTCGCTCTCAATCAGGCCGCGCAGTTCAAAGGCTTGCGAACCGAGCAGCACTTTTGCGCCGAGCGGCAGGCCCATGCGGTTCAGAAAATCCTGCGTCACGGCAGCGCCATAAACGCCATCCTTCTCGCCGGTCATAGCGACCAGCGATTGCTGCGGCTGGACCTTCAGTTCACCATAGAGCGGATAGGCGGCATCGACCGCCTTCACCTCGACCAGCGACTGGTCGGAGCCATCGGGCAGGCGCGCCATGGAGCGCATGGTGGCGCTTTCCGCGACGTTGCCCTGCTTGTCGATGAAGGCGCGCTCTTCCGGCGTTGTCTCGCGCTGATTGAGCGCGAAGCTGACATCGCCGCCGAGAATGGTCTGGCCCTCCGAGGCAATGCCGGTGCTGACCGAGCGCGCCACCGAATTGACGCCGCCGATGGCCGCAACGCCCAGCGCGATACAGGCAAGGAAAATATAGAAACCGGCAAGCCCGCCGCGCATTTCACGCAGCGCAAAGCGGAGAGCGAGCGAGAAAGACCTGGCCGCACTCATGCGCCAGCCGCCAGCGTTTCGAGGACGGAGCCGCCCTGCGCAGGCTCCTCGATCCGGCCCGAGCGCACCGGAATTTCGATGTCGCAGCGCGCCGCAAGCGCCGGATCATGCGTGACAAGCACCATGGTCAGCCCGTTCTCGCGCTGCTTGGCAAACAGGAGATCGGCAATCTGGCGACCCGTCGCGGTGTCGAGATTGCCGGTCGGCTCGTCAGCGATCAGGATTTTGGGCGAAGGCGCCAGCGCGCGGGCAATCGCCACGCGCTGCTGCTCGCCGCCGGAAAGCTCGGACGGGTAATGGGTGAGGCGTTCGCCGAGACCGACGGCGCGCAATTCGCGCTCAGCCACCTCGAACGCATCGCGGCGACCGGCAAGCTCCAGCGGCACAGCGACATTTTCAAGCGCCGTCATATTGGGAATGAGATGGAAGGACTGGAACACGATGCCGATATTGGCGCCACGAAAAGCCGCCGCCTGATCTTCGCTCATACGGCTGATCGTCTCGCCCGCAATCTTCACAGTTCCGTTATCGACATGTTCCAGACCGGCCAGAACCATCAAGAGCGTGGACTTGCCGGAACCGGACGGGCCGACGATGCCGACCGACTGGCCTTGCGATATATGAAGCGAAACGCCCTTCAGCACATGCACCTGCGAGGCGGCGTGCCCAAGGGTCAGATGAACGTTCTCAAGTTCGATAATCGGGCCAACAACCTGTTCCGTCACGCGGTTTTTATCCTATATGAGTAACAGCGCGCCACAAATTTGAACCTATGTTGCGCCAATTATTGAAGAGAAGTCCGGCGGGCCATTTGCCCACAGCCCCTCAAATATGGGTTTTCGACAATGCGTTTCAAACTCTCTATTCCCGCGTGGCTCCCTATTTTTGCAGCGATTGCGTCTTTTGTGGCGGCAAGCCCCATCATTGCGGCGCAGGCGCAGGAAGAACCGACCGGCCTTGAAGACGCATTGCCGACCGAGCAACTGTCACAGATCAGGATTGTCGGCTTCGGCGACAGCCTGATGGCGGGCTATCTGCTGCCGTCCAATGCGGCGTTTCCGCAGCAGCTCGAAAAGGCGCTCAACGACAAGGGCATCGAGGTTTCGATCGAGAATGCGGGCGTGTCGGGCGACACCACCACGGGCGGTCTTTCGCGCATCGACTGGTCTGTTCCCGACGGCACCGATCTCGTGATCCTTGAACTGGGCGCCAATGACGCGCTGCGCGGCATCGAGCCCGACATTACCGAAAAGAACCTCGACGAAATGCTGGCGCGCCTCAAGCAGCGCGGCATTTCGGTCATTCTCGCCGGCATGATGGCCCCGCCCAACATGGGCAAGGACTATGCCCAAAAATTCAACCCGATCTATCCGAGACTGGCACAGAAATACGGCGTGCCGCTCTACCCGTTTTTCCTCGACGGGGTAGCAACGAAGAAGGAGTTTTTGCTCGAGGACGGAATACACCCCAATGAGAAAGGCGTCGAAACGATGGTATCAAACTTTATGCCCACGGTCGAAAAGAGCCTGACGAACATGCGAAACAAGGGGACATCGGGAGGCTGACGCCCGCCGGGAGCATAAACAGCTTGCCCCCGGTATAAAACTTTGATTCGCTCAAGTTGCATCAGCAAATATCGAATCATCGATGGAACGATGCACTGACACTCTGGGTTAGAGCGTCTTTCACGCATCCAGCCGGATGCAGGCGCTCTGACAGGGAACGCTTCGAGGAGGATGCCTTATGCCGCGTCTTTTCACTGCCCTCGAAATCCCGCGTGATGCCGCGCTTTCGCTCTCGTTGTTGCGAGGCGGTCTTCCCGGCGCACGCTGGATTGATGTCGAAAACTACCACATAACGCTGCGTTTTATCGGAGATGTGGAAGGCCACGTGGCCGACGAGGTTGCCAATGCGCTCGATCGCGTGCGGCGGCCCGAATTCATGCTCAACCTCTCGGGTGTCAATGCGTTCGGCTCCAAAAAGCCGCACAGCATCTATGCGGGTGTATCCCCCTCGCCTGAACTCAACGCATTGCAGGCGGAAATCGAACGTATCTGCCAGCGGCTTCACATTCCAGCCGATCCGCGCAAGTTCACGCCGCATGTGACGCTGGCGCGGCTCAGAAACGCCCGCATCGACGATGTGGCGCGTTATCTGTCCTCACGCGGCAACTTCGCGACGCTGCCCTTCAAGGTGGGACGGTTCGTGCTGATGTCGTCGCGCGATTCGGTTGGCGGCGGACCCTACATCGTGGAAGAGGCCTGGCCTCTGGTCGCCGTTTCCCGCACGGGCCAGAACTGGTCGGCAAGCGCGATGGAAGCCGCCAGAACCATCCGGTAGACCTTTTCGAAATCCCCGGTCCCGCCATAATAGGGGTCGGGGATTTCAACAGCGCGGCCTTCGGCAATCTCGGTGAAAAGCCCGATATGCGCGCTTGCATTGGCGGGCTGCCGCCCGGCGATCATCCGCATATTGTAGCGGTCCATCCCGAGGATCAGGTCGAAACGGCTGAAATCACCCGCGATGAGCTGGCGGCAGCGCTGCCCCGAAATATCGAGACCATGACGCGCCGCAACGCTGATGGAGCGTTCGTCCGGTTCCTCGCCGGTATGGTAGCCATTGGTTCCGGCGGAATCGACCAGCACATGACGGATGCCGCGTTTTTCGAGCACCTGCCCCATCACGCCTTCGGCCAGCGGAGACCGGCAGATATTGCCGGCGCAGATGAAAAGAATGCTGGCCGGGGCGGGCATTTGTGCGGCTATGGATAGGGTCACGGAACTCTCGCGCTCATGTTATGTTATCTGAGGAACCGCAACATAGGCGAAAGACGATGGCACGCAACCGGCTGACGGAAAACGAACTGAACGAAGCGCTCAAGGAGCTTGAGGGCTGGCAGAAGGTTGACGGACGCGAGGCGATTTCCAAAAGCTTCAGGTTCAAGGATTTCAACGCCGCCTTCGGCTTCATGGTGCGCGCAGCGCTTCACGCCGAAAAGCTCGACCATCACCCCGAATGGTTCAATGTCTATAACCGTGTCGATGTCACGCTTTCGACCCATAGCGAGAACGGCATTACCGAACTCGACATCAAGCTTGCACGCAAGATGAACGCCTTGGTCTGAGTTTAAAGTTTTGAGATGTATACATAAATCTTCCGGCGATCATAATTGAAGCTGCCCTCGGGGTTGCGGCTCGAATAGGGAAGAACACGGGTCAGATTGATGCGATCCTGCCAGTTCTGGCCGAGCTTGCCGCCGTGGACACCGCGGATATAGACGTCTCCGAGCGAAATGGCGGCATGGAAAACATGCCCCGCCTGAACGTCATAGAAACCGATTGCCTTGCCATAAGGAAGCGCCGAATAGCCGTTCCATTGTTCGCCCGCCCGGAAATTCAGGATGGGTATCCAGTTCTGGCTGGAGGTGCCGCGCAGCGTGTTGAGCGAGATTCCGGCGCCGAAGAGGAAGCGCAGATAGACGGCGGCATCGTAGCACCCCGGTTCGAACAGATCGATGGTGATATTGTCGTCCTCGCTTCCGGCGGCCAGCAGCTGGTTGCCGCGAAACAGCCGTGTTGAACGGTCGCTGCGGATGAAATTTTCCCCATAGCCGGTCAAATGCATCAAAACCTCCATTCATGCGGCATCGCTCCAGCGTGAAAGCGATCCGGTCGAATCTGTATTTTGGGGATTTGACGGGGGCGTTGTAGCTGATGGTTCTTGCAGGATCGGACCGGAGAAATCGCCCGGACTTGCAAGGGCAGCGCAAACTCCCCATTTTTAGCCGGTCATAACCTGCATTCGATGATCGGAATCAGGACGACAGGAGTTGAACGAGAATGGATGACGTCAGAATCGGTGAAATCCTCGAACCCGGCAGCGAGAGCGAATTCAAGAAGCGCAGCGAGCGGGTGAAGAACGGATTCTGGAAGGCCGCGCGCCGCGCCGGTCGCATGGTGCCGTTCATGGACGAGGTGGTCGCCGCCTATTACTGCGCGCTCGACCAGAGGACGCCGGCCCGCGTGCGCATGACGCTGATGGCCGCACTTGCCTATTTCGTCCTGCCGTTCGACGCTATTCCAGACATTCTGGCGGGTATCGGCTTCACGGACGACGTTGCCGTGCTGATGGCGGCGCTGACCGCCGTTCGCGCCCACATCACACCCGCGCACCGGCTGGCTGCGAAGCAGGCGTTGGCTGATAAGGGAGTAAGGGAGTAAGGGAGTAAGGGAGTAAGGGAGTAAGGGAGTAAGGGAGTAAGGGAGTAAGGGAGGCGAACATTATTTTGGAACATGGCAAATATTCAGCTTGCCTTATCCCCATCCGCTTCGCACCCTATTCCCCTATTCCCCTATTCCCCTATTCCCCTAACCGACTGCCTTACTGACGCCGCTTTCTTTTAATTCAACTTCCCCCAAGGGATGGCGGGGCGACTTGGCTGCTCATTCAAGTTTTCTTTCGAAACTTCACCGTTTGGTAACCCAGATTAAGGCATTTTAATCGGCAACTGAGCGGGACGGCGTGATGAACGGCGGCATCCCGATATTCAAGTTTGAAGCAAACGAAAGAGAACCGGTAAAAACCAATGCTTGGAAAATCGATCGTCGCGGCTTCTGTGTTCATGATTGGGATGGCGGGTTCGGCACTCGCCCAGACCCCGAGCCAGATCAGCCAGTTCAATGCCTGGGGCGCCTATAGCTATCAGTCGGGCAACGGCAAGGTCTGCTATGTCCTCTCCGTACCGACCCAGAAGGCTCCGGCCAATGTCGATCACGGTGACAACTTCTTCCTCGTGAGCCAGAAGCCCGGCCAGAACATCTCGTTCGAACCGCAGTTCATGGCCGGTTACGACCTCAACACCAACGCCAAGGTCGTCGTTTCCATCGGCAACCGCAGCTTCAACATGTTCGTCAACGGCAAGTCCGGATGGATGGAAAATGCCGCCGAAGAGCCGCAGCTCATCGCAGCCATGCGCGGCGGTTCGGAAATGAAGGTGCAGGCACAGTCGAAGCGCGGCACCAAGACCAACTACACCTATTCGCTTAAAGGTATTTCGGATGCGCTGAAAGCCATCCAGAAGTGCAAGTAATCCAAGCGACTGGATGCGTTTGAAAGCCGGGCCTCGTGTCCGGCTTTTCTTTCGCCCTGCATTCCTGCATGGCAGACCGGTTTTCATGTAGGATGACGAATGCGATATTGTGTGCTAAGAGCGCGCGCAACAGGGTCGCAATGTCGGCTGTCCGACCCTATTTACCCATGAATTCGAGCCAGATTGTCTGGCAAAGCTTATAGACGCGCTCAAGGCGCCCGTTTCCAACAGTTGAAGACAGATGTCCATTTCGTTCGACCTTACCATTGATGATACGCGCGACCAGCTTGCCCGCCATGCGCGCGCCAGCCTGGAGGCAAAGCCGTCGCTGATCGGCATGTCGCGCGAGGAAATGGCCGAAGCGCTGATCAAGGTCGGCGTGCCGGAACGGCAGACGAAAATGCGCATCAGCCAGCTCTGGCACTGGCTCTATGTGCGCGGCGTTTCCGATTTCGCCGACATGCGCAATATTTCCAAGGATCTGCGCGCCCTTCTGGCGCAGCATTTCACCATTCAGCGCCCCGAAGTGGTCGAGGAACAGATTTCGCAGGACGGAACTCGCAAGTGGCTGTTCCGCTTTCCGCCGCGCGGTGCGGGCCGTCCGGTCGAAATCGAAAGCGTCTATATTCCGGAGGAAGGCCGCGGAACGCTGTGCATTTCCTCACAGGTCGGCTGCACGCTCACCTGCTCGTTTTGCCATACCGGCACGCAGAAGCTGGTGCGCAACCTGACCGCGGAAGAAATTCTGGCGCAGCTTTTGACGGCGCGCGACCGGCTTGGCGATTTCCCGGACAAGGACACGCCGGATGGCGCCATGGTGCCTGCCGAGGGCCGCAAGATCACCAATATCGTGATGATGGGCATGGGCGAGCCGCTCTATAATTTCGAGGAAGTGAAGAAGGCCCTGCTGATCGCCTCCGATGGCGACGGCCTCTCCCTTTCCAAGCGCCGCATCACGCTTTCGACCTCCGGCGTCGTGCCGGAAATCTATCGCACCGGCGACGAAATCGGCGTCATGCTCGCCATTTCGCTGCATGCCGTGCGCGACGAATTGCGCGACATTCTGGTGCCGATCAACAAGAAGTATCCGCTGGAACAGCTCATAAAAGCCTGCCGTGAATATCCGGGCCTGTCCAATGCCAAGCGCATCACCTTTGAATATGTGATGCTGAAGGACATCAATGACAGCCTGGAGGATGCCAAGCTTCTGGTGAAGCTGCTGCAGGGAATTCCGGCCAAGATCAACCTGATCCCGTTCAACCCGTGGCCCGGCACCAATTACCAGTGCTCGGACTGGGAGCAGATCGAGAAATTCGCCGATTATGTGAACGCGGCCGGCTATGCATCGCCGATCCGTACGCCGCGGGGCCGCGATATTCTCGCCGCCTGCGGCCAGCTGAAATCGGAATCCGAACGCCTGCGCAAGAGCGAGCGCCTTGCGCTGGAAGCCATGATGATCGCAGGCCACGGCGAATAGACCGAGAGGGAGCGCGCTTGAACGATACTTTTGACTACATAACGCGCTTCGTCATCGTGGTATTCGGCTATTGCTGCGCTTTGCTGGCGGCAGGCTGGTTTCTGGCCGCCATCCTTTTCCGTACCCTGGGCATCGATTCGTTCATGAACGATTTCGTCATGATGGCGAGCGACACGGATGCCGGTTCGTTCTTCGCGGCCACCAGCTTCTGGAGCGCCGTCTTTGTCGGCGGCTTCGCGCTTGCCATGCTGGCTGGCGGATTCAGCTTCGTTCCCGCCCTCGTCCTGATCATTCTGGCCGAAGCGCGCGGTTATAGGTCGTCGCTCTATTATTGCGTGGCGGGCACGCTGATCGGGCTTGCCGCCGCAAGCGCATCGCTTCCCTTCAGCGACACCCGCAGCGTGTCGGAAAGTTCGCTCTGGATTGCCGCTATCGCAGGCGCCGGCGTGGTCGGCAGCTTCGTTTATTGGCTGCTCGCAGGCCGCAACGCCGGACGGCTTTTATCCCGCCCGGCTGAGTAAGCGTTTTACTTCGCCTGCGCCGTGATGATCTTCAGCGCGAAGGCCGAAAATACACCCGCAAACATCCAGTCCACGATGCGCGTTACGGTCGGGTTCTTTTTCAGGAGCCCGGCAAAGCGATCTGCCGCCACCACCATCGGAATGGTGAAGGGCAGCGCCATCGGAATGAAGGACAGGCCGAGGAAGAACAATTTGCCCATGGCATGGGGGTCGTGCGCGGAGACAAACTGCGGCAGGAAGGTCATGTTGAACAGGATGATCTTCGGGTTCAGAAGATTGATGCCAAGCCCGGTCAGCCAGTTCTGGAACAGCGTATGCTTCTTGCCGCCATTCTTTTCCGGCGAGAAGGCCGATCCCTTGCGGATCGCCTGCACCGCGAGCCACACCAGATAGCCCGCGCCCACGATCTTGAGCGCCGTGAAAGCCGCAGGCGAGGCGATGATCAGCGCCGAAAGGCCGAGCGCCACCATAGTGGTGTGAATGACGATGCCGGTGCTGGCGCCAGCCATGCAGGCAAAGCCCGCGGCCTTGCCTTCGGAAAGGGCGCGCCCGACGAACAGCGTCATGTCGGGACCGGGGGTGATGGAAAGGATCGCGGTTGCTATCGCGAACTGGACAAAGATCGTCCATTCGGGAATGAAAGTCAGGTTCGTCAGAAAAGACATCGAAATGTGCTCCAAGAGATGGCGCACGCTAGAATAATTTCCCGGCAAAGGGAACAGCGGAATGGAGACCGGAATGCTGCTGATCGTGGGGACCGTCCGCCTGCCGCCGGAAAACCTCGACCGGGCGCGCAAGGCCATGCGGGCCATGATCGCGGCCAGCCGTGCGGAGGATGGCTGCGTGGACTATGGCTATGCCGAGGACGTGCTGGAACCGGGCCTGATCCATGTCAAGGAGTTCTGGCGCGACCGCGCCGCGCTCGACCGGCATTTTGCCTCCGCCCACATTGCCGAATGGCGGGCCGCCTGGCCCGAGCTTGGCATCGGCGACCGCAATCTGGTTGTTTATGAGGTCGGCGAACCGCAGGCCACATGATACCGCATCAGTTTTCGCGATAAGTCGCAGCCCTTCGGCTTGCGCGGCGCTTGGCAACTGATAAAAGACTTGCGGATATATCAGTTGGGTTCCATCAGAGCCTCAACCGCACCGCATTGGACGGAAGTAACTATGAGCAAGCTGAAAGACGTTAAGAAAGTCGTTCTCGCCTATTCGGGCGGCCTCGACACCTCGATTATCCTGAAGTGGCTTCAGACGGAACTGGGCGCGGAAGTCGTGACCTTTACCGCCGATCTCGGTCAGGGCGAGGAACTTGAACCGGCCCGCAAGAAGGCGGAAATGCTGGGCATCAAGGAAATCTTCATCGAGGACGTGCGCGAGGAATTCGTGCGCGATTTCGTCTTCCCGATGTTCCGCGCCAATGCCGTCTATGAAGGCGTCTACCTGCTCGGTACCTCGATTGCCCGCCCGCTGATCTCCAAGCATCTGATCGAGATCGCGAAAAAGACCGGCGCCGACGCCATCGCCCACGGCGCGACCGGCAAGGGCAACGACCAGGTTCGCTTCGAGCTTTCGGCCTATGCCTTGAACCCGGACATCAAGATCATCGCCCCATGGCGCGACTGGTCGTTCAAGAGCCGCACGCAGCTTCTCGAATTTGCCGAACAGCACCAGATCCCCGTCGCCAAGGACAAGAAGGGCGAAGCGCCGTTCTCCGTCGACGCCAACCTGCTGCACTCCTCGTCCGAGGGCAAGGTTCTGGAAGATCCGGCTGTCGAGGCGCCGGAATATGTGCATATGCGCACCATTTCGCCGGAAACCGCGCCCGACAAGGCAACGATCATCAAGATTGGCTTTGAAAAGGGTGACGCCGTTTCCATCAATGGCGAGCGTCTGTCGCCTGCAACGCTTCTTGCCAAGCTCAACGATTATGGCCGCGACAACGGCATTGGCCGTCTCGACCTCGTGGAAAACCGCTTCGTCGGCATGAAGTCGCGCGGCGTCTACGAAACGCCGGGCGGCACGATCCTGCTCGCCGCGCACCGCGCCATCGAATCGATCACGCTCGACCGCGGTGCGGCGCACCTGAAGGACGAGCTGATGCCGCGCTATGCGGAGCTGATCTATTACGGCTTCTGGTTCTCGCCGGAACGCGAAATGCTGCAGGCCGCAATCGACCACAGCCAGCGCCATGTCGAAGGCGAAGTCACGCTCAAGCTCTACAAGGGCAATGTGATGGTGATCGGCCGTGAATCGGAAAAGTCGCTCTATTCCGACAAGCTCGTCACCTTCGAGGACGATCAGGGCGCTTACGACCAGAAGGACGCCGCAGGCTTCATCAAGCTCAATGCGTTGCGCCTGCGCACGCTCGCCGCGCGCGACAGGAAATAAGCCCGATTGGCTGATCCAAGCACCCTCGTCCTTCGAGGCTCGCTTCGCTCGCACCTCAGGATGAGGGTTACTGCGGGCGCTACCGCCCTTCACCTCATGGTGAGGTGCGAATGGACCCTGAGCTTGTCGAAGGGGAAATGAGCCTCGAACCGCCAAGGTGAAGGGTTCGGAAAACAGCCAAAAGTGAAACGCCTTCCCCGTCGGAGGGCGTTTTTCTTTATTCAGGCCGCATGTTTGATGCTGGCCAGCATCTTTTCCTCGCCCGGGCGCAAGGTCAGCACCCGCACGCCGTTCGAGGTGACCGCCACCGTATGCTCGAACTGCGCCGACAGCTTTCCGTCGCGCGTCACCACCGTCCAGCCGTCCTTTTCCTGCTTCACCTTGGCTGTTCCCTGATTGAGCATCGGCTCGATGGTGAAGACCATGCCTTCGCGCAGGCGAGCGCCGGTGCCGGGCTTGCCGAAATGCAGGACCTGCGGCTCCTCATGCATCTCGCGACCGATGCCGTGGCCGCAATATTCCCGCACGATGCTGTAATCATGCCGCTTGGCGTGGCGCTCGATGGCATGGCCGATATCGCCCAAGGTCGCGCCGGGACGCACGGCGGCAATCCCCTTCCACAGCGCCTCATAAGTCACCCGGACGAGGCGCGAGGCAAAGGGCGCAACCTCTCCGACCATGTAGGTCTTGCTGGAATCGGCGATATAGCCGTCCTTTTCCAGCGTGATGTCGAAATTGATGATCTCGCCGTTTTGAATGATCTCGTCATGCGAGGGCATGCCATGGCAGACGACCTCGTTCCTCGAACTGTTCAGCACATAAGGATAGTCATACTGCCCCTTGCTGGCAGGCCGCGCCTGCAGGTCGCGGGTGATGTAATCCTCAACCAGATCGTTGACCTGCATCGTGGTCATGCCCGCCAGCGGCGTGCGGTCGAGAAGGGCAAAAACCGAGGCCAGCAGCGCTCCGGATGCCGCCATCTTTTCCACTTCGGCCGGGGTCTTGGTCATGACGGCTGCTGCACTGCCAGAACCGGCAGAACCGGCAGCTCGACCTGCGCTGCGCGCAACTGCATCTGCACGATCTCGTTGAACGACAGGTCGGGATGCGCCTGCGCCAGCATGCCGATCTTCATCCAGTATTCTGCCTGCGCATTGATCGAACGGCACATGACGTCGCTCGCCTTGCGCAATTCCTCGTGCAGCTCGTCACCGATCTTTACGATACCCATGGTTTCCTCGTTATGCGGTCCATATACAGATCATATATGATTCATATATAACTCCAAAGCATGTCCGGCAAGGATTTCCATCTGCACTTCTTTCCCTTGACTCTTCGCCTGCTCGATTCAATACTAGAACAAATAGAGAACAATTTGACAGGAATCGAACGTGAGCGGCATCGACATCGCGGCGTTGCGGCGCATGGTTACGGCCATTGCAGGCAATGATCCGCAAGGCAGTTTTGCCAGCAGAACAGGAAGCGGGACGGAAGCAGGCTTCGGTCGCGCACGCAGTTTCACGCTCGGCCTTGCCGGGGCCGATGCCGCCTTTCCGCATGGTCTGGCGGGCGATGCGCTGCATGAGGTTTTTGCCGAAAATCCGGGCGCGCATATGGCCGCAACCGGCTTTGCATTGGCGCTGGTGCTGCGGGCGACGCAGGAAACAAGGCCGGTCATCTGGATCGAGGAGGAAAGTGCGGCGAGCGAATATGGCGGGCTTTATCCGCCGGGGCTTCATGCCTTCGGGATCGATCCGTCGCGGCTTCTGATCGTGCGCTGCCCCAGTGCGCAGGATGTGCTGAAAGCGGCGAACGATGCGCTGGAGGCAGGCAGCGGCGGCAAGGCTTCGCATCTGGTTTCCGGCGTCGTCGCCGCGGTGACAGGCCAGCCGAAATGTCTCGACCTCACCGCATCGCGCCGCCTGCTTCTGGCGAGCGAGACCGCGCAATTGCCGGTCATCCTGCTCAGGAGCCACCGGACGGCGGTGCAAAGTGCTGCCGTCAGCCGCTGGCGGGTGGCGCCCGCGCCATCGCGCTCCAGCGGAGCGAACGCGCCGGGAAAACCGGCCTTTTCCGCCGTGCTGGAGCGCAACCGCCACGGCACATGCGGGCAATGGATCATGGAATGGAACAATGAAACCCTTGAATTTGGTGCAAGAGAACGGGACGGCAGAACGCTTGTTTCTCGCCCTGTGGTTTCCGTTTCTGCCGACCGACCGGCTTCGCCGCGCCGTTCCGCATGACGGCAGGGAGCGCCTGCCCCTGGTGGTGACCGAGCGCACGGCCAATGCATTGCGCCTGACGGCGGTGGATGCGGCGGCGGCAAGGCTCGGCCTTTTCCCCGGCATGGCGCTGACCGATGCGCGCGCCCGCGTGGAAAGGCTGGACGTGGCGACAGCCGCGCCGCAACACGACGCGGCAATGCTCAAGCGCCTTGCCCATTGGTGCGAGCGCTATACGCCGCTCGTCGCCCTGGATGAGCCGCATGGCCTGATGCTCGACATAACGGGCTGCGCGCATCTGTTCGGCGGGCTTGCCCCCATGCGCGCCGACGCCATCCGCCGCATTGAACGCGCCGGGCTGAAAGTGCAGGCGGCGATTGCCGATAACAGTTTAGCCGCGCGGCTTCTGGCGCGGGGAACGAAGGGCGGCGTGTTCAGCAAGGCGGAGGCCGACCGCCACCTTCCCCGCCTGCCGCTATCCGCGCTTGAACTGACGCAAGCCGCCGAAACCGGCCTCAAGCGCGCCGGGTTGAAACGGATCGGCGATGTGATGGGGCTTCCGCGCTCTGCCCTCACCGCCCGCTTCGGCACCGATCTTGCAACAAAGCTTGACCGGCTGGCGCGGCAGGAACGCGCGCCGATTTCCCCCTTGCGCATCATGCCGCTCAGCATCGCCGAACGCCGCCTGTCGGAGCCGGTGACGGGGATGGAGCTGGTGGAACATATCTTGCAGGAACTGGCGCAGGCGCTTTTTGCGCAGCTTGAACCGGAGGGCAAAGGCGCGCTTCTGGTTGAAGCGTCGTTCTTCCGTGTCGATGGCGACGTGCGTCATGTCCATGTCGAAACCGGCCAGCCGCTGCGCGACGACAGGGTTTTCCTGCGCCTTGCGCGCGAAAGGCTCAACGCCTTGACCGACCCGCTCGACGCCGGTTTCGGCTTCGACATGATCCGGCTGGCAGCGCTGCGCAGCGGCGCGATAACCCAGCGCCAGACCGGACTTGACCAGCATGAAGAGGATGAAGCCGGTTTCAGCCAGCTTGTCGACCGGCTCTCGGCGCGGCTTGGACAGGACCGCGTTCTCGTTTCCTTTGCGCGCAACACGCATATGCCGGAGCGCGCTTTCGGCCTTGTCCCTGCCCTGCACACGAACGGCAAGCGCGCAGCCGAATACGAAAGCGCGCCCAAGCTTCCCGGCGATCCACCTGCCCGTCCCATAAAACTGTTTCGCCCGCCGCAGCCGATCGACAGCGTGGCGGAAGTGCCCGACAGCCCGCCCTCGTTCTTTCTGTGGCGGCGGGTGCGCCATCAGGTGCGCCTTGCCGAAGGGCCGGAACGGATCGAGCCGGAATGGTGGCGCGCAATCGGGCAGGACGTGCCGGAACTGCGCGATTATTACCGGGTGGAGGACGAAAACGGCCAGCGCTTCTGGATTTTTCGCGAGGGGCTTTTTGACGGCGTCAATCATCCGCGCTGGTTTCTGCATGGGCTTTTTGCGTGATGATTCCTTACTTTGAAATGGCTGCCGCCAGCAATTTCTCCTTCCTTTGCGGTGCTTCGCATCCGCAAGAACTGGTAGAGCATGCGCATGAGCTTGGCCTGTCCGGCCTCGGCATTGCCGACCGCAACACGCTGGCCGGCGTGGTGCGCGCCCATGCGGAATGGAAGGAGATTCGCAAGAAAAGCGATTTCCGGTTGTTCATCGGCTGCCGCCTGTCCTTCATCGACGGCACGCCGGAGATGGTCGTCTATCCGCGTGACCGCGCCGCCTATGGGCAATTGTGCCGCCTGCTGAGCGAGGGCAAGACCCGCGCCGCCATCAAGGGCGAATGCCACCTCGAATGGGGCGACCTCCTGTTTCGCGCGCGGCAATTCCAGATCGCGGTTTTTCCTCCCGAGGAAGACCAGCCGGATTTTGCCACGCGGCTGGCGGATATCGCCAAGGCCGCGCCCGGCTCGGTCTGGCTGGCGCTCGCCATGCCGCATCAGGGGCAGGACGGACGCCGCGCGGAACGCACCGCCCGTTTCGCAGCCGCAGCCAATGTGCCGCTCATCGCCACCAATGACGTACTCTATCATCACCCGGACCGCCGCCCGCTTCAGGATGTGCTGACAGCCACGCGCCACCACACGACCGTTTTCGATGCCGGGCGGCTTCTGGAAAAGAATGCCGAGCGCCACCTGAAACCGCCGCATGAAATGGCGCGGCTGTTCCGCGATTATCCTGAAGCCATCGCGGCGACCGCCGATTTCGCCGCGCCCATCACCTTCCAGCTTGATGAGCTGAAATATGCCTATCCCGATGAACCCATCCCGCCCGGCAAGACAGCACGCCAGCACCTCCATGATCTCACCTGGGAAGGCGCTGCCCGCCATTACGGCGCGGACACGATCCCGCCAAAAGTGCAGGCGCTGATCAACAAGGAACTGGCGCTGATCGCCAAGCTTCAATACGAGCCTTATTTCCTCACCGTCTATGACATTGTGCAGTTTGCAATTTCCAAGAACATTCTGTGCCAGGGCCGCGGTTCGGCGGCCAATTCCGTTGTCTGCTTCTGCCTCGGCATTACCGGCGTGAACCCGACGCAAGTGGATCTCCTGTTCGAGCGCTTCATCTCCGCCGAGCGGCAGGAGCCGCCGGATATCGACGTCGATTTTGAGCATGAGCGGCGCGAGGAGGTGATGCAATATGTCTATGATCGCTACTCAAGAGACCGCGCCGCCATTGTCGCGACCGTCATCAGCTATCGCTCGCGCAGCGCCATCCGCGATGTCGGCAAGGCGCTGGGGCTGACCGAGGATGTGACGGCGGCGCTCGCCAATACGGTGTGGGGCATATCGGGCGGGGGCATCGACAAGCAGCATATAAGGCAGGCGGGTCTCGATCCCGACAACCCGATCATCCGGCGCGCGGTGGAACTCGCCATCACGCTGATCGGCTTTCCGCGCCACCTGTCGCAGCATGTCGGCGGCTTCGTGCTCACCCGCGACCGACTCGACGAGACCGTGCCCATCGGCCCGGCGGCGATGAAGGACCGCTCCTTCATCGAATGGGACAAGGACGACATTGACGAGTTGGGGCTGATGAAGGTCGATGTGCTGTCGCTTGGCATGCTCACCTGCATCCGCAAGGCTTTCGACCTCATTCACCAGCACAAGCCGGAAAAATATGGCGGGCAGAAGCTGACGCTGGCAACCGTCGAGCGTGAGGACAGAGCCGTCTACGACATGCTGTGCACGGGCGATTCGCTCGGCGTGTTTCAGGTGGAAAGCCGGGCGCAGATGAACATGCTGCCGCGCCTGCGGCCGCAGGAGTTTTACGATCTCGTCATCGAGGTCGCCATCGTGCGGCCCGGCCCCATTCAGGGCGACATGGTGCATCCTTATCTCAGGCGGCGAAACGGACAGGAGCCCTCCACCTTGCCGTCGCCCGCGCCGGAACATGGACCGGCGGACGAGTTGCGGCAGATCCTCGGCAAGACCAAAGGCGTGCCGCTGTTTCAGGAACAGGCCATGCGCATTGCCATGGAAGCCGCAAAATTCACGCCCGACGAGGCCAACCAGCTGCGCCGCGCCATGGCCACCTTCCGCAAGATGGGCACCATCCATACGATGGAGCAGAAGATGATCGAAGGCATGGTCAGGCGCGGCTATGAGCGGACCTTTGCCGAAAATTGCTTCAACCAGATCAAGGGGTTCGGCGAATATGGCTTCCCTGAAAGCCATGCGGCAAGCTTTGCGCATCTGGTCTATATTTCCGCCTGGATCAAGTGCCATCACCCGGAAGTCTTCGCCGCAGCGCTTCTCAATTCCCAGCCCATGGGTTTTTACGCGCCCGCCCAGATCGTGCGCGATGCGCGCGAACATGACGTGACGGTGCTGCCCGTCGATGTGAATTTCAGCCAGTGGGACAATATTCTGGAGGATACGCTCGATATCCGACCGGCGCTGCGGCTCGGCTTTCGCCAGATCGACGGCTTTGCCAAGCGGGACGCCGAACTTCTGATTGCCGACCGGCAAGAGCCTTACCGCACCATCGAGGACATGCATCGGCGGCTGCGGCTCGACCGGCGCGCCTTCACGCTTCTGGCCGATGCCGATGCTTTCGGCTCGCTCGATATCGACCGGCGCGCAGCATTGTGGGCCGTGCGCCGCCTGCCCAATGACGAGACGCTGCCGCTGTTCCGCGCCGCCGCGACCAGCGAACTGGCGGAGGAGCCGCGCACGAAACTGCCTGAAATGGCGGCGTCCGAGCATGTGATTGCCGATTACGAAACGACGCGGCTTTCGCTGAAAGGGCATCCGCTACAATATTTGCGCGAGGGACTTGCGGCGGAAGGCGTTTCCACCTGCCGCGCCGTGCAGGAAGGTGCGGACGGACGCCGCATGAAGGTGGCTGGCGTCGTCACCGTGCGCCAGCGCCCCGGCAGCGCCAAGGGCGTGGTGTTCCTCACCATCGAGGATGAAACCGGCATCGCCAATATTGTTGTCTGGCCGAAGATCATGAAGGCGTTTCGCCGCGAAGTGATGGGCGCGCGGCTGATCCATATCGAAGGGCGCATCCAGCGCAGCCCGGAAGGGGTGGTGCATCTGGTGGCGGCAAAATTGCAGGACCGTTCGGCGGCCTTGATCGAGATGAGCGGGCGCGAAGCCCAGCGCCTCGTCGCGCCGTCGCAGATGGCGCATCATCCGCGAAATATGAGGATTATGCCGAACTCACGCGACTTTCATTGAGCAATCACGCGCTCGAAACCCGTTGGCTATTTTGGCTATGACGCGACGAAAATGGTGCAATTCGAGAACCGGAGCGGAGTGTACTTTAGGGTACATGAGCACCGGAAGCGCAGAAGTGTGCCATTTGCAGGCGGTCAGAGCCGAAATAGACCGGGCTTCAGTTCCATGCGCCGACAAAGAACACGGCACAATAATGCAGCGCCGCGCCCACCACGACAAAGCCGTGCCAGATGGCGTTCTGAAAACGCAGCCGCTCCCAGACATGGAAGATCACGCCCAGCGAATAGACCATGCCTCCGGCTGCAATCAGCCAGAAGACGGCAGGCGGCAGCGATTGCACCATGGTGTCGTAGACCATCACCCCGCTCCAGCCGAGCGCCAGATAAAGCAGGATCGACAGCCTGTCGAAACGCCCCGGAAGGAAGAGTTTCAGCATGATGCCGACAAAAGCCACGCTCCACACGAACAGCAGCAGCGGCAGCGCGCGGTCGCCCATATGCATGGCAAAAGGCGTGTAGGTTCCGGCAATCAGGAGATAAATCGCCGAATGGTCGAACCGGCGCAAAAACCATTTGGTCGGCGAAACCGGCCAGATATTGTAGACGGCAGAAATTCCAAGCGCCGCCAGAAGGCTCGCGAGGTAGACGCCCGACGAGATCGAGATCGCTGCGGGCATGTTCGGCAGGAAATAGACCAGCATGGCAATCGCGCCAGCAAGCGCAAGCCCCACACCCAGAACATGGATGACGCCATCGGCCCACAGTTCGGCCCGGTCATATTTCCATTTGATGGGATGCGGCAGTCTTACATTCATGCGGTTTCCTGTCGTCGGTTCCCGAGCGCGTTTCGATCTGACTGGATCAGATCGGCGCTCCGGTCCTTGTTTTAACGCGCATCCCGAAAACCGTTTCACGCTTTTCGGGATGCGCCCTCAACAGGAAACTGCCATTACATTGCAGCGTCAAGATGACAGTTCGTTATTGAGCCGCCGGTGTGTAGGAAGCCTGTATAGGTGCTACGCCCGGAAGCGGTGCGGCGGCACCTTCCGGCAAGGAAGCAGGTTCGATGGAAGCGGCTGCCTCACGGGTCGGGCCGCTGCGCTTCCAGCTGCCGTCAAGGCCGGTTTCCTGCAGCAATCCCTTGCGCTTGGCATCATAATAATAGCCGCGCGCATAATAGCGGACCGCCTGGCTCTCGTCGCCGCCGGCCACCTTGTAGGCGCCGGACAGATAGCGAACCGCATATTTCAGGTTGGTTTCCGCATCGAGCAGGCCCTTGGCCGAACCCGTATAGCCCATGCCGCGCGCAGTCGGATGGCTGATCTGCATCAGACCCCAATAGGGCCCGTTGCGAGCAGCCGGATTGAACCGGCTTTCGCGGTGCACAACCCGGCGCACAAGGCGCTCGGGCACATCATAGGCGACGGAATATTTGGTAATGAGCGCATCGAGATCTCCCGGCGCATGGTCCGGCGTCTCGAAAGCCATATTGGCGGCAACGGAAGCGGGCGAAGCTGCGGCCTGTGCGCCCGCATAGGCCATCATCGGTTCAGACTGGCCGCGAATGCCGGGAATGGGAACGATTGCCGGCAGCACCGGATCGGAAGGATCGGTGACGGCTGCGACGGTCTGCGTTCCGGCTGCAGCGCCCGCATCGGCGGTCGCCGTGCCTGCGGCATCTGTCGCCGCGCCAGCGGCAGGGCTGCCTGCGGCGGCAACGGTCTTGCCGGATGTATCGGTCTGCGTGATCAGCGCCGTTTTCACCGGCTTGCCGCCATCGGTGGTGTTGCAGGCGCTGAGCGCCACGGCACAACCCAGAAGCAGAATGCCCTTGCGGACCATATCAGCGGAAGAAGAAAGCTGGAGACGCATGACCGGACCCGTTCTCAGGAATCGAAATCTTGTTCGATGCGTTTTTCAAGCTCGACCAGATCGTCCGGCAGAGGCAGGCCGCTTGCGCGCAGCGCATTGAGCTTCTCGCGAACCGTTTCGCGGATTTCATGAGCGTCTTGCGGCTGATTCACCATTTGCTCGAAAAGCAGCGCAATTTCCGCCTTGATGTCCTCGAATGCCATCCAGATCCTCTTGGCTTTACAGGCGTCGCAGGACACCCGTTTCAGTCAATATTCTTTCGGTCGATGAGGATCATGTACCATGCAAAAGACGGCAAACGGAAGCGCTAAACGTCAGGACACGGCCAAAATGAATATTTCAAATGGTAACAAAAAGATTAACGCACTCAGAGGATGCGGCGCACCGGCATATCTACCGCGTTGAAATTCAAGGCAAAAATAGCAAGATCGTCAAAGTCCAGCCCGCCATTCGGATCGAAGAGATAAATGCTCGACCAGACGAGCGCGATCACCAGCAAGATTGCCAGAATTGTCAGAATCAAAAGACGTCGCCCGAGCGTGGCCTTGCGGCCCGCTCCTTCCGGCGGCTGTTTGGCCATAGTCACTTGCTGCCCTGTTCAGTCGTCATTGGTCGCGTTCAGTTCATCCGGCGGGGTGCCGTGTTCCGGCTCCGCCGCGAGGTAGCCCTCGCGCACCAGCCATTTGCGCAGGATAAGCGTCACCGCCTCGGTCTGGTTGAGGCCGGGGTGCTTTTCAGCGACGAAACGCTCCAAGGCGTCGTGCACGTCCTCGGGAAGATAGATGCTCATTCATGCTCCTCCGGCTGTTCAAACGACTGTGACGGACAGTTCCCCCACGCCATCCACCTTGCCTTCCAGACGGTCGCCGCGCTTCACCGGGCCAACGCCCGCAGGCGTACCCGTAAAGATAAGATCGCCGGGGCGCAGCTCAAAGAGCGACGACAGGTAGGAAATGGTTTCCGCCACTTTCCAGATCATCTGGTTGAGGTCGCCCGACTGGCGCGTCTCGCCATTGATGGAAAGCGAAATCGCGGCGTTTTGCGGGTGGCCGATTTCCGATACCGGCACGATGGCCGAACAGGGCGCGGAATGCTCGAACGCCTTCGCCACTTCCCATGGGCGACCGGCCTTCTTGGCCACGGCCTGCAAGTCGCGGCGCGTCATGTCGATGCCGACCGCGTAGCCATAAACATGGTCCAGCGCCTTTTCGAGCGCAATGTCGGTGCCGCCGGTCTTCAGCGCCACCACCAGTTCGATCTCGTGATGCACGTCCTCGGTCTTCGGCGGATAGGGGAAATCGCCGCCTTCGATCACGAGGCAATCCGGGTTCTTCTGGAAGAAGAAAGGCGGATTGCGGGTCGGGTCGCCGCCCATTTCGATGGCGTGATCGGCGTAGTTCTGGCCCACGCAATAGATGCGGTGCACGGGAAAGCGCGCATCCGTTCCCTTCACCGGCAGAAACGGCTGCGGGGGCGGCGCGAAAACATATGTCGTCATGGGGAACTATTCCGGTCGGAAACTGATGAAGCGATTTTGCCATCATGCAGACGCAGGCGCGTCGCCGCAACCCTTGAAAGGCGCAATTCCCTGTTATCCTGCGCTCATCCTGACGATAAAATCCGCCTCGCGCGACTGTGCCGCCACCAGTTCGGCATTGGGAATATCGTTGGAAAGGGCGCGGTTCCGGGCCGTTTCGGCATCGAAGCCGAAACCGAGCCAGCGGTCGACAAGGCGGCGCTCCAGCTCGTCAAAAGGCACGTCCAGATAGACCGTCATGTCGAAAAACGGCGCAAGCTGCGCCCATGGTTCCCGGTCGAGTAGCAGGTAATTGCCTTCCACCAGAAGCACGCGATGTTCCGGCCCGACCACGGATGCGGCGGCGCGGGAAAGCTCCAGCGAGCGGTCGAAGACCGGGATGAAGATTTCGCCCTCCGCCTGTTTCAGCCGTTGCAGCAGCACCGCGAACCCGGCGCAGTCGAAGGTCGGCGGCGACCCCTTGCGGCTCAGCAATCCGCGCTTGTCGAGAATGGCGTCATCAAGGTGAAACCCGTCCATGGGCACGACGATGGACGGCGTTTCGCCGCCCTTGTTGATGGCATGGAGCAGATAGTCGGAAAGAGTGGATTTTCCGGCTCCCGGCGGGCCTGCAATGGCCACGATCAGGCGGTCGCCGGTTTGCGCCAGCCGCGCAAGAATTTCCGAAGGCAGGGCTTCGCGCTCGATAGGCGTCATGTTCGGTTTCCGTGATTCGTCCTGTCAGCCTATCAGAAACTCAAGCCGCTTCCTTCGGTCTCATCGCGCCGGTCATCAGGGCCACGGCATCCGACATGGAATATTCCTTGGGGTCGATGACCGTCAGGCGGCGTCCGAGCCGGTGAATATGGATGCGGTCGGCGACCTCGAACACATGCGGCATGTTATGGGAGATGAGCACGATGGGCATGCCGCGCCGCTTCACGTCCAGAATGAGCTCCAGCACACGGCGCGATTCCTTGACGCCGAGCGCCGCCGTCGGCTCGTCCATGATGACCACCTTGGAGCCGAAGGCGGCAGCGCGCGCCACCGCGACGCCCTGACGCTGACCACCGGACAGGGTTTCCACCGCCTGACCGATGTTCTGGATGGTCATGAGGCCCAGCTCGGACAGTTTTTCGCGCGCGATCTTTTCCATCGCGCCGCGATCCAGCATTCGGAACAGCGAGCCGAGCGGCCCCTTGCGGCGGATTTCGCGGCCCAGAAACAGATTGTCGGCGATGGAAAGCGCAGGCGACAGCGCAAGGTTCTGGTAGACCGTTTCAATGCCCGCCTGCCGCGCTTCCATCGGCGAATGAAAGCTGACCGGCTTGCCGTCAAGCAGGATTTCCCCCTCGTCCGGCTTGATCGCGCCGGACAGCGCCTTGATGAGCGAGGACTTGCCGGCGCCATTGTCGCCGATGACCGCGAGGATTTCACCGGGATAGAGATCGAAATCGGCATGATCGAGTGCGGTAACGCGACCATAGCGCTTGACCAGCCCCTTGGCCGACAGAACAGGCGTTATGTTCGTTTTCATGCGGCAGCCTTTCTGATCCACTGGTCGATGGCGACGGCGGCGATGATGAGAACGCCGATGAGGAGATAGGTCCACTGCGGATCGGTGCCCCACAGGCGCAGGCCCAGCGAAAACACGCCGACGATCAGCGCGCCGAACATGGTGCCGAGGATGGAGCCGCGCCCGCCGAAGAGCGATATGCCGCCGATCACCACGGCGGTGATCGATTCGATATTGGCGAACTGACCCGCTGTGGGTGAAACGGAACCGAGACGACCGATCATCGCCCAGCCTGCAAGCGCGCAGATGATACCGGCCAGCACATAGACCGACATGAGGATCGGCTTGACCGACACGCCGGAAAGCTGCGCCGCTTCCGGATCGTCGCCGATGGCATAGACGTGCCGTCCCCAGGCGGTATGGTTCAGCACATACCAGAGCAGCAGCACCAACAGGACCATGGCGATGACGCCATAGGTGAAGACCGCGCCGCCGATGCGGATGCTCTCGCCAAAAAATTGCAGGATCGGCGCTTCCGCCGTGATTTCCTGCGCGCGGATGGTCTCATTGGCCGAATAAAGGAAGTTGGTGGCGAGGATCACCTGCCACATGCCGAGCGTCACGATGAAGGGCGGCAGGCGCACATAGGCCACCAGAAAGCCGTTGATGAAGCCGCAGAGCGCGCCGGTGGCAAAGCCGCAGAGAACGGCAAGCTCTGCGGGAAGCCCGTAGCGGAAGGTGAACTGGCCCATCACCACCGAGGACAGCACCATGATGGCGCCGACCGAAAGGTCGATGCCGGCGGTGAGGATCACCAGCGTCTGCGCCGCCGCGACGATGCCGGTGATGGCGACCTGCTGCAGGATGAGCGTCAGCGAGAAGGCGGAGAAGAACTTGCCGCCGAGCGTTACGCCGAAGATCAGCAGCGACAGGACGAGCACGATCAGCGGCACGGCAGCGGGATTGTGATGCAGGAAATTGCGCATCCGGTAAAGCAGCGACCGGTCGCCCGCATCGAAGGAGGCGACTTCCGCCGCGCTCTGCGACAGGGTCTTTTCATAGTCCTGCATAGACGGTTTTTGTGCAGCGGAAGCCGCCTGTGGCTCACTCATCTCTGTCTCCTGCCCGCAGAAAGGGCCGGCAAATCTTGCGATCTGCCGGACCTGAACCCAAAGAGCCCGTCAGCCCCAGCACTTGTCGAGCGCGGTCTTGGTGTCGATGGACGGAACGCCTTCAACCGGCTTGTCGGTGACGAGCGACACGCCCGTATCGACAAAATCCTTGCCTTCAGTCGGCTTCGGCTTTTCGCCCGTGTCGGCGAATTTCTTGATCGCCTCGATGCCAAGTGCCGCCATCTGCAACGGATATTGCTGCGAGGTCGCGCCGATCACGCCCGCCTCGACATTCTTCACGCCGGGGCAGCCGCCATCGATGGAGACGATCAGCACGTCCTTTTCGCGGCCCACGGCCTTCAGCGCCTCATAGGCACCGGCGGCGGCAGGTTCGTTGATGGTGTGGACGACATTGATGTTCGGGTCCTTCTGGAGAAGGTTTTCCATCGCGCGGCGTCCGCCCTCCTCGTTGCCGTCGGTCAGGTCGCGACCGGCAATGCGCGGATCGTCCTCGTCGCCGAGCTTGGTCTTGTCCTTCGGATCGATGCCGAAGCCGGTGGCAAAACCCTGATCGCGCAGCACGTCGACGCTCGGCTGCGATGCGGTGAGGTTGAGGAAGGCCACATGCGCGTCCTTGGCCTTGTCGCCAAGCGTTGCCGCCGCCCATTTGCCGACCAGCTCACCGGCGAGGAAATTGTCGGTGGCAAAGGTTGCGTCCGCCGCGTCGGCTGGCTCCAGCGGCGTGTCGAGCGCGATGATGAGCATGCCCGCCTCACGCGCCTTTTGCAGCGACGGCACGATGCCCTTGGTGTCGGAAGCGGTGATGAGAATGCCCTTGGCGCCATCGGCGATGCAGGTTTCAATGGCCGCGACCTGACTTTCGGAATCGCCGTCGATCTTGCCCGCATAGGTCTTGAGATTGACGCCCAGCTCCTTGGCCTTGGCGACAGCACCTTCCTTCATCTTGACGAAGAACGGGTTGGTGTCGGTCTTGGTGATGAGGCACGCGCCCGCATCGGCGGCATTGGCCGCACTCAATGGAATGGCGGCAGCGCCAAGCGCGAAGGCAGCAAAGGCTGCCGACAGAACTGTCTTCTTCATGGACTCCTCCCAGATTGAAACCGGTTCCTCTTCCCCCGGCAGGGGAGAAGCAAAACACGGCTTTAAAACAGAGTCAATTAATAAATCCACTTGATTTATTAATGTGCTGTGTCACTCTGGAAGGCGGAGGAGAGAGGATCGAGAAGGCAGACGACAAGCTGCCACTTCATCCCGGACCTATCTTAAGCGATTGTTTTTATTTGATGTCCCGCACATTTTGGGGTTTTTCTCCTTCGATGTTTGGTTTAGGAAGTCCCGCACGCCATGGCCGCATTCCGATTGCACCCCATGGGCCGGAATCTGGGAGAGGCTATGGTCAGTCATAAAGTTGAACGCGAGCCGTACAGCGGATCGGCCGATACCGTCCCCGGTACAGTTTCCAATACAGTTTACGGTACACTTTCCGGCACGCCGGGTCCCGCCATGCAGCAATTCGCCGGGCCGGGCGCGAACGTCAATCGCGGCTCCAACCAGATCGGCGTGCGCGCCTATAATGAGCGGCTGGTTCTGGCGCTGGTGCGCAGGCACGGCGCGCTTGCCCGCGCCGACATTGCGCGCCTGACCGGGCTTTCGGCGCAGACGGTTTCCGTCATCATCCGGGCGCTGGAGAAAGACGGCCTCATCACGCAGGGCGAGCGCGTGCGCGGTCGCGTCGGCCAGCCTTCCATGCCGATGCGTCTTGCCGCCGACGGGGTTTTCTCCTTCGGCCTCAAGATCGGGCGGCGCAGCGCGGAAATCATCCTGATGGATTTTCTGGGCGCGATCCGCGAGCGGCGGCACATCACCTATCGCTGGCCGGTGCCGGATGAAATCCGCAGCTTTACCATCGACAGCGTGGCCGATTTCACCATGGCTCTCGATCCCGGCAAACGCGGGCGCATTGCAGGGCTCGGCATCGCGCTTCCCTTTGAACTGTGGAACTGGGTCGAGGAAGTGGGCGCGCCAGCCGCGGACCTGGACGCGTGGCTCGGTGCGGATCTGGTCGGCGATTTCGCCCATGCATTCTCGTTTCCGGTCTTCATCCAGAATGACGGAACGGCGGCTTGCGGCGCGGAACTGACCTTTGGCCGCGGGCCTGAATTTACCGATTTCGTCTATTTCTTCATCGGCTCGTTCATCGGCGGCGGCGTGGTGCTGAACAACACGCTCTATCCCGGACGCACCGGCAATGCGGGCGCGCTCGGCTCCATGCCGATGCGCATGCGCGGCACGTGGGAGCGCGGCGAAACCTTGCAGCTTATCGACACGGCCTCGCTGTTCGTCCTCGAACGCATGTTGCAGGAGCGCAACCTGCCGTCCGACGACCTGTGGCTTTCGCCGGAAAACTGGCGCAATTTCGGCACCCCGCTCGACGAATGGGTGGCGCTTGCCGCGCGCGGGCTGGCCCATGCGGCGGTGGCGGCTGCTTCCGTCATCGACTTTCCCGCCGCCGTCATCGACGGCTGGCTGCCGGGCAATGTGCGCCACCGCATCGTGGAAGCGACCCGCATTGAGCTTTCATGTCTCGACTTGCAGGGCCTGCGCGCGCCGGAGATCATCGAGGGCAAGGTTGGCGTCCATGCCAAGGCGGTGGGCGCGGCGAGCCTGCCGCTTTCCAACCGCTACCTGTTCGACCAGAGCGTGCTGTTCAAGGATGCAGGCTGACACAACAAACACACGCTTTGTTATTTTCAATCAATAAGTTTGATCTATGTTGTCTTGCAATGACCGCAAATGCCGACAAGTTAACCGCTTGAAACCATTGAATCGAACGGGAAAAACATGACCGTCAAGACGATTGCGACCACGCCATACCAGGACCAGCAGCCGGGCACTTCGGGCCTGCGCAAGAAGGTTCCGGTTTTCCAGCAGCAGAACTATGCTGAAAACTTCATCCAGTCGGTTTTCGATGTGCTGGAAGGCTTCGCCGGCAAGACGCTCGTGGTCGGCGGCGACGGACGCTATTACAATCGCGAAGTGATCCAGAAGCTGATCAAGATCGCCGCCGCCAACGGTTTTGGCCGCATCATGGTCGGTCAGGGCGGCATTCTTTCCACGCCTGCCGCTTCCAACATGATCCGCAAATACAAGGCTTTCGGCGGCATGGTGCTTTCCGCCAGCCACAATCCCGGCGGTCCGAATGAAGATTTCGGCATCAAGTATAATATCGGCAATGGCGGGCCTGCGCCGGAAAAGATCACCGAGGCGATCTTCGCCCGCTCAAAAGTGATCGACCAATATAAAATTGCCGATGTGGCGGATGTCGATATCGACAGGATCGGCACCACACGGATCGGCGATACCGAGGTCGTCATTTTCGATCCGGTCACCGACTATGCCGAACTGATGGAAAGCCTGTTCGACTTCGATGCCATCCGCGCCATGATCAAGGGCGGGTTCCGCATGAAGTTCGACGCGATGCATGCCGTGACCGGGCCTTATGCCAAGGAAATCTTCGAGAAGCGGCTCGGCGCGCCGGAGGGCAGCGTGGTCAATTTCGTGCCGCTGCCGGATTTCGGCGGTCATCACCCGGACCCGAACCTCGTTTACGCCAAGGATCTCTACGATCTGCTGATGTCCGATAATGCGCCGGATTTCGGCGCGGCTTCCGATGGCGATGGCGACCGCAATCTCATCATCGGGCGCGGCATCTTCGTCACGCCATCCGATTCGCTTGCCATGCTTGCCGCCAATGCGCATCTGGCGCCGGGCTACAAGGACGGCATCAAGGGCATTGCGCGCTCCATGCCGACAAGTGCAGCCGCCGACCGCGTGGCGGAAAAGCTTGGCATCGGCATGTTTGAAACGCCGACCGGCTGGAAGTTCTTCGGCAATCTGCTCGACAATGGCAAGGTGACGATCTGCGGCGAGGAAAGCTCCGGCACCGGCTCCGACCATGTGCGCGAAAAGGACGGCCTGTGGGCCGTGCTGCTCTGGCTTAACATTCTGGCGGTGCGCAAGCAGAGCGTGAAGGAAATCGTCGAGGAGCACTGGGCGCGCTTCGGGCGCAACTATTATACCCGCCACGACTATGAAGCGGTCGATTCGGATATCGCAAAGCAGCTTGTTGCGGATCTGCGTGGCAAGCTTGCCGCCCTGCCCGGCACGACCGTCAACGGCCTCACGATCGAGAAGGCCGATGACTTCGCCTATCGCGATCCGGTCGACGGCTCGGTGAGCGAACATCAGGGCATCCGCATTTATTTTCCCGAAGGTGGCCGCGTGGTGCTGCGCCTCTCCGGCACCGGCACATCGGGCGCCACCATCCGCATCTATATCGAACGCTATGAGGCGGATGCCGCGAAGCACAATCTCGATACGCAGGAAACGCTGGCTCCCTATATCGAAGCGGCAGAACAGATCGCGGAAGTGAAGAAACGCAGCGGACGTGACGCGCCGTCGGTGGTGACTTAGGGCAGTAGGGCAGTAGGGCAGTAGGGCAGTAGGGCAGTAGGGCAGTAGGGCAGTAGGGCAGTAGGGCAGTAGGGCAGTAGGGCAGTAGGGCAGTAGGGCAGAGAAGGATATGGTTGGCGCGGTCATCCGCAACCAAAACATACTCCCCTACTCCCTTACTCCCCTATTCCCTTAACATACTGCCCTACTGCCTTATTGCCTTAACCCCCTACTCAAAAACAATCGCCGGCGCTGCACGAGCGCCCTTGCCGCCCTTCATGTTTTCCCAGACCTTCCGGGCAATCTCGCGATAGATTTTCGCGTGTTCGCTGTCCGGGTCCTTGACGGTGATCGGGGTTCCGGCATCCGAATAGGCGCGCACATCCATATGCAGCGGCACTTCGCCGAGGAACGGCACGTTCAGCCGCTCGGCTTCCTTGCGCGCGCCGCCATTGCCGAAAATATCGTAGCGCGTGCCGGTATCGGGCGCGATGAAATAGCTCATATTCTCGACGATACCGAGAAGCGGCACATTCACCTTGTGGAACATGTTCAAGCCCTTGCGCGCGTCGATCAGCGCGAGATCCTGCGGCGTCGAAACGATAACCGCGCCCGCCAGCGGCACCTGCTGCGCCATGGTAAGCTGCGCGTCGCCGGTGCCGGGCGGCATGTCGACCACCAGAACGTCAAGCTCGCCCCAGGCCACTTCGCGCAGCATCTGCGTCAGCGCCGACATGACCATCGGCCCGCGCCAGATCATCGGCGTTTCCTCATCGACCATGAAGCCCATGGACATGACCTTGACGCCGTAGTTTTCCATCGGCTTCAGCGTGCGGCCCTCGATCGTTTCCGGACGGCCGGAAAGGCCGAGCAGGCGCGGCATGGACGGCCCGTAAATATCGGCGTCCAGAATGCCGACCTTCAACCCGTTGGCGGCAAGGCCGAGCGCCAGATTGACCGCCGTGGTGGATTTGCCGACGCCGCCCTTGCCCGATGCGACGGCGATGATCGCGCCGACGCCCGGAATGCCGGGTTTTGCCGCCGGGCGCGGCTGGGGTGCATGTCCATGCTTGCCCTGTCCGGAAACCGCGACGGGGCGCGGTGCCGGTTGCGGCTTTGGCGGCGGCGGTGCGTCGTCGCTGGTGCGCCCGCCCTTCTTTTCTGCCGTAAGCGTGACCAGCGCGCCGGTGACGCCCGGGATTTCCTTCACGGCCTTTTCAGCGGCAAGCCGCATCGGTTCCAGCGCGTCGGCGCGCTCGGCAGGGACCGTGATGGAGAAGAAGACCTTGCCGTCGGCAATGAAGATATCCGACACCAGACCGAGCGACACGACATCGCTTTCGAAATCCGGTCCCGTCACGGCCCTCAGCCGTTCCTGAACCTGTTCGCGTGTTACGCTTGTCATTCCGATTCCTTTAATGAAGGCAGGAAGGGAGTAAGGGAGTATGTATGGAACATATTGCCCTACTGCCTTATTGCCCTATTCCCTTATTCCTTATGCCTTTTTCACCAAAAGGCCAATGCCCACCCGGGCTCGTTTCACGCGGCCTCCTCACAAACGGCAGCCTCGGGGCGATGGCCCATGAGGTAAAGCGCGCAGGTCGTGCGCAGCATGGAGGCGAAGTTGGGGATCGCGCCATTGGCCTCCAGCGCTTCATCGTAAAGCGTGGATATGAAGCGGGGCGTCGTCAGGTTCTGGCTGGCCGCGATCTCGTCCAGCAGGCGCCAGAAGGTGGCCTCCAGCTGAATGCTGGTGGAATGGCCGCCTATGCGCACGGAGCGATTGATCTGCCGGTAGCCTTCCGGGTCCTGCTCGGCGAAAACCTTGCACATGGGTTCCTCCGTTGGTTCAGAGCACGAACTTGGCTGTGGTAGCCGATTGCCACCACGCCGCCGTTTTTTCTACCATAATCGACAACCAGCAAGACAATCGCAAGCCGCATTTGACGAAGCGGCAAAGAAACAGGAGCAGCTTGTGGCCAAAGCCATTCATTCGATGATCCGCGTTCTCGACGAGGAAAAATCCGTTTCCTTCTACAAACAGGCCTTTGGCCTCGATATTGCCGAGCGCATCGATTTCGAAACCTTCACGCTGATCTATCTGCGCAATGCCGAAGCCGATTTCGAAGTCGAGCTGACGGTCAACAAGGGCCGCACCGAGCCTTACAATCTGGGCGACGGCTACGGCCATCTTGCCGTCGTGGTCGATGATGTCGATGCCGAACATGCCCGCTTCACGAAACTTGGCTTCAAGGTCGGCAAGCTTGTCGATTTCAAGAACAACGGCGTGCAGCTCGCCCGCTTCTTCTTCGCGGAAGACCCGGACGGCTACAAGATCGAAGTTCTGCAACGCGGCGGGCGCTACCAGTAGGCCCGCCCCATCGTCTTCCACGGCCTGGAGGAGAGGCCGTGATGGACGCAAATGCCAGCATTCCCGGTGGTGAAAATCTCCGGGAACGCACAGCCAGCCCGCCCATTCCGGACGGGCAAGCAATGGAGGAGAACCGAATGACAACCGTTTTCGACGGTCTTTCCAGCAGGCAGAAAAAGACGCTGTCGCGCCGCGACGTTCTCAAGCGCGGCGCGGGGCTCAGCCTCGGCGCCATGCTGGTCATCAGCGGCAATGCCGTTATCTGCCCGCAATTCGCATGGGCGCTTGAGACCGCCACGCTCAAGCCCGAGACCATGGCGACCCTGATCCAGCTCGCACGCGACATCTACCCGCACGACAAGCTGCCGGACCGTTTCTACGCCATCGCCGTCAAACCCTATGACGCGGATTCCGCCAAGGACGAGACGCTGAAGAAGCTGATCGAGGACGGCGTTGCCGATCTGGACAAGCGGGCCGGAGCCGGAGGCTATCTGGGACTTGGCTGGGAGGAAGAGCGCGTCGCCATCCTGCGCGATATAGAGAAAAGCCCCTTCTTCCAGAAGGTGCGAAGCGGGCTTGTGACCGGCCTTTACAACCAGAAGGAAATCTGGCCGCTCTTCGGCTACGAGGGCGAGGCCTATTCCAAGGGCGGCTACATCCAGCGCGGCTTCGACGATATCGAATGGCTGTAAGCGCCCCGGCGCGAAAACACACCGGTTACAAAGCGGCACCACCGTCCGGCAGACGCATCACGTCTTGCGGAAACGGGAAAGCATTGGGAGGAAACAATGGCTGCTCCATATGATCTCAAGGACGACAAGGTCGTCGTCATTATCGGCTCGGGCGCTGGCGGCGGCACGCTCGGCAACGAACTGGCCCAGAAAGGCATTGATGTCGTTATTCTGGAAGCGGGAAAACGCCACGAATTTGAAGATTTCATCAATGACGAATGGGACAGTTTCGCGCAGCTCGCCTGGCTCGACAAGCGCACCACATCGGGCAGCTGGCGCGTGTCGCATGATTTCCCCAACCTGCCCGCATGGATCGTGAAGGCGGTTGGCGGCACCACCACGCACTGGGCTGGCGCATCGCTGCGCTTTCAGGATTACGAGTTCCAGACGCTCACCCATTACGGCAAGATCGAAGGGGCGAACCTGCTCGACTGGCCGATCACGCTCGCCGAACTGGAGCCCTATTACGCCAAGGCCGAGGACAAGATGGGCGTCACCCGCACCAACGGGATCGAGGGCCTGCCCGGCAACAATAATTTCAAGGTTTTGAAGGCGGGCGCCGACAAGCTCGGCTACAAGGAATGCCATACGGGCCGCATGGCGATCAACTCCGCGCCGCGCGACGACCGCATGGGCTGCCAGCAGACCGGCTTCTGCTTCCAGGGCTGCAAATGGGGCGCGAAATGGTCGACGCTCTATACGGAAATCCCGAAGGGCGAGGAAACCGGCAAGCTGGAAGTCCGCCCCGAATGCACGGCGCTGAAGATCGAGCACAATGCGGCGGGCAAGGTGACGGGCGTGCTCTATGCCGACAAGGACGGCAAGCAGCATTTCCAGAAGGCGCGCGTCGTCTGCGTGGCGGGCAATTCGATCGAAAGCCCGCGCCTGCTGCTCAACTCGGCCTCGTCGAAATTCCCGGACGGCCTTGCCAATTCCTCGGGACAGGTCGGGCGCAACTATATGCGCCACACCACCGGCTCGGTCTATGCCTCGTTTGAAAAGCCGGTGCACATGTATCGCGGCACCACCATGGCAGGCATCATCCGCGACGAGGCCGCGCATAATCCGAAACGCGGTTTCGTTGGCGGCTATGAGATGGAAACCATTTCGCTCGGCCTGCCCTTCATGGCGGCCTTCCTCAATCCGGGCGGCTGGGGGCGCGGCTTCACTTCGGCGCTTGACGATTATGTCAACATGGCGGGCCTGTGGATCGTCGGCGAAGACATGCCGCAGGAGAAAAACCGCATCACGCTCAGCAAGGATGTGAAGGACGAACACGGCCTGCCGGTTCCCGATGTCTATTATGACGACCATCCGAACGATATTGCCATGCGCAACCATGCCTATGCGCAGGGCAAGGCGCTCTACGAGGCCGTCGGCGCGATCCGCACCTTCCCGACGCCGCCCTATCCTTCAACGCATAATCTGGGCACCAACCGGATGAGCGAAAAGCCGCAGGATGGCGTGGTGAACAAACACGGGCAGACGCACGACATCAAGAACCTGTTCGTTTCCGACGGCAGCCAGTTCACCACCGGCGGGGCGGAAAACCCGACCCTGACCATCGTGGCGCTCGCCATCCGTCAGGCAGATTATATCGCCGAACAGATGAAGAAGCGGGCGATCTGATCCCCGTCCATCCTCCCCTGACCGCTTGAGAGAGAAACGGCGCGACCAATGCGCGCCGTTTCTGTTTGATGCTTGGCAAAGACGGCTCGCATGGGCTAGGTAAAGTCCGCCTGCATGGAGAAGCTTTGAGTTGACGACGAGCATCGGCCAATATCGGATGTCTCTGGCGATACGCATCTTGAGCGTATTCGCCCTGATATTCGTCGCCTTTGCGCATAAGCCCGTCGACCTCAATGCGCCCGACAGCTACCTGCTGGCCCAGTACCAGTTGCCGGATGGCAGCTATCCCGTGCTCTGCATTGGCGACCATGGCTCCGATCCGGACCAGAAGGGCCATGACAGGCACTTCAGCAACAATGGATGCGAAGCCTGCCGGATTGCGTCCGCCTTCCTGTGCCCCGCGCCAGCCGGTTCCACCGGCGCCGCCCCGCACATCGCCATGGCCGACGGCATCGTGCCGCCGCAGCCCGTCCTGCGGCACAGCACCTATCCGCCTTCCGCGCCGCCGCAAGCGCCGCCCCTCGCCTGAACAGGATCGCTTGAACGAATGCCTCCCCCGCATTCGGAACTGAACGCGCCCGGACCCTGTTCGGCGTGCCTGTCCATGATTATTCAGGTTTGAAACAATGAAGAACCATCGTCTTTTCGCCTCCGCAATCTCACTTGCCGCACTGTGCGCTTCCGCGGGCCTGGCCCAGGCCCATTCCTCGCTCGACCAGCGCGAAGCCGGGGCAGGCAGTTTCTACAAGGCCACCTTCCGCGTGCCGCATGGCTGCGACGGCATGGCCACGACCGAAGTGAAGATCGAGCTTCCGGAAGGTTTCATTTCCGCCCAGCCGCAGGTGAAGCCCGGCTGGAAGATCGAAACCGTCAAGGGCGACTATGCCCAAAGCTACAAGGTGCACGGCAAGGACGTGACATCGGGCGTGAAGGAAGTCCGCTTCACCGATGGCAGCCTGCCGGGCGACTTCTATGACGAGTTCACCGTCGTCGGCCAGCTCGCCCCGTTCGACAAGGACACCACCCTCTCCTTTCCCGTGACGCAGCTTTGCGGCAGCGCCGCCTCGGTTGCCTGGACGGAAGTGCCGCAGGACGGCCAGAACCCGCACGATCTCGAACACCCCGCACCGCAGCTTCTGGTGAAGGCCGCTGGCGCTGGCGGCGATCACGGCCAGATGGACCATGGTTCCATGCAGGCGGCAGCGCCGACAAAGCTTGGCGACCTCGAAATCACCGGCCCGTCAGTGCGCGCCATGGTTCCCGGCGCCAAGGTTGCCGGCGGGTTCCTGACCATCGCCAATGACGGCAAGGAGGCCGACAAGCTGGTTTCCGCCGCCACCGAAGGCGTCAAGCGCGTCGAAATCCACGAAATGACCATGCAGAACGACGTGATGAAGATGCGCAAGCTCGAAGGCGGTCTCGATATTCCGTCCGGGGAGAAGGTCGTGCTGAAATCCGGCGGTTATCATCTCATGTTCATCGAGCCGGAAAAGCCCTACAAGGAAGGCGAGACCGTGCCGGTCACGCTGGAATTTGAAAAGGCCGGCAAGGTGACAATCGATTTCCCCGTTACCGCGCAAAGCGGCCAGAAGAGCGTAGGGCATTCGGGGCATTAGAGCACTTCCAGCACAAGCGTGAAACGGGGCGTTTCGATCCGGCTGAACCGGACCGGCGCTCCTTTCCGGCGCCCTTGGCGCAGCAATCGCAGATCGGTCAGGCCGTGGCGGAAGTTTCTCCGGAGTACCGGAATACGTCCCGTTCCCGGCATGGCCGTTCAGCTCCCTGAAAATGCGATTGCCGGGCCAGCAAGCGGGCGGATGATCGCGGTGTCTCTCCGTCGCGCATTATGCGCCCGTTTGCCGCAACCGCTGAACCCCCGCAGCGGTTGCGTTCCCTTGCAAATGCTGTAAACATGACTATTAAAGTCTAGAATAATTCCAAACTATTGAAATCTAATAAGATTTTAAAGATGAGTAATTGACTCCAGATGGATTTTCGGGCTTTTATGGATGTGCAGATTTACACCCTTTGATGTCTGGGCCTTGAACCCTTTCGATTGGAGGACCCTATGATTGGTCTCGGCGAATGCCGGTCCGCAAATGTCGACGGCCTGCCCTGGCAGCTTCGTCTCTTGCCGACCGGATATTGCAATGTGCGGACAGAAACGCAACGTTTCTCGGACAGGTCCGGCCCGCGCATCACGTCATGCTCCCGCTTCTTCGGGAGGCGGACATGAACATGCGCATATCCCAACTGAACGGCGCCAACAGCGCGGGCTATTTCGACCGCCTGCCGGAAAAGCTGGTGCTGGAAGGCTATCGCCGCTGGACGGCGGGTTTCGAGACGGGTTCGATCATCCCGTGGGAAATGACCTGGGGCCTCTATTCGGAAGTGCTTGGGCCTTCGGAAGCAAAGCGCGCCGTGGGTGAGCTGTCGCATTTCATCCGCGTTCTGCGCCATTGCGCCAGTTGCCCGTTGCGCGCTTTCCCCTTCGATTCGCACCATGTCTGCCGCGAGGAATGCCTGACGCTGGGGCTGATTTCCGGCATCCAGAATCAGGATGCGCTGCTGCTCGAAACCTGCCTTGAGGCCATTGCCTGTCATCGCCGCTGCGACGATGTGGCAGGGGCAGCCCGCAATTTTGCAGATACGCTGGCTGATTTCGGCCAGACTTTGTTGCCAATACCGATTCACGCCATCGACAGCGCACTGAATTTTACGCCGCGCGCGACTTTTCACTGACCGGCCCCGACCGGAAAAGTCCAGCGTTTGCGAATGAACGGGATTCCAGATTTTAGTCGCCGTCCGTCGGCGCAAGGAGATTGAAATGCAGGCCAGAACCGAACGACGCCTCGGCATTGCCGCCGCCCTCGTCCTGACCGCAGGAGCCTTTGTCATGCCCGGCCTATCCACCGAGGTCGTGCAGAACGAGGTCGCGCCGCAGAGCCATATTCATATGGCTTCGGCGGAAAATCTGCGCGCCGAAATAAGCCACTTCGTCAAGCTCGGCGAGGCCATGCCGAAGTCGGTGCGCTACGAATAATCGTGCCGAGGCTGAACAGGCCGTCAGGACCGGAATGCCTACGGTTACCCTACGATAATCGGCGCCTTCCCCTCCACGCGATTGTAAAGATCGATAATGTCCTGGTTCATCAGGCGGATACAGCCCGATGACATGGACTGGCCGATTGACCACCATTCCGGCGAGCCGTGAATGCGATAGCCGGTGTCGCGCCCGTTCTGGAAAATATATAGAGCGCGCGCGCCGAGCGGATTTTGCGGGCCGGGTTCCTGACCGTTGCGGTATTTTTCCAGTTCCGGCTTGCGCTGGATCATTTCCGGCGGCGGTGTCCAGCGCGGCCATTGCTTCTTGTACTGGACATTGGCGCGGCCCTGCCACTCGAAACCGGCCTTGCCGATGCCCACGCCATAGCGCAGCGCCTCGCCGCCCGGCAGGACATAATAGAGATAGTGGTCCTTGAGGCTGACCACGATGGTACCCGGCGCCTGACCGGTCGGGTCCGGCACGATCTGGCGGCGGAATTGCTTCGGCACCTTTTCATAAGGAATTGCCGGCAGATCGTAAGGGCCTTCCTTCACGGAAGCATACATGACATCCGGCGTGGTGATGGCCTTGTCGACGCTGATTTGCGGGCGCATCGGCGTAATGCCGCCTGTCGACATGGGATCGACATTCATCTGGAATGCCGACATGTCCATCGTCTGACTGCACCCGGCGGCACCGGTGAGGAGGATGGCTCCGGTGCCCAAAAGGAAATGGCGGCGGCTTAGATCATCACGCGACTTCGACATGCAACTGGCCCTGAAACAAGGGATGGAACGAAAGTTCAAAAACAGCCGCAGCGCGACCGCCATTACTAGCCAGCAATTTGCGGTCTTATGGTTGAAGAACGGTTAAACAACTCGCGCAAACGTGTCTGAAAATTGCAGTTTAAAGCTTAAATTGCAGCGAGGAACCGTATTCAATCGATTAAAAAACAAAGGCAAATGCGGCAAACATGTGTCATTCATGGTTTTTTGATGGCAAAATTGTGGTTTTTGCTATTCTTGGTTGTATTTAGACTGCAAGACCGGGTTCAAGGAACCCGGCCTGTCCCGCTCATTATTTGCGGCGCTCAATAATCTTTTTCGTAGAAAATGCCGCCGCTGGAGTCGCCTTCCGCACCCAATGCGCCCTTGGCTTTCAGATTGCGGGTAATGTCGAGATTGACAGTGCCTTTCGTCGTGCCGCCCGACCCTGCTTCCACGCCAAGATAGATATTATCGCGGATATAGCGTCCGGCACGAACCGCCGTCTGGCCCTTGTCGTCCGTCACCACATCGAGGTCATCGAGACCTGTCCCGGCGCGCAGCTTGTTCATCAGCGAGTTGTTGGAACCGCCCGCAAGTTCTGCCGCCGCGGCGGCAAGCTGCGCGATCTGGAAGGCCGACAATTCGCCGATGGAGCGCTTGAAGATCAGCTGCGCCAGCACTTCATCCTGCGGCAGTTCCGGCGTCGAGGAGAACTTGATGTCGAGATTATCGACCGTGCCCGTCACCGTCACGATTGCGGTGATTTCATTGCCTTCGGAACGGGCAACGAAGTTGAGTTGCGGATTGAGATCGCCTACCAGCGTGACATGGCCTTCGTCGAAGGTAATGCGCTGGCCGAGAATGCCGATGCGGCCGCGGATCATGTCGAAGGCCCCGACCGGCTTGATGTCGGTCACCGGCCCGGTCAGGCGAAGGCGTCCGCCCAGTTCCGTGTCAAGGCCGCGACCGCGCACGAAAATCTGGTTGGGTGCATTGATCAGAACATCAAGGCGCGGCACGGTCGG
Source organism: Brucella pseudintermedia (assembly GCF_008932435.1). Lineage (GTDB taxonomy): Bacteria > Pseudomonadota > Alphaproteobacteria > Rhizobiales > Rhizobiaceae > Brucella > Brucella pseudintermedia. Next base: position 150,792 of record NZ_WBWE01000006.1, on the reverse strand, counting down.
GCGCGACGTTGGCGTCGGCACCTTGCTCTTGCGCGTTTCGACCTTGGCGCGGTCCAGCGTCACCTGCACGTTCTTCGGCGTATTCTTGTGCTGCACCGGCACATAGGCCGCGCCCCCGCCGAGATTTTCCGGCACCGAGATTTCGGCACGGTCAACGTCGATCCGGCCTGAAATCAGCGGGTCGCGCATCAGCGGCCCATTGATCGTGATCCCGCCATTGACCGTCGCCACCACCAGCTTGCCGTCGGCATAGCGGGCGCGATCCAGCTTGATTTCGATATTGGCCGGGAAATTCGCCTCGGCATTGGTCGAAATCGTGCCGCTGGCAGAAACCGCTCCACCGCTGCCAAGCGCGGCATTGACCTGGCGCAGCGTGATGGTTTCGCCATCCATGCTGCCCATGACATTGATATTGTTCAGGCGGACATTGGTGTCCGGATCGACAAAGGTTGCGCCATTGGTGGAGAACATGCCGCGCAATTGCGGACGGTTGAAGCCGCCCGAAACGCTGGCCGTCAGCGTCAGCGTGCCGTTTGCCTGTGCGCCGCGATCAGCCAGGAAGCGGTTGGCAAGCGCCAGCGGAACGCTGCCGTTGACATTGACGCCAAGCCCCTGCCCCGAAAACGGCACCTTGCCATTGGCGGTGACATTGAGCCCACGCGGACCATCGACGGTCACCGACGAAAAGTCGATGGCCATGGCCGCATAGCTGCCCGCAGCCTGTAAGGTGAGCGGCGCAAGCCCGTTATCGCGCAGCGGCTTGGCCGCAAGGCCGGTGCTGCGCAGGTTGAATGTCGCAGCCGGATTGTTGAGCGGCCCGGTGACCCGCGCCGTGCCGGTGACATTGCCAGCGAGATCCTGCCCCTTGACCGCACCGTTCAGCGCCGTCAGCGGGAGATTGGCGAGATTGACATCGACCGCCAGATCACCTTTTCCAAGCGGCACGCCGCCATTGGCGCGGACATCAATGCCGCCCCCTCCGGTGACATGCGCATCGACATTCAGCCGGTTATTGGCGGAAGTGCCCTTGGCATCGGCATTGAGAGCGGCGATGCCCTGCTTCTTGAGCTCGGCTGCCGTCACGCCGCGCGCCGCCATGTCGAAGGCGACATTGGGCGCATCCTTGGTGCCGGTGATGCGGGCCGTGCCGTTGACCGTGCCGCCAAGCCCCAGTTCCGGCTTGAACGTATTGGCAAGCGCCAGCGGCAGGTTGGAGAGCGCGACCGAAAGATCGAGACGGCCATCGACGACGCCATTGACCTTGACCTGACCCGCGCTGGCATCCGCGCCCGTATTGATGACGATATCCCCGAAGGAGATTTCCTCGCCCTTCATGGAAATGGTGGCTGGCGCGGCCAGATTGGCGCTAAGCGTCCCCTGCTTCACATTGGCCGAGGCGAGACCCAGTTCAAAACCGCCATCCTTCGGCTCAAGCGAACCGGCGGCGCTCGCAACCGTGCCGATCTTCAATTTGGTATTGGCCGTGAAATCGGTCTTCGACCCGGTCGCATTGGCCTTGGCGTCAAAACTGTCGATGCCGAACGTGCCGACCAGAATGTCGCGCGCCGCGGCATTGCCGTCGACCACCGGCACACCGAACAGATCCCTTGCCGTCAGGGCAATATCCGCCGAGGTGATGCGGTTGCCATTGACCTTGATGCCCTTGGCGTTTGCGGTGACCGATGCATTCTGGCGACCGTCGCTGGCGTCCAGCGTGATATCGGCATTGGCGGCACCGGTCGCTTCGGCAAGCGCCAGGGCTGCGGCGGTAGAAATATCGGGCGCATCCAGTTTCAGCGCGCCGGTGAAAAGGCCCTTCGCGCTCTGGGTCACATTGCCGGAAAGATGCGCACCGCCCGCATTGAAGACGAGATCGGTCAGGCGCTTCTCGTCATTGACGATATCGATCACGGTTCCCAGATCGATGCGCTGGCCATTGAGGAAGGCGCTGCCGGCAAGCTTGCCGGAAAGGGCAGCGCCTGTCGTTGCATTGCCGTCAAGCATGGCGTTGAAGTCGAGACCGCCTTCGGAAAGCTTGCGTCCTGCCAGCGTGCCTTGCGGCGCATCGGCGCGGAGTGCCAGCGCGATCAGCTTGTCGTCGCCGCGCGCGCTGCCCTTGACCGTCATGCGGCCCGATGCCTGATCGGAAAGAAGCTTGAGATCGGACAGCATGACGCCGAAATCGAAATTGGCCTTGTCGGACGCAAAGGAACCGTTTGCGGTGATTTCGCTCAACTCGTTGCCGATGCGGAAATCACGCGCTGAAAATCCTTCGCTGCTGCGGCCAAGCGCGCCGCCCAGCGTAACCGCGCCGTCGAGAATGCGATCCACGGCTTCAGTGCCGGTGCGCATGTTCTGCGCCGTGCCATTGAGGTCAAGCTGGAAAGCGCCGCTGATCGGGCGCACGATGCCCTTCGCGTTGACATCGATGCTGCCCGCGAGGTCACGGCCAGCCAGAGCGCCGAAAGGCGCGAGGCTTGCCACCTTGGCGGCGATGTCGCCATTGAAGGCGAAGTCGTCAATATTGCCCTTGAGATCGAGGCTGAGGCCATTGCCGGAAATATTGGCCTGCGCAAGCTCGACCGGCGAGCCGGCGCGCCAAGCGCCGTCGACGGCGAGCGCTATCCTGTTTCCGAGCGCCTCGGCGATTTCGGCGCGTTCCGCCGAAATGCCGTCCACCCCGCCATTGACCTTGAAGGAGATATGGCGATTGGCGGCGTCATCCAGATTTTCGGCAACGCCGCCCATGTCGAGCGCGATGCTCCGCGCAGAAATCGTTGCATTCTTGAGACCGGCAACGGCAAGCGTGCCCGTCCAGTCATTGGTCGGGCGATCACCGTAGGCGATCTGAAATTTTGCGTTGTCGATATAGGTTTCGGCGCCCTTGACCGGCAGGAGAACGCGGCCCTTGCTCTCATCGGCAATGGAAGCGTCAACGCGCAGCCTGTTCAGGAAGCGGTCATTGCCGGTTTCGGCGGAAGCCTTGAGCTTCAAGGCGGCGCTGTTCAGCGCCAGATCGTCGAGGCGGAAACCGCCCGCATCCTTGAGGAAGCCATCGGCGGAGAGAACCGTTTCGGCACCGAAGAAATCACGGAAGACCGGCGGCACCAGCACCGCGATCGGGCCATTGAAGCGGGCGGAGAAAACGCGGCCGCCATCGGGGGCCTGACCTTGCCGGTTGAGCGTAAATTCACCCGTCAGCGTGCGGCTGCCATTGGTGTCGAGCGCCAGATCGACTTTCAACCCGTCGAGCGGACCGGCACCCGTCAGGGTGAGATCGACAGGGGGACGGCCATCGATGTTCAACAGGTTGGCGACGATGCCATTGGCCGGTTCGGAGACTTTCAGGTCGAGATCGACCTTCTGGTCGGCATTGGCATAGGCCGCGCGAAGCGCGAAAGTGCCGCCCGGACCGTCGAGGCGCTTGATGTCGAAACTGGAATCCAGCGAGCCATCGGCAAGCGACAGGCGGCCATTGGCCGACACTTCCGATTCGAGACCGAAAATATCAGGCCCGAAATGCAGGCGCGCTATGGCAAGCCGGTCGAGATTGATCGATATCGGCAGTTCCGGCAGGCTGAAACTGGACGATTCCGGTGACGGCAGGCTGTTGTCCGGCAATGGCTTGCGAATGAAGTCGATGCGCTCGGCGGCCAGCGACTGGATGCTGAGACGCCCGACCAGAAGCGCGGTGCGGCTCCAGTTCAGCTTGGCATTCTCGATGCGCAGCCACACCCCTTCGCGGTCGGCGATGGTGATCGAACCGACCGTTGCTTCCGAAGACAGAACGCCGCTGATGCCGGAAATGGAGATGCGGCGGTTGGGCGCGGAAAGCTGGCTTTCCACGAAGGACAGGAAATAGGATTTCTCTTCCTCAGGCGCTGCCTGCTGCGCGCTGTCCGGCTGTTGCGCCTGCGCATTAGCCTGAGCTGGGGCCAGCACCGGCGCCTCCCGCTCCGGCCAGCCGAAGATGACTGCCGTAACGGCGAAGGCGATGAAGGCGATGATTGCGAGAAATCTGGTCAAAACGCCTGTCCTATACCTACGTACAAGCCATAGCTCGGATCGCCCGAGCGGCGGTTGAGCGGAACGGCGACATCAAGGCGGATCGGCCCGAGGCCGGTCAGGTAGCGCAGACCGCCACCGACGCCGACGCGCATCTGTTCCGAGAAATCGGGGAATGATTTTTCGCCGACATAACCGGCATCGACGAATGCCACCGCGCCGATGGAATCGGTAATGCGGGTGCGCACTTCGCCATTGGCCTCGACAAGCGAGCGCCCGCCGACGATCTCGCCATTGCCCGCGCTGACGCCGATATTGCGATAGCCGTAACCGCGAACCGAGCCGCCGCCGCCTGCGAGGAAAAGCTGGCTCGGCGGCAGGTCCTCGATGGACGCGCCGACAATGGAACCGACCTTGAGGCGGCCCGCGAGAATTACCCGGTCCTTCTCGCCGAAACCATAATAGGTGCGGCCTTCGGCGGTGAAACGGGTGGCGAAATTGCCGTACTGGAATTCATAGAAGGGCTGGATATTGCCTTCCAGATAGATGCCCGAACTCGGGTCCGGCTTGTTGTTGCGGCTGTCATAGAGGAGATTGCCCTCAAGACCCGCGGTGGTGAAAGTGCGGTCACCGAACACGTCGTCGTTGAAGCGGCCATGGCTCGCCTTGGCATAGAGCGCGCCCGACAGTTCGTCGCTGAATATCTGCGTGAAGCCGGTTTTCGCATTGACCGAGGTTTCGGTATAGGCGTCCAGCACCTCGCGCTTGGCGTCGAGCGAGGCTACAAAATCCGTATCCGGCGTATAGACACCCGGCTTGGTGAACGTGGTGCCAAGGAGATAGGTGTAATTCTTCGGATCGAAGGAATTGTCCTGCGTGCCGCCAATGCCGCTGACCTTGGCATCGAAGCGCAGGCGTTCGCCGCGCCCGAAGAGGTTGCGGTGCATCCAGTAGCCCGTGACGCCAAACCCGTCGATGGTCGAATATTCGGCGCCGAAGCCGAATCGACGGGGTTTTCGCTCCTGCACGTTAAGCGTCATCGGCAGGCTGCCGTCCGGCTCGATCTTCTCGGCTTCCTCAAAGCTCATCGCCCGGAACACTTCCATGCGGCCAAGGCGCTTCTTGGCTTTCTCAATGTCGTCCGGGTCATATTCCTGGCCCTCTTTCAGGCCCGTCATCCAGGCCACGAATTGCGGGTCCATGCGCGCCGTCCCGACGACGCTGACCGGGCCGTAATGCGCCTTCTGCCCCGGATCAAGCGATATATCGGCGGAAACCCGGTTGTCGGCATGATCGGCCACGATGTCCTCGCCGGTCACGCGGGCCTTGGCGTAACCCTGCTGGCGCCACGCCTCGACGGCCAGGCGCTCGGCCTTGATGACCGTGCCCGAACGCGCCACCTGCCCCTGGGCGAAACCGGCGTCTTCGGGCGACTGCACGTGATCGCGCTTGTCGACCGGCGGCGGCGCGATATTGGAAATCGCGGTGCGGGAAAACAGGAATTGCGGGCCGGGATCGACGGTGATCGCGATCTTGGCATTGTCGGGTATGTCCGCGTCCGGCGGAATGTCGTTGGCCTCGCGCCCGTCGACCTTGATCGATATGGTGCCCCCATAACGGCCCTCGCCGTAGAGGGCGGCGAGAATGCGGCGATAATCCCCACGCGCCTTGGCCAGCAGTCCGGCGGAACCCGAAGCGGGTTTTTCCTGATCGGTAACGAGGCCCGAAGCGCCTTCAATGGTGGATTTCAGATCGGCTTCGGTGCCGTCCGCATTCTTGCGGTCGCCCGTGGTCGTGACCTCGACCGTATAGGTCTTCGGATCGATGATATCCGGGTCTTCCTTCTTGTCCTCGCCCCACAGGCGGATTCCGAACAGCTCGAATGCCAGCGCAGGCGACACCGCGAGCGAGGAAAAATGCGCCGCCAGCAAAAGCATGGCAATGCTCTTTCCCTGTATCGTCCTGCTACTCCAAGTCATACGCTTTACTGTCCGGTTCCTGTCTATGCGGTCGCCTGGCAGCGTCCCGATCGTCATCCCCAGCCCAGGACGATTCAGGGATTACCATGGGGAGAACGGAACTCCAAGCGACAACGCTAGATATGGACCATTTCAGTCAACGGAGTATTAACGTTACCACAGTCTCGTGGACGCTCGCGCAGGTTGAGCCCGCCGCGCCCATGCATTTTCTGATGATTATCGAAAATTCCAAAAAGGCACGGCCCGCCGGAAGGGTCTCGGCGGGCCGTCCATCAGGTCACGGGAGGAGGGAGGAGGATGACCTGACGAAATGTTCCGGCTATCAGCGACCGGAATGGATCGGGCGCATATTGCCGAAATGACCGCCGCCGAAACCGGGATTAAATGCAGGTCTGCTGAACGCGGGCGTGTTGAACGCAGGTCTGCTGAACGCAGGCGTGTTGAATGCAGGCCTGCTGAATGCGGGCGTATTGAATGCAGGTCTGCGGAATGCGGGCGTATTGAATGCAGGCCTGCTGAATGCCGGCGTATTGAATGCGGGCTGGCTGAAGCCGCCCCCATTGAAGTGGGGCGGGCTTACCGGAGCCGCCCACCCATAATGGTAAGCCGGCCCGGTCCGCCACGCAGGGCCGACGCCCCAGCCATAGCCCCAACCGGGATCCCAATAGCCGCCGGTTGCCCAGCCGAGACCGAGACCGAGGCCAAAGCCCGGCGCCCAGCCGTCAGAGTAGCCATTATCGACGATGACGGTCGTCGAGGACGGCGCGGGATAGGCCTGACCTTGGTAGGAACCGAAGCGGAGATAGCGCGCGGACACAAAGCCGACGCTGTTGCCGTTATAAATCTGGCACCAGCCGTTGCGGCAGGAACCGGCATTGACGGAGGCACCGGCGGGAAGTGCGGCAAGCCGGGCATAGTTGGCCCCCGGCCCCGATCGAATATTGACCGCAGCCGAGACATAGGCCGTGGCCGCGGAAGCAACCTCCGGCGCGATCAGAACTACAGCCGCAACAGCGACACCGATAAAACGATTATTATTAAGCAATCTCTTAAATAATGGCATCACATCTACTCCATATTTGCGAGTACACAGAGACGCAATAGAGTATCAATCAAAATTGATACTAACCCAATATAGGTCAATATGCAAACCTATACCTCAATAATGGTAAATTAATGACGCATATTATACTTTACTACACTTATATAATTTCCCCATCAACTTTTCCTTACGGAAAGTAATATCAATTTTACGCAAATTTTACTTGAGTCTAAGAGGTGTGAATTCTGCTACTCAACCCGCAAACGAAAGGCGCCCCGGAATGAACCGGGGCGCCACGCGGCTTTGGGGGGAGAGAGGGAGGATAAAGCCGCGATCACGGGCCGTCAGGCCACTTGTTTCGCGCAGCGCATGGAAGCATTCCCCGCAGGCGTTGCGATGCAGGGAATGCCCTTGGCGGAGCTTATGGCAGGTTGCGCACGTCTTCCGGTGACATGTACATCGGCATCATATTGGTATCGAGGTGATGCATGACCCAGATGGAGCCGGCAAGCACGATAGCCAGGATGATGACCGTGAAGATGAGCGCCAGAATGTTCCAGCCGCCTTCCGACTTCGGATCGAGGTGCAGGAAGTAAACCAGATGCACCAGGATCTGGACGACGGCGATACCGAGCACGATGGCGGCGGTGGTGGCCGGCGTGAAGTAGCCGTTCATGGCGAGCATGAAGGGAACGACGGTGAGGACAACCGCCAGCACGAAGCCGATCAGATAAGACTTCAGGCTGCCGTGGCTTGCGCCGTGGTCATGTGTTTCGTGTGCAGAGCTCATCACAGTACACCCAGCAGATAGACAAGAGTAAAGACGCCGATCCAGATGATGTCCAGGAAGTGCCAGAAGAGGCTGAGGCACATCACGCGCGTCTGGTTCTTTTCGGTCAGGCCGTCACGCAGAAGCTGGGCGGAAAGCACCAGGATCCAGATGAGGCCGGACGTGATGTGCAGACCGTGGGTTCCCACCAGCGCGAAGAAGGCGGAGAGGAACGCGCTGCGTCCCGGTCCGGCACCTTCATGGATCAGGTGATTGAACTCATAGACTTCCATCGCGAGGAAGGCGGCGCCGAGCAGGAAGGTCACGCCCAGCCAGAACAGAAGGCCAGCGCGGTTCTTCTTGAACATCGAAAGCGTGGCCAGACCATAGGTCAGCGACGACACCAGCAGCAGCATGGTTTCGATCAGAACGAAGTTCAGGTCGAACAGTTCACGGCCGGTCGGGCCGCCCGCGAACTGGTGTGCCAGAACGGCGTAGGTTGCAAACAGCCCCGAGAAGAGGACGCAGTCGCTCATCAGGTAGATCCAGAAGCCGACCAGCGTGGTCGACCCTGCATCGTGATGGTCCTCATGCGCGGGGTGCTCGTTTCCGCCCGTGAACGGAGCGGCGGTCGAAATGCTTGCGCTCATCGGAATCAGGCCTCCTGAGCAGTCAGTTGCCGGGTGCGGAGGTCTTCAACTTCCTGCACCTCTTCGGCCGAGACGTAAAAGTCCCTGTCATTATTGAAGGAGTGAGCGATGGCAACGGCCAGCACAGCGAGGGCAGAGGCGATTGCCAGCCACCAGATGTGCCAGACGAGGGCAAAGCCGAGCGGAATGTTCAGCATGCCGATGATGAAGCCGGTGCCGGTATTCTTCGGCATATGAATGCGCGCGAACTTTTCGGTGCGGCGCACATAGCCGTTCTGCTTCATATCCCACCAGGCATCGTGGTCGCGCACATGCGGCACTTCGGCGAAGTTGTAGAAGGCGGGCGGCGAAGCCAGCGACCATTCCAGCGTGCGGCCCGTGCCCCAGCTGTCGCCGTTGGTGTCGCGCAGCTTTTCGCGGTCGCGGATCGAGATGGCGATCTGCAGAACCTGGAACACGATGCCGCAAAGGATGATCGCAACGCCGATGGCGGCAACGATGAGGTAGATGTGCCATGCCGGGTTTTCGGTGTGGTTCAGGCGACGGGTCATGCCCATCAGGCCGAGCACGTAGAGCGGCATGAAGGCGAGGATGAAGCCGACGAGCCAGCACCAGAAGGCGTTCTTGCCCAGACGTTCGTTCAGCTTGAAGCCGAAAGCCTTCGGCCACCAGTAGACGACGCCGGCAAAGCAGCCGAACAGGACGCCCGAAATGATCACATTGTGGAAGTGGGCGATCAGGAACACCGAGTTGTGCAGCACGAAGTCCGCTGGCGGAACCGCGAGCAGAACGCCTGTCATGCCGCCAACGACGAAGGTGCACATGAAGCCAATGGTCCACATGACCGGCGTTTCCATGCGAACGCGGCCCTTATACATGGTGAAGAGCCAGTTGAAGACCTTCGCCCCTGTCGGGATGGAGATGATCATGGTTGCCACGCCGAAGAAGGCGTTGACATTGGCGCCGCCGCCCATGGTGAAGAAGTGGTGGACCCAGACCAGGAACGACAGGATGGTGATGGCAACGGTGGCGTAAACCATCGACTTGTAGCCGAACAGGCGCTTGCCGGAGAAGGTTGCCACGATTTCCGAGAAGATGCCGAAGCACGGCAGAACCAGAATGTAGACTTCCGGGTGGCCCCAGATCCAGATGAGATTCACATACATCATCGGATTGCCACCGGCATCATTGGTGAAGAAGTGGAAATCCAGATAGCGGTCAAGGGACAAAAGCGCCAGCGTGACGGTGAGGATCGGGAAGGCCGCGACGATCAGCACGTTGGAGCAGAGCGCCGTCCAGGTGAAGACCGGAACCTGCATCATGCCCATGCCGGGCGCACGCATCTTGATGATGGTGGTGATGAGGTTGACGCCGGAAAGCAGCGTGCCCATGCCGGAAATCTGCAAGGCCCAGATATAGTAATCCACCCCGACATCCGGGCTGAACTCCTTGCCGGAAAGCGGCGGATAGGCCAGCCAGCCGGTCTTGGCGAATTCGCCGATACCGAGCGAGATGTTGATGAGGATGGCGCCGGCAACCGTCAGCCAAAAGCTGAGCGAGTTGAGGTAGGGGAACGCCACGTCGCGCGCGCCGATCTGAAGCGGCACGGCGAAGTTCATCAGGCCGACGATGAAGGGCATCGCCACGAAGAAGATCATGATCACGCCATGGGCGGTGAAGATCTGGTCGTAGTGGTGCGGCGGGAGGAAGCCTTCATTCGCGCCCGAGGCAATGGCCTGCTGGGCGCGCATCATGATGGCATCCGAGAAACCGCGGAACAGCATCACGAGAGCCAGGATGATATACATCACACCGATGCGCTTGTGGTCGACGGAGGTGAGCCAGTCGTTCCAGAGCGGTACCCATTTGCGGTAGTAGGTTATGGCTGCCAGAATAGCGAACGCCCCGCCAGCCACCGCGGCCAAAGTGACCATGATGATTGGCTCGTGATAGGGTATCGCTTCGAGCGTAAGTTTTCCGAACATTTTTATCACGCTTCGATTGGAGCAATTCCGGGGCGGCGCAAGAGCGCGATCTTTCCGGAACCGCGTGAAACAAGGGATTGAATGCGAATGGCCGTGACCTCATTCGAGATCACGGGCCTATCGGCACATCAGTTTTCGAGCTGCGAAAGGCGCTGCGGCTGAACTGCGCAGATGATGTCGCTCGCCCACTGGCTGAAATCGACAGGCGAAGACTTGCGCAGGTTGGCGCGCGCTTCCCGGATCATCTGTTGACGATGCATTTCATCGTCGAGGCAGACGGACTTGCCGTCCCAGCAGCGGTTCACGATGTTGTGGAACAGCGTCTGGTCACTATAGGTGAAGAACTGCGGCGGAACCTTCTCGCTCGGCTGGACCAGCGAGGCGTAACGATCCCGGCTCAGCTCTTCGCCATTTGCCTTTGCCTTGACATCGGCCACCCATTTGTCGAAGTCGGCCTGGTTGTAGGCATGCGCCTTGAAGCGCATCTGGGCAAAGCCCTGACCGCTATAGTTGGCGGAGATGCCGTCGAACTCGCCTGCATGATTGGCAACCAGATGCAGCTTCGTCTGCATGCTCGGCATGGTGTAGACCTGGCTGCCGAGCTGCGGAATGAAGAAAGAGTTCATGATGTTGCTGGAGGTCAGCTTGAAATTGACCGGCACATCAACGGGCATTGCCATTTCATTGACGGTGGCGATGCCCTGATCCGGATAGATGAAAAGCCATTTCCAGTCGAGCGCGACGACTTCGACATTGATCGGCTTCGCGTCCGATACCAGCGGACGATACGGATCGAGCTTGTGGGTGCTGATCCAGGTGACCGTGCCCAGAACGACGATGATCGCCATCGGGATGAGCCAGACGGCAAGCTCGATCTTGGTCGAATGGTGCCAGTCGGGCTGGTAATCCGCCTTTTCGTTCGAGGCGCGGTACTTCCAGGCGAAGTAAAGCGTCATGAAGATGACGGGAAGCACGACTAGCAGCATGAGGCCGGTCGCAAAGAAGATGAGATCGCGTTCTGCCATGCCGACTTCCCCTTTCGGGGACAGAAGGACCTGGTTCTCGCAGCCAGCGAGAAACGCCGTGAGGGCCATGACGGCGAACGAAACGATCGTCCGGGGGGTGCCGTGTTTCATTTGTCTTTCCATCCTGCGCGCAGAGTGTCATCTCCGGCGCATGCGTCATTTCCTAGTTTTCGGTAAATTCTGAAATTTCCAAAAGTACCGTTATATCGAATAGCCGCATTTGTCACGTCTCTGACGAAAATTGTGCTGGATCGTAATGTCGCGCCCAAAACGGGCATTCTGTCTAAATAATCGGGGCTCAGCGCTGATGTGCGGGCCATTTGTCAGGCAATGTCTTATGCAATCATCGATCTCACTGTCGGGGATCGATGGGCCGACAGATCGGGCCAGATAGGGCGCAAGCCGTCAGACGCGGTGCAATAGGCCCAACGCACAGGGTTTGCAAGTTGAAACCACTGTTTTCCCTCAAAGGAACGGGATTGTGATGGGATTTTACCGGATCCGCAGGCTGTTTCTCACCTGAATTCACGGAAATACGCAATCGACACGGGCGTTTGACAGGTGCATTCGCATAATGCTGATGGTCACTGTTTCACTCCGGCCCGATTATGTTCTATTGGATTTTCACGAGGGAATTGGGGGTGAACATGATATTTGCCGAAATACCGCTCGATGAGGCCGAAGGTGCAATCCTCGGTTATCCGACGGCTGCCGGTGCGCTCACCTTGCGCAAGGGCACGGTTCTCGATGCGCTCAACCTTGCCATGCTGCGGGAGGCGGGCGTCAGCGCGGTTCTGGCCGCGCGCCTGGAAGAGGGCGATGTCGGCGAGGACGAGGCGGCGCTTGCCGTTGCGCGCATAGTCGCATCCGCCGATGTGGAAATCGGCAATGCCTCGACCGGTCGCGTCAACCTGCATGCCCGGAAGAACGGCGTGTTTTCAGCCGAGACAGGCCGCATCGATGCCATCAACGCGCATGATGCGCGCATTTCCATCGCGACACTACGCAACCATGTGCGGGTGGAAGCCGGGCAGATGATCGCTACCGTCAAGATCATTCCTTTCGCGGTGCCGAAGACCCTGCTGCACGAAATCGGCGTCGATGCGCGACCGGCATTGCATGTCCATCCGTTCAACGGCGCGCGGATCGGGCTGATCCAGTCGCGCCTCCCTTCGATCCGCGAGACCGTTCTTGAGAAGACCCGCGAGCTCTTGGAAATGCGGGTCGCCCGCAATGGCGGCAAGCTTGTTTGCGAAAAGCGCGTCGCCCACGATCAGGCCGCACTGGCTGCGGCAATCGCGGAAGTGGGCCCGGCCTGCGACATCGTCGTGATTTTCAGCGCATCGGCCGTTGCCGACGAGGCGGATATCGTGCCGCAATCGATCCGTATTTCGGGCGGCGAAATCTTGCGCATCGGCATGCCGGTCGATCCCGGCAATCTGCTGGTTCTGGGGCGGCACCACGGAAAATATATCGTCGCCGCGCCCGGATCGGCCCGCAGCGCCCGCGAAAACAGCCTCGACCGCGTGCTGGATCGGCTGATGGCGGGCATGGCGCTCTCCGCCGACGACCTTTCGCGCATGGGCGTGGGCGGGCTGGTATTGTAGGCTGCATCGCTGCAGCAATCCCGGAGCCTGAATCAAAAAGCGGCGGGCTGCGAAAAATCGCTCATGAGAGGTATGCGAGCACCGGAATGCAGAAAGCACCGTTTGCAGACCGGCGTGGCGACGAGGCACCACGACAGACTGCAACCGCTCTTCGATCTGCGCAGCTCCGAGAGCATTTCCAGCAAAAGTGCAAAGGCAGTTCCCACTTTCGGGAGACATGCGCCTGACGCGAAAAAGGCCGGGCTGAACCCGACCTTCCGCTTTCACCTGAGTTGCGCCAGTACATCCGTGGTCACGATCCCAAGTGAATTCCCGATACGCATATGGGTATAACCCGTCTGCATTTCAGGAATATGACATTGCGGACAGTGGCCAGATTGCTCCAAAACCGGTTCAACCCGGCCCTGCCCCGACAGTTTCGGCCCACAAACCGTTGCCAGAAACCGCCGTATTCTCGCGCAAGCGCCGCATTCGCGCCCAATTATGCCGGCATCCGTTCCGCTCCGCGGTCCGATGCCTGCCCACAGAACCCGCCGTCAGGCCGCCATCGGCGCTTCGGCCAGTTCCGGATGATTGTAGTTCCACACCTCGATCAGGCATTGCCGCATCAAATCGAGATCGACCGGACCGATCCGGCTCAGTACGAGATCGAGCTCATCGGGCTCCACGCCCCGGTTGAGCAATTCAACAATTGCCTCGATCAGAATTCTTTTATCGTCAAATCTGTAGCGCTGCATAAACCTGCTCCGCTAACCGCCCCATCCATGATCGCAGATTAAACAGACATGGTTAACCGAAGCTTAAGCCCGCGAAAAACCACCTGCTCCACCGACGCTGAACAGAGGCTTGCCCCAACAAATTTCCCACACGTGTCTGCGGGACCCCGAACAAAATAACTTAAAAAGAAACGTCAAACTCTTGCCCGAACGGACAAGATTAAGTCAAATTTTTAGTATATTTCCCACGAAAACCAAGAAGAAAGTTTCCAGCCATTCCATTTTTTATATCCATTCATTCGAATGAGGCCCTATGTCATTCTTTCGCAGATATTGGTCCTTTACCCGCGTCCGCTGAGCCCCACCTACGCCATGGAAAAGACATTCGAGGCTATCGAAGCCGAACTCGGCTATACCGGCTCCTGATCACTCCACAAACGCAAAACGCCGGGGTTAAACCCCGGCGTGTCTATTTCACGATTACTGCCTTATTCGAGGCCGACGATCTTGCCGCCATCCCACTTGAAGATGTCGAAGCTCGGCGAGCTGAGGTCGCCGTTTGCGCCATAGGTCAGCGTGCCGATAGCCGTTTCGATCGGCTGGCCGTCATGCAGCGCCTTGGCAACGGCAGCCGAATCATCGGTCGAACCGGCGCGTTCGATGCCAGCCTTGATGACTTCAACAGCGGCGTAGGCGTTCATGGTGAAGGCTTCAGCCGGGATGTTCTTGGCCTTCAGGGCCTCGATGGCATCCTTGGAAGCCGGGTTCTTGGTGGCGTCCTTGGCGTTGGTGAACAGCGTGCCCTGTGCATTGGTGCCGCCGATTGCCCAATATTCGGTGTTGGACAGACCTTCACCGCCGAGAACCAGAGCCTGAAGACCGGCATCGTGCAGCTGGCGCGACAGGAGACCGCCTTCGGCATGGTAGCCGCCGAAATAAACCACTTCAGCACCGGCTGACTTCAGCTTGGTGACGAGCGCGGAAAAATCCTTGTCGCCCGGCGTGACCGAATCATAATGGACTTCCGTGACGCCGCCCTTGTTGAGCGCTGCCTTGAAAGCATCGGCCAGCCCCTTGCCGTAAGCGCCCTTGTCGTGGATCACGGCGACCTTCTTGTCCTTCATGTTCTTCAGGACGTAATCGGCCATGACTTCGGCCTGCTGGTCGTCACGACCGCAGGTGCGGAACACGTTTTCCAGATTGCGCGCGGTCAGGTCCGGGCCGGTGGCGGTCGGCGTGACCATCAGGACGCCGTTTTCCGAGAAGACGTCGGAAACCGGAATGGCAACGCCGGTCGTGACCGGGCCGACAACGAACTTGATGCCGTCGCCGACGATCTGGTTGGCAGCGGAAACGCCCTGCTTCGGTTCGCCCGCATCATCGGCAAACTTCAGGACGACTTTCTCGCCCTTGATGCCGCCCGCCTTGTTGATGACCTCAACGGCGGTTTCCGCGCCCTTCTTCACCTGATCGCCGAAAGCGGCAACCGGGCCCGTCAGCGGTGCAACCACGCCGATGGTGATGTCTGCATAAGCGGCGCTGGCAAAGCCGATGCTGGCGGCAAAAGCCACGCTGGACAGAAGTTTCAGGTTCATTCTTTTTCTCCTTTGGTGGGGCGGCGTCCTCCGACGGCCCCGAGACAACCCTTGCCGGTCAAATCTCAGCGCATCCGCGCTGCCGAATTGCCGGGCCCTCCCTTTTGTTCATCGCATGATCTCAAAGGGTCAATCCAAAAGCGCACCGCCGCCTCGAACAGGCCAGAGCCATAATATTATCCGAAACTGCATCCGCCCTTTCGGAATCATGCTCCAGACAGGGAGCGCGCTTTCATGATGTAATAAGAATGCATTTCCGGCTTTCGATTGCAAGCGCCAAGTACCCGCAACTACAACGAAAATCGGCTCCTCCCAAAGTCTTAGTCTCCTCCCTTCCATGATGGTGATTTCTTCGCAAAAAAGGCCGCGATTCCCTCTGCGGCCTCCGGTGTCTCCCATGTATCGGCAAGGCGAGTGAGCGTCATGTCGATCACCGCCTCGTCTATCGGCGCGCCCAGCGCATGGACCAGCCGCTTGGATGCGGCGACGGCTGCGGGCGCGGTGGAAAAGTAAGGTTTTATTTCCGCCTCAACCGCCGCATCGAGCCTTTCGGCTTCGACCACATCATGCAGCAGCCCGATGCGCCGTCCTTCCTCGGCATCGAACAGGCGGGCGGATGTGAATGTGCGCAGCGCATTGGCCTGCCCGATACGCGCCAGCACATAGGGGCTGATAGTGGCCGGTATCAGGCCGAGTTTTGTTTCGGTCAGCCCGAAGCGCGCGCCGGAAACGCCGATCGCCGCATCGCACACGCTGATGAGACCGACGCCGCCGCCATAGGCCTGCCCGTTGATGCGCCCGATCAACGGCTTTGGCAGATCGCGCAGCGCTTTCAGCATGAGGGCAAGCTTGCGCGCTTCTTCAATGCGCTGTTCACGCGTGGCCTTGACCTGTTCCCGCATCCAGCCCAGATCGCCGCCCGCGCAAAAGCTCATGCCTGCGCCGGTCAGGATCACGATGCGTATGGCTTCGTTATCGCCCAGATGCAGCGCTGCGGTGGTTAGCTCATCGATCATCAGGCCCGACAGCGCATTGTGCTGTTCGGGCCGGTTCAGCGTGAGCGTCGCCACGCCACGTGGGTCGACCGCAATCTGGATGGTTTCGAAGTCGCTCATAATTGCTCCTAGGCCGCTTTATCCTGACGCAGCGCTTGCGCAAAAAGTGCAGCCGATCTCAGTTTTTGAATATCGAGACCGGTTTCGAAACCAAGATCATGCAGCATTTCAGCGACCAGCACCGTGTCGACATTGCCCTTCGCACCGGGCGCGAACGGACAGCCGCCAAGCCCGCCGACGGAAGCATCGAACACGCGCAGGCCCTTCTCCAGACTGACGCGGATATTGTCGAGCGCCCGCCCGCCAGTGTCATGATAATGACCGGCAAGGCTGTGCGCCGGGGCGATGGCCAGCACCGCGTCCAGCATGGCGGCAACCTTGTCCGGCGTGCCGCGCCCGATCGTGTCGCCGAGGCTCACCTCGTGACAGCCAAGCGAGAAGAGTTGCTCGGTCACATCGGCAACTGCCTGCGGGGCCACCGGCCCGTCATAGGGGCATTCGACCACGCAGCTCACATAGCCGCGAATGGCCAGGCCGTCATTGATCGCAGCACCGATGACGGGCGACAGGCGCTCGATGCTTTCCGCAATCGTGCAATTGATGTTGGCTTTGGAAAAGCCTTCGGAAGCGGAAATGAAAACCGCTATTTCATCGACATTGGCTGCTGCCGCCGCCTCATAGCCCTTCATATTGGGCACGAGAGCCGAATAACGCACGCCATCGGCGCGCCTAATACCCGCCATGACTTCCCGGCTATCCGCCAGTTGCGGCACCCATTTGGGGCTGACGAAACTCGTCGCCTCGATGCGCGAATAGCCGCTATCCGACAGGCGGTCGATCAGCGCAATCTTGTCGGCGGTCGGCACAAAACGCTTTTCGTTTTGCAGGCCGTCACGCGCTGCCATTTCGACGATTTCAACGTGTTCAGCCATGTTGTTCCTCCAGCTCCACCAGCAATGCGCCTTCACTGACCTGATCGCCCGCCGTAACGGTTACGGATGCGACCTTGCCGTCGCGCGGCGCGGTCAGTGACAGTTCCATCTTCATGGCTTCCATCGTCACCAGCGGATCGCCCCTGGCGACATGCGCACCTTCGACCACGGAAACCAGCGCTACCCGCCCCGGCATCGGCGACAGGATGCGGCTTTCGCTCGAGACATCCTCCTCCGCGCCCAGCGACTGCACATGATGAAATATGGTGTCCCAGCCTTCCAGTTGCACGGTCACATCATGGCCGATGCGCAAGACCGATGCCTCCGTCACGCGACCATCGAGGGCGAAACGGACGAGACCGTTTTCATGGGCACGGATTTCCAGTTCGCCGAAAGCAAAGCTGAAACGGTTGCCGCCTCTGGCCGCAAAGCTGACCATGCGGCGCTCGCCCCGATGATCGAGCAGAACCGAGCGCGATGCCTCGTCCCATAGACGGAAACCGCGCAGGCTTACCCATGGGTCGCCTTCTCGCGGCGCATCCAGAAGGTCGAGCGCGCCAAGCGCGGCCAGGGCAAAGGCAATATCCGAAGGCTGCTTTTCGGTGAAAAGCCCTGCCGTCTCGCGTCCGATCAGCCCGGTATCGACATCGCCGGTGCGGAAAGCTTCAAGATTGCAGAGCGCCGACAGGAACTGGCGGTTCGTGACCAGCCCCGCAATACGGGTTTTGCCAAGTGCCGCATCGAGCCGGTTCAGCGCCTCATCGCGGGTTGCGCCATGGCTGATGATCTTGGCGATCATCGGGTCATAGAACGGCGTGATCGTGTCGCCGGTGCGCACGCCGGAATCGACACGCGCCTGTTCAGGCGGCGCGAACAAGGCGAGCTTCCCCGTGGCAGGCAGAAAATCACGCGCCGGGTCTTCCGCATAAAGCCGCGCCTCGAAAGCCCAGCCGTTTATGGACAGTTCGTCCTGACGCTTCGGCAATTTTTCGCCGGAAGCCACGCGCAATTGCCATTCGACCAGATCAAGGCCGATGATTGCTTCCGTGACCGGATGCTCCACCTGCAAGCGCGTGTTCATTTCCATGAAGAAGAAGCGGTCGGGCCGCAGCCCTTCCGACACATCGGCGATGAACTCCACCGTGCCAGCGCCGGAATAACCAATCGCCAGCGCCGCCTTTACCGCCGCCTCACCCATGGCGGCGCGCATTTCCGGTGTCATGCCGGGCGCTGGCGCTTCCTCGATCACCTTCTGGTGGCGGCGTTGCAGCGAGCAATCGCGCTCGAACAGGTGCACGGCATTGCCGTGATTGTCGCCAAAAACCTGCACCTCGATATGGCGCGGCTTCGCCATGTATTTTTCGATCAGCACCGCGCCATCGCCGAACGAGGCTTCCGCCTCGCGCCGCGCGCTGTCGAGTGCTGCGGCAAAATCAGAAGCCTGATCGACGCGGCGCATGCCCTTGCCGCCGCCGCCCGCGCGCGCCTTGATCAGCACCGGATAGGTGATCCGGTCGGCCTCGCTTTTGAGAAAAGCGCCATCCTGATTGTCACCGTGATAGCCCGGCACGACCGGCACGCCCGCTTTTTCCATCAGCGCCTTGGCGGCATCCTTCAGCCCCATGGCGCGGATGGCCTTGGCCGATGGGCCGATGAAGACAAGTCCCGCTTCTTCGACCGCATCCACGAAACCGGCATTTTCGGAAAGAAACCCATAGCCCGGATGGATGGCCTCCGCGCCGGTTTGCCTTGCGGCCTTGATGATCGCATCGACATTCAGATAGCTTTGCGCCGAAATGGCAGGGCCGACACGCACCGCCTCGTCAGCCATCTCCACATGCAGCGCATTTGCATCCGCATCGGAATAAATCGCGACCGTTGCGACACCCAACTCGCGCGCCGTGCGAATGACCCGGCAGGCGATTTCTCCGCGATTGGCAATCAGTATTTTGCTAAACATCTGATTGTCTTCCTACATCCTGAAGATGCCGAAACGCGTCGGCTCGACCGGCGCGTTCAGCGTGGCGGAAAGCGACAGGCCAAGCACTTCTCGGCTCTTGCGCGGATCAACGATGCCATCATCCCACAGCCTTGCAGATGCATAGAGCGGGTGGCTCTGGCGCTCGAACATTTCGAGCGTCGGGCGCTTGAACTCCGCCTCTTCTTCCGCCGACCAAGTGCCGCCGGTGCGCTCGATCCCGTCACGCTTGACGGTTGCCAGCACCCCTGCCGCCTGCTCGCCGCCCATCACCGCGATGCGGCTGTTCGGCCATGTCCACAGGAAGCGCGGCGAATAGGCCCGCCCGGCCATGCCGTAATTGCCCGCGCCATAGGATGCGCCAATCAGCATGGTGAGCTTCGGCACATTGGCGGTTGCCACCGCCGTCACCAGCTTGGCGCCATGCTTGGCAATGCCTTCGGCCTCATATTTGCGCCCGACCATAAAGCCGGTGATGTTCTGCAAGAACACCAGCGGAATGTTGCGCTGGCAGCAAAGCTCGATGAAATGCGCGCCCTTTAGCGCCGCTTCCGAAAACAAGACGCCATTATTGGCGATGATGCCGACCGGCATGCCATAGACGCTGGCAAAACCGCAGACCAAGGTGGTGCCGAAACGCGCCTTGAACTCATCGAAATCCGAACCATCGACAAGGCGCGCAATCACCTCGCGCACATCATACGGGATGCGCGTATCGGCGGAAACGATGCCCAGAATTTCTTCCGGGTCGTAAAGCGGCGCGGCGCCAACACCTCTTGGGATAAAGCTACGCTTCTCGCTGTTGAGATTGGCGGCAATGGCGCGCGCGATCTGCAAGGCATGGGCATCGTCGTTGGCCAGATGATCGGCGACGCCCGAAAGCCGCGTGTGGACATCGCCGCCGCCAAGATCCTCCGCGCTCACCACTTCGCCGGTCGCGGCTTTCACCAAAGGAGGACCCGCCAGAAAGATGGTGCCTTGATTACGCACGATCACCGTTTCGTCGCTCATGGCGGGCACATAAGCGCCGCCTGCCGTGCACGATCCCATCACCACGGCGACCTGCGGAATGCCCGCCGCCGACATTTGCGCCTGATTGTAGAAAATGCGCCCGAAATGGTCGCGATCCGGGAAAACCTCATCCTGATTGGGCAGGTTCGCGCCACCGGAATCGACCAGATAGATGCAAGGCAGGCGATTTTCGCCCGCGATCTCCTGCGCGCGCAGGTGTTTTTTCACCGTGACGGGATAATAGGTGCCGCCCTTCACCGTCGCATCATTGCAGACGATCATGCAGTCGCGGCCCGACACGCGCCCGATGCCGGTAATGATGCCGCCGGAAGGTGCTGCCCCGCCATACATGCCATGGCCTGCCGTTAGCCCCACTTCCAGAAAGGGCGAACCCGGATCGAGCAGTTGCGCCACACGCTCCCGCGGCAGCAGTTTTCCGCGTGCAACATGACGCTCGCGCGCCTTCTCGCCGCCGCCATCAATGGCGATGCGCGCGGCTTCCGCCACCACGTCGATAGCCGCCAGCATTGCCTTGCGGTTGGCCTCGAAGCTGGCGCTTCGGGTGGAGATTTCCGATTTCAGGACCGCCATCAACGGGTCTCCTGAAAGAGTTCCCGTCCGATCAGCATGCGCCGGATTTCCGACGTGCCCGCGCCGATTTCATAAAGCTTGGCGTCACGCAACAGGCGTCCGGTCGGGTAGTCGTTGATATAGCCATTGCCGCCGAGAGCCTGTATTGCCTGCAAGGCCATCTGGGTGGCGTTTTCCGCCGTATAGAGAATGCAGCCCGCCGCATCCTTGCGCGTCGTCTCGCCCCGGTCGCAGGCTGCTGCCACGGCATAGGTATAGGCGCGCGAAGCGTTGAAGATCACATACATGTCGGCAAGCTTGCCCTGCATGAGCTGGAACTCGCCAATCGGCTGGTCGAACTGCTTGCGCTCATGCACATAGGGCACGACGACATCAAGACACGCCGCCATGATGCCGAGCGGCCCGCCCGCCAGCACCACGCGCTCGTAATCAAGCCCGGACATCAGCACATTGACGCCCTTGCCCTCGGCTCCAAGCAGGTTTTCGGCTGGCACTTCGCAATCCTGAAACACCAGTTCGCACGTATTTGAGCCGCGCATGCCGAGCTTGTCGAGCTTTTGCGCGGTCGAAAAGCCTTTAAACCCTTTTTCGACGATGAAGGCGCTGATGCCGCGTGGGCCTGCCGCCGGATCGGTCTTGGCATAGACCACCAGCACGTCGGCATCGGGGCCGTTGGTGATCCACATCTTGTTGCCGTTGAGAACGTAACGGTCGCCCCGTTTTTCAGCGTGAAGCTTCATCGAAACAACGTCGGAACCGGCCCCCGGCTCGGACATGGCCAGCGCGCCCACTTGCTCGCCGGAAATAAGCTTCGGCAGATATTTCGCGCGCTGTTCGGGCGAGCCGTTGCGGGTGATCTGATTGACGCAGAGATTGGAATGCGCGCCATAGCTGAGGCCGATGGAGGCGGAAGCGCGGCTGATTTCTTCCATCGCGACGCAATGGGCGAGATAACCCATGCCAGCGCCGCCATGCTCTTCGGGCGCGGTAATGCCAAGCACGCCAAGCTCGCCCAGTTCACGCCACAGATGCATAGGAAACGCGTTGTTGCGGTCGGTTTCGGCGGCCAGCGGCGCAATGCGGCTTTCCGCGAAACGGCGCACCGTATCGCGAAGGGCTTCGATCTCCTCGCCAAGACCGAAGTTCATGCCCCCATTTTGGCCCAAAGCAAACATACTCGTCCTCCACAAGTTCTGCCCGGCGACCATCCTTTGCAGGATGGCTTATGTGGAAGGCAGAGTGTCCCGTGGCGGTCAAATAGGCAATGGGGTTGCGCGGCGTTCTGTGGCTATTTATTACCGGATAACGAAATTTTGTTGCGCCCGTTATCCGGCACCCATTCAGTCCTGCTGCAGCTCGGCTATGTCCCGATAGAGCTCCAGTGCTTGCGGGTTGGCAAGCGCCTCACGGTTCTTCACCTCGCGACCGTGCACAATGTCGCGGACGGCCAGTTCCACGATCTTGCCCGACTTGGTGCGCGGAATATCCGACACGGCTACGATTTTCGCCGGGACATGACGCGGCGTCGCGCCGGTGCGGATTTTTGTTTTGATGCGCGCCTTGAGATCATCGTCCAGCACGGCACCTTCGGCAAGCCGCACGAACAGAACCACGCGCACGTCCTTGTCCCAATCCTGCCCGATGCACAGCGCCTCGGCCACTTCCGGCATCTGCTCGACCTGATTGTAGATCTCCGCCGTGCCGATGCGCACGCCGCCGGGGTTCAGCGTCGCATCAGAACGGCCATGGATGACGATGCCGTCATGCGCGGTCCATTCGGCAAAATCGCCGTGGCACCAGATATTGTCGAAACGCTCGAAATAGGCGGCCTGATATTTGGCATCGTCCGGATCGTTCCAGAATTGCAGGGGCATGGAGGGGAAAGCCTTCGTGCAGACCAGTTCGCCCTTTTCGCCCCGCACCGGCTTGCCGTCATCGTTCCAGACATCGACGGCCATGCCAAGGCCCGCCCCTTGAATCTCGCCCTGCCAGACCGGCTCGGTCGGCACGCCCAGCACGAAGCAGGACACGATATCGGTTCCGCCGGAAATGGAGGCGAGGTGCACATCCTGCTTGATCGCCTCATAGACGAAGGCAAAGCCTTCCGGCGACAAGGGCGAGCCGGTGGAGGAAATGGTGCGCAGCGCCGACAGGTCATGCGTCTGCCCCGGTTTCAGCCCGGCTTTCAGCACTGCATCGATGAATTTCGCCGATGTGCCGAAGAAGGTCATGCCCTCGGCTGCGGCATAATCGAACAGCACATTGCCATCGGGGTAGAACGGAGATCCATCATAAAGCAAAAGCGTCGCGCCCGATGCGATGCCGGACGCCAGCCAGTTCCACATCATCCAGCCGCAGGTGGTGAAATAGAAAAAGCGGTCGCCATCGCGCAAGTCCGCATGGAGGCGGTGTTCCTTGAGATGCTGCAACAGCACCCCGCCCGCCCGGTGCACGATGCATTTCGGAATGCCGGTCGTGCCGGAGGAAAAGAGGATATAGAGCGGATGATCGAAGGGAAGCTGCGTAAACGCCACCGGCCTTGCGGTGAATGGAGCGAGCGCCGCATCGAGCGCGATGCCCTTTTCGGCCTTGCTCGCGACCGTTTCCGCCTCGCCCAGATAGGTGACGATGACGGCGCGCTTCAGCCCCGGCAGTTTCGCGGTGACTTCGGCAACCTTGTCTGCCACCTCGATGCGCTTGCCATTATACCAGTAGCCGTCGCAGGCGAAGAACAGCTTCGGCTCAATCTGGCCGAAGCGGTCGAGCACACCCTGCACGCCGAAATCCGGCGAGCAGGATGACCAGACCGCGCCAATTGAGCTTGCCGCCAGCATCAGCGCCACTGCTTCCGGCATATTGGGCATCATGCCCGCCACGCGGTCACCGGGTTCCACGCCTTCGGCTAGCATGAATTGCTGCAACTTTGAAACCAGCGCATGAAGATCGTCCCATGTCAGGCGGCGCTGGACCTTGTCTTCGCCGCGAAAGACGATCGCATCCTCACGGCCTTTGTATCGCAGCAGGTTTTCCGCAAAATTGAGCCTTGCTTCAGGGAAGAATTTCGCCGCGCGCATATGGCCCTGATCGACCAGTGCCTTGCTGCCGCGCTCGCCGACGACCTCACAGAAATCCCACACAAGCGTCCAGAATCCGGCACGATCCTCCACCGACCAGCGATGCAGCGCGGCATAATCCGGCAGGCTGAGGCCCGACCGCTGTTCGGCGCGAATGCGGAACTGCTCCAGATTGCTGGCCGCGATGCGCCGGGCATCCGGCTGCCATAGCGGATGGTCATGCGAAAACTGCGTGGGGACTGCGTTGGTGCTCATCATTCCTCCCAGAACC
The DNA here is from genome assembly GCF_008932435.1 of Brucella pseudintermedia. GTDB lineage: Bacteria > Pseudomonadota > Alphaproteobacteria > Rhizobiales > Rhizobiaceae > Brucella > Brucella pseudintermedia. Next base: position 126,507 of record NZ_WBWE01000006.1, on the reverse strand, counting down.
ATGCGGAGCCGACCCCTCTCCCGGTCAACCCCGTTACGGATTTCTAGAAGAGAGTTGCCGATACGTCCATGCTTTTCCGATGGCATGGCACTCGAGGGCGCAGCAAGAGGCATCAGGGCGCATCATTGCCGCACGAGCAGTGAGTATCTTGCCTTGCGAAAAAACGGGGCCTATTTATTGCCAGCCTCGGATGCAACTTCATGCCATCCGGTGCAAAAGAAATATCCAGTTCTCAGGGCGGGGTGAAATTCCCCACCGGCGGTAACGGGTGAAACACCCGAAGCCCGCGAGCGCCTGACATGAAAAACGTGTCAGGGTCAGCAGATTCGGTGCAACTCCGAAGCCGACGGTCATAGTCCGGATGAGAGAGAACGAGGTTGGAATCATGCTTGGCTGGACGGCTTGCCGTCTTCGTCCTGCAGTTTTTCTTCCCGTACCCTGAGGTAGCAGGCTTAAAAAAGGGAAGAAACCGTTGAGCCAACTTGCCTCTGCCCCAACTTTGAAACCCACCGTGCGCGGCGCAGCGCTAATGGTCGCGGCCTGTTCGGCCTATGCCGCGGTCAATGTCGCCACCCAATGGGCGGGAACGCGTACCGGCATTCCATCCGTCATCATCGCCTTCTGGCAATATGTGATTGCGCTGGTGCTGACACTGCCCATGATCATTCGCGATGGCGCGGGAGCCCTGCTCACCAGCCGCCTCGGCCTTCATGTCATGCGCGTCGCGCTGGCCGCCGCCGGCGTACAGGTCTGGATTTACGCGCTGACCCATGTGCCGATCTGGCAGGTGGTCGCCCTGTCCATGACCTCGCCGTTCTTCGTCATCCTTTGCGCGCGGCTGTTTCTGCGGGAAAAGGTCACGCCGGCGCGGCTGCTCACCACATTCGCCGGCTTTGTCGGCGCGCTGGTCATCATCGCGCCCTGGTCGGATTCCTATACGGTCTATTCGCTGCTGCCGGTCCTCGCCGCCGCACTATGGGCGGGCTATTCGGTGATGACCAAATATCTGACCCGTTTTGAAAGGCCCGCCAGAATTTCGGCCTATATGCTGGTGCTGCTCACCCCCATCAATGCAGCGCTCTGGCTGGCATCCGGCCTCAGCATGACGGCAATCGCAGCGCCGAGCGTAGAGATCTGGTCGATATTGATCGTCATCGGGGCTTTCACTGCCTTGGCGCAATATTTCCAGATTGCAGCCTATTCGATCGCGGATGCGGTTTATCTGCAGCCGTTCGACGATCTGAGACTGCCGATCAATGTGATTTTCGGCTGGATCGTTTTTGCCGCCGCACCCGGCATCAACTTCTGGCCGGGGGCCGCGCTGATCGTCGGCGCATCGCTCTATCTGATGCGACAGGACAGCGGCACGACGCGCACGGCCTGATCGGTCGGGTGGCACGCCTGTCTATCGGACGACAGGCAGGCCGCCTTGCGTGATTTCGGCAGAGCCGCGCTCGTATCTGGCGAGCCAGGCGTCTATCCTTTTCACCAACCGGCGGTGAAGCGGATTCTCGAACAGGTGATAGGCGGCGGCGGCAATCAACACGCTGGCGACAGCAGCGCCGCAGATGGTCAGCACCGCGCCCGCCGTCGTCTCGCTCCACCGCTCCGGGGCCATTCGGAAAAACATCATCCCGACGAGGGGATGCAGGATGAAGATGCCGAAACTGTAACGCGAGAGTTTTGCCAGCACGCGCCATTGCAGCGGCGTATAGATGCCCTGAACGGATGCGAGATAGAGCACATAAACGCTCGTATAAACGAATGCCAGCCGCAAAGGACCTTCCAGCGTATGGGGTTCACCCGGTCCGTTATACGGGTGGCAGAACAGGAATACGGCAAGGCACACGGCAAGCAGGCTTTTGACGGCCGCGCGCGGCATGACCGGATGCTCCCGCCTCGCAAGCCACATCCCGAAGAGGAAGGAAGGCAAGGTGCGGAACACGCCCACATTGGATATCTGTATGCGGGTGAGTGATAATACGCCAAGTTTCTGCGCCAGATATTCACCGCCGATGGCCGCAACGATGACGCCGACCAGAACCCAACTTCCGAAACGGCGGCACAACATGTCGAACAGCGGAAACGCCAGATACATGGCGAAAAGTGCGCTCAGCGACCAGCTCACATAATTGTAGGAGGACGTGCTGCCCAATCCCCAATTGTGAATCAGCAGGAGCTGGGTCAGCCCATCAAGCCAGCTTGTACTGGGATTGCCCAGGGGATGCAGGATTCCCGCTGCCGTGAGGATGGACAGCAGCGCGAAACAGGAAAAAGCAAGCACGTGCAGCGGATAAATCCGCGCCAGCCGTTTTCCGACAAAGGCAACATAACGGGGCCAGTTCCAGAGATAGTTTCGCCGGCGCGCCAGAAAAAGACCGGAAACAATAAAGAAGATGTCGGTAAAATAAGAGAAGGCTAATATAAATTCATTCAACGCTTCATTCTTCACCGGAATGCGGAAGGAAAAATGAAAGACGGCGATTCCGATACACAACAAAAACCGCAGCCCATCGAAATCAGGAAGCCTGCTCATTCGAAATAGCCATGCCGAAATACTTCGGAATTTCACTTACCAACTTTTTGGGAGTTGTCGAGCGGCATATCCCTGAAAGATCCGGTTAAATGTCACCCGAGATCATTTTGACGCACGAACACGTCTGTCCAAGGACAGCTATCGCGTCGATAGATACGGGTATGTCTTCCGGATTTCAGTAAGGAATTGGTGGAGCCAAGCGGGATCGAACCGCTGACCTCCTGCATGCCATGCAGGCGCTCTCCCAGCTGAGCTATGGCCCCATCAGACCTCTTTCGAGGTGGGCCAGGCAGGACTTGCTGCCCGGTGTGGCGGCTTATTAAATGGCGTTCGCGAGAAGATCAAGAGCTAAATCGCAACTCTTTTCGCATCTGCCAAAAATAATTCACAGATCGCGGCGGTCTTCCCGTGCAAGACGCGCCCAAACGAAACGAGGCGACCCGAAGGCCGCCTCGCAAAAGCATCGTATCCGGAGCGGCTGAACGGATCAGCCTTCTTCGTCGTCGCCGCCGACGCCACCGCCGAGGATACCCGACATATCGTCGTCCTCGTCTTCCTCTTCTTCGAGGAAGGTGTCGTCATCGTCGTCACCCAGATCGACATCATCGTCGTCGATATCCGGCAGATCGTCACCGCCGCCCTTGGTTTCGTCGTCAGCATCCTCGAGCGAGACGAAATCGGGCTTTTCCAGCGCCGTATCCAATTCTTCCTCTTCGGTTTCCTCTTCAACGACACGGCTTTCAAGCGTGGAATCGAAATAGGACCGCGGATAGGAAATGCCGGTGTAGGGCGAAACGATCGGATCGCGATTGAGATCGTAGAATTTCTTGCCCGTTTCCGGGTCGATACGCTTGGTACCAAGTTCAGCTTTTGCCACGTCTAGCCTCGTTAATTTGCACGGGGACACAAGTTCATAATATCGCGCCGGGATGCCTGCCTCGAAGCATACAGCCCGTCACCATGCTGTTCGCTGAGCCATATGGCAAGGGGCAAGTCTTAAGCGCGTTTATAGTGTTGTCCGGTGCATAAACGCAATTTGGCGCGTTTGTCAAAGCCAAACGCACGCGCATATGCAGACTCTTCCGCCTCAGTGTCGCCCGCGCCGCGTATTCGCGGATGACCGCACAATATTACTATGCTAGGGAAGCCCCGCTTATCTCTCAATCCCGGCGCGTGTCCGCGCCAAAATGTGACTGTGAAAAATCCATGTCCCATTCTGCATCCCCGAAACCAGCAACCGCCCGCCGCTCGGAGGCACTTACGGGCGAAATCCGCATTCCGGGCGACAAGTCCATCTCGCACCGCTCCTTCATGTTCGGCGGTCTGGCTTCGGGTGAAACCCGCATTACCGGCCTTCTGGAAGGCGAAGACGTCATCAATACCGGCCGCGCCATGCAGGCCATGGGCGCGAAAATCCGTAAAGAGGGCGATGTCTGGATCATCAACGGCGTCGGCAATGGCTGCCTGCTGCAGCCCGAAGCAGCGCTCGATTTCGGCAATGCCGGAACCGGTGCGCGCCTCACCATGGGCCTTGTCGGCACCTATGACATGAAAACCTCCTTTATCGGCGACGCCTCGCTGTCGAAGCGCCCGATGGGCCGCGTGCTGAACCCGTTGCGCGAAATGGGCGTTCAGGTGGAAGCAGCCGAAGGCGACCGCATGCCGCTGACGCTGATCGGCCCGAAGACGGCCAATCCGATCACCTATCGCGTGCCGATGGCCTCCGCGCAGGTGAAATCCGCCGTGCTGCTCGCCGGTCTCAACACGCCCGGCGTCACCACCGTCATCGAGCCGGTCATGACGCGCGATCATACCGAAAAAATGCTGCAGGGCTTTGGCGCGGACCTGACGGTGGAAACCGACAAGGATGGCGTGCGCCATATCCGCATCGTTGGACAGGGCAAGCTCACCGGCCAGACCATCGACGTGCCGGGCGATCCGTCCTCGACCGCCTTCCCGCTCGTCGCCGCCCTTCTGGTGGAAGGTTCGGACGTCACCATCCGCAATGTGCTGATGAACCCGACCCGCACCGGCCTGATCCTGACGCTTCAGGAAATGGGCGCCGATATCGAGGTGCTCAATGCGCGGCTCGCAGGCGGCGAGGACGTTGCCGATCTGCGCGTGAAGGCGTCGAAGCTGAAAGGTGTCACCGTTCCGCCGGAACGCGCGCCGTCGATGATCGACGAATATCCGGTCCTGGCGATTGCCGCCTCCTTCGCGGAAGGCGAAACCGTGATGGACGGGCTGGACGAACTGCGCGTCAAGGAATCGGATCGTCTGGCAGCGGTCGCACGCGGCCTTGAAGCCAATGGCGTCGATTGCACCGAAGGCGAAATGTCGCTGACGGTCCGTGGCCGTCCCGACGGCAAGGGACTGGGCGGCGGCACGGTCGCAACCCATCTTGATCACCGCATTGCAATGAGCTTCCTCGTCATGGGCCTTGCATCGGAAAAGCCGGTGACGGTTGACGACAGCACCATGATCGCCACGTCCTTCCCCGAATTCATGGACATGATGCCGGGACTGGGCGCGAAGATCGAACTGAGCGGCGCGCAATGATGCCGTTTATCGTCGCCATCGACGGACCGGCCGCCTCGGGCAAGGGAACCCTTGCCCGGCGCATCGCCATTCACTACGGCATGCCGCATCTGGATACCGGGCTGACCTATCGCGCCGTCGCCAAGGCGCTTCTCGACAAGGGTCTGCCGCTCGATGACGAAGCGGTGGCGGCTGACGCTGCACTCAACCTCGACCTGCGCGAGATGGACAAGGCCGTCCTTTCCGCGCATGCAATCGGCGAAGCGGCGTCCAAGGTCGCCGTCATGCCGAAGGTCCGGCGGGCGCTTGTCGAAGCGCAACGCAATTTCGCCAATGCGCTCCCCTCAAGCGTGCTGGACGGGCGCGATATCGGCACCGTCGTCTGTCCCGATGCAGCCATAAAGCTCTTCGTCACGGCCTCGCCGGAAGTGCGTGCCGAGCGTCGCTATGAGGAAATCGTGGCGCGCGGCGACAAGGCCGATCTTGGAGAAATCCTTGCCGACCTCAGGAAGCGCGACGAGCGCGACACGAACCGCGTCGATTCTCCCTTGAAGCCTGCGGAAGACGCGCACTTGCTTGATACGAGCGAAATGAGTATAGAAGCGGCATTTCTGGCCGCAAAAAAGCTGATTGATCATGCTTTGGCGCAGCATCGGGGATGAATCCGGCAGGTTTTCAAGCCTTTCGGGTATCATTGTGCCCTGAAAAGCTGGATTATCCCGAGTTCGGACCTATATAGGCTGCACTCATACTGAAAAGCCTGACTTCGCGTTCCACGCGCCGGTTGTCTGCAAAGACGGGGCCGAGGTCTGGCATAACGCAACACTAACCCCCGGCGCTGCATCCGATGAATTTTCCGGATGCATCAGGAGTATTCATGTCAGATTTCAATCCATCCCTCGCAGATTTCGAATCGCTGCTGGCGGAATCCTTTGCCACGAACGACCTTGCTGAAGGTTATGTCGTCAAGGGCCGCATCGTAGCCATTGAAAAGGACATGGCGATCATCGACGCCGGTCTGAAGGTCGAGGGCCGCGTGCCGCTGAAGGAATTCGGCGCCAAGGGCAAGGACGGCACGCTGAAGCCGGGCGACGAAGTGGAAGTTTACGTCGAGCGCATCGAAAACGCTCTGGGCGAAGCTGTCCTGTCGCGCGAAAAAGCACGCCGTGAAGAAAGCTGGGTCAAGCTTGAGCAGAAGTTCGCCAATGGCGAGCGCGTCGATGGCGTGATCTTCAATCAGGTCAAGGGTGGTTTCACCGTCGACCTCGACGGCGCTGTTGCCTTCCTGCCGCGTTCGCAGGTCGACATCCGTCCGATCCGCGACGTCACCCCGCTCATGCACGTCCCGCAGCCGTTCGAAATCCTCAAGATGGACAAGCGCCGCGGCAACATCGTTGTCTCGCGCCGTACCGTTCTTGAAGAAAGCCGTGCGGAACAGCGTTCGGAAATCGTCCAGAACCTTGAAGAAGGTCAGGTCGTTGAAGGCGTCGTCAAGAACATCACCGATTACGGTGCGTTCGTCGACCTCGGCGGCATCGACGGTCTGCTGCACGTCACCGACATGGCATGGCGCCGCGTCAACCATCCGTCGGAAATCCTCACCATCGGCCAGACGGTCAAGGTGCAGATCATCCGCATCAACCAGGAAACCCATCGTATCTCGCTCGGCATGAAGCAGCTCGAGAACGATCCTTGGGATGGCATCGGCGCGAAGTACCCGATCGGCAAAAAGATCACCGGCACCGTCACGAACATCACCGACTACGGTGCGTTCGTCGAAATCGAGCCGGGCATCGAAGGCCTCATCCACGTTTCCGAAATGTCGTGGACCAAGAAGAATGTCCATCCGGGCAAGATTCTCTCCACCACGCAGGAAGTCGAAGTCGTTGTGCTCGAAGTTGATCCGGTCAAGCGCCGCATCTCCCTCGGCCTCAAGCAGACCCTCGACAATCCGTGGACGACCTTTGCCCAGAAGTACCCTGTCGGCACCGTTGTTGAAGGCGAAGTCAAGAACAAGACCGAGTTCGGCCTGTTCATCGGTCTCGACGGCGACGTTGACGGCATGGTTCACCTCTCCGACCTCGACTGGAACCGTCCGGGCGAACAGGTCATCGAAGAGTACAACAAGGGTGAAGTCGTCAAGGCTGTCGTTCTCGACGTTGACGTCGAGAAGGAACGCATCTCGCTCGGCATCAAGCAGCTTTCCGGCGACAAGGTCGGCGAAGCAGCAGCTTCGGGCGAACTGCGCAAGAACGCCGTTGTGACCTGCGAAGTGACCGCCGTTACCGACGGTGGCCTCGAAGTCCGTCTCGTCGACCACGATCTGGAAAGCTTCATCAAGCGTTCGGATCTGTCGCGCGACCGCGACGAACAGCGTCCGGAACGCTTCACGGTCGGTCAGAAGGTTGACGCCCGCGTCATCGCCTTCGACAAGAAGACCCGCAAGCTGCAGGTCTCGATCAAGGCGCTTGAAATCGCTGAAGAAAAGGAAGCTGTCGCTCAGTACGGTTCGTCCGACTCCGGCGCTTCGCTCGGCGACATCCTCGGCGCCGCTCTGAAGAAGCAGGAAAAGAACTAATCTTTTCCGGTTTCGACCGAACATGGAAAGCCCGCTTCTCGGCGGGCTTTTTCTTTTTCAGATTACGCGAGCGCCGATACGTGCAGCCAGAGCATTTCCAGCAAAAGCGTGAAACGGTTTGCATTCGGAAATACCGGAAAAATAGATAGAGCGGATCCAACGATTCCGTTGGATTCGGAACCGCTCCAAGTCATCTCCAGTGAAATAGGAACCACTCCAGACGGACTGGCAACCTGGGTGCGTTTGGTTCGGCTTATCGCCACAGGCGCGATTGCTGTCGCCTTCGCACGGCGGTTTTTAGTCACGTAAAAATTGTACCCGCTGTATTGGACATGCGCCTATTTCAAGAGAGACGCATAATATAACCGTCTTGAAGGAGATGGTTATGAAAAACCTAGTAATGGATGTACTGACGAGATTTGCCAATTGGTATGTTTCCAATTGCATGCCGCCGCATTATTACGAGAATGACTCCTATACAGAGGAAGAGCTTCTGGCCATAGCTCATTCATCCTATTTCTGTTATTGGTTCTAGAGCGTATCTCCAGCGGGTTGAACCCGATCTTCGCTCTATTGTTTGCTTTTACCTGTGCCTTGTCCGAAAACCGTTGCGCGTTTCAGGACGAGGCCAATTGCTTTTATCGCATTATCCGACGCCAACGCGCTTCGCGTCGCTGAAAATGCCCTAGTCTTTTTAACGTGTTTGATAAATCAGCGTGTTGAAGCACCGCTCATGTCGGGCTTTGTCTTTCGCCATGGGTCACGATGGCCGAAGAGGTTGTACCTCCCGCCAGAGAAATCATTCAGGTATCGGGCGAAGCATTCATCGCCACTTTCTCCAGTATTTCATCGCGCTGTTCTGCCGTCAGGTGATCGAGAAAGAGCACGCCGTTCATATGGTCGATCTCATGCTGGAAGCAGGTGGCCAGAATGCCATCGGCATCGATCCGCTTTTTTTCGCCATTCAGGTCCGTATAGGAAACGGTAATCCGCGCAGGGCGCGAAACCGAGCCGCGATAGGCAGCCCCGACAGACAGGCAGCCCTCGTCATACGTGCTTTTCTCCTCCGAGGCGGCGATGATTTCGGGGTTGATGGCGATGATAGGCTTGGGCTCGCCATTGCGATATTCGACATCGATCGCGGTCATGCGCAGGAGCCTGCCAACCTGCACGGCGGCAATGCCCGCGCCCGACGATTCATACATGGTTTGGAGCATATCCTCCGCGAGTTGGCGGATTTCGCCATTGATGGTTTCGACAGGAAGGGACAGCTTGCGCAGGATTGGGTCGGGGATCATGGTAAGCGGCAACAGGGTCATGGCAATCTCTCACATATTGGCAAGCCCTATCGCACCATGTTCTAAAAGCCGCAACAATCGCAATTTTTGCGGAGTGCATTGGTGCCCGCGCCTGTGGCCTCAGGCAATGTTCAGCAGATGAATCAGCCCAAGGCTGATGAGGCCCAGCACAAGCAATGAGAGAATCGCAGTCAACGTCACACGGCCACCGGCGGCTGCGACGGAACGCACATCCACGCCAAGCCCCAGCGCCGCCATCGAAACGATAGTGAGGATGGTCGAGGCAGACTGAATCGCGGGGAGGATCGATTCCGGTATCAGGTGCAGCGAATGCAATGCCATCATGCCGAGAAAGCCCAGAATGAACCATGGCACGAGCTGGAAGAAGCCGGGCTTGGCATTCGCATCCTTGTTACCGGCAAGAAGCGCGAGAACAAGAATCACTGGGCCCAGCATGAGCACGCGGACCAGTTTGACCAGCGTGCCGAGCTGCACGCTGACCGTCGCGACCGGCGCAGTGGCCGCCAGAACCTGCGGCACCGCATAAACGGTCAGCCCTGCCAGCACGCCATATTGCGTGTGCGACAAGCCCAAAAGCGGCACCAGCAGCGGCAAGGTCAACACCACAACCACACCCAAAATCGCGGTGAAGGCGATGGAAGCCGCCACATCCTCGCTACCCGCGCCGATGACTGGCGCAGTGGCGGCAATCGCCGAATTGCCGCAGATGGAATTGCCGCAGGCGACCAGTGCCGCCATGCGATGCGGCAGCTTCAACAGGCGACCGATCCCGTAGCTGAGCGAAATCGCCACCACAACGACGCCCGCAATGCCGAAAATGAGCCCCGAGCCAGCAGCAACGACCGCGCTTGCGCTGATCGAAGCTCCGAGCAATACCACGGCGATCTCCAGCAGCAGCTTGGCGGAAAAGCCTATTCCCTTGTTGAACCGTGGGCCGGGCCGCAGGAACGTCCGGACGACCGTACCGAGCAGGATGGCGATAACCAGCGCTTCCAGCCATGCCCGCCCCGCATAATACTCCTCGATTTTTTCCAGCGTCAGCGCCGCGGCGGTGACGGCAATACTCAAGGCGAGGCCCGGGAGGATGTTCTGGATTTTGGAGTATGTCATTTTGGCATTTCATCGAGAAAGAAAAATATTTTCCGATCAGATGCTTGATTTTTACTGTTCATTCCATTTCATTATATGGCATATTTCATTCGATAAAATCGAACGATTATCGCTATGACACTGGAACAACTGCGAATTTTCATAGAAGTTGCCGAGCGGGAGCACCTCACCCAAGCCTCGGAAGCCCTGCATCTGACCCCTTCGGCGGTCAGTTCAGCCATCCGCACGATGGAAGACCGCTACGGCGCGACCCTCTTCAACCGCATCGGCCGGCGCATTGAGTTGACCGGCGATGGACGCATGTTTCTGGATGAGGCGCGCGCCACGCTTGCCCGCGCGCGTTCCGCCGAGCGTATGCTGTCGGAACTTGGCGGCGGCAAGCGCGGCATTCTCGCCATCCATGCCAGCCAGACCATTGCAAGCTACTGGCTGCCGCCCTTTCTGGCGCGATTTCACGCTGCCTACCCCCTGATCGATGTGCGGCTGACGCTCGGAAACACGGAAAGCGTGACCCAGGCGACAGAGGAAGGCGTTGCCGATATCGGCCTCGTGGAAGGGGCGGTGCAGGCTCCGTCGCTATCGATCACCAAGGTTGCAAGCGATCAGCTCATTCTGGTGGTGCGTCCCGACCATGACTGGGCAGGCAGCGGGAAGCTGAACTGGGACCGGCTTTTTAAGGGAAAATGGATTTTGCGCGAACAGGGATCGGGAACGCGCAGCGTTTTCGAGGATGCCATGCGCGCTTCCGGCTATGACCCGGCGCGGCTCCATGTGGCGCTGGAACTGCCCTCCAACGAAGCCATCTGTTCGGCGGTGCGCTCCGGCGATTATGTGACCGCCATATCGGAGCTTGTCGCGGCGCCGCATCTGGCAGCGGGAACACTGGTAAAGGCAGATTTTCCCCTGCCCCGGCGTCAGTTCCTCATGCTTCAGCACAATGACCGCTACAGGACCAAAGCCTTGCAGGCTTTTGCCGATCTCATTCAGCGAATCTGACGCAGCAATTCCGGTTGCGGGAAGCAGGTAGAAGCCATGCCGTTCCTGGCCTGCCACAGGCCGATGGAGCGGCGCGTCTTGAAGCCGGTCAACCCGTCCGGCTTGCCGACATCATAGCCGAGCGCCTGCATGCGCTTCTGCATTGCGCCAATATCGGAGCGATACATGGAGCCGACATCGCCCCATGCACGGCTGAAATCGCCCGCGCCATAGGCGATGCGATCACCGACATGGCCGATAAAGAGCGCATAGAGATCGCTCATATTATAGTCCTTGAGCACATAGAAATTCGGGCTCACCACAAAGGCGGGGCCGTGGTGACCGGCAGGCATGAGCAGAAAACCCTCGCCCTTCAATTCATGGGCGGGAAACGGCTTGCCATTCACCCTGGTGACGCCGAGCTTCGCCCATTCGCCAATCGACTTGCCCTGATCCGGTCCTTCCAGCGAGCATGAGACATTCTCCGGAACGTTGACCTCAAAGCCCCAGTCGCGCCCATTCTGCCAGCCATGCAGTTTCAGATAATTGGCAATGGAGGCGAGCGTATCGGGCACAGAATTCCAGATGTCGCGCTTGCCGTCGCCGTCGAAATCGACGGCGTGCTTGAGATAGGAGGTCGGCATGAATTGCGGCTGGCCGAGCGCGCCCGCCCAAGAGCTTTTCATGGCGCTCTCGTCGATATAGCCTTTCGAGGCGATTTCGAGCGCGGCGATCAGTTCCTTGCGGAACATGTCCTTGCGGGTTGCCATAAAGGCCTTGGTGCCGAGAACCTCATAGGCATTATAGGGAATCTTCACCGTGCCGAAGCCGGATTCGCGGCCCCATACGGCGAGCAGGATCGGCCCCGGAACGCCGTACTTCTGTTCGATGCGCTTCAGGAGGCTGGCATATTGGCCGTAGCGCGCCTGTCCGCCACTTGTGACGGCGCCCATCGTCTTGGCGTTAAAATATTTCCCGGGCGCGCCAAATTCCGCCTGCTTCTGCTCTTTTGGCGTCGAGGGCTTTTCGCCGGGAATGACAAGATCGGGCAGCTTCCAATTGATCGAGACACCGGCGAAAGCCTGATCGAACACGGCGCGGGACACACCTGCCGCCTTCGCTTCCGGCCAGAGATCTTTCTCCAGCCAATTGCGATACTGGCTTTCGATCTGTGCCTTCGAGGGCGCGGCGATGGCGGGGGAAATGACAAGACCGGCAAGCAGTGCGAGACCAATCTTCAGGCTACGCTTCCAATGTCCCGCTGCCATGCATGTCTCCAAACCTAGATTTGTTTTGTCGCATTATCCTGCGCAAAACCGTTTCACACTTTTGCTGGAAATGCTCTAAAGCGTTGTCCGTGCCCGTAACGCTGCGGCAAGCGTGCCTTCATCCAGATAGTCGAGTTCGCCGCCGACCGGAACGCCATGGGCAAGCCGTGTCACGCGCACATCGAAATTCGATAGCTGGTCGGTGATGTAATGCGCGGTCGTCTGGCCTTCGACGGTGGCGTTGACCGCCAAAATCACTTCCTTGATTTCACCGGCCGCGACACGTTCCACCAATCCCTTGATGTTGAGATCGTCCGGGCCGATGCCATCGAGCGGCGACAGGCGACCGCCGAGAACGTGATACCGCACATTCATCGTACCGGCGCGCTCCAGCGCCCAGAGATCGGAAACATCCTCCACGACGATCAATGTCGCCGGATCGCGGCGCTCATCGGTGCAGATCGTGCATGGATCGGACGTATCGACATTGCCGCAGCACGAACAGATGCGCACCTTTTCGGCAGCCTCCTGCATCGCGCCGCCAAGCGGCACCAGAAGCGCTTCCTTCTTCTTGATGAGATGCAGCGCCGCGCGACGGGCCGAACGCGGCCCAAGCCCCGGCACGCGGGCCAGAAGCTGGATGAGACGTTCGATTTCAGGACCGGCTATTCGTTTGGACATCTTTTAAGGCAGTAAGGCAATAGGGCAGTAAGGCAATAGGAAAAATGGGCGGCGGCAATCCGGCAGATAAAACCATACTGCCCTACTGCCTTATTGCCCTATTCCCCTAAAACGGCAGCTTAAACCCCGGAGGGATCGGCAGGCCGGCGGTGAGCGACTGGGTCTTTTCGGCCATGGCGGCTTCGAGCTTGGCCTTGGCGTCGTTATGCGCCGCGATGATGAGGTCCTCGAGGATTTCCACCTCGTCTTCCTTCATCAGCGACGGGTCGATCTTCAGCGCCGACAGGGTGCCCTTACCGGAAAGCGTGATCGTCACCAGCCCGCCGCCCGAAGACGCCGAGGCTTCCAGATTGGCGATCTCGTCCTGCATGGCCTTCATCTTGGCCTGCAATTCCTTCGCCTGCTTCATCATGCCCATCATGTCACGCATGGGTTTACTCCATCATTCCGTAGTTCAGTCGTCTTCAGACGTTACGTCCGGTGTTTCCGGTATAGCGTCGAGGTCGATATCCTCGTCGTCATTCTGTTCCGGCACGGCAATGCGCACGTCCGTAATCTTCGCGCCCGGAAAGGCTGCGAGAATGGCGGCCACATCGGGATCGGCTCGGGCGTCGGTCACCAGATTGTCGCGGCGCTCGGTTTCAGCCTCGGAAATGGTCTGCCCCGCCACATCGCGCGCGACGGTGACGATCCAGCGAATGCCGGTCCAGTTGAGGAGGCGCTGCGAAATATCGCTCGGCAGCGACTTCGGCGCATCGTCGGTCAGGCCGATTTCGAGACGTCCGGGCGCAATAGAAGCCAGACGCACACAGTTCTTGACCAGAATCTTGAACTGCATGTCGCGGTGCTTGTCGGCAAGGGCCACAACATCGTGCAGGCTGTTGATCGGTACCGAGGGCTGCGGCGTGGGTTCGACAGCCGGCTGCGCTGCCTGCACCGGCTGCGCCAGTTGCGCCGTGGTTTCCACGATACGCATGGCCGTGGCTGGCCCACCGGAAGCGGGCGCCATCGAAGATGCGCCAACCGCGTCAGTGGCAAAACGCGCTTCGGGCTGGCCACCGCCATTTGGGCGCGGATTGCCCGGCTGCGGGCGCGGCGCGGAAACCGAACCACTGTCGAGACCGCGGATTGCTTCATCCAGCGTCGGCAGATCGGCGGCATGGGCAAGGCGAATCAGCAGCATTTCCGCTGCCTGAACCGGCCTTGTTGCGGTGTCCACTTCCGCAATGCCCTTGAGCAGCATCTGCCATGTCCGCGACAGCACGCGGACCGAAAGTTTCTGCGCGAATTCACGGCCTCGCACGCGTTCGTCTTCCGACAATGACACGTCTTCCGCCACGTCAGGCGTGAAACGGAGGCGCGTGACCAGATGGTTGAAATCGGCCAGATCGGTCAGCACAACTGAAGGATCCGCGCCGACATCATATTGGGCGCGAAATTCGGTCAGAGCGCCTGCGACGTCACCGCGCATCAGCATCTCGAACAGGTCGATGATGCGAGCGCGGTCGGCAAGGCCCAGCATGGAGCGCACGGCTTCCGCCGTGACGGTGCCAGCGCCATGCGCGATGGCCTGATCGAAGATCGACAGCGAATCGCGTGCCGAGCCTTCGCCTGCGCGGGCGATCATGGCCAGCGATGCGTCATCCACCTCGATCTGTTCGGCTTCCGCAATACGGCGCAGATGAGCGGCAAGCGTGCCCGATTCGATACGACGCAGGTCGAAACGCTGGCAGCGCGACAGAACCGTGATCGGTACTTTTCGGATTTCAGTGGTAGCAAAGATGAATTTGACGTGCGGCGGCGGCTCCTCCAGCGTCTTCAACAGGCCGTTGAAGGCGGCGGTGGAAAGCATGTGCACTTCGTCGATGATATAGACCTTGTAGCGCGCCGAAACCGGACGGTAGCGAACCTGCTCGATGATCTCGCGAATGTCATCGATGCCGGTATGCGAGGCGGCGTCCATCTCGATCACGTCGACATGGCGGCCTTCCATGATCGCCTGGCAGTTTTCGCCCTGCACGGAAAGGTCGATGGTCGGCTGGTCAACCGTATCGGTCTTGTAATTGAGCGCGCGCGCCAGAATGCGCGCCGTGGTGGTCTTGCCGACCCCGCGAACGCCAGTGAGCATCCAGGCCTGCGCGATGCGGCCCGTCTCGAACGCGTTCTTGAGCGTGCGGACCATCGGCTCCTGGCCGATAAGGTCGTTGAAATTCTGGGGGCGATACTTGCGGGCGAGAACGCGGTAGGCGCCATCAGCGGATTTTGTGTCCATGAGCTGCCCTTCCGTTCTCCATTCGCTTCTTTCTCAGCCGCCAGTTTGGACCGGACGCATGAGCGGCGTCAACCAAAGAGGCTGTCCATCAACAGTCGTCGGCGCGGTGAGAAGGGTGGGAGGCTGGCACGATGACCCGTGCCGTGGCTCGTTAGGGCTGCTTCCTTCCGGACCTGACCCGGTTGGCGAGTGGCTCGTCCACCACCAACCTCCCGGTCTGCATATCGTCAATCGTTGCGCAAAAAGCAAGCGCTGAACGAAAAAAACTGATAGGAATCGGCCTATGGGACAATTTGAACTTGATAAACGGCTCAATGCCGACACTTTTTCCGTCGCCAAGCTCGGCCTGTGCGAGCTTCGGCTGATGAATGACCGGCGCTGGCCTTGGCTGATCCTGGTGCCGCGCCGTCCTGATCTCGCCGAGATTCACGACATGACACCGCTCGACCAGACGATGCTGACCTTCGAGACCGGCATCGTTGCGCAGGCGCTCAAGTCGGCGACGGGCTGCGAAAAAATCAATACGGGCGCGCTCGGCAATATCGTGCGGCAATTGCATTTGCATGTGATCGCCCGCAACGAGGGCGATGCGGGCTGGCCCGGTCCCGTTTGGGGTTTTGGCACCCGCGAAGCCTACGACGAAAGAGACGCCGAAAAATTCATCGCCGCCATTCGCGCGGCGCTTTAGTTTGTTTTCGCGCGCATCTTTTCGGGATGCGTTTCGATCCCCCAAAATCCTTTCCAGAGATAATCATGGCTTTCCGTCTTTATGACCTGCCGGAAATCGAACCAAGCCGATCCGTCGGTTTTTCCGGCAACCGGATCGACCGCCAATCCGAAAAGCGGCAGGATGATTCGGCCTTCACGGCGCTGGAACTTCCCCAAACCCGAATCATGCTGCTGGGCGGCAACAGGCTGCTTCTCGACTATGCCGATGAGAAAGCGCCGCGCGCCTTGTTCCGCTTCGGCGAGGCGAAGGAATTTGCGCCCGACCTGCAGGAGCCTGTTCTGCTCGGGCTTCAGGACGGAATGCCGCTTGTGGCATTGACGACGCAGCTCGATCCGGAAGCGATGGAAGCGCCTTTCCGGATGCAGGACTATCGCAGCATCTATACGGAGGGGCTGGTGTCTGCCGAACTGCTTGGCGCGCTAGCACACGCAGCAGCACTCACCGCATGGCACGCCAATCACCGTTTCTGCGGACGATGCGGCACGAAAACCGAAATGCGCGCCGGTGGCGCCAAGCGGCAATGCCCCAATTGCGGCGCGGAGCATTTTCCGCGTACCGATCCGGTGGCGATCATGCTGCCGGTGCGCGGCGAAAAATGCATTCTTGCCCGTGGGCCGCATTTTGCGCCCGGCTCCTATTCCTGTCTCGCGGGCTTTATCGAGCATGGCGAAACAATCGAGGCAGCCGTGCGCCGGGAAAGCGTGGAGGAAATGGGGCTCGCCATCGGCCGTGTCGCCTATCATGCGAGCCAGCCCTGGCCGTTCCCCTATTCGCTGATGATCGGCTGCCATGCAGAGGTTTTGAGCGACGATTTCACCATCGACCGTTCGGAGCTGGAAGACGGCCGCTGGTTCTCGAAGGCTGAAGTGCGCACCATGCTCGAAGGCACGCATGAAAACGGGCTGCGGGTGCCGCCATCCGGCGCCATCGCAACCCATCTGATAAGGGCGTGGGCCTACGACCCGAGCTGACTACTCAGCGGCAAGTAGCTGTGTGCCGCGAATATCGCTGCCCTGATAGACGCCGAGGATGCGGACTTCCTTCGTGAAGAAGCGCAGTTCTTCCAGCGCAAGCTTCAGATTGGCATCTTCCGGATGCCCTTCGACATCGGCATAGAACTGCGTGGCGATGAAACGCCCGCCGATCTGGTAGCTTTCGAGCTTGGTCATGTTGATGCCGTTGGTGGCGAAACCGCCCAGCGCCTTGTAGAGCGCTGCCGGGACGTTGCGCACGCGAAAGACAAAAGTCGTCACGATCCGCTCGCCGTTTTCGGGACGCGGCGCCCATTGGCTGTTCTTGGACAGGACCACGAAACGGGTCACATTGTCTTCCGAATCCTCGACATTTTCTTCCAGGATATCGAGGCCATAGAGATCGGCGGCAAGGCGCGGCGCCAATGCCGCCATGGAGCGGTCCTTCATGTCGGCGACGAGACGCGCAGCTCCTGCCGTATCGCCCGCGATGACGCCCTTCCAGCCATTCTGGCGGATGACGTTGCGGCACTGGCCGAGCGCGTGGACATGGCTGTGCACGGTCTTGATTTCCTCCCGTTTGACGCCCGGAAGCACCATGAGCTGGAAATGGATCGGCAGGAAATATTCGCCGACGATATGCATGTCGGCGAGCGGCAGCAGATAATGAATATCGGCGACGCGACCGGCCAGCGTGTTTTCGATCGGGATCATCGCGAGGTCGGCGGCGCCGGTTTCAACCGCGTTGAAGGCATCCTCGAAAGTCGGGCACGGCAGAGGCTCCATGTCGGGAAACATGTTGCGGCACGCCGTATCGGAGTTTGCGCCCGCTTCACCCTGGAAGGAAATCCTGTTGGTTTTCATCGTGTCCATGCTTTCTCAATTGCCGCCAAACGACGGTCGTCAGATACCCTTTGCGACAAGAAGGCGCGCACGGTCAAGATCGGCCTGCGTGTCAACGCCGAGCGGCACCGTCTTCACCAGTTCCACATCGATGCGCATTCCAGCTTCGAGCGCCCGCAATTGCTCCAGTTTCTCGCGCTTTTCCAGCGGCGATGGCCCGAGCTTCACAAAGCGCTCCAGTGCCGAGCGGCGATAGGCGTAAAGGCCGATATGGTGATAGAGCGGACCTTCACCATAGGGCGCGGTTGCGCGAGTGAAATAGAGCGCGCGCAGGCGGCTGTTGCCTGCCAGCGGCGAGCCGACGATCTTCACCACGCTCGGATTGGTCTTTTCCGATTCTTCCTCGATTTCGACGCCGAGCGTCGCAATGTCAGCAGGTCCGTCTTCCAGCGGCAGAAGCGCGCGCCGGATGATGTCGGGATCAATGGTCGGCAGGTCCCCCTGAACGTTCACCACCGCATCGACCTCACCCGCGGGATCGACTTTCAAAAGCGCTTCATAGATGCGGTCCGAACCGGATTCGTGATCCTCCCGCGTCATGATGGCTTCGTGGCCATGCGCGGTCACGACCGAAAAAATCTCCTCGCTGTCGGTTGCAACCACCGTCCGGCCCAGCTTTGCAGCAGCAGCACGATCGGCCACATGGACGATCATCGGCTTGCCGCAAATATCGGCGAGCGGCTTGTTCGGCAGGCGCGTGGAGGCCATCCGTGCGGGAATCAGCGTGAGGGTCTTTAAGGTCTGCAGCATGATGGCCTCTTGAGAAGAAATAAGGTCGCGAACGCCTTGTACCGCGCTTCGCCGGTGCTGGAAATGCATCAAAAGTGTCAAAAAGTCACGGGTCCGGTCCCCTTTATTAGTGTTGCATCGCCCTGGCAAAAGACCTAGTTTCCGCCCGATGCCGGGGAGAGAATTGCGACCTTTATTAAAGGCTTGCATGCCGGCTAGGAGAGCGTTCTCGGGGAGAGCGTTTTGGTAGAGGGAGCGCTGACCGGCGATGAATTCAACCCGGACTAACAAGTTTATCATGGCTTTTCTGGCAACGGTATTCGTTGTCATGACAACGGGCATCCTGTCCGATTCGCTGTTTCACTCGCCTGCGCCTGAAAAGCCGGGCTTTGCCATCGAAGCGGCGGAAGCCTCCACCGGTGAAGGAGGAGCTGCACCGGCCAAGGAAGAAGTTTCGATCGCAACCTTGCTGCAGTCTGCCGATCCGGCACGCGGTGAAGCCGTCTTCAAGCGTTGCGCGGCATGTCATACCGGTGAAAAGGGTGGCGCCAACAAGGTCGGTCCGCATCTGTGGGATGTCGTGAACCGCCCGGCTGCCTCCGTTGAAGGTTTTGGCTATTCGGCTGCGATGAAGGAATTCGGCGCTGCGGGCAACAAGTGGGACTTTGAGCATCTCAACAAGTTCCTGACCTCGCCGAAGGGCTTCATCAAGGGCACGGCCATGGGCTTTGCCGGCGACAAGAAAGACAATGAGCGCGCCGATCTGATCGCTTATCTGCGCACGCTGTCCGACAATCCGGCTCCGTTGCCAGCCGCCGATGCGGCACCTGCTGAAGGTGGCGATGCAAAGCCAGCCGAAGGCGAAAAGCCCGCTGAAGGCAATGCACCGGCAGGCGGGGAGCAGAAGCCTGCGGAACCGGCACCGGCGAATTAAGCCGACGACACGGAATGACGATCAAAGCCCGGCTCGCCGGGCTTTTTTCTTGCCCGCATCAAATTTATTGTCCGCATGCCTTTCTTCCTCCGCAAAAACCCATAAGACTTCATCCTAATATATCCGAAACAGAGACGGAGAAGGCTGGATGAGAGCTTTTTGGGCGGGTGCGTTCGCGGTGGCCATGCTTGCGGGCACGGTTTCAATGGTTCGCGCAAATGATGCGGAACCCCAATGGCGCTATTCTTCCAGCCTGCTTGGCGAGCCCAAATATCCAGCCGATTTCAAGCATTACGACTATGTGAACCCGGATGCGCCGAAAGGCGGCACGCTGAATATGGTTGCCGTCGGCACCTTCGACAGCCTCAATCCCTTCGTGGTGCAAGGGGTTCCTGCCGCAGGACTGTCGGACTTCGGCGGCGGGATGCTTTACGATACGCTGATGACGGATTCGCTAGATCAGGGATCGACGCAATATCCGCTGATTGCCGAAGCGCTCCAATATCCCGACGATTTTTCGTGGGTGAAGTTCAAGCTCAATCCAAACGCCAAATGGCATGACGGCCAGCCGATCACGGTCGATGACGTGATCTGGTCGTTCGATGTGCTGAAGAAGCAGTCGCCCTTGTACAACAAATATTATGGCGACGTGGAGAAGGCAGAAAAGACCGGCGAACATGAGGTGAAATTCACCTTCAGCCAAAAGGGCAACCGCGAACTGCCGCAGATCATGGGACAGCTTGCCGTTCTGCCCAAGCACTGGTGGGAGGGCAAGGACGCGCAGGGCAGGCAGCGCGACATCACCCGCCCGACGCTCGAAATCCCGCTCGGCTCCGCCGCCTACAAGATCGAGAGCATGACGCCCGGACGCTCGATCACCTGGGCGCGCGTTGACGACTATTGGGGCAAGGATTTGGCCGTCAATGTGGGGCGCAACAATTTCGACCGGCTGCGCTATGAATATTATTTCAACGAGGACGCGACCTGGGAAGCCTTCAAGAAGGGCGGCCAGTATGACTATCGTCTGGAAAACCGCATCCAGCGCTGGATGGAGCAGTATAATTTCCCCGCAGTGCAACGCGGCGATGTCGTGAAGGCGTCTTTCCCCTACCATGCGGTCGGGCGGATGCAGGGTTATTTCCTCAATATGCGCCGCGACAAGTTCAAGGACCCGAAAGTGCGTCAGGCGCTGACTTACGCCTTTGACTTCGAATCGATGAACCGCCTGCTGTTCTTCAACCAGTACAAGCGCATCAACAGCTATTTCGCGGGCAATGAACTGGAACTGAGCGGCCCGCCGACGCCCGCAGAACAGGCCATTCTGGAAACGGTGAAGGATTCGCTTCCTGCCGATGCGCTGACCAAGGAATTCAAGCTGCCGGTCTATGACACGCCGCAGGCGACGCGCGACAACCTGCGCACCGCCCTGAAACTCTTTTCGGAAGCAGGCTGGACATTGCAGGGCAACAAGCTCGTCGATGCCAAGGGCAATCCATTCACCATCGAGTTTCTCGGCAAGGACCCGACGGACGAGCGCATCTACAATCCATTCGCGGCAAGCCTGCGCAAGATCGGCATCAACGCCACCGTGCGCATCGTCGACACAGCCCAGTATCAGGCCCGCGTCAATGATTTCGACTATGATGTCATCACCTCAGTCATCCCGCAGACGGCTTCACCGGGCAATGAGCAGCGCGACATGTGGGGCTCCAAGGCCGCCGACTTCAAGGGCAGCCGCAATTATGCGGGTATCCAGAACCCCGCCATCGACAAGCTGATCGACCGCGTCATCTATGCCAAGGACCGCGACGAGCTGGTCGCTTCCACCCATGCGCTCGACCGCGCGCTTCTGTGGAACTATTACGTCATTCCGCAATGGTATTCCGACAAGATCAACGTGGCTTACTGGAATAAATTCGGAATGCCTGAAAAGCAGCCCGACTATGTTGGGATTGACCCGTTCTCCTGGTGGATAGACCCTGCGAAGGAAGCCAAGCTCAAGACCGGCAGTGAATGAGGGCCGAACGGGAATGACAATCCTTCGCATGAACCGCCGCCATTTTCTGGGGTTTTCGGGAAGTGCCGCTTTTGCGGCCTTCCTGCCACCGAGAGCCATTGCCGACATACCGACAGGCAGGGCGCTGCACGGACTTTCGGCTTTCGGTGACCTGAAATACGGTCCCGATTTTCAGCATTTCGACTATGCCAGCCCCGAAGCGCCGAAAGGCGGCACGTTCAATTTCGCGCCGTCGAGCTGGATCTGGAACCAGAATACCGACACGTTCAACACGCTCAACACCTTCACCTTCAAGGGCGATGCGCCGCCGCGCGTGGAACTGACCTTCGATACGCTGATGGCTTCGGCGCTGGACGAGCCGGATTCCGTCTATGGCCTGATCGCGGAAAGCGCGACGCTTTCCAAAGACCGGCGCAGTTGCACCTTCAAGCTTCGCAAGGAAGCGCGTTTTCACGACGGTTCGCCGATCGAGGCGAAGGACGTGGTGTTCACCTATACGACCATCAAGCAGAAAGGCCATCCGACACTGCGCCAATATCTGGCAGGTGTGGAAAAGGTGGAGGCAACCGGCAAGCACGAAGTGCGTCTGCGCGTCGTAGAGGGGCGCGGCGCGAACGCCCTTCTCGATGCGGTTGTCGTGCCGATTCTGTCGGAAAACTGGTTCAAGGATCGTGACTTTGAAGCCACGACCATGGAGCCGGTGCTGGGTTCCGGCGCCTATAAGATCGGCAATTTCGCCGCCGGTCAGTTCATCGAATATGACCGCGTAGAGGATTATTGGGGCAAAGACCTGCCGGTGCAGAAAGGCTTCAACCATTTCGACCGCATTCGCATCGAATTTTTCCGCGATCGCCAGCCGCAATTCGAAGCCTTCAAGAAGGGCAACATCGATTATCGCGAGGAGACCGTCTCCAAGAATTGGGCGACGGCCTATGATTTCCCGGCCATCCAGCAGGGAAAGGTCATCAAACGCACCTTTCCGAAAGAAAAGCGCCCGCTGATGCAGGCCTGGGCGCTGAACCAGCGCCGCGAGCGGTTCCGTGATCCGCGTGTGCGCGAGGCAATTGCGCTCTGCTTCGACTTCGAATGGACCAACGAGCATCTGTTCTACAACATTTATACCCGTTCGCAATCCTGCTTTCAGGGATCGGATTTTCAGGCAAGCGGCCTGCCGACACCCGATGAGCTGAAGGTGCTTGAACGCTATCGCGGCAAGCTGCCCGACGCCATTTTCGGCGAAGCCGTGCTGATGCCGGTTTCCGACGGAACAGGACGGGACCGGAAACAGTTCGCAGAGGCCATCAAGCTGTTGGAGGCCGCGGGCTTCGAGCGCAAGAACGGTCAGTTCCACGACAAGGACGGATCGAAGTTCGCGCTGGAAATGCTCTCCAATTCCGAAGCTTTTACTCGGATCTATAATCCCTTTGCGCAGAAGCTGCGCGCCATCGGCATCGATGCAAGCCTGCGGCTTGTCGATGCTAGCCAGTATCAGGCGCGGCTGCAGGATTTCCAGTTCGACTTGGTGGGCATGGCGCTACAGTTCAGCCCCACGCCAACACAGGAATCGCTCGCCGGAATATTTGGTGCCGAATCGGCCAGGATGCCGGGCAGCTACAACCTTCCCGGCACGGAAGATCCGTTGATCGACGCGCTGATTGCGGATATCGGCGCAGCTTCGACGCGTGAGGAGTTCGTCGCCACGATGCGTGTGCTCGATCGGTACTTGCGTATCCGGCGCGACTGGATTCCAAATTGGACGTCAGCGAATCATCTCGCGGCCTATTGGGACCGGTTCGGTTTCAAGGAGCCGAAGCCCGATTACGGCTTCCCTGTCGAGATGCTGTGGTGGATTGATGAAGAAAAGGCAAGAGCTGTTGGCAAGCCATAAGACTGATCTGAACCTGCGGAGAAAAACGGGCTGATGGGCGCTTATATTCTCCGTCGCCTGCTTCTGATGATCCCGACGATTTTCGGCATCATGGCCATTTCCTTCGCCGTCGTTCAATTCGCCCCCGGCGGCCCGGTCGAGCGTGTGATCGCGCAGTTGTCGGGTCAGGGCGGCGATGCTCTTGACCGCCTTTCGGGTGGCGGCGGCGATTTCGGGCAAAGTGCCGTCGATAGCGGCTCAGTCAATTCCAAATATCGCGGCGCGCAGGGGCTGGACCCGCAATTCATCGCCGACCTTGAAAAGCAGTTCGGTTTCGACAAGCCGCCGCTGGAGCGCTTCGGACAGATGTTGTGGAACTATCTGCGCTTCGATTTCGGTCACAGCTATTTCCGCGACATCAGCGTGATTGATCTCATCAAGGAAAAGATGCCGGTTTCGATCTCGCTGGGCCTGTGGCTGACTTTTCTGTCCTACATGATCTCCATACCGCTCGGCATCCGCAAGGCGATCAAGGACGGTTCGCGCTTCGACACCTGGACCAGTGCCGTCATCATCGTCGGCTATGCCATTCCAAGCTTCCTGTTCGCCATCCTGCTGATCGTGCTTTTCGCGGGCGGCTCGTTCTTCGACTGGTTCCCGCTGCGCGGCCTCACTTCGCCCGAATTCGCGCAGATGTCGTTCTGGGGCAAGATCGGCGATTATCTTTGGCACATGGTTCTGCCGGTGACGGCACTGGTGCTTTCCGCCTTCGCCACGACGACGCTTCTCACCAAGAATTCGTTTCTGGAAGAAATCCGCAAGCAATATGTAACGACGGCCCGCGCCAAAGGGCTGACCGAGAACCAGGTTCTCTATCGTCACGTTTTCCGCAATGCGATGCTGATCGTTATTGCCGGTTTTCCGGGCGCGTTCATCTCGGCCTTCTTCACCGGCTCGCTTCTGATTGAAACCATCTTCTCGCTCGACGGACTTGGATTGCTCGGCTATCAGTCGGTCATCAACCGCGATTATCCGGTGGTGTTCGCCAACCTCTTCATCTTCTCGCTGATCGGCCTGCTGGTCGGCCTCCTGTCCGACCTTACCTATACATGGATCGATCCGCGCATCGATTTTGAGCGGAGGGACGTGTAATGACCGACACCACCCTCTCCGCCGCAAAGCCGGTAAAACGTCCGTTTCTGTCACCGCTCAACAAGCGCCGCTGGCAGAATTTCAAGGCCAACAAGCGCGGTTACTGGTCGCTGTGGATTTTCCTGTTCCTGCTTGTCGCAGCCCTTTTCTCCGAGTTCATCGCCAATGACCGGCCTATTCTCGTTTCCTACAAGGGCGAGCTGCTGATGCCGGTTTTCGTCGACTATCCGGAAGAAAAATTCGGCGGCTTTTATGCCGTCACCGACTATCGGGATCCGGTGATACAGGACGAGATCAACAATAATGGCTGGGCCATCTGGCCGCCGATCCGTTATTCCTACAACACCGTGAACAGCGAGATACCAGAAGCGGCCCCGTCGAAGCCGTTCTGGCTTTATTCGCCCGAAGAGCGCTGCCAGCGCTATCCACAAGGGGTGAGCGATCCCAATTGCCGTTTCGGTAATTTCAACCTGCTCGGCACCGACGATCAGGCCCGCGACGTCTTTGCGCGCGCGCTCTACGGTTTCCGCATTTCGGTGCTGTTCGGCCTCATCCTCACCTTCTTCTCGGCCATCATCGGCGTGACGGCTGGTGCGGTTCAGGGCTATTTCGGCGGCTGGGTCGATCTTCTGTTCCAGCGTTTCATTGAAATCTGGTCCTCGATCCCGGTTCTCTACCTGTTGCTGATTATCGCGGCGATATTGCCGCCCGGCTTCTGGGTCCTTCTCGGCATCATGCTTCTGTTCTCATGGGTCGCCTTCGTCGGCGTCGTGCGCGCGGAATTTTTGCGGGCGCGAAATTTTGAATATGTGAATGCGGCGCGCGCGCTCGGCGTGAAGAACGGCACCATCATGTGGCGGCATCTCCTGCCCAACGCCATGGTGGCGACGCTGACCTTCCTGCCTTTCATCCTGAACGGCTCGATCACCACGCTCACCTCGCTCGACTTCCTCGGTTTCGGCCTGCCGCCCGGCTCGGCTTCGCTGGGCGAACTTTTGGCCCAGGGCAAGAACAACCTGCAAGCGCCATGGCTCGGCATTACCGGCTTCGTGGTCATATCGCTGATGCTGTCGCTTCTGATCTTCATCGGTGAAGCAACACGTGATGCCTTCGATCCGCGAAAGGCATTTCAATGAGCGAGCCAATGAGCGGATCAATGAATAAAAACTTGCTGTCCGTCCGCGATCTGTCCGTCGCATTCCGCCAGAACGGTGAGGAACGCGTTTCTGTCGACCGCATATCCTTCGACATCGCCGAAGGCGAAACGGTGGCACTCGTCGGCGAATCGGGTTCAGGCAAATCCGTTTCGGCCTTGTCCGTCCTGAAACTGCTGCCCTACCCTTCCGCCAGCCATCCTTCCGGGGAAATTC
This sequence comes from Brucella pseudintermedia, assembly GCF_008932435.1. Taxonomy (GTDB): domain Bacteria; phylum Pseudomonadota; class Alphaproteobacteria; order Rhizobiales; family Rhizobiaceae; genus Brucella; species Brucella pseudintermedia. The sequence continues at coordinate 100,557 of NZ_WBWE01000006.1, read as the reverse complement.
TTTTCAACGGCAAGGATCTGATGAAGGCCTCGGAGCCGGAACTGCGGCGTGTGCGCGGCAACGACATCACGATGATTTTTCAGGAGCCGATGACCTCGCTCAATCCGCTGCACAGTGTGGAGCGGCAGATCGGCGAAATCCTGAAAATGCACCAAGGCATGGGCGACGCCCAGGCACGGGCACGCACGCTTGAACTTCTGCACGAAGTTGGCATTCGCGAACCGGAAAAGCGCCTGACCGCTTTCCCGCACCAGCTTTCCGGCGGTCAGCGCCAGCGCGTCATGATCGCGATGGCCTTGGCCAACAAGCCAAAGCTGCTGATTGCCGACGAGCCGACCACCGCCCTCGACGTTACCGTGCAGGCGCAGATATTGAAGCTGCTTGCCGAACTGAAAGCCGCACAGGGCATGTCGATGCTGTTCATCACCCACGATCTCGGCATCGTGCGCAAGATCGCCGACAAGGTCTGCGTGATGAGCAAGGGCAAGATCGTTGAGGTCGGACCGACCCAAGGGATTTTCGAGAACCCGCAGCATCCTTACACCAAGCACCTGCTTGCCGCCGAACCGAAAGGCGAACCGCCCGCTGCGGACCCGGCTGCGAAAACGGTGATGGAAGGCAAGGACATTCGCGTCTGGTTCCCGATCAAGAAAGGTTTCTTGCGCAAGACCGTCGACCATGTGAAGGCGGTGGACGGCATCGATGTGAACTTGCGCGCCGGACAGACGCTCGGCGTCGTTGGCGAATCCGGTTCCGGCAAGACGACATTGGGACTAGCGCTTTCGCGGATGATTTCATCCAAGGGTGAGATCAATTTCGACGGTCGCGATATCGCGAAGTTCAGCTTCAAGGACATGCGCCCGCTGCGCCGGGAAATGCAGATCGTGTTTCAGGACCCGTTCGGCTCGCTGTCGCCGCGCATGACCATCGCTGACATCATCGCCGAAGGACTTCTCGTGCATGAGCCCAAGCTTTCCGCAGATGACCGCGATGCCCGGGTGGTGGCAGCGCTCAATGAGGTGAACCTCGATCCTGAAACCCGTTTCCGCTATCCGCACGAATTTTCCGGCGGCCAGCGCCAGCGCATCGCGATTGCACGCGCCATGGTGCTGAACCCGAAATTCGTCATGCTGGACGAGCCAACCTCGGCGCTCGACATGAGCGTGCAGGCGCAGGTGGTCGATCTGTTGCGCGCATTGCAGCAGAAGCACGACCTAGCCTATCTTTTCATAAGCCACGATCTGAAAGTGGTGCGGGCGCTGGCAAATGATGTGCTGGTGATGCGCAACGGCAAGGCGGTCGAATATGGCGCGGCAAAGGATGTGTTTGCCAATCCGCAGACCGATTATACCAAGGCGTTGATGGCTGCTGCTTTCCATATGGAGGCAACACAGGGAGGGGTAAAACAATGAGCGAAACCAAGGGCAATATTCTTCTCGCGATCACCGACTGGGACCCGGAAATCTGGCTGAAGACATTTCGGGACCATGCGCCGGACCGTCCGGTGGTGACGGATCGTGCGGAAAACGACCCTTCCGTCCAATATGCGCTGGTCTGGAAGCAAAAGCCCGGTTCGCTTGCGAACCTGCCCAACCTGAAAGTCATCTTCTCGCTGGGCGCGGGCGTCGATCACGTCTTCCGCGACGACCGGATTCCCGATGTGCCATTGGTGCGCATCATCTCTGACGATCTTACCATGCGCATGACGGAATATGTCGTCTGGCAGGTGCTGGATCACCACCGTCTCGGACAGCGCTATCGCAAGCAGCAGCAGAACCATGTCTGGCACGAGGATCGCCGCCAGCCCGCCGCGCATGAAGTGACGGTCGGCATCATGGGGCTTGGCGTATTAGGGCGCGATGCGGCCGAAAAGCTGAAGGTGCTCGGCTTCAATGTCACAGGCTGGAGCCGCCGGCCGCAAGAGATCGATGGCGTGCAGACTTATCACGGCAAGGACGGCTTTGGAAAATTCCTCAAGGCGCCGGATATCTTTGTCTGTCTGCTGCCGCTGACGCCCGACACCAAGGGCATCCTCTCCATGTCAATGTTCGCGCAACTGAAGAGCGACGGGCCGCTCGGCGCTCCGGTGCTGATCAATGCCGGGCGCGGCGGATTGCAAAATGAGGCGGATATTCTGGCCGCGCTCGATCGCGGTCTTCTGTCGGCAGCGTCGCTCGATGTGTTCACGCAGGAACCGCTGCCAACCAGCAGCCCGCTTTGGGATCATCCGCGCGTGACGATCACCCCGCATGCGGCGGCGAGCTCATCCGCAACCGCTCTTGTGCCGCAGATCATCCGGCAGATCGAAGCGTTCGAGCGCGACGGCACGCTGGAACATGTCGTGGATCGTTCAACTCAATATTGACCGATCCAGATAGCCCCATCCTCGCCGACCGTCACACGATGGCCGGCGAGTTGCTTTTGCGCCTCCCGGTCAAGCTCAATGGCAATCGGCACGTCATGGCCCATTTCACGGGCAACGATGAGGCCAAGCAGCAGGATTGCATCAGGCTCGTGCAGGACAATGGCTGCGGGCGCGTGGCCGCTATGGACCAGTTCCAGCAGGACGGCAGCGGCTGACGACGAACCGATGGTTCCTGGCAGGCACAGCACGCGCCCGGCGATGCTTTGCCCATGTTCTGGATGGCGCACATCGGCAATCCGCCCGCTTTTCGGATCGACACCGCCCCAGAAGCTGATCGGCGCGGAGAGAACCAGCGCCTCCGCTTCCGCGCCTTTTCCGGCAACAAGGATCGAGGTTTCGAGCCCGCTCATACCGCTTGTCCCTCAAAAATGGGACGCCCCATGACAGCACTTTCCACGCATTCCTCCAGCGAGCCATACAGCACGCCGTAGCCGGTATTGCCGGGCGCATAATGGGCGAACTTGCCGGAATTGGTCATCAGGACGGCATCATCTTTAGCTGGCAAAATAGGCGTTACCAGCACACATGTATCAGCGACGATGATGACGCCCGCCTTTTCCAGCTCCTGCCTGCGCCCGCCCTTTTCCAGTTCAGCCAGCGCATGACGCCCGGTGCAGGCATAAAGCGGCACAGCGAGCTTGCGTTCCGCGATGGCTCGCTCCAAGCGGTCGAATTCCGTTATCGAAAGATGCGGACTGCCGATGGCGACCGCATCGATATGATCGACCCGTTCGACCGTCGAGAGCCGCTTGCGCGTCATCTCGATCATGTCTCGCGTGACCCGAATGACACCTTCCGGCTCCTGATGCTGCAAGGCCGTTTCAAGATCGGGCGCTTCCGGCGTCACGCCCGCGATATGGAACAGACCGACGGCACCAACCGACGCCGACGCCGCACCGAAAGCCTTGAGATCGTCCTCATCGGGATGGACAGGACTGCCAGCGACGACACCGATATTCGTGCCCACGCTGCGTCCGAACAGATTGCCGAGAATGGGCCAGGCCACCTCGGACGACAGGAAGCCAGGATCGAGCGCCGAAATATCGATCACCACGGTAGCGCGGCGGTTTTCGGGCCGGTGCAGGCCATAATCCGGCGCGCGGCCTGCAATGGCGCAGGCGATATCCAGAAAATCGCCATAGCGATTGGTGCGCGCGCCCAGAACCGAATTGCAGAACACGACCGCATTGGATTCGCCCCATGCGACATCGGTTCCCTGTGCTGGCCTGTGGCCGGCCTGATAAGGCGCGCAGGTCCATGTCGGCTCGCAGCCAAGCTTGATGTAGGCGCGCATCATACGCCTGGCCATATCCGCCTCGTGAGCCGGCAAATGATTATGCGAGCAGCCTGTCAGATCGATGGAACCGACATTGAGTGTGGCGCGCACCCTGACCTTCGCGCCGCCCTCTACAAGCTTCTCAGCAAAAAGCGTTCCGCTATCGCCGTGATAGAGGGCACCGTCGATATGCGCCGATGCGACAGGGATAAGACGCGGCGCACCCATAAGCCGCGCAGTGTCGGCTACGATGCGCATCGCCATCGCAGCGCCTTCCCCCTGATCGCCAGCCGCTATCGACCGCTCTTCATCGGTTAATGTCAGTGCCACGCGTGATCTCCTTGCGCATGGTTATGGATGTGGGGCGGCTATAGCCCGGATGCGCGGTTTCCGCGATCTTGCGATATCCGAGCTTCTCAAACACCGCCCGATTGCGCGCAAGCTCGATACGCACCTGCAACTCAATCGAGGGCTTGCCTTTTGCAAGCGCAACATCTTCCGCCTTTTGCATCAGCAATCGCCCAATGCCTCGTCCCTCAAAAGCGGATGCGACGGCAAGCTTGTCGAGATAAAAGCCCTCGGCCTTTTCCCGTATGAAGACACAGCCGACAAGTCTGCCATCAAGGAAGGCTGCAAAGCCGGTTTCTTCCTCGGCCTTCTGCCGCAAATTTTCCGCCGTCAGCAAACCTACTGACGAGGGCGGATCGATCACGCCGTCCATATAGGCGAAGCTGTCGCGGATCATGCCGAGCAATTCTTCCCACTGCCCGAAATTCCCGCCAATAACTTCGACACGCAGAGCCGTCATTTCGGTTTGCGCGCCTTGTAACGGATGGTTTCGAAACGGACATTCAGCGCATTATAGAGCAGCAAGCGCCCGACCAGCGGCTCGCCGATGCCGGTGATGAGCTTGATAACTTCCATTGCCTGCAGGCTGCCGATCACACCCGGCAGGACGCCCAGCACTCCGGCTTCCGCACAGGTCGGCACCGTTCCGGGCGGCGGCGCTTCCGGGAAAAGATCGCGATAGGACGGGTTGGGCGTGCCGTCGGGGCCGGTCGCGTAAGGCATCAGCACCGTGACAGTGCCATCGAAACGGCCCATGGCGCCGGTCACCAGCGGGCGACCGACTTTGGCAGCGGCATCGGCCAGAATATAGCGCGTGGTGAAATTGTCGGAACCATCCACCACAACGTCGTAATTGCCGATGAGGGCTTCGGCATTGTCCGCATCGAGGCGAAACTGATGACCTTCAACCTTTACATGCGGGTTGATGCGGGCAATGGTGGAAAGCGCGCTTGCCACCTTCGGCTGGCCGATGCTTTGCGTATCGTGAATGACCTGACGTTGCAGGTTCGACAGCGAAACCGTGTCGTCATCGACAATGCCGAGCGTGCCGACGCCCGCAGCCGCCAGATATTGCAGCACCGGCGCGCCAAGCCCACCAGCACCGACAATCAGCACGCGGGCGGCCTTCAGCTTCTGCTGGCCCGGGCCACCGATTTCCGGCAGCACGATATGGCGCGCATAGCGTTCAAGTTCTTCGGATGAAAAAGGCTTCGATGGTGCGTTCATGGTCGGCAAACATATGCCTCTGCCGACCCGCTGTCAGCGGATATTTTGCCTCAGAGCGGGGTAAGCGTGCCAGCCGCCACATTGAAAAATTGCGCTTCCCCTTCAAGCGCCTCAAAAAGCGCCCGATCAGTGCCGGTCATGAAAGCCTGCCCGCCAAGTTCATCCAGAATGCCGAACAGCGCTGCACGGCGTCCCGTATCGAGATGCGCGGCGATTTCATCGAGCAGGAGGATCGGCGCCATGCCGGAAAGTTCTGCCGTCAGCCGCGCATGGGCGAGAACCAGACCGATCAGCAATGCCTTTTGCTCGCCCGTGGAACAGAGCGCGGCAGGCATTGCCTTGGGTCTGTGCTGGACAATCAGGTCGGTACGATGCGGGCCTTCCAGCGTGCGGCCCGCCGCCCGGTCGCGCGCGCGGCCATCACGCAGAATGCGGCGGAAATCTTCTTCGAGGTCAAGCGCCGCCTCGACATTGATTCTCTGCTCCAGCGCGCCTTCCAGAAAGCAATCGGCCTTCGGAAACGGTCCTTCAGCAGGAAGTCGTTCGATCATCGCCGCGATCAGACGCATGGCCTCGGCGCGGGCGGCAGCGATGGCTGTGCCAAGCTCTGCCATTTGGCTTTCAATCGCATCCAGCCATTGGCCGTCACTGTTGCCGTCGCTCAGCAGCCGGTTGCGGCTGCGCATCGCCTTCTCATAATCAAGCACCCGCTTGCCATGAGCCGTATCGATGGCCAGCACCATGCGGTCGAGAAAACGCCGCCGATCAGAAGCGCCGCCGGTGAACAGCCCATCCATGGACGGCACCACCCAGAGAATGCGCGCATAATCAAGCAGATCATCGCCGGAGGCCGCAACACCGTTGATACGGACCTTGCGGCCACCCTCGCCGCCGCCTGCGGTTCCGGTCCCGATTTCCGCCTCACCATAGATCATGCAGTCGAGCGCGGCATGGATTGCAAAGCCGTCGAGCGAATTGGTGCGCGCCACATCGTCATAAGCGGCGCGCCGCAGACCGCGCCCCGGCGACAGAAAGGAAACCGCTTCGATGAGATTGGTCTTGCCGGACCCGTTTTCGCCGGTCAGGACCACATGTCCTGGCCCAAGCGGCAGCGACAATTCCGCATAATTGCGGAAATTGACAAGCTTAAGCCGCCGGATCGAAACGCGATCCGGGCGGCTTTGATCAGGCTCCGAAGTATTCACTTTTCCGTTCTTTAAACACGCATCGGCATGAGGACGTAAAGGACGTCATCGTCACCCGTATCGCGCACCAGTGTCGGCGAACCGGCATCGGCCAGCATGAAGACCGCATCCGAACCCGAAAGCTGGCTGGTAATGTCGAGCAGATATTTCGAGTTGAAACCGATATCGAGCGGATCGGCATCGTAGTCCGCAGCCAACTCGTCGGTTGCGCTGCCAGAATCCGGATTGTTGACGGTCAGCGTCAGCAAGCCATCGGCGATGGAGAGCTTCACTGCGCGGCCACGCTCGCTGGAAATAGTCGAGACGCGATCCACCGAGGCCGCAAATTCCTGGCGGCCGATGGTGAGCTTCTTGTCGTTGCCGGATGGAATCACACGCTGGTAGTCCGGGAACGTGCCGTCGATCAGTTTCGAGGTGAGCACGACAGAGCCGACCGTGAAGCGAATCTTGGCATCCGACAGCTCAACCGTAACGACCACATCCGGCACATCCACCAGCTTCTGTAGTTCCGCAACCGTCTTGCGCGGGATGATGATGCCCGGCATGCCTTCCGTGCCGGACGGCGCTTCCAGTTCGGCACGCGCCAGACGGTGACCGTCGGTCGCGACAGCGCGCAGCTTCAAGGCACCGTCGCTTTCGATGGCGTGGAAGAAAATGCCGTTCAGATAATAGCGGGTTTCTTCCGTCGAGATCGCGAACTGCGTGCGGTCGATAAGACGCTTCAGCGCCTGTGCCTCGATGCGGAAGGAATGAGTGAACGCGCCAGCCGTCAGTTCCGGGAAATCAGACTGCGGCAGGCACTGCAGGCGGAAGGACGATTTGCCGGAGATGACCGACATGGAACCGCCATCCGGATTGGTCGAGAGCATGACTTCGGCACCGTCCGGCAGCTTGCGGACGATGTCATAGAGGAGATGCGCCGGAACCGTCGTGGCGCCAGCCTGTTCCACCATGGCGGCAGTCGCTTCATTGACCTCAAGATCAAGATCGGTGGCTTTCAGCGCCAGGCTTGCGCCCTCAGCCTGCAAAAGCACGTTCGACAGAATCGGTATCGTGTTGCGGCGTTCCACGACGCGGTGGACGTGATTGAGAGATTTGAGAAGGTTCGATCGCTCTAGGGTAACACGCATGTTCAAACGCACTCGCTCGCTGGGACAGGGCAACTGCATCTGACGGGCAGGCAGACGGCCCCTGTCGATAAGGCGCCCCGGGGCGCCAGAAGGTCCGTTAAAGTGGCAGATTTTTAAGGAGAAAAGCAAGCCCGCGCCGCAACGTAAAACGCTGCGGCGCGGGCTTTATGCCCAATATCCACGCATGGATTGAACGGATGTCGTGGCCTCACCTGAAATCAGGCGGCCTGATCGTTGATAAGACGTTTCAGAAGTTCGAGTTCTTGCGCCAGCTTGGTATCGGCACCGACCAGATCCTCGATCTTGCGCACAGCATGAAGAACCGTGGTGTGATCGCGACCGCCGAAGCGGCGACCGATTTCCGGCAGCGAGCGGGGCGTCATCATCTTGGCGAGATACATCGCCACCTGACGCGGCTTGACGATGGTGCGCGTGCGGCGGTTCGACAGCAGGTCCTGCTTCGAGACATTATAATGACGCGCCACGATGCGCTGGATTTCCTCGATGCGGATGCGCTTCGGCTCACCAACGCGGGTCAGATGGCCGAGCAGCTCATCGACGCGGTCGATGGAAATATTCGGCTCGAAAGACTGGCGGAAAAGGAGCTGGTTGAAAGCGCCTTCCAGTTCGCGGCCCGATCCGGTGACGGTGCGGGCAACGTGCGAGAGAATCTCTTCGCCGATGGTGAGGCTCGGATCTTCCGCCTGTGCAGCGGCCAGACGGCGGCGCAGCATTTCGACCCGCATTTCATAGTCAGGCGCCGCCACTTCGAGCGCAACGCCACCCTGAAGGCGCGAACGAACGCGCACATCAAGCGATTCCAGTTCGGACGGCGCGCGGTCGGCGGCGACCACGACCTGCTTGGCGCTGTCGAGCAGCGTGTTCAGGAGATGGCAGAATTCGTGCTGGATCGACTTGCCCTGCAGGAACTGCATGTCGTCGATCACGAGAAGATCGATATCGCGAAGCTGCTCCTTGAAGGAAAGCGCGTTGTTGTCGCGAATGGCGGTTGCAAAGCGCCACATGAAATATTCAGCCGTCAGATAGACAACGCGGGCCTTTTCCTGGCGCTGGAGCGCGGCTGCGGCGATGGCCTGCAGAAGGTGAGTCTTGCCGAGGCCGACAGAAGCATGGATGAAGAGCGGATTGAAGCGCACGGCGCTGGAACCGGCTTCGGCGATGGTGCGGGCTGCAGCAAGCGCCACGCGATTCGATGCACCATCGACAAAGCTGTCGAACGTATAGCGCGGATCGAGCGGCGAACCGAGCACGGCACCCGAAGCCGCCGCCGATTCTGCGACAACCGCGGAACCGCGCTTCTCGCCCACCTGCTGGCCGCCAAAGGACTGACCAAGCGGAAACACCATCTTTTCGCGCGGGGCCGCGACCGGCTTGTTCTCGGCCGCTTCGCAGGCTTCCACCGGAGCAGCGCTGCGCACCACGCGACTAACGCCACGTACCACGACTTCAACCTTCAGAATCTGCGGGTTTTCTTCTTGCCACAGCTCGGTCAGCAGTTCGGAATAGTGATTGTTGATCCAGGAGCGCAAGAATGCCGTCGGAACCGACAGGCGGACAATGCTCTTGGAGATATCATCAAGCTTCAGACGACCGAACCAGCTGGAATAAATCTCGGTGCCGACGCGGGCTTTCAGCTTTGCCGTAAGGCGCTCGAAAACCTCATCACCGGCATTGCCGCTCAGCTCGACCAGGCTCTTGTCATTTCCGGTAGCAGAAGATCCGTGGATACGGTTCGCATGTGCATCATCACCCATCGTTGCCGTCGATTTGCCGGTCATCATTGCCATCGTCTCGCCTGCCTTCACATTCGTACGCGTCGTTTTCTGACGCTTGTCATTTTTTCCTGTCCGAACCGCGGATTTATCATCCGTCTTGCCAGCAGGTACTCACTCACAAAGCCCGGCTTCAAAGCTCTGGGCCAAACACAAACTCAAACGGTCCCTTCAGGACCAACACCCGGATACTCCTTCCCGGCGACCTTTTTACGACTCACAACACTTTTATCGGAGGCTGATTGCCCGGAAAGAAATCCGCCACAACCATTCAATTGTCGGGGACATGCCTAAAACGGCATTCCGGTTAATGAATGGTAAGCAATCAACCATGAGGATCAGGACCTTACGACCAGAATATAACACCCGCGGGCTGTGACGCCCACGCCGACAAACTCGCTATTTGATGCTAACTCCGGGCCGGTGGCCCACCCCTCTTATGTCCTGACTTTAGCGAAGCCTCGCAGCAAAGGGCAAGCCTAAGAAAACCACATTTTTTTGCTGAAAGCTCTTGCAGGGCCTCCCCGCAACAGGGGGGAATCGGATGCCAGCGAAATAACACCTTTGGATTCAATACGTTTTCCTGGGACAATTTTTAGGTGGTCCTGATATGTTCCGTTCGAAAAATAAATTTAAAAAAAATTCTTGACTCAAACCCACTTCCGAGTCCCTAAACCAGCCTGTGGATAACAGTGGACAACAATCCGCAACCATTTGAAAATACTGATTAAATTGACGCTCATAGAATTGACGCTCCTCCCAGGATTTCCAGCTAGCCATTGAAATATCTCTTCAATTCCAGGTGGGAGAGGAAGAATGCCGATTGTCCAAAAAACGCTCAAAAAAGAAAACCCGGCTAACAATGAGCCGGGTTTCGAAACTGATCCATTAGAATGGATGAATATTAGGCGTTGAGAGCCTTAACGCGCTGGGCAAGGCGCGAAACCTTACGCGAAGCGGTGTTCTTGTGCATCACGCCCTTGGAAGCTGCGCGCATCAGTTCAGGCTCAGCAGCCTTGAATGCGAGTTCCGCAGCCTGCTTGTCGCCGCTCAGCAGAGCGTCTTCCAGCTTACGTACGAAGGTGCGAACGCGCGAACGGCGGGACTTGTTGATTTCGGTGCGGGCAGCGATCTTGCGCACTGCCTTCTTGGCCGAAGGAGTATTGGCCATAAATGCCTCTCTTTTTTCTGTCAGCTAGCCAGGGGCAAAAACCGCCGGGCACAAAACCTCTAGGGCAGCCGAGAAAAATCCTTTGGGCCGCCGATCCGTGGGCGGGCTTATAGATCAGCTTTGGGGCGGCGTCAACGTGGATTCTGCCCCAAAGCTCGATCAAAGAGCCGCAAATCCGGCCCGAAAGCCCAATGAAAGCCAGTAGGAACAGCCGGAAGACTTCCATGGCACTCCCGTTAGGGCAGACAGCCGACCGCCGTCAGCCCGACCAATCAGCGATTCTTGAACGATGGCGTGCGCTTGTCGATGAAGGCCGCCATGCCCTCCTTCTGGTCTTCCGTCGCAAACAGGGAGTGGAACTGGCGTCGCTCGAAACGGAGCCCTTCGCTCAGCGTCATTTCATAGGTGCGATTGACCGCTTCCTTGACCATAAGCACGGAGGGACGCGAGAAGGACGCAATGCGTTCGGCAGCCTTCAAAGCCTCTTCCAGAAGTTCTTCCGGCGCGACCACCCGCGAGACCAGGCCGCTGCGTTCTGCCTCTGCGGCATCCATCATGCGGCCCGTGAGGCACATATCCATCGCCTTGGACTTGCCGACATAGCGGGTGAGACGCTGCGAGCCGCCCATGCCGGGCATGACGCCGAGCGTGATTTCGGGCTGGCCAAACTTGGCATTGCTGCCGGCAATGATGAAATCGCACATCATGGCAAGCTCACAGCCGCCGCCGAGCGCATAGCCCGAAACCGCCGCAATGATGGGCTTGCGGACACGATCGACCTTTTGCCAGTCCGCGAACATGTCCTGAAGATAGGCGTCCACGAAATCGATCGGCTGCATTTCCTTGATGTCAGCACCGGCAGCAAAAGCCTTTTCAGAGCCGGTCAGGACGATGGCGCCGATCTTGCCGTCTGCATCGAAAGCGCCGAGAGCTTCCGTCAATTCGTCCAGAACCTGGCGGTTCAGCGCATTGAGCGCCTGCGGACGGTTGAGGCGAATGAGGCCGACGCTGCCGCGCGTCTCGACGATGATCGTTTCATAGGCCATGAATTTGAACTCCTCCATCAACGGCTAGCTGTTTGGCGGGCAAGGTGGACCGGCAGAACTTCTTTTTCAAGCACTCATTGCTGGCAGGAGGCACAGAAAAAAGTCGAACGTCCAGATTGAACCGCCCGTTCCACAAAGCCGTTGCAGGCGGGATTTCGGCACGGCTCACCTTCGCGCCCATAGACGGAGAAGGCGTGCTGGAAATAGCCGAGCGCACCATCCGCCTGAATATAATCCTTGAGCGTGGAGCCGCCGGCGGCAATGGCTTCCGCAATCACCGTGCGGATGTCGGAAGCAAGCCGATCCATCGTTTCGGGATCCTTCGCAGCGGACCCCGCGGCGCGCATTGGCGACAGGCGGCTGCGCCAGAGCGCCTCGCAGACATAGATATTACCGAGACCGGCAATGAGGCGCTGATCGAGCAGCGCGGCCTTGAGAGGCGCCTTGCGGCCCGCGAGGAGTTCCGCCAAAACAGCGCCGGAAAGCAGATTGCCTGTCGGCTCTATGCCGAGGCCCGCGAGCAGCGGATGACTGTCGAGCGCGCCTTCTTCGGCAAAGAGCATGAAGCCGAACCGACGCGGATCGTTGTAGACGATGCGGGCCGTAGTGCCATCGGCGCGCTGAAGGTGAAACACCACATGATCGTGCACGCTCAGCTTGGAACGCTCATGATGGAATGCGCCGGGCACGCCAGCGCCCTCGTCGGTCTCGATGCGAAACGAGCCCGACATGCCCAGATGGCTGATCACCGAAAGACCGTCGTCCAGATGGATCGTCAGATATTTTGCGCGGCGGCCGAGTGCTGTGACGCGTCGCCCGGAAAGACGTTCGACAAAACGGTCGGGAAAGGGAAAACGCAGGTCCGGCCGACGCTGTTCGACCCGGGTGACGCTCGCGCCCTCCATGACGGGCTGCAGACCACGGCGAACCGTCTCGACCTCTGGTAATTCGGGCATTGAAAACTGTTCCTGAATAAGAGCCGTGCATCGGCTTTGTCCTTATATGTTCAGTTTTGCCCGCAATGCCAAGAGCTCAGCAATTGGTGCAGGGGATCGTGTTTGTATAGCGCGGCGCCAGATAATAGGTTTCACGCATCGGAATGCTGGTGGAAATCCATGCATTGAGCGGCTTGTAGTCAAGCTCGACATCAACCTTGATGAAATACGACCCCTCACTCACGAGATTTGACGGAATATCCCCGGCTGCGCCTGTTTTTGCCGCAAAACCTGCAACATTGGCATAGGACCAGTCGACCTTCGGCGTAAGATTCGTGGTAGTTGAAGTGCCCTCGATCCTGATTGCGGTGATCCTTATCTTCGGGTTGCTACGGCCGTAGGGCAGAAGCGAGGCGCGACCGATATTGAACATATTGTTCAGATCATTCGTCGTGACCGACAATTGGCGGGCAACCAGATCGGCAAGGACGCTCGCCGAACGCGACACTTTCTTGTTGGTATCCACCCCCTCGGCAAGATCGACGGAGCCCAGATAAATCAGAAGCAGGAGAGGCGCGATGAGCGCGAACTCAACCGCCCCCAAGCCGCGCCGGTCACCCAGAAAATTCCGAATAGAGTTACGCATGACAATTGACCGCTCTGGTGATCGCTGTAGAACGCATCCGGAAAACACGAACCTGCTTTCCAACGAGATGCGCGTCGGTTGTGTCAGTTGGGAAAGGGTTCGTTCTGCCAGGTGATGGTTGCAAAAAGCGGCATGGTGCCGCCGGCTGCATGAGGACTTTTGACCAGATAAAGAATGTTCGTCAGCACGGGCCAGGCGTAAACCACGTTGAGCTGGTTGATTGCCGAGGTTCCGCTTGTACCGGCAATGCCAGTCCGGGTTAGTCGGCCCTCATCGTCGAGAATCTCGTCCGTCGGAACCTTGTCGAACCCATCATAGGTTCCAAGATTGAACGAAAGATTGGGACAGCCCGCAGCGACCATGAACTGCATTTGCTGGCAGAGTTCGGTGCGCAGGGCTTCCTCGCTGATTGCGGCGTCCTTGATCTGGATGTCTCCGATCTTGCCCGTCGTCTGCAGCTTGCGCGCCACGGTCTCCGTCGCGTTGGATATCACCTGACGTGCCGCGAAACTCACGCCTACCTCGATCGTCGCAAAAACGATGAGCAGGAATGGAACGATAAGCAGCGCGAATTCCACTGCCGCCACGCCATTTTGCGCACGCAGGAAACGGCGCAGGCTTATGTCCACCCGCGCAAGGCGACACGCCAAAAAATCCGGTCTCATAACCCCACCCAATTCTGCCTGAATTCGATCAAGAATTCGATTGGGCGTATCGTTACAACAGGACAACCTGAAAGAGTATTAACGGAAACGGTAGCTTCCGCCTGAATATCGTTATTTGTCGTCGAAACCGTTCTTTGTCGAAGCCTTTTCGCAATAGGGTGTGCAGGAAAGCGTTTGCACCTCAGCCTGACGATAAATCCGCGTCGTTCCGCGCGTATTGCGGGAAACAACCAGTTCGCGGTCAAGGATCGGTTCGCCCTGCTTGTCCATCACAACAATATTGGTGACGCCAAAATCCCTGCCGGTCAGGACGATGGTCTGTGCGTCCTGAACGACTGCATCGGCAATCGACGGATTGCCGATCACAACGCTGTCGGCGGGACGGGCGAGGCGCAAAATGCGCGCCTGGCTGGTTTCAAGGGAAATATAGTCTTCCGCCGATGCCGGTGTGACCGCGAAGACAGCCACGAGTGCAGCACAGATGACGGGCAAGATGCCGAAGCTGCCCAAAGAAAACAAACGACGCACCACGCGACATTCCCCCGCTGATATAATGGGCCAAGCTCATGAAGCCCCATCGATATAATGAGTAAAGAATGAACGGGATTGGTGAAGGAAGCATTAAGTCACCACCCTGCAGGGCGGGCCGCGCCCGCTATTCGCCAAAGATTAACCAATCGCGCGATTGTTGTCGCTTCACAAGCGCTGCAGTATTTCGTTAACCATACCCGTTAAGAAGGCCACAATTCCTCTCTCCTATGCTTCAGCACATCCGAAATTAATGCGCGCTTCCAAAAACCAGCGCAATCGGAACAGCGAGGAGCATGCGATGCCGACATTGATGACGCGTTTCATGAAGAACAGGGCCGGTTCGACAGCGATCGAATATGCGCTGATCGGCACGCTCGTTTCCATCATGATCATCAGCGGCGTCGCGCTTGTGGCCGGCAGTGTCGGCGAAAAATTCAACGACACCGCCACACAATTCCAACAAGCGACCAACCGCTAAGCATAGGCGAGCAATTCCGCGCAAACAGCGGCCAGATAATGGGATGACAGGCGACGCGGGGGCGGCAATGACAGCAACAGCCATGACGGCAATCTTCGCTCTGGCCATGGTGACTGCGATGGTCACCGACCTGACGTCGATGACGATCCGCAACCGTGTTTCCATCGGATTGACGCTCGGCTTTCTCATGCTCTCGCCACTTTGCGGCATTTCACTTTCCGAATTTGGCTGGCATCTGGCGGTTGGCGGCATTGCGCTCATTATCACCTTTTCGCTTTTCTGCCTTCGCGCCATGGGCGGCGGTGACGCCAAGCTCATCGCGGCGACAGCCTTGTGGTATGGCCCCAATCCCGGACTCGTGGATTATCTCGTGATGGTCTCGATCCTTGGCGGCGTGCTCACGCTCACGATCATTGTCTACCGGATGGCTCCGCGTCCGCTTCTGGCTGACCGCTTCGCCTTCATGGGAACGCTCGCCCGCAAGGACGCAGGCATTCCCTACGGCATTGCGCTCGGCGCTGCCGGTCTGTGGACATTTCCGCTGACGCCGGTCGGAGAATCGGTGAAAGCCTCTATGGCGGGGATATTTTGAGTGCACCGATGTGCAACGCCAACGTGCAATTTCAATCTTTCTTTATGCGAATAAGATTATATTAACCATAATTACACGATTGCCAGTGCAATTTTGGAACACGTCATCAAGGCGTGGGGATTTGCGCGGGGCACATCATGAAATCAGCTCGACTGCTCATTCTAGGAGTAGCCGTACTTGCGGCTGGTGGAGCGGGCTATATTGCCATGAACCTCGCCACACCGCCGCCTGCGCCTGTCGCCGCCGCGCCTGAAGCACCGCAGATCAAACTGGAGGATGTGCTCGTCGCCACCGAGAATCTCGGTGTCGGCGCAGAGCTCACATCGCAGATGCGCTGGCAGCCCTGGCCCGCGGAGGCCATCAGCGAAGGCTACATCACCCGCGCGAGCGAACCCGATGCCATCAATCAGTTGAGCGGCGCCACGGTGCGGCTCCAGTTCTTCACGGGCGAACCGATCCGCAAGGCCAAGCTTATCGGCCCCGGCCAGAGCTTCATGTCGTCGATCCTGCCGCCGGGTATGCGCGCTGTTGCGACGCAGATCAACGCCGAAAGCTCGGCTGGCGGCTTCATTCTTCCCAATGATTTCGTCGATGTCATCATGACCCGCCGCAAGCCGGACAATGGCGACAAGTCGCTCGCACCCTTCACCACTGAAACCGTGCTGCAGAATGTGCGTGTGCTGGCCATCGATCAGGCCATTCAGGAAGACGAGCAGGGCCGCAAGGTCATGGTGGGCCAGACCGCGACACTAGAAGTTACGCCCGAACAGGCTGAAATCATCACCGTCGCCCAGCAGATGGCCGACCGCCTGACGCTGGCGCTTCGCTCGACACAGGATGTCGAGGACAGGGATATCAAGCAGGCCGACTATCTGGTTTCCTCGCCGACACGCAGCGGGACGGTGAAGGTCATCAAATCCGGCAGCGTTACAGAAATAGGACCGCGCTCATGAGAAAGACAAACCGCGTGCGCCCATATTCCGCAAAGATCGCACTGGTAGCCAGCGCGCTTGCAACCGTTTCCCTGCCGCTTGCCGACATGACAGCAATGGCGGCGGCTGGCATCGTCAAGGTGGGCAGCCAGCAGCGTTCGCAGACGATCAAGCTTGGCCTCAACAAGTCGGTCGTCCTCGACCTTCCGCAAGACGCCTATGACGTTCTCGTTTCCAATCCTTCAATCGCCGATGCAGTGACGCGCACGTCGCGGCGCATCTATCTTTTCGGCAAGCAGGTCGGCCAGACCAATATTTTCGTCTTCGGTCCGAATGGCGAACAGGTCGCATCCATCGATGTCGAGATCGAGCGGGACGTAAGCGGGCTCTCGTCCCAGCTGAAGCGTCTCATTCCCGGCTCCGACATTCGCGTCGAACTCATCAACGACAATGTGGTGCTGACCGGAACCGTGCAGACCCCGCAGGATTCGGCGCAGGCGGCCAAGCTCGCCGGTCTTTTCGTTTCTGGCGGCGAGGCTACAACCGGCCAGTTCACCACGACTGCATCCGCGCCCACCGACGGCGGCGGTGTCGCCATCAACAATCCCGACTGGGGGCGCCGTCAAAGCGCCATCGTCAATATGCTGACTATTGTGGGCGAAGATCAGGTGACATTGAAAGTCACCGTTGCCGAGGTCAGCCGCTCGGTCATGAAGCAGCTTGGCGTCAATATGAGCGGCAGCGGCGTTTCGAACGGGATTTCCTACGGCGGGATTTCCGAGAGCATTGCGGGCGCCATTGGCAACAACCTGTCCGATACCGGCTTCGGCCTCGCGACGAGCAACTTTTCCGCCTATCTGCGGGCGATGGAATCGGCAGGCGTGATGAAGACGCTGGCTGAGCCGACGCTGACCGCAATCTCCGGCGAAAAGGCGGCTTTCAATGTCGGCGGCGAATATAATGTCATCAACAGCGTGACTTATGATGATGACGGAAAACGCACCAATCAGCTGGCCAAGATCAATTATGGCATCGGTCTGGAATTCATGCCGACCGTGCTCGGGCCGGGACGCATCAGCCTGAAAATCAGAACCTCCGTGTCGGAGCCGACAACGGAAGGTGCGGGCACGACAAACAAGATGGAAGGCGTTGGCGCGAGCGTCCTGTCGCTGCGCAAACGCGTCGCCGACACGACGGTCGAACTGCCGTCGGGCGGTTCCATGATGATCGGCGGCCTGATCCGCGATGAAGTGCGCCAGTCGGTTTCCGGCTTTCCGGGCCTCACCAAGATTCCGGTCCTCGGGGCGCTGTTCCGCAGCAAGGATTTCATCCGCAACGAATCCGAACTGGTGGTGATCGTAACGCCCTACCTGGCGCGACCAGTCGCCCGCCAGCAGCTTGCGCGGCCCGACGACAATTTCAACCCGGCCAGCGATGGCGCGGGATACATACTCGGCAAGGTCAATCGCGTTTACGGCACGATGGAAACCAAATTGCCGCCCGGTCGCTACAACGGCGTCGTCGGTTATATCTATAAGTGAGCGGGGACAGATCATGACCTATTCAGCCAGAGGCTTTTGCAGGATTCCAGCCCGACCAGCGCTCGTCGCCCTGTCGCTCGCCCTTCTTGCGGGCTGTGCGAACCGCCAGCACGTCACGGTGGGCGCCTTGCCGGACGATTACCGCACCAATCACCCGATCACGATTGCGGAACGGGAGCAGGTTACCGATATCCCGGTCGCACAGGCGGACCAGAAACTAAGCCCCATGCAGCGCGGCATCGTTGAGGGCGCCATCGCCAATTACCGGCGCAACGGTTCCGGCATGCTCTATGTTCTGGTGCCTTCGGGCGCGTCCAATCAGGCCGCGGCCTATCGGCTGAGCACGGAAGTGTCGGCGGCACTGCGGCGCAGCGGCATCAAGGCGAACAATATCGCCATCGAAAACTATCCGGTCGAAAGCCCCGACGCGGCAGCGCCAATCCGCATCAGCTATTATGCGATCACGGCCGGCACGACGCCGTGCGGACGTTGGCCGGACGACCTCGCCAGCACGCCCGAAAACCGCCATTACGCCAATTTTGGCTGCGCCTCGCAGAACAATCTGGCCGCGCAGGTGGCCAATCCGGCCGATCTTCTGGGACCGCGCACCATGTCGCCCATCGATTCGGATCGGGCTACGGCACGTTTCAACGGCAATCAGGGCTATGTGAAAATGTCGCCTACACAGACGCAAAACTGGCGCGAACCTCGCAGCCAGCAGGCCGAGTATTAAGAGGGCGCCATGAGCAACTTCGCGTTGGAACCGGAGGAAGAAGCGCCGGAAACAGGTCGTGCGCCGATCATGCTTGAAAATGTGCGTCCCATCCCGCGCATTTCCATCCAGGCATTCTGCGTGAACGAAAGCGTCGCCATTCCGATTGAGCGAGCAGGTGGCGACCGGCGCATGGCAAAGACCCATCTGAAGGTGATGATGGGCGGCATTGCGGCTGCAATCGAGTTTTACCAGACCGCCTCCACACCCAATCTGATCATCGTCGAATCAGCCTCCGAACCCAATGTGCTGCTTGAAGAACTGCAGCAGTTGTCAGAGGTCTGCGATCCCGGCTCGAAGGTCATGGTCATAGGCCATTCCAACGAGGTCTGGCTCTATCGCGAACTGCTGCGCCGGGGCGTCTCGGAATATATTGTGGCGCCTGTTTCGCTCGCCGACATTCTGGCCATCGTGTCCTCGATCTTTCTCGATCCCGGTGCGGAACCGCTTGGCCGTTCGGTCGCCTTCATCGGCGCGAAAGGCGGCGTGGGCGCGTCTACCATGGCCCATAACGTCGCCTGGTCGATCTCCAACATGTTCCGGCACGATGTCGTGCTGGCAGACATGGACCTGCCCTTCGGCACGGCAAACATCAATTTCGATCAGGACCCGACGCTCGGTATCGCCGATGCGGTCTTCTCGCCGGAACGCATTGACGAGGTTTATCTCGACCGGCTGCTCGTGCAGTATGGCGACCATCTGTCTATCCTCGCCGCACCTTCGACCCTGGAGCGCACATTCGATTTTGCCGAGGACGCCTTTGCCGAATTGATCGACGTTGCGCAGCGCAATTCTCCGCTGGTCGTACTGGACGTCGCGCATGGCTGGAACGGATGGACACGGACCACCTTGATGCGCGTCGATGAAGTCGTGATCGTCGCGACGCCCGATCTTGCCAATCTTCGCAACACGAAGAATCTGCTCGACACGCTGGCGCAGCTGCGTCCGAACGATGTGAAGCCGCATCTGGTGCTGAACCAGATGGGCATTCCGAAGCGACCGGAAATCGCGCTCGCCGATTTTGCCGAACCGCTCGGCATCGATCCCATCGCCACCATCGACTTCGATCCGCAACTTTTCGGCAATGCCGCCAATAATGGCCGGATGATCGCGGAGACCAATCCGGAAAGCCCGGTTGCCGAAGCCATCAGCCATATCGCGCATGTCGTGACCGGCAGGGCCGATGTGCAACCGCGCAAGAAGAGCGGCATATCGGGCCTTCTCGGCAAGTTTGCACGCAAGACCAAGTAACGGCAGGAAATCATGTTCGGCAGAAGAGGCAACGATACGGGAAACAGACCGGAAAGCGGAATGCGACCGGTTGCACCAAAACCTGCCACGCCTGCTGCAACGTCCGCATCGGCCCAGCCAACCGTGCAACCGTCCCGCATACAGGCATCCGTTCCTTCGACGCCGGTAAAATCCCCGGTCCAGGCCGGCACGCAAGGACGTGAAAAGACCGAGAGCTATTACGACACCAAATCGCAGGTCTTCTCCGCGCTGATCGACACGATAGATCTGTCGCAACTGTCCCGCATGGCGCCGGATGCCGCGCGCGAGGAAATCCGCGATATCGTCAATGACATTATTGCCATCAAGAACTTCGTCATGTCGATTGCCGAGCAGGAAGAACTGCTCGACGACATCTGCAATGACGTGCTGGGTTATGGTCCCCTGGAGCCGCTTCTTTCCCGCGATGACATTGCCGATATCATGGTGAACGGTTCGCGCCGCACCTATATCGAAGTGGATGGCCTGCTGCAGGAAACCGGCATTCGTTTCCGCGACAACCAGCAGCTTCTCAACATCTGCCAGCGCATCGTGAGCCAGGTGGGACGCCGCGTCGATGAATCGAGCCCGATCTGCGATGCCCGCTTGCCGGACGGCTCACGCGTCAACGTCATCGCGCCGCCGCTGTCGCTCGACGGTCCGACCCTCACCATCCGCAAGTTCCGCAAGGACAAGCTGACGCTCGACCAACTGGTGCGGTTCGGCGCCATATCGAATGCCGGGGCGGAACTCTTGCAGATCATCAGCCGGGTGCGCTGCAATGTCATTATTTCGGGAGGCACCGGCTCGGGCAAGACCACGCTTCTGAACTGCCTGACACGCTATATCGACGCGCACGAACGCATCATCACCTGCGAAGATTCGGCAGAACTGCAATTGCAGCAGCCGCATGTGGTGCGTCTGGAAACCCGCCCGCCCAATCTGGAAGGCGAAGGCGAAGTCACCATGCGCGATCTGGTAAAGAACTGCCTGCGCATGCGTCCCGAACGCATCATTGTCGGCGAAGTGCGCGGGCCTGAAGTGTTCGATCTCCTGCAAGCCATGAATACAGGCCATGACGGTTCGATGGGCACGATCCATGCCAACAGCCCGCGCGAGTGCCTCAACCGCATGGAAGCCATGATCGCCATGGGCGGTTATGTGCTGCCGCAAAAGACGGTGCGCGAGATCATCGTCGGTTCGGTCGACATCATCATCCAGGCCGCACGCCTGCGCGACGGCTCGCGCCGCATCACCCATATTACGGAAGTGGTCGGGCTCGAAGGCGACGTCATCACCACGCAGGATCTCGTTCTCTACGATATCAAGGGGGAAGACGCTTCCGGCCGCATTCTCGGCAGCCATAGCTCGACCGGCATCGGGCGTCCCGCCTTCTGGGAGCGCGCCCGCTACTATAATGAAGACAGCCGCCTTGCATCCGTGCTCGACAGCATGGAAAGGGCCAGTGCATGACAGGGCCGGCCAGCATTGTGATGTTCGTGGTGCTCGCCGTCATTGCTTGTGCTGCTTTGTTCTTTGCGCTCTTTTACGACAAGCTCGGCAAGAAGGATCATGCAGCGCGGCGCTTTGAGACCGTGCGCAACAGCGGCTCGGAACGGGCGATTACGCGCAGCGAGCGCGACAGAAACGCCGACATCCAGAAGCGCCGCAAACAGCTCCAGGACAATATCAAGGATCTGGAAGCCCGGCAAAAGCAGCGTGAGAAGAACCAGAAATACCCGCCCCTGCGCATCCTGCTGACGCAGGCGGGGCTCAATCTCACCTTACAGAAATTCTATCTCTATTCCGGCGTGACGGCATTTTTTGCCACTTTCATCGCGCTGCTTTTCGGCGCGCCGCTACTTTTCCTGCCGGGTGTCGCCGTTGCCGGTTTCTTCGGCTTGCCGCGCTGGTTCGTGCTGCACAGGCGCAAGCAACGGCTGAAGAAGTTCCTTGAGGAATTTCCCAACGCGCTCGATGTCATCGTGCGCGCGACCCGCGCTGGGCTTCCGCTCAATGACGGCTTGCGGCTCATTGCAAGCGAGGCGGTGGAACCGGTCAAGAGCGAGTTCAAGAAGGTCGTCGAGGCGCAACAGATCGGGCTTTCCATCCCCGAAGCGGTCGGCAAAATGCCCGATTCCATGCCTTGCCCGGAAACCAACTTCTTCGCCATCGTCATCCAGATACAGGCACAGGCGGGCGGCAATCTTTCCGAGGCGCTCAATAACTTGTCAAAGGTTCTGCGCGACCGGAAAAAGATGAAGGCCAAGGTCAATGCGCTTTCCATGGAAGCCAAGGCTTCGGCTGCGATTATCGGCGCCTTGCCCTTCATCGTTATGGTTCTCGTCTATTTGACGAGCCCGCAATATATGACGCTGCTTTTCACGTCTTCGACCGGCCATATGCTGCTCGGCATTGCGGCTGTCCTGATGCTGACCGGCATTTTCATCATGAAGAACATGATCAACTTCGATATGTGAGGCACCGGATATGATCTCTCTCCTCACACAGAAATTGTCCGACCCGCATTTTCTGATCGGCGCCCTGATCACGGTCGCGGTTTTTGCAACCGCGGTGACAATCCTCCTGCCGGTACTGAGCGGCAGCGCGCTCAAATCGCGCATGAAGTCGGTCGCCATCGAACGCGAAGCCATTCGCTCGCGCGAGCGGGCCCGTCTCGCCGCCGAAAGCGACCGTCGCAGCAGCCTGCGTCATCAGCAGAAGCAGGGCATCCGGGAATTCGTTGAAAAGCTCGATCTCAAACGCGCGCTGGCTGACGAAAAGACGATTGCTTCGCTCAGGCAAGCGGGCTTCCGGGGGCAAAATCCGCTCAACATCTTCCTGTTCCTGCGTTTCGTGCTGCCTTTTGGGGTAATGGCCGTTGCCGCGATCTATATTTTCATGCTCGGCGTGCTTGCCGATCAAACATTCTTCGTTCGTCTTCTCGTCTGCATTTTTGCCGGCTATGCCGGTTTTTATGCGCCCAACCTCTATGTCTCGAACCGGGCAACCAAGCGCAAGCAATCGATCCGGCGGGCATGGCCGGATGCGCTCGATCTCATGCTGATCTGCGTCGAATCGGGCATGTCCACGGAAGCGGCTTTCCGCCGGGTAGCCGATGAAATCGGCATCCAATCCGTCGAGCTGGCCGAAGAACTCATGCTGACCAATGCCGAGCTTTCCTTCCTGCCGGAGCGCCGTCAGGCCTATGAAAATCTCGCCAATCGCACAGGTCTGGAACCGGTGAAATCGGTCACGCAAGCGCTGATCCAGGCCGAACGTTACGGCACGCCGGTCGCGCAGGCGCTGCGCACGCTTTCTCAGGAAAGCCGCGACCTGCGTCTGCTTGAAGCCGAAAAGAAGGCTGCAGCCCTGCCGCCGAAACTCACCGTGCCGATGATTGTTTTCTTCCTGCCGGTGCTCTTTATCGTCATCCTCGGCCCGGCCTTCATCCAGATATCCGCGCAAGGCGGATTGTTCGGCGGCAACTGATGAAAGAAGGTTCAGCCCTTCGGCTTGTCCTTGAGCATGTTCCAGGAATTCTGCTGGGCCAGCATTGACCGCAGATAATCCGTATTGGCCTTAGCCTGCTGCGGAGAAATCTCTTGCGCGGCAATCGCCTCGGCTTCCTGAAAGCGGCCTTGCAGACCGACCGACAGGGCAAGATTCTGGCGCACGCGGCTGTCGGCACCGGGGGCAGCCGCGGCCTGCTTGAAATAGGTTTCCGCAGTCCGCGCATCACCGGCCAGAAGATAGGACATGCCCATATTGGAGATGATTGACGGTTCATTCGGCTGAAGCTGCAGCGCCTTTTGATAAGTCGCGCGGGCTTCTTCCTTCCGGCCCATCTGGTCGAGAATGGCGCCCTCGGCGGAAACCAGTTTCCAGTCGGGATAGGCCGGGTTTTGCGCGCGGCGAATGGCGTCGAGCGCGCCGTCGAACTGCCCAGCACCAGCAAGCGCCTTGCCATAGGCGGCAAGAACGGCCTGATCCTTCGGATAGACGATGGCAAGCGCCCGCATGACGGCCAGCGCCTGATCGTTGCGGCCAAGGCGCGCCAGCACATTGGCGTAGTTGAGCGCCGTCTGGCGATCCTTCGGATTGCGCTCATATTGCGCGCCGAGCCGCCCGGCCATGGCTGCAAGCTGCGCGTCGTTCATGTGATCGAAAGTGGCAACGGTTGCGGCGCGGCGCACCGATCCGGTCGTGGTCCGGTCTACCGATGTGCAGCCGGAAAGTACCAGTGCTGAAAGAATACAGGCGAAGCCAAGACGTGTTGCGATAGCGTCTTTTCGAACGATGTTCAGCATCCCGCCTCTCCTGCCAAAAGCGTGTCGTCACCCGACATGCTTTAGTCACCCTCAAGCCCAATTCCTGCTCAATCAATAATCTGTTAACCCTAATGATTGGTTAATATAGCGATTGTGGTTTTGGTTTCCGCACGGCAATAATCGCGCTATCTGTCTGTTTTTATGGACTTCCGACAAAACCCATGCGCTTTTGCGGAACATCACCTACTGGCCAGAAAGAGGCATCATGTCTGTCGAACTTCTTTCCCGAAAATCCGAACAAAGCCGTCCGGTCTGGTTTACGCCGAATGGCGGGCTGGAAACTTCCGGCCTTCCCGCCGGGGCCGTTGCATGGGCCAAGGCCAATGGCTTTGATGGCGAAGCCGGACGCGTGCTCGCTCTCCCGGGCGCAGACGGATCGGTATCGGGGGCACTTTTTGGAACCGGCGACGCGGAGAAGGGCGGCCAGTCGCAGCTTCTGGCCGGAAAGCTCGCCCGCAGCCTTCCAGAAGGGGACTGGCATTTTGAGGGCGCGGTCGATGACAGAGCGCTCGCAGTGCTGGGTTTCCTGATGGGCGGCTATAGTTTCACGCGCTATCGCAAAGCGAATGGCAAGGCGATCCGCCTTGCCTTGCCTGATGGTCTGGATGAAGCCGAAATCCGCCGCATCGCCACGGCGATAACTCTGGTGCGCGACCTCATCAACACACCAACCAACGATATGGGGCCGGATGCCCTCGAAAACGCCGCCCGTGAACTGGCGAAGAAATACAAGGCAGACATTGCCATCACACAAGGCGATGCGCTTCTGGAGAAGAATTTTCCCATGATCCATGCCGTCGGTCGTGCTGGCGCTATTGAGCCACGCCTGATCGATCTTGGCTGGGGTAAGTCAGACGATCCGAAAATCACCCTTGTCGGCAAGGGTGTCTGCTTCGATACAGGCGGTCTCGATATCAAACCGGCAAGCGGTATGCTTCTCATGAAGAAGGACATGGGCGGAGCCGCCAATGTGCTGGGCCTCGCCTCCATGATCATGGATGCACAACTGCCGGTGCGCTTGCGGGTGCTCATCCCGGCAGTGGAGAATTCGATCGCCGGAAACTCGTTCCGTCCGGGCGACGTACTGCAAAGCCGCAAGGGCCTGACCGTCGAAATCGGCAATACCGATGCGGAAGGCCGTCTGGTCCTTGCCGACGCGCTTGCGCTGGCCGATGAAGAAGAGCCTGCACTCCTGATCGACATGGCGACCCTGACGGGTGCTGCGCGTGTTGCGCTCGGCCCTGATCTGCCGCCATTCTACACGCATGATGACGAGCTTGCCGCTTCGATTGCAAACAGTGCTGATGTGACGGCGGACCCGCTGTGGCGGATGCCGCTCTGGAAGCCCTACGCGCAAAAACTCTCCTCGCGGATTGCCGACATCAACAATGTCACCACGGACGGGTTTGCCGGGTCGGTAACGGCGGCACTCTTCCTCGACAAATTTGTAGAAAAGGCACGCGCATGGGCGCATTTCGACATTTTCGGCTGGGTGCCGGTGGAAAAGCCTGCTTCTCCGGTCGGTGGCGAGGCGCAAGCCATTCGCGCTCTTTACCAGCTTTTGAAGGAACGCTACCCGGCGCGCTGAATCCGCTTGCCTGAAACGCCGAAAGCAGATTGGATAAAACGGTTCCGAAACAATCCCAGCTTTGGTGGAGCCGGATGCCAATTGAGCTGAAGCCGCTGCAGGCGCTGACATTGCTGAGAACCCTGTCGCTGGAACAGGTGCGCGACGAGATGCCCGATCTCACCACGCGACAGGCAGCCATTTTGCTCACCATCTATCTGGAGCCCCCGCCACATACCGTGCGGGGGCTCGCAGCGAAACTGAATGTCACCAAACCGGTTATCACACGCGCGCTCGACACAATGGGCGCGCTCGATCTTGTTTCCCGGCATCGTGATGAAAAAGACCGGCGAAATGTGCTAGTAAAGAGAACGGTTGCCGGTGCACTTTATGTTGAAAGACTGGGTGATCTGGTGATCGCCAAAGCCAGGGAGTTACCACTTTGACCATGCTCGATCGCCGCCTCAACGCCTACCGTCCCGACCTCGCCGATGAAAGGCTGGCCGGTCAGGTGGAAGCGGCGCGTTTTGCCGCCGGAACGCCCATGCAGGTTTCCGTCCCGGTTGTCGATCTGCGGGCCGAACCGCGCATGGATAGCGGGCCGCAGACCCAGATGATCTTTGGCGATTCTGTCCGCGTATTCGAGGAAATGGACGGATGGTCGTGGGTTCAGGCCGAACGCGACGGCTACACTGGTTATGTCTCCGCTGCCGCGCTGGAACGCCCGGCGAGCGATGCGACGCATATGGTGGCAGTGCCCCGAACCTTCGTTTATCCCGGCTCTGATCTCCGCTTCCCGCATACGAAGGCGCTGTCACTCGGTTCCCGCGTGCGCATCGTCGGCGCCGCCGAGACGCGAGGCACCAAATATGCGCTGCTGGAAAGCGGTGAGGCGCTCATCGCAAGCCATCTTGTGCCGGTTGACGAACACGCGGCGGACTATGTGGCCGTCGCAGAAACCCTTCTTCACACGCCCTATCTGTGGGGCGGCACGTCCGGCTTCGGCATCGACTGCTCCGGTCTCGTGCAACTTTCCATGTGGGTGGCGGGCCGCAAGGTTCTGCGCGATTCCGACATGCAGCAGAATACGCTTGGCGATATCATCAAGCCCGATGCAACCTATTCCAATCTGAAGCGCGGCGATCTCGTCTTCTGGAAGGGTCATGTCGCTATCTGCGCCTCGCCCGACATGCTCATCCATGCAAGCGGCCATACGATGACGGTTACGCTTGAACCGCTGCAGGACGCGATCAAGCGCATAGCCTATCTCTACGATCTGCCGACGCTTGTGAGAAGACCCTGAATACGGGCGGGAAACTCATGAAGGGAAAGACGACTCTGACGGTTGCGGTTCTGCTGATCGGCTTTGCCTTGTCTTTTCCTTCCTCCGTTTCGACCGAGAGGATTGCGCGCATGGCCATCCCCGCATCCCCTGCCGCTTTTGCCGCGGTCAACGGCATCGAAATGCACTACCGGGTTGTGGGCAAGGGATCGCCAATCCTGCTCATTCCGGGGGGCCTGTCCGACCAGCATGTATGGGATGCGCAGCTTCCGATCCTTGCGCGCCATCACACCGTCATCGTTGCCGACAGTCGCGGACAGGGACGATCCACCCGCACCAAAGATCCGATCACCTATGGCTTGATGGCCGACGATTATGTGGCGCTGCTCGACTTTCTCCGCATCGACAAGGTTGATCTCGTCGGCTGGAGCGATGGCGGCATTATCGGCCTCGATATCGCCATGCGTTATCCCGAGCGGCTGAAAAGCCTGTTTGCGCAGGCAGCAAATGTCACGCCTGACGGAAATACCGGCTATATCGAGGCCCGGGCCGAGGGAAAACCAATACCGGAACTGCGCCACTATGAGAGCATCGACAAGGAAATTCATGCGCTCTGGGCAAACGAGCCGAATTATACCGGCGAGGAACTGTCGGACATCAGCGTGCGCACGGCGATAGTCATCGGCGACCATGATACGGCGATTAGGCGTGAGCATACCGAATTCATCGCAAGCCAGATACCGGGCGCGCAACTGATTATCCTGCCCGACGCCGGACACGGTGTTCCGGTAGAGAATCCGCGCCTTTATGCACATACGGTACTGCGCTTTATCGACGGCAAGAACGCCGGAGAAACGCAGACCATCGTCCGGAAAAACTAAACCCGGTTTGGCAATACGCGATCGGGCGGGCGATGCCCGTCGACAAAAGCCTTGATATTGATGATGACCTTGTCACCCATATCGATGCGGCCCTCCATGGTGGCCGAGCCCATATGCGGCAGCAGGACAACCTTGCCTTTTTCCGCAAGGGCCAGCAAACGCGGATTGGCCGCCGGTTCGTTCTCGAACACGTCCAGACCTGCGCCTGCGAGCTTGCCCTGTTCGATCAGCTCGATCAGCGCATTCTCGTCGATGATCTGGCCGCGCGCCGTGTTGACCATATAGGCGGTTGGCTGCATCAACGCGATGCGGCGAGCAGACAGCAGATGGAAAGTGGCAGGCGTCGATGGGCAGTTGACCGAGATGATGTCCATCCGGGCCAGCATCTGGTCGAGACTATCCCAGTAGGTCGCCTCCAGTTCTTCCTCGACCTGCGGGCTGACGCGTTTGCGGTTGTGATAGTGAATGGAAAGTCCGAAAGCCTTGGCGCGGCGGGCAACGGCCGTACCGATGCGCCCCATGCCGACAATGCCGAGACGCTTGCCCCAGATACGCCGCCCCAGCATCCAGGTCGGCGACCAGCCCGGCCACTGCCCGTGGCGCTCGCCCAGCACATTGGCGCCCTCCACCAGACGTCTTGGCACGGAGAGCAGCAGCGCCAGTGTCATGTCCGCCGTATCCTCGGTAAGAACATTCGGCGTATTGGTGACGGTAATGCCGCGCTTTGCTGCTGCGGCAACGTCGATATTGTCCACGCCGTTGCCGAAGTTTGCGATCAGCTTGAGATTGGGGCCAGCCTGCTCGATTGCTGCTGCGTCGATGACATCCGTGATGCAAGGCACCAGAACGTCCGCTTCTTTCATGGCGGCGATGATTTCCGGCTGATTCATGCGGTGGTCGTCTATATTCAGACGCGCATCAAACAGTTCCCGCATCCGGGTTTCCACTGGGTCCGGCAATTTACGCGTAAGAACGACCAGCGGTTTCTTCTTGTTCGACATCTCCACCCCATTGTTGAGCAAAGCCTCCGGAACGGCCCGTATTGTAATCAGCCGACAGGGCGCGCTCCAAGAAATTTCCTGCACATTTCCAAGGGAAAACCTACTCCCACATTCCCGGAAAATGCGTTAACCGAAGCTTCACGTTGAGACCTCCTTAACCAAGGCGGTGCAATATGGGATATTGCTTCGGCTCAACATCTCTATCAAGGCGAAGCGGCAAAGACAAAGAAAAACCGGAAACTTCGGGTGCCTGTTGGAAAATCTGCAACGGTTTTCCGCAAGGGCATTAGAAATCAAATAATTGGATCGCAGCTCGATCTGTAACGCACAGATGGATGCACGATCTGAAAAACAGGACGGCACCGTCGCCTCGCAGCTCCCACCAACTGCCGAAGCCGCTACCGTTCTGTCGTGACAGGACGGCGAGAGGTCGCAGTTTGTACAGGGTACTTTCGCAACGCTTTATGATAGCCACGCTTGGCTTTCTGGCATTTTTTCTCATTCTGGAGCCGCTTGGCGCCTCCGACACGCATGGCGCAATGGCTGCGGAACCCGCAGGCACTTCCGTGGGCGCAAGCGGTCTCCCGGTGCCGCGTTTCGTCAGCCTTAAACCCGCGCGCGTCAATCTGCGCGTCGGACCGGGGCGTGACTATGCGGTTTCATGGCTTTTCATGAAGGCCGGATTGCCGGTCGAAATCATTCAGGAATACGACAACTGGCGTCGCATCCGCGATGCGGACGGCACGGAAGGCTGGGTTTACCAGTCGCTGCTCTCCGGCAAGCGAACTGCCATTACAGCTCCGTGGCTCAAGAATAATCAGGGTTCGATGATCAATATGCGGCGCGATGCCAGCGATACAGCGGGGCTTGCGGCCGAGATCGAACCGGGCGTGGTCGGGACCGTGCGCGAATGCACCGGCCAATGGTGCCGGATGGATATGGGCGGGGTTCGCGGCTGGATAAAACAATCGGACCTGTGGGGCGTTTATCCGGGCGAAGTCTTCGACTAGCCCTCTCCACGGGATTGGATAGCAGAACCGGCCAAACTTGACTTCGCCCGGCTCGGACCGATATTGTGAAGCGGTTGAATTTCGAAGGAGTTTTATGCGCAGACGTTCATCGCTGCCGTTTTAACGGATTTGAACCCACCCGCGCGGTGGAATTTTTGCGTATACCTAAAACTCTGGCAAATCATGAAAAATCACGAAGTGACGATCCGTGCCTATAAGGCATCGGATAAGCCATCCTTATCGTCCATCTGGTATCGTGCTTCCCTGGAAGCCCATTCTTTTCTCGGAGAAGATCGACTTCAACAGCAGCGCCAGCTTATTGAAGATGTCTATCTCGAAAAGGCGGAAACATGGGTTGCCGCGATTAATGACAGGCCAGCCGGTTTTATTGGCCTTCTGGATTGCTTCATCGGCGGGCTGTTTGTCGATCCCGACCTTCAAGGTTCTGGTGTGGGCCAAACTCTGGTCCGCCACGCCTTGGCATTGAAGAGCGAGTTATCGCTTGAAGTCTATGCCGACAACGAGCGGGCCTGTCGTTTCTATCGCCGTATGGGCTTCAAGGTGATTGGCGAGCGGTCGGAAGATGACGAAGGCCTACCCTTCCGCAACATTCGGATGGAACTGAAAGGCTGACAAGCGAGCGGGGCGAAAATCGCCCCGCTTCCACTCAGAATTATTACCAGGCAGGAATCACTGATCCCTTGAACGTTGTGGCAATGAACGCCTTCACCTCGTCACTGTGATAGGAGGAAATCAGGGTTTTCACCCAGTCGGCATCCTTGTCTGCGGTGCGAACGACGAGAATATTGATATAGGGTGCCTTCTCGCCTTCCCGCACCAGCGGATCGGTTGCTGGATTGAGGCCTGCTTCCATGGCGTAGTTGGTGTTGATGACCGCGGCATCGACATCTTCCAATGAACGCGGAAGCTGAGCGGCGTCGAGCTCAACGAATTTGAGGTTCTTCGGGTTCTCGACGATATCAATGGCGTTGACCTTCAGCCCCTTGGACGGATCGAGCTTGATGATTCCGTTTTCAGCAAGCACGAGCAAAGCGCGCCCGCCATTCGTCGGATCGTTGGGGATCGCAATCGTCGCGCCGTCTGCCAGCTCCGAAATATTCTTCAATTTCTTCGAATACATTCCCATCGGAAAGTTGACGGTTTCGGCAACGCTCACAATGTCGAAGCCGCGATCGGCGACCTGATTGTCGAGATAAGGCTTATGCTGGAACGAATTTGCTTCCAGCGCGCCATCCGCAAGCGCCATGTTCGGGATGACATAATCAGAGAATTCCTGAATATCCAGTTCAAGGCCGTTCTTCTCGGCGACTTCCTTGACCTTTTCCATGATCTGGGCGTGTGGCCCCGGCGTAACGCCGATCCGGACGGTTTTTGCAAAGGCGCTACCGGTCGCAAACACGGCGAGAATGGTTGCGGCGACAAACAGTTTACGCATGATATCTCCTTGGTATGAGCCCGACTGGAACCTGGGAGGCGATTCATTCGGGACGGCGGAACTTTTCCCTTTTCAGCCTCATGCGTGCCGATAGGCAACAAAAAAAGCGGCCATGACCGCTTTCTTTTATTCCCAGCCGAAAGACGGCGCCGCTACTGGCCCTTGCGGCGCAGGCGCACGATGATGTCCACATTGACGATTTCCATGCCGTCCGGCGCGTCGGGCATGTTGGCAACGGTCGGCTGCCCCTTCTCGCCGTGCGGAATATCGAACACGACATTTTCGCCTTCGAGGAAGAAATGCTGATGATCCGAGATATTCGTATCGAAATAGGTCTTCGAGCCTTCGACCGCGATAATGCGCAGCATACCGGCTTCCGTGAACTGGTGCAGCGTGTTGTAAACCGTCGCCAGCGACACCGGCACGTCGGCCATGACAGCCTCTTCGTGCAAGTCTTCCGCGGACAAATGGCGATCGCCCTGCGCGAAGATCAGGCTCGCAAGCGCAACGCGCTGCCGCGTCGGACGCAGGCCCGCGCGGCGGAGCTGCTCTTCCATCGAGACCGTCGAGTGGGTATGTGAAGACTGCATATTCACCGTTGGTACCGTCACAAGCTTGTTGCAAAATCATCAATCGTCAAACGGGCTGTTGCCCATTGCATACTGACATTGATATATGCCGTTGCGAAATAACTATCAATAGCCTTGGGAATTGCGCGGTTTTTCAGATAAACCCCGGATTAATCCAATGCATGATTTTACTGCCGGAAACTGTCTGTGGTAGGGATGTTCCGGTGAAACCTACAACCGGGCCGGATTGCCGGTCGATACAGAATGAACCTCAAGGGAGGCGTAATGGCAGAACAGAAATCAAGCTACGGGTATGAAGAACTCCTGGCCTGCGCGCGCGGCGAGATGTTCGGTCCCGGCAATGCTCAGCTTCCCCTGCCTCCGATGCTGATGGTCCATCGCATCACAGATATTTCCGAAACCGGCGGCGAGTTCGACAAGGGCTATATCCGCGCAGAATATGATGTGCGGCCGGACGACTGGTATTTCCCATGCCATTTCATGGGCAATCCGATCATGCCGGGCTGCCTCGGTCTTGACGGCATGTGGCAGCTGACCGGTTTCTTCCTCGGCTGGCTGGGCGAGCCTGGCCGCGGCATGGCCCTGTCGACCGGTGAAGTCAAATTCAAGGGCATGGTGCGTCCGCACACGAAGCTTCTTGAATATGGTATCGATTTCAAGCGCGTCATGCGTGGCCGCCTCGTGCTCGGCACGGCTGACGGCTGGCTGAAAGCCGATGGCGAAACCATCTACCGGGCAACCGATCTGCGCGTCGGCCTGTCGAAGGACAGCGAGGGCCAGTAAGGCGCCTCAATCATCATCATTCCCGAGCGCGACTGCAAAAAGTGAACAGTTTTCATGCGGTCGCGCTCAAAACATGCGAAGATCACACCTATGTAACCGCGAACAGGCGGCAGTCCGCATGACGGCGCGCCGCTCACGGATCAGGTGTAAAGGAGAACGCGATGCGGCGTGTGGTCGTAACGGGTATGGGGATCGTATCCTCGATTGGTAACAACACCGAAGAAGTCACGGCTTCGCTGCGTGAAGCAAAGTCCGGCATTTCCCACGCTGAGGAATATGCCGAGCTCGGTTTCCGCTGCCAGGTGCACGGTGCCCCGAATATCGACGTCGAAGCGCTCGTCGACCGGCGCGCGATGCGCTTCCATGGCCGTGGCACGGCCTGGAACCACATTGCCATGGATCAGGCGATTGCCGATGCCGGACTTTCCGAAGAGGAAGTTTCCAATGATCGCACCGGCATCATCATGGGTTCCGGCGGTCCTTCGACCCGCACGATCGTCGATAGTGCCGACATCACCCGCGAAAAAGGCCCGAAGCGCGTCGGCCCGTTCGCCGTGCCGAAAGCCATGAGCTCGACGGCCTCCGCGACGCTCGCCACGTTCTTCAAGATCAAGGGCATCAATTATTCGATCTCCTCGGCCTGCGCCACATCGAACCATTGCATCGGCAATGCGTTCGAGATGATCCAGTATGGCAAGCAGGACCGCATGTTCGCAGGCGGCTGCGAAGACCTCGACTGGACGCTTTCGGTCCTGTTCGACGCCATGGGCGCCATGTCGACCAAATATAACGACACGCCGTCCACAGCATCGCGTGCCTATGACAAGAACCGCGACGGTTTCGTTATCGCAGGCGGCGCCGGCGTCCTGGTGCTGGAAGACCTCGAAACGGCGCTTGCACGCGGCGCCAAGATTTATGGTGAAATCGTCGGCTATGGCGCAACATCCGACGGCTACGACATGGTTGCTCCATCCGGCGAAGGTGCTATCCGCTGCATGAAAATGGCGCTTTCGACCGTCAAGACCAAGATCGACTACATCAACCCGCACGCAACCTCCACGCCTGCCGGCGACGCACCGGAAATCGAAGCCATCCGTCAGGTCTTTGGCTCCGGCGACGCATGCCCGCCAATCGCAGCGACCAAGTCGCTGACCGGCCACTCGCTTGGCGCGACCGGCGTGCAGGAAGCGATCTATTCGCTCTTGATGATGCAGAACAATTTCATTTGCGAAAGCGCACATATCGAAGAACTGGACCCAGCCTTCGCGGACATGCCTATCGTTCGCAAGCGCATTGACAACGCTCAGCTCAACACCGTGCTCTCCAACTCCTTCGGATTTGGCGGCACCAATGCGACGCTGGTTTTCCAGCGTTACCAGGGCTGAGGGAGAGGGAAAATATGGAAGGTCTGATGAAAGGCAAACGCGGCCTCATCATGGGGGTCGCGAATAATCACTCACTCGCCTGGGGAATTTCGAAGCAACTTGCAGCACAGGGTGCAGAACTCGCATTCACCTATCAGGGTGATGCGCTCGGCAAGCGCGTAAAGCCGCTGGCCGAACAGGTCGGTTCGGATTTCGTGCTGCCCTGCGATGTCGAAGATATCGAATCGGTCGATGCGGTTTTTGCCGAAATCGAGAAGAGGTGGGGCAAGCTCGATTTCATCGTTCACGCCATCGGCTTTTCCGACAAGAATGAACTGAAGGGTCGCTACGCAGACGTCACCACGCGCGAAAATTTCAGCCGCACCATGGTGATTTCCGCCTACTCCTTCACGGAAATGGCACAGCGCGCCGAGAAGCTCATGAAGGACGGCGGCTCGATCCTGACGCTGACTTATGGCGGTTCCACGCGCACCATCCCGAACTACAACGTCATGGGCGTTGCCAAAGCCGCGCTTGAAGCCATGGTTCGTTATCTTGCTGCCGATTACGGTCCGCAGGGTATTCGCGTCAATGCGATCTCGGCTGGTCCTGTGCGCACGCTGGCCGGTGCCGGCATTGGCGATGCACGTGCGATCTTCAGCTATCAGCGCCGCAATTCACCGCTGCGCCGCACCGTCGATATCGACGATGTGGGCAAATCGGCAGTCTATCTGCTGTCCGATCTTTCGAGCGGTGTCACCGGCGAAATCCATTATGTGGATTCGGGCTACAACATCGTCTCCATGCCGACGCTGGAAGAGCTGAAAAGCTCTGACGCCGAACGCGGCGAGTGACCTTCTTTTTGCTCAACAAAAAAACCCGGCTGAGATGCCGGGTTTTTTGTTTTATTTCTTCGCATCGAAGATTTTGAAACCATTCGCCTCTTCAAGAAGCGTCACGTTCTTGAAGAGTCCTTTGAGCGTCGTCTCGTAGGGCAGCTGACGATTTGCGACCATCAGCAGACGTCCGCCGGTTTTCAGCCGTGAAGCGGCAGCGGCTATAAATGCCTGTCCAAGCGAAACATCCGTCACCCGCCCCTCATGGAACGGGGGGTTCATGACCACAGTGTCATAGATGCCCGTCAGCTTCTCGCTGGTCACATCGAACCAGTTGAAGCTGATCGGCACCGATGCGGCGAGCCGTTCCAGATTGCCGCGTGCGGCCTCCAGCGCCTCAAAATCGGCCTCATAAAGGTCTATTGCCTTGATGCGATCAGCAAATTTCAGGCATTGGGCAGCCAGATAGCCCCAGCCAGCGCCCAGATCGGCAACATTGCCGAAGACGATCTTTTCCATATGCGGCACGAGCAAGGCGGATCCCTTGTCGATCACGCCATGCGAGAACATGCCGGGTTCGGTCCGGAATACATCATCGATATTGGCGGCAAGCGGCTTCAGGGCGGCGATGAAATCGCCGGTGAGGTCGGCAGGTCTTCTCAGCCAGAAAACCACCGCATGGTTCTTAGACATGCGGTCGCTGATTTCGGCAATATTGCCGACCCATTTGCGAAAACTGTCAATACCGAGCTTCTTGTCACCGGACACGGCTATCCATCCGCCCGGTTCAACACGCTCCAGAAGCTCT
Organism: Brucella pseudintermedia; assembly: GCF_008932435.1. GTDB lineage: Bacteria > Pseudomonadota > Alphaproteobacteria > Rhizobiales > Rhizobiaceae > Brucella > Brucella pseudintermedia. The sequence goes on along the minus strand of NZ_WBWE01000006.1, from coordinate 64,666 downwards.
GCAAACCATGCCTCATTGCGTCCGCGATGTTTTCCGAGCAGGAGTAGCCCACCGGCGAAACGGCGCTCCTCGTCCAACTTGGGGGCCAACCTGGGTACTGCCTTGAAGCCTTCCTTTTCCAAAGCAAGCCAATCAGGACGCCAGGGCTGCAGGAAAGTGAGCGCCTGTTTCCATTCATCTTCAAGACGCCGGTCAGCAGACAGGCCGCAGGCAAGAAAGGACTGGCCTTCTTCGGGCATATCCAGAATGCCCTGATCGAAGGGGAGGAAGAGAGTTTGTTGCGCTGGTGTGATCATGGTTCATCCATGGTCTTGAAATGAATCCCATGCAACAAAAAAGCGCGCCCGGAGGCGCGCTTTCCAATTTCAGAAAGGACGCAACGCTTATTCAGCGTCAGCTTCTTCCTTCTTCTTTTCCTGTACGATTTCCTTGCCGGTTTCCTGATCGACGACCTTCATCGACAGGCGAACCTTGCCGCGTTCATCGAAGCCCATGAGCTTGACCCAGACCTTCTGGCCTTCCTTGACCACATCGGTGGTCTTGGCAACGCGGTCGCTAGCCAGCTGCGAAATGTGAACCAGACCGTCACGCGGGCCGAAGAAGTTCACGAAAGCCCCGAAGTCGGCGGTCTTGACGACCGTGCCTTCGTAGATTTCGCCGACTTCCGGTTCGGCAACAATCGAATGAATCCACTTCTTGGCGGCTTCGATTTCCTTGCCGTTGGACGATGCGATCTTCACCGTGCCGTCGTCTTCGATGTTGATCTTGGCGCCGGTCTTTTCCACGATTTCACGGATGACCTTGCCGCCCGAACCGATAACATCGCGGATCTTGTCGGTCGGGATGTTCATCACTTCGATGCGCGGAGCGAATTCGCCCAGTTCAGCGCGCGACGACGACAGAGCCTTCGACATTTCGCCGAGGATGTGCACGCGGCCGCCCTTGGCCTGCTCCAGAGCAACCTTCATGATCTCTTCGGTGATACCGTCGATCTTGATGTCCATCTGGAGCGAGGTAATGCCGTTTTCCGTGCCGGCAACCTTGAAGTCCATGTCGCCGAGGTGATCTTCATCACCCAGAATGTCGGAAAGAACGGCGAAGCGTTCGCCTTCCTTGATCAGTCCCATGGCGATACCGGCAACCGGACGTGCAAGCGGAACGCCTGCATCCATCAAGGCCAGCGAGGTGCCGCAGACGGTCGCCATCGAGGACGAGCCGTTCGATTCCGTGATCTCGGAAACAGCGCGGATCGTGTATGGGAACTGTTCGGCGGCAGGCAGCATCGGATGGATTGCGCGCCATGCGAGCTTGCCGTGACCGATTTCGCGACGGCCCGGCGAACCCATGCGGCCGGTTTCGCCGACGGAGTAAGGCGGGAAGTTGTAGTGCAGCATGAAAGGCTGCTTGTAGGTGCCGGTCAGGGCATCGATCATTTGTTCGTCTTCGCCGGTGCCGAGGGTGGCGACGACGATTGCCTGCGTTTCACCACGGGTGAACAGGGCCGAGCCGTGGGTACGCGGCAGAATGCCGACCTCGGACACGATCGGGCGAACGGTCTTCAGATCGCGTCCGTCGATGCGGCTGCCGGTATCAAGAATGTTCCAGCGAACGATCTTGGCCTGCAAGTGCTTGAAAATGGTCGCGAACTGTTCCGGCGACATTTCGGTTTCTTCCACGCCTTCCGGGAAGAAATGTTCCTTTGCCTTTGCCTTGGCGGCATCGACGGCAGCATAACGGGCCTGCTTTTCGGTGATCTTGTAAGCGTCGCGCAGGTCGCTTTCAACAACGGCGAGCATCTTGGCTTCGAGGGCCGACAAGTCTTCCGGCTGGAAGTCGCGCGGTTCCTTGGCGGCAACTTCGGCGAGCTTGATGATCGCGTCGATGACCGGCTGGAAGCCCTTCTGGCCAAAAACCACGGCGCCGAGCATGACTTCTTCAGAAAGTTCCTGCGCTTCGGATTCGACCATCAGCACAGCTTCCGACGTACCGGCGACGACCAGATCGAGCTTCGATTCCGGCATTTCGTCGATATTCGGGTTCAGAACATATTCGCCGTTGATGTAGCCGACGCGCGCGCCGCCGATCGGGCCCATGAAAGGCACGCCGGAAATGGTGAGAGCAGCGGAAGCGGCAACCATCGACAGGACGTCCGGATCGTTTTCCAGATCGTGCTGCACGACGGTGACGACAACCTGCGTATCATTCTTGTAGCCGTCGACGAAGAGCGGACGGATCGGACGGTCGATCAGGCGCGAAACCAGCGTTTCGTTTTCGCTCGGACGGCCTTCACGCTTGAAGTAACCGCCCGGAATCTTGCCGGCAGCGTAAGTCTTTTCCTGATAGTTGACGGTGAGCGGGAAGAAGTCCTGGCCCGGCTTCGGCTCCTTGGCAGAAACGACAGTCGCCAGAACGACGGTTTCGCCATAGGTTGCGAGAACAGCGCCGTCAGCCTGACGGGCGATCTTGCCGGTTTCGAGCGTAAGCGGACGACCGCCCCATTCGATTTCTACTTTATGGGTATTGAACATATCTTGTCCTCATGTGGCAATGCCGCGCAAAAGCGCCTGAAGGCAACGCCGGGTTGGCGGACAGGCCACGGGCAAGACAACGGGAAGCTCGCGGAAAACCAAACGAACTGCCTGCAATCCTGCCCCATGACTGGTCCAGTCGTGAGCCGTTTGGCTCTCGGGCATCCGATCCGGGGGCACCATGCCGCCGGTCCGGTTTTTCAAGGGCCACGAATAGCCCCATTCAAAATCAAACGGGCGACGTTTTGAGGCGTCGCCCGATTTCAACCTTAACGGCGCAGGCCGAGACGGCCGATCAGCGCCTGATAACGCGCTTCGTCAATGCCCTTGACGTAGTCAAGAAGGCGACGACGCTGCGAAACCAGCTTCAGGAGGCCGCGACGCGAATGATTGTCATTCTTGTGGCCCTTGAAGTGTTCGGTGAGGTTGGCGATACGCTCGGAAAGAACGGCAACCTGTACTTCAGGAGAACCGGTGTCGCCTTCCTTGGTGGCGTATTCCTTGATAAGTGCTTGCTTGCGCTCAGCAGTAATCGACATCGTAACACCCTTTCTAGATGAGAGAAAAACCAGACGCCCGGGCCGGGATGTCGTCCAGCGCGGGCCATTTACACGATTGACATGCTTTTACGCATGATCGATGAGGGGCATATAGTGCAAAATTGGCACGAATACCAGCCTCAATTCAATTTGCCGCCTCACCGGCAGCTTCCAACGAAACATCAGCCGGTTGTGAAAACCCGCTTCGGCTTGAATTGCCCGTGCTCGATATAGCCGATGGCGAGCAGTTTTCCGCGTGTGGTGACGCAGGCTTCATCCGCTTCCAAAGGCGCGTCGCGCCCGCGCAAGATTACCGGATTGCCCAGACGCACGCGCTGCGCCTGATCGTCGGTCAAGGGCACCTGCGGCAAGCAGTCAAGGGCAGCACCCGTATCAATGACCAATGCGTCAATCGCCGAAAAATCGCGGCGCGGAGCCGGCTCAATGACATTGCCGTCCTCATCCTTCGGCGGCAGCGGCGGCCATGCCTGTTCCAGTTCCGCCAGCGTCACCGAATCCTCTTCCGTGAACGGGGCAACTTCAATGCGACGCAGCTCCGAAATATGACCGTAGCAGCCGAGATCGCGCCCCATGTCGCGCGCCAGCGAGCGCACATAGGTGCCCTTGGAGCATTCAACTTCGAATTCGGTACGGTCGGCATCCGGAACGCCGACGATCTCCAGACGGTCGATCTCGACTTCGCGGGACGGGATTTCGACCGTTTCACCTTCACGGGCGAGGTCGTAGGCGCGCTCGCCATCGATTTTGATTGCCGAAAACTGCGGCGGAACCTGTGAAATGACGCCGGTATAGTTCGGCAGCAATGCTTCGATTTCCGCGCGCGTCGGGCGCTTATCCGAGGTCTTGGTCGGCTGGCCTTCCAGATCGTCGGTCGACCGTTCCTCACCCCAGGTTACGGTAAAACGATAAATCTTTGTTCCATCCATGACATAAGGCACGGTCTTGGTCGCTTCGCCCAGCGCTATGGGCAACATGCCGGAAGCAAGCGGATCGAGTGTACCGGCATGACCGGCTTTTTCGGCGTTGAACAGCCACTTGATCTTCGAGACCGCCTCGGTCGATCCCATCCCTTTCGGCTTGTCGAAAATGACCCAGCCGGATATCGGGCGACCTTTTTTCTTGCCCCGTCTTGCCATGCTTTATTCGTCTCCATTGCGGGAGGTTTTGTCCTCGCCGTCTTCGTCTTCATTATGGGTCAGGTCGCGGGCGACTTCCGGCGAGCGGAGCAACGCGTCGATCCTGGAAAAATTGTCAAAGCTGGTATCGGCCCTGAAGCGGAATTCCGGCATGTATTTCATCTGGCTGAGGCTGGGCGCCATACGACCACGAATGAATTTCGCATTCGCCGCCAGCGCCTTGATGACCGCCTGCGTATCGGCATCGCCGAGCGGCGTGATGAAACAGGTCGCGATCTTGAGGTCAGGCGACATGCGTACTTCCGAAACGGAAATCACCGTGCGGGCAATGAGATCGTCGCGGATTTCTCCGCGCTGAAGCACCTGCGCCAATGCGTGGCGCACCTGCTCGCCCACGCGGAGCTGACGCTGGGAGAGGCCGCCCGAGCCTTTTGGATCTGGAGAACGTGCCATGGCTATATCCTCGATAAACAGCCGCCAATCGGCATCCAGCCACAAAGGACTGTCCGACAACATGACTACAAATTGGCAGGCGCAATAATACGCAACTTACCACAATCCAGCCGGGAGTCAGACCCTCTGGACCGGATAACGAAAAGCCGGGCCACCTCTCGACAGCCCGGCGGGATAGTTTTTAAAGCGTGCGCGAAACGTGTTCGACGCGGAAGGCTTCGATGACATCGCCCGCGCGAATGTCGTCGTAGTTCTCGAACGCCATGCCGCATTCCTGACCGGCCGGAACTTCCGACACTTCGTCCTTGAAGCGCTTGAGCGTCTTGAGCTTGCCTTCGTGAATAACCACGTTGTCGCGGATGAGGCGGACGCCTGCGCCGCGCTCGACCTTGCCTTCGGTGACACGGCAACCGGCAACCTTGCCGACCTTGGTGATGTTGAAGACTTCGAGAATCTCCGCATTGCCAAGGAAGGTTTCGCGGCGTTCCGGCGACAGAAGACCCGACATCGCTGCCTTAACGTCATCGATGAGATCATAGATGATGTTGTAGTAGCGAATTTCGATGCCCTGCTGGTCGGCTGCGTCGCGTGCCTGCTTGTTGGCGCGGACGTTGAAGCCGATGATCGCGGCATTGGAGGCCTCGGCCAGCGACACGTCGCTTTCCGTGATGCCGCCTGCGCCCGAATGGACGATGCGGGCGCGAACTTCGTCCGTGCCGAGCTTGTCCAACGCATTGCTGATCGCTTCGATGGAACCCTGAACGTCGCCCTTGATGACGAGCGGGAATTCCTTCGTGCCCGAAACCTGAAGCTGGTTCATCATCTGCTCGAGCGAACCGCGCGCACCCGACTGGCGTGCAACCGCCTTGTCGCGCGCCAGACGCTGGCGGTACTCAGCGATTTCACGGGCCTTGGCTTCATTGGCAACCACGGCAAAGCGGTCACCTGCCTGCGGCGTTCCCTGAAGGCCGAGGATTTCGACCGGCATTGCCGGACCGGCTTCCTTGACATGCTCGCCACGGTCGTTGACCAAGGCGCGCACGCGGCCCCATTCGCTGCCTGCGACCAGAATGTCGCCCGGATGCAGCGTGCCCTTCTGAACAAGAACGGTAGCAACGGAACCGCGACCGCGATCAAGCTGGGCTTCAATAACCACACCTTCGGCGGTACGGGTCGGATCGGCCTGCAGATCAAGCATTTCAGCCTGAAGCAGAACAGCATCGAGCAACTTGTCGAGGTTGATCTTGTTTTTGGCCGACACTTCGACGTCGAGCACTTCACCGCCCATCGATTCCACGAAGACTTCGTGCTGCAGCAGGGCCGTGCGAACCTTCTGCGGATCGGCAGCCGGCTTATCGATCTTGTTGATCGCCACGATGATCGGAACACCCGCCGCCTTAGCGTGGTTGATCGATTCAATCGTCTGCGGCATCACGCTGTCGTCAGCCGCAACCACCAGAATGGCGATATCGGTAGCCTGCGCACCGCGGGCACGCATTGCGGTAAATGCGGCGTGGCCCGGCGTATCGATGAAGGTGATTTTCTGGCCGTTCTGTTCGACCTGATAAGCACCGATATGCTGGGTGATGCCGCCCGCTTCGCCCGACACGACATTGGCATGACGAATGGCATCGAGAAGCGAGGTCTTGCCGTGGTCGACGTGGCCCATGATGGTCACGACCGGCGGGCGCGAAACCATGGCAGCCTGATTGTCTTCCACGTTGAAGATACCTTCTTCAACGTCGGATTCGGCAACGCGCTTCACGGTATGACCGAATTCTTCGGCGATTAGCTGCGCGGTATCGGCATCGATGACGTCGCCCGGCTTCATCATCTGGCCCTGCTTCATCAGGTACTTGATGATATCGACGGAGCGCTCCGCCATACGCTGGGCCAGTTCCTGCAGCGTGATGGTTTCAGGAATGGTGACTTCACGCGAAATTTTTTCGCGCGTTTCCTGCATCTGCGAACGCTTGAACTTTTCCTGACGACGGCGCATCGCGGAAAGCGAACGCGACCGGCCTTCCTCTTCGAGGTTGCTGGTGAGCGTCAGCTTGCCACGGCGGCGATCATCCTCGCCCTTGGTGGCTTTCGGCGCACGCACTTCCGGCTTCGCGGGAGCGCCGCGACGGACTGCGCCACGACGATCATCATCGTCATCCGACTGGCCGGGCTTGCGGAGCTGGCTCTGCGGAAGCGGCTTGCCGGGGATAGGAGCAGCATCGACGAGGCTTGGCGCCGGACGCGGTCCGCCCTGTTGCGGACGGCCACCTTGCGGCGGACGGTTCCCCTGTGGGCGGCCGGCTTGCTGCGGACGATTGCCTTGCGGCGCCGGACGCGCATCATCACGGCGCTCGGTGCGGGCTTCCGACTGCGGCATGCGCTTGGCAGCTTCTTCCTCAGCCTTGCGGCGGGCATCTGCCTCTGCCTTGAGGCGGGCTTCCTCTTCCGCCTGACGACGGGCAGATTCTTCACGCTCCTTGGCGCGGCGCGCTTCTTCCTCGGCGCGGCGCTTGGCCTCCTCGGCGGCACGTGCGCGTTCCTCAACCTCACGAACCTGCGCTTCTTCGAGCGCACGACGGCGTGCATCCATTTCGGAGCGCGACAGCGTGTTCAGAACCATGCCGGAACGGTCGGACGGGCGTGGGCGTTGTGCCTGCTGGCCACCGGGACGCTGCTGCGTCGGTCGCTGCTGCGCGACATGCGGCTTCGTCACCGAAGCAGCAGGTGCCGCCGGTTTTGGCGCCGGGGCTGCCGGCGCACGACCTGCCGGAGCGGGCTGTGCAGCCTGGGCAGGCTGCGCGGGCTGTGCCGGTGCGGGCGTTGCAGACGCAGGAGCCGCCGGTGCAGGAGTTGCAGGCCGTGGAGCCGCCGATTCTACTTCCGGCTTCTCGTCAGGCCGCGAGAATTTGCGCTTCTTCGTTTCAACGACGACAGCCTTCGTGCGGCCGTGGCTGAAATTCTGGCGCACGGTGCTCTGCTCGACGCCTGGCCGCTTCATGGTCAGCGTCTTCTTCGTATTAACGCTCAGCGTCTTGTCGTCGTTCGTTTTATCGCTCATTACGTTTCCGTTTCCTTCGCGGCTCCGGCCGCTCTACTCGAGCATTATCCAACGCGACCCGGTCATGTTGGATAAAGCTCCAGTCATCCGTTTCAACGTGCAATCCCATCCGGGGCCTGCCAAACCCCTCCAGAGTTGCACCCTACTCCGAGTCCGATGCGCTTTCACCGCGATAGCGATGCAATATAAGCGCCCGCTTTACGAACCCGGCTGCCGCCTTTCCTTTAAGTACGGCTGCATGTATCACATTTCCGCCCCCAAATGCCAAATCCATTTCTTCTCCTGTAAAAAGAGAGAAAGATGGGATCTCCGGACCATCCAGATGCACTACGGCACGGCGAGCCTGATCCAGCTTGCGCACGCCGTCGGCGGCGGCTTCCTTTGCGTGCAATACCATGGCGGCTGTCCCGGTCCGGATCGCCTGATCCACCTTGGTCGAGCCCGACACCACGGCTCCCGCCTTGCGAGCCAGAGCCAGGCTGCCGAGAGCAGATTTCGTCAGCAGCTGGTCAACCAGCGCGCCAAGATCCGCCTGCGGCGTTACACCTTCCTTTAGCGCCCGCGCAAAAAGCTTGCGCTTGACCGCCTCATCCACCAGGCGGCGCTCGGCCTTCACCCAGCATCCCCTTCCCGGCAGATTCCGTTTCAAATCCGGTACTACGGCCCCATCGGGACCGGCCACGAACCGGATCATGTCATCGGCAGAACCGCTTTCGCGCGTGACGATACAGGTTCTGTCATTCATATCCTGCTCCACGCGAACTCCCGTCTTGCCATATCGCGGTCTGCCCGCACATCGGACGCAACGCGGGCGCTGTACCAGAGCAAAAGCCCTACCACAACCCGTCAGAGCGTCACGCGTTCTCATAAACGCACAAAGGACGCTCTAAACCATTGAATCAACACATCGCGCTTTCCGAAAATCCTGACGCATTTTTCAGTCCAATGCGGCAAATGCCAGAACCGTTCCCCAAAGGCCGGACTGACCGATCCATTCAGATGCACGACGGCTATTTTTCAGAGCCTAATTGCGAGAGCCGCACAGCTTACGCCTGAATCGCTCCAGACGTAAGAAGCCACGCGGCTCTCTTGTTCCCGCACGCTTCTTAGGAAGCTGCTTCCTCTTCACCGGCTTCTGCTTCGGCGACTTCTTCCTGAGCCGATGCCAGTTCTTCTTCCGTGATCCATCCCGCTTTCAAACGCGCAGTCAGCACCATCTGTTCCGCATCGACGCGCGAAACGTCAAACGGAGAGAAGATACCGCTATGGGCAACGGTTTCGCCGTCCTTTCGTTCACGCCAGCCGACCAGATCGTCAACGGCATAACCGGCAAAGTCTTCGATCGTCTTTACACCGTCCTCACCGACAGCAACCAGCATAGCCGTGGTGATGCCCGGCAGTTCGCGCAATTCGTCCTCGACGCCCAGTTCCTTGCGGCGCGCATCCTGTTCGCTCTCGATGCGATCCAGATATTCGCGGGCGCGTTCCTGGATTTCACCAGCCGTATCGTCGTCGAAACCATCGATAGAGGCGATTTCGCCCGGCTCGACATAGGCCAGTTCTTCAATCGAGGCAAAGCCTTCGGAAGCCAGAACTTGACCGACCATCTCGTCCACGTCGAGCGCTTCCATGAAGAGGGTCGAACGTTCGGCAAATTCCTTCTGGCGACGTTCGGATTCTTCGTCTTCCGTCAGGATGTCGATATCCCAGCCAGTGAGCTGGGAAGCCAGACGCACATTCTGGCCGCGACGACCGATTGCAAGTGATAGTTGGTCATTCGGGACGACAACTTCAATACGTTCGGCATCTTCATCGAGAACAACCTTGGCAACTTCAGCGGGCTGGAGCGCGTTGACGATGAAGGAAGCCGCATCCGGCGACCACGGAATGATGTCGATCTTTTCGCCCTGCAGCTCACCGACGACGGCCTGAACGCGGGAGCCGCGCATGCCGACGCAGGCGCCGACCGGATCGATGGAAGCGTCACGCGACACAACCGCGATCTTGGCGCGGGAACCCGGATCGCGGGCAACCGACTTGATTTCGATGATGCCGTCGTAGATTTCCGGCACTTCCATGGTGAAAAGCTTCGCCATGAAGGACGGATGGGTGCGCGACAGGAAAATCTGCGGGCCGCGCTGTTCGCGGCGCACGTCATAGACATAGGCGCGAATGCGGTCGCCATAACGGAAAGCTTCACGCGGGATCAGTTCGTCACGACGCACGATGGCTTCGCCGCGACCGAGATCGACGATCACATTGCCGTATTCGACGCGCTTCACGGTGCCGTTGACGATTTCGCCAACACGATCCTTGTATTCGTCATACTGACGGTCACGCTCGGCTTCGCGCACCTTCTGCACGATGACCTGCTTTGCCGACTGCGCGGCAATACGGCCAAAATCCATCGGCGGAAGCTGGTCGGCAATGAAATCGCCGATCTGCGCGTCCGGGTTGCGATCACGGGCGGTGAAGAGCGAAATCTGCGTCGCGTAATCCTCGACATGTTCAACGACTTCGAGCAGGCGCTGCAGCTTGATCTCACCGGACTTCGCATTGATGTCCGCGCGGATGTTGCTTTCCTGGCCGTAACGCGAACGCGCCGCCTTCTGAATCGCATCGGCCATGGCCGCAAGAACGATCTCGCGGTCGATCGACTTCTCGCGTGCGACCGCGTCGGCGATCTGCAGAAGCTCCAGCCTGTTAGCACTGACTGCCATTGGACTCTCCTTGGTGTCGCATCCGGCTCCTCAAGATGCCGGACGCCTGAAACTTATTCTTTATCTTGGGCTTCGTCCGGCGCGGCTCCGCCGGACTGCTCGTCCGCTTCATCGCTACCGAGATCGTCGCCCGGAATGCGGCCTTCGCGCAGGGCCTTGTCCTTGCGCAGCGCATCGCGGATCAGGTCATCAGTCAGAACGAGGCGCGCATCCGAGATCAGATCGAATGGAATGCGAACGACAGGTTCGCTGCCATAGGAAATCTGATCGCTTTCGATCACGACGGATTCCGCATCGCCCAGAACGATGCGCCCGCGAAACTTCTTGCGGCCTTCATGAACTATCGAGGTTTCCACCTTTGCAATGTGACCAGCCCAGTCGACAAAATCCGACTTGCGGACCAGAGGGCGGTCGATACCTGGAGAGGAAATCTCCAAATGGTATTTTCCGTTGATCGGATCTTCCACGTCGAGAACCGGCGCAACCGTGCGGCTGACAAGCTCGCAATCGTTGACCGTCATCGTGCCGTCGGGACGCTCGGCCATGATCTGCAAGGTCTGGCCGTTGAGGCCGGAAAGGCGTACACGCACAAGGCGGAAACCCAGCGTATTGATCACCGGCTCCACAATGCCTGCCACTTTTGCATCGATGCCCGTTTCGCGAATGATACGCTCATCCGCGCTTGCGGCTTCAATTGCCTGTTCCTGTTCCGTCACTCGATAAACCTCTTCAGAGAGCCGTAAGTAACAAAAAAGAGCGGGTCCGGGAGGGCCCACTCTTGTTCAAACGACCAAGAATTTGAAACCTATATACCAGCGGAAGCGGATTTTTTCAAGACCGCTTCTGCTGTTCGATTCATTCCGCACGCGGTCAGCAGCTTCATCGGCGAATGAAGGTCAGATAAGCGGCGCGTCGACCCTCGCGAAAAGCCTTCGCTTCATAGCGCGTGCCCGGCCAGCCTTCATAGGCATCGTTCCAGTCGGAGGGACCTTTCGCCTGCCAGTCGAATGCCTCATGGCGGCGGCAATGCTGGAGCGTCCAGTTGACATAATGTTCGATATCCGAGGCGAAACGGAATTTTGCGCCGGGCTTCAGCACGCGAGCGAAGCGGTCCAGATTGGCGTCGCTCACAAAGCGACGCTTCCAGTGGCGTCGCTTGTGCCAGGGATCGGGGTAGAAAAGATCGATGCCCGACAGGGAAGCATCCGGCAGCCAGTCCAAGACCGCCGTCGCATCCTCATCATAAAGGCGCAGGTTTTGCCGTGGCTGTGCATCCAGCGCCGCCAGCATCTTGGCCATGCCATTGATAAACGGTTCAACGCCGATGAAGCCCGTCTGTGGATAGCGACCGGTTTCATGATGCAGATGCTCGCCGCCGCCGAAGCCTATTTCCAGACGCACGGCATCGACCTTTGCTTCAAAAAGCGTGCGCAAATCCTGCGGCGCCGGGTTTTTGACATCAATCTTCAGGCGCGGCAGAAGATCCTCGAACAGGTTCTTCTGGTGGCTTCGCAGAGGCTTGCCGTGGCGACGACCGAAGAAATTTCCGGCACCGCGCAGAGGATGAGATTCTTCGGTCATGATTTATCCATCGGCATCATATCAGGTTCAAATAACAGAAAAGCGCGATCCAAGACCGCGCTCCCCGAAATTCGTCGGCACACATAACGCCAAGCGGCTTTCGATGCAACCTCCTGCCAGGAAGTTACGCAACCGCTGCCTTCAGCGCCTTGGTCAGATCCGTCTTCTCCCAGGAGAAGGAACCGTCACGGCCCGGCTTGCGGCCAAAGTGACCGTAGGACGACGTTTTGGCATAGATCGGCTTGTTGAGATCGAGGTGTTTGCGGATGCCCGTCGGCGACAGGTCCATGACCTGACGCAGCGCTTCCTCGACCGCAGTTTCCGACACCTTGCCGGTTCCATGCAGATCAACATAGACCGAAAGCGGCTGCGCCACACCGATAGCATAGGAAAGCTGGATCGTGCAGCGGTCAGCAAGCCCGGCGGCCACCACGTTCTTGGCGAGATAGCGCGCGGCATAAGCTGCCGAGCGATCCACCTTGGTCGTATCCTTGCCCGAGAATGCGCCGCCGCCGTGCGGTGCTGCGCCACCGTAAGTGTCCACGATGATCTTGCGGCCCGTCAGCCCGGCATCGCCGTCCGGTCCGCCGATGACGAACTTGCCGGTCGGGTTGATGTACCAGTTGCAATTGGCGGCGATCGGAAGGTCACCGAGCGCTTCCCGGATATAGGGTTCGACAACGGAACGGACCTTTTTCGAATCCCAGCTCGCATCCAAATGCTGCGTGGAAAGAACGATCTGCGTAACCTCGGCGGCCTTGCCGTTCTCGTAGCGCACCGTGACCTGGCTCTTGGCATCGGGACCGAGCTTGCCCGCATCGCCCTCGCCCTTGTGGCGGGCTTCCGAAAGCTTTTCGAGAATCTTGTGCGAATAGTAGATCGGCGCCGGCATGAGATCGGGGGTTTCGCGGCAGGCATAGCCGAACATGATGCCCTGATCGCCCGCACCTTCTTCGCCCTGACGGTCGGCGGCGTTATCCACGCCCTGCGCAATGTCGGCGGATTGCGGATGCAGAAGCACGTCGATTTTTACGGTCTTCCAGTTGAAGCCGTTCTGTTCGTAACCGATTTCACGGATCGCCTTGCGCGCCGCCGAGCGGAAACGCGAAGGATTGATGAGCGGATGCCCGGCAGCATCATGGGCGATGGTGCCGTCCTTATTCTTCTTCAGGAAAGTATCCGGCACGCGCACTTCGCCGGCGATGACCACGCGATTGGTGGTCGCAAGCGTTTCACAGGCAACACGGACAGACCACGGATCGACGCCGGTACGGCGCGCTTCCTTGTAGATCATGTCCACGATTTCATCGGAGATGCGGTCGCAAACCTTGTCCGGATGGCCTTCGGACACAGATTCGCTGGTGAAGAGATAAGAACTGCGCGACACGGGTAACCCCTCTTGAAAATCCAGCGGAAAATATTTCCGCCATGGAAACACAGTAGCGCCCGGAACAGGTTCCAGCGTTCCGGGCACGGTAATGTGTTAGCGAAGTTGGGATTAAACCGTCAATGCATATTCTTGTTGCCACAGCACCGCAGCGCGAAAATTCATTCTGGATGACATTTTCTGCCTGATCCGGCGCCATCAAGCGCAAAGTCCGGCGGGACACGGCTATGTCCCGCGCTCATCATCTTTTTAGGATATGCAATCAGTCGGCGTCCGCAGCGAGCGACTTCACGAGATCGATGATCTTGCGGCGCACTTTCGGATCTGAAATTTTCGTGAAGGCGCGGGTCAGCTGAACACCTTCATTGGAATTCAGGAAATCGACAACGTAGGTCGCTTCATTATCTTCTGCAAAACCGGCCTGGTTCGAGGAACCTGGTGCATCTTCAAAAAAGAAAGAGACCGGGACATTCAGAATTGCCGAGATCGCCTGCAGGCGACTTGCACCGACACGGTTGGTGCCTTTCTCGTATTTCTGGATCTGCTGAAAGGTGATCCCGAGATTTTCGCCCAGTTTTTCCTGACTGAGGCCCAGCATGTTACGACGAAGACGGATGCGGCTGCCGACATGCACGTCAATGGGGTTGGGCTTCTTTTTATTCTCAATCATACAACTGTCACTCCTCGCAGCTGCGAGCTTTCATTCATGCTCTGTTCATCTGAACAGCGATAACAATAAGTGTTGGGAGGTAGTCTGACGATTTTCCGCAAAAACCGTCGCCGCCGAGCCATAACATCGTAACAATATTAGTCTGTCAATGAAAACGCCTGCCGATTGGCAGTCGGAAAGCCACGCTCACCGCGAGTAAGGTTAACAGCGCTACCAGAGATTGTCGCGGACCGGGCGGCGTGCTCCAAAATGGTGCACGAGTTGACGGTAGGTAAGCGTCAATTACCCCGATGGCATCGTGCGGAAGACCGTCAGTGATTCGACCATAGGTATCCACGACCGCTGAAAGACCATTATTGGCAGCGCGAATAAGTGGCAGCCCTTGCTCCACAGCGCGAACCTGTGCCTGCCGGAAATGCTGGTACGGCCCTGGCGTATCGCCATACCACGCGTCATTTGTCACATTGATGATGGCGCTCGCCTTCTGGCCCGAATATCCAAGCTCGTCGGGAAAAATCGCCTCGTAGCAGATCAGCGGCAAAAAGGTTTTGTCATCTTTCACGTTCAGCGCCCGGCGCGCAGTACCGGCGGTAAACCCGCCGGGCATTTCCACCACCTCCTGAAGCCCGAGCCTGCGAAGAAAATTCTCATAAGGCAAGTATTCACCGAAAGGGACCAGATGCACCTTGTCGGCGGCATCGACAATGACGCCCCGGTCATCGATCGTGTAAATCGAATTATAATAGCGCGGCTCGCCGCCACCGGATGCCTTTTCTTCACGAACGGCACCCGTCAGCAGCACCTGACCGTCCTGCAGAACTTCGCCGATCCGCGAAAGAACCTCGGGCGTTGAGGTGAGGATATAAGGAACTGCCGTTTCGGGCCATATGATCACATCGGGCTTCGGCTTGCCTTCGGCGGGCGTTTCCGCCGTCAGGGAAACCAGCTTGTCGAAAATGGACCGGCGTTCGGCATTATCCCACTTCATGGTCTGGGCGATGGATGGCTGCACGATACGAACCGCGAGCGAGGTTTTTTCCTCGCCCAATGCGGGCGCTTGTGAAAGCGTCCACGCACCAAAGCCGACATGGGCAGCGATTAGTATCAGAGCAAATGCAATGCCCGTCCTTGCAAATCGCCCGCCTATCAGCAGGGCCGGTGCGGCAAAGACAAACGCTGCCAATGCGCTCATTCCAGTCAGTCCAAGCACGGTCACCGATTGCATCAGGAGCGGTGTCGGCATGATGGCATAGCCGATGGCGTTCCACGGAAAGCCTGTGAACAGGAAAAGACGCAGCCATTCCGCCAGCGCAAAACCGAATGCAAGCGCGAAAATGCGCCCCAAGCCATCCGACCAGAAGACACGCGCGACCATGGCCGCAAGCGCGTAGAAAAGCGCCAAAAATGCAGGCAGGCCCAGAACCGCAAGCGGCAGAGCCCAGGCGAACTGATCCGCATCGACCAGCAACGCCGCGCCGATCCACCACAGTCCGGACACGAAATAACCGAAACCGAACCACCAGCCGATTATAGCTGCTGGAAACAGGCGTCTGACCGGACCGGCGTTCGCATTGGCGATTGCGCCATCGATCAGCCAGACCAGAATGGGAAAAGAGATGAAGCCCGCCACAAAGATATCAAATGGCGGCTGGGTCAGCGTGGCGAAGGCACCACTCAGAAAAGCGGCCAGCGCACGACGCCAGCCGCTCGACAGAATGATTTTCCCTGCCAGCCTTTCGATCATCCGGCCTCGTTGGAGGCGTCGGTTGTGGTCTCGGCTTGTGCGGGCTGTTCTCCGGGCTTGGTGGATATGACAGCCCGTTGCTGGCGGCGACGGTCAGCCGCGGAAAGCGGAACGATGCGCACCTTCTTCACGCGGCGCGGATCGACTTCCAGCACATGGAATTCGTAACCTGGAATTGCCTGCACCACCTCACCACGAACCGGAATGCGTCCGAGAACCGAGAAGATGAGACCGCCGACCGTGTCGACGTCCTCGCCATGCTCGCCCACCTCGAAAGACGGGCCGATCTTTGCGGCAAGTTCTTCCAGATCGGCGCGCGCATCGACAACGAACACACCATCGGCTTCTTCAGCGATCATGATTTCTTCGTCGTCATGTTCGTCTTCGATATCGCCTACCACCATTTCGACAATGTCTTCCAGCGAAACCAGACCATCGGTCCCGCCATATTCGTCGATGACCAGCGCCATCTGGATGTGGGTCGCCTGCATGCGCGCCATCAATCCGCTCGCCATCATGGATGGCGGCACGAACAGGACCTTGCGCATGAGATTGAGTTCACCGATCGTCTTGGTAAGATCGATGCGGCCCATGTCGAACTTCGCGGCCTTGTCTTCGGCTGTCGCCTTGCTGCGCGTGCTGCTGCGGCGCGCGGTCTTCTGGCGTGCCTGCTTGGTGATATAATTGAGAACATCGCGGATATGGATCATGCCGCGGGGATCGTCCAGCGTCTCGGCATAGACCGGCATACGCGAATGGCCGGATTTTTCGAAAAGCTCCAGCACCTCCCAGAGCGGCGTGGAAATTTCAACGGCCTCGACGTCGGCGCGCGGGATCATCACGTCTTCGACGCGGATTTCACGCAAGCGCAGGATATTGTGCAGCATCGCCTTTTCTTCAGGCGAGAATGCTGAGTCCTGTTCGCTGGCCGTGCTGGAAAGTGCATCGGCCAGATCTTCGCGCAACGAAGAGGATTGGCGCGAGCGCATAAACGGGAAAATATTCGACAGCAGGGAACGCTTCTCGGCCACTACGGGCCGCTGCGTACTTTGCCCTTCGGCGTCTTGGGTCTCGCTGCGGTTTTCGCCAGCGGACGGAGGGTGCGATGTTTGATCAGCCATGGTCAATCGTTGTTAAGGTCGTAATCGGATACAGCATAAGGGTTGGGGATGGCAAGAGCATGAAGGATCTCACGCTCGCGGCCTTCCATCACCTCCGCTTCCGCATCGGTTTCGTGATCGTAACCCAAAAGGTGCAAAAAGCCATGCACGACGAGGTGTGCAAGGTGATTTTCGAGCGGCTTTCCTTCTTCTAGGGCCTCTCGCTCGACGGTTTCCCGCGCAATGATGATGTCGCCTAGCATCGGACCCGGTTGCATCCCGGCCTTCACGGGAAAGGCCGGAAACGACAGCACATTGGTCGGCTTGTCCTTGCCGCGCCATTCGGCATTCAGGGCCTGGATCGAAGCATCGTCGGTGAAGACGACACTGAGTTCGCTTGCCGCGCTGTTCAGTCCAAGATTTGTCCAGGCGGCCTCGACGGACTTCCTGACGAGCCCTTCAAGGGCAGCCTCATCCGGCCAGTTGCCAGCTTCGACCATGATATCGATATGGATCGCGTTATTTGACACGTTCTGCGGCGGCTCTCCATGTGGCTAGCCGCATCATCCTTTCAGTTACAAGAAAGCTGCCTGCCAAAAGGCAGACAGCATCTTTTAAATCGTTATTCCAACAAGCAATTGCAAGATCATTCCGGACGCGCGTGCTGTTTGCCATCGCGATCGTATGCACCGACAATGGCCGCCACAAGCGGATGACGCACGACGTCCTTTTCTGTGAAGCGCACCTTGACGACACCCTCCACATCGTCCAGCACGCGAAGCGCCTCTACCAGCCCTGATTTTTGGCCCGGCGGAAGGTCGATCTGGCTTGGGTCGCCAGTCACGATCATGCGCGATCCTTCACCGAGACGGGTCAGGAACATCTTCATCTGCATGGAAGTCGTGTTCTGTGCCTCGTCAAGAATGACCGCAGAATGCGCCAGCGTGCGCCCGCGCATGAAGGCAAGGGGCGCGATTTCGATCACACCGGCGGTAATGGCACGCTCCACCTTTTCCGCTGGCATCATGTCGTAAAGCGCATCGTAAAGCGGGCGCAGATAGGGATCGACCTTTTCCTTCATATCGCCCGGCAGGAAGCCCAGACGTTCCCCCGCTTCGACAGCGGGACGGGACAGGATGATCCGCTCCACCAGCCCGCGTTCAAGAAGCATGGCAGCATGGGCAACGGCAAGATAGGTCTTGCCGGTGCCAGCAGGGCCGACGCCGAACACCAGTTCCGACCGGTCGAGCGCACGCATATAAGCATCCTGTGTCGGCGTGCGGGCAAAGATCGTCTTCTTGCGTGTGGAAATCTGGGCTGCGGAAAGCTTGCCCTTGTTTTCCATGGTCGGCAAGGTGAGCTGGTCGTCGGCGGCAATAGCCATACGCAACGCACCATCCACATCCGATGGTCCGAGCTCATGCCCCTTCTGCAGCGTTGCATAAAGATGGTCAAGCGCGCGCCGCGCCTGTTCGGTCGCGGTCGGCTCGCCCCGGATCGACAGCTGATTCCCCTTGGAGCGGACATCCACGCCAAGCTTCTGTTCGATACGGGCAAGGTTTTCATCGAACTGACCGTAAAGCGCGCTGGCAAGACGGTTGTTGTCAAAGGTGAGCACGATATGGGCCATATCCGAGGCCCCGGTCGTCGGGCTTTTTTGCGTTTGATTGGTTGGCTTGGCAGACTTCAGCTTTTCCGTAGCGCTCAACCGTATCTCCTTAAAGCACAATCGTGAAAAGTAGGGAACTTTTCAGACCAGACTATGCATGAACGCAAACCGTCCACGCATTGCAATCACAGTCTCGACAGGATTACCGGCAAGCGACTCAATACGCCGAAATTTTCTGCCTCGGCATCATCATGCCTTCAGGCCAGTTTTTGCGCAATAAGGCTGTTGGTCCCTGTAGAGGTGATTTTCACATGAATGATGTCGCCGATCCGGTCCTGATTGTCGTCGATGATGACAGGCAGGAGCCATGGCGAGCGGCCCACCATCTGGCCAGCCTCGCGACCCGGCTTTTCCAGAAGAACATCCATCTCGCGACCGATCATGGAATCCTGGAACGCATATTGCTGTTCCGACAGCAGCGCCTGAAGGCGTTGGAGGCGTTCATCCTTGACCGCTTCCTCCACGTGGCCGTCGAGATCGGCCCCCGGCGTGCCCGGACGCGGCGAATATTTGAACGAATAGGCCTGCGCGTAATTGACCTCCCGCACGAGCCGCATCGTATCCTCGAAATCCTGATCGGTTTCGCCGGGAAAACCGACGATAAAATCGCCCGACAGCGCCATATCCGGGCGCACTTCACGAATACGCTCGATCAGGCGCAGATATTCATCCGCCTTGTGACGGCGGTTCATTGCCTTGAGAATCCGGTCCGAGCCGGACTGCACCGGCAGATGCAGATAGGGCATCAATTGCCGCAGGTCGCGATGGGCGGCAATCAGGCTGTCATCCATGTCACGCGGATGGCTGGTTGTGTAGCGCAAACGCGCAATACCCGGAATGCGCGCCAGACGAAACAGAAGTTCGCCAAGCCCCCATTCGCGGCCATCGTCGCCAGCGCCGTGCCATGCATTGACGTTCTGGCCAAGCAAGGTCAGTTCACGCACGCCGCTATCGGCAAGGCGCTCGGCCTCCGCCACGATCTGCTTCACGCTGCGTGAAACTTCGGAGCCGCGCGTATAGGGAACCACACAGAAAGTGCAGAACTTATCGCAGCCTTCCTGCACGGTCAGGAAGGCAGAAACACCGCGCTTGCGCGTTTCCTCGCGCTTGGGCGACGGCAGATGCTCGAACTTGTCTTCGAGAGCGTATTCCGTCTCAACTACCTTTTCGCCGCCGCGAACCCGCGCAAGCGCATTGGGCAGGCGATGATAGGTCTGCGGCCCGATGACGAGATCGACATTCGGCGCGCGGCGCAGGATTTCCTGTCCCTCGGCCTGCGCGACGCAACCCGCGACGCCAATGGTCAATTCCTTGCCATTCGCTTCACGCGCATCCTTCATCTTCCGCAGACGACCAAGCGCGGAATAGAGCTTTTCCGATGCTTTTTCGCGAATATGACAGGTGTTCAGCAAGACCAGATCGGCATCGTCCGGTGTGTCGGTCGCGACATAGCCTTCCGCGGCAAGGCTGTCGGCCATGCGCTGGCTGTCATAGACATTCATCTGGCAGCCATAGGTCTTTACGAAAACCTTGCGCGCGTTGGGGCGCTCTGCCGTGGGGTCGAGATCGGTAATATTGTCGCTCATGCGCGGCTATCTACAGCTTTTGTCGCCATTTTGGAAGGTGACAATCTGACGGCTGTCACTCTTCGGGAATATCGCGCCCCAGCAAAGCGCTTTGCAAAAGCGCGCGCACCCGGTTTTCCATCGTGCGGGCGAGCGCCTTGCGATCTGTCCCGGCCGTTACGACGACAGGTTCTCCGAAACGCACCTCGACGTCTATCGCCCCCTCCCGCAAGATGCCCTTGAGGTGTGGCATCAGCTCGACATCGCCCGGCCATGAGGCGATCGGGCGGAAATACCGGCCCATCGCCATGCCGTGAACGCCCGTATAGGCAATGGCGACCGGCTGAACGATGACTTCGGGAACGTTCGCTTCCTTGATCGCGGCATGCGCCGCGCCGAAAAGCGCCGTCTTGAACGGCAAGACCCGATTGCCGTCCGATGTCGTGCCTTCGGCAAACAAAACCATTGCGTCGTCGGTTGCCAGACGCCGTGCAATCTCCGACGTTTGCTCACCCGTCTTGCCGCGCCGCTCGCGCTCCACGAAAACGGTGCGCTGCAAGACTGCGAACATGCCAAAGACGGGCCAGTCGCGCACTTCGGATTTGGCGATGAATGACACAGGGCCTACTGCCGAAAGAACAACAATATCGCTCCATGAAGTGTGATTGGCGACGAGGAGAAGGGGGCGACCTTCATGCATCTGGCCGACGGTCCTGATGCGAAAACCGAAAAGGCACGCGACAACCCGATGGAAGAAATTGGGCAGACGGCGTTTCCATCCGTTCTTCATTTTCAGCAACAGATATTGGACCGGTATCAGCGACAAGCTCAGCGCAATCATGGCCGCGACAACCAGAAATATCCTGATCGCGCCGATCATCATGCCCTCTTCAGGTCACGCCGGAGGATGAGCGCTGCCGATCGGCCGTTCGGCGTTTCGTAATAGGCAGGACGCACGCCAACCTTCTGGAAGCCAAGGCGGCGATAGAGCGCCTGCGCGGCGATATTCGCCTCGTCCACCTCCAGAAAAAGCGTTTCGGCCCGTTCCTGATAGAGATGCCGCAGCACGGCATCCATCAGCGCACGCCCGACGCCCTGCCGCAGCACGTCGCGCGCGACGGCGATGGTGAGGATTTCCGCTTCTCCTGCAACCAGACGCGCCAGCACAAAGCCACAGGCATCGTTCGGCTTGCCTTCCGGACGGGCCACAAAGCCGAAAACAGTGCTTTCGCCAATCAGCGACCTGAAATCGTCGGAACTCCAGCCATGAAGGAAAGCGACGGCGTGAATGCGCTGGATAGCATTGCTGTCCTGCGCGTTCAGCGGTTCTACCGAAACCTCCCTGCGACCGAAACGGCCGAACGGCAAGCCCATCATTGACTATTCCCCGGCACTCTTTCGCGGCAAAGCAAACCCGACCTGCGGCTTCGCATCGGGGCCGCGCATGTAAAGCGGCTTCGGCGCATCCCCCGGCTGGCGTAAGCTTGCCAAACGCGCATAGGTGCCGATTTTTGCAGTCGGCTCTACCGGACCTAGCGCGAAAGGGCCGCCAATATCTTCGTTGATTGCGCGAGCGGCGGAACCAGCAAGAACCGTATTTTCCGCCCGAGAAGCGGCAAGGGCCTGAGCTTCCTCACGTGCCAGAACCAGAGGCCCTGCGCTCGGGATCCCTTTTGCATCGAACGATTGCGCATAAATCTCACCGCGATGGGCGTCGAGGAAGACAAGCACCGGTTTTTCCGGGCTCTCGATCCGGGTTTCAGAGGCAAGCGCTTCGAAGGCTGTTATCCCGATGGCCGGCACGCCCAGCGCCAGCGCGAAACCACGTGCCGCCGAGACACCGATACGAACGCCGGTAAACGATCCCGGCCCTATATTGACCGCCACCCGATCCATGTCGGGGAGCGATAGTCTCGCTTCCGTCAAAGCGCGTTCGACATAGGTCATCAATACTTCCGCGTGGCCCTTGCCAATGTTTTCGCTCACATCGGCAAGCACCACATCGCCATCGGAATCATAGACGGCAACAGAACACCACGAAGCGGCAGTATCAAGCGCGAGTATTTTCATGCGCAACCGGGTAAATCAGATTTCGCGCTGCGACAAGCTGTAACTTGGCGGAAGCCGGACCGGCTCCCTTTTTAGCCATTTCTCACGGAACAAAAACTGTCGGAATGCATTTTACCAACGGGTGCGGGAATGTTTTGCGTTGCCTTTAAGGCAACGAAGGCCCTCCGGCGATCGAGCCTTCTAAGGATCTGGCGGGTTCGTTTGGGCCGGAACAGCCGCCCACGATCATGAGCGACACTCTCCCAGTCTCTCTAGCCGGATCGAGCAAAGGATGTGAGGATAAAATGTCCAATAAGTCGATGCATGCAACCCGCAACGATCTTCCTTCCAATACGAAGACGACAATGATCGCCCTGCTCAACGAAAATCTGGCCGCAACAATCGATCTTGCCCTCATCACCAAGCAGGCGCACTGGAATCTCAAAGGACCGCAATTCATCGCCGTGCATGAAATGCTCGACGGGTTCCGCGGCGATCTTGACGAACATGTCGATACGATTGCCGAGCGTGCCGTACAGCTTGGCGGGACAGCCTTTGGTACCACGCAGGTCGTTGCCAAGGAAAGCAAGCTCAAACCTTATCCGACCGACATCTATGCCGTTCACGACCATCTGCTGGCGCTGATCGAGCGTTATGGCGACGTCGCCAACCTGCTGCGCAAGTCGATCAAGGATGCGGATGATGCAGGTGACGACGATACAGCGGATATTTTTACCGCTGCTTCCCGCAGCCTCGACAAGGCGCTGTGGTTCCTCGAAGCTCATGTTCAGGAAAAGAATTGACCCAACGGATATTGGTACAAAGGCCGGGAAATCCCCGGCCTTTGCATGATCAGTTAGCCCATTCGCCGCCGCGCATCACCGGCTCCCGGGTTCCGTCCGCGTTGATACCATCCACGTCAATCTCGCCGGAGCCGATCATCCAGTCGATATGGATAAGGCTCGAATTGCCGCCCTGCGTCTTGATCTGTTCGGGCGTCAGCTTCGCTCCGTCGATAAAGCATTTGGAATAGCATTGGCCGAGCGCGATATGGCTCGCTGCATTTTCGTCGAACAGCGTATTGTAGAACAAAAGCCCGCTCTGCGAGATCGGCGAGGAATGCGGCACCAGCGCCACTTCGCCCAGACGACGCGCGCCCTCGTCCGTATCGAGCACCTTGTTGAGTACTTCTTCGCCGCGGCTGGCCTTCGCCTCCACAATGCGTCCGCCCTCAAAGCGAACTGCAATATTCTCGATCAAGGTGCCTTGATGGGACAAAGGCTTGGTGCTGGTCACATAGCCCTCGACACGCAGGGCGTGGGGCGTCGTAAACACTTCTTCCGTCGGAATGTTCGGATTACAGGTAATGCCGTTTTTCGCCGTGGAAGCGCCGCCGTGCCATTCATGGCCGTCGGCAAGCCCGACGGTCAGATCAGTGTTCGGACCTTTGAAATGCAGGGCGCGATAAGCCTTGCCGTTCAGAAAACGGGTGCGCGTGCGAAGCGCTGCATTATGCGCGGCCCACGCGCCGACAGGATCGTCGACATCGACACGCGAAGCCGCAAAGATCGCATCGGCCAGCTTGCGGGTCGCGATGTCCGCCGGGTCGTTCGCAAACATGAGCTTTGCCCATGCCGGGTTGGGATAGGAGACGATGTTCCAGTTGATGTCGAAACCGGCAATCTTTTCCAGCGCCGGCTGATATGCCTTTGAATTGGCGCGGTTGGCGCGTGAAACCTTGGCCGGATCCTGGTTTGAAAGCAGCATCGGATTATCGGCGGCGATAGCCAGACGGGCAGCACCGTCCGAATAGGCCTTTGCCATGCCTTCATAAAGCCAGCTGGCCGCGCGGTCGAAACTCGCATCCGATGCATTCTCGTACCGGGCGACCGCCATTTCGTCATCCGCGAAGAAGGGCGTTACCAGCCCGGCTCCGGCCTTGTAGGCATGTTTGGCGATAAGGCGAACCAGCGGCAGTGCCACGACCGGCGCGGTGATGACGAGATCCTGCCCCTCGCGCAATTGCAGACCGACACGAACGGCGACTTCCGCGAGACGTTCGAGTTTCACCGGATCGATGACGGGGTTCAGCGGTTCATGAGCCATGGGTGGAAGACCTCTTTGGATAGGGAATCACCGGCAGTTTATCAGACGGCATAATTTCACCACCTTTTTTCCTGCCTTTACGCTATAGTATTCATGCGGTCAGTTGCAGAAGAAAGCAGAAAACGATGAATAAGAAAGTGCTTATCTTACTGGGCGTTACCGGCCTTCTGGCCGGTTGCGTGACGATGACACCCGAACAGCGCCGCGCTGCCGACGAACAGACCTGCCAAGGCTATGGTTTCAAAGCCAGGACGGACGCTTTCGCCAATTGCCTCATGCGGCTCGACCTCGATCGCAGAGCCGACAGGCGCGCCTGGCAGAATCAGGTCGATTTCTACGATGCACCGATGGTGATCTACCGGCCCTAAGACCTTGTGCGAACGGCCACGACTACCAGCCAAAATCAGAACGCCGGTCTGAAGCAAACAGACCGGCGTTCTGATTAATCAAGTGGAAATCAGCTTTTTATAGCGGCGCTTCCGGCCTGTCTTGCGACAGAAGTAGCGCGCCGATGGCGTCAACCTGCTTCTGGCTTGCCGGAGCGTAGCCAAGCGACGTCGGCTGCGGAGCCGTCGTATCGAATTGCGGCTGGTAGGAGGCCATCTGCATATGCTGTTCCTGCTGGGGTGCCGCAACACCGCGATGACGTGCCAGACGGTCGCCGCGCGCCTGCGGACCGACGCCGCTGTTCTGCTCCACGCTCTGAAGCTTGGCAGCCTCCGCGAGCGCCACCTGAACTGTCGGTGCTGCTCCCGGAACCGGACCTGTCTGCGGCAGGGTCACGTCATAGGATGGATCCTGGGGAACGGATGGCGATTGCGGCGAATAGGCGAGTGCAAGATTGTATGGTTCCTGCGGGACCGGATTCTGGAGCGAGCCGTCGCGATTGCGCTTTTCATAGAAGGAATTGCCGCCGGCGACGAGCACATAGTGCATGTTGTTGTAGGGGAACTTCAGGCCCGCCGTGTGGAAGAACATGGCGTTCTTGAGCTTCGGATGACGCTGGCCCTTCAACACTGCATCGGCAGCGGCCTGAACATCAGGCAGCGCCTTGGAATTCATCTTTCGGGTGAGAACGCCGGGCGCAAACTGGTTTTTCTGGCCGACCACACCGCAAATCGTATCAGGATAACGGCCCGATGCGAGACGATTCATGACGACCGTGCCGACAGCGAGAAGCCCGTCTGGACTCGAACGGTTGGATTCGAAGAACATCGCGCGTTCAAGGCATTCCTTGTCACGTGCAGTATAGGTGTAGGTCTTTACGCCATTCACGGATTTGACGTGGCTTGCCGCCGTCTTCTCCGAATTGGCTTTTCCCGAAGTTCCGGTTGTCGTGCAACCGGTCACCACGAAAGGCGCAACCACCAGCCCGATAAGAACGGGCAATTTCCACTTGGCGGCGCGCGTCAATGGCTCAGTCTCATGTTAGGACCCTCAACTGATCCAGTCATGCGTTCAAGGCAGACACATCCGAAACGATGCGCGCGAACGTCTGACTGCGGTGCAAGTCAAAGAGGACGAAGTTTAAAAATCACACGTCCTACTGTCGCTCAATCGACTTCAAGGTTTTGGAATTTTTAGGCCAAAAAAAGGCGAAGGGTCAAATCCCAAGGATGCAGAAGGCGGTCGAACTGCCTTAAATGATTTTCGAATCGCGATGGGGCATATGCCGCCAAACCCTTTGAATATATTAATAATTTCTTAACGTGAATTATGAATTCAGATAAGCTATTGATTTAATGCGATTCAAATTCTCACAATACAAGCCATATCGCTGCCTTAATTCGTTTTTGCTTGAATAGTTTTTTCATTCGCATTCCCGGTGCTTTGAATGATCTGCAAAAAATCTGTTTCGCGTCGGTTCCGTTGATTGGCGTCAACTTTGGAAACAGATGTGTAATATCGCGTGAAAACGCGTGGGTGACGCTGATTTTGGCCCAACCGATGCGAATCGCGTCGCTGCTCTTTCGGCTGATCATGCCGCAAGACGGCCCGCCACGATGAATATGACGAGCCGGGCAAGAACTGTTCTTGAGACTTTGGATGACAGCGCCGATCAACCGAAAGAATAACCGGCGCCGCGAACGGTGCGGATCGGATCAAGGGCTCGACCGACATTGATCGCCTTCCGCAGCCGTCCGACATGCACGTCCACGGTGCGATCGTCCACATAGATGTCGGGGCCCCAGACGCCATCCAGAAGCTGGCTGCGCGAGAAAACACGACCGGGCGACATCATGAAATATTCGAGCAGCCGGAATTCCGTCGGTCCGAGACGGACTTCCTTGTCCTTGCGGTAAACCCGGTGCTGCTGACGGTCCAAAACAAGGTCGCCCACTTTCAGCACATGAGAGAGGATGCTCGGATTGGAGCGGCGCAGCATCGCCTTGACACGCGCTAGAAGTTCAGGCGTTGAAAACGGCTTTACAACATAGTCGTCGGCGCCGACGCTCAGACCGCGGACGCGTTCGCTCTCTTCGCCGCGCGCTGTCAACATGATGATCGGAAGGCGCTCGGTTTCCGGCCATTGGCGCAGGCGGCGGCAAAGCTCGATGCCCGACACGCCCGGCAGCATCCAGTCGAGAATAAGCAGATCCGGCACATTCTCGCGCAGTGCGATTTCGGCCTCATCGCCGCGCAGCATTGTATCGACCTGATAGCCTTCTGCCTCGAGATTGTAGCGAAGCAGAACGCTCAGCGCCTCTTCATCTTCCACCACAGCGATTTTGGGTGCCTGTGACATCCGGTATTTCCCTATCCAAATTCGGCGGGCGGTGGATACAGTCCCCCCAATCGACCGCGTGCCGCCGCGCTATTCATACGTTCTTAACCGCCGGACCTAGCTCCGGCCGGATGCTGTTCAGGGTTTACGCGCCTCATCCACGACAATACCGTGGCTCAGGTCTTCCTTGGGTCGCTCAGCCGGCATTTGCAGGCCGGTCACGATGTAATAAACGGTCTCCGCGATATTGGTCGCGTGATCGCCGATGCGCTCAATGTTCTTCGCGCAGAACAGAAGATGCGTGCAGGCAGAAATATTGCGCGGATCTTCCATCATGTAAGTCAGCAATTCGCGGAACAGCGACGTATACATGGCATCGATTTCGTCATCGCGGTCGCGAACGACATTGATCTGCTGCACCGAACGCGACGCATAAGCATCCAGAACGTCTTTCAACTGCGTCAGCGCCAGTTCGGCCAGCGTTTCCAGACCGCGATAGAGCTTTACCGGCTGGCGCGATTCCGAAACGGCAGCAACACGCTTGGCAATATTCTTGCCCAGATCGCCCACGCGCTCCAGATCGGCGGAGATGCGGATTGAGCCGATAATCTCGCGCAGGTCCACGGCCATGGGCTGGCGCTTGGCGATAATCATCACGGCCTTGTCGTCGATCTCGCGCTCGCTGGCGTCGAGGATGAGATCGTCGGAGATGACGCGCTGTGCGAGCGCGTTGTCCGCATTGACGATTGCGGCGACCGACTGCTCGACCATACGTTCCGCATGTCCGCCCATTTCGGCGATCTTATGGGTGAGAAACTTCAATTCCTCATCGTAGGAGCGAACGGTATGCTGAGACGGCATAGTAGACCTCGTAATATAAATTGCGGGGAAGCCGCACTGTCTGTTGAAACGCAGTTCCGGATCAGCCGAAGCGTCCGGTGATATAGTCCTGCGTGCGCTTTTCGGTCGGCGCGGTGAACATGGTTTCCGTGTCGCCCACTTCGACCAGATTGCCGAGGTGGAACATGGCCGTGCGTTGCGAAACGCGCGCGGCCTGCTGCATCGAGTGCGTGACGATCACGATCGTATAGTTCTGGCGCAGTTCGTCGATCAGCTCTTCCACTTTTGCGGTTGCAATCGGGTCGAGCGCCGAGCACGGTTCGTCCATGAGGATGACTTCCGGGCTGACGGCAATCGCGCGCGCAATGCAAAGGCGCTGCTGCTGGCCGCCGGAAAGACCGGTGCCCGCATCGTGCAGGCGGTCCTTGACTTCCTCGAACAGGCTCGCCTTCTGCAGGCTCGTCACGACGATTTCTTCCAGATCGGCCTTTGTGCGCGCGAGACCGTGGATGCGCGGGCCGTAAGCGACGTTCTCATAGATCGATTTCGGGAACGGATTCGGCTTCTGGAACACCATGCCGACGCGGGCACGCAGTTCAACGACATCGATCTTCGGATCGTAAATGTCCTCATTGTCGAGCGTGATCTTGCCGCCGACCTTGCAGCCTTCGATCGTATCATTCATGCGGTTAAGCGACCGCAGGAAGGTAGACTTGCCGCAACCGGAAGGACCGATCAGCGCCGTGACCATCTTTTCCTGGATTTCCAGATCGACATCGAACAGAGCCTGCTTCTCGCCATAAAACACGCTGACCTTGTCGCCGCGCATCTTTATGGAACTGGCGTTGGCGTTCATTTTTTCTCCTACGGCTTTCTCGAGAGATCGTTCAGTCATCAGGTTCATAGCTTTCGACTCCCGTTTACCAGCGGCGCTCGAAGCGGCGGCGCAGAATGATTGCTGCAATATTCATCACGGCAAGGAACAGAAGCAGGACGATGATAGCGCCTGACGTGCGTTCCACAAAGGCACGTTCTGCTTCGTTTGCCCACATATAGATCTGCACCGGCAAAGCCGTCGCCGGGTCCATCGGTGTCGACGGCACATCGGCGACGAAGGCCACCATGCCGATCAGCAGAAGCGGTGCGGTTTCACCAAGCGCATGGGCAAGGCCGATGATCGTGCCGGTCAGAATGCCGGGCGCGGCAAGCGGCAGGACATGGTGAAACACCATCTGCGTCTTGGATGCTCCAAGGCCAAGGGCCGCCGAACGGATCGAGGGCGGCACGGCGCGAAGCGCGGCGCGGGTAGCGATAATGATGGTGGGAAGCGTCATCAATGTCAGCACCAGACCGCCGACCAGCGAGGCGGAACGCGGCAGGCCGAAGAAGTTGATGAAGACGGCAAGTCCGAGCAGACCAAACACGATGGACGGGACCGCTGCCAGATTGTTGATGTTCACCTCGATCATGTCGGTGAACCGGTTCTTCTTGGCGAACTCTTCCAGATAGATCGAAGCAGCAACGCCGATAGGCAGCGAGAGGCCGAGAACGATGAGCATCATGTAGAGCGAGCCGACCAACGCAACTCCGAGGCCGGAGGTTTCCGGGCGGCTGGATGCGCCGAATTTGAACAGACCGGTATTGAAGGCCTCCTTCATCACGCCTTCTTCGGAAAGCGTCTGCATCCAGCCCACCTGACGGTCCGAAACCTTACGGCTCGTCTCCGGCACGGAAAGATCGATCTGTCCCTTGAAGGCGGAATCAATATCCGCGCCCGCCAGAACCGGAACGGTCTGTGTCGTGCCGATGAGCGATGGATTGTTCATCACCATTTCGCGGAGCTGAATGCGTACGCCATCGGAATAGAAGCGGCCCAGATCGCGCATAGCCGGCCGGTCTGTCGTGGAAACACCAAGCTTTTCGGCCAGGGCATTGCGCACCAGCAGCGGATAATTGGCCGTGATCAGCACATTCGGATCGGTCGCACGCTTGTTGCCCGGATCGATCACGCTCTCTTCAAGCTTTACCGGTAGATAGAGTGTCGTCTGCCAGAAGGCTGTATAGCCCTTGGAGAAAACCGAAAACAGGAGCGCGCACAGAAAGAAGACGCCGATGGCAATCGCAGCAATGCCATAATAGCGGAAGCGACGTTCGGCAGCGTAGCGGCGTTTCAGCCCGATATCGCGGCGTGTCGGCTGTGCCGTGGCACCGCTGGCGTTAAAGGTCGTATCGGTCATTATTCGTACTGCTCCCGGTACTTGCGCACGATGTGCAGCGCAAAGATGTTCATGATCAGCGTCAGGACGAAAAGCGTGATGCCGAGTGCAAAAGCCACCAGCGTCTGCGGCGAATTGAACTCAAGATCGCCGGTAAGCTGGTTGACGATCTTCACCGTGATGGTGGTCATCGCCTCGAATGGATTGATGTTGATGCGCGCCGCAACACCTGCCGCCAGAACCACGATCATGGTCTCACCGATGGCGCGGGAGGCAGTCATCAGAAGCGCGCCGACGATGCCCGGCAATGCCGCCGGAAGGACCACCCGCTTGATGGTTTCGGAGCGGGTCGCGCCAAGACCAAGCGAGCCATCGCGCAACGCACGCGGCACTGCAGTGATGATGTCATCGGAAAGCGACGACACGAATGGGATCAGCATCACCCCCATGACGAGACCGGCAGTCAGCACGCTCTGTGCCATGATGAAGCCCTGACCGCCTGCGATGGCAATCGAAAGATCGCGCAGGAAAGGACCAACTGTCACGAGAGCGAAGAAGCCATAGACGATGCTGGGAATGCCCGCCAGAAGCTCCAGAACCGGCTTTACGACTGTGCGCACGCGAGGCGAAGCATATTCGGCCATGTAGATGGCGGAGAACAAGCCGACCGGAACCGCGAACAGCATGGCCACGAATGCGATATAGAGGGTGCCTGCCAGAAGCGGGATGAGACCGAACTGACCTGTCTCGCCGCCCGAACCGGCAGCGGCAAAGCGCGGATCCCACACCGTGCCGAAGAAGAAGTCCCACGGCGAAACGGATTGGAAGAAGCTGATGGTCTGGAACAGCATCGAACAAATGATGCCGATGGTCGTCAGGATGGCGATACCGGAGGCTGCAATCAGCCCCCAGAGAACAATCCGCTCGACATTGTTGCGCGCACGCATGCGCCGGCTGATCGTGGAGAGGCCGAAGATCAGACCTGCCACCGCGATCACCAGGGAAACAGCAGAACCGATGGTGTGCGTGAGCGCAGTCGCCTTTTTCAGGTATAGCGCGATCGGCACCATATAATCCTGACCTTCGGTCGCAAGGGCCACGCCTTTTGCGCCCAGCAGCGTGCGGGCGTCCTGATAGTTCGACGGGAAACTTTCAAGTTCCGCTGGCGTCAACCGGTCGAGCCCGCTGGCAAGACCGCGAATCATGCCGAGCTGCAGGCTGCGATTGGTGAAGGAACCTTCCTCAATGGCATCCGGCAGGCGGGCGGTCGCACTGTGATCGAGATAAACCGACGTTCCAACAGCCCAGACCGCAAGGAACAGAACCGCAGGCAATGCGGAAACGAGGAAAACCCACCAGCCATGATAATGCGGGCGGGAATGCATTTTCTCGGTCGGCGAGGCCTTTGCGGAAGCAGACTGCGCCTTGTCCAGTGCAACGGCACGCTGGCGACCTATGAAGAATCCGATCAGCCCGATTGCAACGATACTGACGAGAACCAGAAAGAAGGACATTCAATTTCCCCGGTTGCCCTAATGAATGCGGATGGCTTCAAGGTGCAGCTTCCACCCATGCCGTTCCACGCGGATGCGCCTGTATTAATAAAAAGGCGCGAAAGGAGAAGAACGCGGAGATTTTTCATCCCCGCGTTCCACAGGTCAAAAACTTACTTCGCAGCCAATGTCTTGCCTTCGGTGAAGGCAGCGCGCTGTGCTTCACGTTCTGCATCCGGAGCCGGCACCAGACCGTATTCAGCGAGCGGACCGTCAGGGCCGATCATCTGGTCGTTGAGGAAGAATTCAACATATTCCTTGAGGCCCGGGATAACACCGAGATGCGCTTTCTTCACGTAGAAGAACAGCGGACGCGACACCGGATATTCGCCAGAAGCGACAGTTTCAGCGGAAGGGGTAACATCGTTGACGGTGGCGACCTTCAGCTTGTCGGCATTGTTTTCGAAGAAGTAGAGGCCGAAAACGCCAATGCCGGTCTTGTTGGAGTCAATGCGCGCCAGCGTTTCAGCATAATCGCCATCGATGTCGACAGCCTTGCCGTCCTTGCGGACTGCGATACAGGCGGAAGCGGCGGCCTTGTCATCGAGACCGGTCTTTTTGATTTCGTCCAGGGCGCCGGAGTGCTTGCAGCCGTCGGCCAGAACCTTTTCTTCAAACACTTCGCGGGTGCCGTGCTTTTCGCCTGGAATGTAGGCAGCGATGTCCCAGTCCGGCAGGTTCGGGTTGACCTGGTTCCACTTGGTGTTTGGATTGTCGACCAGCTTGCCGTCCACGACCAACTTGGCTGCGAGCGCCTTGTAGACGTCTTCCGGCTTCAGTTTCCAATCTGGACCCTTGGCGTCGGTCGCAAACACGATGCCGTCATAGCCAAAGCGCACTTCCTGGACGTCCTTGACGCCAGCGTCGATGCACGACTTCAGTTCCGAGTCCTTCATGGCGCGCGATGCATTGGCAATATCGATGGTGTTTTCACCGACGCCCTTGCAGAATTCCTTGATGCCTGCGCCCGAGCCACCCGATTCAACAACCGGCGTCTTGAAGTTCGGGAAGGTTTCACCGAACGTCTCGGCAACGATTTTTGCATAAGGAAGAACGGTCGAGGAACCGGCAACCTGAATCTGATCGCGCGCCTGGGCGGCGGAAACCGACATAACGGCAGCGATGGCAAGCGCTGCGGTCGAGGAAATCATCTTGTTCATGAGCTGCGGCTCCTGTTGTAAAAGACATATGACGATGTGGCGTCGTTAGCCCTCTACGCGCTCTATATTACATTCATATGACACTATTGTTACAGGTTTGTATCAGAGACGTTTGCCAGTGAGTTTGTGGGGTTTCGGGCATCACTGAACCGGCAAAGGGAAAGACGGCCGTCGTCCGCCGCATAAGTGCCGGGTTTTTGAGTGGATGGCCCCGGACACACGCATAATGGCTCCCAACTTCCGGCCAGTTTACCCAACCACAGTCCCCGACCTATGCTTCGAGTGACATAGTGACAACACAAGGTTCCGCGTGACTTATCCACGTCTGTTCAATCTCGTCTGTATAATGGCGCTCACAAGCTGGGCGCCGCCGTCTTATGCACAAAGTGCTCCCTCCGTGCTCACCATTGCCACAGAGGGGTATTTTCGGCCCTATAATCTCACGCGGTCCGACGGCACGCTCGACGGCTATGAGGTCGAGCTCGGCAAGCACCTTTGCCAGGCGATGAAAGTCGAATGCGAATTTATCGCCATTCCCTTCGATGCCATCATTCCAAGCCTGCAGGCCGGGAAGGTCGACGCGGTAATGGGAGCGCTGTCGGCCACCGAAGCACGCGAGAAAGTCATCGATTTCTCCATATCCTACGGTCGCACGCCGCAAGTTTTCGCCACCCTGCGCGACAGCCCATACAGCAAACTGCCTCACATGGAAGAAAATCTGGACCTTTCCAGTAATCAGCCGGACATGGATCAGGCTCTTCAGGATGTCACCGCCGCGATAAAGGGAGCGACTGTCGGCGTCGTGGGCGGATCGATAGCCCAATCTCTGATCAATACCTATTTCAAAGAAGGTATCACGGTCCGCGAGTATAAAACCGCCGAAGAGGCCGATCTCGATCTTGCAAGCGGACGCATCGACATGCAGGTCACCGCCCGGTCCTATCTGAACACGCTCCAGAAAACGCAGGCCTATTCCAATGTCGTGATGACCGGTCCGCTTTTCAAAGGCGGACTGCTCGGGCGCGGCGTCGCCGTGGGCCTGCGCAAGGATGAAGCTGATCTGAAGCGCAGATTCAACTTTGCGATCATGGCAGCGAAGGCCGATGGCACCATCAAAAGCCTATCCGAAAAATGGTTCGGATTTGATGTGACGCCGTAGGGCGGCCGAGGTTACTCGTTCGGGCGCGACAATACGTAGGTGGCAGAGCCCAACATAAATAGCGTCACCGCTCCTGCCAGCAGCCAGCCGGGCCTTGCGCCCCACCAGAACAGGCCGTATCCGAGAACCATGCCAAGACATGCGTAGAGCTTGGCGCGCGGCGGAATGGCGCCACGCTCACGCCATTTCATGACCAGCGGCCCGAAACGCTGATCGGCCAGCAGCCGTGCCTCAATCTTTGGCGACGACCGCGCAAAGAACCATGCCGCAAAAATGATGAAGATTGTTGTCGGCATGACCGGTAAAAAGGCACCCACAATGCCGAGACCGAGCATGAGAAAGCCGAGGCAAAGATACACGATCCGCTTGCTCGCCGAAATCGCCGGCGAAGCGGTGTCGATCCTGTTTTTTTCGGAGTGGTCCTGCATGGCGTTCCGTCGTCTGGTCTGAACGCTTATAGCAGGAATTCAGCGCTTCCGTGCAGGGTAACAGCGGTCAAAGAAACGTCATCTCACCATCTTTCGGGCCTGTGGATAACTTTTAAAGTTCGAGAAGAACCGTCCGAACACAGCCACAAATTGCAAATTTGCCCCCAAAACGCCTTATTTTATCAACTTTGCCGCTGCCCCCGAGAACTTGCCTTGCAAATAAAAATTGCACCTCGCGCGGGGCCACCTACCGGGCATGCAAGCAGCTTTTCTTGCGATCGGCGCGTGAAATCAAGGCGCAGCAAAGCCGTCCCGCAGATTCCTAACGAATCGTAAACGACGTTACAGCAATAAGCCCAAACACTTCCTAATATTCCTTTGTTATGTTTAAGCTCTTAAGTAAATAACGATTAGTATAGGATGATTTTCCCTACGCGATATAGATTCGAGCATCGCACAATGTTCTCATTCGAACCACGCCAGCGCCATATTTAGATTCCAGTTCGAGACTGTCTTTCTCAGCGACAACTGTGAGACACCCCGTTAACAACTAGTGGAACTGGCATGACTTTCAAGACCCGTATGGCTATGCTTGCCGTTGCGGCAACCGGTCTTCTCGCGGCCACCGCAATCGAGGCTTCAGCACAGCAATGCGGCGGTGCCTCCTGGTACGCCCTCACTTCCCGCACGGCTTCGGGTGAACGCATGAACCCCGCCGGCCTGACCGCAGCACATCGCACCCTGCCGCTGGGCAGCAAGGTCAAGGTTACCAATCAGAGAAACGGCAAGTCGCTCATCGTGCGCATTAATGATCGCGGCCCGTTCATCAAGGGACGCGTTCTCGACCTGTCCAAGGGCGCCGCAGGTAGGCTCGGCTTCATCGGCGCAGGACATACCAAGGTCTGCTTTACGCCTCTTTGATTTCAGCTGCACTTCGCCTGACTGCTGGATCTATTTCCGATCCAGCCGGTCGGTGAACCAGCGGGTCAGCTTGATCCAGACCTCGTCCTTTTCGGCTGCGTCCTCGATACCGTGTTCGAGATTGGGATTGTCGTTGACCTCGATCACGACAACGCCATCGTCCGTTTCCTTCAGGTCGACGCCATATAGTCCGTCGCCAATGCAGCGCGCCGCGCGCAAGCCCGTTTCCAGTACCGATGGCGGCGCGTCGCCCAGCGCATAGGATCGAAACCCGCCTTCCAGCGGCTTGCCGCCCGTATCGTGCTTGACAATCTGCCAGTGGTTCTTGGCCATCATATACTGGCAGATGAAGAGCGGCTTGCCGTCCAGAACGCCAACGCGCCAGTCAAACCTCGTCGGCATATATTTTTGCGCCAGCAGGAGATCACTGTCCTCCAGCCATAAACTCGCAAGCGCTTTCAGT
Source organism: Brucella pseudintermedia (assembly GCF_008932435.1). Classification (GTDB taxonomy): domain Bacteria; phylum Pseudomonadota; class Alphaproteobacteria; order Rhizobiales; family Rhizobiaceae; genus Brucella; species Brucella pseudintermedia. The sequence continues at coordinate 28,872 of NZ_WBWE01000006.1, read as the reverse complement.
TCACCGAAATCCTTCACCTTCTTCACGCCGCGCGAGAAAGAGGAATCCGGTATCTTGATGACCATCGGAAAGCCCAGCATATCGGCAGCACGCTCCAGATCCTCCTCACCCGCGATCATCACCGTTGGCGGCACCGCCACCTCGTTGGCCTGCATCAATTCGTGCAGATAAACCTTGTTGGTGCAGCGGATCATGGACATCGGGTCATCGATCACCGGCATGTTTTCCTGCTGCGCCCGGCGGGCGAAACGATAGGTATGATTGGAGATCGACGTCGTCTCGCGGATGAACAATGCGTCGAAATTGGCGAGCCGGGGCAGATCGCGCTTGCCGATCGGTTCCACTTCCACGCCGAGCCTTGCCGCGATCCTTGCCCAATGCTTCAGCGTTGATACGGTTGAAGGCGGCATCGCTTCCTTCGGGTCGCACAGCGTTGCGAAGGAATAGCGCGCTGGCACCTTTGGGCGCGCCGCGCGCCACTCGCGCTGGGTATATCGGTCGAGTGCCTCCTCGAAACGCTCCTTCTGGTCCTTGGAAAACTTGGCGATGTTGGCAAAGCCGATCTTCTGGATTCGGGCCCATTCACCTGGCTTGACGGATACTTCCAGCGATGGCGCGCGAAACCAGTCGAAGAGCAGCCGTCCGAATTTTTCAAAGTCGGGGCTGTCGGCAAGTCCGAAATGCACATGGATTGTCTCGGGTGCCTTTTCCGGATGCTTGCCGAGCGCCTTGTTCAGCATGTCTTCGAGTTCGGGAATGGCGTTTTCATAAAGGCGCCGTTCCGAGAGATCGATCATCGTTTCCACGGAAGGGATGATGCGATGTCCCCGCGCTTCGGCAAGAAGCGAAGCGTAGTAGCCGCGGCTTTGATAGGCGTAAGAGCGCGACAGATTGATGATGCGCGGACGCAATTGGTTGTTGAAGAGTGCCGGATGCGCGAGATAATCGCGCGTGGTCATGACCTTGTGCGGCGTCGCCCCGTTGTCGATATCCGAGAGGCGTCCTACCAGAATGACGCAGATCGTCATCAGTCCGTCCTTTTTTCCAGAATAACGGCGGCCCTCAACCCATCGCTGCCAAACCGCGCAATGCGGTCGAAAATGTGAAAGGGTACAGGGACATTCGCAGCATCGGCAATGGTCTCGCCGAGTTCTTCTTCTACCCAGGGGTCGTGAATGAGAATGTGGCGCCCGTCTTCGCCATGGGCAAGCACCCAATGCGGTACCTTCTTGCCGAACATATGATAGCCGCTGACAAGCACGATCACTGCTGCTCCACGACGCAGGGCAGCCAGAATGTCGTGCAGCGTGAAACCACGATATTCCACCGGAATGGCATAGGCTTCGGTGCGTTGCCGGAAATCGGTTTGGGCCAATTGCATGACCTTACGCTTTTCTTCCGAACGCACAGATTGCAGGAAAAGCATGTCTTCGATGGATACGATGACCGATGCTTTTAGTCCGCGCTCATGCGCGGCGACTGCAAGTCCGAAAGGTTCGCAGCCGCCGGGACCCGACATCATGTAGATGGTGGTCGCATCACGCCACAAACGAACTTCCAGCACGGGATCAAGCCGTGTCTCTCGATTGTGTCGGGCAAGCACCATCATCAGGCAGGCCGCGCCGCACGTGAAATCGGTGGTCTGCTCGTAATAGGGAAAAGCGGTGACCGGCGAAATGTCACCACGAACCGTCTTTTCAAAACGCAGCGCATCCGAATGGTCTGCATAGTAATCGAGATAGCGTCCGATAGGACGGTAGCCGTGCCGCTTGTAAAGCGCGATGGCACGTTCGTTATCCTCGCGTACCTCAAGCCGCAGCAATGGACGGTCGTGGTCATAAGCCGCTGTTTCCGCCGCCTGCAGCAGAAGCGAGCCGACGCCCTTGACCTTTGCCTCCGGATCAACCGCTATCGAATAGAGCCGCGCCAGCGCAGTGCCATGGCGAAACAGGATCATCGCATAGCCGATGACTGCGCCATTCACCGTTGCAACAATGGTTTCTGCGGTCGGCCGCGCGATGAGGGCGCGAAATGAGCGTCGGGAAATCCGGTCCGTCTCGAAACAGCGTTCTTCGATGCGCAAAAGCGCATCCATGTCGTCTGCCGTGGCCTTGCGCGTCGTTGCGCCAGTCATCTTTTGGCCTTTGCAAAGGGATCGTTCCGATCCGGTCGAACACCAACAATTGGCTTATTCGAGGCAAAAGACAAGCGCCCGGACCGTGGCAAAATTATGGGTGCTTTTCGCCGTCCAAGCTGTGCCCTATTCTCTCGCGAATTCTACCAATGATTGTATTATTGAAGGATACCCACATTAACCATTAATTAAGAAGTCAGGCTGTCCCGAGGCGAACCGAATTGACTCCAGACTGTTTCAGACATTAACGTTTCGTTAATAAATGAGTAATGGCGAGAGCCAAAGGGCGTTGAGTATGTTTTGCGTTGTTCGCTCGACCACAAGGATTATGGCAGCCGCCGGTTTCGCAGCGTCGCTGCTGATGGCAAGCTTCAGCGCGGAAGCAGCCTCCGGTGACTTCATGCAAACCGGCAAGCTAACTTCGCAGCCGATCGGACATTACGAATTCTGCAAGCGTAAGCCCAAGGAATGCGGCATTACCAGCCGAGACACCCGCGCGCTGCAGCTCAACCATGCAAACTGGCAGCGCATTGTCGAAATCAATCTTGCGATCAACGAGCGCATCAAGCCAATGACTGACATGGAAATCTACGGTGTCGAGGAATACTGGGCTTATCCGACGACCGTTGGCGACTGCGAGGATTACGTCCTGCTGAAGCAACGCGAATTGCAGAAAGCTGGCATACCGCTCACCGACCTTTTGATTACTGTTGTTCGCAAGCCAGACGGCGAAGGACATGCAGTCCTCACCGTTCGCACTGATCGCGGTGACTTTGTTCTCGACAACCTGACCGACGAAGTCATGCGCTGGAACGAAACGGATTACACCTATCTGAAGCGTCAGGCCGCCAACGATACCGGTCGATGGGTCACCATTGAAGGCCCTGACAATCTCCTCGTCGGCTCCGTGCGCTGACATTGAGAGCTCCTTGTTTATTTGAAAAATGCCCCGGAACGTGCTATTCATTCCGGGTCTTAAAAGGAGAGGTCGGTGCGGTTAGCCCGATCCCCGTTGCAAAGCGGGTCCTGGCCTTCGCGATTGCCGTCATTTGGCAGATGCGTCGAGTCCCTTGACCTTCCACTCCGACGCAATGGTGCATTGGAGAACAAGAGGTCTTGGTCATGAAACAGCAAATCTCCGTCATCACACTTGGTATCGCCGATATTGCGCGCTCACGTCGCTTTTATGCGGAAGGCTTCGGCTGGGTTCCAGTTTTCGAGAATGAGGAAATTATCTTCTATCAGATGAATGGCTTCGTTCTCGGAACGTTTCTGAAATCGTCGCTCGAAACAGACATGAACCGCGATGGCCTTTTGCAACCTGGTGCCTTTTCGCTTGCTCATAATGTGGAGCGGGAGGCAGATGTCACGCCGCTGATGGACCGGCTAGTTGGGGCTGGCGGAAAACTGTTGCGGTCGGCGGATACACCGGCACATGGCGGCTTTCGCGGCTATGTCGCCGATCCTGACGATCACGCCTGGGAAATCGCCTGGAACCCGGCCTGGGCCATCGACGAGAACGGCTTTGTAACATTCGGGGTTTGAATGTTACGCGGTGACCACAGGGCGTGTTTCACGCCCTCTGGTTTCTGATGACGGGACGATGAGAGGCCACGCGTGACAAGAATCTATTTCATTTCACATCCGGAAGTCGTGATCGATCCCGCCAGTCCTGTTCCATCATGGAATCTGTCAGAGCGTGGCCTTGAACGCATGCATTTCTTTGCCAGCCAACCCGAGCTGCGCTCAATCACGTCGATCTGGTCCAGCACCGAAACAAAGGCAATTGAAGCTGCCGAAATCCTGGCCGGTGTTTTACGAATAGTTCCGTCGACCGACGATCGTTTTAGTGAAATCGACCGAAGCTCCACCGGCTTTCTGCCTCCCGACCAGCACGAAATGGTTGCCGACCAGTTCTTTTCTACCCCAGACAAAAGCATTCGCGGATGGGAGCGGGCCATCGATGTGCAGCAGCGCATTGTGGACGGCTTCAAAGCAGTGAAACCGGCCCCGCCCTCTGGCGATATTGCTATTGTCGGTCATGGCGGTGCCGGTACGCTTCTTCTCTGCTTTCTTGCCGGGCTTCCGATCAGCCGCCAGTATGACCAGCCTTATCAGGGGCACTACTGGTGCTATTCGTGCCAGCACAATGCCGTCGTCCATCTCTGGAAGCCGATAGCGCCACGCTGATCCCAATCTAGCCTCGGCTTATGCTGCTGAAACCAGCCTTTCCGCGCCCATGCGGTAGGAAATGGCACTGGCCAGATGGATGCGGCCAACCTTGTCGCTTCCATCGAGATCCGCCAGCGTGCGGGCCACTTTCAGGATGCGATGATAGGCGCGAGCGGAAAAATGCATCTGCTCGCTCGCATCGCGCAAAAGCTTCAGTCCTGCTGCATCCGGCTCCGCGACCTCCTCTATCAGTTTGGCCGAACAATAGGCGTTGGTCATGAAGGGTTCCAGACCGAGCGCGGAATAGCGCTCGCTCTGTACTGCGCGGGCGCGCGCGACACGTTGCGCGACCGTCTCGCTCGTTTCTGATCGCGATGGCTTGATGAGATCGAAAGCGGAGATGGCAGGCATATCCACCCGCAAGTCGATACGATCAAGAAGCGGCCCTGAAATGCGCGCCTGATAGTCAGCCTGACAACGCGGCCCGCGTGCGCAGACATGGCCGGGTTCGCCCGCCATGCCGCAGCGGCAGGGGTTCATGGCCGCGATCAATTGAAAGCGCGCCGGATAGCTGGTTCGGTGATTGACGCGGGCAATCATACATTCGCCAGTTTCAAGCGGCTGGCGCAGCGAATCCAGCACTTGCGGGGAGAACTCCGGAAACTCGTCCAGAAACAGCACGCCATTGTGCGCAAGCGATACTTCGCCGGGCCGTGCGCGTAGTCCGCCACCAACCATCGCCGCCATCGATGCCGAATGATGCGGTGCGCGGAACGGACGGCGATCCGACAATTTTCCACCTGAAAGCTCACCCGCAATCGAGGCGATCATCGAAACGTCCAGCAATTCGCGCGGAGAAAGACGCGGCAGAATGGATGGCAATCGCTGGGCAAGCATGGATTTACCCGATCCCGGTGGCCCTACAAGCAGCAAATTATGGTTACCAGCGGCGGCGATTTCAAGCGCCCGCTTGGCGGTCTCCTGCCCCTTTATGTCGGCAAGATCGAGTTCCGTTTCACCGGAAATCCGCATGGATGGTTCAGGCCGGGTCAAAACCTGCGTACCGCGAAAATGGTTGGCAAGAGCGATCAGACTACGCGGTGCCAAAATATCAATCTCAGCGCCCGCCCAGGCCGCCTCCGGCCCGCAGGCATATGGGCAGATGAGTCCCTTTTCTTCCCTGTTAGCGCCAATCGCGGCAGGCAGCACACCTGCGACTGAGGTTATCGAACCATCGAGCGACAATTCACCCAGAACGAGATAGGACTGGATCGCATCCGCCGGGATAGCTCCGATCGCCGCCATAAGCCCGACTGCAATCGGCAAATCATAATGCGACCCTTCTTTCGGCAGGTCGGCAGGCGCCAGATTGACGGTCACCCGCTTTGTAGGCATGGAGAGGCCTGAGGCGTGCAATGCCGCCTGAACCCGCTCACGGCTTTCCGCCACGGCCTTGTCCGGCAGTCCGACAATGGACATGCCCATCTTGCCTGGCGCAACCATTACCTGCACGTCGACAGGCACAGCCTCTATGCCTTGAAAAGCAACCGTCCCAACCCGCGCGACCATGTGCCCCCGCTCGCCACGCACCACATCTCTTAAGTGAGTAAATACTCAAATACAACTTGAAGAGTTAAGCACGGACGAGCGGCAAATTCAAGAACAATAAGAGAACGAAATGAGGTCTGCCTCTACCGCTTGGCTTCCACCGCGTCCCAGAACAAGGCCGCAATGTTGGTTCCGTCGAAACGCTGGATTTCGCGGATGCCGGTTGGCGAGGTGACGTTGATCTCGGTCATGTAGTCGCCGATCACATCGATGCCAACCAGAATGAAGCCGCGCTCTTTCAGCGATGGGCCAATGCGCTCGCAGATCTCGCGTTCACGCGGCGTAAGCTTGCTCTGTTCGGCGCGTCCTCCAACATGCATGTTGGACCGGGCATCGGTTTCCGACGGCACGCGGTTGATTGCGCCCACGGGTTCACCGTCGATCAGGATAATACGCTTGTCGCCAGCACGCACATCCTTCAGATAGCGCTGCGCGATGAATGGTTCCTTGAACAGCTGGCCGAACATTTCCAAAAGCGAGGTCAGGTTGCGGTCGCCATCGGCCAGATGGAACACGCCCGCACCGCCATTGCCGTAAAGCGGCTTCAAGATGATGTCTCCGAACTCGCGCCGGAAATCCATCACTTCCTGCGGGTCCTTGGTGATCAGCGTTTCCGGCATCAGGTCAGGAAACTCGGTCACGAAGATTTTTTCGGGACTGTTGCGTACCCACGCCGGGTCGTTGACCACCAGCGTTTTCGGATGAATTCGCTCCAGAAGATGGGTGGTCGTAATGTAATTCATGTCGAAGGGCGGATCCTGACGCAGAAGCACCACATCCATTTCCGACAGGTCGCGGCGAACCGGCTCGCCCAGCGTATAATGATCGCCCTTGATGTCGCGCACTTCCATTGTTTCGAGGCGAGCGGAAACGATGCCATCGCGCATCGAAAGGCGGTCCGGCGTATAATGATAAAGCTCATGACCGCGCTTTTGCGCCTCGAGCGAGAGGGCGAACGTGGTATCGCCTGCGATATTCACCGTGCTGATATGGTCCATCTGGACCGCGACTTTGAGAGCCATGATTTCCTCGCGATTCGAAGTTGCGGGAAATCTAAAACGGAATGATCAGGCAATATAGCCCTTTCTCTCAATCCGGCGCGGACTCCGTTTGTGCTTTTCCAGTATGTGAAGTTGAACTGGATCGGTTTTCATCCATTATCTATGCTTGATGCAATTGCTGCGGGCGTCTCGGGAGGAAAATGTGACCGTTGTTAAAACTACCCTGTTTGCCGACCATGTAGCAGAACTGGGCGAAGGTCCCGGCTACGATCCACTGAGCGGTAATGTCTGGTGGTTCGACATTCTCGGCCAGAAACTGATCGAGAAGAACTGGGACAGCGGCGAAACCCACGTCCATGCGCTCGGCATGAAAGCGAGCGCCCTCGCTGTGATTGATCGCGATCGGCAGTTGATTGTCAGCGAACATGGTCTGTTCATCCGTGAGCGCGCCAACGGGCGCCTCACTCTTCATCATCCACTCGAAGCGGACAACGAAATCACCCGCTCTAACGACGCGCGCGTGCATCCTTCGGGATCTTTCTGGATCGGCACGATGGGCAAGAAAGCGGAACCCGATGCAGGTTCCATCTGGTGGTATCGCGAAGGCCAGGTGAAAAAGCTGTTTTCCGGCATCACAATCACCAATTCGATCTGCTTTTCCCCTGACGGAAAGATCGCCTATTTTGCCGATACGGATCGCAATATTATCTGGCGGGTCGATACGGACCCCGAAACCGGATTGCCGGTATCGGACAAAAGCGTCTTCCACCACCGGACTGAAGAAGGCGGTGTCGATGGCTCTGTCGTTGACGCGGAAGGCACGCTGTGGAATGCCTGCTGGGGCGGCCAATCGCTCAACGCCTATTCAGCGCAAGGCCGCCTCATCCGCTCTGTTCCGCTGCCTGTCGGCCAGCCATCATGCCCGGCTTTCGTCGGACCGGATGCGACGGCGATGATCGTGACAAGCGCCCACGAGGGCCTGAATGACGAAGCCCGCCGGTCCGACCCTCATGCCGGAAAGGTGTTGCTGCTTGATCTCACAGTTGCCGGGCGGCACGATCCGCCGGTCCGTCTATAGAGCACAAATGAAAAAGGACCCGCAGGCCCTTTGATTTCAGATGCCCTCGACGATGATGATCTCGCCGTCGGCCACTGTCTGGCGGATAGCCTTCGCCGCCTGATATTCCGGCGAATTGTAGCAATCGAGCGCGTGCTGCATGGTCTCGAATTCGATGATCACATTGCGGGCGCGGCCCGGCCCCTCCACGGCTTCAGCCTTGCCCCCGCGTGCGATGAAATTTGCCCCGTAGCGCTCAAAAGCCGGTTTCGCCGTCGAAACATAATCCTTGTATCGCTCGGGATCGCGGACATCCACGCGGGCAATCCAATAGGCTTTCGTCATATTCTCTCCTCCAGTGTACTTTCACGCAACCGAGCGCATTTCTTCCAGAATGGCAAGGGCTGCGGCTTTGCGATCAACTGCGCCGACAATCGGTCGGGCGACAACCAAATGGCTGGCTCCGGCCTTCAAGGCATCGGCAGGAGTCATGACCCGTTTCTGGTCACCCTTTTGCGAACCGGCGGGACGAATGCCGGGCGTGACGATGGCCATGTCCGGACCGACCGCCTGACGGATGGCCGTGGCTTCAACAGCAGAAGCGACAATGCCGCCCATACCCGCCTCGCGCGCCTGACGGGCCCGTTTCAGCACCAGTGTTTCCGCATCGTCGGAATATCCGGCTTCCCGCAAATCAGCATTGTCCATTGAAGTCAGAACCGTCACGCCCAAGAGGCAGAGGTCCGATCCCTTTGCGGCTTCTACGGCTGCCCGCATCGCTTTGGGGTAGGCATGGAGCGTGAGCATGGAAACGCCCATCTTCGCGACGTTTTCGACGCCTTTTGCGATGGTGTTGTCGATATCGAGGAGCTTCATGTCGAGGAAGACTTTTTTCTTCGCCGCGACAAGGCTTTTTGCGAAGCCGAGACCGCCCGCGAAAACGAGCTGATACCCGATCTTGTAGAAGGAAACAGCATCGCCCAGCTCTTCGACCGCCTTCTCCGCCTCAGCAATAGTCGGCACGTCGAGGCCCACGATCAGTTGATCGCGCAAATCTGTCGTCGTCATGAGAGTCTCCGTGGTGATTTTTACTCTCTTCGCACAACAGGTCCCGTTACGAAAGAGACGTAATCAGCTTTTTGCTGCTTCCACCCGCGCGATGAGACTGCGGCAGACAGCGGAGAGCATCCTGGCACTGCGCTCTTCTTTCAGCGTGCCGTCCTCATTGAATGCCACCGATGCATGACCGACTGAACATTGCTCTGTGACGATCTGCACCCCGACATTCATCAGCACGGCACGCAGGTGATAAAGCCCTCGCATCCCGGCAAACACGCCGTCGGAACTGGAACAGAGCCCGACGGTCAGGCCGGCATAGGGCCTGAACGGTTTGTCGCCATCGCTTGAGATGCGGCTGACCCAATCAATGGTGTTTTTCAGAAGAGGCGGGATTGAGGCGTTATATTCCGGCGAGCAGATCATCAGCCCGTCGTGCTGGGCAAACAAACGACCGAGTATCAACGCGTTCTCGGGAACGCCATGCTCCTTTTCCAGATTCTGGTCCATGAGCGGCAGCGGATAGTCGGCAAGCGTGATGCGTGTTACCTCAGCGCCCTGCGCCCGCAATTCCTTTTCGGCTGCATCGGCCATATGTCCAGAAAAAGCGCCAATGCGAACCGAACCCGCGAAGACGAGAATACGTGCAGTCATACTAAAACTCCGCGAGGAAAAATCTAAACCAGTGGGCTGCGATAAACCCAGAGCTGTGCGGGCGGCACATTCCGCACTACAAAATCATAGTGCTGGACGGTATAATTGCCGCGACCGGCAGGAACCGGCGGCAAGGGGCCGTAGGTGATCTGCATCAGCGGGCGTCCGCGCGGAATACGCGAAAGCAGGCTTTCGACAAGCTGGATGCGCCGATCCATGGGGAAATTGAGCATCGGCACGGCAGAAATGATGCAGTCGAATTTCTGGTCCTTCTTTTCACCCAGCGCTGTATCGAGATCGAATGCGTCACCCTGGATGATATTGACCTCCGGAAAGATCGTATTCAGGTGGTCCACGAAATCCTGCGAATATTCGATGGAATAAAGGTCGGCAGGTTTGACGCCCTGTTTCAGGATCGCCTTGGTGATAACGCCAGTGCCCGGCCCAAGCTCCAGAACCGGAAGACCGGAGCCGGTATCAATAACGCTTGCCATGCGGCGGGCCGTAATGGAACTCGTCGGCAAAATAGCGCCGACCGCTTTCGGTCCGTCTATCCATCCCTTGAAAAAACGGATCTCCTCATCGAACTTAGCGGCCAGTTTCCTGCCGAGCTGTCCTGCCATTCTCGCTGCTCCCATTGTCGTTATTGGACAAGTTTATGCCGCTTTGAATTCTCTAAGCAAGGCGTGATTAAGGAAAAGAACAAAAAAGGGAGCCGAAAGGCCCCCATTTTTATTCTCCTATACCTTCGAAGAATTCCTTCATCCTTGAGAAGAACCCGGCTGATTTCGGGCTATTCTCCTGCGAAGAAAGTTTTTCAAACTCTTCCAGCAGTTCGCGCTGACGCTTGGACAGGTTCTGCGGCGTCTCAATGTCGATTTGTATGTAAAGATCGCCGACAGCTGCCTGGCGCAGAACCGGCATTCCCTTGCCCTTGAGGCGGAACTGCTTGCCGTTCTGCGTGCCTTCCGGAACCTTCACACGCGTCTGTGTGCCGTCGAGCGTCGATACTTCAAACTGGCCGCCAAGCGCTGCCGTCGTCATCGAGATCGGCACCTTGCAATAGAGGTCCGAGCCGTCACGCTGGAAAAATTCATGCGGCTTGACGGAAAGGAAAATGTAGAGATCGCCCGACGGGCCGCCGCGCATGCCGGCTTCGCCTTCACCGGCAAGGCGGATACGGGTGCCGTCCTCGATGCCTGGCGGGATATTGACCGACAGCGAACGTTCCTGCGTCACGCGGCCCTGACCGTGGCACTTGCCGCAAGGGTCCTTGATGATCTGCCCGCGACCGTTACAGGTCGGGCAGGTGCGCTCCACCGAGAAAAAGCCCTGCGCGGCGCGGACACGGCCCGAGCCCGAGCACATAGTGCAAGTGGTGGGTTGCGAACCGGCCTTTGCGCCGGAGCCGGAACACTCATCGCACGTGATGGAAGTCGGAACGCGGATTTGCGCGGTCTTGCCCGCATAGGCTTCTTCCAGCGTCACTTCCATATTGTAGCGAAGATCGGCACCGCGCTCGCGCCCGCCATTGGAGCGGCGGCGACCGCCGCCCATCATCTCGCCAAAAATATCCTCGAAAATATCGGCAAAACCGCCGCTACCGGCAAAACCATTGCCAAAACCGCCACCCATACCGCCATTTTCAAAGGCAGCATGGCCAAAACGATCGTATGCAGCCCGCTTTTGCGGGTCCTTCAGCGTTTCGTAAGCCTCGCCAATTTCCTTGAACTTGCGTTCAGCTTCCGGATTATCCGGATTGCGATCCGGATGATATTCCATGGCGAGTTTGCGAAACGCCGTCTTCAGCGTCTTGTCGTCTGCTGTTCTATCAACACCCAGAGCTTCGTAGTAGTCGATCTTCATCAGTTCGTTATCCCGGCGACAGGAACGCGCCTTTTGTTTTCACGGACATCGTATCCCGAAACCGGTCCCCAGATTCGTGCGACACGCCCCGAAGCGTTCTACACTTGTCAGGGGCCAGCGTTTCCAATTGTTCATCCATCGAAGTGCCTTCCGATCCATATGTCGGCGGAGCACTCCAGGTTTCAGTATCAACGTATCGTGCTTTTCAAGATGTATGCAGGCCAGAGCGATTTTTCAAATGGAGGCTTTTGCCCGATATTTCCATCGGCATTCCACCGACACCGGCCAACATGCAGGCTTATACAAAACCTGCGAATATAACATTTCGAAAACTGGCAAAAGCCCGGGGAAAACCCCCGGGCTTGAACGTATTAAGCCTGAAATTACGACTTCTTCTTGTCGTCGTCGATTTCTTCATAATCGGCGTCGACGACATCGTCGTTCGAAGCCTTATCTTCGCTACCGCCGGCAGCACCGGTTTCAGCAGCTTGAGCGGCTTCGTACATGGCCTGACCGAGCTTCATGGAAGCTTCGGCGAGCGTCTGCGTCTTGGCCTTGATGTCATCGGCATCATCGCCTTCGAGCGCAGTCTTGAGGCTTGCCAGAGCATCCTCAATCGCCTTCTTGTCCTCAGCCGAAACCTTGTCACCATATTCACTCAGCGACTTTTCAGTCGAGTGAACGAGGCTTTCACCTTGGTTCTTGGCTTCGACGGCCTCCCGACGCTTCTTGTCGGCTTCGGCGTTTGCCTCGGCGTCCTTGACCATCTTTTCGATGTCGGCATCGCTCAGACCACCGGATGCCTGAATGCGGATCTGGTGCTCCTTGCCCGTGCCCTTGTCCTTGGCCGTCACATTAACGATGCCGTTGGCGTCGATGTCGAAGGTCACTTCGATCTGCGGCACGCCACGCGGTGCGGGCGGAATGCCGACGAGGTCAAACTGGCCGAGCAACTTGTTGTCGGCAGCCATTTCACGTTCACCCTGGAAGACGCGGATCGTCACGGCCGACTGATTGTCTTCGGCGGTGGAGAAGGTTTGCGACTTCTTGGTCGGGATCGTGGTGTTGCGGTCGATCAGACGGGTGAACACGCCACCCAGCGTTTCGATGCCGAGCGACAGCGGGGTCACGTCGAGCAACAGAACGTCCTTGACATCGCCCTGCAGAACGCCGGCCTGAATTGCGGCGCCCATGGCGACGACTTCGTCGGGGTTGACGCCCTTGTGCGGTTCCTTGCCGAAGAAGGCCTTAACGACTTCCTGAATCTTCGGCATGCGGGTCATGCCGCCGACCAGAATAACTTCGTCGATTTCGCCAGCCTTGAGACCGGCGTCCTTCAATGCAGCCTTGCACGGCTCGATGGTGCGCTGGACGAGATCGTCAACCAGGCTTTCGAACTTGGCGCGCGACAGCTTGATGGCAAGATGCTTCGGGCCGGTGGCGTCAGCCGTGATGAACGGCAGGTTGACCTCGGTCTGCTGCGAGGACGACAGTTCGATCTTGGCCTTTTCGGCAGCTTCCTTCAGGCGCTGCAGAGCAAGCTTGTCGTTCTTGAGGTCGATGCCGCTTTCCTTCTTGAATTCGGAAACGAGGTATTCGACCAGGCGCATGTCAAAGTCTTCACCGCCGAGGAAGGTGTCGCCGTTGGTGGACTTCACTTCAAAGACGCCATCGCCGATTTCAAGAACCGACACGTCGAAGGTGCCGCCGCCAAGGTCGTAGACAGCGATGGTCTTGCCATCGTTCTTGTCCAGACCGTAAGCGAGTGCGGCAGCAGTCGGCTCGTTGATGATGCGCAGCACTTCAAGACCGGCGATTTTGCCGGCGTCCTTGGTTGCCTGGCGCTGGGCGTCGTTGAAGTAGGCCGGAACGGTGATGACCGCCTGCGTGACAGTTTCGCCGAGATAGGATTCAGCGGTTTCCTTCATCTTCTGAAGGATCATCGCAGAGACCTGCGACGGGGAATATTTCTTGCCGTGAACTTCAACCCAGGCATCGCCATTGTCGCCCTTGACGATCTGGTATGGAACCAAGTCCTTGTCCTTGGCAACCATCGGGTCGTCAAAACGGCGGCCGATCAGGCGCTTGACCGCAAAAATGGTACCTTCCGGATTGGTGACGGCCTGACGCTTTGCAGGCTGGCCGATAAGACGTTCGTCACTGTCGGTGAATGCAACGATCGAAGGGGTTGTACGCGCACCTTCGGCATTTTCGATGACCTTCGCGCTTTTGCCGTCCATGACGGATACGCAGGAGTTGGTCGTTCCCAGATCGATACCAATAACTTTAGCCATATTTCTCTCCATTCAGCAAACCGCCAAGACCTCTACCGAGCGTTCCGTGGGCGGTTCCTATCGGTTTCACAATGCTCTTTTCACGATGCGCGTCCAGATACCGATCCTGGTTACCCGACACACATCAATGCCCTGTGCGAGGCGTATATAAGAAACACGGTTTTTCACTGCAAGTCACAAGAGCCGGACAAAGACAGATTCCTTGCCCGATATTCCTTACAGGTTCAACGGACTGTCTCGCTCATGCCGGTTTTGCCAGCACGATAGATCGCATCGATGAATTTCTGGTTCGCCTTTGAATCTTCAAGCAAGAACAGCCGCGCGTCCCTGTCGCCCCGTGCAGCCCGCACAAAGCTTTCGGCCTGAAGCTGGTAATGATTGGCGTCGCTGAACGACCATTCGCTCGCTTGTGTGTGTCCGGCATCGAAAAGCGCGATGCTGCCGTGACCATATTTGCCGGTATTGAACGGCGCATAGACTTCGATGAAGCCCTTGTCGCCGTGGAAAACCATTGTCTGACGTCCTGCAAGCTGCGTCGCGACATAGAAGGTCAGATCAAAGCCGTCGAAACGCGCCGAAACATTGGCATAACGGTCGGTGCCGAAGGCCGGATCATATTCCACCGATGCCTGGACCGAGAGAGGCTCCTGACCAGTGACCATGCGCGTGATCACGGTCGGATAAACGCCGATATCGGGCAAGGCGCCGCCGCCTAGTTCCGGCTGGTTGCGCATATTGTCCGGATCGACATTGAAATAGGAGAAAACACCCTGCACGTGGCGCAATCGGCCGATAGCGCCTTCGGCCAGAAGTTCCTGCAACTTGATCCATTGCGGGTGATAATAGACCATGAAGGCTTCAGCTATCGTAACCTTATGCTTGCCACGCGCGGCGACAAGCTGGTCGATATCATCGGCCTTGAGCGCGATCGGTTTTTCACACAGCACATGTTTGCCAGCTTCCGCCGCCTTGAGGCTCCATTCGATGTGCTGCGAGGTGGGCAGCGGAATATAGACGCCATCAATGGCATCGCTTGCCAGAAGCTCTTCATAGGAACCGAATGCCAGCGGTGCGCCAAAACGATCGGCGACAGCGCGCGCACGTGACTGATCCCGGCTCGCGACGGCATGAACGACGCCATTCTCGGAAGCGCAAAGTGCGGGAATCACCTGCGTGACACCGATCCTGGCGGTTGAAAGAATACCCCAACGAAACATGCAATCCCCTCATCTAAAGAGTTCAATCCGGCGCATCCCAGCCCTGAACAGCCAGTTCCGGCCAGAATTTGAGCGCGCGGTCGGCCTTGATCTCATATGTTTGGCGGTTATCGATGGCACGATTGGGCCGAAGGCGAAATGAAAAAATATCATCGAGGCCGAAAGGAGCGTGGATGAGCAGCCCACCCTGTACCGTCTCACCCTCCTTTGCTAGCCGCGCGCCTACACAATGGGCGATCGCCGAATAGCGTTCTATCGATTCGGTCGCGCAACGAAGTGGTGCATAGGGCTGCCCAAAGCGCTTTTCGAACCACAGATGCACCCGGGCCTGATTGCGTATCTCGACTGGAAGCGGAAAGTTACGGAAGACCTCCGCTCCGCGGGCGATAACGGCATCCTCCGCTTCCCAGGAAAGATCGCTGTCGTCGAAATAAATAATGTTGAGGTCATTGATTCCATGCAGGCCCGGTCGCCTGGTCAGCCGGTTCCAGATGGTGTTGTAAAGCGCGCCCGAAACGAGCCAGGAATCGGACGTTTTTCCTCCCAGCTCTTGCAGCCGACGCAGCGCATCGGCCAGCATCGGACTTTCCAACACCATCTGCGAAAAGACATGCCGCTGCAGTGAGGGCGAAAGACCGGCGTAGCGGAGATGATCCAGCGTTCTGTCCATTGGCTCCAGCAGAGATTGGATTCGGCCTCATTCGGCTTGCATTATGCTTGCCATCATTGTGCAGACAAGCGCTGTATAACAGCGCCAGTTCCGCTGCCCTCTGGGAGCCTGCGGGCTCCCGCCCTCTTTACATCCGACGCAAGGCCGGCGGTGCGAGCGTCAGAAGCCCGCCCAGCGTCATGGCGAAGCCAACCCATAGAGGCGCATGCAAGCCGTAGCCGGCCTCCATCGCCTGTCCGCCAATCCACGGCCCTAGACCCAGACCGATATTGATGACCGAAGCATGCATCGCATTCACCAGCGCGCCGGGATGTGCAATCCGCATCACCCGCGCGATGAAAGCGGGGTTGAGGGCAATGCCCGTCAGGCCGATCATAACGATGGCGAGAATTGCAGCAGGCTTCAGTTCGGCGAAAAGCGCGAAAATCAGCATGGCCGTCAACATCAGCACCAGACCGATGGCGATGGTAGGGATCGTGTGGCGATCCGCAAAGCGACCGGTAATATAATTGCCAACGATATTGGCACCGCCGTAGACCGCGAGCAGCAATGGCACCTGCATGGCCGAGAAACCGGCAAGCTGCACCGTGATCGGCGACAGATAGCTGTAGACCGCGAAGGAAGAACCGATAGCGAGCGCGCTTGTGGCGTAGGCAGCCCAGAGTTTCGGCTTGCGCATTTCGTTCAGTTCGGAGCGCAGATCCGCCTGCGGCGCATCGGGCGAAGATTCGATCTTGATTGCAATGACAAGCGCACAGACCAGGATCAGAACCACAATGGCCCAGAAGCTCGCCCTCCAGCCGAATGCATTGGTGATTGCGGTCGCGATGGGCACGCCGAAGACGGTGCAGAGCATGAGGCCTGCGAAGACGAGCGACGAGGCGCGTCCGCGCAATTCTGGCCCGACAAGCTGCGCCGTAATGGCGAGCATCAGCCCGAAGCTTGTCGCCGCCGCCATGCCGGTCAGGACGCGCGCGACGAGCAAGACCTGAAAACTGCTGGTGGACGCCGCAACACTTTGCGCCGCCGCATAAAAGACCAGCAAAAGCAGAAGCCCGCGCTTGTTCTCGATCTTGAGCGCCAGAAACAATATCGTCACCAGCGGACCGCCGACCATCATGCCAAGCGCGTAAAGCGAGATGAGATTGCCGATATCGGCAATGGAACGGTCGAACGCCACCTGAAGGGAGGGCAGCATTCCCGAAATCATAAGCTCGGAAGTCGTGAGCGCAAAAACGCCAAGACTGAGACAGTACACGACCAGCGGGATTGCCCGCGCCTTTTGCGCGGACGCAAAGACCCCTTCCGCCGCCAGGGCGGAATCGCACATATCGTTCATGGGACGAATCCTATTTATATAGTATAGATTACATAATTAATATCGACTTGCCCGAAAGGGTCAAGGGAATTATATAAGGATGATTATAGAAAGGGAGAAAAATGGTTCCACGCGGACGTCCGCGCAGCTTCGACCGCGATGCGGCGCTGGACAAGGTGATGAAGGTTTTCTGGGCCAAGGGCTATGAATGCGCCCAGATCAACGATTTCACGACCGCCATCGGCATCACGCCGCCGAGCTTTTATGCCGCTTTCGGCAATAAGGAACAGGCATTTCGTGAAGCTGTCGACTATTATCGCCGCACCATCGGCGCCGTTCCTTTCGACGCGCTTGAAAATGCGCCCACCATTCATGAAGGCTTGCGCCAATGGCTGGAGAAAACCGCCGACAGCGCCTTTGCATGCCCGGCGGGTGGCTGCATGATCAGCGTCAGTTCGATTCAGTGCAAACCGGAAAATGTACCTGTGAAGGAATTTCTCCAGGCCATCCGTCACGCCAATCATGAGCGACTTTCAAAGCGCCTGCGGAGCGCTGTCGCGACAGGCGAACTGCCTGCCGACACCGATATTGCGCAGATGACCGAATTCTATCACATGATCCAGCAGAGCATTTCCTTTGAAGCCCGCGATGGCAATTCGCGCGCCGCAGTGCAAAAGATCATCGATATGGCAATGCTGGCCATGCCTGCGTGTGCAACCGGAAAGCCTGATCCCGTCAGTTGATCCACTTGTCGCGGATTGCATCAAAACTGCCGTCCTTTTTCGACAGATCAATCCACTGATTGACGAATGCAGCCCAATAGGGATCGCGCTGAATCCAGTAGGCCTTTTCGATATGGTTGAATGGCTTCTCCACATCAACAGCGCATAGAATGCCGGGATGCTGCTTCTGTTGATAGTGCGTTTCCGCACCGTCGGTAATCATCACGTCGCCCTTCCCGGCGGCAAGCGCATCAAAGATGCTTTTATTGTCTTTCCATGCGACGATCTGGGCCTGCTTGATATTGTCATGCACGAATAACGAGTTCGTGCCACCCGGATTAGCGATAACCTTGACATTGGGCTTATCGATCTCGGCAATTGTCTTGAACTTATCCTTGTCTGCGCAGCGTGCAATCGGGGCTTTTCCATCCTCAAGATAGGGATGGGAAAACAATCCGATCTTTTGCCGCTCCAGCGTCACGGAAACCCCGCCCATCGCGATGTCAAACTTGTCATCGCGGAAATCCTGCGTAAGCGTTGGCCACGATGTCTCGACGATTTCCAGACGGACACCCAAGGCCTTTGCCAGATCCTGCGCCTGATCAATATCGAGTCCAGTGAACTCTCCGGTTTTCGGGTCCTTGAAGGTAAACGGGCTGTAATCGCCGGGTGTGCCTACTTTCAGCGCACCGCGGGCAATGATTTCATCCAGCCTTGATTGCGTCTGCGCAACACTAAAAGACGAACCAGCAAGAGAAAATAAAAACGAAATCAAAATGGCCTGAAAATAGCGCATATCTATCCTTCCATAAATTTTAAATTCAAAAACTATATCGCATAAATGGGCTTATTATATTTCTGAATGGAAAAAGCGCCAGCCTGAATTCATTGGGCCAGCGCTTCCACCTCCATCACATGGCGGTCTTATCCGCGAAGAACACCGCCGGTCTGTTTGGCGACACTCGCTACGACCTGTTTCGACAGCGTTTCCAGATCTTCATCCGTCAGTGTGCGGTCTTGCGGCTGCAACAGCACTTCAACCGCAACCGATTTCTTGCCTTCACCGAGCGAGGCGCCTGTGAAGATATCGAAAACCTGAACGCCGACGATCAGTTTCTTGTCAGCAGACGAAACCGCCTTCACAACATTTCCGGCCTCTACACTTGCATCCACCACAAACGCAAAATCGCGCTTGAGGCTCTGGAACTGCGAGAGGTTGAGTGCGGGCTTGGTGCGGGTGGATTTCGCCTTCGGCTCAGGGATCGCATCGATATAGACTTCAAAGCCGCAAACTGCGCCCGAAACATCAAGCGCCTCCAGCGTATCCGGATGGAACTCGCCGAAATAGCCGAGCACGACCTTCGGTCCAAGTTTCAGCGTGCCCGAGCGACCCGGATGGAACCATTCAGGCCCCCCGGCTTCGATCTGGATGCGATCCACCGGCGCACCGGCAGCTTCCAGCGCGGCCAGGGCATCGGCCTTGGCGTCGAACACGCCGACGGGTGCCGCATTGCCAGCCCAGAAACGGCCAGAGCCGTCAACCTTTGCCGTGCCGCGCCGCACGCCACCGGCAACGCGGCGCTGCTTGTCCGGTGTGTCGCCTTCATAGATGCCCGATACCTCGAACAAGGCCGTATCGCCAAAGCCGCGATCCGCATTGCGCTGCGCCGCGACCAACAAGCCCGGCAGAAGCGACGGACGCATATCCGACATATCGGCGGCAATCGGGTTGGCAAGTTTCAGTTCCGGCTTGCCGCCACCGAACGCCTTGGCCTGCGCTTCTGAAATGAAGGAATAAGTCACGGCTTCCATCATGCCGCGCGAAGCAAGCATGCGGCGGGCATGGCGCGTGCGGATTTGCAGCGTCGTCAGAATACGGCCGTTGACCGCGCCGTGGCTCGGCAACGGCTGCGGCGCAATCTGATTGATGCCATGAATGCGCATGACTTCTTCAACGAGATCGGCCTTGCCTTCAATATCGCCGCGCCATGACGGAACGGTCGCCTTGATGACCTTGCCGTCGCCTTCAACGCCAAAGCCAAGGCGCTTTAAAATATCGAACGATGCTTCGTACGATACCTCGATACCCGTCAGGCGCTTGACTTCCGATACCGGGAAATCGATCACGCGCGGCACCGGCTTGCTATAGCCGATCACATCGAGAACCGTTGGCTGGCCACCGCAAAGCTCCAGCACGAGCTTGGTTGCAATTTCCGCACCCGGCACCATCATTTCCGGGTCCACGCCGCGTTCGAAGCGATAGCGCGCATCGGTGACGATGCCGAGTTCGCGCCCCGTGCGCGCGATCATACGCGGGTCCCAAAGTGCTGATTCAATCAGCACATCGACCGTGTTCTCATCGCAGCCCGAATGTTCGCCGCCCATGATGCCGGCAATCGATTCCGGACCGTTTTCATCGGCAATGATATACATGCCGGATTTCAGTCTGTACTCGCGCTGGTCGAGCGCCAGAATGGTCTCGCCATCACGCGCCGAACGCACCGTCAGATTGCCCTTGACCTTGGCCGCATCGAAGACGTGCAGCGGACGGCCCTGATCGAAAGTCACGTAATTGGTGATGTCCACCAGCGCGTTGATCGGGCGCAGGCCGATAGCCTTCAGGCGCTGCTGCATCCATTTCGGGCTTGGACCGTTCTTCACGCCCTTCACCATACGCAGCGCGAAGCCGGTGCAGAACGGGTTTTCGGCATCTTGATCGAGAACGACCTTGGCCGGCGTTTCGCCTTCACCCTTGACGGGTTCCGGCAGCGTGTTCTTCAGCGTGCCGAGACCGGCGGCGGCAAGATCGCGCGCAATGCCGCGAATGCCGGTGCAATCGGCGCGGTTCGGTGTCAGGCCAATTTCAATGATTGGATCGTCAAGGCCCATATAGGCGGCAAAACTGGTGCCGACCGGCGCATTTTCCGGCAGGTCGATGATGCCATTATGCTCGTCGGACAATTCCAGCTCGCGCTCGGAACACATCATGCCGAAACTCTCGACACCACGAATCTTGCCGACCGACAATGTGACGTCGAGGCCCGGAACATAGTCGCCTGGACGGCCGAGAACACCGACCAGACCCGCGCGGGCATTTGGGGCGCCGCAGACGACCTGAACCGGCTTGCCGTCACCCGTATCGACCGAGAGCACGCGGAGCTTGTCGGCATCGGGGTGCTGAACGGCGGTCAGCACCTTGGCGATCTTGAAGGCCTTGAAAGCGGCGCGGTCATCGACCCCATCCACTTCCAGACCGATATCGGTCAGTTTTTCGACGATTTCATCCAGTGTCGCATCGGTTTCAAGGTGATCCTTGAGCCAGGAAAGCGTGAATTTCATGATCGTGTTCTTTCCTAAATTTCAGCGTTTGAGCACTTCGACCACGCGAAAGCGCTCGCAAAGCAATTTCATGTCCGGAGAAAAGCCGCCGTTGCGGCGAAAATAGGCTTCGTGCCCTTTTCGCCAGTCAGCCAGTGGACCTTCCCCCTCATCTTCCGCAAATGCGGCGTCAACTTCATCAAAGCGGCGCACCGTCAGTTCGATGGTCTCCAGCACCGCAGCAGGTCGGCCCTGACCGTCCAGAACCACATCGCGGCGACCGATAACCGGCATTGGCTCACCATCTTCCCCGAAAGAGGCAAACGCGGCACAGGTCGCGGTCTTTCGGCCCGCGAGCACCAGCGCAAGCAGCTCATCGGCGAGTTCCGGCGAATCGCCAAAGGCGAAGGTCACGGCATCGCGATAAGGTTCGGGCAGTTGCGTCATGCGCTCAGGCCGCCGAACAGGGTCGGAATGTCGAGCGGACGGAAACCGTAATGTTCGATCCAACGCACATCGGCGTCGAAGAAGGCGCGCAAATCAGGCATGCCATATTTCAGCATGGCGATGCGGTCGATGCCCATACCCCAGGCAAAGCCCTGATAGACGTCCGGGTCGTAGCCGGAAGCGCGCAGCACATTGGGATGCACCATGCCGCAGCCCAGAATTTCCAGCCAGTCATTGCCTTCGCCGAACTTCACATGCGGGCCGGAACGGTCGCACTGGATATCCACTTCAACCGATGGCTCGGTGAAGGGGAAGAAGCTTGGGCGCATGCGCATCTTGACCGAAGGCACTTCGAAGAAAGCCTTGCAGAACTCTTCCAGCACCCATTTCATATTGGCGACAGTGGCCGACTTGTCGACAACCAGACCCTCGACCTGATGGAACATCGGCGAATGGGTGGCATCGGAATCCATGCGGTACGTCTTGCCCGGAATGACAATGCGGATCGGCTCGTCGCGGCCTTCCTTGTCGCGGATGGCGGCGAACTTCTCCATTGTGTGAACCTGCACCGGAGAGGTATGGGTGCGCAGAAGCTTGCGCTCGCCCTTCTCGTCCGCATTGAAGAAGAAGGTATCGTGCATCTCGCGCGCCGGATGACCTTCAGGAAAATTCAGCGCCGTGAAATTATAATAGTCGGTTTCGATATCCGGACCTTCGGCAATCGAGAACCCCATATCGGCGAAGATTGCCGTGATCTCGTCGATCACCTGCGAAATCGGATGAATGCGGCCGCGCGATGCAGCGCTTTCGCGGACAGGAAGCGTCACATCAACCTTCTCGCGCTCAAGGCGCGCTGCAATCGCCTGACGGCGCAGTTCCGTCTTGCGCTCGGTCAGCGCTTCGGTTACCCGGTTTTTCAAACCGTTGATGGCCGGTCCCTGCGCCTGTCGTTCTTCCGGCGTCATACTGCCCAGCGTCTTCAGCTTTTCCGAAACCGAGCCCTTCTTGCCAAGCGCTGCGACACGGACGGCTTCAATCGCCGGCTCATCAGCCGCCGCCGCGATGTCTTCGAGAATCTGCCGTTCGAGTTGTTCTAAATCACTCATTTTTAAATCCCTGTCGCGCCTGCGGCGCTACACGCCTCTTGGTTCACATCCCTGTCGCGCCTGCGGCGCTCCACGCCTCTTGATTCAAATCCCGTTGCGCCTGCAGCACTCCCAATATTTCACTTTGCAGCCAAAGGAGCTTTTTTCGTCACTCTCTTTGGCCTGATTGGTGAGGCGCATCAAGATTTGCGTCAAAAAATTCCATCGCCTGCAAAAGCCGTCTTCCATCGCCGCCGAGAAAAATGCGGCGGAACAGCCGCAGCGGCGCGATGGTAAATCGGAAAAACTCGACGATTTTCCTCAGTTCCGGAAGCACCACCGCCGGGGCCACCGCCCGGTAAGCTGCAAATGCCTGTAGCGGCGTCTCGGCAAGCCGCGCCTGCGCGGTGATCTGAAAGAATAAAAGCCAGACGTCGCGCGCCTGCGCGGCGGCAAGCGGCATAACCATTTCCGGCTCCTCCTCGAAATCAAGAAAACCGGCAATGCCGTTCTTCTCGAAGAAATCGCGGGGGTGCGGACGCCCGTGACAAAGCCCAACCGCATGCGCTTCGCCCAATGCGCGCGCGCAATGGATGAGAAGCGCGTCATGTCCTTGCGGGTCATCAGGGCCAAGATGGTCAAGCCGATCCTGAATGATCGGTGCAACATCGCTCAGAACCATCACCGCTCCATGGCGGTAAACAATCCTTGGCACCTGAAAGCCCGCCTGCAGGAAAGCACTCATCTTGCGCTCTTCGCGGTCGCCCATGCCTGCTTCTCCAATATCTTTTGGGCTGCGCAGGAAGGGATAGGGAAGAAGCGGCGAAATCAGGCTGTGCAGGCGCTTCGGGAACGGACGCCTTTCGGCGTCATAACGTTTGATCCAGACACGATGACCGCCAATGACAGCGCTGGAAATGCGCTTGCCCTGGCTCTGGACGAGCAGAACCAGCAGGTTGCGGAGGTCGTCCGCATCCAGGTCCAGTCTCAGCTTGCCCGGTTCATCCTTCATATCCGGTTTAAACTCCTCAAAAGGAAAAACCCGCGCCAGCCGAGCCAGCGCGGGTCCCCAAAATTATCGATACTGCTTGGGAAAGGCGGCTGGCTTAGCGGACAGCGCCTTCAAATGCGTTCGGCGTTTCGGTGTTCTTGAGGTACTCGAGAGCCTTCTTTGCCGATGCAACCAGCGCACCGAATGCATCCGGTTCGTGGATTGCGATGTCGGACAGGACCTTGCGATCAATCTCAATGCCAGCCTTGGAAAGACCGTCAATAAAACGGCCATAGGTCAGGCCCTGCTCGCGGACAGCAGCATTGATGCGCTGGATCCAGAGAGCGCGGAATGTACGCTTGCGGTTCTTGCGGTCGCGGTAAGCATACTGCTTCGAACGGTCAACCGCAGCCTTGGCGGTGCGGATGGTGTTCTTGCGACGGCCACGGAAACCAGCAGCCTGATCCAGAACCTTCTTGTGCTTTGCGTGGGCGGTTACGCCGCGTTTTACGCGTGCCATGTTATGATCTCCTTCTCAGACTAATCTTAGAGGCCGTTCGGCAGGAACTGCTTCACGATCTTTGCATCGGCGTCGGCGAGAACCATGGTGCCGCGTGCATCGCGAATGAACTTGTTCGAACGCTTGATCATGCCATGACGCTTACCAGCAGCTGCAGCCTTGATTTTGCCGGTGCCGGTGATCTTGAACCGCTTCTTGGCGGCCGATTTGGTCTTCATCTTGGGCATTTTGCTACTCCTTTGTTTAGTCCCCGTCGTGCCTGCGGCACTCTACGCCTCTTGATTTGAGCAGCGTCGGTGCTGCCACCGACCGGGACCCTGTTTCACTTCCAGACTGACCAAGCCTGAAAAGCATACGAAACCGCCACGGCATGCCCTGCCGGGCGGTTCGAACGCGGCCTTATAGGCTCAAAGCCCATAAAACGCAATGGCTGAATCGACTGAAATCAATCAATAAAGCCGTAACAAAACCGGCAGGACGTCAATGCCCTGCAGGTATTCGATGAATTCGAAGAACGGATAGGCCACGAAGAACACCAGACCATCGGTAAAGGTGTGATAGAGTCGGTCCGGCTTCACCGTCACCGTCGCATCGTCGTTATAGAGGGAAAGCTTTGGAAAGAAGCGCGGCACGTCGCGGCAATAAGCGCGATAGGGTTCGCCGAAATTCTGTTCCAGAAACTTTTCTTCCGCGCGGATGACGATCGAAAAGGCAACATAGCAAAGAATGCCGAAGCCAAGGGCCACAATGAGACTGCCCGTCTGCGCGCCGATGCCCATCGCACCGATGGTGCTGAACACATAAAGCGGATTGCGTGTAACCGAATATGGACCGCTGCGCACGATTTCGGCGCTCTTGCGCCCGCCGATATAGAGCGTGCACCACATGCGGCCGATAATGGCTGCAACGATCAGGCTGAGACCGAAAGCCTCGATATATTCGTGAAAGTGCCCGGTCGACCGCGAGCCGACAAAAAGCAGCGCCACAACCAGAAGCACCACCACAGCACCGATCGCGAGGCGTCGCCGCTGCTGATATTTCCCCAGTTCTCCCAAGGTCTTCATTGTATTTCCGTTATTTCTTATTTATCCAGGCAAATGAAAAGCCGCCCGAAGGCGGCTTTTCCAAGGCATTTCGAATATTCATCGTGGAGCGAGAACCATCATCATCTGACGGCCTTCAAGCTTCGGCTCGGATTCGACCTTGGCGATTTCGACAGTGTCTTCCTTGACGCGCTGCAAAAGCTTCATGCCAAGTTCCTGGTGCGCCATTTCGCGTCCGCGGAAACGCAAGGTAACCTTGACCTTGTCGCCTTCCTCAAAGAAACGCTGAGCAGCTTTCATCTTCACCTCATAATCATGGGTGTCGATGTTCGGTCGCATCTTGATTTCCTTGATTTCAACCGTTTTCTGCTTCTTGCGCGCTTCAGCGGCCTTTTTCTGATTCTGATACTTCAGCTTGCCGAGGTCGACGATCTTGCAAACCGGAGGCTCCGCGTTCGGCACGATCTCGACGAGATCGAGACCTGCTTCTTCCGCCATGGCCAGCGCTTCCTGAATGGAAACGTCACCATGGTTCTGGCCTTCGGCATCGATAAGCTGAACCCGGGGAACCCGGATATCACGGTTGGAGCGCGGTCCGTCTTTCTGAACCGGCGTCGCTCTGAAGGGTCGGCGAATGGTCGTTATCTCCTAATTGTTACGTCTCATGCGGTCGGATGCTTGCTGCCAGACGGCATGTCCCCGATCAAACCACAGTTGATCGCGGAAATGTCGTCAAGCAGGCGGCGAAGTCAATAGCATCTTTGACAGGAAAAATCACCCCCGCGTGATAAACGTGCATTTTATTATCATTTCGCGGCGGACAAGCGGCATATCGGTCACATTTGCCGTCATTTCAAGGGCCTCGCCTCACATGGCGGGTTTTCTCTCTTTTCCGAACATGCCAAAACGTTCCCGGAAAATGAGGAGATCTGACATGAGCGTTGCGGGGCCGGAATTCATCGACGTGGATGGAGCAAAAATCGCCGTGCGGTACAGGGCAGGCGACAAGGCACCAGGCGTCGTCTGGCTCGGCGGATATCGTTCGGACATGCTGGGCACCAAGGCCGCCGCTCTCGATGAATGGGCGGCTGAGACCGGGCATAGTGCACTCCGGCATGACTATTCAGGTCACGGCGAATCGGGCGGCGATTTCAATCAGGGCACCATCTCCCGTTGGCTGAAAGAAAGCTTGGCCGTCTATCGCAAATATGCCAAGGGTCCACAGATACTCGTCGGGTCCTCCATGGGCGGCTGGATCGCGCTACGCATGGCGCAGGCACTCATGAAGGAAGGCAACCCGCCTGCCGGGATCGTGCTGATCGCGCCTGCTCCGGATTTTACCGCTGTGCTTGTAGAACCGACACTTTCCGAAGCGCAAAAACGCGATCTCGAGGAAAAGGGCTATTTCGAAGAACCCTCCGAATATTCCCCCAATCCCTACATCTACACTCGCGCCTTGATCGAGGACGGACGAAAGAATCTGGTTCTCAACGGAATCATCGAGACCGGTTGTCCCGTGCACATCCTGCAAGGGATGCAGGACCCGGATGTCCCCTACAAGCATGCGCTGCGGCTCGTGGAACACCTACCCGTGGACGATGTGACTCTGACGCTGGTGCGCGACGGCGACCATCGCCTGTCGCGACCGCAAGATCTCGATCTCCTGGTCCGCACCGTATCCGGCCTTGCGGAACGTATCGGCGAAAAATCGTAACGGAGCACAGTCATGCGGTTTTCGGTTTTCGCCTCCTCCGCGGTTGCGGCCATTGTCGGCTTCGGCGGCACGCTGGCGCTCATCATTGCGGCAGCGCAAGTGCTGGGCGCCACGCAGGCCGAAACCGCAAGCTGGGTCACGGCGATCTGCCTCGCGATTGCCGCTTCCTCCGCCTGGCTCAGCATCCGCTACAAGATGCCGATCATCGCCGCCTGGTCCACGCCGGGGCTGGCACTGATCGGCGCCAGCGCCGGCTTCACCATGCCGGAAGCTGTCGGCGCTTTCATCGTGACAGCGCTGGCGCTGGTCGCCACCGGGCTTATCCGCCAGTTGTCGATGCTCGTTTCACGCATCCCGGCTTCCGTCGCATCAGGCATGCTGGCGGGCGTGCTGCTCAGTTTCGTCATTGCCGCTGCCAAGACCGTCCCCGGCGATCCGGTTTTCGTCCTGCCGCTGGTGGCGCTGTTCTTCATCATACGCCTGTTCAATCCGTCGCTCGCCGTCATTGCCGTTTTGGTCATCGGCATGGTCTTTGCTCTGATCACGGGGCGGTCGCCTGCGCTGCCCGCGCCTGAAGTTTCCACGCTCACCCTCGTCTGGCCGCAGTTTCACATGGGCGCAATGATCGGCATTGCGATCCCGCTCTATCTGGTGACCATGGCGTCGCAAAACCTGCCGGGCTTCGCCGTGCTGCGCGCTTCCGGCTATGAGCCGCCTACCAGCGCCTGTCTGCGCGTAACCGGCCTGTTTTCACTACTGTCCGCTCCTTTTGGGGCGTCAACCACTAATCTCGCAGCGATCTCGGCTGCTCTTTGCACCAACCCGGACGCACATCCCGATGCCACCAAGCGCTGGCTCACCGGGCCGGTCTATGCCGCGATCTATGTGGTGTTTGCCCTCTTCGGAGCGTCACTGGTCGCGATTTTTGCCGTATTGCCGGTGTCGCTCATCGCACTTGTTGCCGGGCTTGCCCTGACCGGCCCGTTCATCAACGCGATGTCATTGGCGTTGAAGGATGAACAGGAGCGCCTTGCCGCGACCATAACCTTTGCGGTGACAGCCTCCGGCATGGCGTTTTTCGGCATCGGCTCCGCCTTCTGGGCACTGATAGCAGGACTTTGCGTCACTTTTCTTGAACATCTCCGCAAAAAAATTTCGAATTAATCACATTGGTTACGGGACGCCTGGCCTGAATCCGAAGGTTACATTCTTGAAAAGCCGCAATCTTCTCACCACGTCGATATCAAGCCGCCAGAAGAAAATGCCCGCATGGGTGGGCTGGCTGGCGCTAGTTTCGCGCATGTGGCCGAACGATTGTCGAACGGTTTGATGGCATGCGCTTTTTTTGACGGAGCAGACCATGACCAATACTGCATTGATCCGCCCGGCATGGACGCCAGCCACGATTGCGCTGATGGTGCTCGGCTTTTTCCTGTTCTGGCCGCTTGGCCTTGCCATGCTCGCCTACATCCTCTGGGGTGATCGCCTCGAAGGGTTCAAGCGCGGCGTGAACGAGAAAACCGATTCCATGTTCGGCTCGTTCCGCAACTGCCACAAGGGCGAAAGCTTCAACTTCGGCGGCACCACCGGCAACGAGGCCTTCGATGAGTGGCGTCGTGCCGAGCTGGAGCGACTGGCCGAAGAACGCCGCAAGCTTGAAGAAGCACGCGCCGAATTCGAAGCCTATGCCGCTGAATTGCGCCGTGCCCGCGACAAGGAAGAATTCGACCGCTTCATGGCCGAGCGCCGTGCGAGCGCGAAGAAGACACCTGCCAAGGGTGGCAAGAACGACATCACCGATGTTTGAAAGAGCCTAACACCCTGAAAACCTTGGAGACGGCGCGGTCAAACCGCGCCGTCAGACCGCTGACAAACCCATCGATATTTTCGACGGGTTTTGTTCTGGGAAGTATGCTGTTTTGGGCGGCAGAGTTTTGACGCAGATTGAGAAGGGTGTATCCGGCTCATGCGCTGACCGGTTTTGG
>NZ_WBWE01000005.1 GCF_008932435.1 Brucella pseudintermedia | reverse complement strand
GTCAAAAATCTCACCCGCTCAACAAACCCGCGATCATCACTCAACCCGAAGGTCAAATCCTCATCAGCGCCTCGTCTGCGGTGCCGGGCTTCTAGATCAGTCAAACCAACCTGTCAACCACTTTTTTTAGAAGAAAATCACAAACTTAATCGAAGCTCTTTTCTTCCAACATCAACAGAACTTCCGCCCCGTCAACGCCGCCAGCCTACTCAAATCAAACATCACTGCCCAACTCTTTCAACCAACTCCAAGGACGCATCAGCCTGCCGCTTGCGGCGCCGCCGCCCTCGTTGTGGCGCCATATAGACCCCACCAATCAAAACTGTCAACGCAGTTTCTCAAAAAAATAGGAATTTTCTTTCCACAGCCAATATGGTCCTTTTTAACCAAATTTCAACCGTGAAAAACTGGCGATTCGCACAGTTGCGACGATTCCGTGACGGTTGGCATGACAATCGGGTGAAGAACATGAAGCCTATGCCCTATATTCTGGCGGTCGATGGCGGCGGCACCGGATGCCGGGCGCTGCTGGCCAACCGCGATGGCGCGGCCCTAGGCCGGGGAACCAGCGGCCCCGCCAATATCGGCGCCGACCCGGCAACGGCACTGGACAATATCGTGCGCGCAGCGAAACAGGCCGTGCAGGACGCGGGGCTCGATGTCGCCATACTAAGAGAGACCTGCGCGGTGCTGGGGCTCGCAGGCGCAAATTCGCTTGCCGACAAGGGCAGTGTGGAGCGCCAACTCCCTTTCGGCAGGGTGAAGATCGTTTCCGACGCTGTGACCGCCCTGCAAGGTGCGCTCGGCAAGGACGATGGCGCGATTGTCATTCTCGGCACCGGTTCGGTCTTCGTCAAAAGGGAACGAGAGGCTTTCGAGATTGTCGGCGGTCGCGGCTTCATGTTGAGCGATCAGGCGGGCGGCGCGCGGCTTGGCCGCGAACTGCTTGAAGAAACGCTGCTTGCCCTGGACGGAATGGCGGAACGCACGGAACTCGTTGACGCCGTGCTGGCCCGGTTCGGCGGCGAGCTTCGTCGGATTATCGCCTTTTCGCGCACGGCAACGGCTGCGGACTACGCCGCCTTCGCGCCTACCGTCTTCGAATATGCGCACAAGGGGGACGCGCTTGGCATTTCGATCCTGCAACGCGCCTGCACTTATATAGGCCGCGGCCTGCAACGGCTCGACATAGAGAGGCTTGGCCGGTTTAGCCTGACGGGGGGCCTTGCCTCATCCTATGCGGCACTGCCCTTCCTCCCGCATCGTGAACTCTACCGACCTCCGCTCGGCAATGCATTGCAGGGCGCATTATCCCTCGCTTTGCTGGAGAACGGTCGCGATTGACCGCTGGCGGCAAAAACACTTGTCGCAGCCGGGTTTACCGCCTAACTTCCGGGAAACGGGCTTTGGCCTTGTGTTGCGAACGGCGCCGGTTTTGCTGGCGGCGTGTGTTGCGTATTTCTTTTCGTGCATTTCCGGACGAAGGCGGTTTCGGTTCTTCGAGGAAATGCCCCACAGGGGTGGCATGCTGACCAAAAAGGGCAAATATGGCCTGAAAGCCATGGTACATCTGGCGGGCGTTACCGATGGGCAACTGGTTTCCGCCAGCGAGATCGCCGAAAAGCACCATATACCGCGCAAGTTTCTCGACAATATTTTTACCGAGCTTCGCAATGCCGGTTTCGTCCTGAGCCGCAAGGGCAAGGGCGGCGGCTTCTGCCTTGCCCGCCCGGCGAACGAGATCGCCATCGGCAATATCATCCGCGCGCTTGATGGCGCGCTTGCGCCCATCGCCTGCGCCAGCAAGACGGACTATCGCCCTTGCGACGATTGCGATGAGGACGAATGCGAGGTGCGCCATATGATGCTCGACGTGCGCGAAGCCATCGCCAGCGTTCTGGATCACCGAACGCTGGCCGACAGCAGGGCCATGGATATAGTCTCACTGTCGAAATAGGCTTCAGGCTGGCGACCAGTTCGGAAACGGATCGTTCAGCCCCGACCAGCGCTCCGGCACGAAGTCTTCTTCCTCAAGGAGACACTGGTCCAGCGCATCGATGAGCGCGTCTTCCCGCATCGGATCGACGCCGATGAAAACGATCTCCTGACGCCGGTCGCCCCAGACCTTATGGAAATACGGCTCCATGGCGCGCTGCCATTCGGGTTCCTCCGGCCAGTATTGCCTGGGCACGGACGACCACCAGCGGCCCCTTTTTCCCGTGCGCACCAAGGCGCCAGCCTGACTGATTTCGCCAACGAAATCCGGCCTTGTCGCCAGCCAGAAGAAGCCCTTCGCCCGCACCACACCCGGCCAGCCCTTGTCGATGAAAGACTGGAACCTTTCGGGATCGAAGGGACGCCGCGCGCGATAGATAAAGGAGCGAACGCCATATTCCTCCGTCTCGGGTGTGTGCGCAGCAAAGCCGTGCAGCTCCTTGTACCAGAGCGGATGTTCATGCGCCTTGTTGAAGTCGAAGAGCCTCGTGTCCAGTATGGCGTCGAGCGGCACGTCACCGAAATCGGCCTCCTCGATGCGGGCATCGGGATTGAGCGAGCGGATGACCTTGCGGGCAAGATCACGCTCTTCCTGTGAAGCGGTCGATATCTTGTTCAACACCACGACGTCTGCGAACTCGATCTGCTCGACCAGAAGGTCGACAAGCGTGCGCTCGTCCTCCGCGCCGAGGGATTCGCCGCGATCGCGCAGGAAGTCGCTCGACGCATAGTCCTTCAGCAGGTTGGCTGCATCCACAACCGTCACCATCGTATCGAGCCGGGCGACATCGGAAAGACTGTTGCCCTTCTCGTCGCGAAACTCGAACGTGGCGGCGACCGGCAAGGGCTCGGCTATGCCGGTCGACTCGATCAGCAGGTAATCGAAGCGGCCCTGCGCCGCCAGTTGCGAAACCTCCTTCAAGAGATCGTCACGCAATGTGCAGCAGATGCAGCCATTGGTCATCTCGACCAGTTGCTCGTCCGTGCGGGAGAGATTGGCGCCGCCCTCCCGAACGAGGGCGGCATCGATGTTCACTTCGCTCATATCGTTGACGATCACCGCGACGCGGCGGTTCTCGCGATTGTTGAGCACGTGATTGAGCAGCGTCGTCTTTCCGGCGCCAAGAAAGCCGGACAGGACGGTGACGGGCAGTCTTTTTCTCATCACTGCGTTCCTTGATGAAACTGGAAGGGATCAATCGTGGTGATGCTGATCGAGATTGAAGGTCAGCGTGGTGAAATAGCTGAGCTTGTCGGCTTCCCTTGAGTCGGACAGCGGTTTGGAATGGCCCGCAGCAACGACATTGAGACCCGCATTGCGAATCCTGATTTTGGCGATGCCTTCGGCGTCGGTCTTTGCCGGTGCCGCGTGGCTGTCATTGACATAATCCGCCGTGACCTCGACGCCTTCCACCGGCTTTCCGTCAAGCAGAACCTGCACGGGAAGCTCGTTACCCGCCTCCAAAATCGTCGGGTCCATCAGGGGAACGATTTCAAACGGCAAGCCTTGCGGCTCGGGCTTCCTGCGCAGATGATCGAGAATGGCGACGGCAAATTTCTGGCTCTGGCTGGACTGTTTCGCACCCGGCACCTCGGACTTCGGCTTGTTGACCCACTTGCCGTCCGGACCCTCGGCCCAGAAGCCATTGTCGAATGTGCCGTTGACCACGACCGCATTTCCGGGCACGCCAAGCAGGGCATGATCTTCCTGCCGCTCGATCTTCACGGCAACATCCTTGCCGTCCCCGTCTTTGGCGGTAACCGTCTTCAGCTTCTGCGGATCATAGGCCTCGTCGCTTGCGCCATGGCCGTACACAACAGCCTGCGTTCCATGACGCTCGGCAATCCAGATGCCATGCGCACCCGCTACTGCCGGAGCAAGAAAAGTCAAAACGGCACCGGCCTGAAGCGCCCTCACAAAGCTACGCATTCATATCTCCTTTATGTTATATCGTAACATTTTTGATGGTGAAAATAGGCGGTTGAAGCCGCCTGAAATGTACGGGTAAAGCGGTTTGCGCTTGATCCGGCACGAAGCCAACGAACGAAGCCTGTTCCGCTTGTTCCGGTTTCTTGAGTGCCGGGCCGCCCGCAAGTTCAAGCAGGTTGCAACCCGGCACATTTGCAGCCGCTTTCCGAATGCGGGGGCATCCAGCAAAGGAAAGCGGCTGCGGTTGTTATTTCGACAGGCAGGTTTTCAGTGAATCCGCCAGATTGCGGATAAGCTGCGGATAAAGGTCCGGCCCATCCTTCAATTCCGCACCCAGAGGATCGAGAACGCCGGTTTTGGCATCCGTTCCGTCGATAACGGTTTTCACCAGCTTCGGCTCGAACTGCGGTTCGGAGAACACGCAGGCTGCGCCGAGCGACTTGATCTTGTCGTGAATTTCCTTGATGCGCGCCGCACCCGGCGCCTTTTCCGGGCTGACCGTGATCGATCCGGCCGCCTTCACGCCAAAGCGATTTTCAAAATATTGATAGGCATCGTGGAAGACGATGAACGGCTTGTCCTTGACCGGCTCCAGTTCGTTGGCGACTTCCGCCGTCAGCGCGTCGATCTTCTCGCCATAGTCCTTTGCGTTCTTCTCATATTGCGCGGCATGTTCCGGGTCGCTTTCAGCAAGTGTCTTCGCAATATCCGCCGCCAGAACCTTTCCGTTCTGCGGGTCGAGCCAGAAATGCAGGTCAAATTCACTGTGGCCATGGTCATGCCCGTGATCATGGCCGTGCCCTGCCTCCGGAGCTTCGGCGGCATGATCGTGTCCTTCATGTCCATGGTCATGCGCTTCAAACGGACCGCCTTCACGGAACTTCAGCTTCGTCAGGCCATCCGCATCGCCAAGCGCGACAATCTTTGCGCCCTCGCCCAGCGTGTCGATGGGCTTGTCGAGAAAGGTTTCCATCGACGGCCCGGCCCAGAAGATCACCTTGGCGTGCTCGATTGCCTCGGCGTCGGAGGGCTTGAGGCTGTAGACATGCTCGGAACCTGCCCCCTGCACGATCAGCTTCGGCTCGCCCACCCCCTGCATGACCGCCGACACAATCGAATGGAGCGGCTTGATTGATACGACGACGCCTTCGCGCTCTGCGGCAAGCGATATATTTGCGGCACCGGCCAGAAACGCCGAGGCGAGGAGGAGGGAGCGGAGATGTTTCATGGTCTCTCTCTTGTGGGATTTATGAAGGACATCATATTCAAGTGATATGTTATTTTATAACGTCTGTTGCGTTATGCTATAACGTCTGCCATAAGGTGAGGCAACCCCCAAATTTGCAAAAATTGCAGCCGGGGTGGTGCAACGGCAATGACACTTGGAAAAGCCCGGAACAGATGAGCAGGAAGACCGCCCTCCCCGCCCAAAAGGCGCGGGAAACATTGATCGAACTGAAGGGCGCCGGCGTCTATCGCGACGGGCGCTGGCTTGTGCGCAATGTCGACCTGAGCGTCGAGCGCGGGGAAATCGTGACCCTGATCGGGCCGAACGGCGCGGGCAAGAGCACCGCCGCCAAGATGGCCCTGCATATCCTTAAGCCGGACGAAGGCAATGTGATCCATCTGCCGGGCCTTCGCATCGGCTATGTGCCGCAGAAGATCAATATCGACCGCACGCTGCCGCTTTCGGTCGAGCGCCTGATGACGCTGACCGGCCCTCTCGGGCGCAAGGATATCGAGGCGGCATTGGAAGTGGTGGGCATCCCGCATCTTGCAAAAGCCGAGATCGCCAACCTGTCGGGCGGCGAGTTCCAGCGGGCGCTGATGGCGCGCGCGCTTGCCCGCAAGCCGGACCTCATGGTGCTGGACGAGCCGGTGCAGGGCGTCGATTTTTCCGGCGAAGCCGCGCTTTACGAGCTGATCGCGAAACTGCGCGATGATACCGGCTGCGGCGTGCTTCTGATTTCGCACGACCTGCATCTGGTCATGGCGGCAACCGACCGCGTCATCTGCCTCAATGGCCATGTCTGCTGCAGCGGCACGCCGCGCGACGTGACGGCAAGCCCTGAATATATGCGGCTGTTCGGCAGCCGCGCCGTCGGGCCGCTTGCCGTTTACGAGCATCATCACGATCACACGCACTTGCCTGACGGGCGCGTGCTGCACGCAGATGGTTCCGTGACCGATCACTGCCATGCCGATGACGGCCATCATCATGACCATGACCACCACGAAGGGAGCGCGCCCCGTGCTTGACGACTTCTTCACCCGCGCCATCATCGCCGGTGTCGGTCTGGCGCTCACCACCGGTCCGCTCGGCTGCTTCATCGTGTGGCGGCGTATGGCCTATTTCGGCGACACCATGGCGCATTCCGCGCTTCTCGGCGTGGCGCTGGCGCTCGTTTTCGACATCAATATGATGATCGGCGTCTTCGCGGTCGCGGTGGCGATTTCCGCCGTTCTGCTGCTCTTGCAGCGCCGCCATACATTGTCGGCGGATTCGCTCCTCGGCATCCTGTCCCACGCCACGCTGTCGCTTGGCCTCGTCCTTGTCGCCTTCATGACATGGGTGCGAGTCGACCTCCTGTCCTTCCTGTTCGGCGACATTCTGGCCGTTTCGCGCATGGATATCGCCTTCATCTATGGCGGCGGGGTGTTCGTGCTGGCGGTTCTGGCCTGGCTGTGGCGTCCTTTCCTCGCCGCCACCGTCAGCGAGGACATAGCGCGTGCCGAAGGCATGAACCCGGCTTTGTCGCGCATTGTCTTCATGCTGTTGCTCGCCATCGTCATCGCCATCGCGATGAAGATCGTGGGAATCCTCCTGATAACCTCGCTGCTGATCATTCCGGCGGCAACCGCACGCCGCTTTTCCTCCACGCCCGAACAGATGGCCGTCCTCGCCTCGCTGATCGGCGCTGCCGGGGTGATCGGCGGGCTTTATGGCTCCATTCATTTCGACACGCCATCCGGCCCGTCCATCGTGGTCGCGGCGCTTGCCATTTTCATTTTGAGCCTGTTACCCCTACATAAGAGGGAACAAGCATCACCGAAACGGATCGCTGGACAATGAGCACCCATCACCATCATCACGCCCCGCAGGACCTGACCCGCAATCAGACACTGGTTTTCGACGTGCTGTCGAAGGCGGATGGCCCGCTCAGCGCCTATACGATCCTCGACCAGTTGCGCGACGATGGTTTTCGCGCGCCGCTGCAGGTCTATCGCGCGCTGGAAAAGCTGCTTGACTACGGGCTGATCCATCGGCTTGAAAGCCTCAACGCCTTCGTTGCCTGCGCCCATCCGCAATGCCATCAGCAAGGACTCGTGGCTTTCGCGATCTGCGAGAAATGCGGTCAGGTGACGGAGTTTTCCGACGCGGCGATCGAGAACCTCGTCAGCGCATGGAGCCTCCAGAACGGGTTCAAGTCGCGCAAGACGACACTGGAACTGCGCGGCCTCTGCGAAGCTTGCGGCGAGCACTAGAGCATTTCCAAAAGTGCGAAGCGGTTTTGCGTTCGCAAATGCGGAACAAGATCATACTCAAACAGATACGAACCTGTTCAAGGTAACCATGCCCGAAGGTTCCCGGCTCAAAAAGTAACGCATCGGCAATCGAAACCTGCTAAACTGGGCTCTTAAAACTGCGCATCGTGCTTTCTGAAAATCCTTTCCGATTTTCAGGCCGATGCGGTGGGGAACAGCAGGTAAGATTTTGATATGGCGCGGGTTAAGCCATCCCATGAACGTCGCAGGGAAGAAAGACAGCGCACAAGGCTGCGCTCGGGCAAGATCGTGGGCCTCGACGGGCGGTTTATCATCGAATGCCAGTTCAGCGATATCGCGCCCCATGGCGCCAAGCTGAGGACCGTCGAAGTCCCCACCCTGCCCGAGCGTTTCTGGCTGTTCGACGATTATTACGGTCGCGCACTTCTGGCCCGCGTCGCCTGGCGCAATGGCCGCGAAATGGGGGTGGAGCTTGTGTCCGACCCGGCAGTCACGCCGCTCGACGAAGAGCGCCTCGCCCAGCTTTCAGGGAAATATTATTCGCTGTGACCGGCAGACCCGGCGTCGGCCTGCTTTGCCGGCTCCTGGCTCGCGGGCGCGCGCGGCGTGCCGCGCATATTCATGGCGCGGATTTCTTCGGCTGAAATATAGTTGAACTGCTCGACCAGAAGGTCCTTGATCACCGGCTCGGGGAACCGCGCATTGAGATCGGAGATGATCGAGGCGCGCACTTCCTCGAAGCTCACCTTCTCGACCTCCTTGGTATCCGAATAGCTGCCATAGAACTTGCGGAAGATTTCATCGCTGATGAAGAATTCGAGCGGCACGCTGAGCTTCTTGCGAATGTTCGAATCGACCGTATAGACAAGCTGCGTGACCACATAGCCGGCGACGCCGCCGTTCGAGAAGATCGGCACGCTCATCACATCCGTCTTCACATAATCCACGCCTCCGAACCCGCCGGTCGCGGCCTGCGCCTCGCCAGAGGGCGAGGCGTTCTGGCGAACGGCGAAGAAAAGCGAGCCGAAAGCGACGGCGCAGATCCACAGGCCGATGGCAATGATGCGGATCATCGTGCGTGACCGAGCCTCGCGCTCTGCATGGAATAGGTGCCGTCGGCTTCCTGCGTTTCCAGCGCGCCGCGAATGAGGTCGGCCAGCTCGCCCACCGCCCGCAGATGCAGTTGCAGCGCCTCGCAATTCTTCTCAAGCTTGTGCTTCAGGCTGTCGAGCAGCGGCTGAAGGCGCTTCATCGCCGCCGGTTCGGCAGCGCTGGCCGCTTTCTTGATCGCCTTGTTGAAATCGTAGAGCCCCCGGCTCTTGCGGGCGTTGATTTCGGCGAGGTCCGGATTGCCGCCTTCCAGCAGAAGGCGCGTTTCCGTATCGATCACGTCTTCCAGACGCTGGATCGCCCGCACGACCGGCTTCAATGTCGGGTTCTCGGCCGGTTCCTCTGCCAGCGCCTGACCGGGTTCGCTCGTCATGGCGACGATCAGCGAATCCTCTGGCAGGCTGTTTTCAGAGCTTGTCTCGGTCATTTCGGGGTCCTCAATTATGACGCTTGTCGTTACGGCCCAGTCAGCCGCGCGCACTGTCCGTGTCGCTGATGTCTATCTTTTCATTTTCCCGCATGTCCTTATCCCGAAACCGGTTCCCACTTTCGGGAGACATGCTCCAGCTGCTTTTGAATGAGCTTGCGTTCAAAGCCATGCACAATGTCCTTTGAAACGGCGTCCTCGCTCATCTGGTCTCCCAGATTGTTGATCGCGTCTCCCAGGGCTACCGTCGTCGGCGCATCTGGCCGTCCGTTGCGCGCCCCCTGTTCCTCAAGCAACCTGGCAATGCCGACACCGCCGCCATCCGCCATCTTGTTTGCCATGGCTTCCGCCATCATGGACTTCCAGTATTCACCGGCAATCCCCTTCCCGAAGGTCGCCGTCGTGTCGCTGGTGAACATCGACTGCACGAAGGATTGCAGCATGAAAGCCTCGAACTTGCGATAGGCCGGGTTGGCCGCATTCTGCGCATCCGGCCGCACGCTGACCCCAGCGGCGAGGCTGTCGGAAAAGCTGGCGAAACCATCCCGCGTCAGCCCACCGGCGCCAGAGGCCACCATGGTTCCCGATGCGGACGGTGCCCTCAACCGTTCCGCCGCCATGCGATAGGCTTGCGGATCGGCGGCGCGCGCCACGTCCATCACCAGATCTGACGGCGGGTTGATCGCCATGCATCACTCCTTGTTTGTTATGTGCACCATAATAGGTCAAACTTGACTGAAACTTGTGCGTGCGTTCAGCCTCGTTTTTGCGCTCAATCAGGGCCTTGCGGGCGATTTGTCGTTTTCCGGCTAATAAATTCCTCGATGAGACTGGAAAGTTCGCGCCGGTCGCGCTCGTTTCTGGTCTCCGTCAGGCGATCTTCCAGCAATTCAACCCGCCGCTGCTCCTGCAAAAGCGCCTTGCGCTGCACATCGAGCCGCTGTTCAAGCTGCTGCGATTCGGCGGCATTGTTGCCAAGACGCCGGATCAGCAGCGATGGGTCGATATTGAGCGCATCGCCGTCATAGCGGCGGTCCTGCATGGCAATCAGCGCCGCGCGCTCCTCCGCCAGCGCGCCCTTGCGCGCATTGGCTGCGGCAAGCGCCTGCTCCAGCCGGGCGCTGCCAAGCTTTTGTAGTTCAATCAGCTTCTTGAGATTGCGCGGATTGGTCATCGCGGCCTCAGAACAATTCGCGCAACTGCGTCGCAGTTTCGTTGGTGAAGAAGCGCAGGAGTTCCGGCAGGATGAAATAGACCACCAGCAGCCCTCCCCCCAGAACGAATGGCATGGACACGAAATAGACCGGTATGGTCGGCGTCAGTTTGTTGACGAGGCCGATGGCGAAATTGACGAGGATCGCAAAGACGATAAAGGGGGCCGCGATGCGCAGCGTCGCCAGAAAAGCCGCCGAAAGCGCATCGGTGAAATCGATCATCGCCGCATCGGGCCGGAACTGTCCGTCAACGGGAATCGCGACATAGGAATTGAGCAGCGCCCGGAAAATTTCCAGATGCATGTCGGTGATGAAGAACAGGAACAGCGCGCTGAAGGTGACGATGGTTGCAAGTGTCGCCTGCGGTTCGCTTTCGGTGATCGCATCGGCGGGGGAGCCGGAATAGCCGACGGAAACCGCCATCGTGCTCGCCATGAATTGCAGCGCCCAGAAATAGATATGCGCCAGAATGCCGATGACCGCGCCGACGAACAGTTCGCTCGCCATCAGGCGGAACAGGGTCCACGGTTGCCCGGCATCGACAACGGTGACGATGTGCTGCAGCACCAGCGGCAGCACCGCGAAGGAACAGGCCAGCGCGATGTAAAGCCTCACCTGCAACGGAATGCGCGCGCTCGAAAGCCCCGGCATCAGCATCAGGCACGCGCCGATGCGGCAGAACGCCAGTATGGCGGCCAGGATGATTTCATTGAGCGGCAATTGCGCGACAGGCACTCAAGGCCCTTTCATCATATCAAGCAATAATTACTCCCTCGTCCTTCGATCCTTCGATCCTTCGAGACGCCAAGCCTCGACAAGCTCGGCATGGCTCCTCAGGATGAGGGGCGTGGGCGCCAAGACTTTTTCCTCGGCCCGAAGGAGCTGCGCCGTGAGCGCATGCACGGGCGCGTCTCCAACTCTCGCTCGCTCCCCCTCATCCTGAGGAGGTTCCCTGAGCCCCGCTCAGGGAACCGTCTCGAAGGACGAGGGTCGAGGGACCGGAAGACCAGAGGATTGAAGAACGCTGTTCTCTCACGAAATCGCGCCCAACGACTTCACCTCCACGCCACGGGCGATTTCGACATGGGACAAGACAGGCAGCGTGGCGAACAGCCGCTCGATGATCATGCGAATGTAGGGCCGTGCTTCCGGCGATGACACCAGCACGAAGCGCTCGCCATTGTCGAAATGCTTGCGGATGACGGTGGAGGCTTCCGTGCCGAACTGTTCCAGCAGGCGCGGATCGATGTCGAATTCGACGATTTCGCCCTTGGCGTCACGCTTGAGGCTCTGGTGGAAAACCAGATCCCAGCGATTGCCGAGACGCAGAACATTCAGCACGCCATTGTCGGAAAGGTCGCCGCAAATCTGCTGCGCCATGCGCATGCGCACATGCTCCACGATCATTTCCGGGCGGCGGACGAGCGGCGCGATTTCGGCAATGGCTTCAAGGATCAGATGCAGGTTGCGGATGGAAATGCGCTCGGCGAGCAAAAGCTTCAGCACCGCCTGCAAGCCGGAATAGGAAATATGCGATGGGCAGATATCTTCCAGAAGCTTGCGATATTCCGGCCCCAGACGGTCCAGCAGGATACGCATGTCCTTGTAGGACAGAAGCTGGGCCAGATTGTTGCGCACGATTTCGCTCAGATGCGTCAGCAGCACCGAGAGATTGTCCACGGTCATGTAACCGTCGCGGCGCAGATCGGACGCAAAGGTTTCCGGCACGGAATAGGCGCGCATGCCGAAGGCCGGTTCGCGCACTTCCTCGCCCGGAATGGACGGGATCGGGCGCTCGCCCAGCACGACGAGCGTTTCGCCGACGCGCAGCTCGTGGCTGGCGACAGCCGTGCCGTGTATCTTGATGCGGTAGCTTTTCGGTGGCAGCGCGATATCGTCCGTCACCTTGATCTCGGGAATGACGAAACCGTATTCCTGCGCGAACTTGCGCCGCATCTTGTTGACGCGATGCGCCAGTTCCTGCTGCGAGGCGATCAGCCGCGCGGAAAGCTGCTTGCCGAGGCAAAGCTCGATCTGGTTGGTTTCAAGCGACGCCTTGACGGAGTTGCGCTCCTGCTCTTCCGCTTCGCGCTGCTTCTTGCCGGCCTCGTTGGCTTCCGCCTCGCGCTGGCGCGCCTGACGGCGCGGCACGGCAATGCCGACAAAGGCCATTGCGCCGCCCAGCATGAAGAAGGGGAAGGCTGGCAGGCCCGGCATGATGCCGAGGACGAAAAGCAGCATTGCCGCCACCAGAAGCGCCTTCGGATAAGCACCGAGCTGACCGAAGATCGCCTGATCGGCGGAACCGCGCGTGCCGCCCTTCGACACCAGAAGACCGGCGGCGAGCGAGACGATCAGCGCCGGAATCTGCGTGACCAGACCGTCACCGACCGACAGCTTGGTGAAGACGTCAGCCGCGTGCGCAATATCCATGCCGTGGCGCGTGGCGCCAATGATGATGCCGCCAAAAATATTGATGGCGGTGATGATAAGGCCCGCAATCGCATCGCCGCGCACGAATTTCGACGCACCGTCCATCGAGCCGAAGAAGGAGCTTTCCTCTTCCAGCTCACGGCGGCGGCGCTGCGCTTCCTTTTCATCGATCAGGCCGGAAGAAAGATCGGCATCGATTGCCATCTGCTTGCCGGGAATGGCGTCGAGCGTGAAGCGCGCGCCCACTTCCGCGATACGTGTCGCGCCCTTGGTGATGACGAGGAAGTTGACGATGATGAGAATGCAGAAGACGACCAGGCCGATGACGAAATCGCCGCCCATCACGAATTGCGAGAAGCCATGGATCACGTGACCGGCGGCGAGATAGCCTTCATTGCCGTGGGTGAGGATCACGCGCGTCGTCGCGATGTTCAGCGACAATCGCATCATGGTGGCGATCAGCAGCACCGTCGGAAAGGCGGAAAAATCGAGCGGGCGCTGAATCCACAGCGCCACCATCAGGATCAGGACGGAAAAGGCGATGGAAAACGCCAGCCCGATATCCAGCACGACCGCCGGGACAGGCAGGAAAAGCACCGTCAGGATGATGATGATGCCAACCGCCAGACCCATGTCGCTGCCGGTTAGAAATCCGCCTTTTATAAAGGGTTTAGCCGCTGCCTGCTGCACGTCCGTCTCCTGTTTGCGGACGGACCTTAGCGTGCGAAGCTTGCGCGAAGGCTGTGCGAAGCGCATCCCGAAAAGTGCGAAGCGGTTTTCGGGCAAGATGCGCTTTAAAAAAGCAGCTAAAAGCCCTTCTCAATGCGCGAATAGGCCAGCAGCGTGAACGAATTGATCTGCGCGCCGACGAAGGGCGCGGTAAGCGCCAGCACGACGAAGATGACGATGATCTTCGGCACGAAGGTCAGCGTCATTTCCTGTATCTGCGTCAAGGCCTGGAAAAGCGCGATGCCGATGCCCGCAAGCATGGCGGCAAGCACCGCCGGGCCGCTTGCCATAAGCACGGTCCAGATTGCCGAATTGACGATATCGAGCGCGTCGGCCTCGTTCACCGCATCAGGTCCTAGCTGATCTTGACGCCGGGGCCGATCATCAGCGTCTTGCCGTCTTCCAGTTCCGCCAGCATGCCGCTGGACTGGATGGTAACGGACTTCACGACGCCCGAAATGCTGCCATCGGCATTGGTCAGCGTGCGGCCGATCCAGCCTTCGGCCTGCGTCAGCGACGTATTGGCGATCAGGGTTTCAAGCTTGCTGTTCATCTGCACGGCCTGCTCGACATTGGAGAAGGTCGCAAGCTGCGAGACATATTGCGTCGCGTCCATGGGCTGCGTCGGGTCCTGATTCTGCATCTGCGTCACCAGAAGCTTCAGGAAGGAATTGTAATCGACGCTTGCCTTGCTGGCCGCGGAATTGCTGTTGGACGTATTGGTGTTGTTCGTCGTGTTGGTGCCGACCGGCGGTGTCGTGGTCATCGGTTTGCCTCCGCAGATTTCCGGATTGGAGCCACTGGCAAAGCCGGGGCTTCGAGGCCCATCAGTTCGGCCTCGCGTGGATATTGCGCGCGAATGGTCTTGAGCGCCTCGAAAACGCGCCCGTTATGAACCAGCTCATCGACCAGCTTCAGCGCATTGAGGATTTCCGCATCCTTGAACGCCGAGAACATGCCCTTCAGCATCTGCGCGAAGGTGCGGTGCGCCTCTTCGCGCATGGCCGGTTCGATCAGCATCATCTGCGCGGCGAAATAAAGCTGGCGCAGCGGCGTGGTCGTGTCTTCGGGCTGGAGAACATGGTTTTCCAGAAGGAAGGTGGCGTCGTTCAGAAGTTCGAGCGAGACCTTGCGGTCGGCTTTCAGCACCGCGCCATTGATGAAGATTCGCTCGCCCGCGCGCAGCGAAAGGCGAATGGCCGGTTTTCCGTTGGACGCCATTTCAAAGTCCGTCCCGGATCGACTGGGTGATCTCGATCAGCGTGGCGTAATCGTTGCTTTCGCCCTGACGGATGCGCTCGATCTCCTTCAGCACGAAAATGCCCACCGAAATGATCGCCGCCTTCAGTTCCTTCGGCAGCACGTTTTCTTCTGACCCAAGATCGTCGATGATCGTGGTCCAGAGCTTCGTGGTGAAATAGGCCGCGTCGATCCCCTCGCGCGAACCGGAACCGTTTTCCCTCGCCGCTTCGAGCATCGCGATGGAACGGTCGAACAGCGCCCGCTCCCGTTCCCTAGCGCTCGCCATATCGTCAGTCATGACATCTTCGTAGCGCATCTGATACATGGTTTTCTCCGTCTATCAGTCCGGACGGTCTCGCATCATGCTGCCGTCCTCCCCCTTAACTATCTGAGATAGTTGAGCAGGCTCATATTCTGCAGCTGCACCGTCAGCGAATAGGAAGTCTCGATCTGCGTCTTCAACGCGTTGACGCGGGTCGCCGCTTCATAAGGATCGACTTCCTCAAGATTGAGCACCGACTGGTTCAGGATCTTCTGCTGGGCCACGATGCGCGTCGTCGCCGCCTGCGTGCGCGACTGCGCCAGACCGAGCGTCGTCTGTTCCGAGGTCGTTTCGGTGATCGCCGTCGTCGTGGTCTGCATGGCCTTTTCG
Source organism: Brucella pseudintermedia (assembly GCF_008932435.1). Lineage (GTDB taxonomy): Bacteria > Pseudomonadota > Alphaproteobacteria > Rhizobiales > Rhizobiaceae > Brucella > Brucella pseudintermedia. Next base: position 265,855 of record NZ_WBWE01000005.1, on the reverse strand, counting down.
GTCAGGGCTTCGAAAGCCTGGCTGTTGAGGCCGATGGTTGCAAATTCGGCCACCATGACCGCCGACATGATCGTCTTGCGAAAACCGTCGGCATTGGCAGAGATCGAGGTATCGGCGGTTTCGGTCGGCGAAATGCGGCTCTTGATGACCGTATCCGACGCATCCGACCAGTTCGCGGCCCAGTTGGCATCGTTGAACTCATCAGCGAAATCGCCGTCGAGAAAGGCCGTCATCTCGTCGCCGGTGATGCTGGCCACCTGCGGATCGTCGATGGCGAAGCCGAAATGGTTCTGGAACGCCTGACGCACCGCCGTCTGTGCGGCGCTGCCTTCGGTATAATCGGCAACCGGCTTCACATCGGTGTTCACCCCGGCGAAGATATATTCGCCATTATAGCTGGTGTTGAGCAGGCCGGTGACGGAATTGAGAATGGACTTTGCCGATTTGGCAATCGTGGCAGCGCTTTCGGCGGTGTTGTTGGCGCCCGTCAGGTCGCCCAAAAAGTTCTGCGTATTCTCGATGATCGTGCCGGCTGCGGTCTGCGTCGCATTCATGCGCTGCTGCACCAGCTTGTTCATGTCGGTGAGCACGCTCAGCCGGTCATATTCCTTGCGCAAGGATACGGTCTGCCCGGCTTTCGAGCCAAGCGACAGCCCGACATCGAACACGGTTCCCGTGGTCGCTTCCTGTTGGGCTTTCAACATCTCGGCCTTGTTCTTCGCGACAAGGGCCCGGAGGGCTGACGTTGCGCCGTAAGTGGAAATCGATTGCGCTTTCATTGGCCTCACACCGCGTTGAGAAGATCGTCGAGCATCGCGCTGATCGTGGTCAGCACCCGGCTCGATGCCTGATAGGAATGTTCAAGATCGAGAAGCAGCGCCATTTCGGTGTCCATGTCGACGCCGTTGGCGTTGGAGAGGGCTGCATCCGCCTGGCTGGCAACCGTCGCATTATAGGAGAATTCGCTGTTGGCCTTCTGGCGCTTGCCCTCAAGCCAGCTGATCGATGACGCGCTGTAGTCCGTCAGGCTGGCGCTGGCGGCGAGACCCGCCGCCGGATCGAACGCCATCGGCTCGGAAAATGCCTCGTTGAGCGCGCGCAGGCGGTCGCTGAACCCGGCAGCCCCTTCGCTATTGTACTTATAATCGGGCCCGTTCGCCCCGCCGTCACGCAGCAAAAGCGCGCTGCCGCCTTCGGACGCAACGAAAGCAGAGGACACCTTGATGCTGCCTGCGATGCCCGCCGTCACGCCAGCGCCCGGCACATCCGGCGATCCGCCCCAGCTGAAAAGGCCCGTCTTGTCGGTGCCAACGCCGGTCTGGTCGCTTTCGGCAAACATCGTCACCAGATTGCGCGCAATCTCATCAAGCTGCATCTGGTATTGCGGGGCGATCTGGTCGCGCAGTTGCAGCAAGCCGCTGAGCCGCCCCGTTCCATAAGGCTGGTCGAATGTCTCATGATTGAGCGGCACGCCGTCCACCAGTACCGCCTTGCCGGAAATGCCCGGCGCCAGCACCGTCGATTGCTCGAAGCTGACCTTGCGCGCCGTCGTCTCGAACAGCGTCACGCCGTTTTCGGCAAAGATCACCATGTCATTGTCGCCGCGCATCATGGTGGTGATGCCGATCTCGCCTGAAAGCTGCTTCAGGATCGCGTCGCGCTGATCCATATAGTCGGACACATCGCGATTGGCGCGGGTGCCGCCGACGATCTCCTGATTGACCTTCTCGAACTTGGCAAGAAGATCGTTGATGTTGGCGACGGAATCCGCAATTTCCCGGTCCGCATCGTTGCGCAGCGACTGGACCTGCTTGGTTCCGGCATTGAGCGCATTGGCAAGCGACTGCGCTATCGAGACCACGCTGTCGCCAAGCGCGCTGTTGGAAGGCGATGCGGCATAGGTCTGGAGCGCATCGCGCAGATCGCCGATCAGGGCCGAGGGCGAGCCGGAATAATTGTCTGCCGAATAAAGCGACGAAAGGCGGTCAAGCCCGCCTGCGAGAATGGAAGAAGAGGAAGCCGTGCTGTTGGACTGGATGAACCTGTTGAACAAAGCCTCATCCGCCGACCGGCTGATGCCCACGTAAAGCGAGCCGTAAGGCCCCGATACGAGAGAAGCGGTGCGCCGGGAATAATCCGGATCGTTGGCGCCCGCAATATTGCGGGAGACAACGGAGGTCTGCTTGGACGTTGCCGCAAGCGAGCTTTTGGCTGTCAGAAGAGCAGAACTAAGCGACATCTTACCCCATCCTACAAGTGCATTCCCGGTGAAGGTGAGGAGCAGGCCCCCCGGAAATGCGGCTGAAACAACTGCCCGGAACCCGTCCCGTCATTCCGCCGGAACGAAACCGCCCCAGGCGACCGGTCCGCTGCGTGTTGCCCGCGCGGGCCGGATTTACGGCAATTCCGGGAAAAGGCTTCCACCCTTTCCCGGAACGCTTCAATCTATCTCTTCAGGTTGACCAGCACGTCCATCAGTTCCGAGCCGGTCTGGAAGACCTTGGAATTGGCCGTGTAGCTGCGCTGCGCCTCGATCATGTCGGTCAGCTCCTGCGCGATATCGGCATTGGATTCCTCCAGCGTGCCGGACATGACCTTGCCCATGCCGTCGCTCTGCGGGAAACCGAGGCGAACATCGCCCGATTCAGCGCTCGGCAGGAACACGTTGCCGCTCACCACCGTCATGCGGTCCGGGCTTGCGACATTGGCGAGCGGAATGCGTGCCAGAACCTTCTGCGTGCCGTTCTCGTAAATGGCGACGACCGAACCGTCATTGGCCACATCCACACCCTTGACGGCCGAAGGCGCCTGGCCGTTGATCTGCGCCTGCGAGATCGTGTAGTCGCCAGCGCGCTGGGTCGAGGCGCCGAGATTGAGGCTGAGGCTCTGGCCGCCATAAGGCCCGAGATCGACCGTGACGTCGCCCGCCGACGTCATCGCGCCCGTCGTCGGATCGAAGGTCAGAGTGGTCGGACCGCCGACGACTTGATTGTCGGCTGCGTTCTTGACCGTGACGCTCCATTCGTCCGCGCCCGTCTTGCTGAAATAGACGTCGAGCGTGATCTTCTCGCCCTTATCATTATAGGAGATCAGCGAGGTCTTGTGATTGAACTCGCCCGCCGCCGGTACCTGATCGCTAGACGGCAAATTAACGGTAAAGGTACCCGAAGTACTACCTTCCGCCGGAAGGGCGGCGCTGTTGACATTGATGATGTTGAGGCCCGGGATGGTCAGCGCGCCGGCGGGATCGTTCGGGCCTGCGCCCAGAAGATAATAGCCGGCTGAATTGACCAGATTGCCGTTCTTGTCGGGCACGAAGGAACCGGCGCGAGTCAGGAAGGTGGAGCCGTCCGCGCCCTGCACCACGAAATAGCCGTTGCCGTCGATGGCAAGATCGGTCGTGGACGATGTGGAGCGGATGCCGCCCTGATCGGAAATGCCGTAACGAACATTGGTCAGCACGCTGCCGGAATTATACTGTCCGCCGGTGCTGGGCAGAACCAGCGACGAAAACTGGGTTTCGGCGCGCTTGTAACCGACGGTGCTTGCATTCGCGATGTTGTCAGCGACCGCCGACAGGCGGTTGGCCTGCGCGTTCATTCCCGAAACACCGGTCCGCATCATACCGTAGAGGCTCATTGGCAGCTCCTGATTGGTTGTAGCACCATGGTTGTAGCACCGGCCAAAATCCGAAGATCCTGGACCGGAATCCGTAAAATCCAGCGATGGAATCGGCAAATCGTCCCACCCATCCGCGGTAAAGCTAATGAGCCACGCTTGCGTGAAACTGTAGCCTTGGGATTTTTTACGCTTTTACTGAAGGGACCGGTTTACCGAAGGCACCCGCGCGTCTGGAGATCGCGGTGCCGGAATGCATCAACCTCATTCGATATTGATGCAGTAGCCGAGGAAGCGCTTGGAATCGATGGGATCGAAACCCATCTGCTCGCGCAGCTTCTTGCGCAGCTTGCTGATGTGGCTTTCGACGACATTTTCTTCGACTTCGCTGTCGAAAATGCCGTAGATCGCGCTGAAAATCTGCGCCTTGTTGAGACGGCGGCCGCGATTGGCAATCAGATATTCCAGGATGCGGCGCTCGCGGCGCGGCAGCGGAAAATCAACGCCGTTGATCTGCGGATCGCGGCCATCGGAAAAAACGCGGATCGGGCCAAGCTCGGTGCCGTTGTCGCTGGAAGCGGCGGACGCGCCCGCGCGGCGGCGGATGGCATTGATGCGCGCTAGGATTTCACGCACATGCACCGGCTTGCGGACAACATCGTCAACGCCTGATTGAAAAAGCTCCAGCGTATGTTCAAGCGACGGGCGGTCGTTGACGGCGATCACGGGCGCCTTGCAGCGTTCACGAATCCGGGCCGGAAGCCGGTGCTGATCGGCACATTCACCGATCAGGAAGGCTTCGACGGCCATGATGTCCTGCTGTGGAACGCTCTCCACCCACTCATCGAAATCGGTAGGGGTAAAACCTGTTGTCGTGATGCCTTCGCGACCGAACCAGGATGAGTATCCATCAGTCACAATATCTCTGTCGTCTACGACAACGATCATCGGCCCGCCTTCCGAATCAATATGTTAGCCCAAGCACGCTAGCAATAACTGGGGGAGGGAATCAGCAACAATGGCAATTAATTGCCCGCAATAAATTGGGAGGCATTTTAGCTTATACTAAAATAAAAGGAATCGCATTGATTGCAACGCGTCCGCCCCCTTAGCCGTTGAAACCTTAACCGGAGGTTAACGGCTCACAAACTTTTACGATTCTTTACAAGGGCTTAAAATTCGGGTCGCTTTAACAGCTCCCGCCAAGGGCTGCAACCGTTAATTGAGCACCCGCAACATGGGTGCACCTGACACTCTGTTACAACCTGTAAAATTTCCCGGGTTTTCGGCTCAGCCGAAGCAGAAGCTTCGCGCCGCAGCCGTCCAGTTTCCGAAGCCGCTGGCGACCATATTCGTCATCACGCGGCAGACATAACGCTTCTGGGCGGGGTCGTTGTTCGGTCCCGCATGATAGCGCGCGACCGCCATCGTCCAGTTGCCTTCGCGCTGTCGAAGCTGCTTCAGGAAGCGCGCCGCATAGTCGACATTGAGGCTTGGCATCAGCATCGCGGCGACTGATGGAAATTCCTTGCCGTGGTAGTGATAGTTGATCTGCATGCAGCCGAGATCGATCAGCTTTGCGCCTTCGGCCCGGACCTCATTGAAACGCCTTATCGCCGCCGTCTGCGACGGCATGAATTCGGCGCGCCCTTCGATGTTCATCGCATAGGGTTGCAGGGAATTCTTGCGTCCGGTTTCGGTCAGCCCCACCGCATAGAGAATGCCGAGCGGCACATCGTAGCGCGCCGATGCCCGGTGCATCTCGCGCTCGCAGATATTTTCGGCGCGGGTGGGGCGACTATCAGACAACCAGACCGCGATTGCGGCCATCACTGCCAGCAATGCCGTTGCCGCTTTCCTGCGCGGCTTGCCTGTCCGAACGCTCCTGTCCTGCCTGACCGGATTCGCCATTCCGCCTGCCCTCACCGCCCATGAAACCCGCCTGCGCCTGCGCGCCGTTCCGTCCGTCAAAGCCCTGCTGCATGTTGAAAGCCTGCTGCTGGCCTGCATTCTGCGACGCCTGGGGCTGTTGCACCGCGCCTGCCGCGTTGCGGTCGGCAACGGTTACGGAAATTTTCGCGTCGTCCGCTATCCCCGCCGCCTTCAGGGCTTTCTCGATCATCGAGCGGTCAGCGGCGAGCGCTTCCGCCGCATGGGTCTTTTCAGCGACGAGATGCACCTCGACCCCTTCCGATGCCACGCGGATGCGTGCCGTCACGATCCCAAGTTCCGCCGGATCGAGCCTGATCTGCAAGGTCTTGACCGGACCGAAGCTGCGTTCGGACACCACCTGAATGTCGGCGATCCGCGCCGCGCCCGGCGATGGCGCGGCGGAGACTTTTACGTCTGCGGGCGCATTGCCCTTCGCGGCTGGCTGCGGCTGGAGATCGGCACGGTCAGGCGTTTGCCCCGTCTGCTGCTGCGCCTGACCCTTATCCGTTTTCAGAAGGCTGGCGAGGTCGTCCGTCGCTGCTTCCGTCTGATTGTCGACGCTTGCTTTCGGTGCATCCTGCTTGACCGGCTGATCGGTTTTCGCGCTTGCCGGGAAGGTCGCCTGAGCGACTGTCTTCTTCTGTCCGGCACCGGCGGCAGGCAATTCACCGCCCTGCTCCTCGACCTCTACCGGGTCGTGCTCCTTAATTAAGGCAGACAGCGGATCGGGGAGGTTTTGGTCGTTTTTCGCGAAATTTCCTGTGGCGAAATTGTGATTGACCCCCTTCAAATCGGGCGAGGATGTGTCCAAAGAAAGGATATTTTGTGGCAGAGCGAAAATCGCAACCGGTGTCGCGCCGTCCTCCTCCCTCTTTTCAGCCTCGTCCGTCTTGGCTCCCGGCTCGTTTTCATCCTTCTTTTCGACCTTGCCTTGCGGCCTTTCCAGAAGCGAGCTGAACAATTTCGCCGGGTCGGACTGCCCCTCGTTCTCGCCTTCGGTCTTTGCCTGCGACGGACCGGAATTTCGGGCGAGCGATGCAAGCCGGCTGGTGGAATTCAGCAAAATATCAACGCTCATTGAACGGTCTTTCCTAGCAAGGCATCGATTTCGGCAAGCTTGCGCCGCGCATCTTCCATCGTCTTCTGCAAATCGTCTTCCGGCTGGTTTCTGGCCGGTTTCTGGTTGACAGCGACCGGAGCTGGAACCGGCTTTTCGGCCCGGTTTTCCGGCGAATTTGCCACGGCCATCGGCGGCACATCCTTTTCCGTAAGCGCCGGTTTTGCGGGCGGCGAAGCGTCCGGCGTACGGGTAACGACGGTGCCGACTGCTTCGGCGGCTTTCAGCAATTTGCGGTCCGGCTCCTGCAGCTTGTCGGGCGAAATCTGCGACAGTTCGCGCAGCGCGCTGCCCGCCGAATCCGACGCCACATCGCTTGCCGCCGCATAGAGATTGGCGCGGGTCGGGTCGGTTTTCAGCTTGTCGGCAAGCTTTTTCGCCTCCGCCGACATGAAACGCGCTCGCTCCGTCTGGCCATCGACAAGCGCTCCGCGCGCGATTTGCAGATAGAGCGAATATTGCATCACCGGATCGGCCGAGCCGATCAGCCTTGCCAGTTCCGCATTGCCGATACGGTCGTTGAGCTTTACCGCCGCATCGACAAATTGCGCCATGAAATCACGCATATAGGGCGAACGGGGAAAGCGCTGGAGATAGTTTCGCGCCAGAAGCCTGATCTTGTCGGCGTCGCCAAGCCGGGCTGCGATCGGCATCGACCGGCGGATCGCCGCTTCCTCGAACAAGGTGCCGGGCGCGTCGAGCCGCACCTGGTCGAGCCGCATCAAGGCCGTCGCCGGATCGAAGGCTGTCATCTGGCTGGCGGTGACAAGCACGATGGATGCCTTCAGTTCCGCCGGAACATCAGGCGACAGCGGCACCGAAAAAAGCTTCACAACTTCAATCGTCTGGCCGGAAGCATAGGCCAGCGCGCCCTTGACCAGTTCCGGCGGCACGGCATCGGTCTTGAGGTCGGCCAGGACCTTGCGCACGGCTTCCGGATTGCCGCCATTGAACAGATAGATGATCGCCGCGTAGACATTTTCCGGATTGTTCCAGACCTCGCCCGACGCGCGTCCCATATCCGCGCTGACGAAGCCCAGAAGCTTGTTGAGCATCACGACTGCTTCCGGCTTTCCGGCGACAATCTGGTCCTGCAACATGCGCAGCGACCGCACGAGCTTGTAGGGTTCCAGCACCGGCAGCGTGCGGGTCCCGGCTGACGCTGGCGCTTGTGCGAAGGCCGCTCCCGTCAGGAAAAGGCCTGCAACACATGCCAGGAGTGAGCGCGTGGCGAACCGCTTCCCATATTGCTTCATGGCGCGGACTTGAGGAAAATATCGATGCGGCGGTTTTCAGCCGCATTCGGATCGTTGGTGTTCTTCGGCTGGCGGTCGGCATAGCCTTCCACGCGCAGCACGCGCTTTTCGTCAAGCCCGCCGCGAACCAGCATGTAATAGGCCATCTGCGCGCGCGCCGATGAAAGACGCCAGTTGTCATAGGTCGCGCTCTTGAACGGGCGCGCATCCGTATGCCCGCTGATGATGACTTCGCCGGGCTGGCGGGAAATCACCTGCGCGATACGCTCCAGCATCTGTACCACCCGGGCATCCGGCTTGGCGGAGCCGATGGTGAACATGCCGTAGTCGATCTTGTCGGTAAGCTGGATCATCACGCCGCCATCGACGGGAACGACCGTCACGTCGGGCATCGGCTCGGCTTTCTTCGCCGCGGCATCTTCCTTCGCGGTTTCGCCTTCTGCGGCCTTTTTCAGATCGGCGATGAGCTGTTCTTGCGTTTCTGCTGGCGCTTCCGCAGGCTTTGCAGCCTCTTCCGGTTTCGGCTGGGCCGCTTCCGGCTTCGGCGGGGCGGCAGGCGCGGCATCCGGCGGGGTCAGGTCGCCGACAGCCTTGCTCGACCAGTAGTCCGGGCTGAAAGGATCGCGATAGGCTTCGCCGCCTTCGGCACCCGTTGCGGGACCGGATTGCGACGTGCCGCCATCGCCCTTGGCCGACTGGTTCTGCAAAACACCGGTTTCGTGGGCCAGTTCCGACAGCACCGCATAAGGTTCGCGGAAAAGCTGGCGCTCTTCCTGTTCGCTCACCGGCGCAACGGTCGTATCATTGATGACCTTGGTGCTGTTTTCGATCTTCTGGTCGCTTTCATAGCGAACCTTGCCGTCTTTTTCCTCGATATCCTGCACGCCCTTGGGGCTTGAATGCCGGTCCATCAGCTTGACGGGATTGAAATAGCTGGCAACCGCCGCCTTGGTTTCCTCATTGGCGGCATTGATGAGCCACATGACGAGGAAGAAGGCCATCATTGCAGTCATGAAGTCGGCATAGGCGATCTTCCACACGCCGCCATGATGGCTGTCATGGTCGTCATGCCCGCCACGGCGAACAATGATGATCTCACGCTTGGTTTCGGGATCGATGCTCATTGGACCGCAGCCTTCAATTCTTCAAGAAGCGGCGCGATGCGCGTTTCAAGCATCCGCTCGCCAAAGGAAAAGGAAAGTTCGTCCGCACCGGTTTCGGAAAACCGGCAGCCGGACGGCAGAAGGGCAGCATGATCCCGCAGCGGCGCGATCAACCGCGCCGGACCGGAAATTTCCGGCGCTTCGCCATCAAGCGCCAGCGCCGCAATGCGCCGTGCAAACTCCGCAACCGCCTCGCGCTCCATCTTTTGCGCCAGCAACGGCATCAGGATTTCGGCGATCTGGCCGGAAAAACTGCGCTCCAGCGCAGCCAGCGCTTCGGTCAGGCTTCCCGCCAGAAGCAGGGCCTGCTCACGCGAGAATGCAGCGCGCAGCGTTTCGATTTCGGCCTCGTGCTCACGCAGAAGCCGCGCCTTCTCGGCCTCGTAAAGCGCCTCGGCTTCGCGGTGCCCGTCCTCGCGGCCTGCTTCAAAGGCAGCGCGCTTTTCTTCCTCACTGGCGATGATGGCCGCGACTTCCGCCTGCTCGGCGGCAACAGAATGTTCAGCGGAGACCGCACGCTTCTGCGCCTCGCTCACGCCCTGCGGCGCGGGCATCTCCTTCAGCGGCTTCGGCGGCAGAGGCGCGGCAATGATCTCGACCGCCTCATCACCGATATGATGGGTCGAAAAATCGGGAAGGTAACGGCTCAGCGAAAGCGCGCTCATCGTCAGGCCGCCTCAAGCTCCGGCATGACCGAAGCCTGCACGGGCTGGGCCTCGCGGCTTGCAGCGGTTTCGTGAATCCATTGCTTGAGAACTGCGGCGACACGCTCCTCATCCATGTCGATCATCTGTTCCAGCCGCAGCTTTGCGGGCATGCGCATGCGCTGGCGAAGATCACTGAGGCTGGTCTTCATCTGGTCGGCATAGGCTTCCGGCCCGCCAATGACGGCCTGTACGCCCTCGCCTGCCGCCTGACCGCCGACGAAATCGGGCGCGGCCACTTCGCTTGTCTCGCGGATAGCGACTTCCGTGCCCGCAGGCTTGGCAGTCTGGTCACGCAGCAGCGGGCGCAGGCCGAACCAGATCAGGAGGCCGACAGCGGCAAGGATGGCAAGCGCATTGACATAGGAACCGCTCTGGCGAAGCACGGTTTCGGTCCACGGCGTGGAGACCGGCTCCATATCGGCACCGGCAGGATCGAGGAAGTTGACTGCCGTCACGTTGATGACGTCGCCGCGATCGGCATTGAGACCGGCAGCGGTTGCCACGAGGTCGCGGATCTTGGCGATCTGCTGGTCGACGAAATTGGCGGGCGGCGGCGTGGTGCCTGCGGTTTCCAGAAGCCGCGCCTGATCGATGACAACGGCGATGGACAGACGCTTGACAGTGTAGCCGTCGCTGACGGTGGAAACCGTCTTGCTGTTCATTTCATAATTGGTCAGCTCCTCGCGGCGGTCGGTCTTTTCCGACGAGCTTTCGCCGTTGCGGTTCTGGATTTCTTCCTGCGGAATGTTCTGTTCGACGCCGGTTGCGTTGTCGTTGCGGTTGTTGCGGGAATCGCCGCTTTCACGGACCACGCGCACCGAACGCTCGACGCGGGATTCAGGATCGAAGATCGTTTCGTTGGTCTGGCGGCGGTCCGTATCGAGCACGGCCTGAACGCTTGTCTGGAAATGGCCCAGCCCAAGATAGGGCGCCAGCGCCTTGCGGATGCTGTCATCCACGTTGCCGGCGACCTGCTGTTCCAGCGAGGCGGTCATCAGCGCCGCGCCATTGGCGGCTTCGCCTGCTGACGCCAGCAGCCGGCCATTGGTGTCGAGAACGGTCACGGCAGAGGCATCAAGCGAGGGAACGGCAGCGGCGACCAGCTGGCGGATGGACTGGGCGGATTCGGCGGCAAAGCCGCCTTCGGCGCGGATGACGACCGAGGCCGACGGCTTCTGGTCGCCACGGCGGAACGAACCCTTTTCGGCCAGAACGATGTGGACGCGGGCTGCTTTCACCCCGCGAATGGCCTGGATGGTGCGGGCGATTTCGCCTTCGAGCGCACGTACGCGGGTGATTTCCTGCATGAACGAGGTGAGGCCAAGCGACCCCATATTGTCGAAGAGTTCATAACCGGCATTATTGGAGGTCGGCAGGCCCTTTTCGGCCAGATACATGCGGGCGTTTTCCGCCTTGCCGATGGGCACGAGGATGGACGAGCCATCGGCCTTCACATCGAAAGGAATGCCTGCCTCGCCGAGCGCGAGGCCCATGCGGTTCACGTCGTCGCGCGAAAGGCCGACATAAAGTGTCTCGTAGGAGGGGCGGCTCAGATAGATGCTTGTATAGAGGATCGCGCCCATAAGCGCCGCGCCCACAAGTCCGAGCGCCACGAGTTTTCGCGCGCCAAGCTTGCCAAGCGTAGCCTTGAGCTGTTCGATCAATTGCTGGAAATTCTGCTGCATCGACACCACCGCCATCATGATGGATGCAAACTAGCCCGCGAAGCTTGCGCGAAAGTGGCGGCGGATGAAAGCAGGTGCTTCTGGAGACCGGGAAAGAATTGGGGCGCGGAATAAATCCCGCGCCCCGTTTTCCGCCCAAAGACATCCGATCCGATCAGGCCGGTTCGGATGCGAACCCCTGATTTGCCTGAGAACTCGCGAGCGCCGGCAACCCGGCGCTCTTGCTGTTTACTCAGATTAGCCGCGGAACAGCGACAGGATGTTCTGGTTCGACGAGTTGGCGATCGACAGAGCCTGAACGCCGAGCTGCTGCTGAACCTGCAGAGCCGACAGACGTGCCGATTCCTTGTTCATGTCAGCGTCAACGAGCGTACCAACGCCCTTCTCGATGGAGTCCTGAAGACCCGACAGGAAGCTCTTCTGGCTGTCGATCTGCGACTTGGCCGCACCGAGTGCAGCAGCACCGGTGGTCAGCTTGCCGAGAGCGCCTTCAACAGCTTCAAGAGCGGTCTTGATGTCGGCTGCATCGACTGGTACATCAGCTGCGCCACCAGTACCGGCTGTAGGCTTGAAGAAATCATCCTTGAGCAGAGCGTCGACCATGCCAGCGCCCGCACCGTCAGTATCGATAACACGTGTATCAGCCGCAGAAACCGTTACCGTATCGATGGTCACGGAAGATCCCGTACGGTTGTAAGATGCGACAACCTTCAGGTCGGCAGGATTGGACGGATCGCCAGCAGCAGCCGGATCTTTGCTAGAATCGCTCTGAAGCAGATTGGAACCTGCATAGTTGGCGTTTGCTGCGAAAGACTTGATATTCGACTGAATCGTCTTGATTTCGGTCGCAATCTTCATCTGGTCTTCGTAGCTTGCGCCCTGTGCCGAAACAAGCTTCGTCTTCAGCTTGTCAACTTCATCCTTAATCTTGTTGATCGCGGAATAAGCGGTGTCGACCTTGCCAGCGCCAAGGCCGAGGGCGTCCTGAACAGCTGAGTTGGCCTTGTTGTCGGACGTCATCGACGTAGCGATAGACCAATACGAAGCATTGTCCGATGCTTCGGAAATACGGAGACCGGTCGAGATGCGGTTCTGAGTCGATTCCAGTGCCTTGTTGGTCGATGCAAGCGTCCGGAGAGCGGTCAGAGCCGACGAATTTGTAAGAATGCTAGCCATAGTTTTTTGCCCCTTGGGAAAAACAATCTGAGGGACAGGCCGGATTTTAGATTACCGGCATGGTGGAGCGGCATCATGCCTGTTGCCGCGTAACGCGCGGAAACCCACCATGAGCCGACAGATAGAACCCAAATATTAAAGAAAGGCTAATTTATTCCGTCAAAATTTAATCGATTCGCAAATTTCCATTCGGAATTTTGGTCAGTGCGGTTTGAAGCGTATCAAAATGGGTCAGGAGAAGGATCGTATCAGGCTTCCGACCAGAATATTCCAGCCGTCGATCAGCACGAAGAACAGAATCTTGAACGGCAGCGAGATCACCGTCGGCGGCAGCATCATCATGCCCATGGACATGGTGAGCGTAGCGACCACGAGGTCGATCACCAGAAATGGCAGGACAATCAGGAAGCCGATTTCGAACCCGCGCCGCAGTTCCGAAATCATGAAGGCGGGAACCAGCACGCGGAAATCGACAATGCCGTCATCGCCGGTACGGAAAGACGGATCGGCGAGGTCTTCAAAGAGCCGCAGATCCTTGTCGCGCACCTGTCCCAGCATGAATTCCCGGAACGGCTGGGAAATTTCAGTGAAAGCGGCCTGCTGGGTGATTTCGTTGCGCATCAGGGGCTGCACGCCGTTGTTCCACGCGCGGTCGAAGGCGGGCGCCATCACATAGAACGTCATGAACAGGGCAAGCGAAATCATCACCATGCTGGCGGGCGCGGTCTGGAGGCCGAGGCCCGAACGCAAAAGCGAAAAGGCGATGGCAAAGCGCGTGAAGCTCGTGACCATGATGAGAATGCCCGGCGCGATAGAAAGCACCGTCAGAAGCCCGAACAATTGCACGATCTGGCCGCTCGCAGCCCCGCTGCCTGCCGGAAGCAGGTTGTCGAGCGTCAGCGGCTGCTGCGCCTGTGCGGACACCGTGAGGGCGAGCGTCAGGACGACGCCGAGGCCAAGGAGCTTTTTCATTCCACCACCAGCGCCGAGATGAAGACGCGGTCGACCGCGCCTTCCGAACGCAGGCGCGCGCGTTCTTCGAGGTCGGCGCGCAGATAGGCAAGCCCCGCCGCGCCCTGCAATTGCATGAGATTGACGCTGCGCAGGAAGCTCAGGAAATCATCGCCGACGCTTGCCGCCAACGCCGCTGGAATTTCATGTCCGGGCTTTGCCACCAGCGACGCCTCAAGCCGCACCCACGTATCCTGCGGAATGCCGAGATTGGTCACAATCGGCTGCAAGGGAACGACAGTGCCGATGGAGCGCGATTCAAAGTCACCCTGTTTCGGCTTGTCTTCCTTGCCGGAGGGCCTGGCCGATGCCTGCCGGTCGGCGGAAATCATGCCGCCCAGATACCAGCCGCCGCCGCCGGCGATGACGGTCAGGATCGCGAGCGCCGCCAGAAGCCCTGTCAGCGAGCTTTTCGCCTTGCCGTCCTTTTCCGTTGCCGTCGTGTCGCTCATATCCGGTATGCCTTAGAAGGGAGAAACCTGATCGAGAATCTGCTGGCCGTAAGGCGGCTGCTGAATCTCGCTCAGTCGTCCGCGCCCGCCATAGGAAATGCGGGCTTCGGCAATCTTGTCGTAGGAAATCGTGTTGTTGCCGGAAATATCACGCGGCCGCACGACGCCAGCGACGTTCAGCACGCGCAATTCATTGTTCACGCGCACTTCCTGCGAGCCACGGATGATCATGTTTCCGTTGGGCAGCGTATCGGTGACGATGGCTGCAACCTGCAGGCGGATATCCTCGCTGCGCTCGATGGTGCCCTTGCCCTTCGACTTGCTGTCGGAATGGGTGTTGACCGAAGCGTCCATGTCACCGCCAGCCGCCGCGCCCGAAAGGCTGCTCGTGGCGAAGGAACCGCCCGCACCGTAGATGCCCTTCGACACGCGCTCGCGGTCTGTCTTGTTGTCGAGGTTGGCGCGGTCATTGATGGAAATGATGACGGTCAGCACATCGCCGGGCGTTGCGGCGCGCGGGTCCTTGAAGAAATTGGTCGAGCGCTGGTCCCAGAGCGAATAGGACGCCTTGCTCGGGCGAACCGGATAGCCGCTGAGCTGCGGATTGTTTTCCATGCCGAGATGGGCCGCAACCGGGGAGAGGTCGGGCGCGCGGCCAATTTCCTCCGGCTTGGTCGCGCAACCGGCGAGGAGCACGAGGGTCGCTGCTGCAAGGATCGCTTTGTTCATGCTGTTCTTCATTGCACCGTATTCCCGGTCTGCGCCGCGGCGCGCTGGTCGCTGGCAGGCTGCGGCGCGGTCGAGGTGCGCTGCGAGCCGACGATGACGCGGGCAAGCTTGGCCGCCTTTTCCGGCGGCATTTCATTGAGGATGATGCTGGAAACGCGCGGATTGAGCTTGAGGATCAGGGCCGCCGCCGCTTCGTCGCCGATCAGCGCCATTTGCGCCGCTGCGGCCTCCGGCTTCATCTTCGAGATGATGTCGACCAGCGAATCCTGCGCCTTGCTGACGAACTCGTCGCGGCGCTTCAGCCACATTTCATATTCGCGGCGCTTTTCCTCAAGCGCCCGCATCCGCTCCTCGACATCGGCCTTCAGCTCGGTCAGCTGGCGGGTTTGCAGCGCATAGCGGGCATCCGCCGCCTGATCGTCGATATTGCCGCAGAACTTGCGGATTTCATCGAGATTGCCGAGTGCGGGCGGATCGGCGAAAGCGGGAACGGACGTCGCCAGAAACAGCGCCGCTGCCGAGCCAAACCGGATCAATTTATGCGCCTTGGTCATTGCACCACCAGTTCCGCGTGAAGCGCGCCGGATGTCTTGATGGCCTGCAATATCGCGATGATGCCGGTCGGCTTCACACCGATCTGGTTCAGGCCCTTCACCAGATTTTCAAGGTTCGCGCCGGTCAGGATGCCGATCTTGGCGTTCTGCTGGTTGACGGCGATATCGGTGTTCGGCTCAACCGCCGTCACGCCGTCGCTGAACGGTTCAGGCTGGACAACCATCGGCGTTTCCGTCACGCGGACGGTCAGGCTGCCATGGCTGATCGCGACTTTGGAAATGCGCACCTTCTCGCCGATAACGACAGTCCCCGTCCGCTCATCCACCACCACACGCGCCACTTCGTCGGTCGTGATCGGCAGACCCTCAAGCTCGGCCAGGAAACGCGCCGCTGGCACGTTCTTCGGGCGTGACAGGCGGATCGTCTTGGCATCGCGCGCAATGGCCACCCCGCGCCCGTAACGGCGCTTGGCGAAGACATTGATCGTATCGGCGGCGCGCACGGCAGTGGTGAAATCGGGATCGCGCAGCTCGACGATCATTTCACTTTCCTTGCCGAAATTGCCAGCCACTTCGCGCTCGACCAGCGCGCCGTTCGGAATGCGGCCGGAAGTCGGCACGCCCTGCGTGACACTTGCCGCTTCGCCTTCCGCCGAAAAGCCAGACACGATCATATTGCCTTGCGCCACGGCATAAATCTGGTTGTCGGCGCCCATAAGCTGGGTCATGACCAGCGTGCCGCCCTGCAATGAGGTCGCATCGCCAAGCGACGATACCGTGACGTCGATGCGCGAACCGGCCCCGGCAAAGGCGGGGAGGTTGGCGGTTACGATGACCGCAGCCGTGTTCTTGGAACGGGTGGAATTGCGCGGCGCGCTGATGCCGAGATTGTCCAGCATGGCGCGCATGGACTGTTCGGTGAACGGCGAATTGCGCAGGCTGTCGCCCGTGCCCTTGAGGCCGATGACAAGACCGTAGCCCACAAGCTGGTTTTCGCGCACGCCCTGAATGGTGGCAATGTCCTTCAGGCGCGCGACCGCGCTGCCCCGGCCAAGTTCGGCATAAGCCATTTTCGACGGATCGCCGCCGGAGCCCAGCCAATCGGCGTCGGCATCCACCGCGGAACCGAATTCCCGCGCGTTCTTCGACGACTCGTCCGCAAAGCCTGCGACGGGCTGGAACAGGAGTGCGAAAGCGGTGAATAGGGCGGCGCAAGTCTTCTTCACTGCATCCCCACCTGAATACGACCATTTGCCAGCACCGTGCCGGAAACGATGATGCCGCTGTCGACGTTACGGACCTTGATGAAATCGCCAGCCGCACCGGATTCCAGCGGGGTGCCCATGGCTGTTATGGTCAGCGTACCGGCTGTAAAGACCAGCGGTGCCGGAACGCCGCGCGTGACCAGAGACGGCTCGCCCAATGCGGAAACGAGGATCGGCTTGCCGGGGAGCAGCGTCTTGCGCGCCACCTTGCCCGCCGCCTGATCCAGCGATAGCACATATTGGCTTGCTGCGGGGGCATTGATGAAGAACTGCTTTTCAAGAAGCGCCGTGTCGCTCACGATCTGGCCGGGATAAACGGTGGCGGAAGGCACGACAAAAGCGATGCGGTCGGCAGCAACCGCGCCGGTTGTTGCCGCGAGCAGCAATCCGCCTGCAAGCGCCAGCCCCGTTTTCCGTAAGATTGCTTTCGCCAGCCGCATCGTCATCACCGTCAGCGCAAGTTCTTCGACACGGTCGCCGCCATTTCGTCGGCAGCCTGAATGACCTTGGAATTCATTTCATAGGCGCGCTGCGCGGTGATGAGATCGGTGATTTCCTTCACCGGATCGACATTCGACGCTTCCAGATAGCCCTGCTTGATCGAGCCGTAGCCCGGATCACCCGGAACGCCGACCAGCGGACCGCCGGATGCTTCCGTTTCGCGGTAGAGATTGCCACCGAGCGGCTCCAGCCCCGCTTCGTTGGTGAAGTTCGCAAGGGTGAGCTGGCCGAGATCGACCTGATTGACCTGATCCTGCAATTTCGCGAACACCTGGCCCGTATCGGTGATCGTCACTTCGATAGCATCCGGCGGAATGGTGATTGCCGGTTCGACCGGGTTGCCGTCGAGCGTCACGAGCTGGCCGTCGGCATTCTTGTTGAACGCGCCGGCGCGGGTATAAAGCGTCTCGCCGGTCGGGCTCTGGATCTGAAACCAGCCGCGCCCGGTCAGCGCCACGTCATAGGGATTGCCAGTCTGGTTGAAGCTGCCCTGGATATGAAGATTGCGCACCGCCGCCGTCTGCACGCCAAGGCCAACCAGCGCGCCTTCCGGCACAATGGCCTGGTTCGCCTGATTGGGCACGCCCGCCGTCCGCTCCGACTGATAGAGCAGATCGGTAAACTCGGCCCGCGCACGCTTGAAGCCGGTCGTGTTGATATTGGCGATGTTGTTGGCGATCACTTCCAGATTGAGCTGCTGGGCGTTCATGCCGGTTGCGGCAATCGTCAGGGCTTTCATGGCGCGTCCTTAATCTTTCATCTGGAAGTCTGAATCAAAAAGCGGCAGGCTGTGGCGAAAATGGTGATTTCGAGGACCGGAGCGCAACGTACTTTGAGGTACGTGAGCACCGGAAACGCAGAAATCGCCATTTGCAGCCCGGCATGGCGACTTTTGGATCAGACGCTAGATCGGCATACGGCTGATTTCGAGATAGGCCTGCACGATCTTATCGCGGATCGCGATGGCCGTCTGAAGCGACTGTTCGGCTTCCATGACGGAGCTGACCACATCGCGCACCGGCGCATCGCCCTTGATGCCCTGAATGGAGGTTGCCTCCGCCGCCTGCAATTTCTGGCCGACGGAATCCGTCATCTGCGACAGGACTTCGCCGAACGAGGCGCCGGGAGCGGCCGGAACCGCCTGCGGCGCGGAGGCCGAGCCCACGCCCTTTTCGGCGACCGTCTCGGAAAGGCGCGACAGGGCATTGCGCGCCGAAATGCTCATGATAGAGTCGTACATTATGTGCTCCTCAAGAGATCGATGGTCATGGAAATCAGCTCACGGGCTTGTTTCACGACCTGCAAATTGGCTTCATAGGAACGATTGGCTTCACGCATGTCCGCCATTTCAACGACCATGTTGACGTTGGGATAGCGGACATAGCCGCGCTCATCCGCTGCGGGATGGCTCGGCTCGTATTGCTCGACGAAGGGCGACGTATCCTTGCCGACTTCCGCGATGCGGACTTCGGCGGCTCCGGTACCCTGTTCCAGCTCGGTGCGGAAGGAAACCGTCTTGCGGCGATAGGGATCGGCATCGGCGGTCTTGGCGGTGGACTGCGCATTGGCGATGTTTTCGGAAACGATGCGCAGACGCGTCGATTGGGCCGAAAGGCCCGACGCTGCGATCTTCAATGTGCTCTGCAAGGCATCGGAAGACATGACTATCCCTTCGCAACCGACAGCATCATGCGGTGGAACGCCTTCACGATGCTTGTGTTGAGCGAATATTCGCGGGCGATCTCACCGGCCTTCATCATTTCCTGCTCGACATCGACCGTGTTGCCCGAATGGGTCTGCTCGGTGATGTCGTCCGGGCGCAGGCGCGTAGCCGCGATCCCGTCGGCTTCGGCTTCCAGATGCAAGGGGCTGGTGGCAGCCATGGTGAGCTGCGTCTTGTCCAGCACATCCGCGAAGGGCTGCACGTCGCGCGCACGAAAATCCGGCGTATTCGCATTGGCGACATTGCCCGCAACCGTGGCCTGCCTTACCGACAGCCACTGCGCCTGCCTTGCGGCCAGATCGAAGAGATGAATCGGCCCCATAACTATTACCCGCCATCCTTATTCACTGTTCGTTAACCTACACAGCGAATCTTGTGCGAGACTTGCGTGATGCCAGGAAAGCGGCTAACTGCGAGCCATCGTCAACGCGAGCCGGGAGGTGCGACATGCTGAAAAAGACAGAATTTGCCGCGCCCGCTGGTTTCGGATCGCGCCAAGGCGCGAACGTTTAAAGCGTTTTCCTATCGGCCAGCGGGCATCCTATCGAAACTTGGAGCGCCGTGCGTCCATCCGGACGCCCAAAACTCGTGCGCCTTACAGGAACCCACTGTCATGAAACAGAATGGACAGCCTCGCGCTGCAGACGATACCGCCGTGACCCTCGAACCGGTCAGGCAGGCGGACTACCCGCGGGTGACAGCCCTGCATCCCCATCCGCATCAGCAGGACTTTGTGGCCAGCAATGAGGAATCCCTTGAAGAGGCGGACGACAACCCGGCCTGTGTTCCGCTTCTTATCCGGGCCGGAGGCGAGCCGGTCGGCTTCGCCATGTATGCCCTTGATGAAGACGATGGAAACTACTGGATCTATCGCTTCATGATCGACGCGCGCCATCAGGGCAAGGGCTATGGCCGCGCAGCCCTCAAGCAATTGCTGGGCCTGCTGTCGGAACTGCCGGATTGCCCCTTCGTCATTCTCGGCCTTCAGCCGGGTAACGATGGTGCCCAGCGACTCTACGAGCAGACAGGCTTCCGAATGACGGGGGAGGTGATCTGCGGCGAACGCATCATGAAATATGAGTTCTGATTAAAGCGTTTCCAGCAAAAATGCGAAGCGGTTTGCGTTGGAAAATGCGACAAAACAAACAGTTAGAGCCTTTCCAACGGTTCAATTCAAACCGGACCGGAATCCCGCCCTCGGCGGGGTTCTGAAAAGGGCTTACGGCGTCTTCTGGATCACATCGCCGGACGACGTCGTAAGCTGCCATGTGCCCGCGCCGCGACCGATGGAAACAAGGCGGCTGCCATCGGGCAGCAGCGAGCCCTTTTCAACGAACCAGTAGCCGGATGTATCCTCGATCATCGCCATGCCGCCGACCACCTCGCGCAGCGCGAAAACCGGCTTGGGCATGGCCTGCCCTTCCCCGCCTTCGCCGTCGCCGCCTGCACCTGTTCCCGGAAGACCCTTGCCGTTCGACATGACGGAACCCGTCATCGTATCGTCCACATCGGCGTTCGGCGCGACCTGTTCGGACGGGCGGAAGGACGGGAAGCGGCGCACCGTCTTCTGCTCCGAGCGGTCGAGCGGATCGATGATCTTGCGCTCGGCCTTTTCCGGCGCGCCCAGATCGGCACGCTGCAAATAGGTGATGAAGGGCAGCATCGCGCTTCCCGCAGCAAGGGTGATGGCCGCGATCTTCAGATAGCGGTCCACCTTGCTTTGCGGCTTCTTCATGCCCTCCTGCCGTGCGGCGGCTTCCACCTCCGCCGTCAGGTCAGCAAGGAGTTTTTCTTCCTTTGTCTTGCGAAAGCCCGTCATCATGCGTGTTGCGCCTGTCTGTCGCCGCGCAGGGCCGCGGCAAGGTCGTTATAGGGATCGTCCGATAGGCCGGTTTCCGGCGATTGCTGCAAGGCATCATAGATACGCGGCACAAGATCGACGGCCTGATCCAGAAGGCCATCATGGCCCTTCTGGTAGGCGCCGATGGCGCGCAAATCGCGCGTTTCCTCGAAACGGGCGACCATGCCCCGCAACTGGCTGACGAGCTTGCGCTGTTCCGGCGTCCAGTTGTGCTTTGCAAGGCGCGAAACGGAGCCCGGAATATCGACCGCCGGAAAGCGGCCCTGCGCCGCAATCGCCCGGTCGAGCACGATGTGACCGTCCAGCGTGCCGCGAATGGTGTCGGAAACCGGTTCGTTATGATCGTCGCCATCGACCAGCACCGAATAGATGCCGGTGATGCTGCCGCCAGCTTCCGTAATGCCCGGTCCTGCACGCTCCAGAAGGCGCGGCAGCTGGCTGAAGACGCTTGGCGGATAGCCACGCGAAACCGGCGGCTCTTCCGCCGCAATCGCCACCTCGCGCGCGGCATGGGCAAAGCGCGTGACGGAATCGACGATCAGCAGGACATTATGGCCAAGGTCGCGGAAATATTCGGCAATGGCGGTCGCGGTGTTGGGCGCGAGGCGGCGCATCATCGGGCTTTCATCGCCAGTCGCAACCACCGTGATGGTCTTGTCGAGATGGCCGGCCATGGTTTCTTCCAGCATCTCGCGCACTTCGCGTCCGCGCTCGCCGGTCAAGGCCAGCACCACCGTGTCGAAATCCGCCGCGCGCGTCATCATGGCGAGCAGCGTCGACTTGCCGACGCCAGAACCCGCAAAGATGCCGATGCGCTGGCCGAAGCAGAGCGGCGTGAAAATATCGATGACATTGACGCCGGTGCGCAAACCGCGATCCACCCGCGCGCGGCGAAGCGCAGCGGGCGCAAGGCTCTCGGACGCCATGGGCCGCGTGCCGGGCTGCAAGGCGCCCTTGCCGTCAATCGGCTGGCCCAGCGCATTGATGACGCGCCCGCGCCATTCCGGTGCCGGGCGGATATTGAGCGGTCCTTCCTCGAAAACCGCTGCGCCAAGCGAGGGAATGATGCGGTCGTCAAAGGGTTTTACCAGCACCTGCGCATCCGCCACCCGGATGATCTCCGCAAGGCACTGATTGCCTTGCGCATGGATCGCCACCGCATCGCCCAGCCGCGCCTCGCGCGAAAGCCCGCGCACGGCAATCGCCGAACGCGACACGTCGCTTACCGTTCCGCCGATACCGGTGAGCGGCTTATGTGCCACCGACTGCTGACGGGCAAAAGCGGCAAGACGGGAGAGCGGCAGATCAGGCGTCATCCGTTTCTGGAGCCCAGGGTCTTGATGGCTTCAGAAACGGTGGTCTCCTGCTGCGCCAGCAGATTGTTGACCTGCTCGAAGGCGCGGCTGACGCTGATGAGGCGGGTCATCTCCGTCATGGCATCGACATTCGACCCCTCGATCATGCCCTGCACGACACCCACGCTGTTGTCATCGGCCACTGGCTGGGCAGGCTTGTTCGGGATCACGCCGGACGTGCCCGCATAGGTGAGGTCGGCATCGGCGGGAATGGTGAAGAGACCGATGGCGCCGATCTGCGCGCCGTTCTGGTAGATTGCGCCGTCGCTCGAAATCTTCGGCGCGCCGCCAGCCGGATTGAGCACGATGGGCGCGCCGCCGACATCGAGAACCGGATGGCCGGTGACGGTGACGAGATCGCCCGTCGGCAGCATGTTCATGCGCCCGTCTCGCGTATAGATCTGGCCCTGCGGCGTGGAGATCGACATCCACACATCGCCCTTGACCGCGACATCCAGCGGATTGTCGGTCTTGATCATCGGGCCTGCCTCGGTGCGGATGAAGCTCTTGCCTGCGGTGGCAAAACTCACATCGTCGCTGGCCTTGCTCGATACGATGGTCTCGAACTTGGTGCCCTCGCCCCGGAACCCGACCGTGGAAACATTGGCGACGTTATGGGCAATGGCATCCATCCGCCGTTCAAGCGTGATGAGCGAGGAAAGCCCTACATAAATCGAATTATTCTGCATCGCCTAGCGCCCGCCCGGCTTGAAGTTCTGCAAGGTGCTGAGGATATCCATCGAAATGCCGACCGAAGACGTGCCGCCCAGAAGCAGGGACGCAATCGAGGCCGGGCTGCTCGCGGTCGGGTTGTTCATCTCATACATGGCGGTAAATCGTGAAATCAGCTTGGAGACATAATCGGGATCGGACATTTTGGTGAAGTCGATCTTGTCCTCGATCATCTTTGCCTGCTTGTCGATATCGGCATTGGATATGGTGGACGGCCAGCCAAAGGTCGTCTGGATCATCGACACCAGCGCCTTATCGCCCAGAATTTCATAGGCATTGGTCAGCGTCGGCGCCTTGCGCTGGAAATAGAGCGCCAGCCGCACGCCTTCGTTCTGGCTTCCCGCTTCCGTCTCCAGCGTCTGGCGAAGATATTTGTCGACCACGCCCTGCTGCGCCGCGGTGCCCTGGGTCGCCTCCGCGCCCTTGCCCTCGAAATCGAAGACCGTCGCAAATTCCTTGTAGCGCTTGTCGGTCAGCTTGTTTGCCATGGCATCATCGCTCTTGATGCCTTCGGTCAATATCTTGCGCACAAACGCCTTGGCGAAGGCCATGTCCTCCAGGCCAAACGCCTTCAGCGCGTAATTATAAAGGCGGGTGTCGGCCATGAAATCATCAATGGATTTCACCTTGCCGATATTCTCCTTGTAGTAGGCGGTTTCCCGCTCAACCATCGGTTCCTTTGAAACACGCTGCAACGACCGCGCCATATCCGACGCGATCAGGCGATAGCTCGTCATCGTATCGACCATGCGCATGACCCCCTGCTGAAATTTACGCTCTTTATGAAAGACCAAGCTTGTCCGAAGCTGGCCAAGGCTGACCGAAGTCTAGCTTGCCCCAGACAAGGTTCGCGCAAGGCGCAGCGCTTAGGTTCCCGGCAAAGAGAATGTACGGGAGTCTCGAGCTTTGGGCATTATTGTCGGTCTTGTCATCACACTGGGCTGTATGCTGGGCGGCTTTATCGCCATGGGCGGACATGTCAGCGTGCTCATCCAGCCGTGGGAGTTCGTCATCATTCTGGGCGCGGCACTCGGCACCTTTTTCATCGCCAATCCGTTTTCGCTGGTGAAGGACACGGGCCGCGCCTGCATGGAGGCATTCAGCAATGCGGTTCCCAAGCAGCGCGACTATCTTGACGTTCTGGGCGTGCTCTACAGCCTGATGCGCGAGCTGCGCGCCAAGTCGCGCAATGAAGTGGAAGTGCATATCGACAATCCGAAGGAATCGCCGATCTTCCAGGCTTATCCGAGCGTATTGAAGAAAGAGGACCTCACCAACTTCATCTGCGATTATTGCCGCCTCATCATCGTCGGCAATGTGCGCTCGCATGAAATCGAGGCGCTGATGGACGAGGAAATCCACACCATCGCCCGCGACAAGCTCAAGCCCTACCACGCCATGGTCAGCATTTCCGAAGCGCTTCCCGCACTCGGCATCGTCGCCGCCGTGCTTGGCGTCATCAAGGCCATGGGCGCGCTCGACCAGTCGCCGGAAGTGCTAGGCCATCTGATCGGCGCGGCCCTCGTCGGCACCTTTGCCGGTATCTTCTTCTCCTACGGCGTCGTCGGCCCGATCGCAGCCAAGATCAAATCGACCCGCGAAAAGAACAATCGTCTTTATATCGTCGTGAAGCAGACGCTTCTCGCCTATATGAACGGCTCCCTGCCGCAGATCGCCGTGGAATATGGCCGCAAGACCATCTCCGCCTATGATCGCCCGACCATCGATGTGGTCGAGCAGGAAACCATGGCGAGCGCGCCGACCCAGCAGGCCGCGTAAGATGACCACCGCCGAAACCGCCACATTGGGACAAAACCGCAAAACCGATGTTCTGGCCGAGAATGTGCTGCGCGCAGCCGGTCTTTCGGGCGACGACCTGAAATCGCTTGCCCATGTGTTCAAGGATGCCTCGACGCATTTCTGCGACCGGCTGAAACACGGCTGCGCTGCCGCATTCGACATTGAGGCCGGACAGGTGGAAAGCACCGACGATGCCGCCTTTGGCGATATTCTCGACAAGGCTGCGATCATCGCGCCCCTGAGGGCCGAGCGCTGGGGCTGCACGCTTTACTTCACCGCCGATGCGACGCTTGTCTTCTCCGTGATCGAGGCAATGTTCGGCGCGCAGGGAAATATGGGCTCCGTCGATGCGGACCGTCCCTTCGGGATGCTGGAGCAGAAGATTTCCGCGCTTCTGGCCGGTCATCTTGCGACTTCTCTCGATCACGTCTTTGCCGGAAACGGACAAGCGAACGGCCAGGCGCTTTTTGCCGCCGGTGAATGCATCGATACCGCCGAATTCGACCGCGAGAATTTCGAGCGCTCGCGCCTTTTTTCCTGCCGCATCGATGTTGCTGCCGCAGGCAAGACCGGGCAGGTGCATCTGCTTTTACCGCGCAGCACGCACAAGCCGATGCAGGATGCCGTGGCCGCCTTTTTGCGCCGCCCGATGAACCAGGCCGATCCAAGCTGGGCGAAGAAGCTGCGCCACGAAGTCAGCCGCGCGCGCATCGAACTCGAAGCCTTTATCCAGCAGGGATCGATGACGCTGGACGCCTTGTCGATGCTGGAAATCGGCCAGGTTCTGAAACTGCCTGCCGACGCCATGCAGCAGGTGCGCCTGCGCGCGGGCGACCAGCAGCTTTTCAAGTGCACGCTCGGCAAATCGGGCATTCATTTCACAGTCAAGGTCGGCGACCCGGTCAATCAGGAAGAGGATTTCATCGATGAGCTTGTTGCTGGCTAACGTTCTTTCGACATTGATGGCTCTTGCATCGCTGGGCGCGCTCATCGTGGTGGGCCGCAAGGCCAACGAGACGATCAAGCTCGGCAAGGTGCTGGCGCTGCGCGTTGCAGCCGCCTCCAACGGGCTGGAACGCGCCGTCAAGGCGATCCAGAGCGAGCGCACCGACTTGACCGACGAAAACAACAAGCTTGAAGCCCGTCTTGCCGAAACGCAGCGCGTGCGCCGCGAAATGGAAGAAGCGATCGAGGAACTGAACCGGCTGCGCAAGGCGCTGACCCGCGACATACGCCATGCGCGCAACGTCGCCGATAGCGCACGCAGCGAAGACAGGATCGCGACCGTCACCGAACAAGCGCTTCCGAAGGAAAAGAATGCGCTGCCGGTTTTTGTGCGCCGCGCGGTCCGTAAAGCTACCGTAAATCTCGCAGGCCAGGCATGAGCGCGGACAATAAGGAAAACAACATGCAGCAGGAACTGGACGAAGCCATTGAGGAACTGCGCGAGGAAAAGCCGCGCAGCGCCCAGAAAGGTCCATCCAAGCCCAATCTCGAACTCATCATGGGCATTCCCGTCGATGTGCAGGTGGTTCTTGGCGGCACGACCATGCCGGTCGCCAATCTGATGAAGCTTGGTCGCGGCGCGGTCATCACCCTCGACAAGCAGATCGGCGATCCGGTCGATATCGTGGTCAATGGCCGCGTCATCGCGCGTGGGGAAGTGATCGTTTTGGAAGACGATTCCTCGCGTTTCGGTGTCAGCCTCACCGAAATCATCGGCAAGTAACGGACGTGACCATGGCCGACAATGAACAGCAGGCGCTTGCGGACGACATGGAAGGCGGCGCGACCGGCCTCATCGATACGCTGACCGGCCCGCAAAAGGCGGCGGCGATCCTCGTTGCCATCGGGCGGCCTGCCGCCGCGCGCCTTCTCAAGCATTTCAATGCCGAGGACCTGCGCAAGCTTGCCGGTCATGCCCGCACGCTGGAGCCGATTTCACCGCTCGATTTCGAGCAGCTCGTCAAGCAGTTCGAGGATTCCTTTGCCGAAGGCGCGCCGGTTTCGGAAGCTGCCCAGCGCTTCGAGGGCCTGCTGCGCGAAGCGCTGCCGCAGGAAGAGGTGGATGCCGTTCTCGAAGACCGCGTCCAGCCGCAGCTCGTTCAGGAATCGGTCTGGGTGCAGCTCGCACGCCTGCCGGTGGAAAGCCTGCAAGCCTATCTGACCGACCAGCATCCGCAGATCATCGCCTATATCGTGTCGAAGCTGCCGTCCGACCTTGCAGCGCGGCTGTTCGTCGTCCTGCCGCCGCAACTGCGCAATGCCGTCGTGCAGCGCTCGCTCCATATCGGCAATGTGGCGCCAGCGGCAGTGGAAATTCTGGAAGACGTGCTGCGGCGCGACCTTCTGGGCCGCAGCGATTCCGGTCCGGTCAAGGCACATCACGGCCAGATCGCCAACATCTTCAACCAGCTCGACAGAAGCGAGATGGAAGAACTGATGGCGAGCCTCGAAGACCTCAACCGCGACGATCTCAACCGCATCAAGGCCAAGCTCTTCACCTTTGAAGACATTGAACGCCTGTCGCAGCGCGCGCGCCTGCTGCTCTTCGATGAAGTGCAGACCGAACAGATCGCAACCGCGCTGCGCGGGGCCGACACAAGGCTTCAGGAACTGGTTCTCTCCTCGCTCTCGACCCGTGGCCGACGCATGGTGGAAACCGAGCTTGGCGCGGAACAGGGCAACATAACAGCGCAGAACATTGCCGATGCGCGCCGCACGATAGCCCGTATCGCCATCGACCTTTCCGAGCGCGGAATCATCACCCTCGACGCTGGCGAAGCTTCGTCCTGATTGCGGTGACCCATGGCAGATGATGCTGACAAGGAAAGCAAAACAGAAGAAGCGACCGAGCAGAAAATCCGCGACGCCTTGGAAAAGGGCAATATGCCCTTCTCACGCGAAACGCCGATCCTTGCCGGTATCGCTTCCTTTCTGATTATCGCGGTCTTTGTCGCAGGACCTGCCACAACGAAGCTTGCCGTCTTCCTGCGCGAGCTGATCGACCGCCCCGAGGACTGGCTCTTGAACAGCGCCGAGGATGCGAGCCGCCTGTTTGGCGTGCTGGCGCTCGCCGTCGGCGCGGCCCTCGTGCCGGTGTTCATCATCATTCCGCTTGCCGGCATCGCGGCTTCCGCGTTCCAGAACGTGCCGCGCTTCGTTGGCGAGCGCATCCGCCCGCAGGCATCGCGCATATCGCCCCTCAAGGGATGGCAGCGCATTTTCGGGCGCGCCGGTCAGGTCGAGTTTCTCAAGTCGCTGGCGAAATTCCTGGCGGCGAGCGTCATCGTCTTTGTCGTCTTCTTCAGCGGCAACAGCCTTTTCACCGATGCGGTCGCCTCCGATCCGAGCGCCTTGCCGGAATTTCTGCGCGAGAACATGGTGCGCCTGCTCGTCGCCAATGTTCTGGCGATTACGGCAATCGCCGGTTTCGACCTTGCCTGGTCGCGCATTCACTGGCGGCAGGAACTGCGCATGACCCGGCAGGAAGTGAAAGACGAGCTGAAGCAGTCGGAAGGTGACCCGCTGGTCAAGTCGCGCCTGCGATCGCTCGGCCGCGACCGTGCGCGCCGCCGCATGATCAACACCGTGCCGACGGCAACGCTCATCGTCGCAAATCCGACTCATTTTTCCGTAGCACTGCGCTACAAGCCGGAGCAGGATGCCGCTCCGGTCGTCGTGGCAAAGGGGCAGGATCTGATCGCTCTCAAGATAAGAGAGATCGCCGCACAGCATTCCATCCCGATATTCGAGGACGTTCCGCTGGCGCGCGCGCTCTACAAACAGGTCAATGTCGACCAGATGATTGCGCCGGAATTCTACAAGGCCGTGGCCGAGCTGATCCGGGTCATCAATGCGCGACATGCATTGCATTAGAGCATGTCTCCCAAAAGCGGGAACCGGTTTTGGGAGTAAGACATGTATACGAACAAATGGATAGTCATGATATTTATATGTTTCAGAACAGTGACAGCCTGTTCCCCAGATTGGCGGTGAGACCATGAAAAGCCTGCAATTCTCCAACGAACGCGAGGCGATCATTGCGGGAAACCTGCGCGAAGTCGCAGCCGACCTTCGCCTGGTCGATCCGGCCGACTATATTGCTTTCATACGCTGCGAGCTTTTTGCCAATATCGCCGATATCGTCAGTTCGGCGACCGAGCTTTACTTCTTTCCCGGCACGCTGGAACTCGGTCATGGCGGGGAATATCGCTGCGACTGGCAGTCGCCGCCTGCCATCGTGCTCGACATGGAGTTCCGCAATCAGGGCGTCTATGCCTATTTCCGGCTGACGCTTACCGACAAGACGGCAGGCGTGGAGCTGAACCACATCGCTTTCGAGGATGCCGACGAAGACCCGGTGAAGAACACGGCAAGGCTCGCCAACGCCTTCGACGCCGCACGCCTGCCGCTTCGAAAACGGGCCTGAGAATACTTTCCGAAAGCGGCAGCAGCCATATCGGAAAATGAGTGCAGCAAAATACCGGATGCGTGAAAACATCCGGTATCCTTCTCTAAAAGACCGTCGGCATCAGTTCAGATGGTGGACTTCCGGCATTTCGATGATGCCAAGCGACAGCGCCGTCGCCACAGCCGAGGTGCGGTTGGAGCAGTTGAGCTTGATCTTGGCGTTCTGGAGATAAGTCACCACCGTCCAACGGGCGATGTTCAGAATTTCGGCGATCTCGCCATCCGTCTTGCCATTTGCAGCCCAGCGCAGACAGTCGACCTCGCGCGGGGTCAGGAGATTGGAAACGGTCGCCACATCCTTGCAGCCGCACAGGGCGGAGTGGATGATCCCCGACAGGCTCAACAGTCGCGGACGAAGCTTGGCCACGAACTGCTCGCGGTCCTCATCCGGGCTGACCTCGAAGCTGAACAGGGAACAGCCGGGCGCTCCTTTCTGGCTGCGGGCGGAAACGGCAACGAAAATATTGCCCAATCCATGCTTTTCGGCGTCCTGCAGCATTTCGGCGACAGCCGGGCACCGGTCTGCGTCCTCCTGAAGATTGCGGACTATGCCGCTGACATCCTCCTTGAAATAAGGAGCGTCTTCCTGAAAGATCGGATCGATGACGAAATAGTTCTTGGTGGAGTAGCGTGCCGCCCAGTTGGAAGGTATCGTCATGACCACGGTGAGGTCGGACGCGTTGGCCTTCGTGCAATCGCCCATGCGCCCCTTATAGGTGTGCATGATATGGCGGCAACCGATCTCGTCGCGGATTCGTGTCAGCAGAGCCAGCGTATCGCTCTGGAATGACGAGCCAAAAAATGTCTTCTTGAAATTGGGAAAATGAATCAGATCGAGTGTCATTATAATAATGTCCTTGATGCTGGCAGGCGATTTATTACCTGGTTCGAAACGTGGCGAATCGGCGCCTGAAGCCATTCAGTTTTGCGTAGTAGTGACATAAAAAAACGGGCTGTTGACAACCCACAATTAATCTATGGCAATGAATTGCACACAAGACGCCGCCGAATTAAGGCTCGAATAAGGACTCATTTAGTCTTTGGGTAAAGTTTTGTTGATCTCGGCATAGTTGCCGGATCCTGTTGTTCTATTTCAGCACACTTCCTGCTCATTGCCATAGGCACGATAGAAGAAGTCGACTGCCAATTCCACATTGCTGCGAATCGTTTCCACTGCCGGCGGCTCCGCGATCGCACCGAAAAGGCGAGGTCGATAGAGGCCCGAAAGAAAGAGATCGGAAAGCTGATAAGCCATCCGGTCGGCGTCGAAGGGCTTGAGCTTGCCGTTCCTGATCATGCGGTTGAGATATTCGGCCATCACCACGAGGCTGCGCTTCGGGCCGCGCTCGTAGAATCGTGCGGCAAGTTCCGGCTTGCGCTCGCTGACGCCCAGCACGATCCGTTGGGCGCGAATAGCGGTTGACGAGGTGATGAGCGTTACCAGCGCCACGCCGAAGTCTATCAGCTCCTGACGGCTGTCGAAGCCGTTGTCGAGCGTATCGATCAGTTCGCTGAACATTGTGTGGCGATAATGCTCGCACAAGGCGACGAAGAGATCTTCCTTGCTATTGAAATAAACGTAAATGGTGCCCTTCGAGACACCCGCTTCGCGCGTGATGTCGTTCATGCTGGCAGCATCGAAGCCCATGCGCAGGAAAACACTCTGCGCGCCCTCCAGTATCTGGCGGCGCTTCGCCGGATCCTGTCCGGCACCGAGCCGCGTGCGACCGCATTCCGTATCGGGACCGCAAATGGTGGCTTGATCCCCGGAAGACTGATCGCCGCCAGGCCAGCCGATAGCACTTTCATCGTGCCGGTTGCGATCATCCATCTTCTCTTTCATTGCTCCTCTTTTATTGCGGTCCGGTTTCATTTCAATGACTCTTAACATTTTTCGAACCAAACGGTTCGATATGCTCTTGATATGCGCATCTTATTGATCTATGTCAACATCGAACCGGGCGGTTCAATCCCCAGGATGTGCAGAGAGTTTCCCCTATGTCAGCCCCCAAGTCCGTTGATAAGGCCGATATTCATCCGTTCCCAAATGCCAAGAACTTCGCATCGGCAGCCCAGCCCGCGACGGACGACGCCACGGTGAGCGAGAGAGCCCAGCCGCACCCCGCACCTGACGCGCAGGAGGCCGCTCCAAAAGGCGCTCCCGCAAAAAAGGGCGAAAAGAAGGGATTGGGCAAACGCGTGATCCTTCCCGGCATCATCGTAGCCGCCGTTGCCGGCGGGCTTTGGTATGCCTATGACTGGTGGACCGTGGGGCGTTTCATGGTGTCCACCGATGACGCCTATGTGCAGGGCGACATCGCGTCCATTGCCCCGAAAGTGACTGGCTATATTGAAAATATCCCGGTGACAGCCAACCAGCAGGTCAAGGCTGGCGACGTGATTTTTCAGCTCGACGCAGGCGACTACCAGATCGCGCTCGACGAAGCCGAGGCCAAACTCGCGACACAAAAACAGACGCTCGTCCGCATCAAGGCGCAAACCGATGCAGCCCAGGCGATGCTTCAGCAGGCCGATGCCGACAAGCAGGCGGCAACGGCTGTGCTGATCAATGCGCAGAACGCGATGGCGCGCGTGCAGAAACTGCACCAGACGCGTTTCGTCGCGCAGGCCGAACTCGACACCGCCCAGTCGTCGCTGGATCAGGCGCGCGCCAAGCTGGTCGGCAGCGAAGCACAGATCGCCTCCGCCAAGGCCAATATCGAAGTGCTCAATGCCCAATATAGCGAAGCGGAAAGCACCGTGAAATCGCTAGAACTTGCCCGCGACAAAGCCGCACGCGACCTTTCCTTCACCACGCTGCGCGCGCCGTTCGACGGAGTGATCGGCAATCTTTCCGGCAAGAAGGGCGATCTCGTTTCGCCGGGCCAGAAGATCGCGGCGCTCGTTCCGGTCCATGAGCTTTATATCGATGCGAATTTCAAGGAAACGCAGCTCGCAAGCATCAAGACCGGCGAGACGGCGCATATCTATGTGGACGCAATCGACGGCACGAAGTTCGATGGCAAGGTTGCGTCCGTCGCTCCGGCGTCGGGTGCCGTATTCTCGCTGCTGCCGCCGGAAAACGCGACCGGCAACTTCACCAAGATCGTGCAGCGCGTGCCCGTGCGCATCATGATCCCGAAGGAAGCGCTGGAATCCGGCAAGATCCGCGCGGGCCTCAGCGTCGTGGTCGATATCGACACGCGCACGGCCCCCGGGCAAAAGGCCGACTGACCGGGCGCTGTGGGTGACATGAAATAACAGATGGCGGCGGCGAACAGGTTTCACGCCGCCTTTCTCTTCCATTCCGGAGTGCGCCGTCATGGCCGCAGACACGACAATGGGGCCGATAGCCCCGGCAGATGACCGCATAGACCCGAAGAAGGCCATCGGCTTTCTGGCCATGGTGTTCGGCATGTTCATGGCAATCCTGGACATTCAGATCGTCTCGGCGTCGCTCGCGGAAATCCAGGCGGGCCTCAGCGCCAGTTCCGATGAAATCTCATGGGTCCAGACGTCCTATCTGATCGCGGAAGTCATCATGATTCCGCTGTCGGGCTTCCTTGGACGCCTGTTGTCGACGCGCGTGCTCTTCACCTTTTCGGCTGCGGGCTTTACCCTCGCCAGCATGCTCTGCGCGACGGCGACCAATATCGAGCAGATGATCGTCTACCGCGCCATTCAGGGCTTCATCGGCGGCGGCATGATCCCGAGCGTCTTCGCGGCTGCCTTCACGATCTTCCCGCCCTCCAAGCGCTCGATCGTCTCGCCGATGATCGGCCTGGTGGCGACGCTTGCGCCCACCATCGGCCCGACCATCGGCGGTTATCTGAGCCACGCCTTTTCCTGGCACTGGCTGTTTCTGGTCAATGTCGGCCCCGGCATTCTCGTCACCATCGCCGCATGGAACCTGATCGACTTCGACGAAGGCGACAGCTCGCTTTTGAACAAGTTCGACTGGTGGGGCCTTATCGGCATGGCCGCCTTCCTTGGCTCCATGGAATATGTGCTGGAAGAGGGCCCGCGCAACGACTGGCTGCAGGACGAAGCGATCTTGGTCCTTTCGATCGTCATGACGGTCGGCGGCATCCTCTTCTTCTATCGGGCATTCACGGCGGAACAGCCCATCGTGGATCTGCGTGCCTTCAAAAACGTCAATTTCGCATTCGGCTCGCTGTTCTCCTTCGTGATGGGCGTCGGGCTCTATGGCCTCACCTATCTCTATCCGCTCTATCTGAGCAGCGTCCGTGGCTATGATGCCCTCATGATCGGCGAAGCGCTGTTCGTCAGCGGCCTCGCCATGTTCTTCACCGCGCCGGTTGCGGGCTTCCTGTCCAACAGGATGGACCCGCGCCTGATGATGATGATCGGCTTTCTCGGCTTCGCCGCCGGCACGTGGATGGTGACCGGACTCACCGCCGACTGGGATTTCTACGAATTGCTGCTGCCGCAGATCCTGCGCGGCTGCTCGCTGATGCTGTGCATGGTGCCGATCAACAATCTGGCCCTCGGCACGCTTCCGCCTTCCCTGCTGAAAAACGCGTCCGGTCTCTTCAACCTGACGCGCAATCTGGGCGGCGCCGTCGGCCTCGCCGTCATCAACACGATCCTGACCCGGCGCGGCGACATGCATTATGAGCGGCTGGCCGAACATGTTCGCTGGGGCAATGCCGAAGCGGAGAGGATGATTGCCAACCTGACCGCCAAATACAATGCGGCAGGCATGGACGGCGCGACCGTTGCCATCGCCAAACTTTCCGGCATGGTGCGCCAGCAGGCGACCCTCCTGTCCTTCATCGACGTGTTCTTTATCCTGACGATGATGTTCTGTTCGCTTGCCGTCTGCGCCATCATGCTGCGCAAGCCGAAGCAGGTTGCCGGTGGCGGCGGAGGGCATTAGCCCTCCACTGCCCGATTTCATATGAAACCCGTCCGGGTTCGATCATCTTTCAGAAATTTTCGCTTGCCGCCGAGATCCGGATGCGATGCCGCGCTGAGACAAACCGTTGTCGCGCGAGGAAAAGCCTCTTGCAGAATTATGACAACGACGAATTTGCTGTCACATTTCCTGTCATAAAAATGCTGTTCCCGCAAAGGGATGAATTGCTAAGTCTCTGAAAACGTGTTTCACTTTCCATCGCTGACGGTTTGTGACAAGCCGCAAACCGTCATCCAACCGTCATACAGGGCGGGTATCGGGAATGCGCGAGCACCGGAATCGACCGGGGGCGTTCGCCGGACCTTAAAACAGGGGAGTCAAACAATGCTTGCTTACACAGCGCGTCTGCTGTCGCTTTCGACGGCAATCGCCGTTGCCGGGGTTTCCATCGCCGCTGCCGAACCGTCAGCCGAACTGATCGCCGCTGCAAAGGCAGAAGGCGAACTGACCACCATCGCCCTCCCGCATGACTGGTGCGGCTATGGCGAAATCATCCAGAGCTTCAAGGACAAGTACGGCCTCAAGGTCAACGAACTGAACCCGGACGCCGGTTCGGGCGATGAAATCGAAGCCATCAAGGCCAACAAGGACAATAAGGGCCCGCAGGCTCCTGACGTCATCGACGTGGGCTTTGCCTTCGGCGCATCGGCCAAGAAGGACGGCCTGATCCAGCCTTACAAGGTCGCGACCTGGGACGAAATCCCGGACAGCGCCAAGGACCCTGAGGGGTACTGGTATGGCGACTATTACGGTGTGCTTGCTTTCGAGGTGAACAAGGACATCGTGAAGGACGTGCCCGCCGATTGGGAAGACCTCCTCAAGAGCGACTACGCAAATTCCGTCGCGCTTGCAGGCGATCCGCGCGTTTCCGCACAGGCCATTCTCGGCGTTCATGCCGCAGGTATCGCCCGTGGTGGCGAGCCGGGCGAAGCCGCCGGCAAGAAGGGCCTTGAGTTCTACAAGGAACTGAACGCCGACGGCAATTTCGTTCCGGTCATCGGCAAGGCCGCTTCGCTGGCGCAGGGCTCGACCCCCATCGTCATCCGCTGGGACTATAACGCACTCGCCGACCGCGACACGCTCAAGGGCAATCCGGAAATCGAAACCGTCATTCCGAAGTCGGGCGTCATCGCCGGCGTCTATGTGCAGGCGATCAGCGCCTATGCGCCCCATCCGAACGCTGCGAAGCTTTGGATGGAGCACATCTATTCGGATGAAGGCCAGCTCGGCTATCTGAAGGGCTATTGCCACCCGATCCGCTTCAACGCGATGGCGAAGGCCGGCAAGATCCCGCAGGAACTGCTCGACAAGCTGCCGCCGGCAGCAGCCTATGAAAAGGCTATCTTCCCGACCCTGGAGCAGATCGAGGCCGCACAGACCACGATCACCAAGGAATGGGATAGCGTCGTGGGCGCAAACGTCCAGTAAGGACCGCGAGCGGCAGGCTCGCGCCTGTCGCATCGAACACATATCGCGTCGGCCCTGCACGGTCGGCGCGATATCAAAGGGGTTCACACTCAGGCACTTTATCGATTACCCGACGCCGAATGACAGCCCTGCTGATCGCACAAATAAAACAAAAAGTTGGAACGATTCAGTTCCGTTCTGGCGGGAACCCGGTCTAAAGAAAGAGCGCATGAGTGCAGTAGCCGAAACAACAGTCCCCCGCAGCGGAGCGCGCAAGCGCCAGCTTCCGTTGTCCTGGCTTGGCGTGACACCGTTTTTCATCTTCGCCATCCTGTTCCTGATCTGGCCGACGATGTATCTCATCATCGGCGCCTTCCAGGATCCGGCGGGAAATTTCACGCTCCAGAACATCCATGATCTGTTCCAGCCGCAGATCATGAGCGCCTACTGGATCTCGATCAAGGTCAGCCTTGCATCGGCCATTGGCGGCGCGATCATCGGCTTCTTCCTCGCCTGGGCGGTCGTGCTCGGCAATCTGCCTTCCTGGCTGCGGCCGACGGTACTGACCTTTTCCGGCGTTGCATCCAACTTTGCAGGCGTGCCGCTGGCCTTCGCCTTTCTGGCGACCTTGGGGCGAACCGGCTTCGTGACGATCCTGCTCAGGGAATGGTTCGGCTTCAACCTCTATGCGACGGGTTTCAACCTGCTCTCCTTCTTCGGCCTGACGCTCACCTATCTCTTCTTCCAGATACCGCTGATGGTGCTGATCCTGACGCCCGCTCTCGACGGACTGAAGAAAGAGTGGCGCGAGGCCTCTTCCATTCTGGGCGCGACCACCGCGCAATATTGGCGCATGGTGGCCTTCCCGATCCTGTGGCCGAGCCTGCTCGGCACCACGCTTCTTCTGTTCGCCAACGCCTTTGGGGCGATTGCGACCGCCTATGCCTTGACGGGTTCCTCGCTCAACATCGTACCGATCCTGCTCTATGCCCAGATCCGCGGTGATGTGCTGCACAACCAGAACCTCGGTTATGCGCTGGCCCTTGGCATGATCGTCATTACGGGTATTTCCAACCTCATCTATATCTGGCTGCGCATTCGCGCCGAGAGGTGGCAGCGATGAAACGGAAAAGCATCAACGCCCAGAAAATCGGCGCATGGATCGCCTTCCTGATCGGCGCCATTTACTTCCTCGTGCCCCTCATCGGGACGTTTGAATTCTCGCTGCGGATGCGGCGGGGCGAATATTCCTTCGATGCCTATCGCGTCGTGTTCTCCGATCCGAACTTCCAGGCGACCTTCGGCTATTCGATCCTGCTCGGCCTGCTGACCATCGTTTTCGGCGTACTTCTGGTGGTGCCGACAGCCTATTGGGTGCGGCTGCGCCTGCCGCAATTGCGTCCGGTGATGGAATTCATCACCCTATTGCCGCTGGTCATTCCCGCCATCGTCATCGTGTTCGGCTATTTGCGCATCTACAACTCGTCGTCATGGCTGCCGTTCACGGCGTCGACGCGGGCAACCGACGTGCTCTTGATGTTCGGTTATATGACACTGTCGCTGCCCTATATGTATCGCGCCGTCGATACGGCGATGCGCACCATCGACGTCAATACGCTGACGGAAGCCGCGCAAAGCCTCGGCGCGGGCTGGGGCCGCATCATGTTCAAGGTGATTTTCCCGAACGTGATCTCCGGCGTGATGAGCGGCGCCTTCATCACATTCGCTATCGTCATCGGCGAATTCACGCTGGCCTCGCTTTTGAACCGCCCGGCCTTCGGCCCCTACCTGCAACTGGTCGGCGCGAACCGCGCCTATGAGCCGTCAGCGCTGGCGATCATCTCGTTCGGCATAACGTGGCTCAGCATCATCATGCTGCAACTCGTCTCGCGCCTTAATAAATTCAAGACAACCGCCGGGTAACATTCATGGCTTTTCTCAATATCAAGCACCTGAAAAAGAGCTTCGGCGCCAATACCGTCGTCCACGATTTCAACCTTGCCGTGGAAAAAGGCGAATTCGTCTCCTTTCTCGGCCCGTCGGGCTGCGGCAAGACCACCGTTCTGCGCATGATCGCCGGTTTCGAGCTGCCCGACAGCGGCGCCATCGAAATCAACGGCAAGGACGTGGTGGACCTCAAGCCCAACCAGCGCAATATCGGCATGGTGTTTCAGGCCTATGCGCTGTTTCCCAATATGACGGTCGCGCAGAATGTTTCGTTCGGCCTGCGCGTTGCCGGAAAGCCGAAGACGGAAATCGACGCCACGGTGAAGGAAATGCTGGGGCTCATCCGCCTCGACCATCTGGCGGACCGTTATCCCTACCAGATGTCCGGCGGCCAGCAGCAGCGCGTGGCGCTTGCGCGCGCGCTTGCAACCAAGCCGCAAGTTCTGCTTCTCGACGAGCCGCTATCCGCGCTCGATGCGAAAATCCGCATTTCCTTGCGCGAAGAAATCCGCGCTATCCAGCAGAAGCTCGGCATCACGACCGTCTTTGTCACCCACGATCAGGAAGAAGCCTTGTCGATCTCTGACCGCATCGTGGTCATGCACGAAGGCCGCGCCGACCAGATCGGCTCACCGTTCGACATCTATAACCGCCCTGCCTCGCGCTTCGTGGCGTCGTTCGTCGGCACGCTCAACATGCTGGAAGCGTCGGTCAGCGAACCGGGCCGGAACAGCATCGACCTCGACGGCCGCACCATCACCGTGCAGGAAAAGCTCGACCATCATCCCAAAGGCAAGCCGCTGACGCTGGCCTTGCGCCCGGAAGCTGTCAGCCTTGAGGCGCGCAAGAGCCACGATACTTCACTGGATGCGACCATTGAGGACGTGCATTTCCTCGGCTCCGTCATCCGCACGCGCGTGACG
The DNA here is from genome assembly GCF_008932435.1 of Brucella pseudintermedia. GTDB lineage: Bacteria > Pseudomonadota > Alphaproteobacteria > Rhizobiales > Rhizobiaceae > Brucella > Brucella pseudintermedia. The sequence goes on along the minus strand of NZ_WBWE01000005.1, from coordinate 227,529 downwards.
CTCGGCAAAAACCGCCTGTCTTTCGACACGTTCAACGACCCGACCCAGCCGCCGCCGCAGCGCGGCGACAAAGTGACGGTGCATTTCGCCTCGCACGACCTGCTGGTATTGGCAGACTGACGCCCCTTCCTAACCTCACCCTTCGACAAGCTCAGGATGAGGGGGAGCGAAAGCAGTAAAATACAAAGCCGCCCGAGGGCGGCTTTGTTGTTGATGACACGCGCGATGGGCTGGTGAGATTTCGGTTCATGACGTGCCGAAAATGGTGGCTTTCGAGAACCGGAGCGCAGCGTACATTAAGTACGTGGGCACCGGATCGCAGAAAGACGCCATTTGCAGGCGGGTCAGGGACCGAAAGATCTCAGCCCCAGGGACCGTGGAAATCCCCGTCCTTATCAATACGCTTGAAGCCGTGCGAACCGAAGAAATCGCGCTGGCCCTGAATGAGATTGGCGGTGCCAAGCGCCTGCGTGAAGCTGTCGAAATAGCTGAGCGCCGAACCCAAAGCGGGCAGAGGCAGACCTGCGAGCGCTGCCTTGGCGACGATCTGGCGAAGGCCGCTGGAAGCCTTGCTCATGCGTTCGACAAAGGCAGGCGCCAAAAGCAGGTTGCGGCTTTCGCTATCCTCAAAAGCATGGGCGATATCGTCCAGAAGCTGCGAACGAATGATGCAGCCTGCGCGCCAGATGCGGGCGGTTTCGGCAAGCGGAATGTTCCAGCCATGCTCCTGCGAGGCGGCTTCCATTACCGCGAAGCCTTGAGCGTAAGCGGCGATCTTGCCTGCCAGCAGCCCCTGCTCCAGATCGGCAAGGAATTTCGCCTGCTCGGCAATATCGAGGCTGCGCTTTCCCGGATTGTAAGCTTCCGCGGCAAGCGCACGCGCCGCTTTCAGCGAAGACAGCGAGCGCGCGGCGACCGCTGCTTCGATTGCCGTTGCCGGAACGCCCAGCATCTGCGCCTCAATGGCCGCCCAGCGACCCGTGCCCTTCTGACCGGCTTCATCGAGGATCATGTCGACCATCGCCTTGCCGGTTTCGGGATCGGTCGCTTTCAGCACCTTGGCCGTGATTTCGATCAGATAGGAATTGAGCGGACCCTGATTCCATTTCTCGAACACGTCACCGATGGCCGGGGCCGACAGCCCAAGGCCGTCGCGCAGGATGCCGTAGATTTCGGCAATCATCTGCATGTCGGCATATTCGATGCCGTTGTGGATCGTCTTGACGAAGTGACCGGCGCCATCGGGGCCTACCAGCGCACAGCAAGGTTCGTCCTTGTATTTGGCGGCAGCGGCAAGCAGGATCGGCGCGATGCGCTCATAGGCTTCCTCGGTCCCGCCAACCATCATCGACGGGCCATGGCGCGCGCCCTCCGCGCCGCCAGAAACGCCCATGCCGACAAAGGTCGGATCGTTGGGGCCAAGCGCCTTCAGGCGGCGCACCGTGTCGCGGTAATCGGAATTGCCGGCGTCGATCATGATGTCGCCCTTCTCAAGATAGGCCTTGAGGCGGGTGGTCTCAGCATCGACGGGGGCGCCTGCCTTGATCAGGAAGATGATCGGACGCGGCTTGCGGATATTGGCCGCGAGATCCTCGAAAGTGGGGCAAGGAATGATCTTGTCGCGCAGCGGGCCAGCCTTCTCGAGAAAGGCTTTCAGCACAGGCTCATCACGGTCGTAGACGGCTACCGTATAGCCCTTCTCGGCTATGTTCAGCGCCAGGTTGGAACCCATGACGCCAAGGCCGACCATTCCGATATCTGCTTTTTCCATTTTGTGCCCTTTAGAAATGCAACCGGCCAGCCGTCGTCCAGACACATGCGCAACATCGAACGCCGACAAGCCGAACCGATAAGAACAGGCTGCCGCCGGGTTTCGGCAGCAGCGCATGTCAATCTGTATCCTATTGTGGGATGATCTAGGGCATATGACGCAAAGTTGATAGACCTTCCCTCACGAAAATCACCGGTTTTGCCTGCATAACTGCCTTGTTAAATCGGTTAGCCCGCGCGAAAAGCCCACATTTTGCGCTTTTCACACCCGTTCCAGCTTGCGATGCGGCAGCGGCGGCAATTCAATGGCAATCGCATCATTCGCCTTCACCGTGCCGCCTGCGAGAACGATGGTCATGATGCCGGACTTGCGGACGAGTTCGCCATCGGGCGTGCGATCCAGCACGGCATCGAGAAGCCCGGCCTGGAAATTCTCTATCTGGGCGCAGGGGTTGCGCAGGCCCGTCGTTTCCAGAACAACTGCGTCGCCGATCCTGATCAGCGCGCCTTGCGGCAAGCCCAGAAGATCGATGCCGCGCGTGGTGATGTTCTCGCCAAGATCAGCGGGCGCGACGTCAAAACCCTTTTCCGCCAGTTCGTCGAAAAGCTCGGCGTGAATGAGATGAACCTGCCGCAGATTGGGTTGCGTCGGGTCGGCCCGCACGCGAGAACGGTGCTTCACCGTCACGCCCTGATGCGCGTCGCCTTCGACGCCCAGCCCCGTGACGATGCGGATTTCCGGCACCACCTGTTTTGAAAAACGGTGCTCGCCATCCCGCGCTACAGCCACGACAAATCCGCTCATCGCATCCACCTTATGAAAGACATCCTCACAGGACAAAGAAACTTCGTTAGCCGCATTACATGAGCTATATAGCACCTGTATGAAGCTGCGGGGCAAGCACGTGAATCAGGACAAGCAGACAAAGAAGGACTTTCGCTGGGGCATATGGGGCACGGGCACGATAGCCAACGCCTTTGCCGACGATATTCAGGCAAGCACCGGGATGCGGGTCGCCGCTGTCTGCTCGCGCGCGGCCGAGACCGCCGAAACTTTCCGCCGGCGCATCGGCGCTGACAAGGCGTTCCATGATTCAGGCGCGTTTCTTGCCCATCCGGATATCGATGCGGTCTATATAGCGACCCCGAGCGCCATGCATGTGCTGCAGGCCATGCAGGCAATCGCGGCAGGCAAGCCATGCCTGATCGAAAAGCCGCTCTCGCTCGACGCCGCTGGCGCAAGGCAGATCGAAGCCGCCGCAAAGGCAAAAAACGTCTTCGCCATGGAGGCGATGTGGAGCCGCTTTCTGCCAGCGATCCGCGCCGCCAAACGGCATATCGAAAGCGGGCGCATCGGCGCGGTGACGCGCATCGAAGCCGATCTGTCCTATATCCGTGCCTATGATCCGCAAAGCCGGTTTTTCAGTCCGGAGCTTGGCGGCGGGGCGGCATTCGATCTCGGCGTCTATCCGGTTTCGCTGGCACTGTATTTCCTGGGCCTGCCGGATCATGTCGACGGTCGCTGGCAGCGCGCCAAAAGCGGTGTGGACATGCGCACCGAGTTCCAGCTTGGCTGGCCGGGAGCCACGGCCAACCTCTCCTGCGGTTTCGACCGCGACGGCGAGAACCGCATGTTGATCGAGGGAACCAAAGGCACGATCCTGATCCACGCGCCATTTCTGAAAGCCCAGAGGCTGACGCTGTTTTCGGCTTTCGCAGCACGATCATCGCTCGGGCCGAATGGCGGCAAAGGTTTTATCGGCAAGGTCCTGAACCGGCTGCCTCTGCCGGGCCGCACGATTGAAACTTACGCCTTTTCCGGCAACGGATTGCAGTTTCAGGCCGAAGCGGTCCGCGATGCGGTGCGCGGCGGGCAGATATCGAGCGCCTTCATGCCGCTCGACCAAAGCGCCGCCGTTGCCGACATTGTCCGCAAGGTGCTGTCCAAGGGTTAGAAGCGCATCCCGAAAAGTGTGAAACGGTTTTCGGAGTAAGATGCGCGCTAAGACAAATTTTTAGAGAAACGAGCTGATGCAATCGGATCAACTCTCTAAAAACTGCTTCTCATCCTGTAGGGCTGTGCATTCTCGCCAGCATTGTTCAGGGCAAGCGCGATTTCGGTGATATGCAGCGCCACATCGCCGGAAAAGAAGGCCTTGTCGCCCGTCCGGATGGCGCGGGCCTGATCGGCGATGCCGCGCACGAAATCGATCTGCGAGGGGTACATGGGCAGCGACCGCTTGTCGGCCTTGGGATAGGACAGTTTCGTGCCGACGGTGGGTTTCCATGACAGGAACTTGCCGATGCGCATTTCCAGAATGCCGAACAGGCGCGCCATAAAGCGGCGCTTTTCCTCCGTGCGCTCAAGGCGGACAGCCGAGCGATTATCCCAGAGATCGTCGACCACAATCGAGCCCTTGTCGGCAATGATCGTCAGGCTGCGGTCCTTCGGCATGGCAAGCCCCGATGTGAGACGCGCCACCAATCCCGACTTGAAAACGAGACAGCCGACCGAAAAATCGGGCGCCATGTGCAGGTGTTCGGTTCCCGGCCCCTTGTCCGGAAAGGTTATGGCGGAAAATGCCGAGACGCGCTCGACGGGACCGAACAGCGACACCAGCCATGACAGCGCATAGCCTGCATGTTCCAGCGTGCAGCCGATCTCGAACTCGTGCAGGCCCGGCCATGGTGCGCCCGACTGCGAACGCCAGCTTGACCATTTGTCGCGAAATACCGGCCCGTCTTCCATTTCGGCATAGACAAGGCGCGGCATACCAATGCCGTTGATGACGCTTGCCACCAGACGATAGGCATCGCTGAGGCCGTTTGCCGGAGCTGCCGCAAGCGTGAGACCGGATTGCCGTGCAAAAGCGACCAGCGCTTTCGCATCCTCATAATTCATCGCCAGCGGCTTTTCGGAATAGACATGCTTACCGGCGACAAGCGCTGCATGGGATATTTCAAAATGGCTTTCGGGCGTGGTCAGGTTGACGACGATCTCGACGTCAGGATCGGCGAGCACAGCCTCGAAACTGTCATAGGCGCTGACCGAATAATGCGCGCAGAACGCCTTCAGCCGCTCGGGCGAGCGATCATAGGCGCCGCGCAGCGTCAGCTCGGGATAATTGCGCAGGGTGGTCATGTAATAGTCGGCCACAAATCCGGTCCCGACGATTGCGATATTCATGAAGTGGCTCCGGCTAAAAGCATTTCCAGCAAAAGTGCGAAGCGGTTTTGCGTTGGATAATGCGTGTAAACAATGCGTTAGGGCGGTTCCAAGATTCTGTTTTCACTGGAACCGCTCTATCGTTTCGGGATGATGATTTTCGCGGTCAGCCTGAGGCCGAAGATCGCAAAGATGAGCGTGAGCCAGACCGGGTCCATGCGGCGGAAGAAAAAGCTTTCCAGCATGGCGTTGAGCGTCCCGAAGAACACGATCATCAGGAAGAAATCGGCAAGCAGAAGATTTTCGCGCACCGGACGGCACCGCATATAATTGACCAGCGGCATGACGATAATGACAAAAATGGCGCAGACCAGCGCCGGAATTCCCATCGATAGCGCAATATCGAGGTAACCATTGTGCCCGTGCACGATGCCGCGCACGTCCCAGTCCAGATAGTAGGGATTGGCAGCTTGCTTCGCTATCGGTGTGCCCCAGAAGCTTTCATAGCCAAAGCCGGTCCATGGCCGGTGGGAAAGCGCCTCCACCGCAAAGGCCCAGATGGACGTGCGCCCGGTAAAGGTGGGGTCGACGTCAAGTTGCAGAACAAGTTGGTGCATCGGTTCAAACAGGACCGTGCCGAAAGTAAACAGCGCGAGCAGAAACTGGATCGAGAATACCGCTACCGGCGCAAGGAAGCGGAGGCCGAAAATGCCGGGACCGATTACCAACAGCATGGCCAGCGGCACCAGTGCTGCCGTCGTCTTCGATCCTGTCTGCGCAACGAAGATCAATGCTGAAATGGCTATCAGGAACCCGCTCACCCGCCAGCCGCGCCGCCACAGATAGACACCGGCGAAGGAAAAGGCCGCCATGACCGGCCCGGCAATGTTCTTGTGTGTGAAGACGCCGCGCCAGAGATAGGCGTTTTGCGGTTCCAGCGCGTCGGCGCCATGTGTGCCGAGATTTGGCAGAAGCACCACGCCCGCATAGGAAATAACGATGACGATTGACGCCACCGTGACCAGCATCGCCGAATAGGCGTCGCCATCCTGCGGCAGGCTCAAGACGGCAACGACCGTCAGAATGCCGATCATTGTCAGCAATACGCCGCGTATCGCGGTCGCCGGATCGGGGCTTGCGAAAACCGATGCCAGCAGGAAGGCAAACATCAGCAGCCAGCCGGGGCTGACGATTTTGACCACCTTCTTCGGATCGGCGAACATCGCAAGCGACAGGAGCGCCACGGCACCGAGACAGCCGAAACCGAGCTGATTGATGGCATCGCCGCCGCCTGACGTGTCCCCGCTCGCCGCTGCGCTGAGCGGATTGAAAGGACGGAAGGAAATCAGCAGAATACAGAATGTTATCGTGGCGATAACAAGCGCAATCGTGCGGACTGTCGCCCGCACGTTCATTTGCGCCGCAACATCGGAACGGGCGTCAGTTCTTGTCCGGGTTGCGATATTGCTCATTCAGATACCCAAAATGGGCCATGACGCGGCCGAGCCCGATATGGAGGAAATAGGTCCCGACCGGCACGAAGCGCGCCGCGATGCCGCGCCGGAGGGCCTTGATCGGAGAATACCCCAGAAGAGCAAGACTTTTCAAAAAAACGCGCACCTGACCGAAAGGCTCGTCCTTGCGCTGGCGCTGTTCGATCAGCGTCGACAGAACGCCGTTGCGCAGGCCGCGCGCGGTAATCCAGTCCTTTTCCAGCCGTCGTGCCGGGATGGTTTCGCGGACAATGCCTTCATTGCACCAGGCAATATTGAAGCCCTTGGCCCGCGAGCGATTGATGAAATCCGAATCGCCGCCGCCGGTGAAGTTGAACTTCAGGTCCATGAACGGATAACCGATGGCTTCCAGCACCGGGCGCGCAATCAGCAGGTTGCCGGACGAATAAATGATCGGAACCGGGCCGGTCTTGCTGTAATGCGGCAGGAAGACAGGATGTTTCGCCCATTTTTCCGATCCCGGCTTTTCAAAGATCGGATATTGGGGGCCGCCAACAAGGCTCGCATTATAGCGCTCGGCGGTCGCCACCATGTTTTCGATCCAGGCCGGATCGGCCAGTTCGTCGTCATCGATGACGATGACATATTTGAAATTCGGGAAATAGGTCGTCGCTGTCAGCCAGCCGGCATTATATGCGTTGCAGTTGCCGCGATGGGATTCGACGATCAGCATGCCGGTATATTTTCCGGCCTCGAACTGCGGCGCCGCCACTTTCGCGCCTTCCCGGTCCTCCGCCTCGTTCTCGATCACCACCACCGCGAAGCGGCGGCTCGTGACTTGAGCGTTCAGCGTATCGAGGGTACGGATGACATGCTCCGGACGGCGAAATGTCGGCAGGGTCACAACCACTTCAACTTCATCGAAACGAAGTCCAGGTGTTTTAGCTATTACTTGTATATGATCCGGTAATACAGACATTATGTCGCCCAATATTTAATTGCCCATGTTTTCAATCGGCCTATTCAAAAACAATTAAAGAAAAGTTCACCGCGTGGTTGTAAGCACCGCCTGAAACTATCATAGAGAACACTGATCCATGATGCTCAGGAGCTGCCTTGCCGTCCCCACACCTTGTTTTCGTAACATCGATTGTTCCACATGGAATCCCGACCACCGGCTATGAAGTGGCGAATGCCGCCGTCGTCGATGGCCTGCGCCGTTCGGGTGCGAAGGTGACCGTGCTTGGCTTCACATGGCCGGGCGTGAAAGCCGATGCTGCGGATACGGTCGTATTGGGCGAAGTCGAAGTGCGGACCGAGGGGGCCGGCATAAAGCGCAAGATCGGCTGGGTGGTGAAGTCCTTCCTGACCGGCCTCACCGTTTCCTCGGCCAAGTTGCGGGTGATCCCGGCGCAGAAACTGCGCGAGGCTATCGCGCAGATCGGCCCGTTCGACGCCTATGTGTTGAATGGCGTGACCCTGCCCGGCGCGTTTGAAGATATTTTCAAGGACAAGCCGTCGCTGTTCGTGGCGCATAATGTGGAATATCGCTCGGCGGAGGAAAATGCCGCCGACGCTGGAAGTTTCATCCAGAAGTTCCTGTTCGCGCGCGAGGCCCGCATTTTGAAAGGGCTGGAAAGCCGCCTCAGCGGAAAGGCGCGTTTCGTCTTCACCTTTGCCGACGATGATGGCCCGGCGCTGGGACTTGCCCCTGACCGGTTCGCAACGATGCCGCTCGTCACGCCGGGCGGAACACGGACAGCGCAGCAGCGTCCTATAAAACATGACCTTGCCCTGATCGGCACATGGACATGGCATCCGAACAGAATCGGGCTCGAATGGTTTCTCCGCGAGGTAAAGCCGCATCTTCCCGGCGATATTTCCATCGCGATTGCAGGCAACACGCCCGCCGACCTGATCGCTGCATGGTCCGGCGCAGGGTCGGACGTGGATTTTGTAGGCAAGGTGCCGGATGCTACCGAATTTGTGGAAAGCAGCGCACTCGTGCCGCTTGTCAGCCGGGCGGGGACCGGCGTGCAGCTGAAAACGATTGAAACATTCGAGCTTGGCATGCCAAGCGTCGCCACAACGCATTCCGTGCGCGGCATCGATCATATTCCGGACAACTGCACCGTTGCCGACGATCCACGGGCATTCGCCGCGGCAATCGTCGAACGGATCGAAAAGATTAGATCGGGGGATCGCCAGAGATTGGATGGCAAGGCCTTCACGAGGTCACAAATCGAAGGCATGGACCGCGCGGTTGCCCGCGGTCTGCAAGCTCTTCACGACGACAAAAGAACGACGGACCAGGCATGATGCATACCGAGAATGTAACTTACCGGAATATCCTTGGCGTGAAGGTCGCCTGTTTCGATTGGGACAGCGCCTTCGCCTTCTTCGAGAAGCGCATCAATGACGGCCAGTTCATGAAGCAGGGCTGGCTCAACGCCAACAATTCCAACATTGCGGATGAGAATCCGGATTACCGCGCCGCGTTGCGCGATTTCCTGATCCTGCCTGATGGAGTGGGTGTTGATATCGCCAGCAAGGTCGCCTATGGCGGCAAGTTCCCGGCCAATCTCAACGGAACGGACTTCATCCCGGCGCTTTTGCAGCATATGAAACGCCCGCTGAAGGTTGCGCTTCTCGGCGGCGGTCCGGGCGTCGCTGACGATACCGCGCAACTTTTCATGCAGCAGATCCCGCATCACGAATATCGCGTCATTTCCGATGGCTTCTTCAAGCCTGCCGATCTCGACGGCATTCTGGCGCAATTGAAGGATTTCCATCCCGATATATTGCTCGTCGCCATGGGCGTTCCGCGTCAGGAACTCTTCATCGACAAGCATATCACGGCCGAACATTGCACGGTGGCCAGCGCGGTCGGGGCGCTGTTCGACCTGCATACGGGCCGGGTGCAGCGCGCACCGCGATGGGTACGCAAAATCCAGATGGAATGGGTGCACCGGCTGTTGCAGGAACCGCGACGCCTCGCAAAGCGCTATCTCATCGGCAATCCCGTATTTCTGTGGCGCGTTGCCAAAGGCTCGATGAAGGGAGAAACCCGGTGAAAACCGCAATCGTCACGGCGAGTTGGGATCAGGATTTCGAGCGTTGCAGGCTGCTTTGCGAGACCGTGGACAAATATGTCAGCGGTTTCACAAAGCACTACATCCTTGTGGACAGCAAGGATGTTGCCCTGTTCCGCAAGCTTGAAAGCGCGCACCGCATCATCATCGATGAACGCGATCTTCTGCCCTCGTGGCTGCATGCCTTCTGGGACCCGACCTATCTGTGGCGCAGGCGGGTCTGGCTTTCGCTGCGCACCAAGCCGCTGCGCGGCTGGCACGTGCAGCAGTTGCGCCGGATCGCGCTTGCCGGTGCCGTGGAGGAAGACGGCTTTCTCTATACGGATTCCGACACGGCTTTTCTGCGCCCCTTCGATTGCGGCACGCTCTGGCATGGAGGACAGCTTCGGCTTTTCGTGCGCCCCAACGCGCTCGCCAATCCCCAATGGCCGGAGCATCCGGTCTGGGCGGCCAATGCGGCGAAACTGCTCGGTATCGAGAACGGCAAAAGCGGGCTCAATGACTATATCGGCCAGCTCGTCTCATGGCGGCGCGACAGCGTGATTTCGATGTGTGAGCGGATCGAAGCCCATACCGGACAGCATTGGGTGGCAGCCCTTGGCAATATAAGGCGCTTTTCCGAGTGCTTCATCTATGGCCGCTATGTCGATGACGTGCTGCAAGGCTCAGGCCATTACAGCGACACACATGATCTCTGCCGGATGCAATGGTTCGCGCCGCCGCCGAGCGAAGAGGAATTCCGCACCTTCATTGCCGAAATGGAGCCGCATCAGGTTGCCATCGGCATGCAGTCTTTCCTCGGTCTTTCGGTCGATGACATACGACGCATTATCGGAGCCTGAACCTCAAATTCGTTTGGCTGGCAAACGGATGCTCGTATAGGTGAAAACCAGCGACAGCAGATAAAGGCCGCCAAACACGATATTGAGCCCCAGAATCCAGTCCTGATTGTCGGCATAGTTCACCAGCAGCAGCCAGACGAAGAACGCCTTGGCGGCGGTCATCAGCACCATGCTCAATGTCCTGAGACCGGACTGGCCGCGCGCATATAGAATCTCGGTCTGGTATTCGATCAGGTTGCGCAAACCCGGTACGAGCAGCACCAGCGGCAGCAGCCCGACAATCGGCGCGACGCTTGCTCCGAGCGCATTCGGGAAGATTTGCAGGAACACAACCATCGCGCCGAGACCTGCCACCGAGACCGCGAAGACCGCAAACTCCAGTCCGGCGCGGATGCGCAAAGAGGACAGCATGTCGGGCGCACGCATGAGCTTTTGCACCAGCATCATGTTGAAGGACCGGACTGGCAAGGCAGTCAGATCCACAAGCCGCATGATGATCGCGTAGAGCCCCGCGGTTGCAGGCCCGCCCACGGTCAGCACGAGAAGCTTGTCCAGCTCGGCCTGAATATAGAACAGCAGTTCGGCCCCCATCACGGCAATCGCATCCGAAACCCGCCGCATATAAAGCGATGGTTTGAAGCGGAGCCGGACAGACGGGTAGAATTTCAGCGCCGTCAGCAGCGCAACGCCATTGGCCGCTGCATACCACCATGCCCAATGAGCGATATCGTGGACGCTTGCCAGCCACATGAACAGAACGGCGGCGACAGCTCGCGTGGCCGTGCCGAAGATCACCAGCCCCGCCGATATGCCGAACCGGCGCAGGCCATTATTGACGATGATGACGATTTCGGTCGACCGCCAGAACAGGGCCTCGGCAAACACCACGACGGCGAAAGGCAGAAAGGAAATATCGCGACTGAAAAAGACGAAATAAACCAGCCAGGACGCCAGCGCGAACAGGGGCAGCGACGCCAGAATGGCGGCGAGAAAGCCCGCCGTGTAGATGCCGAGCAATCGCGGCTTCACGGTCGATATGCGGTAAAGCGGCGAACTGAACCCGAGTGAAACGATGCGCGACAGCACCACCCCGGTGCCCGATGCAGTGGCAAATATACCGAAATCGCCGGTCGGCAGCGTATTGGCGAGCGCGATGAAATAGACAAGTGAAACCACCAGCCTGCCAGCAGAGCCGGAAAACAGCGACAGGTAATCGCGCACCACTCCGGCATTGTTGCCCGACAATTTCCAGAGCGCTTTCGCTATCAACAGGGAGCCTCATTTATCGTGATCTGATATGCGTTTGACCCTTCGGAACGGGAAGCGCAGGAAGGAGATTTAGCAAAAAAGACTTAAACTCTTCTTTGCAAGCTCAAAGAGCAATCAAGCAAAAGCTAAAATAGTCGAGCTGAGCATTTTGCGGTTCAGCCCGACGTTATTTTAACTTTTTGTTTTCTATAAAAAATTACATTCAGCCATCAGGTTTGGGGTGGGCGGATTCCGGTTTGGGATGCGCAAGCTCCGGTTTATGGATTTCATAGCAGCGGTTGATACCGGAAGCGGTCGCGACGGCTACAGATACGGACGAATTCGACAATGAGCGATCATGAGGAGCGCAGAAAGGCGGGAGGTGAAAAACCTCTTCTCGCATTTTCCGATGCGCGCCCAACCGGTCGCCCGGCTGGCGGCGGTGACAGCGAAGCCGCACCGCCATGGACGCCGCCCGCGACATCGGATGAACGCGCTGCGTTCTTTCATCGACACGATCACGATCCGCAAGAAACGCCGGAACCCGTTATCGAGCAAGAACCGGACGATGCGGATGTGGCCGAGTTGCAAAAACGTGTCGCACTGATCGAAGCGGAGCTGGAACGCAAGATTCGGGAACGCCAACGTCGCAAAATCGCAATCGAGACTGACGCTGCGACTCCTGAGCCGACCGGTGACACGGTTCGGCGCGAGCGCCCTGTCGCCGACCGCCCGGTCTCGGATGCCGAATGGAAACCGCTGATCGATCCGCGCATCGCCATTGATGTGGTGCGGGGATCGCGCAGGCTCCTGCTGGTTACTACCATAGTGGGCGGTGTGGTCGCCGCGCTCTATGCATTGTCGCTGCCGCAGATATATGTCGCTTCGACCGATATTCTGGTCGATCCGCGCAACATCAAGACAGTTGGAGACGAGCTGACGCCGGGGCAGCTTCCGACCGATGCGTCGCTTGCCGTTGCGGAAAGCCAGGCCCGCATTATCGATTCCAGCAGCGTGCTGCTGAAGGTGATCGACAAGACGGACCTGACAAAGGACCCTGAATTCAACGGTACTCTGGTTCCGACCGGCATTGCCGGGCTGTTTGCGCAGATCAGGGATATGTTGTCGCCCAAAAAGGCGAGCGACAGCCAGACGCTGCAAACCCGCGTGCTCTATAACCTGCACAAGAGCATCGCGATTGGCCGCGATGCCAAGACCTTCATCTATTCGATCTCGGTGAAAACCCGCGATCCGCAAAAATCGGCCTCGCTTGCGAACACGATCAGTTCCGTTTTCCAGAGCGAGCTTGCATCGCTGCAATCCGATGCCGCACGGCGCACCTCGGACGAATTGTCGAACCGGCTTGCCGATATGCGCGCCAGTGTCGAACAGGCGGAGCGCGCAGCGGCTGATTTCCGCGCCTCGCACGATCTCGTCAATGTCGACGGCAAACTGATCAGCGACAACGACCTGACGCGGCTCAACGACCAACTGACCAACCAGCGCGCCGAAACCATGCGGCTTCAGGCCCGGGTGCAGGTGCTGAGCAACGCCACCTCCGACAGCGTGGTGGCCGGGACTCTGCCGGAAGATTTGCGATCCAACACGCTGACGGCGCTGCGGGCGCAATATGCGCAGGCGCGCCAAACGGCAAGCGGCTTATCCACCCAGCTCGGCCCCCGTCACCCGGCGCTCATTCAGGCGCAGTCGCAGGCTGGCACGGTGCTGAACGATATCGATGCCGAATTGCGGCGCATCCGCTCCTCACTGCAAGTCGAGGTGGCCCGGTCCGCTCAGCAGGAAAAGGACCTGACCGCGCGTCTGGCACAGCTCAAGTCCCAGCAGGCGAACAATAGCGGCGATCTGGTGAAATTGCGTGAGCTTGAGCGCGAAGCCACGGCGCGCCGCTCCGTCTACGAAGCCTTCCTCCTGCGCTCGCGCGAGACGAACGAACAGGAAGGGCTGAATACGGCCAATGTCAGGGTTCTTTCGGAAGCCCGTCCGCCGCTCGATCCGGCCAGCACGTCGCGCAAGCTGATCGTCATCGCGGGACTGATTGCAGGCTTCCTCGCAGGTCTTGCGATCGCAGCCGTCCGCAATTTCGGACGGCTGCTGCGCCTGTCCTAACTCATGCTGACCGGCGTGCGGGTGCCTCGGCACGCGGCACCTTGCGCCCGCTGGCGCGCAAGATGCCATGCGCCCCGTCGAGATGGCCGGGCTTCAGTTCAAGCGCCAGAAACCGACGTTTTTCATAGGGGCCGGGCATGGCAAGCTCGCCGGTCTTTTCCGCGGTAAAGCCGAAGCGCCCGTAATATTCCGGATCACCGACAAGCAGGATCGCGCCATGGCCAAGGCGTCTCGCCTCATCAATCGCATGACGCATCAAGGCCGAACCGATGCCGCAACCGGCGGCGGAAGGTTCGACGGCGAGCGGCCCCAGCAGCAAGGCGGATACGGGAAAGCCAAAGGCATCCAGCCCGGCATGGACATCCCACAGCCGCACGGTGCCTGCGAGCGCTCCATCTTCGCCAAGTGCAGCAAAAGCCAGCCCTTCCGCTGGCAGGCGACCGCGACGCAGCTTTTCCGAGGATTTGCGGCGGCGACCTTCGCCCATCGCGCGATCAAGCAGCGCTTCGCGCGCCAGCACATGCTCCAGCGCCTCGCCGGCAATTGTGAAAGCCGGGGCGACAACGGTTGCGATATTTTCCTGAATTTCCAGAGTTGCGTTCATCACATCTATCCCCGCAAGGCGGCAGCAGCACACCCGTCCAGTGCCTTGCGGCACTGAACGGATTGAGAGGATCATTAGGTTTAAGACCTATGGATCAGATGACGTAGGATCGGAGCGGTTCGAAGCCGTTGAACGCCACCGCCGAATAGGTGGTCGTGTAGGCGCCCGTGCCTTCGATGAGGATTTCATCACCGATGGTCAGCGAGACCGGCAGCGGATACGGCGTCTTTTCGTAAAGAACGTCCGCACTGTCGCAGGTCGGGCCGGCCAGCACGCATGGTTCGGTTTCGCTGCCGTCATGCGGGGTCACGATCTGGTAGCGGATCGCCTCGTCCATGGTTTCGGCGAGACCGCCGAACTTGCCAATGTCGAGATAGACCCAGCGCACATTGTCGTTGTCCGCCTTGCGGGAGACCAGAACCACCTCGGTCTTGATCACACCTGCATTGCCGACCATGCCGCGGCCCGGTTCGATGATGGTTTCCGGAATGCGGTTGCCGAAATGCTTGGACAGCGCGTCGAAGATCGCCATGCCGTAGGCCTGCGCGGTCGGCACGTCCTTGAGGTAACGGGTCGGGAAACCGCCGCCCATATTGACCATGCGCAGAACGATGCCTTCATCTGCAAGGGTGCGGAACACCTTGGCCGCATCGCCGAGCGCGCGATCCCATGCGGTGAGGTCCGTCTGCTGCGAGCCGACATGGAACGACACACCATAGGAATCGAGGCCGAGCGACTTTGCGTGGCGCAGAACGTCGGTGGCCATGGCAGGCACGCAGCCGAACTTGCGCGACAGCGGCCATTCGGCGCCTTCACCGTCGGTCAGCACGCGGCAGAACACGCGGCTGCCGGGAGCGGCGCGCGCAACCTTTTCCACTTCTTCCACGCAATCGACCGCATAAAGGCGAATGCCCAGCTCGAAAGCGCGCGCAATATCGCGCTCCTTCTTGATGGTGTTGCCATAGGAGATGCGGCTTGGCGTGGCGCCAGCTTCCAGTGCCATTTCAATCTCGGCAACCGAAGCAGTGTCGAAGCACGAACCGAGCGAGGCGAGCAGGCGCAGGATTTCCGGCGCGGGATTTGCCTTCACCGCATAGAAGATGCGCGAATAGGGCAAAGCCTTCTCGAAGCTCAGATAATTGTCGCGCACGACATCGGTGTCGACGACGAGGCAAGGACCGTCCGGACGTCGGGTGTTGAGGAAGTCAATGATACGCTGCGTTGCCATGGTCGTTCTCCCGCACGGCTTGTCTCTGCCGTTTGTAAGGGGACAAAGTGTGCATGAACGCATCCGCCGTGAAGCCAGCCTTTGGAGATGCTGATGTCACGCGAAAACTCATGCGGCGATGGAACAACGCTAAATCCGCGTTACTCCGCTTTGTCTGCCTTGGATTGGAATTGGAGAACCGCATCCGCACTTCTGGCAATGAAGGTGTGCCTCTTCAGTAATTTCGGCTTTTGGACAGCCGAAAGACACTAGAAAGGCCCGCACCGTCGTTGCTTCAAGATGTCCTCGATCTGGCGGTTGGCCATCAGATCGACTGGAGCGGTTAGGTCCAGGTACCGTACCGAATTCCTCACCATTCGAGGATCGGCGGACACCCACAGGCACGTGCGACTTTGGGCAAGCGCGATATAAGCGCAAAGTCGTGTCCATTCAATGACAAAAAATTGGATGAGCGAATTTATTTTTGGCAGGATCGCAGTGCGCTGCGCGCTTGCCATTGTTCAATATTAGTGAAACATTCGACACGCAGACCCGCCTCGGAAGAGCGTAAATATCCCGTTAATTGTTGCATGTTGTGAACAATGGCCAGTTTCGATCCCTTCAACGCCATCATTGCAAAAGCTGAAACGCCGCCAGTTCACGCATTGGAAGGGCCGCTTGAAGGCGAACGGCTCGCCGTAAAAGACATTTATGACGTTGCTGGAATGGTAACGGGATGCGGCAATCCGCAGATCGAGGCCGAATCACCCCCCGCCGAAAGATCGGCTCCGGTAGTGGAAAAGCTTCTCGCCGCCGGGGCGGAATTTGTCGGCAAAGCCCAGACCGACGAACTTGCCTTTTCGCTGATGGGGCAGAATTCGCATTTCCCCCATCCGATCAATCCGGCAGCCCCGGACCGCGTTACCGGCGGCTCATCGTCCGGTTCGGCGGCGGCTGTGGCAGGCAAGCTCGCCGACATTGCACTCGGGTCCGACACCGGTGGTTCCATTCGCGCTCCTGCAAGCTTTTGCGGCCTCGTGGGCCTGCGCACCACCCATGGCCGTATCCCGCTCGAAGGCATCATGCCACTTGCGCCGTCGCTCGATACGATCGGATGGTTTGCGCGCGACATAGAGCTTTACGACCGGGTGGGCGCGATCCTACTCGGCGAGGACGGCCAGCAATTCCGGCTGACGAAGCTTCTTTATATGCCGGTTCTGGAACAGCTTCTGCTGGGCGAGGCCGAAACGGATGCCTACCGCACCATGTTTGCCGAAGTGCGCCCGCACTTCGCGAGCCTCAAGGCGGCGAGCCAGCCGACGCTTTCGATAGATGAACTCTATCTGGTCTTCCGCCATATTCAGGGTGCGGAAGCCTGGGCGACGCATGGCGGCTGGATTTCTTCGGGTGATCGCAAGCTCGGTCCCGGCGTCGCAGACCGCTTTGCCTTCGGTGCGGAAATCGCCGCTGACCTCGTTACCAGCCAGCGCGTGCGCCGGGCGCAGTTCACGCAGGAACTTGAAAAGATCATCGGGAATGACGCCGTGTTGGCGCTGCCGACCGTACCGGGCGCGGCTCCGCTCGCGAAAGAACCTTTCGAGACCTTGCAGGCCTATCGCGAGCAGGCGTTGCGCCTGCTCTGCCTTTCGGTGCTTTCCGGCCTGCCGCAAATCACATTACCCTTGGGGCAGGTGCAGGGCGCGCCTTTCGGCATTTCGTTCATTGGGCCACGCGGCAGCGACCGGGCGCTGATCGCGCTGGCCGGAAACATCATCGGGAAGCGGGGCTAAACCATGGACACTCTGACACGTATGCGCGCCTTCATCGACGTGGTCGAGGCGGAAGGCTTTTCCGCCGCAGCGCGAAAAATCGGGCGTTCCAAGGCACTTCTTTCCAAATATGTGCGCGAACTGGAGGATGAGCTTGGCGCGCGCCTTCTCAACCGCACCACGCGGCAGTTCTCGCTGACCGAGGCCGGGCACACCTATTATCACCGCGCGGTCGAAATCATTCGCGAGATCGACGCGCTGCAGGATGCCGTCAGCGAAACCAGTTCCGATGCGCGCGGCCGCATCAAGCTGTCGGCCCCGCGCACTTTTGCCGATGCCGTTATCGGCCAGTCGCTCATCGATTTCTGCCTTGCCCATCCCGAAATCGTGCTCGACGTGCGGCTGGACGACCGTTTTGTCGATCTGGTGGAAGAAGGCTTCGACCTTGCGATCCGCATCACGCGCTTGCAGGATTCTTCCCTCATTGCAAAGAGGCTGTCGCCGTTCCATTCCGTCCTGTGCGGCGCGCCGGAACTGATTGCCCGCGTCGGCAAGCCCGAACGCCCCGAAGATCTGGCCGACCGGCCCTGCATCATCGATACCAATGCGCGCTCGCGCAACAACTGGCATTTCCGCAACACGGACGGCTCGATGATGACGGTTCCCGTCAACGGCCCGATTGAAGTGAATAGCCCCGTCGCCACAAAGAATGCCGCACTCGCCGGTCTTGGCTTCTCCATGCTGCCCGCCTTCATCGCCGAAGAAGAAATCGAGCGCGGCAGGCTGGTTTCCTGTCTCGACGAATTTATCGTGAAGGATGGCGGTATCTACGCGGTCTATCCGCACCGGCGTTATCTGCCCGCGAAAATCCGGGCACTCGTGGATTTTCTGACCCAATGGTTCAAGGACAGGGAAACCGGCTCGAAAGAAGGACGCTGAATTTGCGGACGACGTCCCACTTTCGCCGCCTTGCCGGTTAAACTTCAGCCAATATTCACGGAAACCCACATGCTGAACTCATCGTCATGGCTTAAAGGCGGGTTGAACCGGTCCGCCGCAGCGGCAATTCTGGTTGCAAGCCTTTTGCCTGCGCCCGCGCTTGCCCATCCGCATGTGTTCGCCGAAGCGCGGCTGGAGCTCACTGTCGCACCAGACGGCACCGTCGAGAAACTGGCGCATGTCTGGCGCTTCGATGACGTGTTCTCCTCAACCGTGCTGATGGAGTTCGACAAGAATGGCGACTTGCAGCTCGACAAAAACGAGTTGATCGATCTCGGTCATGTCATCAATGGTTCGATTGCCGAATTCAAATATTTCCAGACCGTTCTGGACAACGGCAAGGATGTGAAAATGGCAAGGCCGACCGATCTGGCCGCCGACTTTACTGACAATCGCCTGCTCATCATCTTCACCAGCAAGCCCGAAAAGCCGTTGAAGCTCGCAGCCGGCCACAAGATCAGCTTCGGCGTCTATGACCCGACCTTCTATACAGCCATCAATTACATGAATGACAGCGACCTGATCGTGAAGGGCCTGCCCGCAGGCTGCACATCCAAGGTCGTCCGCCCCGATCCGGACGAGGCGCTTGCCCAGAACCAGGCGACACTGACCGATGCATTCTTCAACGATCCGGCGGGTACGGACATGTCGAAAATCTTCGCAACCCGCCTTGAGATAGACTGTGAAGAGAAAGGAAAGACTGGCTGATGAGAAAACCGGCAGCCTTCGCTCTGGCCCTTTGCCTAACGATGATCGTCGCGCAAGCCTATGCGCAGTCCTCGCTCGGTATTGGCGCGAATGAGGTGGCGATGAAGCCGACCGGGCCTTTTGCGCATATCATCCTCTGGATGAACGAGCAGCAGCGCTCTTTCTATCTCGCCATGACCAATGCCTTGAAAGCCATGCGTGAAGACCCGTGGCAGGCTTCGGTTCTGGTCGGGCTTTCCTTCGTTTACGGCATTTTCCACGCGGCAGGGCCGGGCCATGGCAAGGCGGTGATTTCGTCTTATATGATCGCCAACGAAACGGCGCTGCGGCGCGGCATCTTCCTGTCGTTCATTTCATCGCTTTTGCAGGCGATCATGGCGATTGCCGTCGTGGGCCTTGCATGGTTCCTGCTGCGCGGCACCGGCATCTCGATGAACCAGACAGCGCGCTACATGGAGATCGCCAGTTTTGCGCTCGTCCTGTTTTTCGGCCTCTGGCTTCTGGCGCGCAAGCTGCCCCTGCTTTTCAGGAAGCGCGACAATGTGGACCCGGGCCCGACCGCATCGCTCTTTGCCGCAGCACCTGAACCGGCAATGGCTTCCGGCCCGGCATGGCAAGGCACGATTTCGCAAGCCACACGCGCGGCCGCGACCGGCAGTGCTGTCAGGCTGAATTACAAGCCCGCAACCGCTGCTGCATCGGACCACGTCTTCATCGGCGAAGGGGATGTGTGCGCGGCATGTGGCAATGCCCATATTGCCGATCCTTCGACGCTCGGCGACGATTTCAACTGGAAGACGGCCTGGTCAGCGATTTTGTCGGTGGGCTTGCGCCCGTGCTCGGGCGCGCTGATCGTGCTGACATTTGCGCTGTTGAACGGCTTGATGGTTGGCGGCCTGCTCTCGGTCTTCGCGATGGCCTTCGGCACATTCCTCACGGTGGCTGTTCTTGCCACGCTCGCCGTCACCGCCAAGAACACGGCGCTCCGCTTTGCGGGCAGCCAAGCCATGTCGGGTCGGCTGAAGGCGGCGATCGAAGTCGCCGCCGCCCTGTTCATCGCCCTGACGGGCGCGCTGCTGTTGAGCGCTTCGCTGGTGGGTTAATCCTTGTTTTGCCGCTTCGAGCGCAGCCAGAAAATCGCGAAGAAGCCCAAAACGAAAACAATCGGGAAGATGATCGCTGCGATTTGCGAGCGCTCGCCCAGCGCCAGCATGATGCTCGGCACGAAATAGGCCAGCACACCGAAGCCGATCAGAATGACGGCGGCGGCGATTGCCGGATTGCTCTTCTTGCGCTCAACCACCGTCACGAAACTCCTCCAGCTTCTTCTTCTGCTGACCGTCACTATCAAAGTTTTCCGGCGCAAGCCACGCCTGATAGGCTTGTTTCAAGGCAGGCCATTCGCTATCGAGAATGGAAAACCAGGCCGTATCGCGGTTTCGGCCCTTGGCCACCATATGCTGGCGGAAAATCCCCTCGAACTGAAACCCGAAACGCTCGGCAGCGCGCTTGGAAGGCCCGTTTTCGTTGTGGCACTTCCATTCATAGCGGCGGTAGCCAAGTTCGTCAAAAATATACTGCATGAAGAGGAACTGCGCTTCCGTGGCGGCGGGTTTGCGCGAAATCTGCGGGCCCCAATAAATGCTGCCGATCTCGATGACGCCATGGATGGGGTCTACGCGCATCAGCGCCTGCCGCCCGGCGACCTTGCCGCTCGCCTTGTCAATGACCGCGAAAAACAGCGGATCGTCGCTTTTGGATGCCTTTTCCAGCCACGGCTCGAATTCTGCGCGGGTCGCGGGGGGAAACTCGAACAGCCATGTAAAGCGCCGGTCCGCGTCCTCCACCGAGGAAGCGGCAAACAGTTCGTCGCCATGCTTCCCGGGGTCCAGCGGCTCCAGCCGCACATAGCGGCCTTCAAGCACTTTGCGTTCCGGCTTCGGACGCGGGGTCCAGTTTTGCAAATCAGTCATGCCAATACTCCCATTCGACCGGACAGGAGCATAAAAGAAGCGGGACGAAAACCGGATTATTGTTTCCGTGTCATTTTTCCCGAATGGCCGCACGGTCGACTGAAACAGCCTTCACCAGCGCCACCACCGCGTCATCGGCGCGCAACCCCAGTTCGTCCACCGAACGCCGCGTCAGTCGCGCCCCGAGGCGACGCCCGCGAAAGTCGAGCGCGACATAGGCGTTGGGGCCGTCATCCATCGTGATGGCCGTGACAGTCACCGGCAGGACATTGCGGATGCTGATCGCTTCCGGCGCCTTGCGGGCAATGGAAACATCGCGGGCGCGCACGCGCAGACGCACATGCATATCCTGTTTCAGCCCCGCGTCGCTGAGCTGGAACGACGCGCCGCCCAGATCGATCTCGGCCAGCTTGTAGCGCTCGTCGTAGAACGAAACCGTCCCTTCCAGAAGCACGCTGCCGCCTTCGCCCTCCGCATCGATCAGCGGAAAAACATCTGCCGCCGCGCCGCTTGCCGTTACCCGGCCAGCGGACAGAAGCACGATCTGGTCGGCCAGCCGCGCCACCTCGTCGATTTCATGGCTCACATAAACGATCGGCACGTGGCTTTCGTCGCGAAGGCGCTCGATAAAAGGCAGTATTTCCTGCCGACGTGCATGGTCGAGCGAGGAAAGCGGCTCATCCAACAGCAAGAGCGCCGGATCGGACAGAAGCGCGCGGCCGATGGCGACACGCTGGCGTTCCCCACCCGAAAGCGTTGACGGCCGCCGGTCGAGGAGATGGCCGATGCCGAGCAGCGCCACCACCTCGTCGAAGCTGCGCGAAGCCTGCCTGCGGCCTGCCCAGCGCGCATAGGTCAGGTTGCGCTTGACGCTCATATGCGGGAAAAGCCGGGCTTCCTGAAACACATAGCCGATGCGGCGCTTTTCCGGCGGCAAATCTAAGCCTTTTTCGGCATCGAACAGCGTGAAATCGCCAACGGCGATACGCCCGCTTTCGGGGCGGAGCGTTCCGGCAATCATTTTCAGGAGCGTCGTCTTGCCTGCACCGGAATGACCGAACAAGGCGGTCACGCCCCAATCGGCGGCGAAATCGGCCTCGACAGGGAACCTGCCATTGCGGCCCTTGATGGAAACAACAAGCGCGCTCATTTGGTTACCCCCGCGAGCCTGCGCTGCAGCCATTCGGAAAGCACCACGGCAGCCACGGAAATGGCGGCGGATATGGCGATCAGCCGGAATGCTTCCGCGTCGCCAGATGGGATCTGCATCAGGGCATAAATGGCAAGCGAGAGGGTCTGCGTTTCGCCCGGAATGTTGGAAACGAAAGTGATCGTGGCGCCGAACTCGCCCAGAGCCTTGGCAAAGCCAAGCACCGCGCCCGCCAGAACGCCGGGCAGCAAGGGCGGCAGAACGACGGTGAAAAAGGCCGTGAACCGGCTTGCGCCCAACGTGCGCGCCGCTTCCTCAAGCCCGCGATCCAGCCCTTCGATCGAAAGCCTGATCGGGCGGACAAGGAGCGGAAACGCCATCACGCCGGCAGCGAGCGCGGCGCCCGTCCAGCGAAAGGAAAAGGAAAGGCCGAACCATTCCTGCAAGGGGGCACCGACCGCGCCCCTTGCGCCAAACAGGATCAGGAGCAGATAGCCCGTCACCACTGGCGGCAGAACGAGCGGCATGGTGACAATGGCCTGCGCCAGCGACTTGCCCGGAAAATTGAACCGGGCAAGAACCCATGCCACGACAAAGGCGACTGGCAGAGCAACAATGATGGCTATTCCGGCAACCCGGAGCGACAGAGACACGATCTGCCAGACATTGCCTTCCATCATTTATTTTGCGGCCTCCGCAGCGCCGACGAAGCCCTTGTCCTTGATGATCGCCTGACCGGCATCGCTTTCAAGGAAAGCAAGGAAAGCCTTGGCGGCATCGGTTTCGTTTTTCGCTACAAGCGCCGCAGGGTAGAGGATCGGCGCATGGCTGTCAGCCGGGAAGCGATAGGCTTCGACCAGTTCGGGCGCCGCGGCCCGGTCCGATGCGTAAACGATGGCAGCCTTGACTTCGCCGCGGCTGACATATTGCAGCGCAACGCGCACATTTTCGGTAAAGACCGCGTTCTTTTCGACATCCTTCCAGATATCGAGTTTTTCCAGCGCTGCCTTGCCGTACTTGCCTGCCGGAACATTCGACGGATCGCCCATGGCGAAACGGCCTGCGCCCAAAAGCTCTTTCGCTTCGCCCTTCGGCGTGTCCTTCTGCGTTGCAACTACCAGCGCATTGCCCGCGATCACCTTGCGTGAAGGCTTGTCGATGGCATCGGCCTTTTCGACATAATCCATCCAGTCGAGATCGGCTGAAATGAAAATCTGCGCCGGAGCGCCCTGCTCGATCTGTTTGGCAAGAACCGATGAAGACGCAAACGACGCGACGACTTCCGTACCGTCCTTGTCCTTCATCTGCCGGGCTGCTTCCTCAATGACGTCCTTCATGCTGGCGGCGGCGAAAACGGTCACCTTCTCGGCAGCATGAGCAACCGAGGCGGCACCGGCAGCAACAGCGATGAGAAATGCGGCGGTCAGCTTCTTCATGAATATCCTCCATATCGCCTGCAAGGGCAGGCAAACCATCATCCGCCGGAAAACCGGCGTTGTTCCTGTTCGGGCATCGGAAATCCGAATGCTCCGACTTGCGATGATGGGTGTGATGGAGGCAAACGCGACCCGGATGCCGTCAAACCCTTGATGCACGGGCGTCCATGCAAAAGCCGCCCCAAAATTGCGTAACGAATTCAGACCGTTCCGCAACCAGCGCCACCATAATGCGGTAAAATCCGTTTGGCCAGCCCCGGCAAAGGGCGTGCGACATCAGCTACCGATATGCTTGTGCGCCCCGCGCTTCTCGGCAAGCTTCACCTGCTTCTGGCGCTCTGCATAACGGGCACGGTCTTCCGGCGTCCGCTCGTCATAGCAGCCAGCGCAGGAAACGCCTTCCTCGAAAAACTGCGAAAGCTTGTCTTCCGGCGAAATCGGGCGGCGGCAGGCACGGCACAGTTCGACGTCGCTCTCAGCAAGGCCGTGGCCAACGGCCACCCGCTCATCGAAAACGAAGCACTCGCCCTTCCACATGCTATCTTCACGCGGGACTT
This sequence comes from Brucella pseudintermedia, assembly GCF_008932435.1. Lineage (GTDB taxonomy): Bacteria > Pseudomonadota > Alphaproteobacteria > Rhizobiales > Rhizobiaceae > Brucella > Brucella pseudintermedia. The sequence goes on along the minus strand of NZ_WBWE01000005.1, from coordinate 203,427 downwards.
CTTCAAGATATTTCAGGATACCGCCCTTGAGATGGAAGACATCCTCGAAGCCCAGCCCCTTGACGAAGGCCGTAGCCTTTTCGCAGCGAATGCCGCCGGTGCAGAACATGGCGATCTTCTTGCCTTCAAGCTTGTCACGGTTCTGCTCCACCCATTCCGGAAACTCGCGAAAAGTCCTGGTCTGCGGATCGATCGCCCCTTCAAATGTGCCGATGGCATATTCATAGTCGTTGCGCGTATCGACAACGACTGTGTTCTCGTCGGCGATGAGCGCATTCCAGTCCTGCGGCGCGACATAAGTGCCCACGCTCTTCAACGGATCGATACCCTCGACGCCCATGGTAACGATCTCCCGCTTCAACCGCACTTTCATGCGATGGAACGGCATTTCGCTCGCGTGGGAATATTTGAGTTCGGGTTGCGCCAGACCGGGAATGGCCGTGATGTGCTGAACGAGCTTTTCAATCGCCCCGGCAGTGCCCGCGACCGTCCCGTTGATGCCTTCCGCCGCAAGAAGCAGCGTTCCTTTGATGCCGTTCGAGCAGCAAAGCTGAGCCAGCGGCTCGCGCAGGCTCTCATATTGCGGCAGGGGCGCAAAGCAATAAAGGGCGGCAACGGTGAAAGGCAAATTGCTCATCGGTTCTGTCTTCTTTGAAAATTCACCTCGCAACTAATCCCCGCAAACGGCGAATTCAAGTCCACTTTATCCTCATGCGTCGAAGTCGCCCCAAAATCGGTCTTGGAGATCAACTTTCGAGGAGCAATAGATGTTCGACAGCCAAACGATTGCAGCCCTGACGACAATGGCAAAGGACGCGGAGATTGATGCAGCCGCCTTGCTGGCAATTGCGGAAGTCGAGAGCGGCGGTCGCGCGCTTTACAACGTCAATGGCGGCGAGGAACCGGCCATCCGGTTTGAGGGACATTATTTCGACCGCAGGCTTTCCGGACGCATGCGCGACTATGCAAGGAGCAGCGGCCTGTCAGCCCCGGTTGCGGGAAAGATACGCAATCCGAAATCCCAAGGCGAGCGCTGGCTTCTGCTCGAACGCGCCATGGGCTTGAACAAAAAGGCAGCGCTTGAATCCACATCCTGGGGGTTGGGGCAGGTCATGGGCGCGCATTGGGAATGGCTTGGCTATGCGACCGTTGACGACCTTGTGGCGGAAGCACGCGGTTCGGTTGCCGGGCAAGCGAAGCTGATGCTGCGCTTCATCGAAAAGGCGGAGCTTCTTGAAGTGTTGAAGGATCGCAACTGGCGGGAATTCGCGCGTCGCTACAACGGTCCTGCATTCGCCCGCAACGAATATGACAAGCGCATGGCCGAAGCCCATCAGCGCTGGCAAAAACAGCTCGACACGCTTAAAAGAGCCGCATGAAGAGCTAGCTTTCGGCGGTGGACAAACCGCCGGCAGCGATTTAAATCGATTTATCACTCCAACAGCCGAGCAAGCCGATGTCCCAGAAAACCGACCTTCTCGTTCCCATCATGACAGGCCAGCCGGTTATTCCGGTTCTGTTGATTGACAGGGTGGAACATGCTGTTCCGCTGGCGCGCGCGCTCGCCAAGGGCGGGTTGCCCGCCATCGAGATCACCTTGCGCACGGCTGCGGCCCTTGATGCCATCCGTGCGGTAGCGTCGGAAGTTCCAGAAGCGATCGTCGGAGCCGGAACGATCCTCAACGCCAAACAGTATGAGGATGCGGCGAAGGCCGGTTCGCGCTTCATCGTCAGCCCCGGCGCAACGAAGTATATCGTCGCAGCCGCCAATGACAGCGACGTGCCGCTCCTGCCCGCCGCCATAACGCCGAGCGAGATGCTGGCGCTCCGCGAGGAAGGCTACACCCATCTGAAATTCTTCCCCGCTGAACAGGCCGGCGGCGCATCGTTCCTGAAGGCTTTATCCTCGCCGCTCGCGGGAACCGTCTTCTGCCCGACCGGCGGCATCAGCCTTGCCAATGCCAAAAATTACCTCTCGCTGCCCAACGTTGTCTGTGTCGGCGGCTCATGGGTTGCACCGAAGGAACTGGTCGAGGCAGGTGATTGGGATGCTATTACCGGGCTTGCGAGCGAAGCGGCTCGCCTGAAAGGCTGATCAAGCCGAAATGGGAACATAATAAAGGGGCTCTTTCGGGCCCCTTTTCTTTCGGTTTGTTATGATCTGACCGATAATCAGTTGGTTTCGGTAAACTTCGCCACCGTCAGGAAGGTAACAGCACTGCCGCTGAACTGGTTGGCGCGTTCGGTCGGCAGATTGCCGCGCTGGAAGCCTGCCGTATAGACCATGGCGGGAGCGGAACGCAGCGCATCGTTGCGGAGAACCGGGTTGGTCACCGGCACAGCGCTGGAAACGGATTCCGTCGACAGGGCAACTTCAGAAGCGGGGATCACGGCAGGCTGAACCACCGCACGCGGTGTGGATTGGGCCTTGGCGACGTAGCGCCCACCCTTTGCCGTGGCGCGAACGCCCGTCTCGGCGGCCTTGCCAATCGCCGCAGCCTTCTTATGGACAGCGGCAGAAGCCGTCGCAGTCGCCTTGGCTGGCGCGGTGCGGGCCACCGAAGCCGTCTGTACAGGTGCCGGAGCCTGCTTCGGAGCGGCGTCAGCAACCGGCTTGCTGTCATAATAATCGTCGGAAGGCGGTGCTATCAGCTCGCCGATCTCATCCTTCTTGGAAAGCAGGGCAAGCTGTGTGTTGGCGCGCGGCGCTTCCTTCGGCAGCGGGAAAGCTGCCGTTTCACCCGGCTGCGGCACGTCAACATTGCCAGCCTCGGCGACTTGTGTCGGCTCGGCCTGCTCGCTGTTGACGAGCGCGGCAATCGCATCCTGGCCGCTCTCGGCAGGTTTTTCGCCCGGGCGCATCGGACGGGCTGTCGGAATCACCGCGGCGGCGAGTTGCATATTATCCGTCTCAAGCTGCGGCCGCGCCGACGGTACCGGCACAAAACCGTTCATCAGCGACGACGGCACGCCGGCATCGGCAACCTGAACCGTGTTTGCATCCACGGCAGCGCGAGCGGCGGCTGCAGCGTCGGCAGGTTCGGCTGCGGCAAGCGCCACGGCATCCTGCGGCGCCATCGCCGGTTTGCGGGCCGGAATCGGAACGTTGAGCGCGGCCACCGGAACTTCCGCTGCGGCCTGTGCCTGGGCATCGAGCCCCGCTTCCGGACGCGGCGCCTGCATCGGCACGGGAGCCTCGCGGGCAGGCAAGGCGGCAACCATCGTTTCACGCGGCTGCTGGACCGGCTCTTCCGGAGCCGCCGGGGCCTGACGCGCAGGCACCGCGCGAGCAGGACGTGCGGAAGCCGGTGGAGCGCTTACTTCACCGCCGCTTTCTTCTTCTTCATCAGCGCCGCCGCCGAACAGCGCGCCGAACAGGCTCTTGCTGCGACGAGGCGATGAGTTGCTGGCCACCATGACCTCTCCGCCGCCAGCCTTGCGTTTTTCGATCATGGCCAGCGCCTGCTCATAACCGGGCAGTGGCTTGCCGTCCGCCGGAAGATGCGCGGTTTTGCCATCCGGGAACAGCGCGAGCAGTTCGCGGCGGCTCATGCGCGGCCAGGAGCGGACATTGCCGACATCCATATGGACGAAAGGCGAGCCGGAACGCGGATAATAGCCGACGCCGCCGATCTGGTAGCGCATGCCGATGCCGCGCAGCTTCGCCAGAGGAACGCCGGGAATGTAGAAGTCCATCGCGCGGCCAAGCATGTGCTGGCTCTTCTTGGCGACGCCGGTATTCGCGGAACGCGAACGCAGCATGGCGTTGGTTGCCGGCGAACGGTAAGCGGAGACGACGGTAATATACTGGCTGGAGCCGGTGGAGCGATAAACCTGCCAGATCAGATCGAACAGGCGCGGGTCCATCTTGGTCGGCTCGTTGCGGCGCCAGTCACGCAGGAAAACGTTCAGCTTCTTCAGACCCTGCGCATCGAAGCGCCCATTTCTCTTGAAGACGATCTCCGCCTTTTCACCGGTATGAACGTAATAGAGCTTGAGAGAGCGGGTTTCAGCCGATGCCTGCGCGGGAGACAGCGCCAGGACAGCCGCAGCGACGGCAAGGGCAGACGGAACGGACGCGGATACCTTCATCCTGGCCTTTATTCCGGTCCACACCTTCGCAAAGCGCGCTTTAATGGTCGATATGCTGCTCATCGAATCGTATCGCCTTACCGTTTTCCGCCCCCAGAGGCATTCTCCAGGCTTCCCTCAGGGCTTTCTTTGTGGTGTCACAAAAAGCCTGCGCCCCAGTTCCGCTCGAACTCCGATTGTCGGATTTAATGGTTAATGGACGCTTAGTGAACAACAAATGAGGAGACACCATGGCAAAAAAGCCACACACGTGCACCTATTTTCGCCATGGTAAAAAAATTATTAACAGTCTTTAATTCGCAACAGTACCTGCGAGCACCGACAGGCTGTCCATGATAAACGTCTGAAATTCAGTATGTTAGGTGAAATGGGTCAGCCCGCGATACGGTTGAAAGGGGTGATATCGGCCTCTTCCTCGCCCCCCGATCCCTTGCCGGAGATCGACGCCACATCGATGCCATATTCCTTCAGCTTGCGGTAAAGCGTGGTTCTTCCGATGCCCAGACGCCGGGCGACTTCGCTGATCTGTCCATCATAATGGGCGATTGCGAACCGGATCATTTCCTCCTCGGCTGCAGCAAGCGTGCGAACCTCGCCGGTCCCGTCTATTCCACTGAACAGACCGGCCGAAGTCACGCCTAGATCCTGATCGACAAGGTTAAACCGGGCGGATTGCTGTACGGACCTTGCAGCCTCGCTGCCGGCACCGATCTGCGCGAAATCACCCGCTGTCAGCTCGCCAGTGTCGCAGAGGATCACAGCACGGTAAACGGCATTTTTCAGTTCCCGCACATTGCCGGGCCAATGGTAGGCCTTCAGCTTTTCCAGCGCATGGGTGGCGATGCCGGTGATATGCCCCATCCGCTCCTCGCTGACAAAGCGCATCATGAACTGATGCAGGAGGATCGGAATATCTTCCGGACGATTGCGCAAGGGCGGCATGGTTACGGCAAAGGAGCCAAGCAGGTGGTAAAGCCCGGCGTGAAAACGTCCCATGTCGACAAGTTCTGCCAGCGGGCGGCTGTTCGATGCCATGATGCGCGCGTTGGAAAGCGTGCGCTCGCCGCCGGTTTCGAACTGGCCGGATTGCATCGCGGCAAAAAGCTTGATCTGCGTGTGGCGCGGCAGCGCGCCGACTTCGTCGAGGAAAAGCGTGCCGCCATCGGCTTCCGCAAGCTTTCCCAGACTGCTAAGCGCATCGCCGTCCCGGCGGTCGCGGCGTGCTGTTGAAACACCGAAAAAAACTTCGTCGGCATTGTCCACCGTAAGGGTGCGACAGTCGACCGTCACGAAAGGACCGCGCCAGCGGACGCTGCCGCTGCAAATGGCGCGCGCCAGCGTCTCCTTGCCGCTGCCGGGCTCTCCCTCGATCAAGAGCGGCGCGTCCAGCGCCGAAGCCCGGCGCGCCAGAATGCCGACCCGTTCCATCTCCGGGCTTTTGATCGCCATATCGGAAAGCGTCAGATGGGCTTTCAGGGAAGAGCGGGCGCGGCGGATTTCCTGCGTCAGCGCATCGATCTTCAGCACATTGGAAACGGAAACCTGCACGCGCTCGAAGGCGACCGGCTTGGTCACGAAATCGACCGCACCCATTTTTATGGCCTGGAGAACCGGCTGGAGATCGTCGTTCTGGACGAGAACGATCACCGGAACGCTGCTCCCAGCTTCGCGCATGCGCCGCAGGACGGTCAGTCCATCCATATCCGGCATCGACAGATCGAGCAGCATAAGGACAATATCCTTGCGCTGGCCGACGAAGCTGAGTGCACTGGCCCCGCCATCCGCCAGAATGGTCCGATAGCCCATGCGCATGACTATCGCTTCCAGATTGCGTCGATGGATCGGATCGTCATCCGCTATGAGTATGCGCGTGGCCATTAACAGTTATCAACACCTATGGAGTTCCCGCGCCCGAAATACTTAAACAGTTTAAATGTCTCGTATTCTAGGCGCGTTATTTGGTGGCAAGCCTTCGGTGAATGCAAGGTACTAAAATGTGCCTCAGTGTCCCATTTCACAAAATTTGTATCCTGAATTCATTTCCTGCGTCGACCATCCGCTTCTTCGCCAGTCTGATTATTCGTCAGTCTGGAGGGGCAAGCCCTCACAAATGATCGAAGCCCTTTTCCCACCTCTTGGCGATCATGACAAGACATGCGAGAAGGAGCTTGACAGAGCGGCTCCGGCTGGCGCCGGATCGCGGCGCCGCTCTGTCTGTTTGGTTGTACGCATTATCCGACGAAAAACCGCTTCGCACTTTTTCTGGAAATGCTCTTGGAGAATGTTCATGACCCGTTTTTCAGAATCCGTTTCCTTCAACAAAGTTTTGCATGCGCCTGCCAGCGATGCGGCAGCAGGCGAAAAGGCTAATCTCGGTACTCTGCCGGAATGGAATCTGGCCGATCTTTATCCATTAGCCGACAGCCCGGAGCTGAAAAGCGATATCGAGAAGGCCATAAAGGATGCCGCGGCCTTTGAAGAACGCTGGAAGGGCAAGCTCGGCGATGAAGCGGCCAAGCCCAGTGGCGGCAACTTTGCCGATGCGATCAGGGAATTTGAGGCACTTGATGAGCTCATGGGCCGCATCGGCTCTTTCGCTGGCCTTTATTACTACGGCGACACCACCGACCCGAAGCGGATGAAGCTTTTCGGCGATACGCAGCAAAAGCTGACCGACGCCAGCACGTACCTCATTTTCTTCGGCCTGGAACTGAACCGCATTGATGATGCCGTTCTGGAAAAAGCGATGAACGACAATGCAGCCATCGGCCATTACCGACCATGGCTCAACGATCTGCGCCTCGACAAGCCGTACCAGCTTGACGACAAGCTGGAGCAGCTTTTCCATGAAAAGTCAGTCACCGGCTACAGCGCCTGGAACCGGCTGTTCGATGAAACCATGTCGGGGCTTCGTTTTGAAATCGACGGCAAGGAACTGAGCATCGAGCCGACCTTGAACATGCTTCAGGACGCTGACGGCGCTGTACGCAAGAAGGCATCGGAAGCACTGGCAAAGACCTTCGCGGCCAATCTGCGCACCTTCACTCTGATCACCAACACGCTTGCCAAGGACAAGGAAATCTCCGATCGCTGGCGCGGTTTTCAGGACATCGCCGATAGCCGCCACCTCGCCAACCGCGTCGAGCGGGACGTGGTGGATGCGCTTGCCAAGGCGGTGGAGGATGCCTATCCGCGCCTGTCGCACCGCTATTACAGGCTGAAAGCCAAGTGGCTCGGCCTTGAAAAGCTCGAAAACTGGGATCGCAACGCCCCGTTGCCGGAAACGCCACAGGCGCTGATCCCATGGGACAAGGCACGCGAAACCGTCCTTTCCGCCTATGGCAATTTCGCGCCGGAAATGGCCGAGATCGCGAAGAAGTTTTTCGACAGGAACTGGATTGATGCGCCAGTCCGTCCCGGCAAGGCACCGGGCGCGTTCGCGCATCCGACCGTGCCATCGGCGCATCCTTATGTGCTGCTCAACTATATGGGCAAGCCGCGCGATGTGATGACGCTGGCGCATGAGCTGGGTCATGGCGTGCATCAGGTTCTGGCGGGCAGTCAGGGCGCGCTGATGGCCTCAACCCCGCTGACGCTCGCAGAAACCGCATCCGTGTTCGGTGAAATGCTGACTTTCCGCTCGCTGCTGGCCGCGACGAAGGACAAGCGTGAGCGCAAGGCCATGCTGGCGCAGAAGGCCGAGGACATGATCAATACGGTCGTGCGCCAGATCGCCTTCTATCAGTTCGAGCGCCGTGTCCACACCGAGCGCCGTGAAGGCGAACTGACCGCGGAACGCATCGGTGAAATCTGGATGGATGTGCAGCGCGAAAGCCTTGGCGATGCCGTCAATCTCAATCCGGGTTACGAGACCTTCTGGACCTATATCCCGCATTTCATCCATTCGCCGTTCTATGTCTATGCCTATGCTTTCGGTGATTGCCTCGTGAATTCGCTCTATGCGGTTTACCAGAACTCCGAACAGGGCTTCCAGCAGAAGTATTTCGACATGCTGAAGGCTGGCGGCACCAAGCACCACAAGGAATTGCTTGCGCCATTTGGCCTCGATGCAACCGATCCGGACTTCTGGAGCAAGGGCCTGTCGGTGATCGAAGGCATCATCGATGAACTCGAAGCCATGGAAGACTGAGCAAACCTGTGGCCCAGCCGGGTAACAAACCGCTTATTCTCTTTCGGGACGACAAGGCGGGCCGCGACGTGCTGTTCGCGGCCCCCTCGGCGATCATCCGCGCCGACACGCCGGAGGAGTTCGATCCGGCATGGGATGCTATGCAAGAGGCGCACAAGGCCGGAAAGTGGCTTGCGGGCTATCTTTCCTATGAGGCTGGCTATCTTCTCGAACCCAAGCTCAAACCGCTTCTTCCGGAGGGGCGCCATGCGCCGCTTCTCTGCTTCGGCGTGTTTGACGGCCCGTCCGATGAGCGAATGCACGGCCACAGCGAAGACAATGCCACCTTTCTGCGCAATCCGGTCGCGCAATGGTCGTACGAAGACTACGCGCCCCGTTTCGAGCGCTTGCACCAGCATTTGCGCGAAGGCGATTGCTATCAGGGCAACCTAACCTTCCCGATCCACGCGGAATGGGACGGCGACCCGCTGGTCCTGTTCAACATGCTCGCGAAGCGTCAGCCGGTTCGCTACGCGACCTATTGCGATCTCGGTGGACCGATCATCCTGTCGCGATCGCCGGAACTTTTCTTCGAGGTCGATGGCGACGGGTGGATCGAAACGCATCCGATGAAAGGCACCATGCCGCGCGGCGCAACGCCAGAAGAAGACGAGCGTAACCGCCAGTTTCTGCTGAACGATCCCAAGAATCAGGCTGAAAACCGCATGATTGTCGATCTGTTGCGCAATGATATTTCGCTCATCAGCGAAGTAGGCTCGCTCGACGTGCCGGAACTCTTTCGCGTTGAAACCTATCCCACTGTCCATCAGATGATCAGCCGCGTGCGGGCCAGACTGAAAGAAAACCTGTCCCTGCGCGCGCTTTTTGCCGCCCTCTTCCCGTGCGGCTCGATCACCGGCGCGCCGAAGATCAGCGCCATGGAAATCCTGCGTAAGCTGGAGACCGGGCCGCGAGACATCTATTGCGGCTCGCTCGGCTGGATCGAACCAAGCGGACGCATGCGTTTCAACGTTGCCATCCGCACGATCTCGCTTCTGGATGAAAATCGTGCGATCTTCAATGTCGGGGGCGGTGTGGTCTTCGATTCCACGGCGCAAGCGGAGTACGAGGAATGTCTTCTGAAAGCACGGTTCGCGGCACTGTCGAGCCACAAGGGGCACAGGCCGTGACGACCGAACCCGATTACCAACTGATCGAAACCATGCGCTCGGAGCCGCTCTCCGGCATTCTGCGCTTCGACTTGCATATGGCGCGCCTTGAAAATTCCGCGCGTGAATTGGGCTTTGCCTGCAATATGGAAGCCATTCGGCAAAAGCTCGCGGAAACCGGGTCCGGTGAACAAGCCTTGAAGCTGCGGCTGGCGCTCGCTCCCGACGGGGTCGTCACTGTCTCAAGCGTTCCCTATGAACCATTGCCGTCCCAGACGGTCTGGCGGATCGCGATTGCCCGCACACGTCTCAAGCACGACGATCCCCTGTTGCGCCACAAGACGACACGGCGGCAGGCCTATATCGCGGCTCGCGAAGAGTACTCGCCGGCAGAGATAGACGAAGTCATCCTGCTCAATGATCGGGGCGAGGTCTGCGAAGGAACCATTACCTCGATATTTCTGGATGTCGGCGGTGCGGCCTGCAGGACGCCGGCCCTTTCATGCGGCCTTCTCGACGGGGTGCTGCGGCGTGAATTGCTGAACGACAATGTCGTTGAAGAGGGAATCGTTACCGTCGAAACGCTGAAAAACGCGCGCAACATTCTTGTCGGCAATTCATTGCGCGGCATGATCCAGGCAAAGCTGGTCGATAACTGAAATCCTAATATCCATTAAACATGTATTGATGTCATAGCCTTGTGACGTTTCTTTCTTTCTATGAAGTTGTGTTATCGTTTCCGCACATCAGCTAAAGCGGGTGATAACCTGACCGCAATTCTGCGGCGCGCGAGAGGAAGAAAATGGCGAAAGCGAAATGGCAAGTCTATGGCGAGATAACTGGCCCTGTCATCATGATCGGCTTCGGGTCGATCGGGCGCGGTACCCTGCCGCTGATTGAACGTCATTTCAAATTCGACCAATCACGCATGGTCGTGATCGATCCGAGCGAAGCCAATCGCAAGATCCTTGACGACAAAGGCATTCGCTTCGTCAAGGAAGCGATCACCAAGGACAATTACAAGAAGGTTCTCGGCCCTCTCCTGAAAGGAACGGAGGGCCAGCCCTTCGTCGTCAATCTTTCGGTCGATACCGGATCGCTCGACCTGATGCGTTACGCCCGGGAACATGGCGCGCTTTATATCGATACGGTAGTGGAGCCCTGGCTCGGCTTCTATTTCGATGAAAAAGCCGACAATGCCTCGCGCACCAATTATGCGCTGCGCGAAACGGTCCGGACTGAAAAGCGAAAGAACCCCGGCGGCCCGACCGCGGTTTCCTGCTGCGGCGCAAATCCCGGCATGGTCTCGTGGTTCGTCAAGAAAGCGCTGGTCGACCTTGCGACCGAATTGAAGCTCGATTTCACCGAACCGGCGGCGGATGACCGTCACGGCTGGGCGAAACTGATGAAGAAGGCTGGCGTCAAGGGTATTCATATCGCGGAACGCGACACCCAGCGCGCCAGGGAGCCGAAGCCATTCAACACTTTCTGGAACACATGGTCCGTCGAAGGCTTTATCGCCGAAGGCCTGCAACCGGCGGAACTTGGCTGGGGCAGCCATGAGAAATGGATGCCCAAGAATGCCCGCAAGCAGAAAAAGGGCAACAAGGCCGCGATTTTCCTTGAACAGCCCGGCGGCAATACCCGCATTCGTACATGGTGCCCGACGCTCGGCGCGCAATACGGCCTGCTGGTCACGCACAATGAAGCGATCTCCATCGCCGACTTTTTCACGCTGCGCGACAAGAAAGGCAAGCTCGATTTCCGTCCGACCTGCCACTACGCCTATCACCCGAGCAATGACGCCATTCTGGCGCTTGACGAAATGTTCGGCGCGGGCGGCAAAGCGCAGCCGGTGCAGCACGTTCTGGAAGAGCATGAAATTCTGGATGGCAGCGATGAGCTTGGCGTTCTGCTCTATGGCCACGACAAGAATGCCTATTGGTATGGCTCGCAATTGAGCGTCGAGGAGGCGCGCAAGCTCGCGCCCTATCAGAATGCAACCGGCCTGCAAGTCTCCTCGGCTGTTCTGGCCGGCATGGTCTGGGCATTGGAAAATCCGCGAAGCGGCATCGTCGAGACCGATGAAATGGATTACCGCCGCTGCCTTGAAGTCCAGATGCAGTATCTGGGTCCCGTGAACGGCTATTATACCGACTGGACACCGCTGGAAGGCCGCGGCCACTTGTTCAAGGAAGACCTCGACACCAAGGACCCATGGCAGTTCCGCAATATTCTGGTGCGTTGATCGAACCGGCCCGGTTTCGACCGGGCCATTCGACGAGGAATATGCGTCTGGACCTTTCTCCCCGCCACATGATGAAGCTGATTGCGAGCCGGTTTCCCGACCTGATGGCACTGGTCTGCGGACTGCTCGTTTTGCCATGGATTCTCGGTGTTCCGGGTCACCCGGACAGGTTGGTGGAGCTTGGATGGACAATCGGACTTGTGGCGATTGTCGTCTATCTCGCACTTTACCAGATGACGAAATCCCTTGGCTCCAAGGGCTTGTTCAGGAGCAATATTGCGGTCAATCGCTGTCTCCATCGCACGCTTTGCGCGTCGGCGGTCATCGCAACTGTCATGCTGGCGATATCCGCCATGCTCGTATTCGGGCCATGACGGACAAGCAGAAGGGCCATACGCACCTTTTATCCTGCGCGGCGATCTTGCATCATTGCTAACAAATCGACAGGCTTGACACTTATTCCTCGCAATGAGGACTTGTTTTCGTGCAAGTTTCCATACATCAAACTAATCATCCCGAGCGGTTCCCATCAGCACGGAATCGTTGATACCGCTCTAAATGTCTGGTTACGCATTTCAGACGCCAGCTAAGCTACGGTTCTGGCTCGGAATGCTCAATGGAGAGCATGGATATGAAACGCTTCCGCATCATTGCCCCTCTTGCAGTCATGTCGCTGGCGCTGGCAGCGTGCGAAACGACTGGGCCGGTCGGCGGCAATGTCCCGGTCGTCTCCCGCGCCCCGGCTGGTATCGAAGGTAGCTGGGTCGATCCCAATGGCATCGTTTCGTCCTTCAATGGCGGTATTTTCGAGACGCGCGCTACCGACACGAACGAAAAGCTTGCAGAAGGCAACTATCGTTACCAGTCGCCTCAACTTGTTGAAATCGACATGCGCTCGATCGTGCGCGGCACCTCGTCGAAGGTAAACTGCGCCCTCGTTTCGCAGTCGCAGCTCAACTGCACGTCGTCCTCGGGCTCGCGCTTCTCCCTGACACGTCGCGCGGCCGGTTAAGCAGCGGATTTTTCGCGTAAATCTCAAATATTCACGGCGCGGGAAACACCCGCGCCGATGGAATTGCACCAGCGGCAATTGTCAGGATTGTAATTTGTCTTTTTTTCTCTAGTTTTCCGGCTGAACAGGAGTCGGAAGATGAGTGAGATGGACAAAGTGCAGGAGAAGCCCAACCAGACAACCGGAGCGGAGGCGCAAGGAAAGCTGCCGAAAGTCGGTGTTCTGCTGGTCAATCTCGGCACACCGGATGGCACAAGCTATGGCCCGATGCGCCGCTATCTGGCCGAGTTTCTCTCGGACCGCCGCGTCATCGAATGGCCGCGCCTGATCTGGTATCCGATCCTTTACGGCATCGTGCTCAACACCCGCCCGAAACGGTCCGGCAGGCTTTACGACCGCATCTGGAACCGCGAGAAAAACGAATCTCCATTGCGCACCTATACCCGCGCGCAAGGAGAGAAACTCGCCAGGGCGCTCGCTGAATATCCCAATGTGGTGGTGGATTGGGCGATGCGTTACGGCCAGCCCTCCATTGAAAGCGTCACCGACCGTCTTCTGGAACAGGGTTGCGAGCGGATCGTCATGTTCCCGCTCTACCCGCAATATTCGGCAACGACCACCGCGACGGTGAACGACAAGTTCTTCGAAGCGCTCATGAAGAAGCGCTTCCAGCCGGCAGTGCGCATCGTGCCATCCTATGAAGCGGAGCCGGTCTATATCGAGGCGCTGGCCCGTTCCATCGAGAAACATCTCGAAACGCTTTCCTTCAAGCCGGAAGTGATTCTGGCTTCCTATCATGGCATCCCAAAAAGCTATTCGGACAAGGGCGACCCTTACCGCCAGCAATGCCTTGAAACATCACGCTTACTGCAGGCGCGGCTGGGTCTGGATGACAGCCAGTTTCGTTCCACGTTCCAATCGCGTTTCGGGCCAGAAGAATGGCTCCAGCCCTATACCGACGAAACGGTGGAGGAACTGGCCCGGCATGGGGTCAAGTCGATGGCGGTTCTCAATCCGGGGTTCGTTGCCGACTGTCTGGAAACGGTGGATGAGATCGGCAACGAAGCCGCCGAAGCATTTCTCGAAAACGGTGGCGAGAATTTCAGCCATATTCCCTGTCTCAATGACAGCGAAGACGGCATGAAAGTTATCGAGACACTGGTACGTCGCGAATTGCAGGGTTGGGTATAGATTGAAGGGTGTAAGGCAGTAGGGCAATAAGGCAGTATGTTCTGATCTGTGCTAGATTCCACCTACTGCCTTATTGCCCTACTGCCCTATTGCCTTAAGGAAAAACAATGACCGGTTTCGATATCACGTTGCTCATTCTGGCCGCGCTGGTCCTGGCGACACTGTTTGCCGGCATAAAGACCGTGCCGCAGGGCTTTAATTACACGGTCGAGCGGTTCGGGCGCTATACGCGCACCCTCAATCCCGGCCTCAATCTGATCGTGCCGTTTTTCGACCGTATCGGCGCGCGCCTCAATATGATGGAGCAAGTGCTCGATGTGCCGACGCAGGAAGTCATCACCCGCGACAACGCCATTGTCGGCGTTGACGGCGTGGCTTTCTATCAGGTGCTCAATGCCGCACAGGCGGCCTATCAGGTCGCGAACCTGCAATATGCAATCCTCAACCTGACCATGACGAACATTCGTACTGTCATGGGTTCGATGGATCTCGACGAACTTCTGTCGAACCGCGATGCGATCAATGACCGTCTGCTGCGTGTCGTCGACGAGGCCGCCCATCCGTGGGGCATCAAGATGACTCGCGTGGAAATCAAGGATATCAACCCGCCGGAAGACATCGTGACTTCAATGGCGCGGCAGATGAAGGCCGAGCGCGACAAGCGAGCGCAGGTTCTGGAAGCGGAAGGCGACCGCAACGCGCAGATTCTGCGCGCCGAGGGCCAGAAGCAGTCGCAGATTCTGGAAGCAGAAGGCAAGCTGGAAGCGGCCAAGCGCGAAGCGGAAGCACGCGAACGCCTTGCCGAAGCGGAAGCGAAAGCCACGACCATGGTTTCCGAAGCCGTCGCCAACGGCAATGTGCAGGCGCTCAATTACTTCGTTGCGCAAAAATACACCGAAGCCTTGAGCAATATTGCCAGCGCCAAGAACCAGAAAGTCGTGCTGATGCCTCTTGAGGCAAGCTCTCTCATCGGTTCGCTCGGCGGCATTGGCGCAATCGCCAGAGAAGTCTTTGGGGATGGCAGCAAGCCGGTAGACCCGGCACCGCAGCCGCCAGCCTCATCCCGCCCACGCAGCGTTCCGCCTGCGGGGCGTTAGGGCATTTCCAGCAAAAGTGCGAAGCAGTTTTGCGCAGGATAAGGCGTTAGAATAAATAGCGAGGGCGCCATGGCTATCGAGTTTCTGTCCGGTCTCGGCATCTGGAACTGGCTCGTTTTCGGGCTGGCCCTGCTTATTCTGGAAATTCTGGCGCCCGGATTTTTCTTCATCTGGTTCGGGCTCGCAGCACTTGTCACCGGCGCTCTCGCCTTTCTCCTGTCTTCCACAACGGGTTTTGGCTGGCAGTTTCAGACCGTTGTGTTTCTGGTTCTCGCCGTCATCTTCGTGCTGGCGGGACGCCGCTTCTTTGGCTCGCGCAGCAGCGATGCCGACGAGCCCCTGCTCAACCGTCGCGGCGAGCAGCTGGTCGGCCAGCGCGCCACATTGACGGAACCCATCGTCAATGGCCGCGGCCGCATCCGTATCAACGATACGATGTGGCGCGTGAAAGGACCTGATCTGCCGGCAGGGACGGAAGTCCGCGTGATCGCCTTCGATCCGCTGTCGCTGGAAATCGAAGTCGCTGAATAAACGGACCGGCTCAAAGGCCAATCAGGCCGCGCCTATCCGCAACAGATCGTGGAAATGTACGAGCCCGATCGGGCGTCCGGCCTCGACGACGATCAGCGCGCCGATGTGATTTTCGTTGATCGTATTGAGCGCGGCGGTCGCCAGCATATTCTGGTCAACCGTCTTGGGCTTGCGCGTCATGATTTCATCGACCGTCAATGCCGCAAGGTTACGGCTCAGATTGCGCGAAATATCGCCGTCCGTGACGATACCCGCCAGATTGCCGCCATCATCGACAATCACCACGCAGCCAAAGCTCTTTTGGGCCAATATCTTCATCGCATCAGGCATGGATGTGCCTGTCTTTACCAGCGGCAGGCGTTCGCCCCGGTGCATGATATCGCGGATATGGATCAGACTTGCGCCGAGCGAACCGCCGGGATGAAACGTCTTGAAGTCGCTCGGGGTAAAGCCGCGCGCTTCGAGCAGCGCGATTGCCAGCGCGTCGCCGATAGCAAGCTGCATCATGGTTGAGGTTGTGGGCGCCAGACCATGCGGGCAGGCCTCAGCGGTTTTTGGCAAAAGCAGCACGACATCCGCCGCGCGGCCGAGCGCCGAATTTTCGCCTGCGGTAATCGCGATTAGCGGAATGCGGAAACGCTGCGAATAATTGACGATGCCCTTCAGTTCCGCCGTCTCACCCGACCACGAGATGGCCAGAATGACATCATCGCGACCGATCATGCCGAGATCGCCATGATTGGCTTCTGCCGAATGCACGAAGAATGCCGATGTACCAGTCGAGGCAAAGGTGGCGGCAAGCTTGGAACCGATATGGCCGCTTTTGCCGACGCCCGTTACGACCAGCCGCCCGCGCGAGGCCACGATCAGCTTCACCGCTTCGACGAATGGACCGGAAAGGCCATTGTTCAGCGCCTCTTCCAGCGCGGCGAGGCCCGCATTTTCGGTTTTTATGGTGCGCAACGCCGAGGCGATGGCCGCTTCTGCGTTTGCCGGAGGGATGATCTGATCGAGCTTTTCCATGGCGGCAAGGGTTAACTTCTTCGCAGGCGATTGTCCAAACATTTGTGTGCCGCGAATCGTCCCGGTGCCGGCCGCAGCAACCAAGAATTAACCATGTGCCTTTACCGTTCATCTACCACGTTGCGACGGTTTGAAAACACGACATGCATTTTGCCAAGACCCCATCTGGCGGTTCGACGCCCATTGCCCGCAGGCTGCGATGCCTGTTCCTATCGGGCGTGGCGATGGCAATTTGTCATGGTTCCGCATTTGCACAGGAAGCTTATCTGCGTGGAAGCGTCGCTGAGGATGTGCTTTCAGCCTCTTCGCCAGAGACGCTCGCAAACCGCGGACTTGCCGCACCGGGATACGATAACGGCGCTGGCGAGACGACCGACGACAGTTACACCCCGCCCGAAAACACCGTAGCGACAGACCCGGCTACCACTACGCAAACCGCTCCGACTGTTCCCTTGCCGCAGGATCGCCAGCCGCTTCAATCCGACAATATGCGTGTCGGTTCGGTCGATGCCGAGGCAAGCGAAGATACGGGCCGGGCACAGCGCGAAAATCTGCGGCAGTTGCCTGAGCAGGGGCGCGGTTCCGCACAGGAAGCCGATCCGTTTGCGCCGATCGGCATCCGCACCGGTTCCTTTATCCTGCGGCCTTCGCTTGAGCAGGGTATCCGGGCCACGACCAATGGTGACAATAGCGCAACCGGTTCCAGCGCTGTTCTCAACGAAACAACGTTGCGGCTCAATGCGCAGTCGGATTGGGCGCGCCATCAGGCAACGCTCGACGCTTCGGGCACCTGGTCCAAATCCATTTCGGGAGAAGACGTCTCCGAACCGCGGGTCGACATTCAGGGCAATCTGCGGCTCGATCTCGGCGACCAGACAACGGTCAATACGGGTGCCGGTTACCAGTTGCGCCGCGAAAGCGCATCGAGCCCCTACGGGGTTGTTGGCGCCTTGAAGCGGCCACTGGTTCATACCTTCAACGGCAGTCTCGGCGTCGAACGCGATATGGGGCTGGTGTTTGGTAGCGCCACCGGACGGGTCGAGCACAATATATATGGCGACGCCGAACTGTCATCCGGCGGCACGGTCAGTCAGAAGGACCGCGACAACACCTATGCCAGTATTACGCTGCGCGGCGGCTTCAGCCTGTCATCGGCGATCAAACCCTTTACCGAAATCGAACTCGGCAAGCGCATCTTCGACGAGAAGGTGGACAGCAATGGATATGAGCGCAGCGGATCGCAATTTGCGCTGCGCGGCGGCATGATGCTCGACATGGGCGAGAAACTGAACGGCGAGTTCGCCGCCGGATACATGCGTGCCAATAGCGATGATTCCCGCCTCGGTAACATTAGCGGCCCGTCGATCAATGCTGCGCTCAACTGGTCGCCGCTGCGCGGAACCGATATGCGCCTTTATGCGCAAACAACAGTCGATACCTCGACTACGCCGGGCGTTGCCGGATCGCTCCTGCATTTTGCGAGCCTTGACGTGACCCGCCGCATACGTTCCGACCTCAGCCTCAACGGCAGGCTCGATGCGAATATCCGGCAGAACAAGGACGGGACCGGAACCGACTACACCATCGGCGCACAGATCGGCGCGACCTACTGGATCAATCGTTTTGTCGGCCTGGACGCGCGCCTGCGTCACGAATTCCTGGCGAGCAGGATTTCTGACCGCGAATATAAAGCCGACAGCATCTATCTCGGCGTGAAGGTTCAGCGCTAGAGCGGTTCCTGTTTTTATCGAAATCGTTGGAACCGCTCTATCTGCTTGTCTTTTCCGCATTTCAGAACGCATCGAAGCGGGATTGGAAATCAGTCCAGCGAACTGATTTCCCCGTATAGGCGTTTCAAACTTTTACTGGAAATGCGCTAGAAAAGAGAACGGTACCCCTTTCGGGATGCCGTTTCGGATCGAGATCAGGCGAGCCAGAACAACAAACAGGCAATGGCAAATCCCAGAAGCCCGATAAGGGTTTCAAGAACCGTCCACGTTTTCAATGTCGTCTTGACATCCATGTTGAAGAAACGTCCGACCAGCCAGAAACCGGAATCATTGACGTGGGACAGCATGACAGACCCCGCAGCAAGGGCAATCACCACCGCCGCAGTCTCAAGCCCATGATATCCGGCGGCCTGTACGGCTGGCTGAACAAGTCCGGCAGCAGTGATCAGCGCGACGGTTGCGGAGCCTTGCGCCACGCGCAAAATCGTTGCGAGCAGGAAGCCCGCCGCGATGACGGGCAGTCCCGTATTCGCGAACGCGGTGGACAGGGCGTCGCCAATGCCGGAAGCGCGCAGCACGCCGCCGAACATTCCGCCTGCGCCCGTGATCAGGATAATGGAGCAGACCGGACCGAGCGCTGAATCGAGAACGCGTTCCACGCTGGCTGCATCCCTGCCGCGCCGCGGCCCGAGCACATAGGAGGCCACCAGCACTGCCACCAGAAGCGCAACCGGAGTTGACCCGATCATTCGCGCCAGCTGATACCAGTTTGTATCAGCGCTGACCCAGCCCTGCGCACGGGCAAAATCGAGGCCCGTATTGATGAAGATAAGAACCAGCGGCAGAAGAAGAAGCAAAATGACCAGACTGGAACTTGGGGGATTTACAGCTTCATCCGCTTTCTTCCCCGCATCGAAACTGTCCGGAATGGGGAGATTGATCCGCTTGCCGATCCAGGCGCCGAAAAGGTGCCCGGCGATAAACCAGACGGGGATGACGACGACGATCCCGACGAGCACAAGAAGTCCCACATCCGCGCCGAGCAGTTCCGATGCCGCGACCGGGCCCGGATGCGGGGGCACGAAAACATGCATCACCGAAAAGGCTGCGGCAACCGGGATGCCATAGAGCAGCAGACTTCCCTTGAGTCGCCGCCCGACAGTGAAGACCACCGGGAGCATCACGACCAGTCCGGCATCGAAAAAGATGGGGAAGCCGAAAATCAGCGATGCGATGCCCAGCGCCATAGGTGCGCGTTCTTCGCCGAACCGCCTGATGAGATCATCGGCGAGCGCCTGTGCGCCGCCCGATATTTCAAGCAATCGGCCCAGCATTGCGCCAAGCCCCACCAGAAGCGCCACCCCGCCAAGGGTCGAACCGAAGGCAGATGTGATGGTGGTCAGGATGTTGCCCGCCGGAATGCCGGTCGCAAGCGCCGTCAGAAGACTGACGATCACAAGCGCGACGAAGGCGTGAACACGAAACCGGATAATGAGCAAAAGCAATAAGAGGACAGCGCCAACCGCTATCGAGATGAGCGCACCTGCCCCCATCGTCTGCTGGAATTCCTGCATGCTTTATTCCTTTTGTGGGAGGAGCCCGTTTGATCCATGCACCCAAAAGCTGTTTCACACTTTTAGGGGTTACATATTAGGTAAATTACCTATCATCGTCGTGCGGAAAAGCAAATTACACGAAATAGTGCTTCAATCACAAAAAAACGCCCCCTTTTCAGGGGGCGTGACCAGAGACCATGCCGGATTTATCAGGCTGGCTTGATGGTATTCAGCAGATGGCCAATCGAGCCTTCGACCGAAGGGCGAATATCGTTGCGCCACAAGGCAAAAGCGACATTGGCCTCGATAAAGCCGGCCTTGGAGCCGCAGTCGAATGTCAGGCCCTGATAGTTGAAGCCGAAGAATTTCTGCGCGTCGGCAAGCTTGAGCATCGCATCGGTCAGCTGGATTTCATTGCCGGCGCCTTTTTCCTGCTTGCTCAGAAGCTCGAAGATTTCCGGCTGCAGGATATAGCGGCCATTGATATAAAGATTGGAGGGCGCTGTTCCCTTGGCGGGCTTTTCGACCATCTGGGTGATCTCGAAACCGCTGCCGATGGTCTCGCCCTTGCCGACGATGCCATATTTATGGGCCTCTTCCGGGTCGCATTCCTGCACGGCAATAACATTGCCGCCGGTCTTTTCGTAAAGCTCGACCATTTCCTTCAGGCAGCCTTTCTTGGACTGCATGACCATATCCGGCAGCAGCAAGGCAAACGGCTCGTCACCGACGAGCTCGCGCGCGCACCAGACTGCATGGCCAAGGCCGAGCGGCACCTGCTGGCGGGTGAAGCTGGTCGTTCCCGGCTGTGGCTGGATATCCTGAAGATGCTCCAGTTCCGCCGTCTTGCCGCGCTCTGCGAGCGTGGAATAGAGTTCGACCTGCGCATCGAAATAGTCTTCGATAACTGCTTTGTTGCGTCCGGTGACGAAAATCAGATGTTCGATACCAGCTTCGCGCGCCTCATCGACTACATATTGGATGACGGGCTTGTCCACGACCGTCAGCATTTCTTTCGGGATCGATTTGGTGGCGGGCAGGAAACGGGTGCCAAGACCTGCGACAGGGAACACGGCCTTGCGAATTTTTCGGATCGAACTCATTCCTCTCCTCGATTTCACTATTTCAGGTTTGCTATCAAAGCATTGAAACGACTGAATTTCAAATAAGGCGTTTTCATTAAGGAACGACGAAATTGCGAGGCTGGTCCCATCACATTCCATGACCGGACCTTAATCTTGCTTGATTCAAAAATTCCGGAAACTTGCAGCGAATTTTTATCCGGATTGGCCATGGTAAACCAATTGCTAACCGAAAGGTCCTAATTTGATCGTTCAACATTCGACTAGGAATTTTCTGCTGGCTCAAATTCAACACAGGATGGTATTAATTTCTTGATGCAATCCGGAGCAAGCAGATCCAAATCGAAGGGAAACGCGCCGGTATCGGCTAAATTTGATTGCAGAAGGGAAACACAGAATGCTGCGATTTCCATTCACGGTGAGCCCGTCAATGAAGCTGAAAGCTGCAACGGTTGCGATAGCTGCGCTCGCCTCAACGCTGACAACCGGTTCTGCGCTGGCCGATGCGCAATTTCGCCAATGGGTCGCCAGCTTCCGTCCTGACGCCATAAAGGCAGGTGTTTCGCCCTCCACGTTCGACCGCGCGTTTCGCGGCGTGGATGCGCCGGACCCGGTAGTCCTGCAAAAGGCCCGCTACCAGCCTGAATTTACCGAGCCCGTCTGGAACTACATCGATAACCGGGTAAACGAGCAGTCCGTCGCAGTCGGCCAGAGCATGGCGCGCAAATGGGGGCCGTGGCTCAAGCGCATCGAGCAGCATTTCTCGGTCGATCGCAATATCCTGCTCGCCATCTGGTCGATGGAAAGCAATTACGGCGAAATCCTCAAGCGCGACGATGTCATGCGTGACGCCGTGCGTTCGCTCGCCACGCTTGCCTATGCGGACCAGCGCCGCGCCAAGTATGGCCGCACACAGCTTATTGCCGCAATGAAGATTCTCCAGACCGGGGATATCGACCGCGGCCATCTTTCCGGTTCCTGGGCCGGTGCGCTTGGGCACACACAATTCATCCCGACCAGCTATCATGCTTATGCCGTTGACGTGGACGGCAATGGCAAGCGCGATATCTGGAACTCGGTACCCGATGCGCTTGGCACCGCTGCGAATCTATTGCATCGCAATGGTTGGCAGCCGGGCCGTACCTGGGGCTATGAAGTTTCGCTTCCAGCGGGACGCAAGTTCCCTAGCGGCTCGCTCTCGATCGCCGAATGGCAGAAGATCGGGATTGTCCGGGCCAATGGACGCGCCTTCCCCGATCCGAATGAAAAGGCAACACTGAAAGTGCCGGACGGCCGTCAGGGACCTGCCTTCCTGATGACGAAGAACTTCTTCGTGTTGAAACGCTATAATAATGCCGACAAATATGCGCTGGCCGTCGGCCTGCTTGCGGACCGGATCGGTGGCTATCAGGGCCTGCGGCAGGACTGGAACCGCCCGTTCACGCCCATCTCAATGGACGAACGGCTGGAGTTGCAGACCCATTTGAAGGCACTCGGCTACTATGACGGCAATATAGACGGCAAGATCGGCTCCACGTCGCGCGCGGCCATCGAAGCCTTCCAGCAACGGAACGGACTTCAGCCGGACGGCCATCCGAGCAAGGAAGTTCTGTCGGTCCTGCGCCGCCGTTAAGCTGACGGATTGATCCAATGGGCGCACTTGAACGGAAGTGCGCCCATTTTGTTTTTCAACATCGTCGAGCTAATATACAGGCATGAAGGCGAGACGAATGCACGAAAGTCGAAAATTGCGGAAGCTGGTGAAGGCTGCTGGCACGGTGCTCGCTCTCGCAGCGCTTCTGTTTTCAGCCATCGCCACGGCATCTGCGCAGGAGCGCCCGCGCACGCTTTTCGATCTGTTGTTCGGCCCCCGGCAAGCGCAACCACAGCGGCAATACCAGCAGCCCGCGCCGCAGCGCGCGCGGCCCAAACCGAAACGGCCCAAGGCGGCTTCCCCGGCTTCGCGTCCGGCGCCGCCGCCGGCGGCGAGTCCCGCTGTCGAAGTGGTGGACAAGAAGCCGGATGCCAAGAAGATTCTGGTTGTCGGAGATTTCATTGGAAACGGTCTTGCCGAAGGGCTTGACCTTGCCTTCGCTTCGGATCCCGACCTCAAGGTCGTATCGCGCATCAACGGCTCATCCGGCTTTGTCCGCAATGACCATTTCGACTGGCCCAGCAATATTGGCAAGATACTGGATGAGGAGAAGCCTGCTGCCCTCGTGGTGATGATCGGCGCGAATGACAGACAGGCGATGACCGAGAAGGGCGTGAGCCTGCCGCCCCGGTCGCCGGAATGGAACGAGGAATACCAGAAGCGCGTCGCGGCTTTCATCAAGGTGATCGGTGACCGGCACGTCCCGTTCGCCTGGATCGGCCAGCCGCCTTTTCGTCCGAAGGGCATGTCGCAGGATATGCTGGCGCTCAACGAAATCCACCGCACCGCTACGGAAAAGGCAGGGGGCAAATTCGCCGATGTCTGGGATGGTTTCGTCGATGAAGAAGGCAATTTTACCCAGACCGGCTTCGATATAAACGGCCAGACCGCGCGCCTTCGCGGGAATGATGGCATCAACATAACTTCGGCGGGCAAGCGCAAGCTTGCTTTCTATGCCGAAAAGCCGCTTCGCGCCTATCTCGGCGGAGCAAAGGAAGAGGATCAGCCCTTGCCCGCAGCAGGCGCGCATGATCCGTCAAAGCCGGTTGATCGCGTAGCGCCGGTCAGCATTCGCGATATCGACAAGGATGAAAGCGGCGTCCTGCTTGGCGGCAACCTCGCAGCGCGCCCGCAAGCTGCACGCCTCCCCCGAAATGACGGCAAGCCGTCCCCCGGTCGGGCAGATGATTTTTCCTGGCCGCAGAAGAGCGCAAATCCCTAGTTTTTTGGCCGCATCAGCGTGATTGAACTATCACTTTCCGGATAGTGGGAAGATTTTCGCTGTCCACATAATTCTAAATGCTACATTCCCCCCTGTTCACACGGGCGTTTGCATCGTCTATCAGAAGGCACCGTCTGCCTGAAAAAGGCTGGACAGGAAGGGCGCTGTACTCCCGCGATTGCGAGATGCTTTGAGCGCCCGTCAGAAAACAAGAGGCATTTGAATGAATATTGCATCAAAGCCTTCTGTCGATCCACATCGGGAGGAGGAACCCCATCTTGCACGCAATTTGTCCAACCGGCACCTTCAGCTGATTGCCATTGGCGGGGCCATCGGCACCGGCCTTTTCATGGGCTCGGGAAAGACGATTTCGCTGGCAGGTCCTTCGATCCTGCTCGTCTATGCGGTGATCGGCTTCATGCTGTTCTTCGTCATGCGCGCACTGGGCGAAATCCTGCTGTCCAATCTGGAATATCGCTCCTTTGCGGATTTCGCGGGCGATTATCTGGGGCCATGGGCGCAGTTCTTCACCGGCTGGACCTACTGGCTCTGCTGGATTGTGACTGGTGTAGCGGACGTCGTTGCCGTTTCAGGCTACGTCTCGTTCTGGTTCCCTGAACTGGCGCTCTGGATACCGGCGCTGGGCCTGATCTTCACGCTTCTGGCGCTCAATCTGCCAACCGTGCGCAATTTCGGTGAAATCGAATTCTGGTTCGCCCTCATCAAGATCGTGGCCATCGTCGCGCTGATTATCGCTGGCGTCTACATGCTCTCGACTGGCTTCACGCTTCCGAACGGCAGCCAGGCATCGGTTGCGCATCTCTGGAACCATGGCGGCTTCTTCCCCAACGGTTTCCTTGGCTTCGTCGCCGGTTTCCAGATCGCGGTCTTTGCCTTCGTCGGCATTGAACTCGTCGGCACTGCGGCTGCGGAAACCAAGGACCCGGTGCGCAATCTGCCCAAGGCGATCAACTCCATCCCGATCCGCGTGGTGCTGTTCTATCTCGGGGCGCTGTTCGTCATCATCACGGTCATTCCGTGGGACCAAGTGGACCCGAATTCGAGCCCCTTCGTCGCCATGTTCTCGCTTGCCGGTCTTGGCATTGCGGCGCATGTGGTGAATTTCGTCGTGTTGACCTCGGCAACGTCGAGCGCCAATTCGGGCATCTATTCGACCTCGCGCATGATCTACGGTCTGGCGACTTCCAAACTGGCGCCAAAGGCGCTTGGCAAGCTGAACAAGCGAAAAGTACCGGTTAATTCCCTGTTCTTCTCGTGCGTTTTCCTGCTTGCAGGTGTGGTGCTGCTTTATGCGGGCCAGAGCATCATTGAAGCCTTCACCATCGTGACGACTATTTCGGCGCTGCTTTTCATCTTCATCTGGTCAATCATTCTGGCGTCTTATCTGCAATATCGCCGCAAGCGCCCGGACCTGCATGAAAAGTCCACCTTCAAGATGCCCGGCGGTCGCGCCGCCGTCGCGATGGTCTTCGCCTTCTTCGCCTTCATTCTGTGGGCACTGGCGCAAAAGCCGGATACTGCTGCAGCACTGAAAATCACGCCGCTGTGGTTCGTGCTTCTCGCCGTCGCTTATCTGGTGATGAAATCACGGCGAAGCCAAGGTTAAGCCGGATATCACAACGCAAAAAGCCCGGAATTTCCTCCGGGCTTTTTCAGTTTAATCGCTTGTCTCTCAACGAGGCAGGACAGAGCTGCCCATCAAGTCGGCGTCGATGGCATGGGCCGCCTGACGGCCTTCGCGGATTGCCCAGACGACCAGCGACTGGCCGCGACGCACGTCGCCTGCGGCATAGAGCTTGTCGACATTGGTGCGGTAATCCCGCTCATTGGCCTTGACCGACTTGGAGCCGCGACGGTCGGTTACGATATCGAGCTTGTCGCCCAGTTCCTTGACCACGCTGTTTTCCGCCGGGCCGGCAAAGCCGATGGCGATGAAGGCAAGATCGGCCTTGATGAAGAACTCGGTTCCGGCAATCGGCTTGCGCTTTTCATCGACCTGACAGCACTTGACGTGGGTCAGACGCCCGTCCTCGCCGATGAATTCCAATGTCGCCACCTGAAATTCGCGCGATGCGCCTTCCGCCTGGCTGGAAGAGGTGCGCATCTTGGTTGCCCAATAGGGCCAGACGCTGAGCTTGTCTTCCTTTTCCGGCGGCTGCGGACGGATATCGAGCTGGGTGACGTTGACCGCACCCTGACGGAAAGCCGTGCCGACGCAATCCGACGCCGTATCGCCGCCGCCGACCACCACGACATGCTTGCCGCCAGCCAGGATCGGAGCCGAAGCCCAGGCAACGGATTCGATATTTTCGCGCCCCACGCGACGGTTCTGCTGGACCAGATAAGGCATCGCGTCGTGCACGCCTTCAAGATCGGCGCCGGGAATGCCCGCCGGACGCGGGGTTTCCGATCCACCGCTGTAAAGCACGGCATCGTAAGTATCGAGGAGACCGCGCAACGGCTTGTCCACGCCGATATTCACGCCGCACAGGAAGCGAACGCCCTCGCCTTCCATTTGCGCCACGCGGCGGTCAATGAGGTGCTTTTCCATCTTGAAATCGGGAATGCCGTAGCGCAGCAACCCGCCGGGCCGGCTCTCGCGCTCATAGACATCGACCATGTGACCGGCGCGCGCAAGCTGCTGCGCAGCCGCGAGACCGGCCGGGCCGGAACCGATGATCGCGACCGACTTGCCGGTCTTGTTGGCGGCCGGTTGCGGAACGATATGGCCGAGCTCATAAGCCTTGTCGCCCAGCGCCTGTTCGACCGTCTTGATCGCAACCGGCATATCTTCAAGGTTCAGCGTGCAGGCTTCCTCGCAAGGGGCGGGGCAGATGCGACCCGTAAATTCCGGGAAATTATTGGTCAGATGCAGGTTGCGGATCGCCTGATCCCAGTTGTTGTTATAGACAAGATCGTTCCAGTCCGGGATCTGGTTGTGCACGGGGCAGCCCGTTGGCCCATGGCAGAATGGAATGCCGCAATCCATGCAGCGCGCTGCCTGCTTCTGCACTTCGCCATCCGTCATTGGAATGGTGAATTCGCGGAAGTGGCGGATACGATCCGACGCTGGCTGGTACTTTGCCACCTGCCGGTCGATTTCCAGAAAACCAGTTACCTTACCCATATTATTCTCCTCTCGCTGTGCGAGGCTCGCGGTGCCGTGCGCCATCCCAGGCGCACAAGCACTGCGTTTTAACGATGGCTCTTATTCAGCCGCGACACCGATCTGCATACGCTCCATCTCTTCCAGAGCGCGGCGATATTCGACAGGCATGACTTTCACGAATTTGGGGCGATAGCTCTCCCAATTATCGAGAATGTCCTTTGCCCGCGTCGAGCCCGTGTAATGCAGATGGTTGGCGATCAGCTGCACCAGACGTTCCTCGTCATGATGGGTCATGTTGGCGGAAACGTCCACACGGCCCTTGTGCATGAGATCGCCGCCATGGTGATGCAGCTTTTCCAGAATGTCGTCTTCTTCCGGCACCGGCTCCAGTTCGACCATCGCCATGTTGCAACGCTGGGCGAAATCGCCTTCCTCATCGAGCACATAGGCAACACCGCCCGACATGCCCGCTGCGAAGTTGCGCCCCGTCTGCCCGATGACAACAACCACGCCGCCGGTCATATATTCGCAGCCATGATCGCCCACGCCTTCAACGACCGTCACCGCGCCAGAGTTTCGCACGGCGAAACGCTCGCCCGCCACGCCGCGGAAGTAGCACTCGCCTTCAAGCGCACCGTAGAGAACGGTATTGCCGACGATAATCGAATCCTCGGCGACGATGCGCGTGTCTTCCGGCGGACGAATGACGATGCGGCCACCCGAAAGGCCCTTGCCCACATAATCATTGCCGTCGCCGATCAGCTCGAACGAAATGCCGCGAGCCAGAAACGCGCCGAAGGACTGGCCAGCCGTGCCACGAAGCGTGACAGCGATGGTGTCTTCCGGCAGTCCCTTGTGGCGGAAGCGTTTTGCCACCTCGCCGGAAAGCATCGCACCGGCAGAACGATCAACATTCTTGATCTCCACGTCGATCTTGACCGGCTGGCGGTCTTCCAGCGCTGGCATTGCCTCCGCAATCAGCTTACGGTCAAGAACATCTTCAATCGGGTGATGCTGCCGTTCCGTCCAGTAAATCTCGTGCTTTTCGGCCTCAGGCTTATAGAAGATACGGCTGAAATCGAGACCCTTGGCCTTCCAATGGTCGATCATTGCCTGCTTTTCCAGAAGCTCGGTCTCGCCGATGATCTGTTCCAGCCTGGTGAAGCCCATCTCGGCCAAAAGCGCCCGCACTTCCTCCGCCAGATAGAAGAAGAAGTTGATGACGTGCTCCGGCGTGCCCTTGAAGCGTTTGCGCAGAACCGGGTCCTGCGTCGCCACGCCCACCGGACAGGTGTTCAGATGGCACTTGCGCATCATGATGCAGCCAGCCGCAATCAGCGGAGCGGTCGAGAAACCGAACTCGTCGGCGCCGAGCAGCGCGCCGATGATGACATCGCGCCCGGTCCGCAAACCGCCATCGACCTGAAGCGCCACGCGGGAGCGCAGTCCGTTCAGCACCAGCGTCTGGTGGGTTTCGGCAAGGCCGATTTCCCAAGGGGAACCGGCATGTTTGAGCGAGGTCAGCGGCGAAGCGCCCGTGCCGCCATCATATCCCGACACGGTGATGTGATCGGCTCGCGCCTTGGCAACACCGGCGGCGACCGTGCCGACGCCCACTTCCGATACCAGCTTGACCGAAATATCGGCAGCCGGGTTGACGTTTTTCAGGTCGTAGAT
This sequence comes from Brucella pseudintermedia, assembly GCF_008932435.1. Taxonomy (GTDB): domain Bacteria; phylum Pseudomonadota; class Alphaproteobacteria; order Rhizobiales; family Rhizobiaceae; genus Brucella; species Brucella pseudintermedia. Next base: position 174,884 of record NZ_WBWE01000005.1, on the reverse strand, counting down.
GAGCTGCGCCAGGTCCTCGATCGAATAGATGTCATGGTGCGGCGGCGGCGAAATGAGGCCAACGCCCGGCGTCGAGTGACGGGTCTTGGCGATGGTGGCATCGACCTTGTGGCCCGGCAACTGACCGCCCTCACCGGGCTTCGCGCCCTGCGCAACCTTGATCTGGATCAGGTCGGAATTGACCAGATATTCCGTCGTCACGCCGAAACGGCCCGATGCCACCTGCTTGATGGCGGAGCGTTCCGGGTTCGGCGTGCCGTCGGGCAGCGGATAGAAGCGATCCGGCTCCTCGCCGCCCTCGCCCGTGTTCGACTTCCCGCCAATGGCATTCATGGCGCGGGCAAGCGTGGTATGCGCTTCACGCGAAATCGAGCCGAAGGACATCGCGCCGGTCGAGAACCGCTTGACGATTTCCGTCGCCGGTTCGACTTCATCGATGGAAACCGGCTTGAGGCCGCGCTCTTCGGCAAAGCGGATATCGAACAGGCCGCGAATGGTCTTGGCCTGCGCCGCCTTGGAATCGAGCATACGCGTATATTCGGTGAAGGTCTCCGGGTTTGAGGTGCGCACCGCGTGCTGCAGCCTGGCAACCGCATCCGGCGACCACAAATGTGCCTCGCCGCGCATGCGGTAGGCATATTCGCCGCCAACTTCCAGTGAGGTCAGCAGAACCGGGTCGCTGCCGAATGCGTCGGTGTGCCGGCGTACGGTCTCTTCCGCAATCTCGTCCAGGCCGACACCTTCGATGCTGGTGGCGGTGCCGAAGAAGAACTTGTCGACGAAATCCGACTGCAAGCCGACCGCATCGAAAATCTGCGCGCCGCAATAGGACTGGTAGGTCGAAATTCCCATCTTGGACATGACCTTGAGCATGCCCTTGCCGATCGACTTGATGTAGCGCTTGACCACTTCGTTTTCATCGACTTCCGGCGGAAATTCGCGACGGCGATGCATGTCGAGCAACGTGTCGAAGGCGAGATACGGATTGATTGCCTCGGCGCCATAACCGGCAAGACAGCAGAAATGATGGATTTCGCGCGGCTCGCCCGATTCCACCACGAGGCCGACCGAAGTGCGCAGCCCCTTGCGGATCAAGTGGTGATGCACGGCTGCCGTCGCCAGAAGGGCCGGGATCGGAATGCGGTCCGGACCAACCTGACGATCCGACAGGATGACGATGTTGTAGCCGCCATGAACCGCTGCTTCGGCGCGGTCGCACAGACGCTCGATGGCGCCATGCATGCCGGCGGCGCCTTCGCCGACATTATAGGTGATGTCGAGCGTCTTGGTGTCGAAGCGGTCTTCCGTATGGCCGATGGAGCGGATCTTCTCCAGATCGCCATTGGTCAGGATCGGCTGGCGCACTTCCAGACGCTTGCGGCGCGAGGTGCCGACAAGATCGAAGATGTTTGGGCGCGGGCCGATGAAGGAGACAAGGCTCATCACCAGTTCTTCACGGATCGGATCGATCGGCGGGTTCGTCACCTGCGCGAAATTCTGCTTGAAATAGGTATAGAGCAGCTTCGACTTGTCGGACATGGCCGAGATCGGAGTGTCCGTCCCCATCGAACCGATGGCTTCCTGGCCGGTCGTCGCCATGGGAGCCATCAGAATCCGGGTGTCTTCCTGCGTGTAGCCAAAGCTCTGCTGACGGTCGAGAAGGCTCACATCCTTGCGGAGCGCCCGCGGCTCGACTGGATTGAGCTCTTCCAGAATGAGCTGCGTATTGGCCAGCCACTGCTTGTAAGGGTGCTTCTGCGCGATCTGCGATTTGATTTCCTCATCCGAGACGATGCGGCCTTCTTCCATATCGATGAGCAGCATACGGCCCGGCTGAAGACGCCACTTCTTGACAACCTTCTTTTCCTCGACCGGCAGGACACCTGCTTCCGACGCCAGAATGACGAAATCGTCGTCCGTCACGATATAGCGTGCGGGACGCAGGCCGTTACGGTCGAGCGTCGCGCCAATCTGGCGGCCATCGGTGAAGGCGACCGCGGCAGGGCCGTCCCATGGTTCCATCAGTGCTGCGTGATATTCGTAGAACGCGCGGCGCTCATCCGACATCAGCTTGTTGCCCGACCATGCTTCCGGGATCAGCATCATCATCGCATGCGCCAGGCTGTAGCCGCCCTGATGCAGGAACTCGAGCGCATTGTCGAAGCAGGCCGTATCCGACTGGCCCTCATAGGAAATCGGCCACAGCTTGGAAATATCGTTGCCGAACAGTTCGCTATCGACCGAAGCCTGACGCGCCGCCATCCAGTTGACATTGCCGCGCAGCGTGTTGATCTCGCCATTATGCGCAACCATGCGGTATGGATGCGCCAGACGCCATGACGGAAAAGTGTTGGTGGAAAAGCGCTGGTGCACCAGCGCTACTGCGCTTTCAAAACGCGGGTCTTTCAGGTCCTGATAATAGGCCCCGACCTGATAGGCGAGGAACATGCCCTTGTAGACAACCGTGCGCGCCGACATGGACACGACATAGAAGCCCTTATCGTCGCCGTCATTTTCCTGATAGATGCGGTTGGAGATGACCTTGCGCAGCACGAACAGGCGGCGCTCGAAATCGTCATCCGTCTCCAGCATCGGGTTACGCCCGATGAATACCTGGACGTGAAACGGTTCGGTTGCGGCAATGTCCGGAGCCTTGGAAAGCGACGAATTGTCGACGGGCACCTCGCGGAAGCCGATGAAGGTCTGTCCTTCGGCGGCGATCACTTCCTTGACGATTTCTTCAATATGAGCGCGCAGCGCCGCGTCGCGCGGCATGAACAGATAGCCGACGCCGTAAGAGCCCGGCTGCGGCAGGTCAATGCCCTGGCGCGCCATTTCCTCGCGGAAGAAGCGATCTGGAATCTGCACCAGAATGCCAGCGCCGTCGCCCATCAGCGGATCGGCGCCGACAGCGCCGCGATGAGTGAGGTTTTCCAGCATCTTCAGGCCGTTTTCCACGACCTGATGCGACTTCTTGCCCTTCATATGCGCAATAAAGCCAACGCCGCACGCATCATGTTCGTTGCGCGGATCGTAAAGTCCTTGCGCTGCGGGCAAACCCGCCGCTTTCGTTTTTCGCGTCGTTCGGTTGGGAGCGGCCGTCGCAGCTTTGACCGTTCCGTTCTGTACGTTGTGAGAAACCACATTCGATACAGATGGCGTCAAATGCGTCATCGTCATTCCCTCCGTTTGGCCCTCTTCATGAGGTGCGCGATCAGTATATACCGAGATGATGTGACAACCATCCCGCCGTTGCTTTACATATAAAGGAAGCCTTATCGACAAGGCGTTGGACGAGGTTCCGGACGAGCGGCAAAAGCCGGTGCGAGGAACGATGTTTAGCGCCTTATTCTCATCAGGCTTGGACAGACGACACCCAGCCCGCCAGAAAACGGCGCACTCGAATTCCTCCTGTCGCGGTCGGGGCGCCTGTTGCCGCCAGGCCATGTGCCTGCCGGTTCCGGCGCCTCTTTCTGAAACTTTTCGGAGAGCGTTGTGTCGCTTCCGTTCGCATCAGCCTTTAATTGGACAGCATTGCTGTCCTAATTACGTATGACAGAATTCAAATTGCCTCACAAGATGGAAACGCAATTTTTCTCGGCAACTTCCGTAATAAAATATCAAAGACTGCGATTTTATGGGCTTTAAATTACGTTTGGAGGCCATTGCGTCAATTCGGCACGGCACCACTCGCTTCGCTTATGCCTAAAAAATAGGCAAGATGGTGGCATTTTTATCAAAGCAGTCCGAACCCCTTTCGCACACTATCTATCTGCACGCGGATGCCCGGGCGCGCACGCCTCATGAATTCCACGCAGCGCGCTTTCCGAAAATTGATTCCGATTCTCGAAGCGATGCTGTAGACAGCCATGGACACCAGGGCTGCGCGAACGGCCCGATTGAACGCATCCGGAGGAACACGTGCATTTTGCGTCAGACAACTGGGCAGGTGCCCATCCGAAAATCGCCGAGAGCCTTTCATTGCATGCTGCGGGTTTTGCGGCAGCCTATGGCGCGAGTGAAATCGACAAGCGCGTCGAGCAACGGTTCAACGAACTGTTCGAGCGCGAAGTGGCCGTCTTCTTCGTCGGAACCGGAACCGCAGCCAACTCTCTGGCGCTTGCAAGCGTCAACCGGCCCGGCGGCGTTTCGCTGGTACACCGCGAGGCGCATGTGATCGAGGACGAATGCGGCGCGCCTGAATATTTTACCGGCGGGGCCCGTCTTCATCCGATTGACGGCGCCCATGGCCGCATCGACCCCGAGCTTCTCAAGCGCGAACTGAAGCGGTTCAATCCGGCCTTCGTCCATGCCGGGCAACCCATGGCCGTCAGCATCACACAGGCGACCGAAGTCGGCACGCTTTATCAACCCGAGCATATCGCCGCTATCTCTAAAATCTGCCGCGATGCGGGCTTGCCGCTGCACATGGACGGCGCGCGCTTTGCCAATGCACTCGTTTCTCTGGACATGACACCTGCTGAAATGACCTGGAAACAGGGCGTGGACATTGTTTCCTTCGGCGGAACGAAAAATGGCTGCTGGTGCGCCGAAGCGCTGGTCTTCATGGACCCTGCCCGCGCCAAAGATCTGCCCTTCATCCGCAAGCGCGCGGCGCAGCTCTTTTCCAAGACGCGGTTCGTCGCGGCCCAGTTCGATGCTTATCTGCAGGACAATCTCTGGCTGGACCTCGCCCGCCATTCCAATGCGCTTGCAACGCGCCTTGCTGGTCATATCAACGCGTCGAGCCAGATGCGCCTTGCCTGGAAGCCGGAAGCCAACGAGGTGTTCGCCATCATGAAACAGTCGGTCTATGACCGCTTGCGCAATGCCGGGGCGATCTTCTACGACTGGAACCCGCCGCATTCGGAAGTGAACCGCATCAGCGACGGCGAAATTTTCGCCCGTTTCGTGACGAGCTTCGCCAATACGGAAGAAGACGTGGACCGTTTCGCCGAACTGATTGCCTGACGCCTTAACACGAGTAACGACGAAAAAAGGCGGCGCTCTGAGCGCCGCCTCTTCATTCGCGATCAACCGGATTTAGAGCATTTCCAGCAAAAGTGTGAAACGGTTTTGCGTTCGGAAATGCAGCAAAAACATTTAGTGCGCGGTCTTTGCCTCGATCTGCTGGGTGCTGTCAGAACCAGCCTTGGTGACTTCGATCTTGCGCGGTTTCATCTGTTCTGGAATCTCGCGCTTGAGATCGATGTGCAGGAGACCATTCTTGAGGCTTGCACCGGCAACTTCCACAAAGTCGGCAAGCTGGAAGCGGCGCTCGAAAGCACGCGAGGCGATGCCGCGATAGAGCACTTCGCCTACGTCGGAAGCATTCTCATCGGCCTTCTGACCCTTGACGGTCAACTGGTTGCGATGTGCTTCGATTTCGAGTTCGCTTTCGGAAAAGCCCGCAACCGCCATGGTAATGCGATAGGTGTTTTCACCCGTGCGCTCGATATTATACGGCGGATAGGACTGGTTACCTTCCGGCGAAGCGAGCGTGTCAAGCATGGTGAAGAGACGATCGAAACCGACCGTGGAACGATAAAGCGGGGAAAAATCTACGTGACGCATGTATTAGCCCTCCTTTAGAGCGACAGATGCTTGTTTCAGCATGATCTTCCGAGAACGCCGGGGCGCGCTCAAGACCATACACGGCGGCGAAATTCCCTTATGGCGAATTCCTTGATGCCGGCGGTCCCTTCCAGGCGACCGCAAAACTCATTTGGGAATGGTTCTTTTTCATTTCAAGGCCGCTAGCGCGCGAAGATTGCGAAACACGGGCTGTCACGCTGCGTAATAACTCCTGATCGATAGGGGGCTACATTTTTGGGATTCGCCGCACAATGAACCCAAAATGAACATCATCTTCGGTGAGCGTTCAGCCGCTTGGGGCTACTGTCCCACCATGCCTGCTGCAAAGCGGGTTTATCAAAGGATCACGGTTATGAAAAAAGCTGTTCTTGCTTTTGCCGCACTTGCCACCGTCGCGACCGGTCTTGCGACACCCACCCTCGCAGCCGATAGCGGCCTGCGCGTTCAGGTTCAATATTACGACGATGACGGCTATCGCCCGCCACGTCCATATCCCGGACCGCGTCCCGGTTGGGATGGCGGTCCAGACCGCCGCCCGAACTGGGGCGATGATTACGGCCGTCGCGTCATTATGAGCCCGCGCCGGATAGCGCGCTCGCTGGAACGCCGCGGCTATGATGTTGGCGATATGCGCCTTAACCGTGACACTTATTTCGTGCGCGCCACAAGGCCAAACGGCCGTCGTGTCATCGTCATGGTGGACGCCTATTCAGGTCGCATCGTCGGCGAACGTCGCCCGGGCGGCTACTGATCTTTCTTCATGTGAACAGGCAGCTGGCGTAACGTCCCTTGCACCGGCTGTTCTCTGAACCGGAAGTTCGCTCTCGAACTTCCGGTTACTTTTTGTCATCAATTGCTCCATTATGCTGTTAGCGCAAATCCCGACTGAACAGAAAGGCCCGCAATCGGATGTCGGAACTGCTTTTCGAAACCGATGCGAATCCCTTTCCGCAGGGGATAAAAGCCGGATTGCTTGAAGCGCATGACGGCAAGACGCTGCGCTATGCCATTGTAAAAGCCGAAGCAAGGCCGATACAGGGAACGGTGGTCCTGCTTCAGGGGCGCAATGAGTTCATTGAAAAATACTTTGAAACCATGGCCGATCTGCGTGCACGCGGTTTCACGGTCCTGACTTTCGACTGGCGCGGACAAGGCGGCTCGACCCGGCTCCTGAAGGACCCCCAGCGCGGCTATGTTCGCAGTTTCGACGACTATTCCAGCGATCTCGATCTGATCCTGGAACAGATTGCCTTGCCTGACTGTCCCCCTCCTTTCTACATTCTCGGCCACTCCGCAGGGGCGCTGGTCGCGCTCGCCGCCATGGGCAGGCTGACATCCCGCATCAGCCGCATGGTGCTGTGCGCTCCGTTCATGGGGCTCGATGGGCAAAAACTCAGCGACGACACCGTGCGCCGCATCGCTTCTGCCTTTCGATGGCTCGGCCTCGGCCGGGTTTACGCCTCCGGCGGACGCAGGCTGGCTTCGCGACCCTTTGCAGGCAATCCGCTGACCAGCGACCCGGCGCGCTTCATGCGCAACATGGAAATTCCACGCCTTCACCCCGCCCTTGCGCTTGGCGGTCCGACAGCCCGGTGGCTCTGGAGTGCACTCGAAACATCGCGCCGCATCAACCAGCCTGATTTTTATGAAGGGCCGACCGTACCTGTCCTCATTGTTGCAGCGGGCGCCGACCGCGTGGTTTCCACGCCGGTGATCGAGCGTTTTGTCGCGCGAACGCGCAATGTCTCGCTGACGACGATTGCTGGCGCCCGCCATGAAATGCTGCAGGAAGCCGATTTTTATCGGGAGCAGTTCTGGGCTGCCTTCGATGCCTTCATTCCAGGTTCGTCGGAAGTGGAAACCATGCCGGAGACCATTGAGCCCATGGTCTCCGGTATTTAGCTAACCGTTGAGCAGATCAAGCGCTGCCCGGTGCAGTTCAGCAGACGCGGCAGCAACGATGTCGCCGCCCTTTTCCGCCGGGCCGCCATCGCGTTGCGTCACCACGCCGCCGGCCTGTTCGATCAGCGGAATGAGGGCAACAATATCATAGGGCTGCAAGCCCGACTCGACCACGATATCGGCAAAGCCGCTGGCCAGCATCGCGAAGGCATAACAATCGACCCCATAACGCGAAAGACGGACAGCATTTTCCAGCCGGTCGAAACCCTTGCGGCTATCTCCCTTGAAGAGAGCAGGCGTCGTCGTGAACATGGTCGCATCGGCCAAAGCGGCATTCTTGCGCACCGACAAACGGCGCGGCGTATCTTCGCCGCCATGGCGCGCGAGGTAGGCGCCATTGCCGTCGCTATAGAAAAGCTCGCCGGTAAAGGGTTGCGACATCATTCCCGCCTTGGCGTCGCCATCGACAGTGAGGCCCAGAAGCGTCCCCCACACCGGCAGGCCGGAAATGAAGGCACGGGTTCCGTCGATCGGATCGATGACCCAGACATGGCTGCGGTCGATATTTTCCGGCCCATATTCTTCCCCAAGAATACCGTGATCCGGAAAGGCGCTCCCGATAACCGCGCGAATCGCGCGCTCCGCCGCCCGGTCCGCTTCGGTCACCGGATCGAAACCAACGCTATATTTGTTGTCTATTTCCGTCATCTGACGAAAGCGCGGCAACGTTTCAGCGGCAGCTGCAGCAGCCACTTCGGAAAAAAATGCCTTGTCGATCAGCAACCCCGAACTCCTGTTTTCAATTCATGGCGCAGAATTGCGCAAACCATGCTAATTTTGCCTAGATAATGAGCATACCAAAATTAGCTCAAAAAATATGCGCGTTTTCTTGACCTTTGCCCCGTTCAGACGTAACTTAAATCTCAGACAGGTTTTCCTGTCGATGCCTTTCGGGGCATTTCCTCCCTAGTCTTTGGCCGCGCTCGTATTACTCGGGCGCGGTTCTTTTTATCCGTGAGAATGCAGTTGCGGAACGGGCTATTCCGCGGCCAGCGGCGGCGCGACAAAGAGATCATCCGGCAGGGATGTCAGGTCGCTCAAAAATCCATACAGATCGGCGCAGAGCGTTTCAAAACCGGCAAGCTTGTGAAGGTTCTGCTCGTTCACATAAAGGCTTCGGTTGATTTCAATTTGCAAGGCATGGCAGGCCATGGCCGGGCGTCCATAATGCTCGGTATTGAACCCGCCCGCATAGGGTTTGTTGTGTGCAACGGTGTAGCCCAGATCTTGCAACAGATCGATGGCAGCCTGTGTCAGCCTTTCGCTGCACGAACGCCCGAAACGGTCGCCGACGATAAAATCCGGTCGCGAACCGACTTCACCGGGGCGAGCCCCTCCCGGCATCGAATGGCAATCGATCAGCACCGCATAACCGAAACGCTGCCGCGTGGACTGGAGCAGCGCATCGAGCGTCCGGTGATATGGCTTGTAGAGATCTTCAATTCGGTAGAATGCTTCCGCGAGCGCAATTCGGCCCGGATAAATCGCTTGGCCTTCCCCGACCAGACGCGGCACCGTGCCAAGCCCGCCAGCGACGCGCGCCGACTGGCTGTTGACGAAGGGCGGCAACGGCTCGGCGAACATGCGCGGATCGAGCTCATAGGCTTCACGATTCACATCCAGAAAAGCGCGCGGAAAATGCGCCTTCAGCAAAGGCGCCCCGAGCCGCACCGCCGAAGCAAAAAGCTCATCGACATAGCAGTCTTCCGAATGGCGTATGCTCAAGGCATCGAGGCGCGATGCCTCGACAAAGGAATGGGGATAATAACGCCCGCTATGCGGTGAATTAAACACGAACGGAATGCGCTGTTCCGCCGGAGCGCATATCTCGAAGGGCGGAATCAGACTAAAATCGCGCTCCAAACTCATTCTTCACCCGTTTTCGACCAACACCACGCCAGTAACGCAACAAATTACGTCATACAGTTCGCAGGCGCAAACGGCAGGAACACGAATCTTTCGAGCCGTTGCATGACTTGCATATGCGACAATCCTGTCACACTGAACAGCTTGTTGCCAAATGCGCGCCATAACAATTAACATTCATGCGAGCATTCATTCCATATTTACCAAAGAAGCGTTTTCTACGGTGGATATTGAGTCGTTAAGGGTCGGCTTTAGAGCGATGAACACGACACAGAATTCGGACGGAACAATGAAGAGAATCCTTCTAGCTGAAGATGACAATGATATGCGCCGCTTCCTCGTCAAGGCGCTGGAAAAAGCCGGTTATCACGTTACGCATTTCGATAATGGTGCGAGCGCCTACGAAAGATTGCAGGAAGAGCCCTTCTCGCTTCTGCTGACCGACATCGTCATGCCGGAAATGGACGGTATCGAGCTGGCGCGCCGCGCGACGGAAATCGACCCCGACCTGAAGATCATGTTCATTACGGGCTTCGCTGCTGTCGCGCTCAACCCCGATTCGGACGCACCCCGCGATGCAAAGGTGCTCTCCAAGCCGTTCCACCTGCGTGACCTGGTGAACGAAATCGAAAAAATGCTGATCGCCGCCTGAGGCGATCCCGCAGAATTGCGGTCCTTTGTTTTGTCATCAACAAAAAGACGAAAAAACTTCATAAAAGGGCATTGACGGGCGTAACGCGATATGGTGTATGCGCCACATCGAATGGGCGTGTAGCTCAGCGGGAGAGCACTACGTTGACATCGTAGGGGTCACAGGTTCAATCCCTGTCACGCCCACCATTCGAGCCCTTGAGTATCAAGGGTTTTCAGCAAATCCTCCCCGGTCCGCTTCCTTTTCCGTTTGTTCACTTGGGTGCACCTTGGGTGCAAAAAGTGGTCTACGGGTGCATTTTTGCAGTTTTTCGATAACTGAATCAGTGGCGTGCATCGCGTCAGAGAGATACTCGGGATCAAACGCTTCATATGCGTCTGCGGTTCGGGCTTCGTCGTGCCCCAGCCAAACGTCACGCTGCTCTCTGTCTACGCGAGGCTTTTCACGACGAACCATCGTGGCCATGAAATGCCGTATCGTGCCTTGGGTGAATTGCGGAAGCCCGCATTCCTCGGCATGGCGTTTGAATGTCCGTTTCATAGTGGTGACCGGCTGACCATTCCAAACCATCGGCGCGCCGATTGCATCGGCCGTTCTCTTGGCTTCTTCTGCCTCTTCCTCTGCTTTCCATCTATCCAACCATCCGTGCAGGTTCTGGGTCAGCCGGATTTTCGGCCTATACTTATTGGTCTGTCGACGACCTGTCGGATTTAGATCGAGGACGCCAAATCTCCGATTGACCCGATCTTCGGTGTCTCGAAAGTCGATGATGGTATCAGGACGGGCCCACGTGTTAAGCGAGAGGATGACAAACCGAAAGAGGTTCTCCTGCCGTTTGCCGATCATATCGATAAAGTGGCCGAACTCATCAAAGGTGGGCAGCCAGTCGCGCGGCTTCGGTTCCGGTACGTTAAGAAGCTCTGCAACCTGTTTTGCCTGGGTGATCACCTCCGGCGCGCTGTCGAGCAATTGAACCTCGTGTTCGTTGCCAAGGCCATCACGGACAACGAGCAACTTTTTCCCAATCTGAAAAGCAGCGGAAACCACAGACAGATTTCGAGCGATGTAGGCAGGGCTGTGGCCGAATTTCTCCTGACTCCATTGCATGAACTCTCGCTGACGGATTGGCCCGAAAGAAGCGACGTTGGCGGTCGGAAGCATTTTCTCCGACAGGAACTCCCGAATGATTGAAATGGCGCGAAACGCCTGCTCTCCGGACGGCTTGGCCTTAACGTCATTCTCGTAATAGTGGTCAAGCGCCGCCAGCATCATCACGCGTTCGGGCGCACGTCCCGAATCTGCCTGGAACGTTCCGACAATTTCGATGAGCTTGTCTTGGGCTTCGCTGAGAACTTTCGTGCCAAGTGATCGGCGAGCAACTTTTCGCTTTCGCTTGTTGTACCAGTAGGCATAGAGGTTGTCGGAATTGCCCTCGGTGCCGATCCAATAATCTCCATACTCCCAGAGGCGTCCTGACATTCTTTTTCCTTACGAGATAAATAGGCGGCAACGGCGGACGGATGATAAAGCACGGCCCCCTTCTTGCCAGACACGTAGGCGATTTCCCCGTTCTGGCGGGCTCGACGAAGTTCTCGCAAACCGAGCAGTGCAGAAAACCGTTTGCAAATTTCACCTTCGGTTAGCAGTTCCTCAAAGCGCGTGAGAGCGTTATTCGCTACCATTTCGTCACCTCATATTTCAGAAGTATCTCACGCATATTGACAAGGATGGGCTGTGCGCTCGTTGGGCGCACCATGGCCCACCCCTCGGCTATCGTCATCACACGTGCAGGGTGTTTCGTTTCACGGTTTTGCAGCCGACTGCCCGGCCTGATTTTTCGGGATCGATCAGCCATGAGCGGTCAACTCCCCTTGAGAAAGGGCCGCGTCGATCTCTGAAAGCACAGCGTCCAACCTATCAATGGATGGCTGGTCAGTATCGGTGATCGTCGAAGAGTCGCCACCTACGGTGACGCTTGCATGGACTTCGTCCCTATCCTCTTGAATAACCGCTCTTGCACTTCGCAGCGCTCTCAAAAGCGTATCGTGTGAATTACATGAGGTCAGAATGCGCTCGACATACCTATCCAGTATGTGATCCGCACCGAAGGCACGCGGTATGATGACGGCCGCGACTGGATGGCCGTCCTCTGGGCCTATGAACGTATAGGTGTTGCTGCCGCCGGTATCGACCGACCAGTCGTTGGGGTTCTCGTGTTCGACCCATATCTGAGTTTGTGACAGATTCATCGCGAGACTCCCATGGATCGTTTCTGGCGCCAATCGAAGAACCCTAACGCTCCGTTGCAGGGAATTGGCTTTTCTAACAGGCGCCGATTTTCCAGCACGAAGCCATAGGGACCGAAAAACCACGGATCGTTTGAGCGGCGAACGACGTCCACGATATCAACAGTGCCAATGATGAAGCCGCGCGGGATCGAGCGAAGCGCGGGCACGGGATGCTGACGCAGCAATTCGCGGGTTGCGTCATCCTTCTGGCCTATTTGATAGGAGAAGGACCGGCAATCTTCATACTCGTCCTGCGTCATTCCCTTGGAAGCGTGGATGCAAACGGTCCCGCGAATGCGTGTGTTCCAGGTGCGATTTTCGACCGGCTTTCCAAGATGAAAAATACAGTGAACCCAAGGCTGGCGAACCGACAGCGCCAGCTGAGGTAGCTCTTCTGGAAGAATGAATTTCATAATGGCCCCCTAAACCCGCATCGGCATGATGACGAAAAGCGGTGGCATGTCGCCATCCTCGGCCCCGATAGGCGAAACCTTGCAGGGCGCGCCGGGGTCGCTCAGGTCGAACCGCATTTCCTTGGCTGTCACGGCGCCCAGAACGTCGAGGCAGTACTTGTGATTGAATCCGATGGTCACTTCATCGTCGTGACCTTCGCTTATAACAATGCTGTCCTCGGCCTGACCGCTGTCGGGATTGTTGACTTCCATTTTCAATTCGGACTGGCCGAAGCTAAATTTCACGGCGCGCCCGCGCTCGCTCGAAACCGTGCTGACCCGATTGATGGCATCCGCAAGTCCGGCGCGGTCAACGGTGTAGGATTTGTCGTTGCTCGTCGGAATCACGCGCTGATAGTCCGGATAGGTGCCGTCAATCAGCTTTGATGTGATGGCAGTGCCATCCGGCAGGACGATGCGCATCTTGCGTTCGGACAGTTTAAGAACGATATTCTCATCACCTTCAGCGAAGTGCTGAAGCAAGGCAACGGTGCGGCGCGGAATGATGATGCCGGGAACGCCGTCGCTTCCCGCCGGGGCGTCCAGTTTCATGAGCGCGAGCCGGTGGCCATCCGTCGCAACGAACGCCAGGTGTTCCCCGTCGCGGTGCATGAACACGCCATTGAGATAATAGCGCGTTTCCTCGGTCGAGATTGCGAAGCCGACCGTGGCAAGGACACGTGCGAGCATGCTACCTGCGATGGAAAACTCGTGGGTGAAATCATCCACTGCCATTTCTGGGAAGTCCGAAGCCGGCAGCACCTGCAAACGAAAGCGCGAGCGTCCGGACTTGATATTTACATGGGTCTGGTCGCCTTCAAATTCGACCTTGCTGCCATCGGCGAATTTCTTGACGGCATCGTGCAGCAAGCCCGATTGCACGGTGAATGGCGCGATGTTGGGCAAGCCTTCCTGCTTTGCGACCGCCTGGACCTCGATATCAAGGTTCGTGCCGGTGACGCACAGGTGGCCGTCCTCGACCTTAAGCAACACGTTACCGAGAATCGGGATCGTGTTGCGCTTTTCAACGGCGCGATTAACCGCCGCAAGGGCGGGGAGCAAAGCTCCCCTTTCTATGGCGAATGAAACCGCAGTCACGCCGAACCCTCCGGCTTGCCCGCGAAGCATGGCAGTTCGGTTGCCTTTTTAATGTCGGTGACCGACTGCTCCAGGTGCTCGGTAATGATCTGGTCAGGGCGGTAAATCTGATAACACCAATAGACACTGCCGCCGCTGACACGATAGCGCAGGCGAACCGGGATGCGCACCTTGTCACCCATGAAGAAAACCGGGATCGACAGGATAAACATGCCAGGCACGGTTACGGCCTTACCGTCCGAACCGACGTGGTTTTCTTCCCATTGCAGCTGGCGCTCACCAGATTGCAGGGTGTGATTGACCTTGACCTTGGACTCCACATTGATCTGCATCTTGCGTGAAAGCTCGACCAACTGGTTGGGGTTGGCGACGGTGCAGGAGAAATCACGTTGGATACTGGCGACATCAGCGTCGGACGGTGACGCCAGATCGGGAATACGATCTTCAAGGAAGTAGGCGAATTTCTCCTGCTCCATGAACTCGCCATCCTTGCTGAGCCAGATTTTCCACTCTTCGGACAGCGGGAACTCGTAATGGATGCGATGGGATAGAAAGTCAGCAATGCCGCCGTTTTTGGCTTCGTGATAGTCGATGACAGTCGTCATGGATGGCTTCTTCCAATTGAGATCGACAAACACGACGGAATTTTCGGTCTTATGGCGATTGGAGAGACCAATCAGCGATTCCAGCGTCTGCGCGTGGGCCGTGCCCTTTTTGCGCACCGGGTGCAAACGGTGCTCTTCGAGCAGCTTGGAAACGCTTTCGATGCCGGGCTCTTCACCCCGCGTCAATAAAGCCGGGACTGATTTCGGCAGGCCGACCATCTGCTCGTTGGTCTGGATAGTGACCAGTTCGGCACCTTCTGCGCGCGCGCCAAGTTCGGCTGCGGCTCGAATATCGAAGCCCTTGGGAGTAATCGGCAGAAGTTCGGAAGTTGCGGTATTCTCGGACATAATAGATCCTGTTGGTTGGAGTGATTTAGCCGTGGATCACGTCGGTGAAGCCGCGCGATGCATCGCGAGGACCGCCGAACATGTCGATTTGCTTGGGGTGCTGGGTGGAAAGAGAGCCGTCATCCAGAAGCCAGTAGAACGATGAACCGTGAACCGGTTTCGGACGCTTGGAACTGGTTTCCGCTTCAATGGTGACGGTGCCGTCAACCACTTCGATATTGAGCTTCAGCGTGACAGAACCTTTGGCCTTGACCTTTGGGCGTCCGCCGGTGTGTTCCTGCAAGGCGGCAAGGGTATCCATCATTTCGGTGGTCAGGCGCTGCGCCAGTTCGCCATTTTCCAGAAGGCCGATGATGGTGTTGGAATCGCGGATGCGTTGCATGGTTTCCTCTGCTGGTTGATGGGCGCAATTCGCCCGTTATCCGCGCCATTCGGGCGCGAAGGGGATTTCGTCATCCAAAGCTGGGTTGTAGCCGCCGCCTTGCTGGCTCGCGGTCTGGCTCGACTGATCGCGGGAACTCTTCTCGCCATAATCGTCCTGACTGGAAGGGCCCCGCCCGCCGCCATTGCCCTGCGGCATGAGCTTCAATTCGCCACCGAAGCTTTCCAGCACGAGTTCCGTGGAATAGCGGGTGTTGCCCTGCTGATCTTCCCACTTGCGTGTACGGCTTTTGCCGGCGACGAAAACGATGTTTCCCTTGGACAGATATTGTTCGGCAGTCTTGGCCAGCGCCTGGTTGAAGATCACAACCGTATGCCACTCAGCCTTTTCTTTGCGCTCGCCTGTCTGCTTGTCGCGCCAGTAATCGGAGGTGACCACGCGCATGGTGACAATGACGTCACCATTGTTGGAGCGACGAACCTCGGGATCGGCACCAAGACGGCCCATGATTTCATGACGATTGTACATTATGCCGCCGCCCGGCAATCGATGCCCAGATAGCGGGAGAGGCGATCAAGCCATGCTTCCTCGGCCTTCATCGGCGCCCAAGGTTTGATTGCGCCGGTTAGCTTCGGCATTGGCAACTCCCGGACTGCCAAGTTTTTCAGGCCGTTATTGCCAAAGAGCAGCGCTGTTTCGGCGCGAAGCATCCGCTCGTCCATCTCTTTGACACCGTAAGGAACAACAGGTGGCAGGCCAGCCTTTCGATAAATCGTCTGGTCAAGCCGCGCCTTGACGGCCTCGACAGCATCACGAACGAAATGCATCGGAATGTCGTGCATGCGATAGAGTGCATCGGCGAGAAACAAAACGGCCGGTCTGGGCCATTCACCTATGAACGCCTCGTGGGCATCGTGCAGAAGAAAATAGGCACATAGAGTCGTATCGCCCGTTTCATTGGCCAATGCATCGGCCCCCATCACGCAATGCTGCGCAACCGAATACATCGGCCCTCTGTTGATGCCGTTGAAACGGGCCAGCTTCGAGAGGGAACTAGCAATTGTGGGCCAATGGATATCGCTTTCCAGAGGCTTAGCGAGATCCATGACGGAGCCGTCCGGACGGAACGAGAGAATTTCGGAAGTCATAGCGGAATACCGATTACGAGCGAGAAAAACGGGAGCGCAAAAGCGATGACGCTTGCGGCGATGGCCTCTGTCGTGGTCATGACAGCGTCCGCCCGTTACGCACCGGGATTTTCGGCAAAGTCTGCTCGGCTGCTATGGTGAGCTTCGCGCGCTCGACTGGCAGCAAGGGTAGCAGGTTCAAGAACTCCTGCAGCACACAGATGCAGCGCTCGCGCTGCGGTGTCCACGGGTCCAGCATCAAGGCTGCGCGGCTGGCGCAGTACCGACCCCAAGCCTCAAAAAACGGCGTTGAGGCGATCAGATCGACAGTCATGGGCGGACGGTTGGGAACTGGCTGTTTCACCTTCATGACCATGTCAGCAAGGTTATCGTGACCCGCTTTCCGGCTTTCCGATTTCCATTCCGCAGCCATCTGCTGGGCCTGTGTCCCAAACTCGATGATTTCGGCAGAGGTAAACCCGGCCCGGACCAGGTCTTTGAAGGTCGCGGCGCCAGACGACGCTGCAATGTCCTGCATCGTCTTCGCCATTTCGATCGCACGAAGATGCGGGGTGTGCTCCAATTCGCGTGGGTCGGCGTTGCGGATCGGATTGGCCGGGCGCGAAAGACGCCGGACAAACTGCGAATTTTGAAAATTCATGAATGCCTCCATCGGTAAGGATGAGGCTAATATCGAATAATTTGCGATATTCTGTCAATCACCTTTATCGCATTTTTTGCGATACTCAACGATTTGAAATACTTAACATCGCAAATTATGCGAATCATCAAACAAAAAAACCCGGCACATGGCCGGGCTGATTTGATGGATGAACAGAGATTGTTATTCGCGGGTGACTGAGAATCTGACGCGACCGAGGATACGGACCATATCACCATCCTCACCGTTGATGGGGATTGCTTCCTGAAATCTTGGATCGTCAGACTCAGGCAAAAGCCACATTGCCCCGTATTCGTCTTGCCAGAGCTTTTTGACAGTTGCCTCGCGCAGCCCATCGGCTCTTTCACGTTCAACGATATAACGCTTGCCCGCAATCAGGTCTTCCGGGCGTTCCAGTGCGTCGGTAAACACAAGAACTGTGCCATCCGGATAGCGTTTATTCATCGACGGCCCCCTGGTTTCAGCCGCATGCAGCGAGAAATTCGACAGCGCCGGGTCATCCGGCACAGGAACTTCGTACTGATCTTCGATCGGCCATTCCCAAGTTTCCGCCCAAGCCCCAGCTTGAATCTGCCCCTTAACAGTTACGGTTCGACCGCCCTCACTGCCCACGAGTTCTGCTGTCGAAACACCCAACGCCTTTGCATAGGCTTGCAGCTTCTGCTCGGACAACGCGCTTTTGGAGCTTTCCGCGCGATGAACCGTTTGCCAATGCACGCCCAACTTCTCGCCGAGTGCCCCCTGCGAAAGTCCCTTAGCTTCCCTGATTTCCCTGATCCTGTTCTTCATGGCGCACATCTTATCAGTATCGCTAAATCTGCGTTATCGAAAAATATGCGATAAAGCCCTTGACATTCATATCGCATTTTGTGCGATATAGGGGCGAAAAGGAGCACGCTATGAAACTTGCAGATTGGCGTAAACGAGAAGGGCTTTCCTGCGACGAGGTCGCGCGCAGACTTGAGATCGCTGCAGCGCGAGGCGGTTCCAGCGTGTGGAATTGGGAAACCGGACGAGCACGCGCTGACGCCGACATCATCGACAAGATCGAGATTCTGACAAACGGTGAAGTTTCGCCTCTCGATATGCATCGCACCCGCCTCGACTGGCTCCGCCAAAACAGGAGCGATGAGGCCGCATGATGCAGAACCTCTTCCGCCGTCTCGATGATGCTGCTTGTGCACTGCTGATCGGCCATTCGCGCCGCGATCTGGACCGGGTGCGCCTGCGCCGCCTGAAAATCCTTGTTCGCCGGGAAATTGCCCGGCTGGAGCGCGAAGCGCGAGAGCATGAATATTTCTCATTCCGTGCAACCTTCTGCCGTTCTCTAGCGCAGTCGCTTGCGAGCCGCCTTGAAGGCGTCGTCAATAGCGTTGATTGTGAGGCCTACCGTATTCTGCTGGATCATCTCCATATCGAGCGCGTCAACCTGCACGCCCGCCGCAAATTTCAGTGGGATTACTGGCATTCGCTCGACGACTTCAACAAGGCGCGCATTCACTGCCCGGTAATGCCGATAATCGATCCTGCCAGCGAGCAATACGGCAAGCTCTTCAAGGGCCTTGGTGACCGCCGCATTTTTGATCCGTTCCATGACAAGGGCGGTCTCCGCATTCGGCATTGGCATCGCGCTGTTACTCCGTTTTTCCGGTGGCTGGTGCGCCCCCTTCAGCGTGTGAAGGTTAGCGGTCCGCCGTAGTGATCTGACCCCGGCAAACTGACACCAAAAATGCATTCCCTTAACGGGAAAAAACAGCGGCTTTTCCCGCCACGGGAAAACTCTGCCTTTTAAGGACTTCCCCATGACGCAACTGACAGACGCATGGTTCCAAAGGATCAAGTCGGCACAGCGCGACCTCATCAAATATTGCGGCGGTATCGAGCGTGTCGTCGAGCTATCCGGCTTCTCTAAAAGCCAGGTCGGACGCTGGAACCTGTCGACCGAAACCGACCTGATGCCGCTCAATGTGGTCTACAAGCTGGAAAACGAATGCGGCGTGCTTTGCGTCACGTCGGTGATGGCATCGCTCAACAACCGCCGTCTGGCCGAACCGGATGAGGATGTTCGCGCAGCCGGCAATCTGCTCGCGGCCCACTCCGAAGTCGTGGCCAGCGTTGGCGAGGTGATGAGCATCGGCGCCCGCGTTTTCGCAGACGGCAAGGTCACAGGCACCGAAGCCATGCAGCTCGACAAGGTGGCGAGCGAGGCCGAGCGCAATATTTCGGGCCTGCGTCGCGAGCTTTCCGGCCACATTGCCAATGCACGCCGCGGCGACCCTGCGCTGCGCGTCATCGGGGATGACTGATATGGCGCGCCGATCCTCTCCCGCACAGCGCCCCAGCCACATCGTTCTTCTGCTCGCCTCACTTTGCGCAGGGGTGACCATCGGCGGCGCTTATGCTGCGTTTCTCTATTGGGCGGTGACGCGATGAGTGATGCTGTGAACTTGGCTTATCTCGCAGGCGTGATTGATAGCGATGGGACTATCGGTATCAAAAGAGATACCTACAACATGCGGATAGTTGGCGATTGCAGCCAGCCTATCTATAGCGAGCGTATCTGCGTTAAGCAGGTTGAGCGGTCGGCAATTGATCTATTGCACCATACTTTCGGCGGCACCTTCTATACCTGCTCCGCGTCTGTGCGGCGTGGTAAGCCGCTATTCGTTTGGCAAGTTACGGACAAAAAGGCCGTATCTGCGTTGCGTGCACTTCTTCCATTTCTACGCATACAAAAATCGCAAGCTGAAAACTGCCTAGATCTCCGGACAATAAAGGATAGGAGCAAAGTCGAAAGGGTAGCAAAAAATCGGGGCCATATGGGTTCTAAGCCTCGCTCCGCAACTCTCTCTGCAGCGATGGAAGGTTGCTATCAGCGCGCTCGCCACCTCAACGAGGTTGGCGTGTCATGAACATAAATATCTTAGATGGTCGTATTTCAATATTGATCGGCGATGTCTTCGAACGTCTTGCACAGATCGAAGGTAATTCAATCGACTGTGTCGTTAGCTCCCCCCCTTATTGGGGTTTGCGATCCTATATCGCCGATGGCGACCCGTTGAAGCCGCTGGAAATCGGCCTTGAACCGACGCTCGCTTCGCATCTGGAAACGATGGTAGCCGTGTTCGAGCAGGTGCGTCGTGTCCTGAAGCCCACTGGCACGTGCTGGATCAACTATGGCGACTGCTACGCCACCACGCCGAACGGTAAATCTGCTGCCGATTACAAGGCGGAAGGCACCGACGATCGCACGTTTCGGGACAAGCCTTTCTCGACCATCGGCGGCGGCATAAAGCCCAAAGACCTGCTGATGATCCCGAACCGGCTTGCCATCGCCCTGCAGGATTCAGGCTGGTGGGTTCGCTCGGAAATCATTTGGGGCAAATCCAATCCCATGCCGGATTCCTCCGGTGCATACCGCCCTTCTGCCGCGCATGAGAAAATCTTCATGTTGACGAAATCAGACGATGGGGACGTATGGCGTGCGCGCGATACGGGCGAGATTTCCTTTTCGCCTGATCTGACAGAGCGCTGCCCCTTCATCACCGACCCGTCACGCGAAGGTGCGCGCTGGATACGCATCGGCGCTTATTATGATGCCGAGGCCGTACGGCAGGTTAGTGCCACGGGACTAGCTCACCCGGTTCAAGGTTGGGCAACAGGAAGCGACACTCCGCACTCGCCCGTCGCTCATAACCGCGTGCGAAAAGACAAGCAGCGCGGTCACGATCGATGCCATGATGGTTTCAAGGGTCGTTGGGGTCAAATGACGAAGGAAGAGCAAGGCGCAAACGGGCGCTTTCTTCGCAATTTCGAGCCTGCGCCTCTTTCCGTCTGGCCGATTGCCACCAAGCCGTTTTCCGAAGCGCATTTTGCGACATTCCCGCCGGAATTGGCGGAACGCTGCATTCTTGCCGGATGCCCGAAAGACGGCGTTGTCCTCGATCCATTCGGCGGGGCCGGAACCACGGGGCTTGTGGCTGCTCGCCATAACCGCCGCGCCATGTTGATAGAACTCAATCCAGATTATGCCGACATTGCCAGGCGCCGCATAGAAAGAGAATGGCGCGTCATCGCTGACGCGCCATCCGCAACGACCGATCACGGCCCTTTGTTCAGTGCAGAGGTGTTATGATGACGATTGGTCTATTCAGCCGCCTCCAATCCGATGACCAGCTTCTGCCCCATGGCCGCAAGTGCTGCCGTCATGAGGGGAAGCTTGGTCGCAGTGTCCGGATCAAGCAGGCGGCGCGCCTCCTTCTCGTCCTTGCCAAGCCTGCGGGCGAGTTCAGTTCTGGAAAGGCCCGAAGCGCGGAAAGTCTCGATCACGGCAATCTTGGTTGCGACTTCCGCATCCGGCCAGATCAATTCTCCCTTTGCCTTCGCTTCGGGCAGGCTTCGTCCCATCTCCAGATAGGTGAGCAGCGCCACACCAAGCGCGTCAGCAGCCTGTTCGCGGGCATCCGCCATATCATCACCCTCGGTGATAGCTTCCGGCACATCCGGAAATGTAACAACGAAGCCGCCTTCCCGCTCGGTAGGCTCGAACACGGCTGCGTAAGCGTATGTTCTCATTCGTCCAGTCCTTTGCTCCTTTGTGTGGCGGGAGGGGCTCAAATGAGCCCCAACCCTTTCTTGATCTTCGCGGCGGTCTTGGGATCGATTTCCCGGCTCGGCAGTGTGGTGAAGCGATCTCCTACCCATACTGTTGCGTGCCCGCCTTTTCCTTTGCTCTTGCTAACCCGAAAGGCCAGCCCTTGCGCTTTTGCTTCATTCCTTAGCTCGGCTATGAAGCGGTCTCTCTTGTCCATCGGGTTCTCCGCTTTGACAAAGACAATATCGGATATTTTTGTCCGAATGTCAATAGCTTTCGGATATTTTTGTCCGAATTTCACAATCGACAGGGCGGGCCGATGACCGCCGCTTTTTCCACCGACTTCACGATTTTCGGCATGTATGTCGACCGCAAGCGCATCTGCTCGCATCTGCGGGAGATCGACGTTGCTCGGCTTTGCGATATTCCAAGGGACGATGTTCGCCGCGCGATCCACGGCAAGAGCATATCGACGGAATCCTTTCTCGCGCTCTGCGAATGGCTGGAGCGCTCCCCCTCATTTTTCGACAGCAACGAACTCGCCACCAGACGAGAGGTTTATCCATGATCACATTCGGCCAGCCCGGCAGCATTACGCCTCAAAGTTTCACGCCTGACCTGCCGACAGTCATGACTATCGAAGGGCTGGCGCTCCTTCGCGAAATGGGAATGACCCAGAGCGAAATCGCCAAGGCTTCTGGCATGTCGGTCTATAAGGTCCGCTCCTATTTGAACACCATCTGCCGCACCTGGAGCATAGACCAGTGCTGGGGCATGCGTGGCCGAGAAGAAACCGGGGGTGCGCAATGAACCTGCCCCTGATCGTCGATTCCTTCGCCGGCGGTGGAGGTGCATCCACCGGCATTGAAATGGCTTTGGGCCGTTCACCGGATATTGCCATCAACCACAATGCGGCCGCGCTGGCGCTGCACGAAGCGAACCATCCGCAAACACTGCATCTGTCCGAAAACGTCTACAAGATTGACCCGCTTGATTACCTGCGCGGTGCGCATGTTGGGCTGGGCTGGTTTTCACCGGACTGCAAGCATTTTTCCAAGGCAAAGGGCGGCAAGCCTGTCGAACGCAACATTCGCGACCTCGCATGGATAATCCCCGGCTGGATCGAGCGCATTCAGAAAAGCGGCGGCAAAGTCGATGTTGTCATTCTCGAAAACGTCGAGGAGTTTCAGGATTACGGCCCGTTGATGGAAACCGCACGCGGTTTGATGCCCGACCCGGAACGAAAGGGCGAATACTTCAAAAAATGGTGCCGCAAGATTCGCTCGCTTGGCGGCAAGATCGAGTGGCGGGAGTTGCGCGCTTGCGATTATGGGGCGCCGACTATCCGCAAGCGGTTCTTCGCCGTTATCCGCTTCGACGGTCAGCCCATTGTGTGGCCGAAACCGACACATGGTGCGCCTACCGATCCCGACGTTATATCCGGGCACAAGCTACCATGGCGCACCGCAGCGGAAATTATCGACTGGTCGCTGCCCTGCCCTTCCATTTTCGACACGTCCGAACAGATTATGGAAAAGCATGGGCTTCGGTCGGTTCGCCCGCTTGCTGATAATACCATGGCTCGTGTCGCGCGTGGCATGAAGCGCTATGTGCTGGATGCCGAGCGCCCATTCCTTGTTAATCTCACCCACGGCGGGCGCGTCGAGGCAGTCGACGAGCCGTTCAAGACAATCACCGGCGCGCATCGCGGCGAAAAGGCTCTCGTGTCGCCGCACCTCGCATCGTACTACAGTCACGATAAGGGGCGCTCGGAACGAGTTTCGGAAATCGACGGACCACTCGCAACCGTCGTAACTGAAAACCGGCACGCGCTAATTGCGCCGTCCGTTATCCGTTTCAACACCGGAGCCACGGGGCAGGATGCCCGCGAGCCGCTGTCTACCGTTACTGCGAACAGCTTTATCAAGCGGCCCGGCGGCGCGGCCCCTTTGGGTGTTGTCGCCCCGCATCTGATGACGATGCGCAATGCGGGTAAGCCTTTCAATGGTGCCGATGAGCCTACACACACGATCACTGCAGGCGGAGCCGGGCTGACGGTTGTCGCGCCGGTGCTTACCGCCGCCCAGCATGGCGGCTCGACCCGTTCGATTGACAGCCCGGCGCATACCATCACTGCCAGCACGAAAGATCAGAACAGCGTTATTGTGCCTACGTTGGTTGGTTGCGGTGGCCGCGCCGGCCAGAGCCGCCCACGTGGTGCTGGCGAACCAATGCACACAACCACGGCCAAGGCG
This sequence comes from Brucella pseudintermedia, assembly GCF_008932435.1. Classification (GTDB taxonomy): domain Bacteria; phylum Pseudomonadota; class Alphaproteobacteria; order Rhizobiales; family Rhizobiaceae; genus Brucella; species Brucella pseudintermedia. The sequence goes on along the minus strand of NZ_WBWE01000005.1, from coordinate 150,978 downwards.
GACACCTGTATAGCAACTGCCTTCGTCGCTCGCGATTTCGGGACGTCGACCGGCCACCGCATTGATGAGCCATCCCACACGGTAATGCCGGATGGCCAAGGCAAGTCGCGCCTGATTACGGCTTACATGGCGCAGCATAATAATGACAGCCGCCGCAAGGGCGGCGTCAATCCCGGTCGTTCTATCGATGAGCCGGTCTCGACGGTCACGCAAACCGGATCGCAGCAAAGTGTCGTGGCGCCATATCTTCAAGCCTATTACGGTACCGGCGATGGCGGTGAAGAAAACCAGCCTGTCAGGACCGTAACCACCAAAGACCGTCACGGCCATGTCGAGGCCACGCTCGACGTGCCACCTTTCACGCCAGCACAGGCCGAACGGGCGCGTGAAGTGGCCGCATTTCTCCGCGCCTACGGTTTCTGGGATGAGCGCGAGTTCGTCACCATAGAAGCGGGCGGCATTCTCTATGTCATCGTCGACATTGGCATGCGCATGTTGGTGCCGCGCGAGCTTTATCTCGCGCAAGGTTTCCCGGCTGATTATGAGATTGAGCGCGGCATCAATGGAGATCTGTTCTCAAAATCGGTGCAGGTTTCCTGTTGTGGCAACAGCGTTTCGCCACCCGTTGCCGCCGCACTCGTTGCCGCCAATTGCAGCCATCTGGCACTACGGATGGAGGCAGCAGAATGACCTCTCCTGTCCAATTCCCCTATGTTTACCGATGGAACCGGCAGGGCCGCAAAGGTCAGCCATGCGCTGTCGATATACGCGCCAAGGTCATGAACTCCTGTCTGGTCCGTTTCCCCGATGGATACACCATGGTGACAAGCCGCAATGCGCTTGCGCGCCGGAAAGATGTAGGTGCAGAATGACTGTTCCCACGTTCAGTAACGAATTCACATCCGCTCACTTTCGCAAAGAGCTCACCCGGCTCATGCCGGGCTACCAATGGACTGTTCATAAGTCCACAAACGAAAACAGGCTTGAGGCAACAGGAATTCAGTCAAGCGGCTTCAACCGTCTCTCGACCCTATCCGTCGTCAGATCAGTTCATGGTCAAGGCGTGGTTACCTATTCGGCCAAGTCAGCAGGATACGGGCGGCGGGCAAGATGGTTGCATGCCAACACCGATATCACGCTCGCCAGCGCTTTACGTGGATTGCAGAATTTCTACGAAGCACAGGCTGGCCTTTTTAGAAAGCACGCCTCGTCATTGGAACGGGGACGAACGGCTCAGGGCGGTGACGAATGAGCGCCGCGCTGAAACTCTTTGTCGAGGATGCGCGTGCCATCACGATCGCGGATGCTGCGCAGCGCCTCAACCTGAAATGCAATCCGCGCGGAAGCGAACACCCGCAACCCTGCCCCGCCTGCGGCGGCAAGGATACGTTCGCCTTCAACACCCAGAAGAATAAATGGAACTGCCGTCAAGGCGGTATAGGCGGGAATGATGCGATAGGCATGGCGGCGCATGTGCGTGGCCTCAATGTTCGCAGCCGCGAAGGTTTGCTGGAAGCCTGCTCGATCCTCCTTGACAAGTCCATCCCGGAAGGTGGCGAGCGGGAATCGGACGCCGACAGGACTGCACGCTTGCAGCGACTGGAAGAACAGCGCCAGCGCAATGCCGAATTGCAGGAAGAACACGCGAAAAGCCAGGCTGACTATCGCGAGATCGAGCGAAACAAGGCGCGGGGTATATATCGTCGTGCTTCCACGCTCTATTCATCCTCGGCACCACATGGCCGATTTTATCTAATGGCGCGGGGCGCCTGTGCCCCGGAATCCGAATGGCTGCGTGTCGATACATCTGTAACCTATTGGCATGGTGACGCGAGCCTGCATGAAGGACCTGCCATGATCGCGCCGATCGTTGGCCCTGACCTCGGCGTCATCGGCTGCCACATCACCTGGATTGATCTCGCCCGCCGTCCGAAATGCCGACCGGAAATCATTGACACCGCGACCGGCGAAGTGTTGCCAACGAAAAAGATGCGCGGCAGCAAAAAAGGCGGGCTTATCCCACTTGCCGGTCATCCAAGTATGGAACGTTGGGTAGGCGGCGAAGGCATAGAAAACACGCTGGCCGTTGCACGCGCTGAGAGCCTTCGCCCAGATACGTTTTACTTCGCCGCCGGCGACCTCGGCAATCTTTCCGGCCCCGCCGACCCCGCATCACGCTTCGCGCACCCGACCCTAAAGAAGGAAGACGCCAAGGGGCGTTTGCGCACCGTCATGGTGCAGGGGCCGGTTCCCCGCGCCGACCAAGGCCCGGATGACGCTTTCTGGATCGGCGACCATGTGCGCGAGATCGTGCTTTTGGGCGACGGCGATTCCGAGCGCGTCATGACTTCCGCCGCCATGGCGCGAGCGCGTGCACGTATCTTGAGACCAGATCGGAAGGTAGCAATTGCGTGGCCTCCGGCTGGCACTGATTTTTCTGAAATGATGGCAGGTGCCGCGTGACAAAGAATACCCAAGACATACCGGCCGCAGTGCGCGCAATCATGGCTGAAGCTTCACGGCAGGCGGAAGCTGCTGAAATTGATCCCCGCAACCCCGCCACCGATGGTCTGCCTGATGCGCACTCCCCGGATGACGGTGAACCGGCTGCTACCGCGCGTGGTGATCGGAGCGTTGACCGCGAAGTGGTGAGGGCCTGTGCTGCGCTAGACCATTCCGACACGGATAACGCGGAACGCCTGCAGCGCCATTTTGGCGAGGATATGCTCGTGCTCGCCCAAAGTAAGGCCCGCAAGGCGACCTATGCGATATGGGATGGCACGCATTGGGATATCGACACGGGCGACCCGCGCTCACTCGCCATTGCGCAGCAGTTGGGCGGACGCATCGCCATGGAAACCGAGTTCCTGCAATACACTCCCGCCGAAGAGGAGGCGGTTAAGGCTGGAAAGGAAGCCTTGGCTAAACCGGAGGATGAGCGATCCCGACCGGAAAAGAAGTTGGCCGACGCGGCGCTGAATGCAAAAGCGAACCTCGCCAAGCGCAAAAAAAGGCGCATGGATCATGCGGTCACGTCAAAAAACCGGGCGCGGTTGGAAGCGATGCTGACCTGTCTGGCGCCGCATGTGATGCGCTCGCCAGATGATTTCAACGCCGACCCGCTCAAGGTGGCGCTTCTGGACCATACGCTGGTTTTCTCGCGTGAGGTCGAGCACGTGCGAAACCCGGCCTTTGACGATCCCGACGACAACCGCGAGGATATACCCGAAACCATCGAGCGCAAAATCGCCAGCGTCAAGGCGATCAAAGGGCACCGCCGTGGCGACCTCATAACCCAGATCATCCCCGTCGCTTATCAAAAGAACGCCAAATGCCCGAAATGGGATGCTTTTCTCAAACGCATGCTGCCGAGCGACGATGTGCGCCGTATGGTGCAGGTAGCGTCCGGTTTGGGTTTGGTGGGCCTCACCGTACAGAAATTGTTCTTCCATTACGGCTTCGGCGCCAATGGCAAGTCCGTCTACATGGAAACGCTTTGCCGCCTGCTTGGCGATGTTTCTGTTACGCTGCCGTCCGAATCCTTCATAGGTGAAGGCAATTCCGGCGGTGCCGCCTCGCCTGATATGGCGCGGCTCTATGGCCGACGCTTCCTTCGCGTCAAGGAATTGCCCGAAGGTGAGGATTTGCGCGAAAATCTGGTCAAGGATTTGACTGGCGGTGAAGACTTCACCGTCCGCGACCTGTTTCAAGGCTATTTCGACTTCAAGCCCATCTTCACCGGGCACATGTCCGGCAACGGCTATCCACGCATCACCGGCACAGACAACGGCATCTGGCGACGCATGGTCGTGGTGCATTGGCCTGTGACGCTGAAAAAGGAGGAACAGCGCGAATTTGAGGAGGTGGTTTCGGAATTCCAGCCGGAATATCCGGGAATACTGAACTGGCTCATAGAGGGTGTGCTGATCTTCCTGCGTGAAGGGCTCGTCATTCCAGCATCGGTCGAGGCGAAAACGCAGGAATACCGCGACGAAATGGACCCCACGTCCGCTTTCTGCGCCCGATGTATAGAAGCTGATGAGCGTGGCGAGGTGACCGCCAAGGATTTCTATCAGGCTTATGTTGACTTCACCGTCGATCAGGGCGGCAAGCCTATATCGCTGACGAGATTCGGGCTGATCATGAAAAAGAAGTACCGGCGCGAGGATGGGCGCGCGGTCAAATACCATGGCTTGCGCCTGATCGAGGTCCCGAAACCCGCTCACACGTCCGGCTCTGATGATTACGAGGCGCACATGCGATGATGCTCGCTCTCCGTCCCCGCAACCCCGCCTTTGGCACGGCTTTCGCCCCTGAAAACCGGCAACCCTTTGATATGATTGAACTTATGCTGTGCAGTAGTTTGCACCAGTTTGCACCACTCTGCACCAGTTGGAACAACGGGATAAATGAAATGATTTCAACAACTTGCACCAGTTTGCACCAGTTTTCCTTGTGTATACATAAGGGAAAAAGGGGGATGGGGGAAAAAGCTTATTATATGCACAAGCCAAAACTGGTGCAAACTGGTGCAAATATTTGATTTTGTTATTCGATTTCCAGTTTTCTAAGTGGTGCAAACTGGTGCAAACTATCGCAAGTGGTGTAAAATATGAAAACTGTAACGATTGATGAACTTCTCGTCTGGGCTTTCGTCCACGAACTGCCAAAAGGCGGTGGCGTTGATGGTCTGGATAGCATTCACTCTGCATGGCGGCAACTGGAGGCTTCGTCTTGGGGAAAAGTTCTGGGCTATGCAGAACTCATGACGCTTGTAGACCGCGACCGTCCAGAACCCGGTATGTGGGTCGAACAGGGTGCGCCGCACGAGGATGCACTTGAGGTGGGTAAGGCGGTTGCCGATCTTGCCCGCTTTGATGTTTCTTTTCCGGATGGCTGGAACCCGGTTGCCGACTGGCAGGATTTCGACGGGCTGACGGCAGATGCGGTGGCGCGGGCGACCGAACGTCTTATGCTGCGTCCTGCCCGTTCGCGCAGCGCTGGCATCGCATCGCTTGTCATCTCCAGCGCCGTGTTGGGGCGAGCGCCCGATTATACCGCGCCAGAACCGGAATGCGTTGTGTTCGCGCGCCGCGAGGGAACCCCGTCATGGTTCGTCCGTAGGCCAGCCGTCGATGCCTTTGGGCGTGAATATTCGGTTGAGGTTGACGGATTTAATCGCCGCGCCCATCGGCCCTATCCTGGCGCCTATCGCAAGTTTGTTCTGACGCCTGACCCGACTGCCGATATCTTGGGACGGATTGACTATCAGATTTGGGTTGCGGCACTCGCGAAGCTGGAATCAGCACTCATTGATCGGCTCGTAGGCCGCAAATTGACATTTTCGCACCGCTCGGCAACGCCATGGTTGGAGGATCGCGATATGGTCGGCATCCAGCTTTGCCGGGCTTTTGGGGACACCAAACGTGTGGAGGCCCAAAATAAGTGTTGACCTGCTGCAGAAACTTGACTTACACCTTGGATGCTAAAAAAGATTAGACAGAACCCCGGCGCACCCGCGACCGGGGTTTTTCGTTTCATGGGGCGGAATTCGCGATGCTTGTCTATCGGTGGGAAAACATCGAAGGGCTGCGCCGATACGCCGGCGGCATCAAGCGGCTGCAAACGGAATTTCCGAAAGTTTTGCCGCGCATCGTCAATCAGGTTGGGCGGCGTGCCCGCACCCGCGTAGTGCGCAACCTCACGAAACAAACAGGACTGGAACGGCAGGTCATCGTTCGGGCAGTCAAGAACGTTGATACCGCGAAACCGGGAAAACTGTTCTATTCGCTGCAATCGCGTGGCGGGTTCATCCGCCTCAAGTATTTCAGGGCAAGGGAAACCCGCCAGGGTGTAGCCGCACAGCCATTTGGGAAGCGCCGCGTATTCCCCGGCACCTTCATCATGGGCGGGCAGTTCCCCTACCGCCACGTTAAGCACTGGAATTTGGAGGGGCATGTTTACCGACGAATTGGGCGTGCTTCGCAACGACGCGTCACGCAGGTGAAGTCGGACGTTCGCATCCCTGATGAGATGGTGCGCGGCGAGACCCGCGATGCATTCGAGCGTGAGGCGACCGTGACCATGCCCCCTCGGGTCGAGGCCGTCATCCGCAAGCTCCTCGGGTGACCCCTCCCCCCCTTTTAGGGACCGTATCCCCGTCTAATCCACCGGACGGGCGGGCTCGACTGCCGGTTTTCGCCAGTAGGTCGTTTTGAAAGCGATACACAGATACACGTGCTTGCACGTGTGCATACACACAACGCAAAGCGGGACGCCATGGCGGACGGTGATTGGATTTCGATTTCGGAAGCCGCCGCGCGGCTGACCGCGATGGGCGATCTGGTCGAGCGCTCGACCTTGTCGCGATACCTGAAGCAACATTCCGAAGCGATTGAGCTTCGCGACGACGGAAAGGCGCGACTGGTCGAGTTCAATACTCTGGTCGCCCACCGAAACGAGAATATCCGTATCCGCGTGGCTCCTCCCACGACGCGGACCATTGCGGCGCAGGGAAACTTCAACCCTGCGCCGCGCTTTTCGGGAAGTCAGTCCGATGGCGCAGCGCGAAAGGCCCAGGCCGACGCCGAACTGCGCGAAATGGACTTGGCGGAACGCCGCAAGACACTGACCAAAGTGTCGGAAGTGGATCGTGCAGGCCGCGATGCAGTCGCACTGATGCAGAGTGCGTTCGAACGCGCACTGGAAACGGAGGCCGCAAACGCCTCTGTGAAATACGGGTTCGACGAACGCGCCACGCGTATGGTCCTCAAGGCGTTTGTCCGCAAGGGACTGGAAGTTTTCAATCAGACAATTCTCGGACGGATCGATGCCATGCGCCAGCGGGATGAGGCCGACACGACCGACGAACCAAAAGAGGAAAGCGAACAGATATGAACGCCCCGCAGCCGCGCGAGCAATTCATGGAATTGCCCCGTGGCGAACTGGTGTTGTTCCGGGGGCTGGAAGCTGCCAGCCGCCCTATTGAGAATCTGACCATTTCCGAGCATGCGGACCGCTATCGCAAGGTTTCGCCAGAATCCGGCTCGCCTTGGCCGGGCGACTTCCGCACTGACCGTGTGCCTTATCTGCGCGAGCCGCAAGATTGCCTGCATCCGGATCACCCGGCGCGCCGTTGCACTGCCCGTTGGGCCGCGCAGCTTGGCAAGTCGACCGCAATCGAGAACTGGTTTTGCTTTATCGTCGATCAGGCTCCCGGCTCGATGATGATCGTGCTGCCGACGCTGGAAGAAGCGACGAAGTTCAACCGCATCAAGCTTCATCCGACCATTGAGGCGACACCTCGCATCAAGCACAAGGTGCTCCCGGTCAACAGCCGCGATGAACAAGGCTCGACCACGGCATTCAAACGTTTCGCCGGCGGCTTCTGCCAGATCGTCAATGCAGGTTCGTCCAAGGGCCTGCAGATGGTTTCGATCAAGTATCTCGCCATGGACGAGATCACCGGCTACCAGAGCGATGTTGACGGTCGCGGCAGTCCTCGCGATCAGGCCCGCGCCCGCCAGAAGATGCATGGCGACACTGCTAAGGAATGGCAGGGATCGACGCCCGGAATTGCAGGCGCATGTGCGATCAGCGACGATTTCGAGGCTGGGGATCAGCGTTACTATTACCTGCCTTGCCCGCACTGCCGCACCTATCAGGCACTGGAATTCGACAACATGTCGCCAGCAGACTCTGAAAGAAGTCTGCCGGTGCACTTCCGCTGCATTTCCTGCAACGAGGTCATCCTTGACGGCCACAAACATGAAATGCTGCCGCAAGGAAAATGGATAGCGCGCCGGGTTCGCGAAGGCGAGCCGCCTATTCCTCTTGCGATCCCTGAGGCCGATATTGAGCTATGGCGCTGCAATCCCTGCGAGGGTCGTTGCAGGGACTGGCAACCGTCGTGGCACCTGTGGGCGGCATATGCGCCGCGCGAGCGTTGGGCCGATATCTGGTCCCGCTGGACGGACGCACAAGGTAACGTCACCAAGCTGCGCACATTCTTCCAGCAGGATTTGGCGCTGCCCTATGACCCTGCCGGCGTCGCAGTCGAACATGAGAAGATCGTCGAGGCGGTGCGCAAGGAATTGCAGCCTTCACGGGTCATACCATCATGGGCTGGTCTCGTGGTTTCCGCTGCCGACGTGCAGGGCTATGGCATCAAGTGGATGGTCATAGCCATTGGACCGCGCGGCCAATACCAGATCATCGACCGGGAGATTTTCGAGGGAGCCCCTGACCAAAGCGACGAGCCGTGGATCAAATTGTCCGATGCTTTTGGGCGAGAATATCCGACCGCCGGCGGCGGTATGAAAGGCATCGACCTTTCCGGTGTCGACTCCGGCTTCGCGACCGACCGCGTTTATCGTTTTTGCGCACCACGCGCGAACGTTTATGCGCTCGATGGCCGCGCACCGCAGGGGCTCCCCTGGCTTGGAACACCAGTCAAGCGGGACATCAAGGACAAGCACCGGCGCATCATTGCAAAGGTTCTTCTCTATCCGGTTGGCCTGTTCGATGTGAAAACCGCTGTCGTCGCCTCCCTCGCCAATCTCGTGCTGGGGGCCGATGAGAGCGGGCAATGGCCGCGCAACACGCTGCATATCGCCAACGATATTTGCGACGAAGACTTCGCCAAGGAGTTGACCGCCGAAAGTCTCGTTGATCCGGATGAAGAGGCTCTGTCCAAGCCGTCACGGGGCAAGCGAAAGCTTATTCCGTCAAAGGCGGGCCGCATCTGGAAAAAGATCGCAGGGCGCAAAAACGACTGGTTTGATGCCACCGTTTACGCCTTCGCACTCGGCTGGCATCTTGAACGCAAACTCCGCCTGACCGCCGAGCGGTGGGCCGACCTGCTGGTCAAGGTTCATGGCGTGCCAGCCGAGAATGATTTGTTCGGCCATGCCGAGCAATCTGTCTTCGACAAGCCTGAGAAACCGAAAAAGCCACGCGATACCGAAGCGCGGCGCAATGCATGGAAAAATCGATGAAGTTGCTCGACCGCATTAAAGGGGTAGGCCGTGCGCTGCGCTCCGGCACAGTGCTGTCGGGCGTTTCGACGCGACCAACCGCACGCATGTTGCGTGATTCCAAGAGCGGTGTTCTGGCCGCACAACAGGTTTCCATTGTCGACAATCGCGAGGAAATCCGGCGAAGCTGGCGGCGTGCCGCCGCCTATGCACTGGATTTCATCCAGAATTCCGGCAAACTCAAAGGGGCCTGCGATCAGGTTCTCGTCGATACTGTTGGCGTCGAGCTTGTCTTGCAGCCACAGCCGGAACTCGCAGAACTCGGTTATTCGCCGGACGAAGTTGCCGCTCTCGTCGCGCAGATAAAGCGGGAATGGAAGCGCTACGCGTGGAACCCGCGTGAATGCGACATGCGGGGCAAATTCACCTTGCCGCAGTTAGTGGATATCGGTCTGCGTTGGTATATGGCCTACGGCGAAATCACCGGCATTCTGGATTACATGCCTCGCGCCAAGCGCCGGGCGAAGGGGATCAGGACCGGACTGAAAGTCTGTATGACCCCGCCGAGCAGGCTGGTGCAGGACACCAACGAGTTCGAAAACCTGTTTCAGGGCGTCTACCACGACGAGGACGGGCGCCCGATCGGCTATCTGTTCGAGGAAAAGGTCAACGGCGTTGTCCAGAAAGTTCGCTATCCAGCTTTTGACGCGGAAGGGCGACCGACCGTCCTGCATCTGTTCGACCCAACCGACGCAACAGACGTTCGCGGCATTTCCGTTCTTTCGTCTGCGATCCGAAAGCACGCCCAGAAAGAGGTTCTGGACGAAGCGACCCTGCAAACCGCCATCCTGCAAACAATCTTTGCGGCTGTGCTGACAAGCGAGAACCCTTCGAAGGACGCATTCGAGGCACTGGAAGCACTGGAGGATGAAGAACTCCGGGACGAGTTCGTAGGCTTTTTGCAAGCCAAAATGGACAAGGCGCGGGAAAGCACCATTGGCATCAATGGTACACCCACTGTCGCGCAGCTGGGGCCGGGAGAAGATCTTCAATTCCGAACATCTGCTACGCCCGGCAAGGAATATCTGCCCTTCGCAAGCAGCCTTGACCGCGAAACCGCCCGTGCCATCGGCGTCACGTACAGCAGCTACGCCATGGACCATTCGGACGCGACCTATTCGTCGGTTCGTATGGAAAACGCCACCATCTGGCCGATTGCTGTTCGCCGCCGCGAGCGTCTTGCAGCACCGATGTTGCAGGCAGTTTACGAAAGCTGGTTTGACGAGATGGTCGGCGAAGGCCGCATCAAGCTCAAGGTCTCTTACGAGGTTTTCGCTGCTAACCGGGAAAAGTTCACCTGGGCACAGTGGCAAGGGCCGGCGGCGCCGACTGCAGACGATTACAAAAGTGAGCGAGCCGTTTCTGAGCGGCTGGCGAACGGCACATCGAGCATTGCGATAGAAGGCGGGCTGAAGGGCATCGATACCGATGAACTGTTCAATCAGCAGCTACGCGAGCATCAGCGTTATGTCGCGGCCGGTATGCGTTCGCCCTACGAGCGCCCGAACCAACCTCCGCTTGCGGTAGATGAAACAACCAAGAAGAAGGCTGCCGCATGAACACGATCCGCATCAGAAAAACGGAAATCGATCTCGATGACCCGTGCGCCGCAGCCAAAAAACTCCGCGGTCTGCGAATCCAGATCGCCGCCGGCGGACAAACCGAAGTGGTGCGCTTCGGTGATGATGAAGTCCGGTATGGCAAAACCAATATCGCGGCACTCGATCAGGAAATCGAACGCCTGACGGCGGAATGCCAGAACATCAGTGGCGGTCCTCGCCGCCGGTACGCGAAGCGCATGCGCTTCTGCTGACCTAACAGGAGTTTCCACAATGCCCGTTCTTCAGAACGGCGAACTTGTGCTCTACGGGTTCGTCGGCGCTAACTATTACGATGAAGGCTTTACGGCGAAAGACGTTCTTTACGCGCTCGCCGAGGTGGGGCGCGACACGGATATCACAGTGCGCATCAATTCGCCGGGCGGCTACACCGATGATGGCATATCCATCTACAACGCCTTCAAGTCCCACAAGGGCACAGTCACAGTCTATGTTGATGGTGTAGCCGCATCAGCCGCATCGATCATCGCCATGGCCGGCGAGGAACGCATCATGCGAACCGGAGCCATGATGATGATCCACGATCCTTCGTCTGGGACATGGGGAACGGCGGGGGACCATGAAAAATCCCGCGACTATCTGGAAAAACTTGGCGACCAGATGGCCGGTATCTATTCCGATCGCACAGGCGAGGATGCCGCCACGATCCGCGCAGATATGCGCAAGGAAATCTGGCTCACTGGCGAGGAGGCCGTGTCCCGTGGGTTCGCCACAAAAACTGAAAAGCTCAACGCCGTAGCCTTCTCGGCCTTCAACTATCCGCTTTATGCAAACGCACCCGACAATCTGAAGCGTCTGGCGCAGGCAAATTCCTGGTCGCTTGACCCTACAAAACCTGCGGCCGCACCCGCCGCCGCGCCAACCTGTCAAAAGGATGACGACATGACTGACAATAAGCCGGCGGGACAGCCTCCCGTCGATATCGCTACTGCCACAGCCAATGCCGAGAAGGCAACCAAGGAGCGGATCAAGGCCATCATGACCAGCCCCGAAGCGTCGGGGCGCGAACAACTGGCCAGCCATTTTGCCTACGACACCACGATGTCGGCAGAAGATGCCATCAAGGCGTTGACCGTGGCGCCGAAGGCAGAGGCCGCAGGCCAGGCCGAACCGGATCCCGCGCAGGATTATGAAAAGCGACGGATGCTCGCTTCGGGTCAATCGCAACCGCAGCCACCGCGCAAGCCCGGAACACCAACCGCAAAGATCAACACCGGCGAGATTTACGCCTCGCGGCGTCAAGCGGCCAAGTAGGAGAAACCACCCATGGAGAACAAGGTTATGGGTCCGCGCCCGCTCGAATTCATCCTGCATGAAGGCGACGGTCATATCTCGCGCGATGTTGCGAAAATCCCCGCTGGCACCGGCAAGCTCAAGCCCGGCACCGTTCTCGGTGAACTGACTGCGACCAAGGGCAGCTTCATTCCCTCCCCTGCCGCCGAAGTCGCCGGGAAGGAAGGCGCGGAAACTGCAAAGGCGATCCTTTGCTATGCCGTCGATGCCACAGACCACGACGAAGAAGCCGTCATCATCAATGTGCACGCCGAGGTGAAAACGTCGCTGCTGGTGTTCGACGCTTCCGTCAACGACGCTGCCAAGCAGGCGGCAAAACTCGAACAGTTGCGCGCCGTTCATATCAAGGCCCGCTAAGGAGAACCCCACATGCCAGGACTTGATATTTTCAACGATGACGCGTTTTCGGTGCAGACGCTGACCGCAGCCGTCAACAATCAGCCCTACCGCCCCGGCCAGATCGGCGCTTCCGGTATGTTCGAGGAAGATGGCGTCACCACCACGATTGTATCTGTCGAGGAGCGTGACGGCACCCTCAGCCTCGTCGAACCGACCGAACGCGGCGGGCCCGGCGAAACTGCTACCGGCGAGAGCCGCAACCTGATCCCATTCAATGTGGACCACTACGAGCGAAACGACTCTGTTAAAGCGGACGAAGTTCAGAATATTCGCGCTTTCGGCACTGAAAACGAAGTCGAACAGGTCACCGATCGCGTCATGAGCAAAGCCGACCGACATTTGCTCGACCTTGACATGACGCTCGAACATCAGCGCGTCGGCGCGATCAAGGGTATCGTAACCTCGAAATCGGGACGCGTTCTGCACGATCTGTACAACCGCTTCGGAATTGCCGTTCCGGCTCCAGTATCGCTTGATCTGGGGAACGATGCGGCCAAGGTCGACGAAATCCTGGAAAAGGATGTTGCATGGTCCATCGAAGATGACCTCGACGGCTTTTACGACCATTTCCATGTCTGGACCGGGCGCAATCTTCACCTCAAGCTTTGGGGACATAAGCGCATCCGCGAAACTTTCCTCGCCACCAATGGTGCGGCTCAGCTTCGCGAAGCAATCCCCGACAAGTTCACGGTCGGCAAGTTCGTGTTCGAACGGTACAAGACGGGTTCGCGCGCCACGGCCAATCTGGGCGCAGCATATATCGACCATAACGAGGGCCGCGTCACGCCGATGGGTGCACCGGGTCTCTTTATCACTCGCTTTGCTCCGGCTGATTACATGGAGACGGTCAATACCAAGGGTCTGCCGCGCTACATGAAACAGATTCCGATGCTCAACGGCAAAGGTATCGATATCGAAGTGCAGTCGAATCCAATTTCGCTTTGCACCAAGCCCGGCGCCCTGCGCAGGATCACCCTCTAACCAGCATTAGGAGCACAGGCCCGCGTCCGTCAAAGCGGGCCGCAGTGTTCATGCATGAGGTTCACCCATGTCGAAGAAATCCACTATCGTCGTCGCATTCCCGCACGGCGGCATAATCCCTGCCGGGGTTCTGGAAAAGCCTGCAAACGTTTCCGTTCTCCCTCACGAGCCGATCGAAGTGCCGAAATTTTACGGCGAGCATCTGATTTCCGACCGCATCGCCTATGATTATGTCGAGGCAGAGAAACGGAAGAAGGCGGACGCCGCATCGGCAGCAAGGGACGCCGAAACCGCGCGGGCGGATGCGGAAATGTTGGAATCGCTCAACGAGCAAATCGCCCGGCTCACCTCCGAGAACGAAAAGCTGATTGCCAATCTGGATGAGGCCGACAAGAAGATTTCCGCACTGGAATCGGACAAGGTCAAGCTTTCCGGCGAGATCGGCTCCCTGCAGGCCGATTTGACAGATGCAGACAAGGCCCTTGCGGATGAACGCGACAGGCTCGGCAAGGAACTGGAAGCGGAACGCAATAATGTCGCCATGCTGACCGAGCAACTGGCCGAAGCCACGAAGCCTCCCGCCCAGACGCAAGAATCCCTGAAAATGGACGGCGACAGCGGCAAAGCGAAATGAGCCCGTCGCCCTTCGAAGAACACCGGGACGCGCTATACGACGAAGTGGATGCGGAGTTCGCCGAACCGCTGCGCATCTTCTTCCTCGAAAAGGGACAGACGATTTTGGGGCGCAAACCAGCCGACATTAATGCCGTCCTGCGAAAGGCGGGCCGCGATGCGTTCCAGCCCGATGGCGGCAACAACGCCGATTGGAATATCAAGCTTGCCGCCGGCAAGGCGACACTGGCGATTGACCGCGCCGCGTATCCGGAACTTGAACTCGCCAAAGGCTTCCGCGTCTGCGCGCTTACTCGCAAGGGCCAGCCGATGTTCGAGGTGCAATTCGTGGATGCGCGCTCACACCGGCGCCTCTATGCGATTTTGGGCGAATCCGCGTCGTTGAAACCAAAGGATGCCTAATCATGAGTCTTGCCCGCATCGCACTGCGCACTACTGCGGTCGAGGCGCTCAAGGGCCGCACCCGCGCCTTGAAGAATGTGTTGGACAGCGAAATCGGCATTATCGACAGCGATAGTGGCGGCACTGTTACCATAGAATCCGATCAGTATTTCATCGCGATCTATACCGATGCCGGGAAAACGCAGGTGGGCGATAATGAATTGCGCTCCCTGCTGTTGAACGGGCGAACGGAAATCATGTTCGAAACAGGGGTAACGGCCAGTATGGGCGTTACCGATCCGGAAACTGGTGAGAACAGACTTCCTGAAATTGGCATTCCCGGCACCGACGGGAATTTTGAATTCACGCTCGACCTGATTTCACGGGAAATCGTGCAGGCGCTGACCGATCCGGACAATGCCTGGGGGCAGCTATTCCTTAGTTTCATCTACCGCACCGTTTCGACAGAGCGAACCCGTGTCGGCAATATTGCCGATGGTATTCGCCTTGCAGCCCATCAAACGAAAATCATCGTCGACCTTATCGATGACCCGGAACCCAGATGTCCGCTCGATCCCGACGCACCATTCGCGCGCTTTATCGCCCTTGCGCTGGCAAGCGAGGATAAGAGCTTGCAAAAGAAGGCCACCTTCATGGAGGCCATCATCACCGGAAACCGCGAGCCTTGGGAACGACTGCAGCAGGTGCACGGGATGACCGCGCAGGAACTGCTTGCGCTGGGACTTGGTCCGCATGCGTCGGACGTGGATCGGGTAACACCGGAATGGACCGGCAGCACAATCGAAATTGATGACCTGTCGCCAACAGCAGAGGTGCCATGATGTATCGCGACCTGCTCGCAATGAAGATCGACATAGAGATGCTGAAGACAGCCTTCGGTAAATCCCTGAAAGTCGGCCCCATCGAACAGGTCGATGCGAAGAAGGGCTACCGGATCAAACTTGGCGAGGACGAAAATGGCGAGCCGTTTCTGTCGCCATGGTACCCGCATCCAGAATCGGGCGGCGCAACCAGTACATGGGCGCCGCTATCGAAGGGCCAGATTGTCGGGATGATCAATCCGACCGGCGATGCACGGCAAGGTATTTTGCTGCGCGGCGGCTTTTCCGACGTCAACCAGCCGCCGAGTGCCGATCTGCTCGCCAATGTCTTGAAGGCATTTGGTGTCACGGTGACCGTCAAGAACGGGACTGTAACAATCGACGGCAATCTTGTCGTCAAAGGCAACGTCGATTTCATGGACGGCCACGTCAAGCACAATGAAGCCAATATCGGCGACACGCACATTCATGGCGGCGTCGATCGTGGCGGCGCGACAACCGACGAACCTGCGAACTGAAAGAACCCATCATGAGCAAGAATACCTATCGCGTCCGGCCCGGCGTGGGCTGGGTGAATGGCACACGTGTGCCAAGTTCCGGCAAGGTGTCCCTCACGGCGTCGGAAGCCCGGTTTGATCTCGACCATGGGCGGATCGAGCCGGTTGCCCCCAAGCCCAGGTCGACAGAACGCGGCGAGGCCGAAAACGATGGTGGGAATTAGCCGCTTCACTGGCCTGCCAATCTCCAATCTGGAATCGGCCTACCAGTCCGTGGAGGTGATCCTGATGCGCCGCATCGGTTCGCTTGTCGGGCGCCGCGAGTTCGGGGCCGGCATTGTCGAATTGCTGGGCCGCAAGATGACCCCGCACCTGTTTGCTGCCTTCCAATCGCTTATTGCCACGGCGATCGACCTTTGGGAGCCGCGCTTTCTGGTCCGTCGCATCATCCTAACCGGCACCGTTGACCAGATTCGTTTGGGGCATGCAGGTTTCCAGATTTTGGTGGACTACCGTCCCCGTGGTCACCTGGGCGATATGACCGTCGAGCGCGTCCTCACCTTCGGGCTTGGCATTTCCTCCGGCACTGTCGTGGTGAAACCGTTATGAGCACTTTCGATTTTTCCACCTTGCCACCGCCAGAGGTGATCAAGACTTTCTATTTTGAAGCCATCCTCGCTGAACGCATGGCGGACCTGCGTCTGCGTTTGGCAGACGCAGGAATTGACTACGATGTCGGCCATCTTGAAACCGATATCCTGAAAGTGGTCCACCTCGCCGACAGCATGCGCGAGGTCACCCTGCGCACTGCAATAAACGACGCCGCCATGGCGAACCTTCTGGCTTTCGCGCTTGGCGGCGACCTCGATCATCTCGCACATTTTTATGATGTCGAGCGGCTGGACGGCGAGACCGACAATGCGCTGCGCGATCGCACAGTGCTTGCGATCAAGGCGCGCTCTCCCGGCGGTTCGGAATGGTGGTATGCGGCTGCGGCCAAGCGAGCAGATGTTCGCATTCGCAGCGTCAAAGTTTATCGGGAAGCTTTCTGGCCGATAATTCATATTGCTGTGCTGTCCAGCGCAAGCGGTGGTATTCCCGATCAAGCGATGCTGGATGCGGTTACTGCCGAGGTCATGAGCGACAGGGTACGGCTTCTCAATGATACGCTGATTGTCGAGCCTGCCGTCGCTACGGGCACGGATATCGATGCCGATATTTGGCTTCTGCCGGATGCTGCTTTCGGTTTGATGGACGTGCTGCCCGAAATCCTGCGGCAAGCGTGGCAGGCGGAAGCCGGAATAGGGTTTGATCTGGAACCCTCATGGATTGAGGCGCGCCTGCATGTCGCCGGCGTGAAGCGGGTGGATGTTCGCAGCCCATCCGCGCCGGTTATCGCATCGGCAGGCGCGGCGCTCACTCCCGGCGCAATTAAGCTCAACTATATGGGGCGGGACTATTAATGGCCGGCGTGATGGAAAGACAGCATCTCCTCGGCGACGATGCAGCACCCACGCCCTTGGAGCGTGTTCTGTCGGAATCCCTCGACAAGCTCCCGTCATTGATGCCGGGTGTGGAATCGCTGCGGGGTTTCAAGTTCAATCCGCCTGACCAGATCGTGCCCTATTTGGTCGCTGAGTATGGGCTGAATGAAATTGCGGATTATCTGCCCGACCTTCGTGCTGTTCTGCGTGAAGGGGTCAGCTGGCAACGCCTCATCGGTACGCCTGCCGCCGTACATAAGGCGCTGCGGTGGATCAACCATGATGGTGACATAGAGGAGTTCCCGGCCAAGAAGCGCAAATGGTGGTGGTTTCAGGTTCACTTGCCGTTTGAAGTGAGAAACACCGATTTTGTCAGGCCGATGACACAGCTTGTCAAGGCTTCGAAGCCCCTGCGTTCCGAGTTCGCGCGCGTCACTGCGGGTTGGGATGTGCGGGCTTTTCAGTTGAACAAGCACCGGCTCAATGGCGATGCCTTCCTCAATAACTGGTCGGGCATCCGTCGCTCGCCGGGTGAGCCGGTGCTGTCGCTGCGCGTCAACCAGAACGTCCGCACAAAATTCTGGCCAGCGCCTTTCGTTCGCGTTCGAACGATTACGGTCGTTACATCGTTTGTCCGCGCCACATACCAGCTGCCATTGCGCCAGCGCATATCGATCTTCGTGGCATCGGCTGGTGTGCTCGCACGGTATTCGGACCCGGCAATCCAGACGTTCCAGAATGCACCTTTCGTCCATGACCGCTTTGGGAAGCCAGCTTCCAGAGCACATATAGGGTTTTCATAATGGCTTTATCCGTTTTCGTCGCAGGCTCCCGCATCGCCTTTGCGCGGTATCTCATGCAAGCTCCGCTCTTCGTTGCGGTTGGCTCTGGCGATGCAGCGTGGGATGGTTTGCCGGAACCCACACCCGAAGAAAAAGCGCAGCAACTGGCAGCGCTGTCTCAGGAAAGCGCTCTCACAAACTGTATTGGCGTGACACGGGTTCGCGCGCGGTCGTACATGAAGGCGGACCCGAACGGCGATATCATCCTCAGCGATGGCTCGGCGTGGTCGGTTTCGTCCGCCGAAACGAACACCATCAGGCTGGAAGCCAAGCTCGACATTGGTGACGCGACCGGCGATTCCGTGCGTGAAACGGGCGTCTACCTCGACACCAAAATCAGCGAAAGCGTGCCAGCAGGGCAGATGTTCATTCCGCTTGCCGATGTGACTAGCCTTGGCACCCTGCTCCAGTTGCATCGTTTTCCGCCCATCGTGCGCGACGGCACGATCAGTCAGGCAATCAATCCCTATCTCGAATTGTGAGGAAACAACTATGATCGATAATCCAGAACGAAAGCCGATGCCTCTCGATTCGCTGCAGGAAGTGGCATCGGCTCTTAATTCACACGCTGTCTGCCTGGGTGAATATATCAGAGACCACCCTGACTGCCCTTTCTCTGACATGGGCGTCAAAGCTTCCGCTACTGTGGGCAGCGTTGGACGCGAACTTCTCGGCTTGGGCCTGTGCGTGAATGAAGGCGTCCGATCCCTGTCTCAAGAGCAACTCTCGAGCAAGAGCGGCGATGGAGCAGCGTAAAGCCAGCATTTCTGCAAGAATTAGTTCTTGGGCATTCATCTCGTCATTGTCTCCCGCTTTCGGTAGTCGACTTGTCACGTCAGCCCATAAGCAAATCTCCCGGTCGCGTTGCAAGCGCAAACTTACTCAAGGGGCGCTCTAAATATGAACAGCATCATCAAGCGTGATGGCTATGGAAGCCGTTATGACCGCTCCCAGAAGCGTCATGCGATCGCTTTCCCCGACCGCACACTTTATCTTCAGTCGAAAGACCTGAACGAAATTCAGGATATTTCGCTCGACCATACCCGCCGCGTGGCCGAATATATCCTTCAGGACGGTCGTATCGTTGACGGCACCGATCCTATTGTCACGGTTCCCGCAGGCGATGCAGGCCCCGATGAGGATCATATCCGTGTGCAGATACCGGCCTGCGCCATCTATCTCGGCGGGATTGTGCACGATGTTGCCGCGGCTGATTTCATCCTTCCGAACAAAGGCGATATCATCATTGGCGTTCGCCATTCCGACCGGTTGGTGACGGATATCGAGGACGCCACTCTCAAGGGCGATATCGACGGCACGGAAGCCTATGCCGAAGACGGCCCGGCGCGCATCGAGATCACAGTGAGGTGGGGGCACTCGCTCGATGGCGATCCGGAGCCGGTGCTTTCCGTGTTCCAGGTGCGCGACGGCGTTATCCTCACGACTTCCACAAATGTCGATTATTCTGAAATCTACAAGGCGATGGAAACCGTCACGCGCGAAAGCAACGGCTCTTTCGTCAATAACGGGTTTCTGGTCACGGAACTTGGTCCGAACGGCGAAGGCAAGCAGGTATTTTCTGTTTCGGAAGGCACCGCCTATGTGAACGGCCGCCGCGTCGTTCGACGCCAGTCATTCCGCTTCGAAGTGGAAGAAAATCCCGATCTGCGCGACGTCGATGCCGAGCCGCATCCCTTCACTGCCGAGACAGGCGGAACGCAAGCGTTCGCGGTGTCAAAATCGCCGATAGCCGAGGTGCGTCGTGTCACTGTCGAAAAGGAAACGACGGATACGATTGTTCATGGCCCTTATGCCGGTGTGACCGATCCGCTACCGCATTCGTCGGTAACGGCTATTCTCGAAATCAAGGCAGGCACTACCGTCTACACGACTCCTGCCGACTGGCTGCTTTCGCAGGGCCAGATTGACTGGTCGCCTTCCGGCAAGGAACCTGCACCGGGCAGTTCCTATACGGTCAAGTACCGTTACAACGAGAATATCCAGCCCGATCAGGTGGGGCGCGATACTATTACAGTCACGGGTGCCGCCAATGGCACGAATGTCCTGTTCGATTATCGCTACAAGTTGCCGCGCATTGATGTGATCGCGGTCGATCCTTCAGGTGGCATGGTATATCTCACCGGCGTTTCGGCGGTTTCGCGGCCCCGACCTCCTGAAGTGCCCTCCGACCGACTGGAACTCGCGCGCATATATAATGACTGGGGGCGTCCGCCACGCGTCGAGATCACGCAAGTGCGCAACTTCACCTATGACCGCATCACGCGTCTGGAGAAGATGTTGATCGACGTCTACGATCTCGTGGCGCAGGAGCGGCTGAAGAATGATATCTCATCGCGTGAGGTCGCTGCCAAGCGCGGGCTGTTTGTCGATCCTTTCATTGACGATGACTTGCGCGATCAGGGCATTGCGCAGACGGCGGCTATCGTTGGCGGCAAGCTCCGCCTGCCTATCAAGCCGACGCTTCACGAGTTTCCGGCCTTCATGGGAATCCAGCATCTGGATTACAGCGAAGTGGTTGTCATCCGCCAGAATCGCCGCAGTGGGTCGATGAAGATCAACCCATACCAGACCTTCACGCCGATGCCGGGGCGCGCCAGCGTTGAGCCGTCAACCGACTTTTGGACGGAAAAACGCACCACATGGACGTCACCGGAAACGCAAGCCTTTGAAGCGTCGGACGGGGAATACATCACGGGGATTTCGCTTGAACAGCAGGTGGAAAAAGTCCGCGAGACGATCATATCCGCCGAGTTCATCCGCCCGCGCAATGTCAAGTTCCGCCTGGAAGGTTTCATTGAGAACGAAGCGCTGTCCAAAGTGTGGTTTGACGATATCGAGGTCGCCTTCACTGTTTCCGGCCCAGCTGATGCCAACGGAGTGATGACCGGCGAATTCACCATTCCTGCCAATGTTCCGGCAGGCTCGAAATCTGTCTTCTTTGAAGGCAGCGTCGGGACGGATGCAGGCTGCACCTATATCGGGCGTGGCGAGATTACGGTCGAGGAATACCGCCTGACCAGTTCGCTGGAAACTTCCACCGAAAGCATGCCGCAGCCGATCATCAACAACACGGTGATCAACAACGTCACGAATGTAACCAACGTCACCAACGCCAATAGCTCGACCCCGATCAGTCGTGGCGGTGACGGTGGCGGGCGCGGCGAAGGACATGATCCGCTGGCACAAACATTCACGCTCGCCCAGTCCTGGTGTCTCGCAGGCATTCGGCTGATGTGCGCAAAGGTTGGTTCGGCCTCCAATTCCATTCTGGTGCAGATCAGGACGGTGGAGGTGGGCTTGCCGACTTCGGAAGTGATCGCGGAAGCCTTCGTGCCGGGCACGGCCTTGCGTGAAGGCGAGATCTTCACGGCGCATTTCAAATACCCGGTGTTCATCCCCGGTGGCCGTGAGTTCGCGTTTGTCGTTCTGACCGACGATGGCGAGCACGAGCTTTTCGTGGCAGCTATCGGCAAGATCGACTTGGACACGAGTGCCGTTATCACCGGCCAGCCTTTTACGGTTGGTGTGTTGCTGTCGTCGTCGAACGCCTCGACCTGGACCGTGCACAACGAGGCCGACCTCTGGTTTGAACTGATCGGCTGTCAGTTTGAGCCAAAGGAAAAGATCGTGCCTATCGGCGTTTTTACCCCGGCGCGGATGTCAGATGTTGTTATCCGGGCTGGTGTGGAATATCCCGACACGTCGGTCGATGTAGTCATTCGGCTGACCCGGCCTAATGGTGAGGTTATCAACGCCGCGCCCCGGCAGATCATCAGCTTCGACCAGTATATTCAGAACGAAACCATACAGGTTGCGGCGGTGCTGCGCGGAACCGAACGGGTGACGCCGTTCGTGTTTCCGAACGTGCAGATCATTGACGGCGAATTGCAGACGACAGCGGATTACGTCACCCGCGCCGTGGATGCCACGGACGCCAACCGGGTGCTTGTCACGTTCGACGCAAAGCTGCCGGCCAATTCATCGGCGCAGGTGCAAATCGGCATTCCGGGTAATTACGAGACGGTCAGCGTGTCCGGCGCAACCCCTCTTGGCGACGGGCTGGTCGAACAGTCTTTTGTCCGCTCCGACTATCCAGCCATCAATCTTGATGCGCGCACGCGCATTGTTCTGACCGGGACGCCGGCGGCCCGGCCGGAAATCTCCAACCTTCGTATGCTGCTTTCAAAGGTGTGACAATGGCCAACACGGCAAACTACAACTGGCCTTTGCCGTCCCCGTCCGGCATTCAGATGAATGAGGTCGCAAGAATTGCGACCTCATTCACGGCGATCGATACCAAGATTAAGGCGTTCGAGACTTCCTTTAGCAATCACAAGCACAAGTTCGCCGACTTGGAAGACAAGCCGACGACGCTCGGTGGCTACGGGATCACGGACGGAATGACCGCCGAGGAGGTTGCCCAGGCAATCAAGAAGGCGGTTGACGACTTAGTCAATGGTTCCGGCTCAGCGCTCGACACGCTTAAGGAGCTTGCCGACGCCCTCGGCAACGACCCTGAATTTGCGACGACCGTTGGCAACGCTTTGGGCGTGCGGGTCCGCGTGGACGCCCCAAGCGCTTTTACCGCAGCGCAGAAGGCGCAGGGCAGAGCAAACCTTGACGCGCTCGGTTTCGTTGACAAAGGCAAGGCTGACGGGGTTGCCAGCCTCGACAGCACCGGCAAGGTGCCTACCGCTCAACTGCCAGCCCTGACAACGACCGCAACAGTCGGTGCCGCATTAGCCGGAGCTAATGGCAAGGCTACGCCTGATGATGGCGACTTTTTCGCCGGGGTGCTCGCCGGCGGTTCGACCCCGTTCAAAACGACGTGGGCGAATATAAAAGCTGCTTTGAAAGCTTACTTCGACACGATCTATCAAAAGGCACTTGGTTTTGTTCCCGTGCGGCAGGGCGGATTTTCGGGTGCTACTGCCAGCACGGTTTCTATCGGGTGGGGTCCGGGCAATCTGGTCTTAAACGTTGACGCTACAAATTTCGGTGCGAATTGGCCGATCAGCATCAGCGGTCGGGCGAACGGCGGCGCGAGTTGGGCCGATGGCGCTGCATATGCCAACACGCTTGGTAACGGCGGGTGGTCGCTGGCAACAATTCAAGATCAGCTTAACTGGCGCGTCACCGATACCCGCGTAGACGGGTATTTTCAAAATGAATGCAGAACGACTGGCAGTACGGGCACCGCTAACATTGGCGGTTCCGGCTATTTTGTAACCGTAATAAGCAAGCGTGCTGGGGTAGAAGTGCTTGATATCGCCCTTAGACAGCCGCAGCGGTTCATCCCAAATCAAGGCTGGCGAGCGATCGGAGGTTGGTAGCATGAAAGATTTCGGAGTATTTACATCCTCGCAAGAAGAGGTGGACACCGGTGACGGCACGAAAATCAACGTTCTGGTTTTTCGGGACGCTAACGGCGTGGATTGGTTCGAGCTAGCAAAGGAACATCCGCACCCGTTTTACATCGCTGTCGATGAAAACGGTCGCGTCCGTTCTATGGAACCACACCATGAAAGCTCGCAGATCGCCGGTCATTTGATCGGCATCGATAGTGATTATGGATACACGCGCGGGCCGGGCGGAACGGTCTACGGGAAGCTTTGGAACGGAACCGCCATCGTCGAGCCAGAGCCGGAGCCAGAGCCAATTCCCGATGAAATCAGTCGACGTCAATTCTTCCAGCATCTGGCGGCAATGGCAATCATCACCAAGGCCGAAGCTCTTGCAGCAATGCAGAGCGGTGTAATTCCCGCACCTCTGCAAGCCATTATCGACCAGCTTCCAACAGAAGATGATCGATTTGAAGCCCAAATGTTTGTGGTGGGCGCTCAAAACTTCAACCGTTTGCACTGGCTCACTGACAAGGTTCGGCAGGCTATGGCATGGACGTTGGAGCAAAGAGACGAGTTCTGGCGCGAAGCTGCAAAGCTATAGGGGGCGATCATGGTTGCTCCCTAATATTAATTGACAACCAAATGAGCCAAAGTTATGCCCCGGTTAATTGGGGCATATATTTACGTCAGGGGGGCGGAACGAGTTGTCGCTAGCGAGCCAATCCAACTATGCGAATATAACGTTCAACGACAGAAATATTATTAAGCGCTGGCTGCAACGCAAGCGGTTGACTACCTCATTGCGCTTGGTTGATCCTGATTTTCGACCACGCTGTATTGTGGATTATGGGGCTGGCAACGGTGAAATAATAAAGACGCTTGCCGTTCTATACCCTGACGCGAAAATTATCTGTTTTGAACCTACACAAAACCTAATGGCAGAGGCGAAAAAGAACCTCATTGGCATTCCAAACGTTGTTTTCACTGAAACAGTTGAAACGATAGCCGCATCGAGCGTTGATTTGCTTTTCTGTCTGGAGGTGTTCGAGCACCTTCCTTCTAAGGAGACAGAAGACGCGTTCAATGTTTTCAAGCGGGTCCTGTCCGATCAAGGAAGGATCGTCATTGGCTTGCCTGTCGAGGTCGGTATCCCATCTCTCTATAAGGGACTGTTTCGAATGGTTAGGCGGTTCGGTGCGTATGATGCCACCATTGGCAATGTATTGCGTTCCTTCGCATACTTGCCGCCCAAGGAACGGCCGTGCAGTGAGATAGCGCCTGGCTTCGGATATTATTTTGACCACATGGGGTTTGACTACCGGGCTTTTAGATCAGAATTGAAAAAACATTTTCTGGTTGAACAGATGAAGGGCGGTCCATTTCCTGCATTTGGTGCAGCCTTCAATCCCGAAATTAACTTCCTCGCCAAATTAAGGGCTTGATAATCAACACCGCTTGCCGGTTCCGGCAGCGTTACTGTCTCAAGCTATCACTGTTCGCATAATGCGGTTTCTTTAACCGAGCCCGGCCTCCGCGCCGGGCTTTTTCTTTTCCAACAGTCTGCCCGCAGAAGGGGCGACACAGACAGGAGACAACCGATGTCGGCACCGACTTTCGGCATGACTTTCACGCGTCCAAATGATGAGCCCTTGCCGGTAATCGGCGCGGACTTCTCGAAAATTCTACTCATCGAAACATCCGAAGGTGCTTCGGCATCATCGTATCCTATCGGCGACCCGGTTCGCATCTCGACAAGCGATCCCGCTGCGGTTGCGGATCTCGGCACGGGTTATCTTGCCGACGCGGTCAAGGCCATCAATGCGCAGGTTGCACGCTTGAACTCAGGTGCCGACGTAACCGTGGTCCGCGTAAATGAGGGCGCCACTCCGGCGGTAACGGCCGCAGCGATTGCCGAAGCTCTCGCCAATGTGGGACATATTCCATCGGCGGTGAACGCAACCCCACGCATTGTCTGGGCTGGCCGCACCGCGTGGCGCCCGGACGATAGCACGGTGAACCCTGTCGTTGCCGCCTTGCCTGCAGCTTGTGAGCGGCTGCTGGCTGTTGCTCCTGTCGATATTGACGACACCAGCAAGGAAGCCGCGATTTCGGCCCGCGAGACGATGAACTCGCAGCGCCTTATGCCAATCGGCGTTGCTGCCCGTGTGTTTGAAGGCACCGAACTGGTGACCCGCCCAATGGGACCGCGCATCGCCGGTCTTTTCGCTGCTGTCGACAATGCCCACAGGGGCCGGCCATTCGACCCGATTGCAAACCAGCCTATTCAGGGTCTGGCCGGGCTTTCCCGCAACATCCCATTTTCTCTATTCGACGGCTCGTCGGAAGGGCAGATGCTGCTCGAAAGCAATGTCTCCATCGTGGCGCGCGGCGAAACCGGCGTGGATGGAGCGATTGCCGATGGCGGTTTCGTTTTCATCGGTACGGACAACACCGATACAGGTGAACTCTGGAAGCAAATCCATCAGGTTCGCGGTGCCGACTATCTGACCGTCAAGATGGCGCAGATCACCCGGCAGTTCCTCGGCCCGAAAATCACAGCGGACGCTGCGGAAGCGTGGCTGAACTCGCTGAAATTTATGCTGCGCGATCACAAGATTGACGACGACATTCTCGGCTCCGAAGTCAAGTTCGTCGCTGAAAAGAACAGCCCGGAGAAAATTCGGCTCGGTCATCTCACCGTCAATATCGGGATCGAGCCGGCGCCTTCATTCAAAGTCGCGAACCATGAGGTGAGCCGCTACCGGCCTGCGGTCGAAGGTCTGGTTGCCGAAATCGTCGCCCGCCTCAATTCGCTCGCCTGACCTTCATCCTGTCTCGAATTCCGAAAGGGAATCTCATGCAAACGCTTTACCAGATGGTGGCGGTCGATGTTCGCCGCGCAGAAGAAGCCGGTTCCTCCCGCGCCAATCTTGTCTCCAAGCTCACCATCCCGTCATTAAAATTCATTACCTCGACCCACAATCCGGGCGGCGGTGTAATGAGCGTCGACTTCTCCCAGCCGCGCATTGAAGCGCCGGAACCGGCCATGGAGGTCAAGGGGTTCGACACGGATATCTTCCGCGATCTTGGCGAAGTAAGCCGCTGGATTTTCGCAGGTGCCGTGAAGGACAAGAAAACCGGCAAGCTTGTCCCGTCCCGCGCCATCATCGAGGGCGCCATCACCGAATGGACCCCTGATGAAGGTTCGCCGGAAGACTTCATGGGATGCAACCATGTGTTCAAGGAAGTGACCCACTACGAATTCACCCTCAACGGTGAGGAGCTTTTCTACGTCGATTTCTGGGAACGCATCCTGCGCACCGGCGGTGTCGATCGCTTCTCCGATGTCCGCCGCGCACTTGGCGCTTAAACCTTCACTGAAAATACTGTTGGTGTCCCAATGGAAAATGAACTGGTCATTAATCACAGCCTGCTTGTCCCGATCGACGACGAGAACGGCGGCAAGATAACCGATCTTGCCTTCACCGAACCTGATGTCGGCCAGATGATCGATGTCGAGGAGACCTCGCAGAGAGAGGTCGAGCGCACCATGCGAATGTTGGCGATGATGTGTGGATTGCCGTTTCAGGTGTTCCGCAAGATCAAGGGGCGCGATATCGCCCAGATCGTCGCCAAGACTGAAAGTATCTTGGGAAACGTGAAATAGGACGCGGCTCCGGCTGGCGGGATCTTGCCATCCTTATTTCACACCTCACTTCCACCCCCCGCAATATCGTCGACCGCTACCCCTGCTCTTACGCAATCCGTGAGCGGGACGCGGCTCTTCGGGTCATGAAGGCTATTGGAAATGTCCGTCATTGAAAGCAAACTCATCGTCAGCTTGTTCGACAAGGTGACGGGGCCTGCTCGCGGGCTGTTTGGCACCATGAACCGTTTGCGGGGGGCTGCGGACAATTTCGCCGCTTCCCAACGCCAGCTTGCCGCTCCTGTCACTGGAACTCTCGGCAGGATTGCGGCTATCGGGGCCACCTATCTCAGTCTCGATCGCGGAATTCGAGGAACCGCTGGCGCTGCCATCGAGTTCGAATCTGCCTTTGCAGACGTGAAAAAGGTGGTCGAAGCGACCGACAGCCAGTTTTTAAACATGCGGAAATCGATCCTCCGCCTGTCCACGGCCATTCCCATCACAGCATCCGGTTTTGCGGCGATCTACGCCGCAGCCGGCCAATCCGGCATCGCGAATGAAGAACTGGAATCCTTTGCTGAAGCGACTGCAAAGGTTGCCACAGCGTGGGAAACGCCCGTCGATCAGACTGGCGAGGCGCTCGCCAAGATCAAGACTGCGCTTCGCCGCGATGTTAAGGACACAGTGCTGTTGGCAGACGCCATCAATGAAATCGGCAACGTGTCGGCAGCAAATTCGCCTGACCTACTTGAATATACGAACCGTGTTGCCGCCTTTGCCGAAACAGCAGGCTTCTCTGCCGAGCAGGCATTAGCCTTCGGCGGCGCCATGATCGGCTCCGGGTTCGAACCGGAAGTCGCCGCCACTAGCTTCCGCAATCTGACCAAGGCTCTGACAACAGGGGAGAACGCCACAAAACGGCAGCGCCTTGCGTTCCAGCGTCTCGGCCTCGATGGCATTAAAGTCGCCAAGGGGATGCAGAAGGATGCGGTGAAAACCACCCTCAGTGTCCTTAACCGCATCAAGAAGTTGCCCGAATGGCAACAGATTTCGATCATGGAAGCCGTGTTTGGCTCCGAAGCCCGCGCCCTCGCTCCTCTTCTCAAAAGCACGGAAGAGGTAGAGCGCTTACTTGGTCTGGTCGCCGATAAGACGAACTATGCGGGTTCTTCCTTCAAGGAATATGAAGCACGTGCCAAGACAACTGCAAATGCTCTGCAGCTTCTGCGCAACAATCTCGCGGCCATTGGCATTGAGATGGGCGATAGAATGCTGCCAGCCATCAATGAGGGTGCGGCGGGCATACTTGACCTCTTGAAATCGCTTGGGGACCGGGCCACCCCAATCGACCAGTTGTGGCAAGCCATCAAGGGCTTTAGCGCGGGTTTAGGCTATGACGGCAATCTGCGCCAGATGATCAATGATCTGGGCGACCTGTTGCTTGGCCCCGCCAATGGCGAGGAAGCCGCAGACAAGTTGGGCCGGATATTTGCACGTTTCAGGGACTTCGGCGCTTCTGTTCGCGAATTCAACGACGCCATTAAGGGCAACCCACTGGCGCAGTTTTTCGGCGAGATCGTCAAGTATGGCGGCTATCTGATGCTCGCCAGCGTGGGGTTTGGCATGCTGGCCGGCACGATCCGCAAACTGGCTTCCGCTCTCTATTTTCTGTCGGGTGCGCGCGCCGCAGTCGGTATCCTTCGTTCCGTCGTCAATCTGGGACGTAAGCTGACGCCGAACCGCCCCCCGTTATCGCCCGGTGCTTCTTCCGGGACACAGAATACCCCAAAGCCCGGAAAGCCCGGCGCCGGTTTCAAACCTGGCGAAACCGGACCATGGGGCAAGAACCCAAAGGCATCGGCATTGTCGGAGGGAACCAAGGTTGGCCCAACGGGGGTAAGCGGTCTCGGGCCACGCACCGCGCCAGCCGCTCCATTCAGTTTCTCCAATCTCTGGAAAGGAGCTTTGAAGGGCGGTTTAGCGAATGCGGTCGTTGAAATCCTCGGCAAGAAGATAATCACCGGCGAGTTGGATAACCTCAACAGGAAACTGTACACGCCCGGTGAGCGAATTCGGGCCGAAGCTTTCAGGAACAACATCCCTGGCCTCTTTGACGGGCCATCATTCTTTGATAACCCGTTCGGCTCAAAGCCGACATTCAAAGAGAGTATGGGGATCGGCTGGAAGAAATACAGTCCGTCCGGATCATCAGAAGGGAAGCCGGAGCAAGTGTCTCTGCTTGGCACGCCCACCGTCATAGCCCAGCCTTCCGGCGTCCAGCAGGTGCAGGTCATGAACCCTCCGCCTGCCCCGCAAGTAAACTTGAATCTGACAATTCATGCGCAGTCGCCAGCAACGCCGGAGGAAATTGCGAACCTCGCTGCCGCCAAGGTTTCGCAATCCGTCCGCTCGGCCTTTGACGGGGCGCATGCTGACCTCGAATATGCGGTGTCCTGATGCTCTATATGCTTGGTACTCTCACTATCGATACGCGACCTTTCAGTGTCGATGAAATGCAGCGCACCGCCTCAGCCGATATCGCATCAAAAGCCCTCATCGGCACTTTGCCGGGCAAGGAGTTTACCGGGGAAGGTGACGATGAAATCACCCTTTCCGGCCAAATCCTGCCCACGAAAATCGGCGGACTGGATGAACTGGAAATCGCACATGAGATGCGGCGCAATGGCGTTCGGTTCCCGTTGCAGCGGGGCGACGGTGTGCGTCTTGGATGGTTTGCGATAACCCGCGTAACCGAATCCCATTCGGACCTCACCCGTGGAGGAGTGGGATTCATCGTCAAGCACACTGTCGTCATGACCCGTGTGCAGCCCGACGTGGGATCGGGCCAGCAGATAATTTCCGGTCTGCTTTCGCTGTTCGGCATTTTCTAAAGGACAATCAAATGCAAACAGTCACCGTCAAGGGCGAGGGCATCACCCTCGATCTCCTCTTGTGGCGCGCCTATGGCGTGCGGGGCCGCAGCCTGTTGGAAAGCGCGCTTTCTCTGAATGTGGATTTGGCCCGGTTAGGTACCGTAATTCCGATAGGAACAAAAATCATTCTACCTGATCTCCCCCCGGCGAACTTGGGCCAATCCCGCGACGTCGTTTCACTATTCGGATGAGCGACATGAACGACTATTGGAAAGTCATATGGAAAGTGCTCGTTGACGGCGTCGACATGACGTCAGGCATGCGCCCATACCTTATCGACATTGAGGTGACGGACAAGGAAGGCACGTCTTCAGATACATGTTCTCTGACCTTCGACGACAATGGCGGACAGATCGAATTGCCGCGTGATGGCGCATTGATCGAAATATTTCTGCAGGGCGTTTCCATTTTTAAAGGCACACTCGACAGCGTCCGCTCATCGGGTTCACGTGGCGGAGGGCGTACACTGCGGGTCACTGCCAAGGGATTTGATAGTCGCGGCAAAGTCAAGCAACCTCTCACCTTCCACAAGGATGATGCCACCTTGCAGGAATTTCTCGACGATGCTGCCAAGCGGGCCGGGCTAGCAAGCGTCAAACTGGACCCGCAATTCGCGAAAATCCATCGGGCTTATTGGGCGGCGGACGGAGAAAGCTATATCCACATTGGCGAGCGCATCGCGCGAGAACTCGGTGGCACGTTCAAGATCAGGGGCGACCAATCGGTCTTGGCGCGCCGTGGTGAAGGCAAAGCGGCCACAGGCGCGGCATTGCCGGTCATCGTCGGCACAGTCGGCCAAAACATAATTTCGTGGGACATAGCCCCGTTCAAGGGCCGACATACCTTCACCAAGGCCAAAGTCCGGTATTTCGACCGCACGGACGCATCCTTCAAAAGCAAGGATGTGGAATTCGATCTCGACCGCGATTTGCCGGAAGCCACTAATGTTGTGCGCTCAATGGCGGCAGATGAGGACCAAGCCGAACAGATTGGGGACGCTCGAAAGCGTGAGGCCGAGCGTGATGGCGGCGAAGGCAACGTGGAACTTGTTCTTACGGTTGAAGCCCGAGCAGAAGGAACCTTCAATCTGGCCGGCGCGCGTGCGGGTGTTGATGGGCAGTATCGCATAGTTTCCGTTCGTCATAAGGCGGATAGATCAGGCGGCGCAACCACAAGCCTTGAACTGAAACAACCCGGCGGTAGTGCCGGCAAGGACAACCGAAAAATGAAGGCGAAGCCATCTCCGGCAAAAGCCGACAATGAGTTCTCCGGAATGAGCGACGATCCGCTCGCGGACTGAGCACTATCTGACTTCTATCCCCCCAGACGCCGCCTTCGAGCGGCTTTTTTTATGCCGAAAGGAAAGGCCATGGATAAAACCGTGCCAGCCGGTGCGGCGCTTCTGCTCGACTTTATTGGCGGGATTGAAGCCCCACGCGGCTATGACGTGATATACGGCAACAATCAGGACAAGTTACCGAAGCCGATCACACAGATGACACTTGGCGAACTGGTCGATGCGCAGGCATCATTCACGAAACGGTTCAAATCATCAGCGTCGGGCCGATACCAGTTCATGCGGGCCACGCTGCAAGACCTTTCCCGTGAGCTGGGTTTGCGTGGCACACAGAAATTTGACAAAGACCTGCAAGATCGGCTTGGCTTTCATCTGCTGAAGCGGCGCGGCTATGACGACTATGTGGCCGGAAAGATCACCCGCACTGAGTTTGGCAAGCGACTGGCGCAGGAATGGGCTTCCTTGCCCGTGCTGGCAGCAACAAAGGGCAAGCACCGCGATTTGAAGCGAGGTCAGAGCTACTACGCTGGTGATGCCTTGAATAAGGCGCTTGTATCCCCGGCGAAGGTCGAGGCTGTTTTGAACAAGGTCAAGACAGTTGGCGCCGTTCAGCCGGCTATCGTCGTTCCCGAAGTCGTCACCGTGGAAAAACCCGTGGTAGCCGATCCGGGCGAGCTTGGAACAAAACCATCCAAAAGCAAGACAGTCTGGACGTGGGCCGGTGCTGGCATCATGTCGGCAATCAGCGGGGCGGGGTCGTTCCTCGGTGGCCTCGACTGGCGCGTTCAGCTTCTTTTCAGTGCGGCTATTATCGGATTTGCAATCTACGGCATCAAGCGCCGTGCCGATTTGTTCAAGGCCGTGAAAGACCTTAAGGCGGAAATCGGCTGATGGGTGCGTTTTGGGGACTTATACCACCATGGGTGAAAACCGCACTCGCTGTCCTCGTGGCGGCGTCCCTACTTCTGACGGTCGGATATTTCGCGGGGAAGTATGCAGGCCGTCAGCAGGCCATTACTGAACAACTGCGCGAAACCGTCAAAGCCGAAAAGGAAAGGGGCAAGGACGATGAAAAACTACGCGGGCTTACGGATTATGATTTTTGTGTTCTTGCCCTTCGTCGTCGCGGGTTGTCAGTCGACCAGTGCGACGAGCTGCGCGGGGTGGAGACAGAATAACCTATCGCCTGCCGGTTTGGTCGCGCTGACCAAAGTGGACCGGCCAGCAGCGGAACGGGTTGAAGGCAACGATGAAAACGGAAAACGGCGGGGCTGCTGGAAGTGATGGACATGCCGGACAATGAAACCGATCTTCGCGCCCGCGTCGTCGGGCTGGAACATGCGGCGCAAACGAGTAATCAGAGATTGACGACACTGGAAGCTTGGCAGCGCCAGAGAGACATAGACAGCGCTCGCCATGATGAAAAGTGGGTGGCGATGGATGCGCGGATCGATACGCGATTCTCCGGGTTGGAAAGCTCGGTCAAAAGCATCCAGTCAACGCTTTCCAGGATCATGTGGATTGTGATCAGTGGTATCGGAACAGCGTTTGTAGTATTCGTTATCAGCGGTGGGCTGAAATTAATTTGAGACATGTCTAGAAAAGCCACTATACGAGAACCGCGCACGGAAGTAGGGACGGCATCATAAGCCATTATCTCAAATATTGCCTATCTACGAAAAGAACGTTTTCGCGATGAGCCTCCGCATGACCGTCTAAGTATATTGGAAAGCTTTGACCAATCCTCTGAGGGTGATGACATCTGTTTGTGCGCGTCTTCAATATCGCGCTGCGTAGCAACAGCATGTTTCGCCACGCTAAAGTTAGTGTTCGGAATGGTGAGGCCGATATTCTCTTCATGGTTATTCATTTTAATCTCTCTTTTGTGTTGGCTCCCTCGCCGAGCAATAAAAAAGGTCGGGCGAATGCCCGACCCTAAAGTCAACTTCTTTCTTTTGTGCCAGTACATCCGTGGTCACGAGAAAGAAGAAACTTCATTCAAGCCGCCTGCAAATTACAAACGGACATTTTCCCCGACTTGCGATCCTGTTCCAGATCATAAGTCAGTTTCTGGCCTTCATTGAGCGTATGCATACCCGCTCGCTCAACAGCGGAGATGTGAACAAACGCATCCAAACCGCCGTTTTCAGGCTGGATAAAGCCAAAGCCTTTTGCTGCATTAAACCATTTAACTGTGCCGGTGTTCATTTGAACCCCTTTCATAGTATATTAAAAACCGCGTTTAGAAAAACGCAGAGACGAAACGATTTTTAAAAGGGAGTTTTCGTTCATCGCACGGTGCTAATCGCGCAGCAAGCAAAGCTCAGCAAGAAAATATCGATAATTGTCTTTTAGATGGTTAAATAAAAATTGTCAAACGATTAATAAATTATGGGGCAATAAAGTGGAGAAAGCTTCTTAACTCGCTTAATATTTCCATTGTTTTTACAGTGAAATAACGATTTAAAAAATTATTATTTGAGAGGCCCAGTTTGGGCCCTCTCGAGGATATTTTTTAAGCCGTGCCATAGGCGGACGACACTTCCGTTTGTGGACCTGGGTCTGTTTGAATGTCGCCCATTACTCCATCCATAAAACTCTTCAGAATTAACGCTGACTCATTATAATGGGGTCCCGGCAGGGGTTTCATCCTGGACGTGAGATAGCCGGCCTTAATAATCATCTGCTTCAGAATGCGATGGTTTGAGTGAAAATCGCCATTATAGATATTGGAAGACATCGCGTCCTCCTTTCAAATTGCGGGCAAGGGCCATTTGACCCGTGTCAGGAGCGCCCGTATTCAATCAAAACACTGACAATTAAGGGTGGACTGTTTGTGATTTGATAGCAAGAGAACAATTAAGGTCACTTAAGGGCAGGTTGTATTTTTAAAGAGTGGATTTTCATTATATTGTTCTGGAGAAGTTTAACTATTATCAAGATAAATCCTTTTTCTCTGCCTGCTCCAGTCGTGCAAGTAGCTCTGAAAACTGCTCCTCTCTCTCATCTGAAAAATCCTTTGTCAGGCGAGCTTTTAAAGATTGGGCTATTGCTTCGGCGGACTGGAGGGTTCTTGGTATCCCGCGAGGTGCTAGCCGTGCATCATTATGGTGGTTCTTGAGTTCTGTCATAGCCTCGGCCTTTTTGGGTTTCGGCTTAACAGTCAGGCAGCGTTTTTGTTCCGCGCAAAAAGATAGTGGAACATATACTGCAAATTTGCGCCCGACAGATTTGAAAACCCGTCGGGCTGGGCCGTGCTAGCCTCACGCTATGGTTCAGAGCGTCACGGATAGCCTGAACGATCTCAGTGCCACTGGCAGGGCCGGATTGTCAGTCCGGCAGGTTGGCGGCTTTGATAAGGGATTCGCGGGCGGTGCTCGGCAATCCTTCAAGATCGGCCAGGCAAGCTTGCAAGGCTTCTTCGTATTCCTTGCCGTGCGCTGCTTCCGGCCAGTCGTTAAGCAGGCATATGAAGCACTTAAAACTGGCAAGGACCGTTCCTTTTAACTATAAGGCCAGTCGATTCCGCGTTTGGCGAAAGTGTCGAGACCAAATCAACTCTAAGAGGCTGGAATGAACAATCGCTACGGAACCCTCGCTTCCTGGGTCTATGATCTGGATAAACCGGTCGGGCGTTCTTTCGGAGATGTGGAATATTATCAGCAACGTCTTAGAGAATCCGAAGGTCCGATCCTGGAGCCTGCTGTCGGCAACGGCCGTGTCCTTGTGCCGTTGCTCGAGGCGGGTTTCTCGGTAGAGGGTTTCGATGCATCTAACGAGATGCTTGGTTATTGCCAAGAGGAATGCAGGAAGCGCAATCTTTCCGCGAATGTGATACGAGAGACATTCGAAGGTTTCTCCTATGGCAAAGGCTTTGCAGCCATCATCGTCCCAGCTGGTTCATTTCAGTTGGTGACTGATATGAGAACTGCGACCGCTGTGTTGAGGCGGTTTTATGATCATCTGGTTCCCGGCGCGAAATTGATCATGGACCTCGATCCCATCGGGAGTTTCCTTGGCCCGACCGGTTCGGTACGGCGTTGGACTACAGAAGACGGCGATCTGCTCACGCTCACAGATCATCGGGTCGAAACCGACTATGTCGCGCAGACCACACTCAGCCATCTCCGCTATGAACAATGGCGGGATGGAAACCTTGTGAAATCTGAGATTGATTTGTTCAAGTTGCGGTGGTGGGGTGTCGAAGAATTCTTGATGGCGCACCAACGTGCGGGTTTTGTGGATGTCGTGGTGTCTGGTAACTACCAGCATGGAAGAGCACCGCACAATGGCGACGAGATCATCAGCTTCGAGGCGCGGCGTCCCAGTTAAGCCGAGATGGAGCTTCTCGGCTGTGGGGCTTGAATGCCCACATGAATGGCCGATCAAATTCCAGCTGCTTCCTACGCCACAACTCTTCAAACATCCTTTTCACAAGGGTGACGACTTCTTCCCTGTTCTCACAGACGCCGCAGGGCAGAGCCTGAAAGGGGCTTCGGGTGCAGACCAGTGCCCATTTCCAAGTTCCCGCGTCGGGGCCGAAATCGCTTCTCAGGATGCGACAGAAATCGCCCCAGTCCGTGTATGCAATGAAGTCTCCGGGGCGCGTCTGTCCGCCGATGACCGTTCGTTCCCATTTCAGCTGCATCATTTGTCTGGCAGCCCATAGCTGATGAAGTTGCCCGCTCTGTTGCCGCATTTGCTGCAAACCAGTCGTGGCTCGATCTCTTCGAGCGTAACCCACTCTCCGAAGCGCGCAGCCATAAGCGGAGCGGTCTTTTCCAGATAGTGGCGGCAATGGGCACAGCTAAAGCGCACCAAGTTTCGCGGGCGCAGTTCTCGCAGCGGCGTTCTCATTTCAAGAGTGTTGGCTTCCAGCCTCGGGTATAGCCGTGGCTGACAGCCATGCTGGCTATCGCGATCTGCTGGGCCAAGAACTCGCGATCCTCCAGCAAGGCTTTGATCGCTGCCCGCGTGTCACCGTTGTGGTAGGTGAGCACCAAGTCGATTTCATCTTCAATATCATGCGCAAGCGCGTTCATTCGTTCTGCTCCAGTGAAGCAGACACTCACACCACCAAACGTGTCTGTATTGCATCGGCGCCGCCTGCCGATGTTCTTACAATGTTCTCATTCTGAAAAAGAGTCAATCGCGATTTTGCGATTGTGGAAATCCGCTCCAACCGGGGCGGCTATCGGTGCTGGAAACACCGATAAGCGGCGGTTGATGATTAGCGTCTCGATCCGCCTGGCATGACTGGACGTCAAATGCCACACCCCGACCCTTGCGGGCGGGGGCATACTGGCCTCGACAGGTTAATAAAAATGCAAGAAGGGTTTTCATTCACACAAGTGCGGCCGGTATCGCCGCCGGCAAGCTATATTGGCGGAAAGAAACAACTAGCGCAGCGGCTTGCCTCCATCATCGAGCAAATCCCCCATACCCTCTATGCTGAGCCGTTTGTCGGCATGGGCGGCGTGTTCTTTCGTCGCCGACTTGCGCCGAAGGCTGAAGCGATAAATGACATCTCCGGCGATGTGGCCACGTTGTTTCGCATTCTGCAGCGTCACTATCCGCAGTTCATGGAAACAATGAAATTTCAGATCAGTTCACGCAAGGAATTCGAGCGACTGATCGCTTGCGATCCTGATACCCTGACTGACCTGGAGCGTGCTGGCCGCTTCCTCTATCTCCAGAAACTGGCGTTTGGCGGCAAGGTCAAGGGGCGCACGTTCGGCGTCGATACATCCGGCCCGGCCCGCTTCAATATCAATCGGCTTGGGCCGATTCTGGAAGAGGTGCACGAACGGCTTGCAGGCGTCGTGATTGAGCGCCTTCCGTGGGAATCATTCATCGATCGGTACGATACGCCGGCAACGCTGTTCTATCTCGACCCGCCCTATTATGGCTGCGAGACCGATTACGGAAAGGATGTGTTTTCCCGTGCGGACTTCGTACGGGTCGCCGCCCGCCTGGAATCCATCAAGGGAAGGTTCGTGCTATCGTTGAACGACCGGCCCGAAGTGCGGGAGATATTTCGAGCATTTCACATATTCGACGTCCCGCTGACCTATACGATCGCGGGTGGCGAGGGAAAGCCGGTTTCCGAAGTCATTGTTATGGACCGGAAGGAACCCGCAGTGGCAAATCTGCCTTAATCTGTGGGGAAATCTGTGGGGCTTCCCAAATTCACGCGGCCCCACAATGCAGCTAACATATTGATTTTTCGATGGTCGGAGTGACGAGGATTCGAACCTCCGACCCCCTCGTCCCGACCGAGAGTTTCTCAGGTGTGGTTAAGCCAAGGTTGTGACGGTGTTGAAAAAAGAGAAACGACGAACCGCATCACCATGCGCCTCACGGATATTACGTCAGGGCGCACCATCCGCAGTACATGGATCAACTCATAGCTTATTTCCAAAATATCGGCCGCTCTTACGACGTCCTTCGTACGGCCCTTTGACTCGAAGTCACCGCTAGTTGCCTTTTTCCAAAGCGAAGAAAAAAGTCGCTGATATTCATATTTTTGCCCATCACAATAATTGGAGATACGGTGATAGAACTTCGAAAGCGAAGCGTGCGCGGCAGAAATGCGCGCGGCTATCATCTTGTCCTCTTCAAAATCATCGAAATCGCTCGCCCAATATTTCTCGGCCATGTCAGCGAATTTTTCTATATCCTTAATGTGCTCGTTGATCTGTACCAGCTCCTCAGACGTTTCGGCGCGATATTGCTGTATTAAATAAGTTACACAGCCGCCGATGAACAGAAGAGCTATTTTATCGAACATGTTTATACTGCTTAACGTGGTTGAGCGGGCGTTGTTTTTATAATGTCGAGGATCATGTTCTTATAAAAAACTAAATTAGGCTTTGTAGATTGTACGTCGATGCGCTTCAAAATTTCATCTTTGGGGAAAAGTCCCAAGCGAAGAAGCCCGCCAAATGCCTCTTCCAGAAAAGAAGAACCGAAAGCGCGCACACCGTCAATGTTAATAACAAGCTTTTCATCGCTGCCGCCTGCTACCAAGGTCTTCAGCGCTGGCACGAGCTTATGCTCGCGAAAAGCTTCGCCGCTAAACTGGCCGTCAGCACTGTAACGGCCCGCTGGGTAAGGACTAAAATCGCGCGCTAGGTCTATCATCATACTGTTACAACTGATCTGATCAAGGGGAGTTCCAACGTCCATTCAATGAGCGTTCCGCCTATGGAGAATCCGTTCGCTCCAGAAGTCAAACGTCCATTGGAGGATTGAGAACACCAACCACCTCGACTGTACACCGACATTTGACCCAAGCCAATCCTTGTCAGGACCTCTATCATTTGCGGTAATCCACGTCCTCTATATTCTTTCTCCGTCCTTGAACCACCGTAGCGCATCGCGGCTCGAATATATGTTCCGTCATTCTGGTATTCAAAGTCCGTTTCCGGCCTGATTGCGCGTTGCAAGAAAGTCCGCACCCTATCGCGGCGGCTCATCCGGGGATAAGTCACAGGTATGGTCGCTCCCTGATCATAAACAACAATCGTTAACGTATTTTTGTCTCGGTTCGCGGTTGCAGCTACCCACAACCGGTTCAAGTGCGGATACGCCAGCGGATAATCTGCCGGATATGCATGATGCTTAACATTACTAATCGCCTCCGAGATCGCAGTTAGTATTTCAACAAGTATCTCTTCTGGAATATTCTTGTCCGGGTTTAAAAATTCACCTAGCTCCTGTAATGATCTATCTATTCTATCCAAGTCATCATTGTTTTCGGTGCTAATAATCTGCATCGTACGCGTAGCGCCGAAGTCAATTATAACATCTTTTCTTTTAGGCACATGCCCGACAACCTCAAAGAATCCCAGCTGGTAGAGTTTTCGAAATACCTCTTCACTCCACTTATGAAGTTCCGCTGTAGGCGGAGTCTCGTTGTTGAGCTTCGCGACCCTCTCGTACTCAGCGGTCAATACAACGGCTGCTGCAGTAGATATATATTCGAACTTCGAATAGTCGGTGTAGCCTTGAATGCGCGGATGCTTACTTCCATCTCTTATAACGAATTTTTCGTTATTTGTTATAACTCGCGTGCATAACTGCCGTATAGCTGACAGAAATTCGGTGGTCGCAACATTGTTTTGTTTCAGGCACAACACCTTTGGGGGCAGATAAGGAGCCTCCATAGATATAGCTGTTTCGAAAGCGCCACCTTGCCAAATTTGAATCTTGGACAATTTGCGCTGGCTTGGGTTATTGAGACCAAAGTGCCAAGACTTTCGGCAGCGGAAACGCCGCCGTAACAAGTCCCGTGTATGTCTTTGTTGCCATTGAACCTGGTAGAAATGTAGCTTCTTCAAAATGCGCCCCACCGAAACATCAATTCCTAAATAGTGCGGATTGACAACTCGTGCAATGCAGTTCGAAGTCGGGAGGGCCGCGGACAATTCTTGGGTGTAGGCTGGGTGCAAAACTGCCTTTGTTCGTGCAGCGTTCTACAAACGTTTACATTGGACCAACCATCAAAAACCGCGTAAATACGCGGTTCTAGAATTTTCCGATTGCGTTGACATCGTAGGGGTCACAGGTTCAATCCCTGTCACGCCCACCATTCGAACCCCTGATAACGTTGAAAAGTCCGCTTCGGCGGTTTTTTCGTTTCTGGTCGCCGCTACGAATGGCTTCGATTGTTTCAGAGCCTATCTTGATCCGGCTTTTGCGCCTCCAGGATCTCGGCCAGCACCCCTAGCGCCTGTTCAACAATCGCCTCCTCCTGATGCATCGGCGCAGAACCTTGAAATTCCACCACCGCTTTCCGGCTCTCTTTAAGCTGGAACTGCACCGTATAGCGGTCGTTGCCATCAGCAAGGCGTAAACTGGTAACGTCGATTTCCATTGCTAGCTCCCTGTCTGTTCGTCAGGCGCGCCGACGGGCTTGGATTCCGGCGAACCTTTTTCACGCAGGAATATCGAGAGGACTACAAGGACTGCCGTGGAAAGGAATTCCGACTGCCAGTTCTGA
This sequence comes from Brucella pseudintermedia, assembly GCF_008932435.1. Lineage (GTDB taxonomy): Bacteria > Pseudomonadota > Alphaproteobacteria > Rhizobiales > Rhizobiaceae > Brucella > Brucella pseudintermedia. The sequence goes on along the minus strand of NZ_WBWE01000005.1, from coordinate 110,726 downwards.
AAGGATTCAAACCATAATTCCACATCCAGCAAATATTGCAGGTATCCAGTCGAAGCCGCTCCGTGACGGGCCATATCCATTTCAGACGCGCGGGCGCTGGCGAACCAATGCAGCAAAAAACTGGCGACAAACAGTCCAAATAACACCAGCCCTAGCGAATGCGAATAAGGAAAGGGCGGTTGTGCGATCCATTCCTTCTCCGGCTTTTCATTGTCGGGGTCACGCGATTCCGCCGAACCGCGTTGAAAGAGCCATGCCGTGAGGACGACATAGACGCCCATCTGCAAAAACTCGCTTTCCCAGTTTTCGAAAAGTGCCGAGAGAAATTGCCCGCTTGTCAAATATTGAAAGAGAGGCAAAGGAACCTCTCCATGTTTAGCCAGCTCTTCATTGTAGCTTGCAAAGCCAGCCGCTGCCATGCCCACAACCGATATGCCGAACAAAAGGGCGAGCGCAATCGTTAGTCCGTTGTCTCTGAGAAACGAACGCATCCCATTCCTCCACTGGACCGGAGCGGTTCCTGTTTAACGGAGTCGGTAGAGCCGCTCTATCTGACTGTTTTTTCAGCATTTCCGAACGTAAATCGTCTGCTGGAAATGCATTAGCGATCCTGCTGCAAGCCCTGATGTGTCGTATTTATTTTGGTGTTGGCCTGCTGTCCTTGTTTTCCGGACTTATTGTCCTGGGCGGACAGGTCGCGTTTGAGCGGGACACGTTTCTGTTCGCCGGGTCCTTTTTCACTGCGATTATCTTTGGGTACGGGGGGAAGCTTTGTGCTCATTCTCTTTCTCCTTCGATAGACCTAACTGCGGAGCATCAAGTCTTGTTCCTCAAGGAGAACGAACCGCCTGCCAGCCGCTTCACTTCTTGGTGGCAGGATTGTGCGTATGGTGGATATCCCTTTCTCCGCCGCCACCGGAAACCTTGCTGCGGCGGGCCTTGGTTTCCACATCGGCTGGCGGTTTGGTTATCTTCAGATCACTTTTTGCATTTTCGTGAGCGGCTCCCGGTCCGCCCTGTCGGATCGTGTTGGGAGATTTCGTTGACGTAGACATATTAGGAACTCCGGTTGGCTCTCGCCGATGGTTCAGTCGGGCGGGTTGGTCTGCAGGGAGTGCGGCGGGCTTTGCTCGTTGTCAGCATCTGGCCCGATGCCGCGCACCAGCGCCCCTGCCGCCAGCAGGAGCGCTATCCCGATAACAATCATGAAAACGGTTCTCATCAATGTCACCGCAATGGAGCGCCGTCAGTGCTCTCCACCCTTGCGCCCCGCTTCGGCAGCGCGTTCCGGATCATTCTTGAAATTGCCCCCGGATGCCTGTCCGCCTTTGTGCCCGGCTTCCGAAGCCCGTTGGGGATCGTTTTTGAAGTTGCCGCCGGAAGCATGGCCTCCCTTGGAAGCAATCTCGCGCTGCTTGTCCTCATCCATGGATGCAAAACCGCGGTTCGACGTTTGATTAGCCATTCGTCTTCTCCTTTGCTTGGGGTTTACCCCCTTCGAACAATGTTCGCGGAAAGGTGTTCCCCAAAATTCTTTTATTTTCGAATGCCTGTTGAATACAGCGACCAGGCATCTGTGGACGAACGGCGAGCATTTTCAAAATAGGGATGAAGAATTCGCAGGCTGGAAAGCGGAACAATCCGGAGTTGCCTTTGTTACGACGCCGCGGGGCTGAAAACGGAGGAAGATACATGAACATTCCAGCTATTCTATTGGCTAGCGCTTTCGTGATTGTTCCGACCATCGCCAGCGCTCAGGACGCAACGACACCGAATACGCCATCCACCAATGCACCTGCGCCTAATGCCAATGCGCCTACATCCGCTACACCGCCGACACATGACGACAAGGCGCCCGATGCAAGCCAGAACAGCTTTACCGAAGAGCAGGCCCATGAGCGCTTCACCAAAGCCGGCTATACGGGCATCTCCAATCTCAAACTTAATGACAAGGGATTGTGGGAGGCGTCTGCCATGAAAGGAACGGAGAGCGTTATGTTGACGCTCGATGCGGATGGCAACGTAACCGCGCACTCCATGTGAGTTCCCTTTTTGGCATGAGCACGCCGGAATTTACACATCGGCGGCTTATTTGGCACTCGCGGCAAACGGACTTGCCGCGGGCCAGAGGCTGCGGTCCGAAGCAATGGAGGTGAAAATGGAATATAGGGACAAGAATATCTTCACCGAATGGAAAGAGACCCCTGCCAGCGGCGTCAAGGTCGAGACCGATTACCCGTGCTATGCCTTCCTGCTCGTTCCCTCACCGGGAGACGACAGCGAGCTTGCACCCAAACATGGAACCGTTCTGGTTTCCGCCCGTTCCGAGGCCGATGCGAGGGTGGTTGCCAGCCAGGGAGAGACCGAGGCTTTCCGGGGACAGGTGGCAGTGGGCGACACGGACCTGACAACCAACGATTTCAGTGCGTTTCGCAATGAGAAATCCTATCAGGTGCATCGCGTGAGTGACGAGCCGATAGACACGCCGCGCGGCGTCATCACCATGGAAAGAAATAGCTCCAATGACTGACGCTCAGGCATTGCTGTTTTTTCTGGGCGGAGGTCTCGCGATCTGCATGGCGTTCGGCATCGCCATACTGATCGCCGCACGCCAGTAATCGCGAGCCGCCTGCCGCTTACTCGTTGAGCTTCTTCGCCATTTCGAGATGGTGCTCCAGTGCGGGCCGGGTCGCACTCGCCCAGGCTCGGAGGTCGGCATTCTCGCCGCCTTCACCATATCGCTTGAAGAGATCGACAGCATCTTCATGCACATCTTCCTGATCACTGCGATACTGCTTTGTAAAATCCTCGCCCTCCAGCCCCTTGAGCTTATCAAGCATTTCCTGATGATCTTCGGAAAGCGCAGCCGGGGCCTTTGCCGAGCTTACTTTCGTGCTCAGGAGCTGCTTCAATTCATCGCTGGTCTTTTAGTGATCGGCGATCATCTGCTGCGCAAAGCTCTTCGTGGTTGGATCGGCCTTTGCCAGCGCGAGTTTGCTCGATTCGATCTCGAACATGTCGCTGCTTCCGCTCAATGTCACAAAGTCCTGGGTGGACGGCGCTGACCCCACGAGAGAATTGATCCCTGTCTTTTCGCTCGTCGACTGGGCATATACCGGAGCCGAAATGAGCAGAACTGCCGAGAAAGCAAGCAATACCTGTTTCATGATCCTGTTTCCTTTTCCCTGAAAGAATTGGAACCCCGGCCGGAGAATTATGTTCCCGGCCCGCATCCTGCATGGGTGTGGCAAGTCTTCGGATTCTCAAAGATAGCGAACGAGCAAATCGGCCTGTTCGCGAAGGGTCTGTGCAGCGTCTTGCGGCGTTTCGGTGTCGAGCAGAGCGCTGATCGCTGCTTCCAGTATCAGCATGTTGCGGGCCCGAAGGTAGCGAAGGCGTGCCTTTTCGGCAATGATGTCCAATTCGCGCGTGGCTTTCGCACCCATCGTGAAATTCCTTGAAAAGAACGCTCATTCTTGCAGGGCGGCCCGAAGGCCGCCCCATCCGTTTGCCGGTGTCCAGAGCATTTCCTGTTCCAGACCCGCGTCTCGCTTTCGGAGCTGCATGTCCTAGCGACCGCGGCGATCGCCGTAGTCATCGTCCCGGCGCTCATCCCAACCCCTGCGGGCAGCTTCCGCGTGGCCGCGAGGATCACCGAACCAGCCGCCATGACCGCGACCGCCGCCTGAACGACGATCATCGTCCCGGCTCGAATATCCGCGGTCATCGTCGCGGCTGGAATAACGGCGACGATCATCATAGTCGTGGTCGCGTCGCTCATCCCATCCGCGCCGTGCGGCTTCCGCGTGACCACGGGAATCACCATACCAGCCCCGTCCGCGGTCATCGTCGTCATATCTGGAACGGCGATCATCGTAATCGTCCTCGCGGCTGGAATAGCGGCGCCGGTCATCATAATCGCGATCTTCCCGGCGCTCGTCCCATCCGCGACGGGCAGCCTCGGCGTGGCCGCGGGAGTCGCCGAACCAGCCTCCGTGGCCGCGGCCCCGGTCGTCGTCGTCATAACGGCTGGAACGGCGGTCGTCGTCATCCCGGCGGCTGCTGGCATATCTGCGGCGATCATCTCCGCCCCGACCGCGATCATCGTCGCTTACGAAACGGCCCTGATCGTCACGTTCTGGCATATTGCGTGGCATTTTATCCTCCAATTGTGTGTGGGTTTCGCGCCTCAAGGCGCATGAGCCCTTGCAGGGCTCGTCTCCGGCTGCGTTTTCCAGCCGCGAGTTTCAAAATTCAGGCAGCACCCTTTGACGAAGCCGATGTTGCTGAGCGGATCTTGATGTTGTTCTGGACATCAACAACGCCGGCACACATTTCAGCGCATTCTTCTGCCCTGCGCTTGTCCTGACGATTTCCAACCTGACCCTGCAGGGTCACTTCGCCCTTCTTGACCGTCACCTCAATGTCGGATGCATCGAGTTCCGCATCTTCCATCAATGCGTCCGATACGTCTTCCTTGATGCGGTCATCGGAGCGTGTGTATCCCTTCGGTCCTTTTCCCCGATGCTGGCCGGTTGAAGCGTAGCTGCCTCTCGACTGGCCTTCCGTCCGCTGGCGGTAGCGATCATTCTCCCGCTCGCGATTTGGTTCTCGCCGGAAAGCATATCGTTCGTCACTGTCATCGAAGTAACGTCCCCGGCCATAATCGCTTGAATAACGGTCATCATAGCCCCGGTAGTCGCTTCCCCGCGCTTCGTAATCGCGCTCCCGGTAGGGTTCGTTGTAGTAATCGTCACGATCTTCGTTCTGATATCGACCTGGCATGAGATTGCTCCTCTTCACAGTCGTGATGACAGCACTCCGAACCGCACGCAGCCGGGTTTGTTCCTTGGTGCAATTTTATTTTATGGAGAGCGATCTCGTGCTGGAGAGAAGCCGGTTGGCCTTGCTGTTCGCCGGTCCCTGACGCCGACCAAAACCAATCCACCTTTATAAGTGATATAGACAAATAACCCCTAAATATTGGTCGACTGGGTTTTGAGAGTTTATTAGGGTGGCATTTCTAGAGGAAGATTTCGCGGGTGACGGTTATGAGTAATGAAAATGATGATCGGCAGCGCAGCGATGTGCAGATCCCCGTCGTCTCCTACAACGGTTCTTATGCCTGGCAGGCGAATTTCTACGATACCGAACTCGACCTGCGCGATTGGCTCGCTGCCATAGTAGACGGATCGGACGATGCCATCATCAGCAAGGATCTGCAGGGGAATATCAAGACATGGAACCGGGGAGCCCAGCGTTTGTTCGGCTACCAACCGGACGAAGTCATAGGAAAACCGATTACTCTTCTTATTCCTGAAGATCGTCTCAACGAGGAGCCCGCGATCCTTGCCCAGATTCGCGCCGGGATGCGGGTGGAGCATTTCGAAACAGTTCGCAAGAAGAAGGACGGGACGCTCTTCGATATTTCCCTGACAATCTCTCCCATCCGCGATGCGCGGGGAGTGATCGTTGGCGCTTCAAAAATAGCCCGCGACATCACCGAGCGCCGTAAGGCCCAGGAAAAACTGTTTCTCGTGTTGGGCGAAATGCACCACCGCGTCAAAAACCTGTTTGCGCTGGCGAACGGGATCGTGTCTCTCAGCGGGCGGGAAGCACAAAGCGTGGATGAGTTTCGCCAACGCGTACAGGCGAGACTGTCGTCACTCGCAAGAGCTCACGAGTTGACGATGCCGGCCTGGAATGAAAATCCTGACATGTCCGTGGCTATTCCCCTTCAAACGCTGATACGTACAATCCTTGATCCTTACGATGGATGTAATATCAGCCTGTCGGGGGCTGATCCCGCTGTTTCCGGCAAGTCCCTGACCAACCTGTCCCTGTTGTTGCATGAATTTGCTACCAACGCAGCCAAGCACGGTGCGCTTTCATCAATGGGCGGTTGCCTCAGCATCGTTGTGGAAGAAACAATCGACACGGTCCGGTTATTGTGGAGCGAAAGCGTCGAGGAAACGGCCAGGCAGGCAAATACGGAGGGGTTCGGAACCCGTCTGGAGGCCGGACTGTCGTCGGCCCTGAACGCCTCCGTCGAGCGAAAATGGCTGCCGAGCGGATTGGAAATCAAGGTAACGATCCCGGTCGACAAACTGGTGTCGGGCATCGATGAGCCATAGAGCGTTTCCTGTATTAAAAGAATCGCCGAAACCGACACAACTATTGTTTTGCTTCGTTATCATACGCCTCGAAGCGGGGCAGGAAATCAGTCCAGCGGACTGACTTCCCGCCGCGCGGGCTTGCGTCAGCTATAGGGCAATTCTCCAAGGGCAGAATAATGCTGATTGAGGTTCGAAAGCCTGTTCATATCTTCATCGGAAAGGATGAAGTCGAACAGGTCGATATTCTCCCGTTGATGCTCGCGCTTGTTGGCTTTGGGGAGAGGAACCGTACCAAGCTGAAGGTTCCATCGCAGCATTATCTGGGCAGGCGTTTTTTTGTATCGGGCGGCGATCTGGACGATATCGCCGTCGTCCAGTCGTGTCGTACGCGTCAGAGGGCTGTAGGCCTGAATGACGATGTTTCTTTCCGTGCAGAACGCCAACATCTCCTCGCTATGTCCGAAAGGGCTCCATTCAATCTGGTTGACGACCGGCGTTTCGTCCGTGGCGTCAATCAAGCTTTGAAGCAGCGATACAGAATAGTTGCTAACCCCGATATCGCGCGTCAGACCATCTCCTCTCGCTCTGATAAGACCCTCCCATAATTCCGTTCCGACCCTCCCTTCCGGAGGGCGGTGAATGAGAATGAGGTTTGCATAGCTCAACTGCAGTTCTTCAAGGTTCTTCTGCACAGCCTCGTATGCATCGTCATCGGTATCTTCGATCTTGGTCACGAGATAAAAACTGTCCCGATCCATATCCGCCCGCCGGATGCCATCGCCGATGCCAGGTTGCGTACCGTAGTCACCCGACGTATCGATCATGCGATAACCCTGCTCCAGCGCCGCCGAGATTGTCTCAGCCGTGTTCTGCGTAAGCTTCCAGGTCCCAAGCCCCATGCAGGGCATTGTGTTTCCAGTGCGCAAGGTGACGTCGCTTCCAATATTCATAATCAGATCCTCCGGTTTGAGTGAGAACTGTGGGTTCAAAATCCCGCCGGTGTTTCGTCTGCACGCGGGGTACTGTAGGCGCCGTCTTCCGACCTACAGGCCAAAGGGATAAGTATCCTCATCCCTCGGCAAATCCGGTTCAGGATCGAGTGGCCGAACTGCGCTTGTGTCACTGAACCACAAAAACCCGTCGAACTGCTTTGCCGGCGACGCATTGAGGTAATGGCTGAGGCGTTCGCTTGCTGGCCGATAGATAACGCCAACGAAGCGTTGCGGACGAGGTGCAGACAAAGCCCCGGAAATCGACGGGTTATTGCGAAAATCCAGTAAAAATCGAGCGATGCCGGTCTGGCGGCAGAGCGCTTCAAAGCTCTCATCCATCGCCGGTCGCAGAGCCATTGCTGCCATCGCACCATCCCAGTCCGCCGCAGCGGCCACGGTCCCGGAATTTGTCCCGAGCCCAATCAACGCTACCTCGTTGCCAAAGCGCTCGCGGCAGAGCTGGCCCAGATTTATCTCGTTGCGCGCCAGTCCCATATCCGTGTGACGCGCATCGCCGATGTGGGAATTGTGCGCCCAGATCACTGCTTTCGTTTCAGGCCCGCGGCGTTCACAAATATGGACAAGCGTTTCAAACATCGACCTGTCACGCAGGTTCCAGCTCTCGCGACCGCCATAATACATGGTCCGGTAGTATTGTTCGGCAGTCACCACCAGCCGGGAGTTCTGGACCGCCGCGAAATACTCCTCACCGTCGTGCTCCACCCCAACGGAAAGTTCTTTCGCCAGCAAATCGCGGCATTGCGCAATAACAGCTTGCTCACAGCTGCGATATTGTCGGTTCGAGACTGCCCTGGCATAGAATGACGGCTCGTGCTGCCACGGCATCAGGCAGGAATAACGCTCTCTGGCAATCCCTGCGGCAGTCGTATCGACGCTATCGAGATAATCCAGTACCGCCGCTATCGAACCTGACAGATTGTAAATATCCAGACCGAAAAAGCGGATATTGTCGTTTATGGCGACATTGGTGTTGTATTCACGCAGCCATTCGACAAGCGCCCGGAATTCTGCATTGCGCCACATCCATCTGGGAAATCGCTGGAACACGGGCCTGTCTGGCCGTTGCGGCTTTCGTCGGATATATCGATCGACAGATGCGGCATCAGGCCAGTCCGCTTCGACAGCGACCACATTGAAACCGTGTTCCTGGATGAGATACCGGGTAATCGCTGCGCGAGCCTTATAGAACTCCGCGGTGCCGTGGGTGGATTCTCCGAGCAACACGAACCGGCAATCTGCATAACGGGCAAACAGCTCTCCAAATGCATCACAGTTTTCAGGCAGGCGTTCAGCCGCCTGGGATATCAATCGGACAAGAGAGGCCCGATCATTGGAGTCGGGCCCTTCACTTCCTTCAATCAACGGAACGAACCGTACCCGGTCGAGCTCTTCCCGGCTAAAACCTGTTGCGCTATGGCGTGTAATTTTCAGGAGGATCTGATCGGCTTCCTCGCCAACGGGGATAATCAGGCGCCCTCCAATTGCCAGTTGATCCTTCAAAGCCTCGGGGACGCGCAGCCCCGCAGCGGATACCACGATCACATCATAGGGCGAGCCTGCTTCCCATCCACGAGCGCCATCCGCCACCAGCAGTTCGACATTTGCATATCCAAGCTTATCCAGACGTCGCCGCGCGGCGCAAGCGAGCTCCTCGTGACGCTCAATAGCCACGACTTCCGCCGCTATTCTGCTCAACACTGCCGTCGCATATCCCGAACCGGCACCGACTTCCAACGCCCGGTCAGTTGACTGAACGTTGGCGGCCTCAAGCATAAAAGCAACCATATAGGGCTGAGAAATCGTCTGGCCGCGACCGATCGGCAACGGCGTGTCATCGTATGCGAAGTCTTCATACCCTTCGTCGACGAACTCTTCCCGCGGCACTTCCAGCATGGCGTGAAGAACGTTGCGGTCGGTAATTCCGCGTTGTTGGACTTGAGTTTCGACCATATGTCTGCGAGCGCGTGTAAAATCTGCGGCGTCCAGCATAACCACCTGCCGCATTATCCTGTCTGCGAATGATCGCCGCCGGGACGCGATATGCCTGTCAAAGCCTCGCCTGCGGCTCCATCGGTGTTTCTTAGCGCAATATCGCCAAGGGAAATCACGCCAACGAGACGCTTGTTCCTGTCGAGAACCGGCAAACGCCGGACCTGGATATCGGCCATGTTTGCGGTGACTTCTTCGATCTCCTGATCGAAGAAGCAATATTTCACGTCACTCGTCATAACATCCCGGACAGGCGTGTCCGGTCCCAGGCCCAAAGCAACCGCCCGAACGGCAATATCCCGATCGGTAATCATACCGACGAGTTGATCCTTCTCACCCACAGGAAGAAAACCGGCATCGATACCGGCCATTAATCGCGCAGCCTGCTGGATCGTGGTTTCCGGGTTCGCGACGCGTGCGTCGCTGCTCATCATATCTCTGACTTGCATAACCGTCTCCCTCGCTTTCAAGATTGAGCTAGGGCCCCAACAACGAAACCGGAGGCTTGTTCCCGCTCTTTCGAGGGTTAAGCCAAAATAGATGCCAGCGTTCGGCAAATGCATTCACGCAAAACGGTTTGAAGTCCGAAGGAACCATTCGAACCATTGCTTCGTTAACCTCCTTTCTCCGGCATCTATATCAATGGTGGGTCGGTTTCAGCGGAACCCGAGTTGCCTCAAGAAACTCCACCATGGGGAACCATCAAGTTTGCCGGAGACACGCCGCGACGGGAGACGACCATGGTAGAAAACGGGTACAAACTTCAGAAAAACGGCGATGGCACCTGGTCGGTGATCGATGCCTTCAAAGGCCACCCCATCACGTTCGAGGGCCGCTTGCAGGTCGCCTTGAACGAGGATGAGGCAAAGCGGGTTTTCGATTGCCTCAACCGCCAGAATCTTGAACGCCATCCCGAACACGGCAGCGGCCGCTTGCCGTGAGCCAAGGCAGCATCGAAATATGAAGTGATCAATCGTCCCTATCTTAAATTATTAGGAAGCGTATTGTTGATGTTTCCCGAAGGAGGATCGTATGCCGCTCTTCAACGAAGCGAGCCGTATTTACAAGCCGGAAGAAGTAACCTTCATGCGCAGTTGCTTTTCCCATGCCGCAATCATTCTTGAAGAAAGCGACAGGGAATATGCTGCCGCGGACCTTTCGACCGCAATCATAATGCTTTACCAGAACGGCCTGAGGGATTTGAACTACATAGCCGAACTGGCCTCGCGGCTTGCTCACAAGAGATATCGGGACCGCCATGCGGAGGCGCCCACCGCCGCTAACCTGAACATCCTGCCTGACTCAGAACCATCGTCCTGATTTTACCGGGCTCCCGGGTTTAGCGGCGCTCTCGCTCGCCTCAGCCATTCTTGTCTGCGTCTACAAACTTGTTGAAGCGGCTATTGCCTGCATCTTCATAAAGGAAGGCAAGATTTCGGTCGTCGAATATGGCAAAGAAATCGTCCCAGTTGATTTCTTCCAGGTTTTCGTCTTTCTCCGCGAAGTCAATGCGCAATATACCGCCTTCGTTGCCGGTATCCACCATTGCCGGATGCCCGTTGCGGTCTTCCGCCCACCGGCGGATCTTGTCGTGATCGCGTGTTATCTGAGCCATCGTCTCATCCTTCCGCTTTAAACTTCTTCGCTTCTTCAAGCAGCTTCTGCCTGTCCCTGCCGAAACGTTCGATCAGCTGGCGCGCCTGAAGCGGCGAAATATCCGAATTCTCCGCGAGAAATTTTACGTCTTCATCGTCCGTGAGCGGAGTGGTTGGTTGCTCGTCCATGATCGGCCTCATTTCTGATCTTCATTGCTGGCCGTCTGGCGGATTGGTCGGCTGGTCGCCTCCCGTACCCCGTCTGCGGCCGCTGGTTTTCAAACGGCGGGGTCTGTGCAGGCTGTTCGCCGGAACCCGTCGCCGGGGGCGTCTGTATGCCCTGCTGCTGCGATATCAATCCGCCGCCGATCAGGCTCCATCCAAGGAATAAAAGCAGCAGAACTGCCAATATAACCAGGGCGAAGCGGGGAAAGTATCCAAGCGTTCGCGAAGGCTCGACCCTTTTGTCTTGCTCAGGCTTCGATTGCATGTTCATCGCCATACCCATGAAATTATGAAGTAACCAAAGACGACCATCGCGATGATGAACCACCAAACGAGATAGGCAGGGCCTTCTCCCCGGGCTGCGTTTCCGCTTGCGGATGGCGCGTTCCCTTCAGTCGGCCACTCCCGCATGCCCGATGCATGGCTGGAAGCGTTGCTGTCATCGGCCTTGACGGGCCGTGGCTGGGGTTCGCCGGCAGGCTGCGAACTGCCGCCTGCCTCTGCATCCGTTTCCATCGGAGCAGCCGCAGGATCGAAACCGGGAACCTTGTCGCCGGTCTCGCCCTGTTGGATTGCGCCCCTCGTGCGAGCGCCAGTGCTTTTGTCTGCCAGAACTCTTTTCATCGCTTTGACCTCCGGGGTCCAACCATGAGAGGGGCCAATTGTTCCGGAACTTTATCGCCGCAATCGTGCCGCCTGCGTTTGGGGAACGCTGTGTCTCGCGCTGTTCAACGAAACAATCCGGCGTTTGAACGGTTGGGCCAACCAGTTTCAACAAATGGAGGCAGCGATGAAACACGACCCGAAAGCTGGCACTACCGACCAGAAACCGAAATGGGAGGGCCCGCCGGAAAACCGGCCCCGGGGCTATGAACCTGCCGTCGATGACCCGGCAAAGAAGCGCGACGCCGCTGGGCACAACCTGTCCGACCCGGACCGCAAGAACCTTTCAGATGCGCTGAGTGAACCGGAGCATCCGGAAAGAAAGGAGGACAAAGAATGACTTTGCCATCTCCGTCTACCCTGAAAGCCGTGGCGCTCAACGCGACACTGAAGCGAAGCAGCGACGAGGCTCCGTCTTCAACCGACAGGATGTTGCACTATCTGGACAGCCATCTGGTCCCCTACGGGGTGCGCACCGAACATTTGCGGCTGAGTGAATTCAACATCGAACCCGGCGTCAAATCGCGTGAGGGCGATGCCGATGAGTGGCCGCTCCTCAGAACGAAGATTCTCGATGCGGATATCCTCGTTTTCGGTACACCGATCTGGCTCGGGCAGCCATCAAGCATCTGCAAGCGCGTCTTGGAGCGCATGGATGCGTTTCTTTCCGAGACTGACGATGACAACCGTATGCCGTCTTATGGACGTGTCGCCGTCGCGGCCGTGGTCGGTAACGAGGACGGCGCCCACTTCGTTTCGTCACAACTCTTTCAGGCGCTGAACGATGTCGGCTTCACTATTCCGGCCAATGGCGTAACCTACTGGGTGGGCGAGGCGATGCACTCCATCAATTTCGTCGATCTGGACGAAATACCTGAAACCGTTGCTTCCGCCACCAAAATGCTCGCCGCCAACTGCGCCCATCTGGCGCGATTGTTGAAGAGCACGCCTTATCCCGGCGCACATTGACAAGACTACCCCCACACCATGGTCGGCTGGCCCGGACTTGTCGGACCGGGCGAAGGATGTTCGGGCAGGGGAAGCGGCGGCACCTGTTCCGGTTCATCGGGGCTGAACGGCCCCTTGTCCGGTTGCGGAATGGTTTCCGGCGGCTCGACGGGAATGCCTTCCGGTTCCTTTTCAGGTATCTCCGGCGGGTCGGAGGGCTGTTCGGGATTTCCCGACATGAACCATTTGCCGTTTTCGTCCAGTTGGATTTTCATTGGATTTCTCCCTTGCCAATTGCGGGCGTCAGGCGTGGTCCGGCTTGCCATAGGCCTTGCGCAATTCACCTTTGGCCGCTTCCAGCACCTGCTTGCGTTTTTCCGGCAAATTCTTGCCGGCGCGGTTGATGTAGAAAGTCAGCATGGACATGGCCGAGCGGAAGGGCTCTGCCTTGCGCTTATGGCTCTTGTCGGCTGAGCGCTTGAGGGAAGCTGCAATTTTCTTTGGATCGTCCTGCTCGAACACATGCGGCTCCAGATCAAGCGCGTCGCTGTGTTCGGTTACTTCGGCTGACCATTTTCTTGTCTGGCTCATATCAAAACTCCTCGCTTGGGAGGTTCGATAACTGCCGACCGCTGCCCATGTTCCCTGTTCATCTGTCTGCGGCATCGGCTGGCGTCGTTGCCTTTGATGGAACAAAGCACCCGCCAGACGGTTGGGAGGCACGTTCAGCTATCATGTATCCAACCGGAGAAACCGCAATGTTCTACGATGCCTACTCGAGCATCAGACGCCCTTTTTTCGACAAGGATCGCGTCGGAGCGGGCGAACCGTCCGAGCGCGAACCGCGCGACCATCAGGCGCGGCCGACCCATGAGCAGTCGAATGCACCGGGCAACCCGCGCCAGCCGCAACCGGACGACCCGCAGAGGGATTTCGATTTCGACAGCCCCAACGGCGAGCGCCCGAACGATCTGGCCAACCCCAGCGCACGCGAGCTGCGGCAGGAAAGCCGTAACCCAACCGAAGCCACCCATCACAGGAGGTGAAGATGCCTGCAAAATCCAAAGCACAGCAACAGGCTGCCGGGGCAGCCTTGGCCGCCAAGCGCGGAGACAAGGCCAAAAGCGAACTGCGGGGAGCGTCCAAGGAAATGGCCAAATCCATGAGTGAAAAGGAACTGGAGAAGATGGCTTCCACCAAGCAGAAAGGAAAACCCGAGCACAAATCCAAATCCTGACACCGCAAACGGGAAAGAACGATGATCACTCTGAAATGGCTTGCCGTCCTGATGTTTGCCGTGGCGCTGCTCGGGCTCGCAAGCCTGTTCATCACTTCGGACAAGGGAGATGTCTCCCCCGAAAGCCCCACCCCGCCGGCCAGTTCTCCCACGCAGCCCTGATTGCACGTTTTGATTTTTGTCTGCCGCGCGAAACAAAACGATTGCTGGGAAGTTAGGTGTGCCGTCGTCGGATTTTCAGCCGCACGACCAGGACAGTTTCGGAACCATAGGAGGAGCCAGAAATGGCCAGCACCAAGCAACGCAATCTCGAAGACCTTTTCTACGATACCCTCAAGGACATTTACTATGCGGAGCGCAAGATACTGAAAACGCTTCCGAAAATGTCCCGTGCAGCAGCCGATGAAAAGCTGAAGAACGCATTCGAAAAACACCGCGAGCAGACCGAAGGTCATGTGGAACGCCTGCAGCAATGCTTCGAGATTCTCGGCAAGCGTGCACAGGGCAAGACCTGCGATGCCATTGAAGGCATCATCGCCGAAGGGGAGGAAATCATCGAAGAATTTTCCAACAGCCCGGCGCTGGACGCCGGTCTGATTTCCGCTGCGCAGGCCGTGGAACACTACGAAATTACGCGTTACGGCACATTGAAACGCTGGGCCGAAACCCTCGGATACAAGGACGTGGCGAAAATCCTCGACCAGACCCTGCAGGAAGAAGGCCAGACGGACAAGGACCTCACCAAACTTGCCGAATCCTCCGCCAATCTTCGTGCGGAAGCGGCCTGATAGCAGCCCCGCGAGGACCGATAGCCCGGATCGACAGCGAGGTGACGACATGGAAAGCGCCCTTTTGCGGGAGGATACCATGCGGCAAATTCGCGTTGTCTGCCGGTCTTCGGACAGCCCCCATACGGTGGCCAGCGCGGAAGCGCTGGCCACGCGCCTCTGTGCCCTCACAGACCGGCGATTGCTTCCCACCCGGCAGAGCTTTGACGAAAAGGGCGAAACGTTTTTCATCCCGACCTTTGCCCTCGCCCGCGAGGACGGAAACCCGGAGATGACCGCGGACCGTTTCTATGGTGGCATCGTTCATCGCGGTTTCATGGCAACCAAGCTCGTTACCCATCCGCACTGGCACGACCATGACAACCTGCCGGAAGGATGGACGGGACACTTCGCGGCCTGTTTGCAGGATTGTGTTCTGGCTGGCTTCTCGGTCTTCTCGCACCGCCACGCCCTTGATGCGGCTACCACCTTGCTCAAAAAGCATAAAGTACGTTTCAAGAACCCTTTCGCTTCCGGCGGCGAAGACCAGAACGTCATCGACACCGCTCGCTCGCTCGACGATTTTCTGGCCACGGTTTCAGAGGCCGATATCGCGAAAGGACTGGTTCTGGAAGAGGATGTGGAAAATTCCACCACCTATTCCGTCGGACAGATCCAGCTTGAAAACCATGTCGCAACCTATCTGGGTCGCCAGTATACGTCCCGGGACAAGGCCGGCAACGAATTTTATGCCGGAAGCCGCTTGCGGGTGGTGCGCGGTGGCTGGGATGCGCTTCTCCAGCTTCTGCAATCGCCCACCGCAGGCAAGGTCGTGGAGAATGCCCGGCGCTACGACGAGGCTGCGCGCGAGCACCTTGGACTCGTTGCGTCACGCAGGAATTACGACGTTCTTGTCGGGCCGATAACCGAAAACGGCGTGCGTTGCGGCGTGCTCGAACAATCGTGGCGCGTCGGCGGCGCTTCCCCCGCCGAACTTCTGGCGATGGAAAAACTGATGCAGGACGAAAGCGTTACAGCCGTGCAGGCCGTTTTGTACGAAAGCCGCGATGAAGCGCCGACATTCCGGGAAGACGACTTCATCGTCTATTCCGGCGAGGACGACCGCGGGCAGCCCCTGCACAAATATGCAAGAATCGAGAAAATCTATCATGATCCGTAATGACACAGCCGTCAGTGTCGACCAGTATGAACTGGCCGCGACTGTAATCTCTCCAGACACCACCATTCCCGGCGTCCTCTTTCTTCATGGCTGGGCCGGCAGTCAGAAACGCGATATCGAGAGAGCGAATGCAATATCCGCGCTCGGCTGCGTCTGCCTCACCTTCGATATGCGCGGTCACGGGGATTTGCTCTCCAGCAACAAGACCGTAACGCGCGGCGAAAACCTTGACGACGCAATCGCGGCCTATGACAGCCTGGCCAGCCTCAAAATGGTCGAGGACGACTCGATTGTCGTCATCGGCAGCAGTTACGGCGGATATCTCGCAACATTGCTGACCGAGTTTCGTCCCGTCCGCTGGCTGGCGCTGAGAGCCCCCGCCCTCTATCGTGACGAGCTTTGGCAGGTTCCCAAGGCAAGGCTCGATCGCCGAGACCTGCAGTCCTATCGCTCGGCACTGATAAGTTACGACGACAACCGGGCCTTGCGGCAGGCGCGTGAATTTCGCGGCGATGTGCTGCTGGTCGAGTCCGAGCACGACGTCATTGTCCCCCATCCGACAGTGGCGAGCTATCAAACGGCCTTCATCAATGCCCGCTCGCTGACCGTTCGCATGCTGGACGGCGCCGATCATGCGCTCACCGAGGAGCGCCATCAAAAGACCTACAACCAGCTCCTGACCCGCTGGATCAGGGAAATGGTTCTCGGCGCCCGTTGAGATTCCAAGGGAACATTCCCAGGGAACATTCATTGGCCTCATTGGTTGGGACGGTCCCTCAGAAACAAGGGAGCCAACAATGAAACAGTCTATTCGATATCTCGCAGGCGCGGTTTTCCTGCTGGTCACGCCGGCAGCATTTGCCCAGACCGCCCCTTCCGGAGAGCCGCAAACGCCCGCTGTGACGACGCCCGGAGAGAAAAACCCCAAGGCGCCCGTGCCGGGGCAGAACAGCTTTACCGAAGATCAGGTGAAGGAACGGCTGACCGAAGAAGGCTACACCAACATCATGCACCTTCAGCTCGGCGAGGACGGCGTCTGGCGCGCCGATGCGGCGCGCAACGGCCAGCCCGTCAAGGTTCTTTTCGATTTCCAGGGAAACATCACCACGCAGTGACCCGGCTGTAACCGGCACACGATTTAAAGGAGATGAAAATGGCTTATATCACAGGTCTGTTCGACAACTATGATGATGCAGCCGATGCTGTCCGTGCGCTTGAGGAAGCAGGAATTTCTTCCGACAATATCAGCCTGATTTCGAATAATACGGACGGTCGATATGCTGGCGATGCGCTAAAAGGCGATGATGGCGCCGTCACGGGCGCGGAAACCGGTGCCGGTCTCGGCGCGGTCGCGGGCGGCGGTGCCGGACTGCTGACGGGGCTGGGCCTCCTTTCCATCCCGGGCGTCGGCCCTGTCGTGGCGGGTGGCTGGCTCACCGCGACGCTGGTCGGACTGGTTGGCGGCGCGACGGCTGGCGGCGTTACGGGCGGGATCGTTGGGGCTCTCGTTGATACCGGCGTGCCCGAAGAAGAAGCGCAGGCCTACAGCGAGGCCGTTCGCCGGGGCAGCGCTCTGGTCGCGGTTCGCTGCGACGAAACCCAGCGCGGGAAAGTCGAAGCCATTCTGGACGATTGGGGCCGCGTCGATATAGGCCAGAGACGCGACGCCTATCTGGAGGAAGGCTGGGAGAGCTTCAATGCGTCGGCCGCGCCCTACACGGCTGATGAGATCGAACGCGAACGCCAGCGCTGGGGCTAGGTGGATCGACCGATGAAAGAGGTTGATCCGCGCAGGGCCCGTCAGGGTTTGAACGGGCGACGTATCCTGACGATCCTCCTTTCAAGCCTGTTGCTGGCAATGATTGTCTGGGGCGCGGTGGAATTTTACGGAAAGATGCGTCCGGGCCGCGGTTTCATGGATGACAACAGCAAACCGCCGGCGTCCACGGAATCGCAGCCGCCGCCTTCCGCCACGGGGCGGCAATGACAATCCCGGCCCCGGCAACGTCATACCGTTCGCCTGATCTTGAGCAAGTCTGCGCAGAAGCGCGGACTTGTCGGCGTTGCGAGCTCTACAAGGATGCGACGCAGACGGTTTTTGGCGAAGGCCCCGTCGGAGCGCGAATTTTCTTCGTGGCCGAACAGCCGGGCGACAAGGAGGATATCGGGGGGCGACCGTTGATCGGTCCCGCGGGTCAGGTTTTCGATGCCTGTCTCGCTGAAGTCGGCATCAAGCGCGAGCGGTGCTATATCTCCAATGCGGTCAAACATTTTCGCCATATCCAGCGCGGCAAAAGACGTCTGCACCAGCGCCCCTCGACCAGCCACATAGAAGCCTGTCGCTGGTGGCTCGAACAGGAAATCGAACTTGTGTCGCCGCATATTATCGTGGCTCTGGGTGCGGTGGCCGCACGCGCCGTTTTTGGCAGACCGGTGAAAATAGCCGCCGCGCGCGGCCATCCCATGCAGCACGAAAACCGTCATGTCCTTGTGACCATCCATCCCTCCTATCTGCTGCGTTTGCGCGGCAGAAGCGGCTTTGACCGCGAACGGACAATGTTCCTGAAAGACCTCGCCCAGCTTGCGGAGTTCGGACGCGCCGCCCAAACGTGAAGTTTGTTACAGGTTTTTTCTTGGAACATCCTTCGGTTCCCAGGGTTGGGCTTATGTCACGCGCGACAAATTCCACTCCCGAAATCATTGGTCTGGAACCACTGAAAGGAAAGAGAATGGCACAGAATCATACGCAAGGTGGCACACACGAACAGCACGTGAAGGCCGGCCAGCAGAGCCACAAGAACGACGGCAAGCAGGCAAGCGGTGGAGGCGGCGGCGCCAAGCAGCAGTCATCCTCGCGTGGTGGCACCCACGAACAGCATGTGAAGGCTGGCCAGCAGAGCCACAAGAATTCGTAACTTGTCAAAGGGGCGGCCTCGTGCCGCCCCATCCTCGAACCGGATCTCGATTCGGAAAGGCCGCAGCAATGTCGTTCACCCCGGATTCCGACTATATGCCCGACTACATGCTTGAGCCGGACCAGCTCGTTGAGATGATACCGGCTCTTCGCGCTTTTTCCCGCACATTCTACAGCCAGAAGGAGGATGCTGAGGATCTCGTTCAGGAGACCTTGGTGAAAGCGCTGGCCAACCGGGAAAAATACACACCTTATTCCCCGCTCAAATCTTGGCTTTTTACGATCATGCGGAACACATTCTGCACCCGGATTCGCATTCAGAAACGTGAAGCGCCGGGCGCCGTTGAATGCGTCTCTCCCATAGCCTCGGTCGAAGCCTCGCAGGAACTGACCCTTGAAGCCCATGATGTGCAGACGGCCATGGCGACCCTGCCTCACAAATATCGCCGGGTATTGGCGATGGTGGTGCTGGAAGGGAAAAGCTATGAGCGCACCGCAGAGCTTTGCGATTGCTCGATAGGCACGGTGAAAAGCCGCCTGCATCGCGCTCGTCACAAACTGCACGATATTATCGAGGGAGCCTAGATGGGGTTATTCAGGCACAGTTTCCCACGCTATCGTGTTGTGGCTCGTGATGTGGATTCAGCACGGGGCATCTTGTCATTTGGTCTCGGACATGGCCAACTGTTTGTAATGAATAAGTCAAATGATGATATTATGCGTCTATTCTCGGGAAAGCGCATTCTGGTTTTTGAAGACGGGTTTCTGCTATCGGAAGAAGCAGAAACCAGACTGACGAATGCCGGAGCTACCGTGCTTGGTCCGGTCAGCACCGCCAATCAGGCGCTGAACTATCTGGAAAGCGGGGCAGTAGATGCCGTTGTCATGGATGTCGCGCTGGAACCGGACGCGGTCCTCCCGCTCATCGCGCAACTGGAACAGGATGCCATACCCTTTATATTCGCCCTGCCGGAAAATCCCAGACTCGACAGTCAGCGCTTTGCGGGATTCGTACTGAGCGCCCGCCACAAGGATCTCTCGACAATAGCGGAAGCATTGTTCCTGCGTCCCGCCACGGAACATTAATGGCTTTCCGGATATGGAATTATGCGGTGTTTCCCGCATCTGCTGCGAAAAGCGCTTCACGCTCCGGATGAGTTCCCCAGGAATTTTCACGATCTTCCGAGCCGAATGCGACCCAAAATGCTCTCCCTCAACCATGGGATTTCGTGCCTTCCAGCCTTTTATTAAACTGCTTCGGTGCAAGCCGGTGGTAAGAGTGGCCCCACCCGCGCACAGCCCCGGCGCGGCAACAGCACCGGGGTTTCTTGCTGCCCGACCGTGTCAGGCGCAAAATTAGGGCTCCCAATTTTTCTCCATCTAATTGTTGCGATTGATTTGCAGATGCAGAAGGTGCTTTCTATTCACATTGATAGCACGAACAAGTTTGGACCCCGTTCAGTCTCAAATGCTATTTGGATCATTTGTTTTCATGGAAGCGCTCCCCTCGGTAGCTTCCTCCATCAATCAGTGCACCTATTACCCCTACGCCCCCGCGTAGGGGTTTTTTTAGCACCTGTTCAAGGCTTGGGCCCGAGCATTTTCCGCAGTCCCCGCGCATATTGCAGGCGGGATTTTCCATGCATCTGGTCCCGGTAAGGAAAACGGAAGAAGAAGGCATCGCCACATGGCTCACCGCAGGTCGCGGTGGCTATTTGCGGCTGCGATGCAAGCGTGTCAGAAAATCCGCATATGCGGTGTTCGACCGGCCACGAAGCCGTCGATGCTGCGGCTTTAGCGAGAAGAAAAACAGCCCGTGCATCCCGATGCAAGCCATATTGCTTGTACCGCACGGGTTTTGCAGGGATTGCGGCGATCATTGCACGGATGGTTGCAAGTTTGCCGGGGAGAGAAAAGGCGGAACCGAACGATGTCCGGTCCCGCCCAGTCTTTTTACTTGGCTTCGACAGCCTGCAGACCGGCAAGCGCACATTCCGCGTCAATCGCACCGGACAGCGCGCCGCCGACACCGATACCGCCAACCAGCGCGTCGCCGATCTTGATCGGCAGACCGCCCGCCTGGATAACGAAGCGGGAATCCATGTCCCGCATGCCGTTATTGGCTGGCTTCGAAGCGATGAATTCCGCAAGCTCGCCAGAATCGCGGCCGAGAGCCGCTGATGTAAACGCCTTTCCTTTGGCGCTGTTGCCGGTATGCGGACCGGAAAGATCGGCCTTGAGCAGAACCTTGGTTGCGCCGTCGCGTGCAACGACTGCGACGCTCACATTGCTGCCCTTGGCGACGCAGGCGTCGAGCGCAGCCTGTGCGGCCTTGGTTGCCAGATCGAGCGGCAGATAAGGCGTGGTGGGGAGAGTTTGTGCGAAAGCGGTAGCCGGAGCCATCGCCAGGGCGACAATTGCAAGTTTACGGATCATGGTCATTCCTCGTTTGTGATGAGGAACATTTAGTTTTCGCCCACGGGAGACGGAATCCGTAACTCTTGCAAACTTCTCGGTAGTTCTACGGATCGGGCTGACCTTCCAGCCACAGGCGCGTCATTTCCGCCTGTGAGGTCGTGCCCAGTTTCGCCCCGATGGCCGCGCGATGGCTGTCGATCGTGCGTGGCGACAGTTCAAGCCCATCGGCAATCTGCCGGGTCGTGAATCCTTGCGCGATACGGCCAAGCACTTCGCGTTCGCGCGCCGTCAGCGTGTCCAGCAGCGCCAGCGTTTCGGCTCGCAGCGCCTTGCTGCCAAGCCGCTGCTCGAGCAGTTGCTGCGCCTTCTGGATGGCGTCGATCAGATCCTGCTCATCGACCGGCTTGGAAAGATAGTCCACCGCCCCGTTTCGGAAGGCGCGCCGGCAGGCTTCGATGTCGCCATGGCCCGAAATGATGATGACGGGCCAGTCGATTTCCTGTTCGGCCAGACGCTCCTGGAGTTTCAGGCCCGTCATGACCGGCATTCGAATGTCGAAGATCATGCAGCCCGGCTTCAGCCGGGGCAGTTGGGCGAGGAATGCCGACGGATCGGCGAAGCTCCTGACCTCGATGTCGATGGTCGACAAGAGCAGGCTGAGCGACTTGCGTACCGCTTCATCGTCATCGACAAGATAGACCGGCTGCACCATTCTCTTAACTTCCTGTTTCTTCGGCGATTGGCAGCACGACGCGAAACAGCGCGCCGCGCTCCTGGGGGATATAGGAAATCTCTCCGCCAAAACGCTCCACCAGCCGCTGGCTGAGCGCGAGACCAAGGCCGGTTCCTTCCGGGCGGCTGGTGGTAAACGGGGTGAAAAGACGCGGCAGCAGGTCGGGCGCAACACCCGGCCCGTTATCCGCAATTTCCAGAATTGCCGTCGACCGCTCAGTCTTCAGGGACGCGTTGACGCGCCGGTCCTGATCGTCCTCCTGGAAGGATTCAATCGCATTGCGGAGGAGGTTGAACATGACCTGTTCCATTTCCACCGGATCGACCGCGGCCATCAATGGCGCCTCCGGCATCGCAAGCTCGACCCTGACGCCCCGGCGCGCCGCTTCCGAGGCAAGCAGGCTCTGCACATTTTGAAGCGACAGGCGCAGATCGGCATGTGCCGTTGGCCGCCGTTGCGGGCGAGACCAGTTGCGCAGGCGATCCAGAATGGCGGATGCCCGGCGCGCCTGTTCCACCATATCGTCCAGCGCTCCTGCGAGAGCCGCCGTATTGTTGCGGCTCAACAGGCGGCGGCCCGCCTGCGCACCGGCAAGAAGGGCGGTCAGGGGTTGCGTCAGCTCATGCGCCATGCCGCTGGCCATTTCGCCCATCGTGTTGACGCGTGACGCATGGGCCAGACGCGCCTCAAAGCCGCTCAATTCCGCGCGGCGTTCTGCACGGCGGGTGCGCTGTGTCTGGCGGACGATGATCAATCCGCCGAAGAACAGCAGATTCGTGAGAATGAGAAGCGGTATCAGCTGGTCGAACGGCAGCAGGTCGCCCCAACTCATGGCAAGCGCGGTCTGGAAAAGCAGCGGCTGCGAGACACTGCCGAGCTTCTTGGAGAAATCGACATCGTCAAAGGAAGCCGGATGGCTGAACAGTACCGTGCCGTCGGGCATGAGGATGCGTCGCGCCACACCCTTGCCGCTCCAGAACGCATCGTCGGAACTGATGAGGCTCCCCGCATCAATCGCCAGTGTGAGGCCGTCATGCGGATTGTCGGTATTGGGGCTGCGTTTCACGATCATGTAGTGGCCGGGCCGCGCCGGCGGCGCCAGCAATTCCGGAACGTCGCGATAGGAACGGACCGCCGCCCGTATGGTGTCGGCCAGTTCCGGTTCCAGCGCCCTGGTGCCGGCCACAGGCAAGGACGGGTCCATCGGCACCAGTTGAATTTCATCGATGCGGGGATAGAAGCGGGTGATCGTCGCCGCTACTTCGAGGAAGACGTCATCTTGTGAAACATCGGCGGTTCGCGCCTTGGACTGGGCAATCGTGGAAAGCGCGGTCAGATGTGCGTCGTGCTGGCCGGCGCGCTGCGAGGCCTCCCGATGCAGCGTGAAACTGGCGGCCTGAAGCTCCGACAACAATGCGGCGCGCTGGTAGACGGCAAGGCCGCCCATAGCCAGAAGATTGCACAGCAACCACACGGAAAACGGCAATACGGCAGAGCGAATATTTCCCCGGATGCTTCTGCTTTTGAAGTTCATGAACTGCATCCCGGTATCAGCCTGTGCCCTCAGCCTGCGCTCGGGCGGGAATATCGCATCGGCTACGTTCGTCATTCGATCGGCATGTGCAAAACTATTGAAGTTTCACACCGCTGGCAAATGCCGCCCTTGCCGGATGCGCGCACGGCAATTGCGAATTATGGGCGGGAACTCCAAAGACCGGCTTGCTTCATGCATCCCTGCGGGCTCATATGAAAATTGCACCGCTGTTTAGAATCATCTGGAAAAGTCGATACTGAACAACACACCATCGAAGGTCGGTCGCGTCGTCAGCAAGGGAATGCAGCCTCATGAACACATACGGAAAACTATTTTCAGCCGCGCTGGTCGCGGCTGCGCTCAACAGCACGGCGGTTGGACAGGTCTTCGCCAAGACATTGATCTATTGCTCCGAGGCGTCTCCCGAAATGTTCGATGCGGCGCAGACGACTTCCGGCGCGGTGTATGACGCGTCGGCGCGCAATGTGTCAAACGGGCTTATCAAGATCAAGCGCGGCTCGACAGAGCTGGAGCCCGGCCTTGCCGAAAGCTGGGATGTTTCCGCCGATGGCAAGGAATATACGTTTCATCTGCGCAAGGGCGTGAAGTTCCACACCACGAGCTTTTTCACCCCGACGCGCGAATTCAATGCGGACGATGTGATCTTCACCTTCGACCGTCAGGGAAACAAGGATAATCCCTATTACAATCAGGGCACATGGCCGCAGTTCGGCGCCTATTCCTTTCCTTCCCTGATCGAGAAAATCGAAAAGATCGACGATCACACCGTCAAGTTTGTGCTGACGCATCCCGAAGCGACGTTCATCTCGACGCTGTCGCTGACATTCGCCGTCATCCAGTCCAAGGAATATGCCGACAAGCTCGTCGCGGAAGGCCGCATTTCAGAGTTTAGCCAGCAGCCTGTCGGAACCGGCCCCTATCAGTTCGTCGCCTATCAGAAGGATAGCGCCATCCGCTATCAGGCCAATCCCGATTACTGGGCGGGCAAGCAGAAGATCGACAATCTCATCTTCGCGATCACGCCGGATGCGGCGGTGCGCTACCAGAAGCTGAAGTCCGGCGAATGCCATGTCATCGCCGCGCCGAACCCCGCCGATCTTGCGGAGATGAAAAAGGATCCGGCTGTTGAAATGCTGCACAAGGAAGGCCTGAACCTGTCCTTCCTCGCCTACAACACCCAGCAGAAGCCGTTTGACGACGTGCGTGTCCGTAAGGCGCTGAACATGGCGGTCAACAAGGCCGCGATCATCGAGGCGGTCTATCTGGGCTCTGCCGTCCCTTCGGTCAATCCGCTGCC
Organism: Brucella pseudintermedia; assembly: GCF_008932435.1. Lineage (GTDB taxonomy): Bacteria > Pseudomonadota > Alphaproteobacteria > Rhizobiales > Rhizobiaceae > Brucella > Brucella pseudintermedia. The sequence goes on along the minus strand of NZ_WBWE01000005.1, from coordinate 86,076 downwards.
GCCAAGCGTCTGGGGCTACAACAAGAATGTCAAGGATGACGCTTACGATCCCGAACAGTCGCGCAAGCTGCTCGATGAGGCGGGCGTCAAGGACCTGAAGATGAATATCTGGGCCATGCCCGTGCAGCGGCCTTACATGCCCAATGCGCGCCGCGCTGCCGAACTCATGCAGGCCGACTTCGCCAAGGTGGGCGTAACAGCCGAAATCGTAACCTATGACTGGGGCGAATATCTCAAGCGCTCGCTGGAAAAGGACCGCGATGGCGCCGTCATGCTTGGCTGGACCGGCGGCATTGCCGATCCCGACAACTTCCTCGCCGCGCTTTTGAGCTGCAAGGCTATCGGCAGCGCGAACCGCGCGAACTGGTGCAATGAGGATTTCGAGAAGCTCATTCAGGCAGCCAAGCTGACGACCGATCAGGCCGAGCGCACCAAGCTCTATGAGCAGGCGCAGGTGGTTTTCAAGGAGCAGGCTCCCTGGCTGACAATCGCCCACCAGATCGTCGAGCAGCCGGTCAGCAAAAAGGTCAAGGATTTCCGCATCGATCCCTTTGGCGGCTACCTGTTTGAAGACGTCGACATCGAGGAATAACCGGCGGTGAATTACAGTTGGCGGGCGGAAACGCCCGCTATTCTTTTTTGCCTGTATGAAATCAGGTTCGATTCTGACCAATGACCGAGAAAAATATGGATATCGTAGACCGCTTTCTAGCCTATACCCGCATCAACACGACCGCCGTGCCCAATGCGGGGAAACTTCCGTCGAGCGCCGGGCAAACCGATCTCGCAAGGCTGCTCGCCAGCGAAATGCGCGCCATGGGCATGGAGGTTGAAGAGCGCGACCACTCGATCGTCGTCGGCACGCTGCCTGCCAATGTCTCCAATGCCGACCGCCAGTTTCCGACAATTGCATGGGTCGCCCATCTCGATACGTCCAGCGAATACATGACCGATACCCGCGCGCATGTGGTTGATTACAAGGGCGGCGATATCGTGCTTAACGCGGCGACCGGCGCCACCATGCGGCTTGCCGAGTTTCCCGAGCTCGAACGCTATGTCGGCGACCGGATCATCGTGACGGACGGCACCAGCCTGCTCGGGGCCGATAACAAGTCCGCCATTGCCGAGATCATGCATGCCATGCAGGTCCTGACCAGCCATCCCGAAATCGAGCACGGCACGGTCAAGGTCGTTTTCGTTCCCGACGAGGAAATCGGGTTGCTCGGCGCCAAGGCGCTCGACGTAGCGTCCCTCAATGCCGATTTCGCCTATACGCTCGACTGCTGTGCGGTGGGCGAGATCGTCTATGAAAACTGGAATGCCGGTGAGTTCCGCCTCACCTTCAAGGGCCAGCCTGCCCATCCGATGTCGGCCAAGGGCAAGCTGCGCAATGCCATTCTCTATGCCCAGCAATTCATTGCAATGATGCCGGGCGGCGAGCGTCCCGAATATACGGAAGGCACCGAAGGCTATTACTGGGCGAAGGGCATTCAGGGAACCGTGGCCGAGACGACCCTTGTCATTGATATCCGCGACTTCACGAAGGACGGATACGAGACGCGCCGCCTGTTCATTGAAAATCTGGCCGCGAGTTTCAACCGGCTCCATGGCGAGGGCACGGTTCACGTGGACTACAAGGCCGTCTACCGCAACGCAGCCGAGAGCCTGCAAGGCGAAAACCGTTATCCGGTCGCGCTTGCCCTTGAGGCGATGAAGGCAATAGGCGTGGAGCCGACGCCGCTGCCGATGCGCGGCGGTTATGACGGCGCGGTGCTGTCCGAAAAAGGACTGCCCTGCCCCAACCTGTTCTGCGGCGCGCACAACTTCCACTCGATCTACGAGTTCCTCCCAGTCGGTTCGCTCAACAAGGCCTCCGAAATGGTCATTGAGATTTTGAAGACTGCGCGGATCAACGGCAAAAGCTGATCCCACACAGCCTCAAATCCTGAGGAGACGTGAAATATCTCGTCTCCTCGTTCGAGCGATCAGGCGCCGGAGCGGTCCACGCTCTAATAGCCGATGGCGGCACCGGCGACGGCGCGGCTGTCGATAGCGCCGTAATAGCGGTTGTCACCGCCCTTTTCGATGGCCGCCATGTTCTTGCCGCCGACGAGAATGCCTGCCGCCTCGCCCCAGACCGGCCAGTCATGGTCCTCGCCGACCGTATAGCCCATGCCGGTCAGGAGCCGGATCGTATCGGGCGAAAGCGCGTTGGCTTCCATATAGACCCGGTCGGGCAGCCACTGGTGATGGATGCGCGGGGCGTCAATCGCCTCCTGAATGTCCATGCCATGGTCGATGACATTCATGATCGCCTCAAGCGTGATCGTGATGATGCGCGAACCGCCGGGGCTGCCGATGACCATGAAGGGCTTGCCGTCCTTCGATACGATGGTCGGGCTCATCGAGGACAGCGGCGACTTGCGCGGCTCGATGGCATTGGCTTCGCCCTGTATGAGGCCATAGAGATTGGGCACGCCCGGCTTGATGGTGAAGTCGTCCATCTCGTTGTTGAGCAGAATGCCGGTGCCTTCGGCCACCTTGGCCGTGCCGAACGAGCCGTTCAGCGTATAGGTCACGGCAACCGCATTACCGTCCTTGTCGACGATGGAATAATGCGTGGTTTCATTGGATTCCTTGAATTCGGCTGGCTTCAGCGCCTCACTGACACCAGCGCGATAAGGGTCGATGCGGCCACGGATTTCCGCGGCATAGTCCTTGCTGGTGAGTTTCTCGACCGGATTATCGACGAAATCCGGGTCGCCCAGCGCCGTGTTGCGGTCCACATAGGCATGGCGCATTGCTTCCACCATCAGACGCGTGGTTTCCGCCGAGCCATAGCCCAGATAGGAAATCGGATAGCCTTCAAGCACGTTGAGGATTTCGCAGATGATCAGCCCGCCCGAGGAAGGCGGCGGCGAGGAAACGATATCATAGCCGCGATAGCTGCATTTGACCGGCTCCAGCTCACGGACCTTGTATTGCTCGAAATCGGCCTTGGCGAGAATGCCGCCGTTTTCCTGACTCGACTTGACGATCAGATCGGCAATATCGCCCTGATAAAAGGCCGAAGGGCCCTTTTCCGAAATGGCCGAAAGCGATTTGGCGAGATCCGGCTGAACAAGTTTCTCGCCAAGGGCGAGCGGCTTTCCGTCCTTCAGGAAGATTTTTGCAGCCGCCGGGTCTTTCGCCAGTCTTTCATTGCCCTCGGCGAAGGAAAGAATATCGCCCAGTTCCAGCGCAAAGCCGTCCCGGGCCAGTTTCAGCGCGGGCTCGATCAGGTCCTCGCGCTTGCGGGTGCCATATTTCTCGCGTGCTTCCTCAAGACCGGCCACCGTGCCCGGCACGCCGATGGCGAGATAGGTTTCAGTGCTGGCGCCGTCGACCGGTTTGCCATCCTTGTCCAGATACATCGTCTTGGTGGCGGCGAGCGGCGCCCGCTCGCGAAAATCAAGAAAGGTGCTCTTGCCGTCCTTGAAGCGGATCGTCATGAAACCGCCGCCGCCAAGATTGCCCGCAGTCGGATAGACGACCGCCAGCGCGTAGCCGACCGCGACAGCCGCATCGACGGCATTGCCGCCGTTTTTCAGCACATCGACACCGACCTGCGAAGCGAGATGCTGTGCCGTGACCACCATGCCGTTCTGGCCTTCCGCCGGGGCTGGCGATGCCGCATGGGCCGACGGCAGATGACCTGCAACGGCGATGGCTGCGGCAAGGGAAAGCGATTTCAACCGGTAATGCTGCATGTCCTTCCTCCCTTGTGTCCTCCCCGATGGGAGGCAAGACCACAAGGTTCGCAAAAACTTTCCCAAAAGCAAGCATAAGAAATCGTCGATATCCGCCCCGGCTGCTGCGCATCATGTATCGAACATGGCCAGTGTCCGTAACAGGTTGGCGAATGCAACGGAGCGGTTCGCATCGGGCTGGCTGTCACCGACGCTGTCGCTTCGCGGAAGGGTCTTGCGCACATTGGTCGGGCTGTAGCCGAAATGTTGCGTGAATGCCCGCGTGAAATTGGCGGCTGTCTCGAAGCCCAGCAATTGCGCAATATCCGACACCTTGCGGTTTTCCGATGCATCGGCCAGCATTTCGTGCGCCGCGAGCAATCGCTTCTGGCGGATATAGCTGAGCACCCCGCCCGACCCCTCGAAAAGCTGGTAGAGATGTGTGCGGGAAATCGCCAGTTCCCGGCTGAGCGCATCGGGCGTGAGATCGCGGGACATGAGGTTCTTCTGGATGAAGCGTCTGGCCCGGCTCATCAGCCCCAGAGAAGCGCCGTGGTCGCTCGCATCCCTCTCTCTCACCAGCGGCACGATCGTGTCGAACACGAGCTGACGCAAGGCGTCGCGCAATTCGGGCAGGTCTTCGGCTGTTATCCGGTCGAGCCCGGCCTGAATGGTCGATACAAAATCGATCAGGAGCTTGGCGCGATAACCCCCAAGCGTGGAATTGTTGCACGCTTCCGGCATCCCGCCGAGACCCGCGAACTGATCGACCGGAATAATCAGCAGTACCGCTTCGGTCGCGAGCGCCCGACCGCGAAACGGGTAGCCAAACGAACGGATATTGATCATGCCGGGCTCATTTTCCGCCACACGGCCATCCACCGAGGTCCATGAGCGGCCATCGCGCAAAAAGCTGACCTGCCAATGATCTATGGGGCTGAAACGAACTTTTTCCGCTGTGCGTTCATAGCTAAATGGAGGTGCCGACTGTTCTATCAGCAGCATACCGCGCAGATTCCAGACTTTCTGGCTGACGGCAAAACCGTCCCGGTCCCTCACCCCCTCCGGCAAGCGCACATCATAGAGCGGAGCCATGTGCTGCTGCCATGCGGAAAACTGCGTGGAAGGGTCCAGTTGCTCGGTCGTAAAGACCAGCGGGGCCAGAATATTGGTGCTTCGGGCTTCTTCGCCAAGCCTTGCAAGCGGCACGCGCGGTGATTGGCGGCGCTCCACAAATTCCGGTTTCAGATCACTCGTGGCCTTGTCGCTCGGGGATGTCACGGCAACTCCCAAAACCAAACCGGGGGCCGGGGAACGCAGACTGCCTCCCAAGTCCTTGTCGTGATATTAGCATTTGCACGTATAAAATCAAAATAAGCCGGAACATTATCTGTCAGCTATCCGTTGTGAGCGGCAGCCGGTATCCTCATGCACGGCGAAGACCCTGCTTTTCCGGCTCGTCCGGACCGGCCGGAACTGGTCCGCGAAGAAGATCATTGCATCCCATTTGATGAAAATTTTCAGGAAAATCCGGCCAGAATATTAAAACGCATCCGATAGAAAGCACGGTAATAACAACCGGAGGCAATCGCATGAACAATGTATTTGCATTTACTGTGCGCCGCGAAAGCTTGAAATGGGCTGCCGCTATCGTGGTTGGACTTTCCGCTTCCTTATGCCAGACGGCAGGCGCCGAAGCCAAGGATGCCCGCAGACAACAAAGCGAAACGATTTCCGTTTATCGCGCCAAGGTCGAGACAAACGGCGAGGTTCGCTACAACAAGCCGGGATCGGCAAAGGTCATGAAGGTTTCCGCTTCGCAATATGCGAACGGCACGTCCCTTGTGTGCACGCCGAGCGGCTTTGGGCAGAAATCCCGCTGCTTCAACCGCAACTAGAGCATATCCGACCGGAGTGAAACGAGGATCGATAAGATTATGCTCAAAATAGAAAGCTTTAGAGCGCCGATCTGATCCAATCAGATCGAAACGCGCTCTAGGGTGAAACGCGAAACGCGGCAGTCACACCGGCTCGCCGAAACGCCATACTGATCGGCGAGCCGGCATGTTCGCCTCGCGATCAGCTCGCTTCGGCTTTCATGCGCGCCAGTCCCTTGCTTACGCGGTCGCCACGCAGAAGCTTGGCGGCCTCGTCGGAGGGGCGCGGCGGATTGTTGCGGAAGACGTACCACGTGCCGCCCAGCGAGCGCTTCTGGTAGATGACGCCTTCTTTCTCGCGATGGAGGAAGCAGGTCGTGTCGCCGCCGCCGCCCATCTTGTTGACCCAATAGGCTTGCAGGCAAAGCTTGCCGCTGTCAGTAGCGTACCAGCGCCCCTGCCCGTAAGACCACGCCCTGCCCTTCTGCGACCAGGCGATGAAACGATGTCTGTCGGCAGAGAAATAGCCGCCGCCATCCTTCCATTTCCATGTCCTGCCGGAATAAAGCGCCTCAACTGCCCTGGCTGATAGCGGCGCCGCCGCAGCAGCCTTGGCGGCGACCGGATCGTCGGCTTTCTGCTTCGGCGCGGCATCGGCAGCACCTGCCAGAAGAAGCACGGCCAGCGCCGCACTGACGGTTCTCAAACGGATCGAAAACATTGTCGTAATCCTGTTCAGATGTTGGAGCGCAAACTGATCCGCCTTGCGGATCAATCGAGCGGATGGTTTGCAACCCGCCAGTCGGGCCGCCCGACACCACGCGGCCACGGATAGACTTCGCGGTCATTGAAGTAGACAGTTGCGGTCAGTGCTGGAAATTCGGCTTGCGGCTTGTTGGTTTCCTGCGCCCAGGCGCGGACATAGGCGTCGCTTCCCTCATAGCCGAGTTCCGCGATGACAATCGGCTTCCCGAACCCGACCACCCGGTCATAGCCCGGTTTGGCGCGTTCGACGAAAGTGGATGCGCGTCCCAGTTCCAGCATGTCGTAGGGCTCGTAGCCGAACACCGACAGGCCGATCACGTCGACATAGCCATCGCCCGGATAATAGGCTTGCAGCCCCTCTTCTCCCTTTGGCGACCACATATATTTGGCGTGCGGCAGGGATTTGCGGCAGACGCTGACCACGTGCTGGTAAGCGCGGATATAGCCCTCCGCCGACCAATAGGACCAGGTGAACTGGCCTGTCTTGTCGTCCATTTCCTGCGCCCAGCGGATCGTGACCGGGCTTTTCAGCTTCGACGCAGCCGAGCAGACGGCAGCCATGTTGGAATCGTAACGGCCACGCACGATGCCGCTCAGGAGGTCGTCCGGCGCAACGCGCCAGTCGCGCGCCCATGACCATGGTTCCACGGTGATCAGCAGTTCGCGGCCCCGTTCCTGCGCATAGGCATCCGCCGCTGAAAGGCTGGTCAGGTCCACATCTTCCCACGGCAGGAACAAATGCTCGATGCGGGAATTGGGATCGTTGGTGAAATCCCCGTGCGGATCATAGGCTCCAAAGGTGATGGATTGCGGAGTGATGACCGGGCGCTTGTCGTGGAACATGTTGCGGGTATCGACATTGGCGCCCGAAACCCCGCTGGCGGCATAGACGGCTGTTGAAAGCAGCACGGCGCCAAGAATGGCTGTTGCTATTTTATATGAGGTTTTCATCGCCGCCTCCTTTATTGCGTTGGCGATTGCGCGGCCGGCAGCGCCAGATTGAGCGCTTCCGTGGCCGGTGTTATCGTTTCGATAGAGATGAGCTTGCGCGCCTCGTCGTCCTTGTTTCCGCCCGCATGGCGGAAGACATACCAGACGCCGTTCGGCTCTCGTTTCTGATAGATGGTCCCATCCGCAATACGGTGCGAGAAACAGGTCTTGTTCGGGAAAATGCCCTGAGCCAGATGCCACTTCGCATCGAAGCACATCTGGCCCGACCATGTGATCCGCCAGCGTCCTTCGGCCCATGCCTTGCCCTTCTCGCCGTCGACGCGAGCGGTGAACCGGCGGTTCCGGCTTTCCATCCGGCCAGCGCCATCCGCCCACTGCCAGCTCTTGTCATGATAGAGCATGTAAAGCTCGGCGGGCGTCATCGGGCGGGCACCGTCAGGCAGGCCATCCCTTGCGGATGGCGCTGCACCGGCTGGCGCACTCAGCCCAGCAAGCACCGCGAGCAATGGCAGAACACGCCTGCTCAGCAATAATGGGGTCCGCCGGCGCTCAAACATCGCCTCAAGCTTCGAATGTTTCATTTGAACCTCCCACCACCTTAAGGTTGCGCGCACCCGCCAAAGGTTCTTGCGATTGACGGATGCGCGCCTGCGGCAGAACGTTTGTTGCTCTTGTTTCCTGCCGCTGTTGAACGGGATGGCCGATTGTCGAAATCCGGAAGCCCAGGCTCCCGGCAATCGCCGGTGAAAAGACATTGCGCAGGTCGACGATCACGGCGTTCCGCATGATCTGCTTCACCCGGGCAAGATCGAGCTTGCGAATGCTGTCCCATTCGGTCACGACCACGGCAGCGTCAGCGGCGCTGAGGCATTCATAGGGATCGTCATGGAACTCGACCTCGCCGAGCAGGCGGCGGGCATTCTCCATTCCCGCCGGATCGTAGGCGCGAATGCTGGCGCCAAAGCGCTGCAAGGTCTCGATAAGCGGAATGGACGGCGCATCGCGCATATCGTCCGTGTCGGGTTTGAACGTCAGGCCGAGGATGGCAACCGTCCGGCCTTCGACGCTGCCGCCAAGCGCATCCAGCACCTTCAGCGCCATGCGGCGCTTGCGCGCTTCATTGACCGTCACGGTCTCCTCGACCAGTCGCAGGGCCACCCCGTGGTCCTGGGCGGTGCGCAGCAGCGCAATCGTATCCTTCGGGAAGCAGGAGCCGCCATAACCCGGTCCCGCATTGAGAAAACTGGTGCCGATACGCTTGTCCAGCCCCATGCCGAGCGCCAGTTCGGTGACATCGCTGCCAACTTCCTCGCACAGATCCGCCAGTTCGTTGATGAAGGTGATCTTGGTGGCGAGAAAGGCATTGGCGGCATATTTGATGAGTTCCGCCGTCCGCCGCTGCGTGATCAGGATCGGCGTCTGGCGGGGTTCGAGCGGCGGCGCGTAAAGGGCGACGAGCACGGAACGCGCCCGCTCATCCTCGACGCCGATGACAACGCGATCCGGCTCCAGAAAGTCGCTGATCGCGACACCCTCGCGCAGAAATTCCGGATTGGACGCGACGGAAAAAGTTCCCGGCCTCCTGACCGAGCCGATGATCTTCTGCACCACATCGCCGGTGCCGACCGGAACGGTGGACTTGACCGCGACGACGCTGTTGTCGTCGATCAAAGGCGCAAGTTCACGGGCGGCCATATAGACGAAAGACAGGTCCGCATCGCCGTGACCCGCACGCGCCGGCGTTCCGACGGCGATGAAGACAAGCGCCGCGCCCCGGACGGCTTCCGCCAGATTGGTGGTGAACCGGAGACGGCCAAAGGCGAAGCCGCGTTCCACCAGTTCATCCAGCCCCTGCTCGTAGATCGGCACGATGCCGCGCTCCAGCCGGACAATCTTGCGCTCGTCCTTATCGACGCAGACGACCTCGTGTCCCCAGGCCGCGAAACAGGCGCCGCTGACCAATCCGACATATCCCGTACCGATGACAGCGATCTTCATAATCGTCGCGCCTCTTTCGCCTAGTTTATTGCGCTGGCCGCACCGGTGCGCCAGCGTGGGTTGAAGACTGTCCGGTGAACGTCGCGCCCGCCTCTGCCAGCCCCTGCAACCGAGAAGCGGTCGTCAAAGATCGTGAAGCTTTTTGTGCCCCAGCTCAGAGCCTCAATGCCGTCGCGTCCGCGTTCGGCGGTCGTGAAACCGGTCAGCGCCACCAGCGCCGTAAAACTGCATGCCATTGCCGGTCGATAGAGGCGGCTCGTCATCCGCACCTGATTTTCCCGCGTGTGCTGGATGACGATCATCGCCATCAGGAACAGGTAGAAACACGCATTGAGGATGGCGAAGATGAAGAAGCCTCGCGTCTGGTCGGCATTGTCGACCAAGAGCACCGGCAAGATGGACAGGCCGGAGATCAGCGCATAGGGAGCGATCACCCGCAGCGGCACCGGATCGACTTCCGATGACCCCTTCGGCGTGACGCGAAAATCGACAAAGGAACCGGTCAGCCAGTCGCGGAAAGCCGCGAAGGTGCCAGCCAGAACCCACGGCCAGCGCGCCAGCAGGAACAGCATCGCCTCCCAGCTGAAAATCCTGCCGTCGACGGGGCGGAACGTCCTGCTCGACCGCCACCAGAATGCCAGCGCCAAAATCACCAGCGACTGCGGCATGAAGTGCATCAGGAAGGCAGGATAGGTGACGCTGACGAAATTATCGCCATAGATCAGGATGGCTATCGGCAGCACGAATGTCAGCGCCAGAAAGAAGGCATAGAGCGGATACCAGAGCTGCGAGAACAGGAACTGGATCTTGAGGCGCAGCGGCAGCCGCCCGATCAGTTTTGGCGTATATTGCAGCAGGATCATCACAAGGCTGCGCGACCACTGGAACTCTTGCGTCACAAGATCGGCGAAGGTGCGCGGACCGTCGCCATGGGCGATGGCGTCCAGCGCATGAACGCCCCGCCAGCCATGCGCGTTCATGAACAGGGTCGTGGAATGATCTTCGGCCAGTTCCGGTCCAAGACCGCCGATTTCCTTGAGCGCCGCCGTGCGCACCGCATAATGGGAACCGATGCAGACCGGGGCGAAGCCGCCATTATAACCGGCCTGCAATGAGCCGTGCATGCTCGCCTCCACATAGAGGCGTCCGCGCGCCGACCAGCTTTCATGGGCGTTGCGGTCACAGATACTTGGCGCGGAAACATAGCCGACTGCCGGATCGGCGAAGGGCCGCAATATGTTGAAGAGATAACCCGGTTCCGGCACATGGTCTGCATCGAGCTGCGATACGAAATCATAGCGTTCATAACCATAATGGTCGTAGAAGAAGGCGAGATTGCCTTCCTTGCAGCGGGTGCGGCGCGGCCAGCTCTGCCGGTGATAATCGGCGCGGCCCTTGCGCGTGGAAACGAAAACGCCATGCTCCCGGCACCAGGCAAGCGTCGAGGGCGACGGGTCCTCATCGGCAAGCCATGTATCGTGCGGCACATCCTGCGCCAGCATGGCGCGCAAGGTTTCTGCCACCACCGCGAAGGGTTCCGACGGGGCCTTGGTGACGACCATGGCAACGCGGCTTCCAGCAGGAATGCGAAGCGGTCCGGTCGGGCGTGCCGCGTGGAAGAAAACCGTGATGAAGTAAAGCGGCAGGATCGTGATCCAGGCCAGAAGCGCCGTCACCAGAATGGAGCCGAGCAGGTGATTGTGCGTTGCGCTGATGAACCACCATTGCCAGAAATAGGCAATGGCGAGCGCCCAGAGCACAATGCCCGCCATATATTCCAACCGCTTGCGGCCCGTAAAGATCGGCGCCAGCAAAGGTTCCGGTTTACCCCTATCAAAGGCAGGATGAAGATCGCGCCGTGTCATGACCGCATCTCCAGACCAAAGAAGGGTGCTGCCGTGCGGATGATCGTGTCGAGATCGGAATGAAGCGTGCGGAAGCCGAGCTTCGCAGCCGCTTCAGCCGGATCGGCATAAAGCACCGGCGGGTCGCCCGCCCGGCGGGGGCGCATTTCGACGGGCACTGTGCGGCCGGTTAGCCGGTCTATCGCATCCACGATTTCCCGGATGGATGTTCCGCGCCCGGTTCCCAGATTGAGAACCAGATTGCCGCCGCCATTCAAAAGATGCTCGACCGCAAGCACATGGGCCCGCGCCAGATCGACCACGTGAATATAGTCGCGAATGCAGGTGCCGTCCGGCGTCTCGTAATCATCGCCATAAACTTCTAGGCAATCCGCCTTTCCGGCCGCAGCCAGCATGGCGCGCGGTATCAGATGGGTTTCGGGATCGTGCTTTTCGCCCAGTTCGCCATCCAGATCGGCGCCGCAGGCGTTGAAATAGCGCAGCGCCGCATAGGGCAAGCCATAGGCTGCCGAATAGTCGGCCAGCATATGTTCGGCAATCAGCTTCGTGCGGCCATAGGGATTGATCGGGTTTTGTGTTTGCCCTTCACGGATCGGCAGCACCTCAGGAATGCCATAGGTGGCGCAGCTCGACGAAAAGATGACGGGGCGTCCGCCCGTCAGGCGGCTTGCTTCCAGAACGGACTGGATGCCGCCGACATTGTTGCGATAATATTTCGCCGGGTCCGTGACGGATTCCCCCACATAGGCCGAGGCGGCAAAGTGAATGATCGCAGCCGGATCGAAGCTCCTGATCGCAGCGACAAGCTGATCTTGAGAAAGCGTGTCCCCCTCGACAAACTCGCCCCAGCGCACGGAAGACCGGTGGCCCGTCGACAGGTTGTCATAGACGACCGGCGAGAATCCGCTCCCATGCAGGAGCTTGGCCGTATGGCTTCCAATGAAGCCCGCGCCGCCGGTGACGAGGATGTTGGGCCGTGTCATCTCGCCACCTCGAAAAGCTCGCCCGTTGGCCTGACAAGCTGGCGTTCGAAATAGGCGATCGTCTGCTTCAGTCCTTCGACAAGCGCTATCTGCGGTTCCCAGCCAAGCTCGCGCTTGGCGAGCATGATGTCGGGACGGCGCTGGCGCGGATCGTCAGTCGGCAGCGGACGATAGACGATCCGCGATGACGAACCGGTCAGCGCGATGATCTGCTCGGCCAGTTCACGCACGGTGAACTCGCCCGGATTGCCGAGATTGACGGGCTTGCGGATCTGGCTGTTCATCAGACGGCTGAAACCTTCGATCAGATCGTCGACATAACAGAAGGAACGGGTCTGCGAGCCGTCGCCATAGATGGTGATGTCTTCGCGCTTCAACGCCTGAACGATGAAGTTCGACACGACGCGCCCGTCATCGGGCCGCATGCGCGGGCCATAGGTGTTGAAGATGCGCACGATGCGGATATCGACGCCATATTGCTTGTGAAAATCGTAGAACAGCGTTTCAGCCGAGCGCTTGCCTTCATCATAGCAGGACCGGGGGCCGAAGGAGTTGACATTGCCCCAATAGGCTTCCGGCTGCGGATGGGTTTGCGGGTCGCCATAGACTTCCGAAGTCGATGCCTGGAAAATCCGCGCCTGATAATGGGCTGCGAGTTCCAGCAGGTTGAGCGAGCCGATGACGCTCGTCTTCATCGTATGCACCGGATCGGCCTGATAATGCGGCGGCGAAGCCGGGCACGCCAGATTGTAAATCTCGTCCACCGGCAGGTCGATCGGGTTGACGATATCGTGGCGCACGAAGCTGAACGTGTCGTAACGCAGGAGATTGCGCAGGTTCTCAAGCCGCCCCGTCGAAAAATTATCGACGCAGATGACGAAGTTTCCTTCATTCAGAAGACGCTCGCAAAGATGAGAGCCGAGAAATCCCGCGCCGCCCGCGACAAGGATGCGCCGTGACGACATGCGCGCAGCAGATATACCCGATGATCTGAAATTTATACTCACGAGAACCTCCAACGCCAATTCTTCAACAAGCGATCCCGCAAAAACACAAAGCATCTTCATCAACACGCTTGAATAGAAACGTGCTGTTCGGTGATTTATGCTTGCTCTACCAGATGATTGAAGATAGCGGCTCTGGAGACCAGAGTCGTTAGCGCAGAATCCGGAAACTTATCCTTGCGTCCATTTTTGAAGAGCCTTTATTGCTCTAGTTCCGCGCTTGCAACTGCGCGAAATGGGCAAGCATCCGGTCTGGATCGGCCTTGATGCCGCTGAACAGCTCGAATGCGCCGACCGCCTGAAACACCGCCATCCCGCCGCCATCGAGCACGCGGCATCCGCGCTCCTTCGCAAGCCGGACCAGCGGCGTCTGCAAGGGAAAATAGACGATATCCGAAACCCAGAGGTGAGGCTGCACCAGCAGAGGCGCGAGCGGCAGGCCGGGATGCGCATCCATGCCCGTCGGCGTCGCGTGGACCAGACCGGACGCACCCGCCAGCGTTCGCTCCAGATCGGAACCCGCAATGAAACTGCATTGCGGCTGCGCCGCGACAAGCTTGCCGATGACCGCATCGACTTTCGCTGCGTCGAGGTCGAAGATGTGCACTTCCCGCGCACCCATTTCGGCGAGCGCATAGGCAACGGCGACCCCGGCCCCGCCCGCACCAAGCAGCACCACACGCGCCAGCGACGCACCGGGTAAGCCCCGGCGAAACCCTTCCGCATAGCCCCACCAGTCAGTGTTGTGGCCGATGCGCCTGCCATCGGAAAACACCACGGTGTTGATCGATTGCAAGGCCGAGGCATGGGGCGAAAGTTCATCGACCAGCGCCACCGCCGCCTGCTTGCAGGGATGGGTGATGTTGAGACCGGCGAAGCCCGCAGCCTCCGCCTCGCCGACAAGCGCGGGCAGATCCTGTGCGGAACGGCCATTGGCGGCAATATCGATGATATCGTAACGATAGGCGAGACCCGCCGCCGCGCCCTCCCGCATATGCATTGCCGGCGAGAGCGAACGCTGGATATTTGCGCCGACCAGACCCACATGGACACGGCGTTTCGTCACTTCACGTCTCAATTCTTGTTCTCCACAGGATCGGTCGGCGCGCCGACCCCCGCTATTCCGGGCTTTTCAAAAGGGCGATGATCGCGTCGCTGATCAGGCGGCGATGCCGCGCCTTCACGTCGGACGCCATCAGGTCGGTGCCGAAGATCGCGCCGAATGTGTGCCTGTTGGAAACGCGGAAAAAACACTGCGCGCTGATCAGCATGTGAAGGTCGAGCGCGGAAATGCGGCGCTGGAAGACGCCCTGCTCGCGCCCGCGCTCAAGGATTTTCTCGATCGTTTCCAGAATGGTCACATTCTGGCGCGACAGGACGTCGGAACGTTCCATATGTTCGGCGCGGTGAATGTTTTCCACCGCGACCAGCCGCACGAAATCCGGATTGGCGTCGTCATGGTCGAAGGTGCTTTCCACCAGACTGCGCATGGCGGATTCCGGGTCCTGATCGTCGAGCGACAGCGAGCTTTCAAGCGCACGTATCTTTCCATAGGCGCGTTCCAGCACGGCGAGATAAAGCCCCTCCTTGCTGCCGAAATAATAATAGATCATGCGCTTGGACGTGCGGGTCTGCGCCGCGATCTCATCCACGCGCGCGCCGGAAAACCCCGATGCCACGAACTCCCGCCCCGCAACGTCGAGAATATTTTCCCGCGTTGCGTCGGGATCGTTCTTGCGCGTCTGCGCCTTGGCGAGCGCCTTTCCCATGGTTCCCTCTCCCCCAGCGATCAAAGTGCCGCTGCACTTTTCGGCATGCCCGCCGGGCGCATGTAGCGCCGCAGCGCGGCAATGCGGAAGATCGCATTGGCCGCGCCATACCCTTTGTAGCCCTGCCTTTGTACGACTTCGAAAAAGAAGCCCTGATCGTCGGTGGGGCTGTAGAGCTGGAAATATTCGCCGCTCTCGTCGCGGTCATAAAGCACGTTCGCGGCCTTGAGCCGATCGGTGAATTCCGGATCGAGACCGAGCCGCGCTTCCAGATCGTCGTAATAATTCGGCGAGATTTCCAGCGTGTGGAAGCCGTTGCCGCGCAAGGCTGCAGCGGTGGCAAAGATATCGTCCGTCGCGAAGGCCAGATGCTGGATGCCAGAGCCGAAGGTTTCGGCGATGAAGCGGCCGGCCAGCGTGCGTCGGTTTTCCGCGCCGTTGAGCGTGATGCGCAGCGTTCCCTCGTCGTTTTCCACCACCTGGCTGCGCACGACGCCGCCCGGATCGACAATATCGACCATGGGCGATTTCCGCGTTTCCGTGAGCGAGGTGTAGAAAAGCAGCCAGGTCAGAAGTTCGTCGAACTTCATCGTCTGGGCAATGTGATCGATGTGTGTGAGGCCGACACCTGCCGCCGCATCATCTGTTGCGACGGGTTCAAACTCGATATCGAAGATGCGGGCCAGATCGGTCTTTTCATCGAGAAAATAGATCAGCCCGCCGCCCACGCCGCGGATGGCGGGCATGGCAATTTCACCCGGATCGAGCGGCTGTTCAAAATTCTCCGCACCCATGGCAACGGCGCGCGCATGGGCTTCCGACGCATCGCCCACGACGAGCCCCATTGCATAGGCTGCGGTGCCGTGGACGGCATAGGCCGAGCTTGCGAAGCCGCGCGTATCCGTATTGATGACGAGATTGATGCCGCCCTGCCGGTAGAGCGCGACATCCTTGGTGCGATGTTTGCCCGCAAGCCTGAACCCCAGCGCGCCGACAGCGGCGACGAGCCGTTCGGCCTCTTCGGCGTGGGTGGCAAACTCGACAAAGCCGACACGGTGCACCCTTGCGCGGGGCGGCATGGCGGCAACCGTCAGCCTGTTGTCCGGCTCTACCCGGCGAACCTGATCGCCAAGATAGATGAGCGAACGGCGTCCATCGGCAGCGATGGTGGCGGGCGATCCGCCGCGGAACTGGTCGTTGAAGATTTCAAGCGAGAAATAGCCGTCATAGCCGGTCGCGGCCACCGCACGCATGAAATCCAGCACCGGCAGGTCGCCCTCGCCTGGCATGTTGCGATAATGGCGGCTCCAGTAAAGCAGGTCCATGTCGATCAGCGGCGCATCCGCCATCTGGATGATGAAAAGCTTGTCCTTCGGAATGGAGCGGATCGAATTCACGTCGATCTTGCGCGCCAGCGTGTGAAAACTGTCGAGGATCAGCCCGACATTGGGATGGTCGGCGCGGCGCACGATCTCCCATGCATCGCGGTGGTCGCTGATATGGCGGCCCCAGGCAAGCGCCTCGTAACCGACGCGCAGATTGCGCCGCGCCGCCCGCTCGCCAAGCTCGCGAAAATCGTCCGCGGCCCGGTCGATGCCGCCAATGGCAGCAGGCGACACGTTGGAGCAGACCAGAACGAGATCGGTGCCCAGCTCCTGCATCAGGTCGAACTTGCGTTCCGCCCGGTCGAAAGTGCGGCTGCGCAGCGGTTCCGGCATGCCTTCGAAATCGCGGAAGGGTTGGAAAAGCGTGATTTCAAGCCCCAGGTCGCGCGCCATCCGGCCCACCTGACGCGGGCTTTCGTCAAAGGTGAGAAAATCATTCTCGAAAATCTCCACCCCGTCAAAACCGGCCTTGGCGATGGCCCCCAGCTTCTGCTGGAGATCGCCGCTGATGGAGACGGTTGCTATCGAAGTCTTCATGTCACGCTCCTGTCTCCGGTCGGACCGGAGTTTTCTTCCGGCTCCGGGCAAACCCGCCCGGAACCGTTTTATCCGGTATCGGCCTGCGCGTACCGTTTTAATTTCCGCCGCGAACCTTCTTCAATTCGGCAAAGAGCTCATTGACGGTTTCCGCACCGATTTCGGCGGTAAACTTGTCGATGACCGGCTTTACCGCATCGCGCAGGCGCGCGGTTTCTTCCGGCGTCAGTTCGGTTACCTGCATTCCCGTCTTCCTGATCTCGTCGAGCGCCGTCGCGTCCTGCTCGCGGGAAACCTTGCGCTGGTAATCGCGCGCCTCGACCGCCGCCTGTTCGATCACTGCCTTTTCCTCATCGTTGAGGCGGTCCCAGAACTTCTTGCTGATCATCACGATCTGCGGATTGTACTGGTGGCGCGTCAGCGTCAGATATTTCTGCACTTCATAGAACTTGGCATTGATGATGTTGGCGTTGGGGTTTTCCTGCCCGTCGACCGTGCCGGTTTCAAGCGCCGTATAAAGCTCGGTATAGGGCAGCGGAACCGCATTGGCGCCAAGCGTGTTGAACAGGGCCACCGGCACCGGCGATTGCAGGGTGCGGATTTTCAGCCCCGCAATATCCTCCAGTTTCGCGACCGGATGGCGGTTATTGGTCAGGTTGCGGAAACCGAGCTCCCAATAGGCAAGCCCGACCAGTCCCGTATCAGGCAGGCGCTTCATCAGGTTGGTGCCGAACGGGCCATCCATGACCTTATCGGCTTCCTCGCCGCTGTTGAACAGGAAGGGCAGATCGACGGCCTCGAATGCCTTGACGGTGCTGGACAGGATGCCCGCATTCATCACCGTCATTTCCACGACACCGCCCTGCAAGCCGGAAAGCGTCTGCGGATCGCTGCCCAGCACGCCGCCGGGAAAAAGTTTCACATTGATCTGACCGTCGCTCTTTTCCTTCACCAGCTCTGCAAATTTCTCCATGCCCGTCACCTGCGGGTGGCCCTTGCTGTTGGCGGCGGCAAACTTGATCGTCTGCGAACGGATTTCGGCCATGGCCGTTGTCGTCATCAGGGCCAGCGGCAGAACCACGCCCAATGCCATTGTCTTCAGTATGTTCTTCATGTCTTCCTCCCACTCGTTATTTCAATGTCTTCAGGGCCGCTTGGCGCGGCGCCCGCCCTCGATTCAATGAAACCAGCCCATCGGGACTGTCACCAGTTGCGGAAACAGCACCATCAGGAAAAGCACCGCCAGTTGCGCGATCAGGAACGGCAGCACGCCCGTCATCACCTTTTCGAACGGCAGGCGCGCGACGCCGCACACCACATTCAGCACCGTGCCGACGGGCGGTGTGATGAGGCCGATGGAATTGTTGATGATGAACAGCACGCCGAAATAGACCGGATCGATGCCCGCCTCCCTGATGATCGGCATCAGCACCGGCGTCAGGATCAGGATCGTCGGAGTCATGTCCATCGCCATGCCGACAAGAACAACCATGAGCATGATCGCAAGCAGCAGCAGTGTCTGGTTATCCATCAAAGGTCGCACCAGTTCGGCCAGTTCACCCGGCACGTCAGCGACCGTAATCATCCAGGCCGAAACGCTGGCGCTTGCCACGAGGAACATCACCACGGCGGTCGTCTTCGCCGCATCCACCATGGCCGGATAGAGCCGTGACAGCGGCAATTCACGATAGATCACGGTGGCGACGAACAGCGAATAGACAGCGGCAACCACGCCCGCCTCCGTCGGCGTGAACACGCCGAAGCGAAGGCCGACAATGATGATGACCGGCAGCATCAGGGCCCAGATGCTGTCGAGGAAAGCCCGCATCCGCGCACCCGGCGCGGCCTTCTCCGGCAGTTCGAACTGCTCGCGGCGGGCGAGGATGAACCATGTCACGCACAGCGCCACGGCAATCATCAGGCCGGGAAAAATCCCTGCCAGAAACAGCTTGGTGATCGAAACCCCGCCGACCACGCCAAACAGGATGAAGCCGATGGATGGCGGGATGATCGGCGCGATGATCGAGGCAGAGGCGATCAGCCCCGCCGCGCGACCCGGCTCGTGCCCGGCATTGCGCATCATGGGAAACAGCAATGCGCCGAGCGCCGCCGCGTCAGCGACCGCCGAGCCGGAAAGACTGGCGATGACGCAAGCCGCGAAGATGGCGACGAAGCCGAGGCCGCCGCGCACATGGCCCACCATGACCAGCGCCAGGTTGACGATGCGGCGCGAAAGACCGCCCGCATTCATGATTTCCCCGGCGAGCAGGAAAAAGGGAACGGCCATCAGCGGAAAACTGTCGGCGCCGTTCAGCACGTTCTGTGCCACGATCTGGGCGTCGAACAGATCCATATACATCATCAGCGCAGCGCCGCTGATGATGAGCGCGAAGGCAACCGGAACGCCAAGCGCCATGGGAACCAGAAGCGCGGCGAGAAAGATAAGCAAGGTCATGGTCGACGCGCCCTATTTGCGATCTTCATCGGTCGAAACGGGCGTGACATGCTCCTCGCTATCCGTCACGAAATGCGTGCTGGCGACGTCGATCCGCCCGGTCGCGATGCCGAAGCCGTTCCATGCGATGATGAGGAGCGCCGGCACGGCAAAAGCCAGCCCTGCGCCATAAAACCAGCCCATCGACATGCCTGTCGCAGGCGCCAGCGTCGGGATGTTGATGAGCGTCTGTGTAAAGCTTCCCGACAGAACGAGCCAGGTCGCGCCGAACATCATGATATGGCCTGCGACCAGCGCAAAGCGCGCGCCCGCGGGCGACAGGCGGCGCACCAGCGAATCCACCCCCAGATGCGCATGGTCGCGCATGGCGACAACCGCACCCAGAAAGGTGAGCCAGACAAAGAAGATGCGGGACAATTCTTCCGAAACCGTTATGCCCTGATTGAAGGCATAGCGCAGCACCACATTCCCGAACACGAGCACGACCATGCAGCCGAGAAGGCAGGCAATGGCGAACCGCGCCGCTGTAAAATAAAATTCGACCAGAGCTTTCATGTTCCTCCCCCCGGGGCTTCTCCCGGTTTCCTCCCGGCGCAACGCTTCCGGACTGCTGCCCTTTTCGGGTTCCGGGTGAAAGCGGGTCGCCTCACCGGAATGCGCCATGCATCCTGGGGTGAACTTCGCTTTCCCCACAGTCCTGGCCGACCGTCGAAACCGGAGCATTTCCAGTAAACTGAACCATTGGAAATGCTCCAAAGGCATGTCGGAAAACCGTCCGGTTTCCCGGCAGGCCCTGTCGCAAGCGGCAATCCGTTCCTCCCGGTCCTCCACCTCGGAACGGAAATGCCATGACCGGCTGCGCCGTTTTCTCTAAAATGTACTAACTGGTTAGGAAGTCAACAGCCCCCGTTCAAGCAAGCGTAAAAATCTCTTCATTCCGCGGATAGGAGGGAATGTTCCATCCGGTTCAAACCGGCGGATTCGTTGCGGGGCAAAGCAAACAGCCAGAGCGCCGATCCGCCTCAATGGGATCAGCTCAGGCGGAGAAAATCAGCCGCCGTTCACCAGCGCCAGAATGAGCTGGTGGACATTGCCGCCATTGCCCATCTCCACGCGGTCGAAGGCGCGGCCCTGAGCGCGCTGCACGTCAACCATATCGGTGATTTCCTTGATCAGCACCTTGCGGATCTTCTGGCATTTCGGGTCGTCTGGCACTGACAGGCCAACGGTGCGGCGCACGATCTCCCGCGTCATGTCCTTGGCATGGTCGCCGTGCACAAGTTCATGCTTGCGGATGCCTTCATAGAAGGTTTCCCAATGTTCCTTCACCGGGGAAGTCAGTTTCTGCGAGGGCTTCGGCAGCGTATAGGTGATCTTCAGCTTTGGCGTGGCTGACAGGATCGTGCAGGCATTGTTGGAGCGGTCGAACTGCCGGTCCCAGGTCAGCACATAGCTGGTATGGGCGATGACGCGGGTTTTGCCGCCGCCGATCTTGGGACCGCGCTCGCCGATGGATTCATAAAGTTCCGGGCCGGTTTTCCCGGCGATGGCGTAGAACTTGATTTCCTCGACGGGCTTCCAGTTGTCTTCGGCAAGCGCGGGTGCCGCCACCAGAATTCCAGATAATGCGAGTGCTGCCGCTTTGTTCACGCTTGCCCCGATCCATCGATTTGCCGGATGATTTGCGCGCAAGCTACAATATCGGCAGGCGATGCGTAAGCGGTCTTGCCGCAAAAAGCCCGCCCCGGTTTCCCAAGGCGGGCTTTTTCAGATCACGGTGCTGATCTTACTTTTCGATGGTGCGGTTCCACCGGCTGTTCAGCTGCTGACGGCCTTCATTGACCGCATCCCAGTCAAGCGTCTTGGCGGTTTTCATGTAACCATTGAAGGCGTCGAGCTTGGCCTGT
Organism: Brucella pseudintermedia; assembly: GCF_008932435.1. GTDB lineage: Bacteria > Pseudomonadota > Alphaproteobacteria > Rhizobiales > Rhizobiaceae > Brucella > Brucella pseudintermedia. Next base: position 64,852 of record NZ_WBWE01000005.1, on the reverse strand, counting down.
GCTTCCGGCGAACCGGCCTTGGCCTTCTGGTTCGACGGGATGACGTTGCCATGGTCGAGCGCCTTGCTCTGCGCATCGGCGGAAAGCAGGTAATGCGCGAGCTTCTGGCTCAGTTCGGGCTCGCTGTTGCCTGCCAGCACGCATTCGGTCACGGCGAGGACCACGGAACCTTCCTTGGGCTGCGCATATTCAACCGGAATGCCCTTGTCCTTCAGGTTGTTCACGCCGGTCGGCGTCAGCGGGAAGATCGCCGCTTCGCCAGTCTGGACCATTTCCGAAATCTTGGCCGAGGACGGGATATATTCCAGAACGTTCTTGCCGATCATGTCCGGGAACTTCTCGAAGCCCGGCTCAAGGTTCTTGTCGTCGCCGCCCTGAATGCGGTTGAACATCAGGAAAGCATGGAGACCGAAAGTGGAGGCGGAAGCCGACTGGAAAACCACGGCGTTCGCATATTTTTCGTCGGCGAAATCCATCCACGAGGTCGGGGCAGCCCAGCCCTTTTCGTCAAAAAGCTTCTTGTTATAGGCAATGCCGGTCATGCCCATATCGACCCCGATGGCCATGTCGTCCTTGAGGCGCGCGGCAGGCTGAATGTCGGCCAGAACCGGATCGTCGGAGATTTTCTGGCAAAGGCCCGCATTGATCGCGCGCACCATGACGCCGTCGTCGAGCAGCATGACATGCATCTGCGGATTGTCCTTCTGCGCGGTTGCCTTGGCGAGAATATCCGCCGAGGTGCCCGGCACGACAACGACCTTGACGTCATTGGCCTTTTCAAATTCCGGCAGGACATGCTCGGTATAGGCCTTCTCCATATTGCCGCCATTCATGCCGATATAGAGCGTCTTGGTTTCAGCCGATGCGGCCGAAGCGAAGGCTGCCGACAGGCCGAGCGCCAGCAGGGCGGTTTTGGTGATGTATTTCATGCTACTCCCCTTTGTGGTTTGAGTTCATATCGAACCGGTCGATGCGGAAGGCGTCGATCGGCGTTTCCGTCTCGCCCCTCACGGCGAGATCGCAAAGAATGGCGCCCACAGCCGGGCCGGTCTGGAAACCGGCGCCGCAAAAGCCGAAGGCGTGAAAGAGATTGTTGACCCGGCTGCTTGGCCCGATAACCGGATTGTCGTCCGGCATTTCCGATTCAGTGCCCGACCAGAAGCGGATAACCTGGGCATTTTTCAGATGCGGGAACAGTTCGATGGCGCGCAGCATCACCGAGGAAGCGGCATTGACCGAAGGCCGCGAGAAGTCCGGGTTTTCGAGCGGCGTGCCGCGCCCGCCGCCCATGACGTAATTGCCGCGCGTGACCTGACGCCCATAGAAGCCGCCGCCTTCCTCGCCAAGGCTCATCGGCAGGCGGAACGGCATCGGCTCGGTAACGACCATCGAGGGATAGATGCGCTGAAGCGGCACCGGCTCACCGAACGAGGCCGCGAACCGGTCCGACCAGGCACCGGCGCAATTGAACAGCAGACGCGAGCGGATTTCGACACCGTCACCGGCCAGAATGGCAAAGCCGTCGCCGGTCTCCCGCGCTTCGATGACCGGCGTGTTTTCCAGCACCGTCGCGCCAGCAGCCAGTGCCGCACGGGCAAAGGCAGGGGCAACCAGACGCGGATTGGCATGGCCGTCTTCCGCGCAGAGCGAAGCGCCCGCCACATCACCCGGAAGCCATGGAAAACGCTCGCGGATTGCATTGCCGCCGATCAACTCCACATCGAGGCCGAGCGGCCTGACCGTGGCCGCATAGGCTTCAAGCCTGGCGAAATGCTCTTCGGTGCGGGCAAGCTTCAGATGGCCGCTGCGGATATATTCGCCATCGATGCCGATCAATTCCGGCAGCCGCGCCCACAATGCGTGCGAACGCTGGGCAAGCGGCAGCTGTTCCGGCGCACGGCCCTGCCTGCGCACGCCGCCATAATTGACGCCGCTGGCCTGCGCACCGCAAAAGCCCTTGTCGAGCAGGATGACCGACAATCCGGCCCGGCGCATGAAAAGCGCTGCCGAACCGCCGACGATCCCGCCGCCGATAATGACCGCATCGACCTGAAGACGCCTTGTCATGACGAAACGTCCTCCCTCGCCGGAGCGCCGAAACCAAGCGGGATCGGCTTGACCGGAGCCTGAGCGCGGATGCGGCCTGTTTCGGCGGGCGTCTTGTCCTGCATCGCGGCCAGAAGTTCCGCCGCTGCCGCCGTGCACATGCGGCCCTGACAGCGCCCCATGCCGACGCGGGTCAGCGCCTTCAGCCGGTTGATCTCGCGCGCGTCGCCATCTCCAATGACCGCCTGCGCGTCGCCGAGCGCGATTTCCTCGCAGCGGCACAGCGTGACGTCGCCAGCAATCGTGTCGAACCAGTCACGCGGGAACGGGAAGGCTTTTTCGACGATCAGGCGCTCGCGATAGATATGATCGAGCCTTGCGAGAAGGCCGCGTTCTGCGCCCTCGTCAAACGGCAGGCCCCTGTCGCGCAGCAAGGCAATCGCGGCCAATGATCCGCGAATTTCAGCGGCGTCAGCACCGGCAATGCCTGCGCCGTCGCCCGCCACATAGACACCGATGCGGCTGGTGCGACCAAGCCTGTCGGCAGCGGGAAGCCAGGCGCGGTCGCGCTCTTCAAAGCGGAAATCGCAACCGGCGAGATCGGCAAGCTGGGTTTCAGGACGCAAGGCAAACCCATAAGCCAGCGCATCGCAGTCAACCTCGCGTACACGATTGCCGGTGCGAAAGCGAATGCCGTCGACATGGCTCTCGCCCAGAACTTCGTCGGGACGCACATTATAATGGATCGGCACGCCGCCAAGCTTCAGACGCAGGCCGTACCAAGCGCCGAGCGCCACAATGCGCGGGGCATAGAGCGCCAGATGCGCCAGATGAAATTTGGATGCGAAAGGCGCCGTGTCCAGCACCGCCACAACCTTGGCGCCTGCATGATGATACTGCCAGGCCACCAGATAAAGCAGCGGACCGGAACCCATGAACACCACCCGCTCGCCAACCGTGCAGCCTTGTGCTTTCAGCGCCGTCTGCGATGCGCCGAGGGTGTAGACGCCGGGCTTGGTCCAGCCCTTGAACGGCAGAACCCGGTCGGTCGCGCCCGTCGCCAGAATGAGATGGCTGTAGGGCAACTGGCCGTGAACGCCATCGGTCAAAAGGTCGAGCCGGTTGGTTTCCCCACGCGAAATGTTCCACACCAGCGTTTGCGGGCGATAGTCGATTGCGCCGCGCAAGGCGTCGAAGCTCTTGTGCAGCGCCTCGGCCTTGTGCGCCTCCGACCCGTAACGGCTGCGATAGCTGCGCCCGTCATCGAGCGGTGGACGGCGATAGATTTGCCCGCCGGAACGAAAACCTTCGTCAAGCACGATGGGCCTGAGACCCGCCTTGACCAGTGTTTCGGCGGCGCGAACGCCTGCCGGACCAGCACCAACGATAACCGGATCAAGCACCGCACTCATTTCGCAGGCTCCGTCACAAAGGCCATGCCCTCTTCCAGAAGCGCGGTGCAGGCGCGAAGCTTGTGGCCCTCAGCGGTCATGACATGACAATCCTGACACGCACCGATCAGGCAGAAGCCCGCGCGCGGCTCGCCCGTGAACTCGGTATGACGCAGCTTGCCCTGCACGGAGAGAATGGCAGTCAGCACGGTATCGCCGCGGCGTCCCTCGAAGCGCACGCCGTCGAGCGAGAAGCCGAGCGGCTGTTCAGCCAGCCGATACCGCCTGCGGAACTGAGCCGCCGAAGAAGAAACCGGGATGGTCATGATCTGCCTGCTCAGCCCTTGCCCACCAGCAGCCGGTCGAGACCGAACATGCGATCGATGATAATCATGGTTACGGTCGCAACGAGGATCATCAGGGCCGAAACCGCCGCCATCATCGGGTCGATGGATTCGCTTGCATACATATACATGCGCACCGGCAGCGTGACCGTGGATGGCGATGTAACGAAGATCGACATGGTGAGTTCATCGAAGGAATTGATGAAGGCAAGCAGCCACCCGCCCGACAGACCCGGCAGCAACAGCGGCAGCGTGATGCGGCGGAACACGGTCCATTCACCAGCGCCCAGGGTGCGCGCCGCATTTTCCGCATTGCGGTCCATGCTGCCGAGCGAAGCGAGGATCAGGCGCAGCGCATAGGGCGTCACGACAATCGAATGCGCCGCGACCAGCCAGACGAAGGAGCCGGTAAAGCCCATCAGCGAGAACAGGCGCAGGAAGGCCACGCCCAGCACCAGATGCGGGATGATGAGCGGCGACAGGAAAAGCGCGTTCAGCGCATCGCGGCCACGGAAATTATACTGCGCAATCGCCAGTCCCGAGGGCACGGCCAGAAGCGTGGAAATCGTTGCCGAGAAGAATGCGAGCTGCACGCTGTTATAGAACGACGCCATGAAATCATTATGCGCGAACACGGCCTCGAACCAGCGCAGCGACAGCCCCGCATTCGGGCCGCTCCACGGCATGGTCAGCGTGTTTTCCGGCGTGAAGGCCACAAGGCACACCACAACCATCGGCGCCAGCATGAAGATGACGATCAGCGTGTGGAAGAAAAGGGCAAAGGGACCGTTCTTGACCATGGCTTATCCCAGCTTCTTCTTGGCCTGCCCTTCGAGCAGACGGTTATAGGCAATCATGATCACGAGATTGGCGACCAGAACGATGATGGCGATGGCAGCGCCCAGCGGCCAGTTCAGCTCGATCAGGAACTCGTCATAGACGACGGTTGCCGCCATCTTGAGACGGCGCCCGCCAAGCAGGCCCGGAATGGCAAACGAGCTGGCCGAAAGCGCAAACACGATGAGGCTGCCCGACAGGATGCCAAGCACCGCCTGCGGAAACACCACGCGGCGCAATGCCGTCAGGCGCGATGCGCCAAGCGTCAGCGCTGCGGCTTCCACCGACGGATCGAGCTTTTGCAGCACGGTCCAGACCGGGATCACCATGAATGGCAGCATGATATGCACCAGACCGATGACGATGGCCGTTTCGCTGTAGAGAATTTGCGTCGTCGGCAGGCCCACCATGTCGAGAGCGCTGTTCACGAGGCCGTTGCGGCCGAGCAGCATGCTCCAGCCGAAGGTGCGCACCACGACCGAAACCAGAAGCGGCCCGATGATGACCAGCAGGAAGATCGAGCGCCATGGCTTGCGCATATTGGAGAGAATATAGGCTTCCGGCACGCCGATCAGCACCGTGATGACGGTGGTGATGAGCGCGAGCTTGAGCGTGCGCCAGAAGATCGAAAGGTAATAGGGGTCTTTCAGGACCTGCACATAATTGGCAAGCGTGTAGACGTTCTCGATGCCCTTGTCATAGCTGTAGCTGTTGAAGGACAGCAGCACGGTAAGGCCGAGCGGCAGCAGCACCAGCGCGAAGAACAGAAGCGTCGACGGCCCGACCAGAAAGAGCGGCGTCAGATCGCGCCTTTGCTTTGGCGTGGGCGTTATATCCTGTGAGGTGACGGCCGACATGCTCAATTCACCCCTGCGGTGAGGATGCGGCAATCCTCGTGGTTCCAGCTGAGGCCGACCGATGTGCCTTCCGCCGGCGGCGGGTTGCCGAGATTGGGAAGCGCCACCGAAAGCTGGCCGGCAGGCGTCGTCACGCCGAGCAGCCACTGCGCGCCCATGAAATAGCGCGTCGTCACTTCACCGGCGATATGCCCCTCGCCCGCTGCCACGAGCTGCACCTTTTCCGGGCGGATGAAGACGGAAAGCTCGCCCGAGACCTTTTTGCCGTTGGCCGGAAAGCGGATCGCGGTTTCGGCCAGTGCGATCATGTCGCCCTCGGCGCGCGCCTTGAGGAAGTTCGACTTGCCGACGAAATTGGAAATGAAGTGGTTATGCGGGTGCTCATAGAGCTTGTAGGGCGCATCGACCTGCGTGATGACGCCCTTTTCCATGACCACGATGCGGTCGCTGATCGACAGCGCTTCGGCCTGGTCATGCGTGACCATGATGGTGGTGATGCCGACTGTGCGCTGGATGCGGCGCAGCTCAAACTGCATTTCCTCGCGCAATTGCGCATCGAGATTGGACAACGGCTCGTCGAGCAGCAGCACCGGCGGATTGATGACCAGCGCGCGCGCAATCGCCACGCGCTGGCGCTGACCGCCCGACATTTCACGCGGATAACGGTCGGCAAGCGCGCCCAGATGCACCAGTTCCAGCACGTCGCGCACGCGCTTTTCGCGCTCCGCTTTCGGCACATTGCGCATTTCAAGGCCGAAGCTCACATTCTGCGCCACCGTCATATGCGGAAACAGCGCATAGCTCTGGAAGACGACGCCAAGCTCGCGCTTGGCGGGCGCAAGGCGCGTGATCTCGCGCCCGTCGAGCGTGATCGTGCCCGCCGTCGGCGTCACCAGACCGGCGATCATCTGCAAGGTCGTGGTCTTGCCGCAGCCGGAAGGGCCGAGAAGCGAAATGAACTCGCCCTTTTCTATCGCCAGGTTGAAATTGTCGACAGCCGCGAACTTGCCATAGTGGCGCGAAATTCCGGACAGGGTCAAAAAGCTCATTGCGTCTCCCTCTCGGCTTGACTTCCGCGGAATGATGCGGGGGAGCGGAAGCGCCGTGATGTTGTTTCACGTCGCCTCTTCGTCGGGCTGGCTGGCGGGAGCGGCTGACCGCGCTTGAAGCGCCGGTCCGACTTGTCGTTTGAACGCATGACCGTCCGGCCGCTTACGCAGCCGCAGCGTTCCCCTTGATTACAAGTAAAACCGCCGATCCGCTTGCGGGCACTTCTCCAATGCCTTGCCGGACCTTCCCATTGGCGACGGTTTTAGATGGCGGAAAAATCCGCCGGAATGCAAATTATAATTTTTAAATCCGGAAGAAATTATATATTTCTTTCAAAATGCAGAATTTGAAAGCAATTTTATGGATGATATATCTGAGAATCCGAAATCCGGCGCCGCGCTTAACTCAAGTCTGGTGAAGGCAATCCATATTTTGAAGGGTCTCGCCGCCAGCACGGATGACGGCGTGCGGCTGATCGATCTGGCGCGCGACCTCGAACTCAGCCAGCCATCGGCGCATCGCCTGCTGAAGACCTTGATTGCCGAAAACCTCGTCGAGCAGCTTCCCGACAAGAAGGCTTATCGCCTGTCGCTGGAGTTTTTTGCGATGGCGGCGCAGGCGCGCCAGCGCGACGGCATATTGAGCATTGCCCGCCCGTCGCTGCTGCGCCTTTCGACCACGTTCAACGACACGGTATTCCTGCTCGTGCGCAGCAATTTCGATGCGGTCTGCCTCGACCGCGTGGAGGGGCCGTTTCCGATCCGCTCCTTTACCGGCGATATTGGCGGCAAGGTGCCGCTCGGCATCGGTCAGGGCAGCCTTGCCATCCTCGCCTTCCTGCCGGAAGAAGAGCGCGAGGCGATCATCCGCTTCAACATGCCCCGCATTCTCGACAAATCCTCAGTGGACGAGGTTGACCTGCGCATCATGATTGCGGAAGTGCGCGAATCGGGCGCTGCGACCTTCAACTTCAACATGATTGACGGCATGGCGGGTCTCGGCGTCCCCATCCTCAATCGTGATGGCGAGGCCGTGGCCGCGCTCAGCATCGGCACGCTTGCCGCGCGCCTCACCGAAAAGCGCCAGCAGACGGTGACGGAACTTCTGCGCAAGGAAGCCGCAATCATCTCGCAGCGCCTCAACCCGTTCGACCCGACACTCCGCCACCCCAATCAGGCTTTGTTGAAATAAATGGAAGCTTTATGAGCATTGTGCGCAACAGACCGGTTTTGTCCACAACGGGCAAAAAGTTTGGCAATTGACTCGCAACCGCCGTCAGCGTTTGATCGCTCCTCAGGTGTGGAGGTTCTGTGGGCGGAGGGCAAATTATCCAAAGCAGAAAATCCATCTCCATAACGCTACAATATTGGAGTTCTGTTGTGATCAAATCCACCAGACGGGGAATAATCCGCCTTGCCTTTGCTCTTGCCGCCTCGACGGCGATGGGCACATTCGCCACCACGGCTCAGGCACAGGACAAGGTCCTGCTCATCATCAATGGCGCGCTCGGCGACAAGTCGTTCTTCGACAGCGCCGCCAAGGGCATGAAGATGATCAAGGACAAATATGGCGACGACGTCGAGACCAAGATTCTCGAAATCGGCGACGATCCGACCAAATGGGAACCGGTGTTCCTCGATGCGTCCGAACAGGACTGGGACCTGATCATCGGCGGTACCTACCAGATGGCAGAAACCATCGGCGCGGTCGCCCAGCAATATCCCGACAAGAAATACATCCTCTATGATGCAAGCGTGCCTTATGAAGAAGGCGGCTACGACAATGTCTATTCCATCCAGTACAAGCAGAACGAAGGCTCTTATCTGGGCGGCATGCTGGCGGCTTCGCTGCTGAAGGACGGCAAGCTCGGCGATACTGGCAAGAACCTCGGCTTCCTCGGCGGCATGGACATTCCCGTCATCAACGACTTCCTCGTCGGCTATATCGCCGGTGCGCAGGCTGTCCTGCCCGACGCCAAGATCGCCATTTCCTATGCCGGCTCCTTCATGGATGCCGCCAAGGGCAAGGAACTGGGCCTCGCGCAGTATCGCTCCGATGTCGCGCTCGGCTTCGTCGTCGCCTCGCAGACCGGCCTCGGCCAGCTTTCCGCCGCCAAGGAAACCGGCAAATATGTGCTGGGCGTCGATTCCGATCAGGAAGCGATCTTCAAGGACAGCGACCCGGCCATTGCCAAGCAGGTTGTCAGCTCCGTTCTGAAGAATGTCGATGTCAGCCTCCTGCAAGCCTATGAGCGCTTCAAGGCAGGCGACCTGCCGTTCGGCAAGGCCGAAGCGCTTGGCCTCAAGGAAGGCGCTGTCGGTATTGTGCAGGACGGCAACATGGCTTCCATGGCTACACAGGAAATGAAGGACGCCATCAAGAAGGCTTCCGACGAGATTTCCGAGGGCAAGATCACGGTTCCGACCGCGTTCGGCATGAGCACCGAGGATCTCAACGCGATCCGCAACAAGGTTCGTCCCTGATCGTGGAAAATCCAGCTGAAAATATTGAAGGCGGCGATGCAATCGTCGCCTTCCGCCCAATCGTCGCCTTTCGCGATGTGAGCAAGGTTTATCCGAACGGCACTGAGGCGCTTCGCGACGTGTCGTTTTCGATCCGCGCCGGTTCCATCCACGCCATTTGCGGCGAGAACGGCGCTGGCAAATCCACGCTCATGAAAATCCTGTTCGGCATCGAAAATGCCACGGCAGGCGAAATCGTCGTCGATGGCAAGCATATCGCCGCATGGTCACCCGAAGACGCCGCCGCACAAGGCATCGGCATGGTGCACCAGCATTTCTCGCTCGTGCCAACCCTGACGGTTACGGAAAACATCATTCTCGGCCATGAACCGGTGAAGGCCGGGCTGATCGACCGCGTTGGCGCGCGCAAAATGGTCGAGGCGCTGATGCAGCAATACGACCTGCACGCCGACCCGGACGCGATCACGGGCGCGCTTTCCGTCGCCGCCCAGCAGAAGGTCGAAATCCTGAAAGCGCTGGCGCGCCGCACGCGGCTTCTCATCCTCGATGAGCCGACCGCCGTTCTCTCGCCGCCGGAGATCGAGGAACTGATGCGCAAGCTGAAATCGCTGCGCGACGAAGGCATTACCATCCTCTTCATTTCCCACAAGCTGAACGAAGTGCGCGAGCTGGCCGAAAGCGTGACCGTATTGCGCGCCGGTGCCGTCGCAGGCACGGAAAAGCTTGCCGACGTGCCGGACGACGCCATCATGCAGATGGTGATGGGCCATGCGGTCGACATTCCCCAACGCGCCCACAAGCACGGCGCGATGAAAACCGTTCTCGACATGAAGGGCGTCACGACGAAAGCCGCCGATCCGGCAGACCGCATCAAGGATGTGGACCTGACCGTTGGCGCGGGCGAAATCGTCGGCGTTGCCGGTGTCGATGGCAGCGGCCAGCGCGGCCTCGTATCCGTGCTTTCCGGCCTTGCGGAAGCGGCCAGCGGCACGATCAGCCTTAACGGCGTGGACATGCTGCGCGCCGACACTGCAAGCTGGCGCAGGCAAGGGCTTGCGCATCTGCCTGCCGACCGCTTTTCGCAAGGCGGCGCACCCGGCCTGTCCCTGGCCGAAAACGCCATAGCCGGAGCCGGATCGATTACCGCCGACAGGCAGATATTCCGGGGGCCTTTCCTGCGCTGGAACGCCATCAAGGCGCGCGTCAGCGGCATGATAAGGCAATATTCGGTGCGCGCGGGCGCGATTACCGAAAGGCTCGATTCCCTTTCCGGCGGCAATGCGCAAAAGCTCATCGCCGCGCGCGAGCTTGCCACCAATCCGAAATTCCTGATCGCCGACCAGCCGACCCGCGGCATCGACGTTTCGGCGGCGGCCTTCCTGCATCGGCGCATCGACGAAGTGGCGCAAGGCGGCTGCGCCGTGCTGCTTATCAGCGCCGATCTCGACGAATTGCTGCGTTTGAGCGATCGTATCGTCGTTTTCTTCAATGGACGCATCGTCGCTGTTCTGGAAAACGGACCAGACATAACACCAGCCGTCCTCGGACCGTATATGCTGGGGACACGTATATAATGCGCAGGCTGATTTCCTATCTCGTTCCATTCTTCCTGACCGTGCTGGTGATCGGCGTCATCATGGCGGTGCTGCTGGTGCCGCTGGCGCTGATGCAGGACAACCCGGCAAGCGTTCTCAAAACCTTCTTCCTCGGACCGTTCGGCAGCATTCGCCATATGGGCAATGTGGTGGAGGCGGCAACGCCCATCATGCTGACCGGCCTTGCGATCACTGTCATGTTCCGCTCCGGCCTGTTCAATCTGGGCGCGGAAAGCGGCTTCTTCCTCGGCGCGCTCGGCGCGGTGGCGGGTGCCGTTCTGCTTCCTTCGCTCGGCTGGTTCTCGCTGCCGGTGGCGATCCTTTGCGGCGCGGTGGCAGGCAGTTTCGCCTGCACCATTCCGGCAGCGCTGCGGCTTCGCTTCGGCGCATCGGAAATGGTGACCTCGCTCGTCCTCAACTATGCCTTCCTGTTTTTGGGCCTCTTCGTCCTCAACTATGTCATCCGCGATCCGGCGGCTGGCGGGATGATGTCGCTCAAGATTCCGCCAGATGCCAAGCTCGATCGCCTTCTGGCCGGTACACGCCTCAACAGCGGTTCGATCATCGCAATCCTCGCCTGCATCGCTGGCGGCATCTGGCTTTACTGGACGCGCTCCGGTCTCAATATCCGTATCGCAGGCTCAAGCCCCGGCTTTGCCAATCATCTTGGCCTGCCGCTGAAGGGCATCATCATGCGCGCGCAGATTGTCGGCGGGCTGGTGGCAGGCATGGCGGGGGCGCTGGAAGTTCTGGGCCTTCATGCCCGCTTTGCCTGGCTCGATCTGCCCGGTTATGGCTGGACCGGCCTCGTCGTCGCCATTCTGGCGCGCGAAAACCCGTTCCTGCTTATTCCATCCGCGCTTTTCCTCGGTTTCGTGCAGGTGGGCGGCGATCTTCTGGCCCGCAACATGAACATCCCGACCGAAGTGGTGGGGCTGGTGACGGCAGCCATCATGGTGGGCGCGACGGCAAGCGTCATTCACAATCATCCGACCGTCTTGCGGCTGATCCGCAACCTTCGCAATCGCGATGGCGAACAAGCCGCAGTGCAGCCGGGAGTACAGGCATGAGCACCGTTCTCGCACAGATTTTCGACCCGCATTTCATCGGCACGATCCTGCGCGTGGCAACGCCATTGCTGCTGGCAGCACTCGGCGTGATGATTTCCGACCGCGCGGGCGTGCTCAATATCGGCATGGAAGGCATGATGCTGGTCGCGGCCCTCATCGCCGTTCTGGCCAGTGCCGCGACGGGAAGCCCGGCCATCGGCCTTTTGGCCGCACTTGTCGTCGGCGCGCTTCTGGGCTTGCTCATGTCGCTTTCGGTCAACCGGCTTGGCACCGACCTCATCATGACCGGCATAGCGCTCAACATCGCGGCAGCAGCAGCAACCACGCTCGGGCTTTATCTGGCAACAGGCGACAAGGGCATGTCGGGCGCGCTCAAGAGCGGCGCGCTGCCAAGCCTTGCCGTGCCTTTCATCGGCAATATCCATGTGCTGACTTTCGCGGCCCTTCTCGCCGTCCCGGCGGTCAGCCTCCTGATGATGCGCACGCGCTTCGGCCTGCATCTGCGCGCCACCGGCGTCGATCCGAAATCGGCACGCGCCGCAGGCATCCAGACAGGCCGGGTGCAGATGATGGCGCTTGTCCTGTCCGGTCTCTTCGGCGGCGCGGCGGGGGCCTATCTGTCGCTCGGCTATGTCACCTGGTTTGCCCAGAACATGACCGCCGGTCGCGGCTTCATCGCCATTGCGGCGGAAGTCATGGGACAGGGCACCGCATGGGGAACGCTCGTGGCGAGCCTGGTTCTGGCGGCGGCGGAAGGTTTCGCCATCACGCTGCAAAGCCTTGGCCTGCCCTTCGAGCTGATGCAGATGATCCCCTATCTCGTCCCGGTCGTCGTGCTGACGATCCACGCGGCGCGGCGCCAGCGGCGCGCCAAGCAACTGAAAAACTCCTGAAATGGGCCTGAAATGAGCCTGAAATGAGAATGAAATGAAAGCCTGGGAACTGACCCGCGACCTGCTGCGCGACACAAAGCCTGTCATCCGCACGGCTGAAGAACAGACATGGGATGCAAGCGCCGTCATGAAGGCGCAGGATGATCTCATGGCCATGTTCTGGAAAAGCAATGTGCCGGGATCGGCAGCGCCCGAATGCCTGATGGCGGGTGTGCTGCAATCGCTGGAGAACAAGGGCTTTGTCCTTGCGCCATATGAAGAACTGCTGCGCGACGGGCTGGCAGCACTTGGAAAAGGCGACTTTGAAACGCTCTATCGCATCGACATGCGCCTGCGCGTCCTGATGCGCGCGGCACAACCCGACCCCGACCATCCGTCGCAAAAGACGGTGCGCTACGGCTCATGGGACGAATTCGACGCCGCCGTTCAATGGCCGGACGATGTGCTCTATGCCATCCAGTCCGATGATTTCCGCGACCGCACCGCCGCCGCATGGATGGCGCAGCTTGTGGGGGCCGCGGCTGGCACGGCGCTGGAAGGCTATACGGCGGAAAACATCGCCGAGGTCTTCGGACCGATCCGCGATTATGTGCGCGAGCCCAACACCTATAATGACGACATCACCTTCGAGATCGCCTTTCTCGAAGCCTTTGGCGACAAGGGCTCAGCGGTCACCAGCGCCGACATTGCCGAGCGCTGGACCTCGCTGATCCCGCTTGGCTGGTCGGCGGAGGCAATCGCGCTTTCCAACATGCGGCGCGGCCTTACCCCGCCTGAAACCGGCACTTGCGACAACCCGTTCGACGAATGGATCGGCGCGCAGATGCGCGGCACGATCTGCGGCATGGTCGTGCCGGGCCGCGCCCGCGAAGCTGCCCGCCTCGCATGGATGGACGCGGAAATCTCCCATGCCGGAAACGGCATTTTGGGCGAAGTCTTCAACGCCGTCATGGCGGCGCGCGCCTTTGTGATGAGCGATACGCGCGAATTGCTGGTTTCAACGGCAGCGCTTTTCCCGGTCGAGACCGAGTATGGCGCAGTTCTGGCCTTTGCGCTCGATGCCTGCCGCTCTGCCGGTAACTGGCAGGATGCATGGGCGAAATGCGATACGGAATATGCCGAATATAACTGGATTCACGTCTATCCGAATGCAGCCGCGCAGGTTATCGCGCTCTGGTTCGGCGAAGGCGACTTCGACCGCACGCTCGAAATCGTCTGCGGCATCGGCCACGACGTCGACTGCAATGCCGCGCAGATTCTGAGCATGATCGCCATCCAGCGCGGTTCAGGCATCATTGCCGAACGGTGGTCGAAGCCGCTTCTGGCCGACCACATCGTCACCTATATGCGCCGCCCGGCGAAAATCTCCTTCGACGCGCTTGTCGACCAGACGGTCGAAGCGGCGCGAAACGCAGTTTAAATCCCCTCATCAGGAAACCATCATGGCCCGTAAAATCATTATCGATACCGATCCCGGTCAGGACGATGCCGTCGCCATTCTTCTGGCCCTGGCAAGCCCGGAACTCGACATTCTCGGCATTACCGCAGTGGCAGGCAACGGCCCGCTGGCGCGCACCGAAGTCAACGCCCGCACGATCTGCGAAGTGGCGAAAAAGCCTGAAACCAAGGTGTTCGCAGGCTCCATCCGCCCTCTGGTACGCCCGCTCGTGACGGCTGAAAACGTCCATGGCAAGACCGGCCTCGACGGTTACGACCTGCCCGCCCCGACCATGCCGCTGCAGGCACAGCATGGCGTTGATTTCATTATCGAAACGCTGATGAAGGAAGAGCCGGGCACCGTCACGCTCTGCCCGCTCGGACCGCTCACCAACATCGCATCCGCGCTGATCCGCGAGCCGAAAATTGCCGGGCGCATCAAGGAAATCGTGCTGATGGGCGGTGGCTATTTCGAGGGCGGCAACATCACGCCATCGGCAGAATTCAACATTTATGTCGATCCGCACGCCGCATCGGTGGTGTTCAAATCCGGCATCAAGATCACCATGATGCCGCTCGACGTCACCCACAAGGTGCTGACCACCGAGAAGCGCATCGCCGCCATTCGCGGCATCGGCACCCATGTCGGCGAAGTGGTTGCGGCATGGCTGGAATTCTTCGAGCGCTATGACGAAGCCAAGTACGGCACCGACGGCGGCCCGCTGCATGACCCGAACGTCATCGCCTATCTGATCAAGCCGGAACTTTATTCCGGGCGCGAATGCAATGTGGAAATCGAGATCAATTCGGAACTCACCATCGGCGAAACGGTCGTGGACTGGTGGGAAGTGACCGACCGCCCGAAGAACGCGCTCTTCATCAAGGATGTGGATGCGGATGGCTTCTTCAGCCTGCTGACCGAACGTCTGGCAACGCTTTGATTTTATCTGGGCATGATCTTATCCGATCGTAGCGGGGTTAAGAAATCAGTCCAGTGAACTGATTTCCCCGCAGACGGAAGTCCACTTCTCGGGATCATGCTCTAAGCCATAATTTAGCCACAAAAAAGCCGCGAGAGCCTTATTCTCGCGGCTTCTTCGCCATATTTGAGGTGGTATTTTTGAGCGGTTTTTCGCTCAAATCGAGCGAAATCGGCGCAAATTGCCGCTATTCTTCATTTTGCCTTATTTTGCAGAAGCGCTGCCACTTCCGCAGCGGTCGGCGCAGCCGCGCCAGCGCCCACTCTCGTGACCGCAATCGCACCCGCCGCCGAACCATACCGCACACAATCATGCAAGGACTGGCCTTGCGAGAAGGCAACCGCGAAACCGCCATTGAAACTGTCGCCGGCGGCAACCGTATCCACCACATCGACCTTGAACGGCTCGAAGTGCTTCACCTCGTCCGCCGTCACCAGCAATGCACCACGGCTCCCAAGCTTGACGATGACCGTTTTCGGCCCGCGCTCCAGAAGATTCCGGGCTGCGGCTTCCGCGGAAGCCAGATCGGTCGGCTCGATGCCGGTGATTTCAGCGGCTTCCGTCTCGTTGGGAGAAATGATGTCGCTGAGTGCAATCAGGTCCGCCATGCGGCTTGCATCGCCGACCGGAGCCGGATCGAGCAGAACGCTGCCGCCTGCCGCCCGCGCCGCCCTTGCCACCGCCAGATTGGCCTCATGGGGAACCTCGCGCTGCAACAGCGTGATCTTCGCCTTGGCAATATCGGCCGCATAGGCATCGATATCGGCCACCGACCAGCGCGCATTGGCCCCGGCGCACACCGCAATCGTGTTCTGCCCCGCTTCCTCGACCTGAATGATCGCCATGCCCGTATCGACACCATCGATCACGCGCACGCTTTCGGTGTTGAGGCCAAATTCCTGCATCTGCTTCACGGCCAGTTCGCCGAATGCATCGTTACCGACAGCGCCGACGAAGCGAATGTCGCCGCCGAGCTTTGCGACCGCAACCGCCTGATTGGCGCCCTTGCCGCCGAGGCCGATGCCATAGCCCGATGCATTCACGGTCTGTCCCGGACGCGGCAGCGCGGCCATCCGCGCGCTGACATCCACATTCACACTGCCGAAAATAAAAATCTTCAACGACTTTCTCCATCGCTTGATCGCCGCACCATAGCTGCGCCGCAATAAAACTTCCACGCCAGGCTTGCCACCATGCACAGAGAGAAAAGCCTTGTCGTCAATCCGGCTCCGGCTTGAAATGCAGCTCCCGCTTCAGCAGTTCTTCCAGCCAGTCGGCAAAGACCTGAAGACGGCGGGAAAGATGTTGGCGGTGGGGATAGAGAAACGTCATCCGCATCGGCTCGGCGCGCATATCGGCCATCACTTCCACCAGTTCGCCCGCTTCCAGATGATGCTTGACATCATAGGCGGGAATCTGGATGAGGCCGAGACCGGCGAGACAGCAGGCGATATAGGCTTCGGCATTGTTGACGGTGACGCGGCCGCGCACCGGCATGGATCGCAATACGCCGCCTTCGACCCATTCCCAAGGCTCGACGCGCCCGCTCGACGGCGAGGCATAATTGACCGCCCAATGCGCGGCAAGGTCGGAAGGCGTTTCGGGAATGCCGTACCGCTCCAGATAGGCGGGGCTCGCCACATTGACCAGCGGAAGCTCTCCGAGCGAGCGGGCGATCAACCCGGAATCGGTCAATGGCCCGACGCGCAGAACGCCATCGATACTCTCCTCGACAAGATTGACGGCGCGATCCGTCACCCCCAGATGTATGTCGATTTCCGGATAGGCATCCAGAAATGCGGGCAAGGCAGGCGCAACGATCAGCCGCCCGATGCGTCCGGGAACATCGATCCGCAGCGTACCGGAGGGCGCGGCGGTATTGCGGAACAGGTTTTCCGCTTCCTCCACATCCGCAATCAGGCTCAGGCATCGCTCATAGAAGGCAGCGCCGTCCTGCGTCGTCGACACGCTTCTGGTGGTCCGGTGAAGGAGCCGCGCGCCAAGACGCCCCTCAAGCTCCAGAACCGCCGCCGAAACCGAGGAGCGCGGCACGCCCAGCGTATCGGCAGCGCGGGTAAAACTCGAACATTCGACCACACGGGCAAAGACACGAAAGAGGTCGATGCGATCCAAGATGTTCTACCCTCCATTGTCCGTCATTTCTGACAGGTGTTGTCAGAATGATCGTCTTTATAGGAATATTATAGACGATACTTTCCCGGCCTGAAAGCGACCGCGCAACGCGGACGCATCGGAAAGAAGGTTGAAGCCATGACAGACCACAGCATCAAGGGCAAAACTGTTATCATCGCCGGTGGCGCCAAGAATCTCGGCGGATTGATCGCCCGCGATCTTGCCGAACACGGGGCAAGGGCCATCGCAATCCATTACAACAGCGCCTCGACCAAGGCGGATGCCGACGACACCGTGGCCGCAGTGAAGGCTGCTGGCGCGGAAGCGGTTTCCTTTCAGGCCGATCTCACAACAGCCGGTGCGATGGAAAAACTCTTCGCCGACGCGATTGCCGCCATCGGGCGTCCCGACATCGCCATCAACACTGTCGGCAAGGTTTTGAAGAAGCCGATCGTCAACGTTTCGGAAGCCGAATATGACGAGATGAGCGCCGTCAATTCCAAGTCGGCCTTCTTCTTCCTGAAGGAAGCAGGCAAGCACGTGAACGACAATGGCAAGATCTGCACATTGGTAACGTCGCTGCTCGGCGCCTACACGCCGTTCTATGCTGCCTATGCAGGCACCAAGGCCCCGGTCGAGCATTTCACGCGCGCTGCTTCCAAGGAATTCGGCGAACGCGGCATATCGGTAACCGCAATCGGCCCCGGCCCGATGGACACGTCATTCTTCTATCCGGCTGAAAGCGCGGACGCGGTCGCCTATCACATGAGCGCGGCTGCACTCTCGCAATTCTCCAGAACCGGCCTTACCGATATCGAGGACATCGTTCCCTATATCCGCTTCATGGTTTCGGAAGGCTGGTGGATGACCGGACAGACCATCCTCGTCAATGGCGGCTATACGACCAAGTAGAGCATTAGCGGCCTGCCCGTGCAAGGGCAGGCCGCCATACGGCTTCGTTGAAAATCGGGGAAAGCCTACTCGGCCTTCAGGAATTCGCCCACTTCCAGCAGGACGAACTCGTTGTCATCCACCTTGTCGAGCGCGCGGCCTGCCGAGAACGGCAGATTGTTGTCGTTACCGACCACGATATGCGTGTCGTCCACCCGGTCCACATTCTCGATGGTGAGGAAGGGCATGTCGTAAATGCCCTCGCGCCCGCCCTGACGGCGCTTGTTTTCCGGGTCGGCAATGGCCAGCAGATCGATATAGCCGATCTTGCGCACTTCCTTGCCGTCATTGCTGTCGTCAAACGCGATCTTGTAAATGCGCTTCACCTTCGACGGCACATCGAAGCAATCGGCCTGCGGCTTCTTCGGATCGGCGCAAGCCTTGTCCGCCGTGCCGACGCCGTTGTCGCGCTCGATGACCAGCGCCGTGGTTTCATCCAGCATGTTGAAATCGCCGATGGCTTCGCCGCCTTCCGCCAGCGGATAAAGCCAGGAACGGCCCGTCCACTTCTTGTCCGCAACATTGAACTCGATGACGCGCAGGCCGGTCTTGCCGCTCTCGGTCTTTTCCGGCGCACCGTCGACAAACAACGGGCCTTCCAGAAGACCATAAAGCTTGGAACCGTCCTTGGACATGGCAAGCCCCTCGAAGCCGCCGGAACGCTTCAGATTATAGGCCGGGAGCTTGAGGCTCGGATTGGCGGGCAGAGCAAGCTTTGGATTGTCCGGCGACACCACTTCCGTCTCGCCAACGAAAGTCGGGAACACGTCGGTCAGCTTGCCGTCCGTATCGAATTTCAAAAGGAACGGACCGAACTCCTCGCCGACCCAGAAACCGTCCGCCACCGGCTGGATAGATTCCACGTCGAAATCCGCGCCCGTCAGATAGCGCTTTTCCGCGCCTTCCATGACGATGGGAAACGGAGCCTTCTTGTCCGGATCGCTGAGGAACACGGTTTTGACGCGCTCGACCGTTCCCTTGTCCCAGTCGAACTTGACATTGTGCAGCATCAGCATGGCATCCGGCGAATTGAGCTTGGAGCCGAAACCATTGTCGGACAGCGACCAGAAGCTGCCGTCTTCCATGGTCTTGATACCGGAAAAGCCCTGCACTGGCTGGCCGTCGAACGGAACCGAAAGGCCGGTCTTGCGCACGCTGTCCTTGCCTTCCACCGTGCCGATGCCATCAGTGCGTTTGCGGTCGGCGGTGGTGAACTTGCCCGAGGTCTTCAGGTGCTCAGCCGCATCCTCCGGCGCAGCGATGATCGTGTTCGCGGGCAGGATGGCATGGGCCTTGAGCGTGGCCGGAAAAGCCTTTTCTTCAGCGGAGGCCGGAAATGCCAAGGCGACAGCACCGGCAAGCATGGTCGAGGCGACGAGACGCGATATCATGATAAGTCCCCGTTAGATTGGAAATACAGGGATGCAATTAGGCTGGCTTTGTATCGCTGGCTTGACGCTTCCATGAAGCTTTGACGAAGGCCCCCGGCTTTCACCGGGGGCCGACTGCCTTATAAAGTTACTACACAGCGATCTTGCCGCCGCCCTGTTTGGTGATTGCCACCACGGCGGGCCGCACCGGCATATCGTCCTTGAAGTCCGGCCAGCGGGTGGACAGGTCTTCGTAATAGGACGGACGGCCATGACCGTCCCAGTCCTCGCCGCCGTCGCCCGGATGCTGCACGGCGACGAAGGCCGTCTCATCGTCGGGCGCGAACAGCGGACCGCACATTTCCGCCCCCACCGGCACGCGGTAGAACAGTTTCGAGGTCGCGCGCGCATCGCCTTCCGTGTCGACGGCCCAAAGCCCGTCGGTGCGGCCTGTATCCTTATTGCTGTTGCCATCGGTTGCGACCCACAGCCGGCCAGCGCTGTCGACGGCGGCATTGTCCGGCATGCCGAACCAGCCATTGCGCGTCGTATCGGTGGAGAAGCTGGCACCAACTTCGGCGACCGAAGGATCGCCGCATTTCAGCAGCACTTCCCATTTTCCCGTGGTGGCGGCAAAATCCTGCCCGTCTTCCTCGATCTCGATGATATGACCGAAGGCGTTCTTGGCGCGCGGATTGGCGGCATCCACCTGATCGTCCTTGCGCTTGGTATTGTTGGTGAGCATGACATAGACGCGGCCATTGACCGGGTTCGGCTGCACGTCTTCCGGACGGTCCATCTTGGTGGCGCCGAGAAGATCACCAGCGCGCCGCGTTTCGATCAGCACATCGGCCTGGCTCTTGAAGCCGTTCTCTTCGGTGAGCGGACCTTGACCGAACACCAGCGGCATCCACTCCACCTTGCCGTCCTCGTGGAACTTCGCCACGTGCAGCGTGCCTTCATCCAGCAGGTCCATATTGGCGGCGCGGTCATCCGGGTTGAACTTGCCCGCCGTCACGAACTTGTAGACATAATCAAACCGTTCGTCGTCGCCGAGATAAAAGACCACGCGCCCATCCTTGCTGACGATGGATTCCGCGCCCTC
This sequence comes from Brucella pseudintermedia, assembly GCF_008932435.1. GTDB lineage: Bacteria > Pseudomonadota > Alphaproteobacteria > Rhizobiales > Rhizobiaceae > Brucella > Brucella pseudintermedia. The sequence continues at coordinate 44,310 of NZ_WBWE01000005.1, read as the reverse complement.
ATGCTTGAAACGGCCAAGCGCGGTGCGCTTCTTCGGCACGGAGTTCGGGTCGGACACATCAACCTCGACAATCCAGCCGAAGCGGTTCGGCTCGTTCGGCTCCTTGGAAACGTCGAAACGATCATAGAAACGGCCCCATTCATACGAGCCTTCGGGAATGCCCATGCGCTTGTAATTGGCCGCTTCCGCGTGGCCTTCCGGCAGTTCACCGATGAAATAGCCGTGGATGTTTTCCTCGGCCATGATGTAGGTGCCCCACGGGGTGACGCCGCCCGCACAATTGTTGATCGTGCCGAAAACCTTGGTGCCGGACGGATCGGCATTGGTCTTGACGCGGTCATGTCCCGCGACCGGGCCGCTCAGCACCATCTCGGTATTGGAGGTGATGCGGCGGTTTTTCGCGCCATCGAGCACCGGCTGCCATTTGCCGTCCTGCTTGCGGATTTCGACAATCGTGCCGCCATGGGCAGCCATTTCGATATCCACCTGTTCCTTGGAAAGCGGGGCCTGCTCCACCTTGCCGTCGACGATCTTGACCAAACCGGGGAACATCAGGTGCGGATTGGTATATTCATGGTTGACGACCAGAAGCCCGTGTTCGGGCGAACCGTCGATGGCGATATAGCCGACATAATCATTATTATAGCCGAACTGGCGCGCCTGCGCTTCGGCTGACTGTTTCGTCGGGTCGAATTCCGGCGCATCGGCGAAAAGCCTGTCGCCCCAGCGCAGGAGCACATCGGCATCATAGCCTTCCGCGACATGGTGATGGGCGTCCACGCCAGCCTCGACTTCCTTGAACGAAAAGGCCGAACCGGACGCGGCGCGCGCATCGCCTGCGCTCATCAGCGCGAGCGGGCTGACGGTTGCCGCAATGGCCGAGACAGCAAGCGATCCGCGCAGAAAGCCGCGGCGGGAAAAGCGGCGGCTGATGATTTCGCCCATGGTGGGGTTGTCGGACGGATTGCGCGGATCGGCATCTGCTTCTTCCAACTGGCTGGTCTTGAACAGACTTTGCTGGGAAAGAGTATCGGACATTGCTGGCTCCCTATCGAACGGTGAAGCTGCAAACTAGAAGCAGTTCATGACAGCTGGACGACATTATCCCGACAGTTGCATTCCCTGGAATGCCGAAAAATTCCTGATCGGGCGATAGAATAATTTTGCTGGCAAATGCGCTTTCCGATAAAACCCTCCCGATTTCGTCCTTTGAGGGGTTGACGATGACCGACATGACGGCCGCACGGCGCAATATTATTATCCTGACGATTGCACAGGCGCTTGGCGCGTCGAGCCCGCCTATCGTGATTTCGCTCGGCGGCCTGGTGGGCCAGAAACTTTCCTCCGATCCTGCCTTCGTCACGCTGCCCGTCAGCCTGTTCAACCTCGGCCTTGCGCTCGGCACCTTGCCAGCAGCCTTCTTCATGCGCCAGTTCGGACGCCGCAATGCCTATATGCTGGGCGCGCTTGTCGGTGTTTCGGCGGGCCTGATTGCCGCCGCGGGCATTTTCGCAGCCTCCTTCCTCATTTTCTGTCTCGGCACGCTGACCGCCGGTTTCTATGCCGCCTATGTCCAGAGCTATCGCTTTGCCGCCACCGATGCGGCAACGGGCGACATGAAGGCGCGCGCCATTTCATGGGTCATGGTGGGCGGGCTGGTCGCGGCCATTGTCGGGCCGCAGCTCGTCATCTGGACACGCGACACCATTCCCGATGCCATGTTTGCGGGCAGTTTCCTCAGCCAGGCGGTTCTGGGTCTTCTCGCCCTCCCCGTCCTTTTCATGCTGCGCGCCCCGAAAATCCGGAAAGACCCGAACACTGTCCATGATACAGGCCGACCGCTTGGCGAAATCCTGCGCTCGCCGCGCTTCATGCTTTCCGTGGCAGCCGGCGTCTGTTCCTATGCGCTGATGACTTTCGTGATGACGGCGGCGCCCATCGCCATGGTCGGCCATGGGCATTCCGTCGATCATGCGGCCCTTGGCATCCAGTGGCATGTGCTGGCCATGTTTGGCCCCAGCTTCTTCACCGGAAAGCTCATCACCCGTTTCGGCAAGGAAAAGATAACCGCGCTCGGGCTGGTGCTGATCGCCTTTTCAGCCATCATTGCGCTCGGCGGTTTCGATGTCGGCCATTTCTGGGGAGCGCTGATCTTTCTCGGCATCGGCTGGAATTTCGGTTTCATCGGCGCGACCGCCATGGTGACGGACTGCCACACACCGGCTGAACGCGGCAAGGCTCAAGGCGCCAATGATTTCATCATGTTCGGCACTGTGGCTTGCGCTTCCTTCTTCGCCGGGTCGCTGCTGCATTCCTCCGGCTGGGAAACCATCAACTGGCTGGTCTTCCCGATTGTCGCGCTTGTTCTGGTGCCGCTTATCCTGCGCCTGAAGCCGAAAGGCGCTGCCGCAGAAGCCTGATCGATCAAAAGCCCTGCTCTTTCATCCAGAGCCTGCCACCCTCGGACACTGCATCATAAACAGCACCACCGAGGGCGGCACCTATATCCGTGTGCAAGCCTGCATATAATGCGCCCGGCTCCCCCTGCGGTGCGGAAACCGCTATGCAATCGGTGCCAGTACCCGTTGCGGCCCTGCCGCCAATATCGAGCCCTAATTCCATAATGGCAGCGGTGCGTGCCTCGGCAGCAATCGACATTGCTTCCAAATGGGCTGCGACCGACAGGGCCTTGTCTATATGAACCAGAAGATTGATTGTTCCGGCTGGCATATTCATCTGCGTGCGTTCCCCCACCCTCCCCGCATTTGACAGGCCGACAGTGGCAAGACAGGCAGCTTGCGCTTCGCCGGAGCACCGCATTGCGACATGATGCTTCTTCACGCTGCGCGAGGTCATCATCTGCACCGCTTCGCCATAACCGGCCTCAGCCAGTCTTTCCTGCAACAGGGCTGCGGGATCGACATCGAGCGTCAGATCGTCGTTGCGGACCTCCAGCCAGGCGACGGAACGCGCCGAAACAAAGCCGGGACGTGTCAGCGACCAGCTTAAAATGTCTTGCGGATCTCGAAAGTCAGCCGCGAGCACCGGGCCGCGACAATGGATATTGAAAGGCAGCATCATCAATCTATCGCAGATCGGCGTGGAGTTCGCGACCAGCGCCTTTGAGCCATCCACAGGGCCGCAGCAGAGGAACATCACCGGCGCGGCGATAAAGCACGGCTTCGTGACTTGGCCAAGGTTCCGCAAGGCGATATGGATCGCGGTATAGTGTTTCGCGCGTCGCGGAAACGGACAAGCGGTTTGCTCTGGATTGCGCCATGATCAACGATCTCACTGACGAGATATTCTGGATATTCACCATCGGGTGCTGCATCCTTTTCATCATGCGCCTCCTCTCGCCTCCCCCACGTCACAAGACCGATCAGGCGCTGGACCTCAACACGTTACGCCCTCGCCGCCGGTCGCGTCGCCGTCGCTTTCAGGCACAAGATTGAGTTCATCTCTCCCGAACCAAAATTCTTCGGCGTATCAGCCGTCAAGCACTGTTGGAAACCAATTTGCGGGAGCCGCAACGGCAGTCGGTAGCCGTTCCAGTCCTTTTTAGGATCCTTTGATCTCGTTAAATTTCATGAACGATACGAAACCTAAAAGGCAGTTCTGTTTTGTCTCTCGGACTAGGCTTTATGGTTAACGATCCTGTCCATTCAGCGCAGCCATAAGCATCGGTCTGATCGAGAAAGAGCCATTGGCAGCCTTTTCCGTCAAAACGCGCAAATAGCCTCCTGCGGACTGAATTTGCTCATAGCGTTGCAGGATATAGGCAATCACGATTGACGCATTATGGGTTCCAAGCACCTTCTTTGCGAGATCGTAGAGCTTTCCATCAATGCCGAGGAAGGAACGTACTTTCTCTGCCGTATTGGCCAGATCCTGCCAATGCCGAATGGATGAGACCGTATAGGCCGTGATCTCCGGACAGGAGCGAAGCACCATGTCGAGCGAAACCGTGGGTTCCGTTGGGGCGCTGGTGATTTCATTTATGCGCTGGTCGATAAATTCAGGCGTTGCCTTTTCAAGATGGGAATCTGGATTCGATTCAATTTGCTGCCGCTCATTTTGAGATTCATTGCCGCGCAAATTTTGAACATTTTCATGGATTTTCAATGCGTTATCGATTTCCGCACGAATGGCCTGCGAGGATTCGACCAAAGCTGCCAGTTCAGCATAGCTTGCACGGCGCGGAATGCTGTCGACGATCAGGCGGAAACGATGATGAATGTCCTGCCAGTTGCCGGCGAGCTTTGCCTGAGCGGCAAATTCGACAAGCTTGGTGATGTCCCGACGCAGCAAGGTCAGCCGTTCGCGCATTTCACGCAATGCAGTCTTTTCCGCCCTCACCTCTTCGGCAGCACGTTCCAGTTCACAGGCACGGGCCAGAAGCGGCGCCAGCGAAAAGCCGAAAGCAATCTGCACATCTCCGCCCTTGGCGCGACGCGCATAGCGCTTTCCATTCGGGCTGTCTTGCCGAAGAATGAAACCGGCATCGACCAGCGCAGCCAGATGACGCCGCAGGGTCGCATCCGCCATGCCATGGGCGCGCAATGCCAGTTGCTTGTTGGACGGAAACACGATCAGGCTGCTCTGCTCGTTCAGTTCCGTTTCAGGATAGAATGACAGGAGCGCCGAAAGGACTGCCAGAGAGCGGTCATTCAGGCCGAACAGCGTCTTTGCTTCACACAGCCAGCGATGCAGCTGCCACTTGTCGGCAACCGTTCCAGGCGCAATCTGCCGTGTGTTCTGTTGACTTGCCAACAAGGCAAGCGTCATCCTTCGACTGCCGAACGGCGTCGAGGCCAATTGAATCTCCATTTTCTTTCACCTTCCACAAGGCAAAAGAAATCCACCCGCCGAAATGACGCTAATTGCACTTGACAGTGATTCGTGGATTTGCGATTCTCTAGCTGCTAAACCAATGAGAAGGGCTTCCACACGGCGACGTTTGGGGGCCTTTTTCTTTTGCTGTCTCGTTCCTTTTCCTGAACAGTTTCGACGCAAACACGCTTACAAGTTAATCAAGCATGTCCTGATCCTGAACCAGTCCCGTTTCCGGGAGACATGCCTTACACAATCAGACCGCTGCAAACGCTCCGGCCTGTACGCTACTTACTTCTCCTCGCTCTGGAATGATGCGTAGAGCGCATCCAGATTGCGAGAAAGCCAATCGGCAAAACGAGGCCCGTTGGCAGCACCAAGCGCCAATGTAGCCGATTTGCCATTCTGTTTGATAACAGCACTGACGGTCTTGTCCGGAGCCGTCCAGCTGGCGCCGGGACGTGAAGCGGCCTTGGTGACAGGCTTCTTCGGCCTTCCGCCTTTCAGATAGCCGTAGAGCTGCTCGAAACGATCGACAGACGACGCGTTTTCAAAGGCGGAAGTCGCGATAAGCTCTTCCGCAGCATCTTTCTTGCCCGGCATTTCGATCAGCTTGCGCAGTTCCAGCCAGCGGTCACGACCGATGCCCTTGGCCGGGCCGATTGCCAGAAGAATATGCTCGGGAACGGCCTTTGGAATGGTCAGCATCTTCGACAGGGTTTGATAATCGACCGTCAATGCCGCCTGTATGGCTTCCCGTTCGAAGCCGAGCGCTTCAAGACGCGCCGCAAAGAAAACACGCTCGATGAAGCTCAGATTGGCGCGGGCGGAGTTTTCCTGGCCCTGGCTCAGAATATGTTCCAGATCGGCGAGGGGCTTGATAACCGCCTTGACCTTGATGCCCAGTTCCCTGGCCACCCCCGCGCGGCGATGGCCGAAAACGATCATATAGCGGCCGCTGGTCTGCGGATGCGGACGAACCAGAATAGGGCTGTCCTGCCCGCGCTCGCGAATGGCTTGCAGAAGCTCCTGATATTCTTCGTCATGCGCTTCCGGCAGGCGGTCGGCGACGAAGGAAACGTCCAGCTGCGCCGGATCAAGCTCGACAATGGCTTCTCCGTCGAGCTTCTGCGCTGCCTGCTTCGCCAGTTCGTCTATCGAGGCGGACAGGGATTTAGCGGCACCGAACCGGCGCGATACGTTATCGACCGGCTGCGAACCCTGTTCAGCAGCCGGTTCGTCGCGCATAACGCTTTCGAATATGTTCTTTCGTGCCATTCCCAAATCCTCAAACCGGTCAGAGACCTGATTTTATTCACTATTCGCCGTTTTAGACGGCAGTCTAACGCCCCCATGCCTCATGAACGAGGCCGCGAATTTCAGAATTGACTGCTTCCATGGCTTCCATGGCGCGATCATAGGTGCCACGGTTCATCGATGAGCGCTCGACCTCGTAAAGCGTCTGCTTGGTAAGCCCGGCATCGGAAATCGCTGTCGATTTCAGCATCTGGTGCTTGAGCATATGCGAGGCGAGCATGCTCTGCATGAAGCCGACCATCTGCGCCTGCGGCACGTCGGTCGGTTCGTAACGCGTGATCAGATAGCGGAACCAGTCGAGCTGCACCGCGCCGCCGGCCTGACGAACCGTCTTCAGAATATCGCCGAGCATCAAAAGGAACTGCGACATGGACATCAGGTCGAGCATTTGCGGATGAACGGTAATCAGTACCGAGGTCGCAGCCGAAAGCGCCGTCAGCGTCAGATAGCCGAGTTGGGGAGGGCAGTCGATGACCACCACATCATAGTCGGCATCCACATCGGCAAGGGCCTGCGCGATCCTGTTCCAGAACGTCTTGCCCTCGCCGCCATTCTGCATGGCAAGCGGGGTATCATACTCATATTCCTGCAGCTCGAGCATTGCGGGAATAATGTCGAGGCCGGGGAAATTCGTCCGCCGGATAACCTCGCGAATAGGCTTCCTTTCGGAGTCGTAACGAATAGCCTCATAGAGCGAGGGAAATTCATCGAGTTCCGGCTGAATGCCGTGCAGGGCGGAAAGCGAAGCCTGCGGATCGAGATCGATGGCAAGGACGCGATGGCCGGTCAGGGCCATATGTTGCGCCAGGTGCGCAGCCGTCGTGGTTTTGCCGGAGCCGCCCTTGAAGTTGACGACGCCGATAACCTGAAGCTTTTCATTGCCGCGACGATGCGGAACGTAGCGCTTCACCTCAGCGCGGCCATTCTGGTCCAGCCACTGGCGCAGTTCCTGAATCTGCTCGACACTATAAGCGCGGCGACCACCTGTCAGAATAGTCGGCTCGACTCCCTTGCCTTCAAGATGTAGCTTCTTGAGATTGCTGGGGGAGACGCCGAGAAAATAGGCGGCCTCGGCCATCGAAAACTGGCGCAGCATGTTCTTGCGCGCATCCGGCGGAAAGTTTTCGTGACGCAGCAGATTGAGCTTGCGAGAAATCTCGCGCCCTTGCGATAATATCATGTCGTCAAACGACAAGGCTGCTGCCGGATTTGCGATATTCATTTGCTTGGTGTCCCTAGTGACGGCATTGGAACTGATACCGCCTAAATACCGTCATTATGTCCGATTCTTATTCTATCGCAAGGGGCAGCCAAATTAACAAAGGGTTAGCGCCGACATTAAAATTAAGCGAAATTTTATCGATTCGGCACCAATTTCGTTATCTCTTTGTTTTTATGAGCTTTTAAGCATTTTAGACGGCGGTCTATATTTGCAGGCCCTAAACGGGCTCGAAATTTCAATCACGAAGAGTCCGTTTCCACACGGGAATGAGGCCGCTTTTCGGTGGAAGATATGTCGAGGACCGATTCTCCGGTAGTCGGTCCCGCCGCGGTCATTGCGAAGCCGAAATGATACGAAGCGGTTCTGAGGTTGCGCCGGATGCGGAGAATAATGCTTTCATGGAAGCCGGTCGGGCCGGAAGATAGCTTTGCGTCTTCACCGGTCCAGATCCGCATTGCCCGCCATGGATGCGAAGCGTTCAGGACGCTCCGCCTCTGGCCCACAAGTCGCGAAGAGAGCGAACATCGTCCCCGCCGCTCGCTTGCGCGAAGCGGATAGCGGCATGATCATGGATCATGCCGGAGATGGCCGTGATGGGGCTCGTCAATGGGGGCCGGGGGCGCTTGGCGCGGGGAGGAGCCTCCAACAGGGAGCGGGGTTTCCAGCAGGGTTTCATCCCTGTAAAGCTCTTCATTCCTATAAAGCTCCGCCGTTTGAACGACGACGCTTTACTGGGAATGCATGCTTTCGTCTGTACTGCTTATCGCGCTTCGCGCTTTCAGGGGTGGATTTCTTAACCAAATCGGGGTAGCCTCGAGATTATCAAACGGGCCTTGCAGGCATCTGAAGATTCGCCATGCAACGCGCCTTACAGCTCCTCTTCAAGGCCCTTTCGCGACCGTCGCACGAGAAAAACCTAACGGTATTTTAGGTTTAACAGGCCTTAAAAAATCAATGATTATCAACGCACTATAAAAACGGTATATGAGGCTCCAGAGTGGCGCATTTCATGCCCGAGTGAGACCTCTGAAGGCTGGCAATGCGAGTTTCGTTCCTCGGATCAATGCCTTCATCGTGGTTGGGTTCAACGCTCCGTCACATTGCTGAGAGGAGATCCCATGCTGCCGTTGAAACCGCGATAGCGCTGGTGGCTGCGGGTGAGGTGGGCCTGCATGGCGTCGCGCGCGGCATCTGCGTTCCCCGCACTGATGGCTTCGCAGATCGCACGATGTTCAGTCACACTGTTGCGAATATAATCGGGCGTAATCAATGCAGGATTGAGATCGCTCGAAAATGCGGGTTGCGGCAGGATTTTCAGGCTCATGACGCTGAAGAACTCGATAAAGGCCTGATTGTTGGTCGCCTCGGCGATCGAACGGTGAAAGATATAATCCATCTCGTCGAGTGCCGCCTCATCGTCAACGGACGACTCGAATTTTTTGAGCGCTTCCCACATATTGGCCTCTTGCGCCCAGGAGCGTCGCTGCGCAGCCAATCCCGCAGCGTGAACCTCAAAGGCCATGCGCAATTCCAGCAGATCCATGAACGGCAGCGACAGCCGCGCCAAAGGCTCAAGCGGTGAAACATCGTTGCCCGAAAAATGCAGCCTTTCGAAATCGCGGACGAATACTCCAACGCCGTGCTTCACTTCCAGCAGACCGTCAGAGCGAAGTTCGGCAATGGCTTCGCGGATGACCGTGCGGCTGACGCCCAGCGTTTCACCGAGTTCCACCAGCGTAGGCAGCTTCGTCCCGGTCTTAAAGTCGCCATCGCGAATGAAGGTCTTAAGATTTTCAATCGTCCGTGCGGTAAGGGTTTTCAATGTCGGTCAGGTCCCATTGGCCGATTAGGTTGTCCCTCATTGATACGATGGCGGGAAAGGAATTACAAGATACTATCACTTATATAGAGATATTATCTTAAGGCTCACAGATTCAGAATTCGCCTAGGTTTTGGCCTATCCCGGCAACCTCGAAATTCTTTCCTCGCCCGCGGCTGGGCCATTATATGCGGTCCCTCTCATATAAAATTTTTTCGTCCCCATCCGCCGCTTATCTTGTCCAAACCACCCTTAACCAGCAGAAAAATCAGAATTAAACGGTATTCTTATGGCTGGGTTCCAGTTGCGCTCTCTCCAGAATATCCGTCTTGACAAGTGATAATATTTTAGCAAACCTATCATCATAACAAAGAGCAAAGTCATAATATCACTTTAAGAATCTCTGGGGATGTCGGTAGGGAGGCGCGTTGATCAAGCGCTCGGGCCCGATCTCCACCCTCATGGACCGGGTGATTGGAACGCGTGCTCTCAAAGCGGTTGAGCGAGACGTCTGCTTTCCGGGCATACGTGCGTTCGGCCAAGCATAAGGGGAAACAAAATGGGACTGGTTTCAGCCAGGCTGAAGGAATTAGGCCTTATCCTGCCCGAGATAGGAGCGCCCAGTGGCACCTATGTACCGTATAGGCTGAGTGGCCATACGTTGTATATCTCTGGTCAGGTGCCGCGGGTCGATGGGGTTGACTGCTATCTCGGATTGGTCGGCAGCACCATGGATATCGAAGAAGCCTATCAGGCAGCGCGTGTGTGTGCGCTCAATTTGCTGGCGCGGGCGGCCTCGGCCCTTGATGGTGACCTTGATCGAATTTCAGCCTGTCTGCAGGTGCGCGGGTTCGTGAATGCCGTGCCTGACTTCAAGGATCATCCCGCAGTCATCGACGGCGCATCCGATCTTCTGGTCGAGGTGCTTGGGGAGAAGGGACGTCATGCCCGCACGGCCCTGGGCGCAGGCTCCCTGCCGCGCGGTTTTGCCGTCGAAGTCGACGCCATTTTTGAAGTCCAGCCCTGAGCGCCGGCTTCCTTCTGCAAATTTAGACGAAGCGAGAATGAGATGTCTGATAAAGCCATCACGATGAATGCGGTCAACAAATGGTATGGCCAGCTCCATGTTCTCAAGAATATCAATTTGGAGGTCGACCGCGGTGAGCATATCGTGCTGTGCGGTCCATCCGGCTCGGGCAAGTCGACACTGATCCGCTGCATCAATTATCTGGAAGAAATTCAGGACGGCATTATCGATGTAAACGGTACTCGCCTGGGTCATACCGGTGCGAATGTCGATCATATTCGCCGCGACGTTGGCATGGTGTTTCAGCAGTTCAACCTGTTTCCGCACATGACAGTGCTGGAAAATTGCATGTTGGCGCCACGCCGCGTGCACAAGAACTCGCTTGCCGAAGCCCGGGAAAAGGCGATGCATTTCCTCAAGCGTGTTCATATTGCCGAGCAGGCCGAAAAATATCCGGCACAACTCTCCGGCGGTCAGCAACAACGCGTTGCCATTGCGCGGGCCCTTTGCATGGGGCCAAAGATCATGCTGTTCGATGAGCCGACTTCGGCACTTGATCCGGAAATGGTCAAGGAAGTGCTGGACACAATGATCAGTCTCGCTGACGACGGCATCACCATGATCTGCGTGACCCATGAAATGGGGTTTGCGCGCGCGGTCGCTCATCGCGTCATCTTCATGGATCGTGGCGAAATCATTGAAAGCGCGCCACCGGCGGACTTCTTCGGCAATCCAAGGCATGAGCGCGCCAAGGCATTTTTGGGCCAGATACTGAACCACTAAAAAAAGGGGAAATGGCCGCGAATGGGAGAATAATCTGATGCAATACACATTCGACATGGGGCCGGTTCTGGCAGCCTGGCCCGCGCTTCTCAACGGTGCGATCCAGACGCTCAAGATTTCATCCATTTCCATGGTCCTGGGCCTGGCGCTGGGCATTGTCTTCATGCTGATGCGGATGAGTTCAGTGCGGGCGATCTCGCTCACGGCCTTCGGCTATATCGAGCTGATCCGCAACACACCGTTTCTGGTGCAATTGTTTTTCATCTTCTTCGGTATGCCCTCGCTGGGCGTAACTCTTTCCGCTGAACAGGCGGCCATTCTGGCCATGACGCTCAATTGCGCGGCTTATGCGGCGGAAATCGTGCGCGGTGGCGTGGAATCGATCAAGGCAGGTCAAATCGAAGCTGGCAAGGCGCTCGGGCTTCATACCTTCGACATCTACCGGTTCATCATCTTCCGCCCGGCCATACGCGCTGTTTATCCCGCGCTTTGCAGCCAGTTCATCCTGATGATGCTCAATTCAAGCCTTGTGGCGTCAATCTCCGCGGAAGAACTGACCTATGTCGGGCAGATGATTGATTCAGAAACCTTCCGCAGCTTTGAAATCTATTTCGTGCTCGGCGTCATCTACCTCGCCTTGTCGCAATTCTTCTCGATCGTTCTGCAAATCATCGGCAGGACCTATTTTTCCTACCCGTCGAAGTGAGGTCCCAAGATGATACGCAGTTTTGGTTTCTCCGAATTTCTCTTCATTCTCGACGGTGCAAAATGGACCGTCATTCTCTCCATCCTTGCCTTCACTTTCGGGGGACTGGGCGGTCTGGTCGTAGCGCTGGGACGCACGGCCACGAAAAGATGGCTGCGCTATCTGATGGCGACCTATATCCAGATTTTTCAGGGTACACCGCTGCTGATCCAGCTGTTCTTCGTTTATTTCGGCCTGCCCATCCTGGGTATTCGGGTTGACATCTGGGTGGCGCTGATCATCGGCCTGTCGCTGCATGCCAGTGCTTTTCTGGGAGAAATCTGGCGCGGCAGCATTCAGGCTGTTCCCACCGGGCAGGACGAAGCCGCCCGCGCGCTCGGTATCGGTTATTTCCATCGCATGAAGGATGTCGTGCTGCCGCAAGCCTTTCGTATCGGTCTTCCGGCGACAATCGGCTTTCTGGTCAATTTGATCAAGGGAACGGCGCTGGCCGCGCTGCTCGGGCTGACTGAACTCACCCGTTCAGGACAGCTGATGGCCAATATCACTTTTGAGCCGATGAAGGTCTACGGCACCGTTGGGCTCATCTATTTCGTCATCTGCGTGCCGCTCACTTATTACAGCGCCCGGATCGAGAAGCGGCTGAACGCTTCACGCTAATCAACGATAAAACAAACCAGAGGTAAGAACATGATCAACGCAGTTTTCAAGAGTTCCGCGATCGCACTCAGCCTTGCAACCAGTCTCGTTGCATCGGCCTTGTCTGTCGCTACGGCGCAAGCGGCGAGCCCGGAGGAAATCAAGGCCAAGGGCGTGGCCGTCATCGGCGTGCAGATGGATCAGTTTCCATGGGGCTACATCGATGAGAACGGCAAGAATGGTGGCTTTGACATAGATGTGGCCAACCTCATTGCCAAGGAGCTGGGCGTCGAGGTCAAGTTCGAGCGCGTGACAGGGCAAAACCGCATTCCGCTGCTGACCAATGGCATGGTCGATTTTCTGGTGCCGTCGATGACGATTACGCCCGAACGCGCAAAGGTCATCCAGTTCGTGCTTCCCTATTCGGCCAATGACATCACGGTCTGGGGCAAAAAGGACGCCGAGATCAACAGCAACGAGGATCTCGTCAATTACACGATCGGTGTCAATCGCGGCAGCGCGTTCGAGCCGATCCTCAAGAAGGCCGCCCCCACGGGCACAAAAATCAAGGGCTTTGACGACGACGCCACCACCGTGCAGGCGCTTCTGTCGGGCCAGGTCGATGCGATCCTCGGAAGCCTCACCTATGGCCTTGTGATCCAGAACACCGGCAATGGCGACAAATATGTTCGCAAGTACAAGGCTGCGGACAATATCCAGGCCATGGCGGTGCGCAAGGGCGATCAGGCCATGCTCGACTTTCTCAATGATTTCGTGACGCGCCACAACGCAGATGGTTCGCTGGATACGCTCTATAAAAAGTGGATCGGCGTCGACCGTCCAAAGCTGCCAACCACGCTTGAAGGGGTGGATTTCACCGGCAAGCAATAACGCCAACACATAAGGTTTCCCGGTGTGTGTGAAACGCACCGGAACATCCAAAGTCTCCAACGATCAATGACATGAACCCGCAAGGCCTTTTGCGGGAACCGATAAACACGTGCCCGAGCCTGAGCCGTGACAGAACACAACGTATTCGTCCCTTTCGGGGATATCTTTCTGGGAGTTAAGCAGAAAATGACGATAGATGGCAAACTGATCAGGGTGGGTGTCGATATCGGCGGAACCTTTACCGACGTGGCAATGGAAGTGGGTTCCACCCTTCATTCAACCAAGGTGCTGACGGATTACGCATTTCCCGAAAATGCCATCGTCAAGGGCATTCGGGAAGTGGCTGACAAAGCCGGGGTCAAGCTTGATCAGATCGATACTGTCATTCACGGAACGACGCTTGCCACCAATGCACTGATCGAGCGGCGCGGTGCGAAAACCGCCCTGGTGACAACCAAAGGTTTTCGCGATGTGATCGAAATGCGCACGGAAAGCCGCTTCGAGCAATATGATCTCGATATTGTGCTGCCCGCGCCGCTTGTTGCGCGCAACGACCGGCTGGTTGTCAACGAACGCATCGGTGCCCGTGGCGAGGTTTTGAAGCCGCTTGATGAAAAGGAAGTCGATGCGCTTTGCGACCGCATCATTGCCGAAGGCTATGAAAGCGTCGCCGTCGGTTTCATCCATTCCTATCTCAACGGTGAGCATGAGCGCCGCTTCCGCGAGCGTATTCTCGCCAAAAAGCCCGGTCTGTCCGTATCGATTTCCTCTGAAGTCTCGCCGCAGATGCGCGAATTCCAGCGGTTCAACACCGTCTGCGCCAATGCCTATGTCAAGCCGCTGATGGCGTCTTATCTCAATCGTCTTGTGGGGCGACTGCGCGAAGAGGGCCTTGTCGCGCCCGTCTTCATGATCCATTCGGGCGGCGGTATCATCAGCATTGAAAGCGCCATCGAATTTCCCGTTCGCCTGCTTGAATCCGGTCCCGCCGGCGGCGCGATCTTCGCGGCTCACATTGCCGCCAATCACAAGCTCGATCAGGTTGTCTCTTACGATATGGGCGGCACGACCGCAAAAATCTGCCTTATCGAGCAGCAGATGCCCAAAACCTCCAAAACCTTTGAAGTGGCGCGTACCTATCGCTTCAAGAAGGGAAGCGGCATGCCGATCTCCATTCCGGTGATCGAAATGGTCGAGATCGGGGCAGGGGGCGGGTCAATTGCAACCGTCGATTCCATGCGCCAGATCCGCGTCGGACCGCATAGCGCGGGATCGGAACCCGGCCCCGCCTGCTATGACCGCGGCGGCATTCATCCAACCGTTACCGACGCCGATGTCATTCTGGGCCGTCTCGATCCCGATACATTTGCGGGCGGCACGATGCAACTCTCGCGCTCCGCATCGGAAAAAGCGATGGACGCCGATATCGGCTCCAAGCTCGGTTCCGACATTGCCACTTCCGCCTATGGTCTAAGCGAAGTGGTGGATGAGAACATGAGCAATGCCGCACGCATGCATGCGGTTGAAAACGGTAAGGAACTGTCGGAATTCACCATGATCGCCTTCGGCGGTGCCGCTCCGGTTCACGCAGCGCGCCTGTGTGAAAAACTCGGCGTGACCGATCTTCTCATTCCGCCCGGAGCCGGTGTCGGTTCGGCCATCGGTTTCCTGCGTGCGCCCTTCGGCTTTGAATCGGTACGCAGTGCCTATAGCCGCCTGAGCCGCTTTGAAGGCAAGGCCATCAATGCGGTCATCAGGGAACTGGTTGAGGAAGCAACCTCCTTCGTTCGATCAGGCGCGCCTGATGCCAGCCCGACGCTCGAATGCACCGCTTACATGCGCTATGCCGGACAAGGCTGGGAAGTGCCGGTTACGATTGAAGTCCGCGATTACAGCGATGCGGATGCGACGCTGTTCCGCACGCTCTTTGACGAATGCTATGAGCGCTTCTTCGGACGCGTGATCGATGATCTCGACGTCGAGATCGTCAGCTGGTCCTTGCGTGCAAGCGCAGACGCCGCTGCCCCAACCCCCGCAAAGCCGGTCCAGAAACAGGCGCGAGCCGCCATATCCGCCACGCGTCAGGTATTCGATGTTCTCGAAGAACGCTTCCTCGAAGCCTCGATCGTCGAGCGCGAGACCATGAAGCCGGGCGAGTGGATTGCTGGCCCCGCCATCATCACCGAACGCGAAACCTCGACCGTTGTCACCTCCAGCCGCGAAGCGATCATGCAGGCCGATGGATGCCTGCTGCTACGCGCCAAGGCCGCCTAGAGCGGTTCCTGTTCTGACAGAATGGCCGGAACCGCTCTAACTATTTGTTTTATCGCATTATCCAACGCAAAACCGTTTCACACTTTTGCGGGAAATGCTCTGAGGAGCCGTCTCACATGACAAAGAAACCCATTTCCGACGTTCACATGCAGATCACGTGGAACCGCCTGATTTCCGTTGTCGAGGAACAGGCCGTCACACTCATCCGCACCGCCTTCAGCACCAGCGTGCGTGAATCCGGCGACCTTTCCGCAGGCGTCTTTAACCGCGCAGGCCTCATGATCGCGCAGGCCGTGACCGGTACCCCCGGCCACGTCAATGCCATGGCGGAAGCGGTCGGCCACTTCATCAACGACATAGGCCGCGAAAACATCTACGAGGGCGATGTCTATATCACCAACGACCCATGGAAAGGCACGGGCCACCTGCATGACTTCACGGTGGTGTCGCCCAGCTTCCGCAAGGGCAAGCTGACTGGCTTCTTTGCCTGCACGGCCCATGTGGTCGATGTTGGCGGGCGCGGCTTCGGCCCAGATGCGAACGAGGTTTATGAAGAAGGCATTTTCGTGCCGATCATGAAGTTTGCCGAGCGCGGTGTGGTCAACAAGGACCTGGTCAATATACTGCGAAACAATGTGCGCGAAAGCCATCAGGTCGTCGGCGACGTCTATTCGCTCGCAGCCTGCAATGAAATCGGTCATCGCCGCCTGATGGACATGATGGATGAATTCCAGCTCGATGATCTGGAAGGCCTGGCCGATTTCATCTTCAAGCGCAGCTATGATGCGACGCTTGAACGCCTGGCCAGCCTGCCGCACGGCACCTATTCCAACGTGATGCGCGTGGATGGCTACGGCGATCCAATCGACATTGCCGTGCGGATAGACGTGCATGCCGATCATATTCTGGCGGATTTCGCCGGTACATCGGCACCGAGCCCGAAGGGCATCAACTGTCCGTTGATCTATTCAGCCGCCTATGCCTGCTATGGCCTGAAATGCTCGCTCGCACCGGAAATTCCCAATAACCATGCCTCATTGCTGCCGTTCAAGGTGACTGCGCCGAAAGACTGCATCCTCAATGCGCAGCGTCCGGCTCCCGTTTCGGTGCGCCACGTGCTCGGCCACCTTGTGCCCGATGCGGTGCTCGGTGCGGTCCACAAAATGCTGCCGGGAAAAGTGCCTGCCGAAGGTTCCGGTGCGCTTTGGAACCTGCATGTCAGCGCACGTCCGCTCACCGGCAAGGATGCGCCGAGGGATGGCGGCCAGCGTGCGGAAGTGCTGCTGTTCAACAGCGGCGGCACCGGCGCGCGCTCGCACCTGGACGGATTGAGCGCCACGGCTTTCCCGAGCGGCGTGCATTCAATGTCGATTGAGGCAACCGAGCATGTCGGGCCGGTCATTTTCTGGCGCAAGGAACTGCGCGATGGTTCAGGTGGTGCCGGTCAGTTCCGCGGCGGTCTCGGTCAGGTGGTGGAAATCGCTCCAACCGAAGGGCACGAGATTTATTTCAACGCAATGTTCGACCGCATCAAGCACCCGCCACGTGGGCGCGAAGGGGGAGAGAACGGAGCCGCTGGCGCGGTCCTTCTCGACGACGGTACGGTGCTGAACGCCAAGGGACGCCAGCATGTTCCTGCCGGTCGCAGGCTTATCCTTCAACTGCCCGGAGGTGGCGGTTACGGCCCGCTCGACAAGCGAGATGCGGAAGCCGTCAAACGCGACCGGGATTTTGACTATGTCGTGAATGGATAATCCTGAACATCCCTGCAAGCCGCCCCACGTGAGCCGTCCCACGTGGGCGGCTTCTTTTGTTGCACGAATAAAGAGTATTCCCATGCAGTACGAAAATCGTCGATCATCGGGCATCAAGGCATCCCCCAGCATGGCCGTCGCCATGGCCGCCCGGAAACTGCGCGCCGAGGGCCGAGACATTGTTGATCTTTCTCTGGGTGAACCTGATTTTGAACCGCCCGCACATGTTCTGGATGCCGTCCATGCGGCGGTGAAAGCTGGCAGCGTGCGTTATGGTGCCGCCGCTGGCACGGAGTCGCTTCGCAAGGCCATCATTGCCAAGTTCAGCCGCGACAACCAGCTTGAATACAGCATTGATGAACTGACCGTCGCCAACGGCGCCAAGCAGATATTGTTCGATACGTTTCTGGCAACGCTGGAAGAAGGGGATGAAGTGATTATCCCCACGCCATGCTGGGTATCCTACGCGGATATTGTGGCATTGCATGGCGGCAAGCCGGTCTTCGTGCCATGCGGACCGGACAGCGGTTTCAAACTGACCGCGAGCCAGCTTGCGGCGGCAATTACGCCCAAATCGCGCTGGTTGATGCTCAATTCTCCATCCAATCCGACAGGCGCCGTTTATAGTGAGGATGAATATGCGCAACTGGCGAAGATTCTGGAGAAGCACGAGCGCATTCTCATCCTCTCCGATGAAATCTATGAGCATGTCCTGTTAAGCGAGGTGCCTTTCATCTCTTTCGGGACCGCATGTCCGCAGCTTCGCGACCGCACGCTCATTGTCAACGGCGTCTCCAAAGCCTATGCCATGACGGGCTGGCGCGTCGGCTATGCCGCAGGCCCCAAAGCGCTTGTTGCCGCCATCAACAAGATGCAATCGCAAAGCGTGACCTCCGTTTGCTCTATCGCGCAGGCGGCGGCGCAGGCAGCCCTTGACGGTGATCAGGCCTATGTGGCGCAGGCCGCAAAAACCTTCAGCCGCCGTGCGGATCTGGTGGCCGATCATCTGACGCAGATTACGGATATTGACTTCCTCAAGCCCGATGGCGCTTTTTACGCTTTCATCGGCGTTGAAAGGCTTTTCGGTCGCAAAACCGGTGCAGGCAGTGTGCTTCAAACCGATACTGACGTAGCAGGATATCTGCTGAATGATTTCGGCGTTTCCAGTGTTCCCGGTATTGCCTTTGGAGCCCCGGGCTTCATCCGCCTGTCGATTGCGGCTTCGGAAGCAGAACTCGTCAAAGCCTGCACGCGTCTCAAGGAAATGGTCGCCTCCCTGACGTGAAGGCATCAAGAAGCCGCAGATATAAACTGCGGCTTCTTGTTTTCAGTTTAAGGCGTCAGGCCGCCTGCTTGCGGGCATGTTTGCCAATAAGAGCTTCAAGCATGCCTTCTTCTTCTCTCGTCAAGTCGGAAAGGGGAGCGCGAACCGGACCGGCCGCAAAGCCCTGCAGGCGCACGCCAGCCTTGACTGCGGCAACAGCATAGCCCTTACGGCGGCTGCGGATCGCCATGAACGGATAGAAGAACTCATTGAGGATACGCTCGCAGCTTGCGCGTTCGCCTGCTCGCAATGCCCTGTAGAACTCCACAGCCAGCCCCGGAACAAAGTTGAAAACCGCCGAGGAATAGGTGGTGAAGCCCGCGCCGAGATAAGCTTCCGCGAAGAGTTCTGCCGTTGGCATACCGCCGAGATAGGTCAGGCGGTCGCCCATTTTTGCGGTAATCTGGCGAACCAGACCGATGTCGCCAACACCATCCTTGAAACCGACCAGATTGGGGCAGGCATCGCACAGGCGCGCCAGCGTGTCGGCCTGAAGAACCGAATTGTCACGGTTATAGACCATGACGCCAATACCGATTGACTGGCAGACCCGCTTGATATGCTCATAAAGCCCTTCCTGCGGGGCATCGATCAGATAATGGGGCAGAAGCAAAATTCCATCCGCCCCAGCCTTTTCTGCCGATTTCGCGATCTGGATGGCAATCTCGGTGCCATAGCCGCAACCAGAAACGATGGCCGTATCGCTGCCGCCCGCGGCCTCTTTGGCGGCCGCAACGATTGCTGGAATTTCGTCGGGTCTCAAAGAGAAAAATTCACCCGTGCCTCCCGCTGCGAACAGCACAGGCGCGTCGAAACCCGAAAGCCATTCGACATGCGCTTTGTAGCTTTCAGGCGCAAAGCGCCCCTCTCCATCAAAATGCGTGACTGGAAACGAGAGCAGGCCAGCGCCCAGTTTCTGTTTGATCAGTTGCGGTTCCATGTGTCGATCCCTTCTGGAAAATTACACATTGGACCTAGCCTAGTCAGATGATAAGTGTCAACAACTTATATTATAAGTTATCGTGTGTCCTCTGCAGGATGGCACGATAGCGGGTCTGGCTCCCCTTCAAATGGCGGCGCATCGCCTCGCGCGCACCGTTTTCGTCGCCGTTGAATATGGCTTCTATGATCTGCGCGTGTTCTCTGTGCAAATGGGCGATATAATCACCGGGACTAGTATCCGTGCCGGTCTGGAGCGCGGCGCGGGGAATGACGCCGCTGCCGATCATTGCCAGGAACTCGCGGAAACGCGGATTGTTGGCGGCGTCTGCAATGGCAAGATGCAGGGCAAAATCCGCCTCACTGGTGGATTGACCGGATTCGAGGCAGGCCAGAACCTGCTTGTGACAATTGATGATAGCTTCTTCCTGTTGCGGCGAACGACGCAAGGCGGCAAGTCCCGCAGCTTCAACTTCCACGCCAGTTCGCAGTTCCAGCAGTTCTATGACGGAAGAAATGCGCTCATAATCAAGGTTTTGGAAGGGGGCGGTTTCTGGAGGCTGGGGTTCGAGTACAAAGACGCCCGCGCCTTGTCTTGCCTCCACCAGCCGGTCAGCCCGCAACGCGGCGATTGCCTCGCGAATGACGGTGCGGCTGACGCCAAAAGATTCGGTAAGTCGTGCTTCGCTGGGCAACTTCGTCCCGGGCGTTATTTCGCCCGACTGTATGGATCGCCGCAGCTGTTCACTCACCTTGGCGACAAGATTACCGGTTGAGCGGGATGTGTCCTTGTCTTTGTTCGTCACCGCAAGCTTTCCTTGGTTGTGCTTCAATCGTGTAGCAATTCTGACTGCGCAGAACAAGACCGCATGTGACAGTCATATGATGTATTGACGTCTGTCACCAAACACATATTATGGTTTGTGAATTGATCAGAAATGGAAATGACAATGATTTTTAAGCCCCACGGATGTCATCTGATCGCTGGTGAATGGGTGGCGGGTGAGGCGACATTTGCCTCGACACCTGCCAGCGGTCCATCCCATGCATTTGCTGTCGGCACGCCCGCTCTGGTAGCGCGCGCCTGCGAAGCGGCAGAAGATGCATTCTGGACTTATGGTTATACGAGCCGCGAAGAACGCGCCCGGTTCCTTGAGGCAATCGCCGACGAAATCGAAGCGCGCGCTGCCGCCATCACGGAAATCGGCACGCAGGAAACCGGCTTGCCGGCAGGCCGTCTTGAAGGCGAGCGTGGACGCACCACCGGACAGCTTCGCCTTTTCGCCAGTCATATCCGCAAGGGCGACTATCTGGATCGCCGCGTTGATGAGGCCCTGCCGGACCGAAAGCCAGCGCCACGTCCGGAAATCCGGCTGATGCAGCGTCCGATTGGTCCGGTTGCCGTTTTCGGGGCCTCCAATTTTCCACTGGCTTTCTCGACCGCTGGCGGCGACACGGCAGCCGCCCTTGCCGCAGGCTGCCCGGTGGTTGTGAAAGGTCATTCCGCCCATCCGGGAACCGGCGAGATCGTTGCCGAAGCCATTCATGCCGCCATCGCCAGGACGGGTATGCCGAAGGGCGTGTTCAGCCTCATTCAGGGTGGCGACCGCAAGGTCGGCGAAGCGCTGGTCACGCATCCGCTGATCAAGGCTGTCGGCTTTACCGGCTCGCTTGGCGGTGGCCGCGCCCTGTTCGATCTGTGCGCACAGCGCCCCGAACCGATCCCGTTCTTCGGCGAGCTTGGCTCGGTCAATCCGATGTTCCTGCTGCCGGAAGCCACGAAGGCCCGCGCCTCTTCGCTCGGTGAAGGCTGGGCGGCGTCCTTGACCATGGGTGCCGGTCAGTTCTGCACCAATCCGGGCATCGCCGTGGTTGTCGACGGGTCGGACGCCGACAGCTTTGTGCAGTCCACCCGCAGCGCTTTGGAAAAGGTCGCGCCGCAGGTCATGCTGACCGATGGCATTGCCAAGGCCTATCGGGACGGCAAGGCGCATTTCGACAGCCGCAACTCCGTCAAGCCCGTGCTGACCACCGAAAGCAAGGGCCGCGAAGCCTCGCCCAATCTCTATGAGACAACCGGCGAAGCCTTTCTTGGCGATCACACGATCGGAGAGGAAGTTTTCGGCCCGCTCGGGGTTGTCGTCCGCGTCAAGTCGGTCGACGACATGGTGCATCTGGCCAAGGGACTTCAGGGCCAGCTGACGGCAACTTTGCATATGGACAAGGGCGATGCCGCTTCAGCCCGCCAGCTCCTGCCGGTTCTGGAGCGCAAGGCCGGACGCGTTTTGGCCAATGGTTTCCCGACCGGCGTGGAAGTGGTCGATTCGATGGTCCATAGCGGCCCTTACCCGGCCAGCACCAATTTCGGCGCAACCAGCGTCGGAACCATGTCCATCCGCCGCTTTCTGCGCCCTGTCAGCTATCAGAACATCCCGGCCGATGTGCTGCCGATGGATTTGGAGTGAAGCTTTCCTATCTTTGTTCTAACCACATACATCAGTCCTGATGTTTCCTGGTATGGAAATATTGGCGGCCGGGCAATTGCTGGGAGACAACTCGTTTTGTCTCCCACACCTATCTCGACCCGCCGCAAGAAAGTTCTGTCGGGCAATCTGCATGTTTCATCTACAACCGTCGCAAAGCGCCGCGAAGTAACCGGATCGGGACTTTCGGACGCGGATTAACGGCAGGCGGTCATCCGCCTGGCGCGGTGGTTGCTCTCGCTATTATGCGGGAGCAGACAGACGGTCACTGGGCTTGCACAAAAAGCATAGTTCTGTGTGCACCGGCGCCGTTATTCCGGCAAAAAGCACGGCTCCGGAATATGGCATCACGATATCGCTGCCGTCGGCGCGTCTCCCGATGACCTCCCCTTTTTCAACTTTTTCGCCAGCCGCGAACTGCTTGAGCAAGCGGTCATCTTCGTGATCCGCCAGAATAGCATCGCTGATTTCAAGCACCCGTGACGGGTCCGCCGCGGCTGGCTGCGCGGAAATCAGGCCGAGCGAGGCCATTCCGTTGACGACACAATCATAACCGACTTGAGGCCCGTTGGGATCGAGATGCTGACCGCATTCGACAGTCACGCCGTAGCCTCCCGCAAACCGCATATATTCAGTGGTGCCGATGGCATGCAGGGATGACAGCCCTTCGGTTACGCCAGCTTTCCGTTTTTGCTCAAGCGCCTTTTCGTGCGCTGGCAGCCAACCGTGGATAATGATCGGAAGGCCAAGCGCCTTGGCGAGCTTTTCTTCGGCCTCCTGATGCGCGAAAGGTTCGAGCGTTCCGTTATTGTTGCGGGGGCCAATCAGAGCAAGCGGCGGACCTTCCGAGCTGAAGGAATGAAGATCGATCAGCACATCATGGGCGCGTAGCAACGGGCAGATGATATTGGCCACGCGGTCTTCGTTATCCTGGGGGATAGCGCTTTCGGAAAGATTGCGGTTGAAATTCCGGTCGCCGAAGCGGGTATTGTTACGAAAGGCAAGTCCATTCACGACTGGCACAAAGGTCACCGTGCCGCATTCGAGGCTCCTTTGTCCGCTGCGAAACTCATGGATCAGACGTGTGATCGCGTAAGGGCCGCACGGCTCGTCGCCATGCACCGAACCGGTCACAATAAGGCGCGGACCGGGCTTCAGGCCATGGAACGTAACAGTCTCCACAGCGGTGGGCGGCGTTGTCACCAGCGGTGCGAGTGTCGTTGGCGGCCCGTCGACCGACGCGATATCGATAACCATGCCGGGGCGGACCCGGCGCGCCAGTTCCATCAGATGTTCGTGGGCTACGACGACACAGCCTGATGTACCGCTAAAATCGGGGCGGGCCGCATGCATGAAAATGGCAGAACCGCCGCGTGCGTCAGGCAAGGCATCGTTCCAGCCGACAGGGATGATCAGATCGAAAAGCCGCTCGCCCCGACGGGAGGCCTGGGTTTCGTCGGTCTCAAAAACCAGCTGGTTGTAGAAGGGATTGTCTGGATCTTCCACCCAGCGATAATTTTCAGGCTTGGGCAAAAAGGGGAAATCGAAACCGCGCGGCTCATCGCCGAAAACGGAAGGATCGTAAAAGCCATAACGCAGGGGATAGCGGCCACGGGGTGTTTTTCCGTCACCTTCACGTTTCAGCTGCGGCTCCACCAACCCATTGCGGCCTACCGCGCATTTGACGGTCCACTCCTCAATCGTGAGCAAGCCGATATGCGGGTTCTGTTGGTCTTGCCCGGTACGAACGACAATTGTGGGCTGTTCGAGCGTTCCAACCAAAAATGGATTTTGACTCATTATCCTAGCCTTGTTCTAACAAGTGACAACGGGCTCGGTGGAAAGAACTGCCCGGTGAATTGGTGAAAGCGGGAATATCGCCGGCGCGGCACTGAACGAGTGCCGATGGGCAACGAGGATTGAAGGCACAGCCTTGCGGTGGGTTGAGAGGCGAGGGAGCCTCGCCACGCATGCGATGTTTTTCAGCGGTTGGAGCCAGGGGATCGGGTATCGAAGCGATCAATGCCTGCGTATAGGGATGCAGCGGATTGGTGAAGATATCGCTCCAGATGCCTTCTTCCACGATACGGCCAAGATACATCACGGCAATGCGGTCGCTCATGTGTTCGACGACACCCAGATCGTGCGAAATCATCAACAGCGCAATGCCCAGCTCATCTTTCAGTTCCAGCAACAGATTGATGATCTGGGCGCGGATGGAAACGTCGAGCGCAGAGACAGGTTCGTCACACACAAGAAGTTTCGGCTGTACGATCAAGGCGCGCGCGATACAGATGCGTTGTCGCTGACCGCCGGAAAATTCATGGGGCCTGCGGTTCGCCGCATCGGGTTTCATGCCGACCTTGTCCAGCATGTCGACCACGCGCTTGTGAATCTCGGCTTTGTCCTTCATGCCATGGAGGCGTAGGGGAGCGGCAAGCGCCTCGCCCACGGTACGGCGCGGATTCAATGAAGCAAACGGGTCCTGAAACACCATCTGTACGTTGCGCGCTTGCGCCAGAGGGTCACTGCGTACATTCGCCGCCATATTGTGACCCATAACATGAACGGAACCGGACGTGACCGGAACGAGTCCCATGATTGCGCTTGCAAGAGTAGATTTCCCGCAACCGCTTTCCCCCACCAAACCCAGACATTCGCCCGCTTTGATGGACAAGGAGATTCCATTGACCGCTTTCAGGGTCTTTTTTCTAAAGTTTTCGCGAACCGAGTAATGGACGCAAAGGTCCTGAATGGCCAGCACTTCCGCGGGGTCTTCATTGCGGCCAGCCGCAGGGGCCATATCGGAATTCAGTTCAATCATGATGAAAACACCTAATCGATCCCCTTGCGTCGAGGGATGTGAGCGGTGGCATGGCTGTCCGACAGGCATCGCTGACCCGCGGACAACGCGAAGCAAAGCCGCACCCGATGTCGCGTTCCATCAAGCCGGGAACGACGCCTTTGATCTCCGTCAGACGCGAACGCCCTTCCGCCAGACGCCGCCCCAGACGCGGTAGCGACGCGACGAGCCCCCGTGTGTAGGGATGGCGTGGGTCAGTGAAGATTTCACTTGCAGGGCGCTGTTCCACAATATGGCCGGCATACATGACCGCAACCCGATGGCACATGCGTGCCACCAGTCCCAGATCATGGGAGATCATGAGAACCGCCGTGCCGCGTGCCATGCACAGATCAAGGATCAATTCAACGATCTCCGCCTGAATGGTAACGTCCAGCGCGGTGGTCGGCTCGTCGGCGATCAGCAGCGCCGGATCGCATGCCAGCGCAATGGCGATCATCACCCGCTGGCGCATGCCTCCGGATAGCTGGTGCGGATAATCCCTGATGCGCCGCTCCGGGCTTGGAACCTGAACCTGCTCCAGCGCCTCAATGGCTTTCGAGCGGGCCTGACGCGGGTTCATGCCCTTGTGCAGCACGAACATTTCACCGATCTGATCGCCGATCGTCATCAGGGGATTAAGGGACGTCATCGGTTCCTGAAAGATCATGGCGACGCGATCACCCCGCAATCGCCGCAGGTCCTTGTTGGGCAGACGACTGATATCTTGGCCTTCCAGGAGAACTCTTCCCTGCGTTACGTGCATCGGCTCGCGCAGCAATCCCGCGATCGTCAGCGCGCACAGGCTTTTGCCGCAGCCCGATTCCCCGACCAGCCCAAAGACTTCGCCGGACCGGATGGAAAAATTCAGATCGTTGACTGCCGGGAAGGTACGGCCCCTTGCGCGCAACGCGATTGAAAGGTCATCGACCTGCAAAATTGAATTGTCGGTCATCAGCGCTTTGACCTCCCATGCGGATCGAGCAGGTCGCGCAGTCCGTCTCCCAACATGTTGAAGCCGAGAACGGTAATGAAAAGCGCCATTCCCGGGAAAATCGCGACCCATGGCGCCACCATCAGTTGCTCGCGGGCGCGCGCCAACATGCCGCCCCAGCTCGGCGCCGGCGGAACGACACCCAGTCCCAGAAATGACAGCGATGCTTCCGCCATGATTGCCGATCCGATGCCCATCGTGGCCACCACGATCAGGGGGCCGCCGATATTGGGAAGAATTTCCCGCATCATGATGTAAAGCTTGTTGAAACCGAGCGTACGCGCTGCCTGCACGTAATTCTGTGATTTCTGGGTGAGAACCTGCGCACGTGAAATGCGGCAGCTATAGGCCCAATCGGTGAGACCCAGCGCTATCAACAGGCTCAGAAGCCCCGGTCCAAGCACGGCCATCAGCGCCAGTGCAAAGACGATGGTGGGAATTGACAGCATCAAATTGGTAAGGCCTTGGACAAACTCGTCCCACCAGCCGCCAATATAGCCCGCCGAGAGTCCGAGCAATACGCCGATACACGTATTCATCATTTGGATGGCAAGTCCGATCATCAGCGAAATGCGCGCGCCATAGACGATGCGCGAAAAAATATCCCGGCCCTGCTCGTCAGTGCCGAACCAGAACTGCGCGCTTGGCGCTTCTTCGGCATAAAGGAGATTGGAATTGGAGACCGGATCGTAGTGGGCGATCCACGGTGCGAAGACTGCTACCAGAACGATGGTCACGAATATCGTGAGCCCTATGAGAAGATTGGAGCGTATCATGAATGCCGCCTGTCCCGGTCGAAATGTCTGAATAAGTGCAAAGGGCGCTTTTCCATAAGCGATCACCGATATCGGATGCGTGGATCAATCGCGAGATAGGCGATGTCGACGAGCGTATTGATGACGAGGAAGAAGAGCACGATCACAAGGATGCACCCCTGCACCGTTGGAATGTCGCGCATGGAGACCGACTGCGTAAGCAGCGAACCGATCCCCGGCCAGGCAAACAGGTTTTCGATAACCACCGATCCGCCAAGCATTGAGCCGAACTGCAAGCCGATCGTTGTCAGGATCAAAACGAATGCATTGCGCGCCATATGCCTGGTCACGATGCGGAGTTCCGAATTGCCTTTCGATCTGGCCGTGCGAACAAAATCGGCATTCATGGTCTCGAGAACGGCTGCGCGGGTCGTGCGCGCCAATAGCGCCATCGGGGCAATGCCGAGCGCCAGAGCCGGCAATATCAGGTTCTTTAGGCTGCCATTGCCATAACCGAAAGTAGGCAAGAGCCCCAGTTTCAGCGAGACGAAATACATCGCCAGCAAGCCGAACCAGAAGCCGGGTAACGACAGGCCCGATACCGCTGTTATCATGGCTGTCGTATCCAGCCAGGTTCCCTGTCTTACAGCAGCCAGAAAGCCGAGCGGCAAGCCAATGATGATGGCAAAGAAAATAGCGGCGACGGCAAGCTTGAACGAGGCGACAATGCGGCCAGACAACATCGCCGCAACGGGACGCTGCGTGGAGAAAGACTTCCCAAGATCGCCAGTTGCAAGGCCGGTGATATATTTGCCGAACCGGTCCAGCAGAGGGTCTTTCAGCCCCAGCTCCTTTTCGATACGCTCCACAACCGCCGGGTCAATGTCACGCTTGTCGCCTGCAAGCGACGACACAAACGTGCCGGGCATCACGCTGAACAGAAAGAAAATCAGCGTTATTGCAGCAAAGACCGTGACCAGAGATTGCAGCAGTCGTCTGCCAATCACCATCAACATAAGGATATCCACAATAGGGTCTGGAGCGCACGCCGGCCTACGGACCGATTGCGCTGATAGCGTTCACTTTTGAACGCCGCGTTTCAAAGACATGCGAGAGGCGCTCTCGCTCGTTCCCCGGCAGCCCGGCACCGCACGTCCTGTCGGGCGCGCGGTGCCGGATTCCGGGCGCTCATTGCCTGCCGGGAGCATTTTCGTCGAGCCAAAGCGAATCCACCTCGATAATCGCCGCTTCGGTTACATTGGCGTCGACGCCATGAATCCATGGTTGGGTCGCCACGACAGCCTTGTTGTAATTGTTGAACCAGACGGGCGCTTTTTCGAAAATATAGCCGTCCGCCTTTTTCAACAGTTCCACACGTTTGGCCGGGTCCGCTTCAGCGGCAGCCTCATCAAGGATCGCATCGTAAGCCGGATCTTTGAACGCACTGCGATTAAAGCCGGAACGGCTTACGCGGCTGTCGAAGCAGCGCAGTGCATTGAGCGAATCCGGGCCCGTCCCGGCCGAGCGGAACCAGGCCATTGCCTTGCCCTGATCCATTTCGTCAACAAGCGTATTGGAATCCACAACCTTCGCCGTGGCGGTAATGCCCACCTCCTTGAGAAACGGCATCATGGCTTCCAAGACTCCGAGGCTCGAGGTTCCTTCCGTCACCGAAACCGACACTTCGAAACCATTCGGATAGCCAGCTTGCGCCAGAAGCTCCTTCGCCTTGGCCGGGTCGTAAGGATAAGGTGCGCGTTCCTTGTCGAAAGCTGCGGCGGTGGCGGGCAACCAGCCCGTCGCCTTGTAAGCCTTGTCCTTGAGAAGCTTGTGGATAATGATATCGCGGTCGACTGCATAATTGATCGCCTGGCGCACGCGCACATCATCGAAAGGCTTCTTCTCGGTATTCATGCCCATGTGGCGGGTGAAGACTTCTGAAATTTCGATCAGGCCCTTGGAAAGTTCAGGATCGGCCTTGTAGAGGACATAGGCATTTTCCGACAAAACGGTCGCGTCCAGTTCGCCTGCACGGAAAGCCATATCAAGCGCGCTGTTATCGCCGGAAATGGTGAATTCAACCGCGTCGGCATAGGGTTTGCCCGGTTTGAAATATTTGTCGAATTTCTTGCCTGAAATCTTGGAGCCCTCGACATGGCTTTCAAATTTGAATGGTCCGAGCCCAACCGGATGAGAAAGGAAATTTCCACTTTCCACTTCTTCCCGCGGCAGGATTGCCGTTATGGCTTCGAAGAACTGCGTTCCGGGGTCGACGAGATTCTTGAATGTCAGCGAGAATGTACGGTCATCGATTTTTTTGATGCCGCTGATTTCCTTGGCCTCGCCTTTTGCATATTCCTGGGCGCCAACCAGTGTTCCCACTTGCACCGCCCCCGGATAGCCCTTCGTCGGGTCCATGATACGCGTGTAAGACCAGACCACGTCGTCCGTCGTCAGTTTGCGGCCATTGTGAAAATAGATATTGTCGAAAAGTTCATAAGTGAAAGTCTTGCCGTCTTCGCTGGTCTTGACCAGCTTGGCAAGGTCGAGTGCCGGTGCATTCTTTTCCGAATCCCACGTATAGAGGGACCGATGAAACGCCTTGGAGACAACCATATCCTGTGATGTATAGGTTGCATGCGGATCGAGGCTCTTGAGAGCTGCACCGTAAGGCGCTGCCAGATGCAACGTGCCGCCGGACTGAGGTGCGTCGGCCCAAGCAGAGAAAGTCGGTACCGCTACCGACAATGCCGCGCCGAACAGCGCCGCCTTGATAATCGAACGATAGTTCATCTTTTCCCCTTGTGTTTAGTTGGTTTTATCTATGCCTGGCTTTGAAATGCATATTCGTGAAAGCGCTTCGCAAACGTGGGAAGGAAGCTTTTGTCATCTGCCGCCCACTTGCTGTCGCACATGACGAACAAGACAAAACTCTTGCCGTCCGGCGTCTCTCCATAAACCAGATCATGTCTGGTCCAGGACGTATGCCCGCCTTTCGACCAGGTCATCACTTCTGGCGGCAAGCCCTCCACCAGAAAGCCGCGAACCTGATCCCCTTCCGGCTCAGCGTCGTTCGGATGCCGCTGAAATTCGCGATTCATAAGCTCCATCATCCACTTTGAACGCGGACGGGCATTGCGCGCGATATCGTGCAGGAGTGCGGCGCCCGCCAGAGGCGTAAGCAGATTGCCGTTCCGGCCATTGCGGATCTGTTTGGCGCGACCATAGGGGCTGTCTTCGTAGGTGCCGTGCAAGACATTGATGCCTGCAAACTCCACGCGGTTTTGTGAATCGTACCATTGCTGGACGCGGTGGCGCGCAGCACACCAGTCTTCAAGCGCCTTGCCTTGCAGGCAGGCGCCGTCATCCGCCCCTGTCAGGCGGCCAACGAGGTAAACCGTGGCCTCATTGGATGAAATCGCCATCATCTGCGCTGCAGCGCGATCATCTTCCTCGTCTTCGGCAATTATACCCATCTCACGGAATGCGGCCAGAGCATCCAGGAAGAACAGCTTGACAACGCTTGCCGGATAGATCGGCTTGTCTGCCCGATGCCCATACCATGGCGTTTGCAGGAACGGGCCGGGATCGCGCGACCGCAATGTTGCATCGTAGATGGAAGCGGCAACACCAACTTGACTTTCATCGAGCCTCCCGCCGGTCGCCGCCAGTGCGTCCGCCAGTGCGCGCTGCGCCGGATGGGAGATGAGAGTGTTGGTGTCCATTTTTATCCCCTTGTTTTACGCTGATTTAGCCAAGGAAATCCTTCTTTTGATATAGAAAACTTGTTCGAACTTCATGCATATCCGATATGAAGTATCGGCCTTGAGGCTCGGCTAAAGCGAGAAATCCATGCATCCACGCAAAAATCATATCAATCTTCGTCAAGTGGAAATTTTTCGCGCGACCATGAAATTTGGTACTGTCACGGCCGCTGCTGCTGCTCTTGGGTCTTCCCAGCCCACCATCACCCGCGAGCTGTCCAGACTGGAGGAGCATATCGGGTTTCGCCTGTTCGAGCGGCGCTTGCAGCGCTTGGTGCCGACGGCAAGAGCGCTCAAGCTGTTTGAGGACGTGCAGGCTTCATTCATTGGCCTGGATCGTATCAACGGCTTCATCGATCGCCTGCGCGAAGCCTCTGAGGAAATCCTGACAGTCGCCTCACTGCCGGCCTTTGCGCTGACCATATTGCCGGAGGCGGTTAGGCGATTGAGTGCGGACTATCCTGATTTGACTTTGCAAATCAGCACCGTTGACCCACGCAATCAGTCAAGCATTTCAGGCTTCAACTTCGACATCGGATTGATTGAAGACGTTTACACCGAGCGTGACGCCGATGCTCGCATTCTGTGGACTTTCAAGCTCGTTGCTGTGCTGCCCCCGCAGCATCCTCTTGCAACCCGGGATTTTCTCGAACCGGCCGATTTTGAAGGTGTCAACTTCATAAGCCTCGGGCCCCGGGACCCTTACAGGCTGAGTGTGGAACGCATATTCGATATGGCCGGCACACAGCGCCGTCTGTTCCTGTCGTCACAATCAGCCGGCGGCGTATGCGAATTGGTTCTGCGAGGCTTGGGCGCTTCAATCGTCAATCCCCTCACGGCACTCAGCTACGAGCCACAAGGCCTGGTCTTGAAACCCTTTCTGCCTGCTCAGGATTTTGTGCTGTCCGTCCTAAGCCCCTTCAACCGGCCAATTGTTGCCAGCTCGGAAGCCCTTGTGAAGCATCTATCGCAAATCTGTGCGGAAACACACGATACGCTGGTTCGGAAGGGCTTGGTCTTCTCCGAGAACAAGAGAACTTAGCCGGTTTTTGACGACAGACCATCAATACTTGTCATGCCAGGCTGAGACTTTTCATCACCTTGCGAAGCGTTGAAACGCTTTGATAGCCCGCTTCCACACTCGCCACCGCCAATGGGACGCCTTCCGCCTGCCGGCGCATGGCATGGGAGGCACGCAGGCGCTGACGCCATTCGATAAAGCTCATCCCCGTTTCCTGGCGAAATTTGCGCGTCATCGTCCGGCGGCTCATTCCCACCTGTTCGGCCCAATCGTCGATGGTCAGATCCAGGCCGGGATCCTCGAGAAGATTCCGGCACAGTTTTCGCAGCTGTTTTTCGGCTGGAAGCGGCACCGTCAGCGGTTGTCTGTCCGCACAGCGGATTTCGTCCAGAATGAGGGCGGAAAGATGCCGGCCGCGTCCGTTTTCATCGTAAAGCACGGGCTCCTGCGCAAGCGCCTGAATGCTGGCATCGAGCAGTGCCGAGACCTTGAGCACCCGCGTCTCCTCCCACAGGTCCCGCGAAATGTTCCCTTCAAGATAGACCGAATACATCTCCGTTTCGCCGAACGTTTCCACCGCGTGCGGCAGATCGGGTCTCAGCAGCACCGCATAACCGCTTGGCAGCATGAAGGCGCCTTCTTCGGTCAGGGCCGTCATGTAGCCGGTATTTCCGTAGAGCAATTGTCCGCGCCGATGACTGTGCCAGCCAAAATTCATGCCGGTTTTATATTCACGCCGCATGACCGCCAGTGGCCGCGGCAGATCCTGATAGTCGATGGCGTGTTTCGGTCGCATGCAAATTTCCGTTTGGCCCAATTTGACTGAAATTGTCATATTTCACGGAAATTGCAGAATTTCGACCCGATTGCAACGGAGTTTGGCCTGACTCCATCAAGGTTGCTGAAATATATTCGGCTACATAACGCGTTCATTGATAAGCACAAATTAGAATTATTCTGAAATTCAAATTTGCGCAACGCCAAAATCACGATATAGCCCGCAGCCATCATAGCCAGCGGGGTAACATGCCGCCCGCTGGCTCCGCAGCGGGCGTCTTGGAAATGCTCCTGTGCAGCCTGTCGCAGCCAATGTGCAGCGCGCAGTCGATTTGCAGATTCGCGACGAACAGGACTGGCAAACATTGATCGGCGACGGCTCGGTTCGCAGCCTGAAACTGTCGGTTGGTGATGTAACACAAGCGTTCCGTGACGCCAAACATGATCGAGCCGCCGAAAATCCTGAAACGACCGATCCGGAAGACGAATTCATTGAGCTTTATGTTGCGCCAGTTTCAGTGCCGTCGATCGGCATCAGCCTGCTTGGAAAGGATGGCTTTGAACGTCTGCAAAAGCGGCTGAAGCCGGGACGTCAGGCGGTTCTGGTTGCGGGCGACGGAGCCTATTCTTTCAAGGGCTCCGGATATGTGCGCGGCGGTATCTTTGACCGCATTGAGTTGATGCAGGACGGACAGGGCGTACGTTTCCGCGACAAGAACCATACCCGTATCGGCGATATCATGGCCGATGGCGCACCACGCCTGCGTGAGATAGCACTATTCGAGGTGCCGGACGGGTTTGCCTTCGACGTAGCGGAACCGTGGGATTTGCAGCTTTTGGTGCAGCGCGGTTTCGGAGCGCGGGACAAGGCCAATATAAGCTACGATCTCGGCTATCGTTTACCGGAAAAATATCTGGTGAAGCAGCCGGAACGCGCTCCTATCCAGCCTGCTGCATCGACCGCCGATGCACCGCGTCAGCCGCGCCCGGTGGGTGAAGCAAAAGCGGCTGACATTCTGGGTGATGGCAATCCGCTCTGGGTCCAGATGTGGGAGATGAACCGTGTCAATGTGGTCATTACCGCCCTTGCCATTACGGTTCTCGTCGGCATCTTCTTCTTCCAGAACAGTCTGGTCAGGCATCCACGCTTCTTCACCTGGCTACGGCGCAGCTATCTCCTGTTCATCCTCGTCTGGCTTGGCTTCTATAACAATGCGCAGTTGTCGGTCGTCAACGTACTGACCTTCACCAACTCCCTGATTACCGGCTTCAATTGGGAATTCTTCCTGACTTCGCCGCTGATCTTCATTCTGTGGGCATCAGTGGCGGCAGGACTGCTGTTCTGGGGGCGCGGACCGTTCTGCGGCTGGCTGTGTCCGTTTGGCGCTCTCCAGGAACTCACCAACAATCTCGCCCAGTGGCTGAAGGTTCCACAGGTCAAGCTGCCGTGGGGACTGCATGAACGCCTCTGGCCTCTGAAATATATGATCTTCCTCGGCCTGTTCGGGCTGTCGCTCTATTCTGTCGCGCTGGCTGAAGTATTTGCGGAGGTCGAGCCGTTCAAAACCTCGATAATACTCAAATTCGCGCGCGACTGGCCATTCGTCATTTACGCGCTGACACTTCTGGCTGCGGGCCTGTTCATAGAGCGCTTCTACTGTCGCTATCTATGCCCGCTTGGAGCCGCGCTTGCCATTCCTGGGCGCATCCGCATGTTTGAATGGCTGAAACGTTGGCCGGAATGCGGTTCGCCCTGCCACCGCTGCGCCAAGGAATGCCCGGTCGAGGCGATCCATCCCGAAGGTCAGATCAATGTCAATGAATGTATCTACTGCATGCATTGTCAGGAACTTTATCACGACGACCAGCGCTGCCCGCACATGATCCAGGTGCGCGTGAAGCGTGAAAAATTCGCAGCCCGCAATGCTCCCCTCGCAGCGGCTGCCGAACGTGGCGGCGGACCGGCCAGACCCGTCATCTCAATCAAGGGAAAGCCGGTTGAAGACGCAGCCGATGCCGGTCCTGCTGTTTGATTTTCTAAAGGAGAGAAGCATGACTGAAGAAACCAGGAAAACGCAGCTCAGTCGAAGACAGCTGCTTGGTACGTCAGCCTTTGTGGCTGCTGCCGGTGCAAGCGGTCTTGGTGGGGCGCTATTTGCGGGCTCGACCGAACCGGCATTGGCCGCTGGCGGGGCGAAGGGCGCCAGTCAGAGTGCCGAGGTGAAACCTGGGGAGTTGGACGAATATTATGTCTTCTTTTCCAGCGGACAAACCGGTGAGATCCGTATCGTCGGCCTGCCGTCGATGCGCGAATTAATGCGCATTCCAGTGTTCAATCGCGATAGCGCGACTGGCTGGGGCCAGACAAACGAGAGCCTGAAGGTGCTGACCGAAGGTCTACTGCCGCAAGATCGCGAATTCCTTAAGGACCGCGGCGGCATATTCCTGAATGGCGACTTGCACCACCCGCATCCGTCCTTCACCGAAGGCACCTATGACGGCCGTTATCTCTATGCCAACGACAAGGCCAATACGCGCGTCTGCCGCATCCGTCTCGACGTGATGAAATGCGACAAGATCATCCAGCTTCCGAACCAGCACACTGTGCATGGCTTGCGCGTCCAGAAATATCCGAAAACTGGATATGTTTTCTGCAATGGTGAAGATCGCGCGCCGATCCCGAATGACGGCAGCAATCTGACGGACACCAAGCAATATCATGCGATCTTCACGGCCGTTGACGGCGAGACCATGAAGATTGCCTGGCAGGTCATGGTTGACGGCAATCTAGACAATGTGGACTGCGACTATCAGGGCAAATATGCTTTTGCGACCTGCTACAATTCGGAGGAAGGTACGACGCTTGCCGAAATGATGTCGAGCGAGCAGGATTGGGTCGTCATCTTTAACCTGAAGCGCATCGAAGAGGCGGTTGCCAAGGGCGATTTCAAGGAAATCAACGGCGTACCGGTCATTGATGGGCGTCATGGTTCCAAATATACCCGTTACGTTCCCGTGCCGAACAGCCCACACGGCATCAACACCGCGCCAGACGGTATTCATGTAGTCGCGAACGGCAAGCTGTCGCCAACCGTGACTGTGTTCGACGTTCGCAAGTTCGACGAGCTTTTTGACGACAAGATCCAGCCCCGCGATGTTGTGGTTGCCGAACCGGAACTCGGACTTGGGCCATTGCATACGGCTTACGACGGCAGGGGCAATGCCTATACGACGCTCTTCATCGACAGCCAGATCTGTAAATGGAACATTGAGGACGCCAAGCGAGCCTTCAAGGGTGAGAAGGTTGATCCGATCCTCCAGAAGCTTGATGTGCATTATCAGCCGGGCCACAACCACACTTCCATGGGGCAAACCAAGGAAGCTGACGGTCAGTGGCTGATTTCGCTCAACAAGTTCTCCAAGGACCGCTATCTCAATGTTGGTCCGCTCAAGCCCGAAAATGATCAGCTCATAGATATTTCCGGCGAGAAGATGGTGATTGTCCATGACGGACCGAGTTTTGCAGAACCGCACGATGCGACGATCGTTCATCGCTCCAAGATCAACCCTGTCAATTTCTGGAGCCGTGAGGATCCATTTTTCGCCGATGCTGTCGCACAGGCAAAGGCCGATGGTCTCGACCTGATGGACGCCAACGAGGTGGTCCGGGATGGTAACAAGGTGCGCGTTTACATGACATGTGCCGCGCCAGCCTTCGGTCTCACCGAATTCACCGTCCAGCAAGGCGATGAGGTGACGGTTTATGTCACCAATATTGATGAAATCGAAGACCTTACCCACGGCTTTGCCATCATCAACTACGGTGTCAACATGGAGGTGGCGCCACAGGCGACGGCGTCCGTCACCTTCACGGCCAACAAGCCGGGAGTGTGGTGGTATTACTGCTCGTGGTTCTGTCACGCCATGCACATGGAAATGAAGGGCCGAATGCTTGTGGAACCGAAGAAGGCCTGACTGCCATGAGGTTCCCCCGCCCGTTTCAGTCCTTTGGCGCCGCAATGCTGCTGGCTGTCGTTCTTTGCAACGGTTTGCAGGCGCGCCAGCTTGATGTCGTGGCAGGCGAAGGCTTACAGGCGGCTATTGACAAAGCGGAGCCGGGCGATGTCGTCCGGCTTCTGAAAGGCAACCACAGTGGCGCGGTCACGATTGACCGCGCCATTGAATTGACCGGGGAGCGGGGTGCGGTTGTGGACGGCCTCGGTTCGGGCAATGTCATAACGGTCAACGCGCCGGACGCTATCGTTCGCGGGCTGGAAGTGCGTGGCTCGGGCGATAATATGTCGGCCCTCAATTCTGGAATTTTCGTGGCCCGAACCGCCACGCGCGCACGGGTCGAGAATAATCGCCTTGTTGATAATCTCTATGGGATTTATTTGCACGGCGCTGCAAACTCCATTGCGCGCGGCAATGAGATCAACGGCCGCCGGGGCGTGCGCATGGCGCAGACCGGCAGCGGCGTTTCCATATGGAATGCACCCGGCGCCCAGGTCATCGGCAACGTTATTCGCTATGGGCGAGACGGAATCTATACCAATGCCAGCCGCAAGAACGTCTTCCGTGACAATGTGATGGAGGATGTCAGGTTCGCCGTCCATTACATGTATACGGATGACAGCCAGGTCATCGGCAATGTTTCGCGCAACAATTCGGTCGGATTCGCGATCATGTACACCAACCGCCTCAAGGTTCTGGATAATCTGTCCGACGGCGACCGCGATCATGGCTTGCTGCTTAATTACGCCAACAGCTCGGTCATTTCCGGCAATCGCGTAATCGGGCGGATGCAATCGATAGACCGTTGGCTTGATGCTGGTGTTCAGAAGGCTGAACACGGCCTTCCCGCGGAAGACAAGACGGAGGCGGTGTCCGGCGAAACCTCACGGCTAGGTCCGGAAAAATGCGTTTTTATTTACAACGCCAACAAGAACAAGTTCACCGAGAACAGCTTCGAGAACTGCAGCATAGGCATTCACTTCACTGCCGGTTCGGAAGGCAATGCCATGAGCGGCAACGCCTTTATCAACAACCGCAATCAGGTGAAATATGTCGGAACGCGCAACCTCGACTGGTCCGTCAATGGTCGCGGCAACTACTGGAGCGACAATCCGGCCTTCGATCTCAATGGCGACGGTATCGCAGACAGTCCTTATCGGCCCAATGATCTGATCGACAAGGTTTTGTGGACTGCGCCACAAGCCAAAATTCTCATCAATAGTCCGGCAATCGAGACAATTCGTTGGGCCCAAACCCAGTTTCCGGCACTTCTGCCGGGCGGTGTTGTCGACAGCCACCCCCTTATGAAGCCGCTGCATCTGACCGATCCGGCGAAAGGAAAGCCAAATGACTGAGACAGTCATTCTTGATCAGGTCACAAAGTCTTATGGTGGGTTCAACGCCATCAGCAACGCCAGTTTCAGTCTTCACGCTGGAGAAAGTATCGCGCTGGTCGGCCATAATGGTGCCGGCAAAACAACGATGATAAAGCTCATGCTTGGACTGATCCGTCCAACCAGGGGTGCGGTTCGCGTACTGGGCGAGGACCCGGCGAGCGGTGCCTTTGCCGCCAGGTTGCGGCTTGGTTATCTGCCAGAACATGTTTCCTTCAATTTGGCGCTGACAGGGGCGGAAACGCTCGGCTTCTATGCGCGGCTCAAGAGAATGCCGGTGGCTCAAAATGTGGAGCTGCTGGAGCGCGTCGGCCTTGCCCATGCTGCGACGAGGCGGATTGGCACCTATTCAAAAGGGATGCGCCAGCGGCTGGGGCTTGCTCAGGCATTGCTTGGGCAACCGTCTGTTCTGCTGCTTGATGAACCGACGACGGGCCTTGATCCCGCTTTGCGTCAGAGTTTCTATGAAGTCCTTGAAGAATTGCGAAGCAAAGGCACGACAATCCTTATGTCGTCCCATGCCTTGACCGAACTGGAAACCAAAGTCGGACGCGTCATTATCGCCAACAAGGGCAAAATCATTGCCGATGGCTCCATCGATGCGTTGCGCCGGATCTCGCAACTGCCGCTTCGCATACGTGTGCAGACGCCAGACGCCTCCCGGTTGCCTTCGACGGCCGCCAATTCTGCGTCGCGATGGCATCGTCTCGGCCCGGATATCTTCGAAACGGAAGTGCCTACGGAAGGCAAGATGGCTCTTGTCCGCGAAATCGTGGCCATGAACGACAATCTCAAGGAACTCGATCTCATCCCGCCGACGCTCGACGAACTTTACGCTCACTTTCTCAATGCCGGAGAAGCGGCTTTCGGGGAGGCAGCAGAATGAACAATATTCTCATCATTGCTTCAAAGGAAATTCAGGAAGGCTTGCGCAATCGGTGGGTTCTGGCCACCACATTACTGCTTGCGGCGCTGGCCCTAAGCATGACTTTTCTCGGCAGCGCTCCCACTGGCAGTTCGGTTGCCGCAAGCAGGCTGGACATTGTGATCGTCAGCCTCTCCAGTCTGACCATCTTCCTCATTCCTCTCATTGCGCTTCTCATTTCGCATGATGCAATCGTCGGCGAAATGGAACGCGGCACGATGCTGCTTTTGCTGAGCTATCCGATAAGCCGGATTCAGCTGGTTTTGGGCAAGTTCATCGGCCAGCTTGCCATTCTGGCCTTCGCGACATTGTTCGGATACGGCGCGGCTGCTGTCACGCTGATTGTTGCCGGGACTGAAATGGATGCGGGGAGCGGTCTATCGCTGTTGAAACTCATCGTCTCGTCGGTACTGCTGGGAACGGTGTTCATCGCGATTGGCTTCCTTGCAAGTACCATGGTGCGCGAGCGAAGCACGGCAGCAGGTATCGCCATCGGCGTCTGGCTGTTCTTCGTGCTGATCTATGATGCAGCACTTCTTGCTCTGCTGGTTTTCGATCAGGGCCGTATGGTTGGTGGGAGCGTACTCAACGGTCTGCTTCTTCTCAATCCAGCCGATTCCTACCGACTTCTCAATTTCGGTCTTGGACAGGCCGGATCGCTGACTGGCATGGGCGGTATAGTCGGTAATGCTACACTCTCGGCTCCTGCTCTGACGCTGGCGCTTGGCTTTTGGGTCATGCTGCCTCTGTCTCTTTCTATGCTGGTTTTTTCAAGGAAAGAATTATGAAACGCGCTTTGTTTCTTGGCTCCCTGTTTCTGGTTCTGGTTGCCGGATGCTCTCCGGATGAAAAGAACGATGTCGTGATGGCTCCTTTCGCGCTGACGGAAAGCGCGATGGGCCGTTATTGCGGGATGAATGTTCTGGAACATCCTGGCCCCAAGGGCCAGATCATTCTCGAACCGGCAAACGAGGTAGTATGGTTCTCGTCCGCTCGCGACACGCTCGCCTTTACGATGCTGCCGGAGGAGCCAAAGGGGATCGCGGCGATCTACGTTTCCGACATGGCGAAAGCGCCGAGCTGGGAAGAGCCGGGAGCGGAAAACTGGGTCGATGCACACAAGGCCTTTTTCGTGATCGAAAGCGCTGCCGTAGGCGGGATGGGCGCACGGGAGGCAGTACCGTTTTCGACGCGGGAAGCAGCGGAGAAGTTCGTTGCGGAAAAGGGCGGTCGCATCAGCACTTTCTCCGAAATGCCGGAGGATTACGTTCTCGGTGGTCAATCGGCGCTGACTACCGATCTTGGAGCCGAAAGCTATGCGCATTGAGGGCAGGCAGCGTCTCAATCGTCGGGCTGTACTTGCCGGCGGCATGGCTGGAGTGACGCTCTGTGCCATCCCGAAAAAGGCAGCTACATTGGACTTGGCAGAGCCGGTCATCTGGCGTGGCCAGGCGATGGGTGCGCCTGCCAGGATAATACTTTATCATCCTGATCGCATGGCCGCCGAACGGATGCTACGTGAATCTGCTCAAGAGGCAGAAAGGCTGGAGAACATTTTCAGCCTTTATCGCACAGATTCAGAACTTGCCAAACTTAATCGAAATGGGGCCCTAGCGTCGCCTTCGCTCGATTTGGTCCAGGTTTTGCGCATTTGCCAGGAATGCTGGCGGGCCAGCGACGGCCTTTTCGATCCCACCATACAGCCTCTTTGGAATTGTCTGAAAAAACATTTCTCGCAAAACCATCCTTCTCCGAACGGCCCATCGCGACAGCTTTGGGACGAAGCGCTTGCAAAGGTAGGGTTCGATCACGTTCTATTCGACGACAACCGCATTGTCTTTTCCAAGCCATCAATGGCTCTGACCTTAAACGGTATTGTGCAGGGCTACGCCACCGACCGCGTAACGTCATTGCTGGAAAAGGCAGGAGCCGAACATGCGTTGGTTGATATGGGAGAGTACCGCGCGCTTGGCTCGAGACCGGACGGCACATCATGGCGCATAGGTATCGCTGATGTGGAAGTCGGAGATGCTGCCGAAGAATATATTGAAATCCGCAATCAGGCCCTTGCAACATCCAGTTTTGCTGGCTTTCAGTTCGATGAGTCCGGGCGGTTTAACCATTTGCTCAACCCAAAAACCGGATTTTCTGCGGCCCTTTATCGCCGGATAACTGTAGTGGCTAACGATGCAGCACGAGCCGATGCCTGGGCAACTGCGTTCAGCCTCATGGACAAGGATAAGATCGAAGCAGTTGTCAGGAGCGAGCCGGATATGTTCGTGATCGCGCGGGCGCGCTCAGGCGAAACAACAATGTTCGGCTTGTAGGATAAAAAGCCAGCAAGAAGCGCCAATAGCGCGAAGCTTTGATGATGCCTGGGCAGAATGCGTGTCATTGAGGGGAGAGAAGTCGGAGAAATGGTCATGGGGCCGTGTTCATCAATTAAAGCTATCTCATCCCTTGCAATCCCTGACGGATGCGGTTTGCATCTCCTAATGCTTTGGAACTGGGTGGCAGCAGTTCCACCCTCAATTATGCCAATTACCGGCTGAAGGATTTTTCGGTGCTGGCCGGTCCATCAGTTCGGATGGTAATTGACGTGGGGGAATGGGACAACAGCTTGTTCGTCAACAATCCGGGGCAGTCTGGCCTGCCGGGCTCGCCCCATTATACGGACCTCCTTCTCCGCTGGCAGGAGGGTCGCCATTGTCCGCTTGTCTATTCGCTAGAAGCTGCGCAGGCTGCGACCGTGCACACAATTGTGCTGGAAGCATAACCAAAAGTTCGACTTTGCGACCTATCTCGGGGTCTCCGGATGCAGGCCGGGTATTTCGCAATCAGTGTTCCGGACCCGATATTTAGAATGGTTCTTGAACGGGCTGAACGGGCTGAACGGTTGGGGAAGGAGCTTTCGTTGTCTTGCCACGCGTTACGGCGCAAAAAAAAGCCTATTTCCTTGCTGCAATTAAACTCATCGCATTTTGCATCTGGTGTGCCAGTTTATGGTTCCACAGCGCAGAGAATAGCTCGGTAACTGTCTAAATCGGACCTTGCCGACGAAGGCCAAAAGGCGGTGGAAGACACTAAATGGCGACGTTCATGTTGCTAGCGGGGGGGCGAGAAGATTTTCACTTCCGCAGAGATTTAATACTATATTTATAAGTTATCGCTAATAAAGTTCACTATCTTATTATAATAAAGTTTTAATCACTTTTCTTACACTTCATTTTACTTTTAAAGCATGTATTATTATTGGTGTATCGAATCGCAGTTGCCGTCTTTTGGGGGGGCGGATATGCGGAAACGCTCCGCTGGAGGCGCTTCCTATAACAGGCTCAAAAGCCACAAATGCAAATTTCTGACGAGTTTCTGCATTGTTTGCCTGGCGACGACGCTGGCAGCAGTTCACCCAGTCTTGGGTGGCACAAGTTTTCGGCCGGTCGTTGCTGCGGCCGATGCCGACTTGGGCAGTCTGTTACGATCACGCTGACCCTGTTAACCCGCCTTCGGATCAGTCCGAAGGTGAGATTTTTTCCGCGGCGTCCGTTCGCGGAAGTCTTTGTCAACCTTGGGGGCTCCCCCGCACCAGAGGACCATTCATGCTTATAATACACAACCGATCCGTCTCCTTCGCAGCGCGGATCGCCGACAAGTACTCATGGCATAACGGTGTTGCCATCGTCGCGCTGGCCGGGTCGCTCGCTCTGAGCGCGTCACCGACCTGGGCCGATGGCGGCCACGCCGGGATTGTAGTCTCTTCCCCTTCGGGCGCAGGTGGCACGGACGGCACCTTGGCCCAAGCGACGGGCAAGAATGGTGAATTTGCCCCCTTGGCGAGCGTCGGCGGCGCAGGAGGAGGAGGCGCGGTCGATCTCACCACTGGCAATGGCGCGCCTGGTGGGGCCAAGGGCGGTGGCAGCTTTGGCGCCGGCGTCGGCCAAGTCTATGGTGCTGCTGGGGCGACCGGCGCAGCGGGATTGACGCTAACTACGGACACCACGCTAAAAACCGCTGTCACCGGCGGTACGGGCGGCGCTGGGCAACCAAATGTCAACAACGTCAATACCACCGGCGGCGGTGGCGGCGGCGGAGTGGGCGTCACCACCAATGAGGCGCTCACGATCACCGCGACCGGTAGCGTGACGGGCGGAGCTGGTTTTGGTGCGAACAACTACGCCGGCGGCGGCGGCGGCGCAGGCATATTCTCCACCGGGCAAGTCACGGTGGCCGCAGGCGGCACGGTGACCGGCGGTGCGGGTGGTGGTGCCCTCGGCGCGAGTGCTGGCGGCGGAGGAGGTATGGGCGCGATCCTCGCTGCAGGTGGCGGACTCACCAACAGCGGGACGATCACCGGTGGCGTGGGCGGCAGGAGTACTTTAGGCGGCGGCGGTGGCGGCGATGGCGGGGCCGGCGTGTGGGTGACCGGTGGCGGCACCGTGGTCAACGCCGCTGGCGGGACGATCACCGGTGGCGTGGGCGGTGCAGGCAGATTCACTGCGAACCTCCTGGACAATACGTCGGGCCCCCGTGGCGGTTTGGGCGGCGAAGGCGTCAAGGGCAGCGATATCATCTTAATCAATGCCGGTAGCATTTCTGGCGCGATGGGCGGGGAGAGTACAGGCACAGGCGCACCGCCGACCGTGCTGGCCAACGCCGTCACCTTCCTGGGCGGGGTCAATACGCTGGAGATTTGGGCAGGATCTGTCATTACCGGCAACGTTGTTGCGTTCAGCGGGGCCGACACGCTGAGGCTGGGCGGTGATGCCGATGCGAGCTTTGATGTCTCAGAGATCGGCGCGGCGGCGCAATATCGGGGCTTCGGCATCTACGAGAAAGCCGGCAGGAGCACCTGGACGTTGGAAGGAACGACATCGGAAATCACGCCGTGGACTTTGTCCGGCGGCACCTTGTCGATCTCAAGCGACGAGAATCTCGGCGCGTCGTCAGGTACCGTAACGTTCAATGGCGGCACCTTACGGAACACGGAATCGTTCGCTTCGGCGCGCGACATGACGCTCAATGCGCTGGGCGGCACGATCGAGACGCTCGCCGACCTCACATTGTCGGGCGGGATCTCCGGCCCCGGCGCACTAACCAAGACCGGCAATGGCACGCTGACGCTTTCCGGTACCGGCAGCTATGCGGGCGAGACCAATGTCAATGGCGGCGCTCTGGTGCAAGGCGCGGCGGGTGCTTTTTCCAGCGCATCCGCTTATGCCGTTGCAAACAATGCTCTGATCGATCTTGGCGGCTATGACACCGACATGGCGGGACTGTCCAATTCCGGCACAGTCAATTTCGGCGGTTCGGGCGGCACCACGCTGAACGTTGCAGGCAACTATGTTGGCAATGGCGGCACGCTTGTCATCAACAGCGTGCTGGGCGGCGACGGCTCCACAACCGACCTGCTGAAGGTCGGTGGCGATACGTCCGGCAACACCAACCTGAAGGTCATCAATCGCGACGGGCTGGGCGCACAGACGGTCAACGGCATCGAAGTGGTCGATGTCGGTGGCCAGTCGAACGGCACCTTCTCGCTGCTGGGTGACTTTGTCACCAAGGACGGCAAGCAGGCGGTTTCCGGCGGTGCCTATGCCTATACACTGCAGCAGGGTTCGGGCACCGGCAATGAGGACGGTAACTGGTATCTGACCAGCCAGCTTGACAATCCAGGCCCCGGTCCAGATCCACGTTACAGCCCGTCGGTTCCGGTTTATGAAGGCTATCTGCAGAACATGCAGGCGCTCAACAAGCTGCCGACCTTGCAGGAACGTGTTGGCGAGCGCTACTGGACGGGACGGAACGGCGATGGC